>NZ_BAAAWT010000001.1:0-1307500 GCF_039535215.1 Streptomyces racemochromogenes
ACACACACAACCACAAAACTAAAAAAAAACACAAAAACACAACACCATCAAAACCAAACAACAAAAAAACAACAAAAACCCCCAACACACAAAAACAACACAAACCCCCCCCCACCCCCCCCCCCCCAAAAACAACCCAACACAACAACACAAAAAAACACAACAAACACACCATTCAAACCAAAACCCAAACCCAACCCCAAATACTACCCAAAAACACCCCCCAAAAACCACTATCCATAATATCTTTTATAACTTAAAACCTACAACAATTCAACCCCCCCCCCCCCCCCATATTTATTTATTTTAATACTTATATATTTTTATTTAACTATTTAATTTTTTTAGGTTTAGATTGAGTGGGTTTTGGGTTTTGCCCCCCCCCGCATATGCCGCACGTTGATGGTGTTAATTGATCTGGGTACCCCCCTTTTGTGTTATGGTAAGTAATTATATTGTGCCTATCGGCACCTTAACTTTTTCTCCATCGTAGTTATTAGTAGGTTTTTTTATTTTATTTAATTAGAGGGTTTTTCGGTAGTCACCCCCCCCCCCCCCCCAAACATTTTTTTATGATTGTGATATCCCCCCCCCCCCCCCCCCCCCCCCACCCCCCCGTGTTAATGGTTTTACCCGGGAGTTGTGAGGGTTTTGTGGGTGAATCCCGCGGGCGGTTGTCAAGCCTGCAGCGCTGCGGCTAGGATGGTGTGGGGGATGTAGTTGTGGTGAGAGACGCTGACGGATCGCTGGGCTATGGCGAGTGGTGTGGGGCGTTCGCGGTTTGGGCTGGTAGGTGCTCGGCTTCGCCGAGCCAGGGCCGGCCCTTCGGGCCGGAGTCCTGCGCTTCGCTCCGGACTAGCTCCGGCTCCGCTGCGCTCCACGGAGGGGGCCGGCTTCGCCGACCTCCCGAGCGAAGCGCGGGAGGTGACCCCGTTTCACGGGGTGCGGACCTTCGGCCCGTTGGGGCGGGTCCGCTCCGCTCCCCCACCCGGGTCCTTCCGGCTCCGCCTCCAGGACCAGCCCGCTCCGCGGACAGCCGGCAGCTCAGCAAGGGTCTCCCCATTAGGCCGAGTGCGCCATCTGAGACTCGTATAGGCGAACGACTCTGGGCCTTCCTGGAGACCGGCCCACATTACAGGTCAGGGTGGACACGCTCAACCACTCAACCAAAGGACCAGCCATGTCCACGGCAAGCAACGCACCGTCAGACCCCCAGCGGAACGGTGAGCCCGACCTCCCCCGCCACGTCACGTGGCCTCATGGAGTCGAATACCCAGCACAGCTGGAATTGCGAGACAAGCAAGGCCAAATCCTCGCCTACTACGACCTCCGCACCGAAGACAACGATGCACGGTGGCAAATGCGGGCCAAGAATGTGGGTTCAGCGCCCTCTGACCGGCACCTGAAGACAGGCGTCATCGGTGTGGACTGGAGCCGATGAAGACACATCCGGACACCCCCGTCCGCCTCAACACCGAGCATCAGTTCAACGGATTCGCCGTACTCGAAACCCTCGCCACCCTGCCTGTAAGCAGCTGGCGCTACACATGGGACCCCGAACACGTCCGCCACCTCGGACCTATGGCGCAAGACTGGCACGCAGCCTTCGGCCTGGGAGACACCGACACCGCAATCGACTTCATCGACTCAAACGGCATCACAATCGTCGCGATCCAAGCACTCCACCAACTCGTCACAGACCTCCAACAAGAAATCACACAACTCCGATCACAACTAGCCGCCCTCCCCCAAAACACCACCGCACCCTTCACCCCAACAAGCTGAGCCACAGGCCCTACCCTCCACCCCGACGGCCAGCCCCCTACAGATCTCCCACGGGCTGGCCCGGGGACCCCAACACCTCGTCCGGCTTTGCATCAAACCTATTCAGCGACCTCCGATTTCGTTCCCTCAGGCCAACCTGAAATCAGGAACTGACCGGCACCAGCGGGGCGGTCACCTACGCCCGCGGCGACCTCACCGGCAGCGAGCCCTACGAAGCCTCGCTTCGCTCGGGGCGCAGTCCTGAGCGAACTTGGCCCCTCGCGTCAGATGACCCACGTCGCGGACTGCATACTCACTATAGTGGTGCATCACTCTGAAATGTGCATGTACCATTGGCAGAAATGCGTGGATACCTAGAACGCTCCGGATGCATCTCATGTACTCGGGAAAACACGGGACGGGACGAACGGCACCCGGGGATCTGTCATCGGATTACCCGAAACGATGGTGCTGGTGGAGCCTCAGCGCGAGACCCGGAGGCTGTGAGCCGCGCGCGAGGGGAAAACGCCCAGTGAGGTGTGCAGGGCTCGGCGTTCGGGTGAAGCCCTTCTCTCGGGTCGCCTGATCCGAGGTGGGACGGGTGCGGCCCTCTGCCTGTACGAGGCGCCCCTGAGCTCGCATGAATTAGATACCGGGGAGGCAGGGAAGTGTCGAAAATTCCGCTTAAGGAACACCAGGTCGATCAAAAGTCGGCGTTTCGAAAGTGGGTCGGATTCCCTGCAAGGTCATCTGTGCCCCCGCAAGGTGCCCGAGGCACCATCGTGTCAGCGACCGGCTCGGGCAAGACGATCACGGCCGCCGCGTGCGCGCTGGAGTCGTTCGCGGACGGCCGGATCCTCGTCACCGTGCCCACCCTGGACCTGCTGGTCCAGACCGCACAGGCGTGGCGCCTGGTGGGCCACCGGGCCCCGATGATCGCCGTCTGCTCGCTGGAGAACGACCCCGTCCTGAACGAGCTGGGGGTGCGGACCACCACGAACCCGATCCAGCTCGCCCTGTGGGCCTCCTCAGGGCCGGTCGTCGTGTTCGCCACGTATGCCTCCCTGGTGGACCGCGAGGACACCGACGCACCCGAGGGGCAGCAGAAGGTTCGCGGTCCGCTGGAGACCGCCCTGGCAGGCGGGGAGCGCCTGTACGGGCAGCAGATGACGGGCTTCGACCTCGCCATCGTCGACGAGGCCCACGGAACCGCCGGCGACCTCGGACGACCCTGGGCGGCCATCCACGACAACGCCCGCATCCCGGCCGACTTCCGGCTCTACCTCACCGCGACCCCGCGCATCCTGGCCGCGGCCCGGCCGCAGAAGGGCGCCGGAGGCGAGGAGGCCGAGCTCGCGAGCATGGCCGACGACCCGAACGGAACCTACGGCAGGTGGCTGGCCGAGTTGGGGCTCTCGGAGGCGATCGAGCGGGAGATCCTCGCCGGGTTCGAGATCGACGTCCTGGAGATCCGCGACCCGTCGCCTGTACTCGGCGAATCCGAGGAGGCGCAGCGGGGCCGGCGCCTGGCTCTCCTGCAGACCGCCCTCTTGGAGCACGCCGCGGCGTACAACTTGCGTACGGTCATGACGTTCCACCAGAAGGTCGAGGAGGCCGCCGCGTTCGCAGAGAAGCTGCCCGAGACGGCCGCCGAGCTGTACCTCACCGACGCCTCCGACGCCGACCTCGCGGCTGCGGAGAAGCTCCCGAAGTCGTCGATCGACGCCGAGTTCTACGAGCTGGAGGCCGGCCGCCACGTCCCGCCGGACCGGGTCTGGTCGGCCTGGCTGTGCGGGGACCACCTCGTCACCGAGCGCCGGGAGGTCCTGCGCCAGTTCGCCAACGGCATCGACGCGAACAACCGGCGCGTACACCGGGCGTTCCTCGCGTCCGTACGCGTGCTGGGCGAGGGCGTAGACATCACCGGCGAGCGCGGGGTGGAGGCGATCTGCTTCGCCGACACCCGCGGCTCCCAGGTCGAGATCGTCCAGAACATCGGGCGCGCGCTCCGGCTCAACAAGGACGGGTCCACGAAGATCGCGCGCATCATCGTGCCCGTCTTCCTGGAGCCCGGCGAGGACCCGACCGACATGGTGGCCTCCGCGAGCTTCCGCCCTCTTGTAGCGGTCCTCCAGGGCCTGCGATCTCATGACGACCGTCTGGTCGAGCAGCTCGCCTCCCGCGCCCTCACCAGCGGCAAACGCAAGACCCACGTCCGGCGCGACGAGGACGGACAGATCGTCGGCACCCGCGGCGAGGGCGAGGACCAGGAGGACGGCACCGACGCCGCAGCCGAATCGGCGCTGCTCCACTTCTCCAGCCCACGCGACGCAGCCACCATCGCCGCGTTCCTGCGCACCCGCGTCTACCGGCCGGAGTCCCTGGTGTGGCTGGAGGGCTACCAAGCCCTGCTCCGGTGGAGGGCCCAGAACGAGATCACCGGCCTGTACGCGGTCCCGTACGACACCGAGACCGAGGTCGGCGTCACGAAGGCCTTCCCTCTCGGCCGGTGGGTGCACCAGCAGCGCAAGGCCCTGCGGGCCGGGGAGCTCGAGGACCGGCGCAAGACCCTCCTGGACGCGCCGGAGGCCGGGATGGTCTGGGAGCCCGGCGAGGAGGCATGGGAGGCCAAGCTCGCCGTGCTCCGCTCCTACCACCGCGCCACCGGACACCTCGCACCCCGGCAAGACGCCATGTGGGGCGAGGACGACGCGATAGTGCCCGTCGGACAGCACATGGCCAACCTCCGCCGCAAAGGCGCGAAGAACGGCCTGGGCAAGGACCCGGACCGGGCGGCGGAGCGCGCAGCGCAGCTGACCGCGATCGACGAGGACTGGGACTGCCCGTGGCCGTTGGACTGGCAGCGGCACTACCGCGTCCTGGCGGACCTGGTCGACGCCGACGGCGTCCTGCCCTACATCGCGCCGGGGGTCGTCTTCGACGGCGACGACGTCGGCCGGTGGCTCCAGCAGCAAAAGCAGCCAGCCAACTGGGCGCGGCTGCTGCCCGAGCAGCGGGAACGGCTGACCGCGCTGGGCGTACAGCCCGACAAGGCACCCTCCCCCGCACCCGCAGCCAGCCGCAAGGCGAAGGGGCCGAGCAAGGCGCAGCAGGCGTTCCAGCGGGGCCTGACGGCCCTTGCGCAGTGGGTCGAGCGGGAAGGCGCCCATCGGCCCGTCCCCAGGGCCCACGGGGAGGAGATCACCGTCGACGGCGAGGCAGAGCCGATCGTCGTGAAGCTGGGTGTGTGGGTCTCCAACACCAAAACCCGACGCCACAAACTCACCACCGAACAACTCGCCGCACTCGCCAAGCTCGGCGTGGACTGGGCGTGACAAGCCACCTCGCTCGTCGTTGAGCTGGGAGGTCAGCGAAGTGAAGGCCCTGGGGACGTCGTGACCCCCCGGGGCCTTCATCTTGCCCTCCGGCACCGGAGGGTGGTGCAACACGGGCTGCCACACAGGTCCCCTGTTCATGCAGGTCAGGGGTGCGACCAGGCTGGGGAGCGAGTATCGGGGGGACGTGTTGCTAACGCTCACCCCCTCGGTATCAAATGCCGGGCAACAACACCTGGTTGTAAAAGGTCTGCAGGTCGGCACGGTTACCGTAGTGATTGAGGTAGCCCGCCAGGCCGATCTTGTTAACGCTGGTGGCCTTCGGGGTGTACCCCACGCTGTACACACTCCCCAGCAGACCGGAGGTGATACCGGGTACATCCTGTGCCTGGGCGACCGCGGCCGAGGCAGCCCCTGCGGTGAGGATGGCACTGCCTACGGCGATGGTGACGATGCGACGAATGATCATGACCGGTCAACGACCCGGCCGCACCCAGGACACGGCAGCGTCCATCCCCTCGGTTCTACCAGCACCCGCCCGCAGGCGGTCTTCATGCCTGCGTCATCACTGGGCGGGCACCCCTTCCTACTCGCCGAGAGAATCAGCAAGCGGGCTCACCCTGCGCACTGCCCGCCACCGGGGTGTAGTGGCGGCCCGCGAGGGGCGTCGGTACCCGCTCAGGCGGCCGCAGGACGCGGTCGGTGCCGTCGGCCGTCTCAGGGCTTCTTCACTGAATGGCGGCGTGCACGGCCGACCAAACGGCCTGCTTACGGCGCTGCCCCAGCGCGATTACCCGTCCAAAGATCTCGACAAGTCTCCCCACCCAACGCTCCCCGGTAGGTCAGACCTGCTCTCCGGATACCTGCATACCCGCAAGCCCAGGAGCCGGCCACTATCTGGCCGATAGGCAGCTTCGTCACGCTGTGAATCCGGGAGACCGTGAACTCCGCATCAGCAGCAGGGCCTGGCTTCGCCTGGCCGTGACCAGCTCGTTTTGCTTCGCCTTCGACGACCACTTGGACGGCCCCCTCGGCCAGGACCCCGCCCGCGCCGCGGCCGTCAGCCAGCAACTGATCGACATCGTCCACGGCGCCACCCCCGCACCGGGGGCGGACGCGTGCTCAGTCGCGTTCGCCGAGCTGTGGGCGCGCTGCACCGACGGCGCGCACCCGGGGTGGGTGGCCCGTACCGCGTGCGAGTGGGAGTACTACTTCGCCACCCAGGCCCACGAGGCGATCGGCCGGCTCCGTGGGACGCCCGCCGACATGGAAACGTATCTGCAAGTCAGACGGGGCATCGCCGGAACCGACCTGCCCCTGTCGCTGGGCGAGCGGGCCGCCGCCATCACCATTCCCGCCGCCGCGTTCCACAGTCCGCAGCTGCGGATCATGCGGCAGGCCGCCATCGACGTCACGTTCATGTGCAACGACGTCTACTCCCTGGAGAAAGAGGAAGCCCGCGGCGACATGGACAACCTCGTCCTCGTCCTCGAACACACCCAGGGGTACAGCCGACAGGAAGCGATCGAAGCAGCCCGCCAGGAAGTCGAACAGCGGGTCGACCGGTTCCGGGAACAGGCCCGCCAGGTCCCGGCCATGTGCCACCAGCTCGGCCTCACCGCCCCGGAACAGACCGCTGTGGCCACGTATGTGGAGATCATGGAAGCCTGGATGAGCGGCTACCACGCCTGGCAGACCCAGACCCGCCGCTACACCAGCGCCCTCCAAACCGTCCCGATCACCGGACCCGGCTACTTCGAGGAGGTCCTGGGAGCGTAACCCCCGGTCAGGACATCGCCTCGTTGCTGGGCCAGCGTGATCGTCTTACCCCCCGTCGATCACGTGCGCTCGCGGCGAAGAGCGCCGGTCGGTTCGCCCGCCGCCTGCCCCAGACCGGAGCCGTCATCACGATCGCTGCGATGGCCGGCTACGGCTTCCAGGCATCCGCAGGCGGGGGCGACCTGACGCTGCTGGGGATGACCGCTCCGGTGGTCCTCATCGGCTTCGGTCTCGGCATGGTCGGCGGCCCGCTCGCCGACTTGTCGCTGGCACAGGTCCCGCACAGGGACGCCGGGGCTGCCTCAGGCCTGTTCAACACGGCAATTCACCTGGGCATCGCCCTCGGTACCGCGCTGACCGCCCTGGTGTTCTTCTCCACCACTGGTGGCTCAGCCGAAGCCGGACTCAACCGCGAGGCGTTCATCACCGTGCTGTGGTGGGTCGCCGGGCTCCTCGCCCTGACGTGGGCCCTGATGTTCTGCCTGTCCAAGCGACCAGGGGGCCAGGCTGAATGATCCCCGGGCCCCGGCCACAGGACCGGCCGGGGCCCTCATTCACCCTTCCTCGGGTTCCTACTCCCCGTCCACCGCGTCCACATCGCGCAGGGGCTGCAGGCCGCCGGGCAGGTCCGGGAGCGAGAAGGATTAGCGGCCGAGCATGTTGACGTGGTGCCGCACGAAACGGCGAGAGGCGGGCCACGTCCTCATCCCCGTGCGTCGAAGCCGTCTGCTCGGAGCTGCGTGACGGCCGCGTCCATGTAGCGGATGTTGCACAGCACCAGGAGTCCACGCCCCCGGTGGTGTCAGCCGTTCTACTGACGCTCCGGCCTCCCCAGCTGTCGCCGAGGCCAGTACGTCGGCGCTCGTCGGTGGACCAGCCGGACAAGCCGAATGGTTCCTGCCCGACGCTGATCTGGCGGGCGGGCAGGAACCGTGGAGGCGACCGTGTCAGGAAGAGACGGCGGTGATCTGCCGGGCGACCATTCCCGTGGCTCCGGCAGCCGCGGTGATGTCGACCGGCAGGACGTCCGGAAGATCCTGGACGGGCCGGCTCGCCCTCACGCCGTCGCACGGGACGGCCTGCGGCGGGCCTTCGTCCCCGATCGTCAGCTCAACCGTTCCTGCGCCGACACACGCCACGGAGACCTTGTAGATCCTGCCCCTGGCGAGTGCGGATCGGGCGTGCACTCCGTCGGCAACCCTCTCCAGGCCGGATTCCACGAACTCCGGGGAATCGGACGCGACCTTCTCCAACAGGCCATGGACACGGACGAGCTGGGGATCCTCGCTTGCCGGTCCCGACGGCGTCGGGCCGACAGAGCCGACTGCGAGGAAGGACGAGCAAGTAAGGGCCACGACCGCGGTCAGTGGCCCGCGCCCGGCTCTCAGAGGAGGGCAGCTTCGCGGCGCCCACCTACAGGACTTCGCAGGCCGGATGGACGACCTCCTCGACGGCGAGCTTCGCGTCGGTCTTCTGCGCCACATCGCCTGAGTCCGCCCGTTCGACGTGCCCGATGTCACACACGGCCGACCGACCCCCAGCAGTTCGTCGGAGAAGCTGCCCGGCCGACAGGCGCCTGCCCGTGCCGGTGAAACCGGCGGACGTCGGACAGATCTCCTCGCCGGTCACCGTGCCGTCCGTGTGGAAAACGCGGGTGCCGAGGAGGACGGTCGTCGCCGCCGACCAGTCGCCGGCCGTCGCCGTCGCCAGGTGTCCGGCTGACCTCCTCCTGCGGCTCGGGGGCGAGCGTGACGCCGAACCGTACGAGGTCGTCGCGCTCCTCCACCGCGTCGACCCCCGCACGGGTCTGACGCCTCCTGACCTCGCCGCCCTCGCCCACTGGCCCGGGCGGCCCGCCTGATCCGCTAGTCGGTGTCCGTGGCCGCCAGGACGGCGAGGCGGCGGCGGTCGGGTGAGAGGGCCGCTATGCCGAAGTCGCAGCCGATCTCGTTGTGGAACCACGCCGAGTCGGCCTCGAAGCGGAACCAGGTGCTCTGGCGGGCGTGGCGTTCCACCTCCTGCGCGTCCGCCCACATCGGGGCACCGCTCAGGCCCGCGAGCGAGCGCCAGGTCCACATCCGCCCCCAGGCTCCGCCCACACCCCCGCCGTAAACCCCGCCCATCGAGGCGGCGGCGAAGAGCAGCCCCCAGACCTCGCCGAGCCCGCTGAGCGCGATCTCGAAGCGGTCCGTCGGCCCGACCTCGGTGCAGGACACGGGCAGCGTCGGCAGCAGAGCGGGGACCAGCTCGGGAGCGAGGGCTCCCTCCAGCTCGAAGACCCAGGCGTCGCAATCCCCCCATTCGCCGGCATGCGGGGCGGACACGATGCTCTCGTGGACCTCCACGGTGGCCGAGTTCCGCAGGGCCGATCGTTCGGTGGTGCGGGGCGTCGCAGGGTCGACGCGTCCCAGGGTGGGCATGCGGGTCCAGAACCCGCCCGCGGAGCCGTTGACCGAGCGAGTCGGGAACTTGGCGCCGGCCTCGAAGTCACGCAGCTGCCGGGGCAGCCAGTCCAGGGTGTGCGAGGAGCGCGGCGCCCGGCAGCCCGTCATGTCCGCACCCCGCAGCAGCAGCTCGTGGAAGAGGCAGGAGCTCAGCTCGTCCGCGCACCAGCCGGAGTGGTCGAAGACGGTGACGGCCAGGTCACCGGCCCGGTGGTGCTCCGCGAGGAGCGAGGCGAGGCCGCTCGCGCTCGAAGAGGGGCGCTTCTCGTCGAGCAGCCGCAGCAGCTCCACCAGGCTGTCCCGGCCCGGCGTGAGCGCCAGCACCCGTATGACGTGCGCCAGCCGATCCCCGTAGGTCCGCGCCCGCGCGGTGGCGTCCTTGTGCTGGTCCGCGAGCCGCGCCCCCAGCTCCCGCAGGTACGCGACGTCGCCCAGCGCGGCCCGCCGCTCCGGCTCGCCCCAGACGAAGTCGTCGTTCATGTCTTTCATGATCGCCACCCTAGTCCCGCGTCCTACACTCACCGGATGACCAGCGATCTCCTCCAGCTCACCGTCCTGGGTTCCGCGACACCCTACGCGAGCGCGGACAACCCGTGCTCCGGCTACCTGGTGACCGGCGCCGGCACGCGGGTGTGGGTGGACGCGGGGAGCGGGACGCTGGCGCAGTTGCAGCGGTACGTCCGGCTGGACGGCCTGGACGCCATCTGGATCTCGCACCTGCACGCCGACCACAGCGCCGACCTGCTCACCGCGTACTACGCCGCGCTGTACGCGGACATACGGCTCCCCGCGCCCATCCCCCTCTACGCCCCGCCGGGCACCGCCGACCGGCTGGCCCACTTCCTCACCAACACCTCGACCCGCAGCCCGGTCGAATCCGCCTTCGCCGTCCACGAGCTGTACGACGGACACCGGGCCCGGGTCGGCTCCCTCACCCTGACCAGCCGGGCCGTCGCACACGGCATGCCGGCCTTCGCCGTCCGCGTCGACGGGGCGGGCGGCTCGCTGGTCTACTCGGGCGACACGGCGCCGTGCCCGGGCCTGACCGGCCTGGCCGAGGGGTGCGACGTACTGCTGTGCGAGGCGGAGAGCGACCGGCCGCCCACGGACGGCGAGCCGGTGCACCACACCCCGGAGCAAGCCGGTGCCACCGCCCGCGCCGCCGGCGCGGGCCGGCTGATCGTCACCCACGTCGGCCACGCCCTGACCCCGTGGCAGGCGCTCACCCGCGCGGCCACCCGCTTCGAAGGCCCTGTGGACTGGGCCGCCCCGGGCGCCGTCTTCCCGATCGGCTAGGTGTGTTGTCCCGGGGCGTGGGTGGCACGCGTGCTGGGTGCTTGGAATGGGTGAGGGCTTCCGGGTGCGGTGTGGATCGCGATATCTGCACCGAGTTCATGAGGCCCTCGTGGTCCACCGCAATGCCCCGCTGACCGAGATCGGACGACTGCGGCTGGCCCGTGTGGCGGGCCGCGGAACGCTTCCAGGTAGCCACACCACCAGCCCCGCAAGACGCCCGCCGAGATCGCGTCGGAAGTGCTGCGCCTGCGGCGTTAACACCGCATCGGTCCGGTGCGACTGGCGGTCCGGTGCCGCATCACGGCGTCCACCGCATCCTCCAAAGACACGTCCAGCCGCCGGCGAACCCGTCCGCCACTACGAACGCGCCCGCCCCGGTGAACTGGTCCACATCGACGTCAAGAAGCTCGGCCGCCTCGCCTGCACCGAGGACCTGCCCGACGAGACCGCACCCACCTGCACCGGCTTCCTGGCCCGAGCCACCGCCCACTTCGCGTCCCCGGGCATCCCCGTCGAACACGTCCTGACCCACAACGCCTGAGCCCACACCAAGAACACCTGGCGCCAGAACTGCCAGGAACTGGACATCAGCCCCAGGTGGACCAGGCCCTGGCACCCGCAGACCAACGGCAAGCCCTACACCGGCATCGGCGGCCAAACAACCGCCAGCCGCGGCACCAACCTGCTCGTGCTCAATACACCGAAGCCGTGTCTTTCGGATCAGGTCGCTGTTGGCCGTGGCGGTCATCATCTGTGCCTCGCTGGCAGGCTGTGGCGGGACGCCCACCGTCGAGGACCATCCCGGCAACGCCGGGCTGCAGGGGCCGGGGAAGGCAAGGGCCGCGGGCCGGGTCATGACGCAGCCGGTGCTGGAGGCCGCTCTCCCCCAGGGCATCAACCTGCCCAGGCTCACAGGGAACGGCGGCGCCGCGGTCCACGCGTGGGACATGTCGAATCCGGCGATCTGCCAGTCGGAAACCTGGCTGGACGACGAGTGCGCCGACGCCCTCGCCCTGGGCATGAGCGGCCTGTCCGGCAGGAACGAGCGGATCGTCATCCGGTTGATGTCCTTCGACGACGAAGCCACGTCCAAGGCCCATTTCACCAGCCGGGGCACACCCGCCGAGGTGGGGACCGACCCGCCCGGTGACGCCATCGACGGCTACGAGCTGCCGGCCGGGGCCGGGGGCTGGAAGGGGAAGGGCATCAGGGTCCGGCAGGGCACGGTCATCGCGAAGATCGAGTACGCCTGGGCTCCGGGGTACGAGGTGCCGAACCGGGCGATGGACCTCGCCACCATGGTCGTGGAGCGCCTCAAGCAGTCCGGGAGCGGCAAGAACCCGACCGCCTCACTCCGGTAGGCCGGAGCCGAAGGAGGCCCGTTCCGCGCCGTCCCTCCCGATCGCAGGGGACGGTGGCGGGGACGGCGCGGGAGGAGCAGCCGGTGTGCTTCGTGCCGTCGAAGGAGTACGGCAGGCTCCACTCGTCGGTGACGGACACCTCGCCCGCGGGGCCCGCGGACACCTTCAGGACGGTCAGCCCCGTGATGTGCTAGCCGGTGCTGCTGGACGTACGAGTGGCCACCGGTGGCGCTCCTGTAGGTGACCAGGCCCAGCCCCCGTTGACCGACGCGGTCGTCGAGGACGCCGAACGTCGGCTCGGTGTCCGCCTGCCGGCTTCACTTCTGGAGATCCTGCGGGTCCGGAACGGCGGTGTGGTGGCGGACGCGTGGAACGCGTTCCCGACCGAGGTGCCGACGTCGTGGAGCGGGAACCTGGGCATCGGTCGTCACGACGGCCGGTTGTCGATGCTGGACACGGCCTACCTCGCGGAGGAGTGGGGTTCGCCCTCGCCCCTGGTGCTGCTTTCCGGGGATGGCCACTGCTGGATCGCCCTCGACTACCGGGGCTGCGCGGTGGACGAGGAGCCGTCCGTGACCTGGTTCGACGTGGACGACAGCTCGGAGCTCCCGCTGGCTGCGGACTTCCGAGCGTTCGTCGAGCGACTGACCGCGGCCGCGGCGTTGGACCTCGATCACCCGGACGGCACCCCGCCGGCGTCATGAACTGGCTCCGGCGGAACCCTGGGGTACGGGGTCACGTGTGCTGCCCGGGCGGACGGGCATGTCAGACTCCTCGGGCATGCTCGACGGCATGGACGAAGACGCCTTCGGGCAACTCATCGAGGACTGCCGGCCCAGCACGCCCGATCCCGCCGGCGACCTCGAGTACGACCACGGCTTGGGCGGGGACGCCTTCCTCTGTACCGGGCCGCGACCCCGGGGCCTTCACCCCGCACGCCACCGGCCTCGTCTGGGCGGAGAGCCAGCTGTGCGCGCCGGACCGGGCGTACGAGCGCATCACCGGGGAGGGACGCGACCGCGACACGCGCTACTCCTACGAGTCGGGCTCGAACACCGAGGGCTGGGCCGGCTGACCCGCGTCATCCCGTCAGGGCGCACGTCGGCGAGCACTCGAGCGTGACCTTCACGTCTGCGTCGGCTCCTGATCGTTGTGTTCCTGCTCCTGCGCCCAGGTGGCCGCCCATTCGTCGAGCGGACGGAGGGCATCACGCAGAGCCGTCCCCAGCCGAGTCAGCTCGTAGCCATCCGCCGAGGAGGCGATGATCCCGCTCGACGCGAGTTCGCGGAGCCGCTGGTACAGGACGCTGGACGACAGCCCGTCGCACCGTGCCAGCAGCGCGCGGGCGCCGAGCGGACCCGCCCGCAGTTCCCAGAGGATGCGCAGCGCCCACCGACGGCCGAACAGGTCCATCGCGGCCATGAGGGGACGGCCGGTCGTCGATCCACGAACCGGTTCTCCGGGGCGTGGTGTCGGCATGACCCTCCTTGTGTTTCGTTATTCGAAACACTAGCATCCGCTCGGCGTTTCTGATTCCAAAACGATTCGATGGGAGCGCCGTTGCCGCGGACGGCCCTGCTGGAACCACCATGCACCGACCGGTCCGACGCATCCCCGCGCGCACGATGCCAGCTGACGTCCCTGAACGGAGACCGAAATGCATAAGCTCGTCGTCCTGTATCCCGAGCCCGCCGACCCTGACCACTTCCGGGACTACTACGTCACCAACCATCTCCCGCTGGTCAAGGACTGGCCCGGCCCGCTTGCGTGGCGCTACAGCTTCGACGTGGCGGCGGCCGAGGGGGAGGCACCGTATTTCGCGGTCTTCGAGGCCGACTTCGCCGACGCCGCCGCCATGGACGCGGCACTGGCCTCGCCGCACGGCCAGCGGTTGTCCGCCGATGTCCCCAACTACGCCACCGGCGGTGTGGTCATCATCAACTATCCGGTACAGGACGGCACCGGCTGAGTCGGGCAGTCGGGCTCGCTCCGGACGCGTTCGGTGCACGTCTGCGGGCTGCCGGCGCCCGGGAGAACGGCTCGGCACGCCGGACCGTGCGTGGGCCGGGTCAGGTGAAGGTCGGGCGGAAGGCCCCGTACCACCGCCGTTCGGGGTCGAAGGTGAAGCCGAAGTAGTTCCGGTAGAAGGTGAAGTGCCGCGTGAAGTGGGGGTGGACGCGCATCAGCGGGCGGGGGCCGGCCGGATCGGGTTCCGCGAACGTGCCGATCAGCGCACCGAACGTGGTCCGGCCGGAGGCGACCGCGAGGGCGTGGGCGTAGGAGCCCAGCAGGTGCCTGCGGACGTACTGCCTCAGGGCGCCGAAGGGCAGCTCCACCTTCCGGGGGTCGGTGAACTTCAGCCGCAGCATCAGTTCCAGGTCGGCGACGTTGGCCGGGGTGAGGGTGGAGAAGACCAGGACCTTGTCGTCGGCGAGGCCGGAGGACCGGTAGTCGGGGTGGAGCTCCAGCTTGTGGAGGATCTCGTTGACGTTGGGGGCGGACGCGCACCCCCAGCTCCAGTTGACGGCGTCGGGGTGGTAGGCCGCCCGGAACGCGGCGAGTGCCTGGGGCTCCATGTTCGCCGCCCTGAAGTCCTTCGGCCGGGGGTCCATGTCGTCGGGGTCGCGCAGGTCCGCGCCCAGGAAGCGGGTGCGGGTCGCGGGAGGATCGCCTGGGACGTCGTACTGGCCGTCGTCCCAGCTGTCCACCAGGACCGGTCCTCCGGCGTGGCCGTGGGAGAAGAAGCTCAGCTCCATGAGGGTGCCGGGCTTGCGGAACCCGATCTCCTGCACCGCCGCGTAGACGTCCAGCGCAGACATCACGCCGACCTGACCGTCCTTGAAGGCATTGCCGTCGTAGTGGGCGCGGGTGACCCGTACATGGGTGCGCAGCGCCGCGCGCGTCTCGGTCCGGTTGCCGCCCGGGTAGGTGAAGGTGCGGACGACGTTCTCCCCGTTCCCCACGTCGAGGATCTGGAAGACCAGGTCCTCCTTCGCCTTGTTGGCCGCGAGGTGTTGCTGGACGCGGTTCTCGCAGTACGCCCGGAAGGGCAGGCTCTTGGGCGGCTGCGGGTAGCCGGCCACCAGGATGAAGTGCTTCACAGTCCCGGGGCCTCGACCCACTCGCCGTCGGCGTTCTGCACCCAGCGCGGCAGCCGGTCGTCCGCGCGCAGCCGCACCAGGTTGGTGGGGATGCGTACGGTCCACGGGTCGCCCTGGGGGATCTCGTCACCGGGACGGTCCAGCCGTTCGGCGATCTCGTCGGCGATCGGCAGGTAGAGCGGGCTGGACACGGTGGGCAGGGGGCCGCCCTTCCACAGTTCGCCGAAGTTCATGAAGTGGTCGACGGCGCCTTCGAAACCGAGCCGGGCGGGGACCGTGACCCGGCAGAATCCCGCCTTGAGGAACTGGTTGAACAGCGGGTCGGGGTCGTCGTACGCCAGACGCTCGTCCCACTGGTCCTTGCGGCCCCAGAAGTACGGATACGCCACCCACGTCAGGTGCTCCCACTCGAAGGCCTGCTCGAAGAAGCGGACGTAGGCACCCTCCGCCTCGGCCTCGTCCACATCGATCTGCGGGATCTGTCCGGGCGGGGCGTCGGTGGCGTCGAAGAGGTCGAAGTGCTGCTTGGTCAGGATGCTGACGCAGTTCTTGCGCAGCTCGTGCGCGATCAGCTCCTGGTTGGCCGCCGGGTTGCGGCCCTCGATGGCGACACCGGCCTCCAGGGTCAGCGCGGCGACCTTCTCCTCGTACTCCGCCAGCCGCGCGCTGTACGCGGTCATCAGCTTGGCGTGGGTCTCCGCCCGCCACTTCTCCATCGCGCGCTCGGTCCGACGGCACTTGACCTCGATGGCGACCGCCACCTGGGAGAGGCGGAAGGTGTCGACGGCGACCGGGATCGACCCCGTCTCCCCGTCCAGCATGGTGATCCACACCCAGCTGTCGGCCGGGGCGAACCGGTGGGTCCGGCGGCCCACGGCGACGTCCAGGAAGTGCTTGCCCTCCCAGATGTTGCAGATGTGGGCGACCGAGCCCTGGAACGCCTCGTAGCCCTCGTCGATGGTGATCTGACCGGAGTGGTTGTAGTTGGTCCTGCTGTCGCCGCCGCCCGCCTTGTAGTCGAAGGACTTGGTCAGGTAGCGCTCGGGCGGCGGTACGACGTCCGTCGCCTTGTACTGCTGCACCCAGTAGTGGTAGTTCGTCTCGGTGATCTTGTGGGCCTTGAGGGTGAAGGCGGGCGGCTTGTCCACGTGGACGGCGCTGCCGTGCGCCGACTGAAGGGTGTGGATGAGGAACGCGGCCGGCTCCGGGATCATGAAGTCGAACATGGTCCGCAGCCCGTAGTTGAACATCTGCGCCCGGTAGACCTTGTTCACCCACTGGTAAATGCCGGAGATGTGCCCGGTGCCGGGGCTGTTGTCCAGCGTGTGGGTGTTCTTGTCGGTGACCTCGGTGGTGATCCGCAGACTGGTGCGGGACAGCACCCGTTCGGAGACCCTGCTCGCGCTGCGCTGGGTGACGTCCTGGGAGAAGGTGGACGCCGACTTCGTCGCCTCCTCCTTCGACCGGGAGACCGAGCCCTCGGCGGACGCGGAGAACTCCACCGTCGGACCGTACTTGCCGGTGACCGTCAGCCCGGCCTTGAGCGCCGCGTCCTCCTTGATGACGGCGCTGGTCTCCCGGCTCATCTCGAAGCGGTCGGTCGACTCGAGCTCCCGTTCCTCGGTGGTGATCGTCTCCGTCTCCGTCAGCGTGATCCGCTCGGTCTCCTCCCGCCGGGTGTGCTCGCGGTGCTTGGTCTCGCCCTTGAGGACGTTCTCGATGTGCGCGACGTCGGCGCCCTCGTACCCGATCAGCTGCTGGCGCACCACGAGGAGGTCGGCGATGCCGGACGGCTTCACGCTGCCCCGGGTGGCCGGGATGCGGCCCGCCTCCAGCGGGATGTCGTCGATGGGGTCCAGGTCGCCGATGGTGATCGCGTTCCACACGGACGGCAGGGGGGTGGACGTGGTCACCAGCGTGCCGCCGATCCGCCGTACGCTGCGCGCGACCGGCGTGCCGTACAGCTGCTCCAGCTGTGCGGCCGTACGGTCGGCCTCGTTCTGCAGGAGGGTGACGACGCGGTCCAACGGCTGGGCCGCCACCTCGATGCCGCGAGCGGTGAGCACGGCACGGGTGGCCTCCGACAGGTTCCGCACCGCCGTCGGATCGAGCCGGAAGCTCAGGTCGTGCAGATTGGCCGGGGTGAACCCGGGGCTGCCCGCGAGGAGGTCAGGCCTGGCGCCGAAGACCTGCCCGGCGAGCTGTGCGGCGCCGGAGACGATGGTGGGGTTCTGGGGAGTGGGCTCGGGATCCGCGGCGGCGGCGGGCGGGGGAGGTCCAGTGTGTCCGGACAGGGCGGCCAGGTTGGCCTCCGACAGGCGGGTGTGGAAGTTGATCTGCCGGGTCAGTTCGGCGGGCGGGGTGTGCTCGGTCGGCGGTAGCTCCCGGTCGGACGAGTTCTGCGGGGTGATGTTGAAGTGCTCGCCGCTGAGCTCGGCGAGCTCGGCGATGACCGTGCCCAGCTTCTTGAACTCCGCGAGGAGTTGCTCCGCCCGCTCGCGCCGCGACCGGGCCGCCTCGGCCTGCTTGCGCCGCTGCTCGCGCTCGGCCTCGATGGTCGAGGTGACCGGTTCGAGGCCCGTCGCGCCCGGCAGCCGCAGTGGACGCCGACGGGCCTCCCGCAAGTCCCGCGCGGTCGCGGGGAACGCGGGCTGCGAGACCAGGCGGGCGACGATCTCCAGATGGCGCAGCGCGCGCACGAGGTCCTCCAGCGGCCGGGTGTGCTCGCTGGGCAGGTACTTGATCGCCAGCACGCTGTCCCGCAGGCGCGCCGCGGCCTCCTTGTACGGCGCCCCCTGCACGAGTTCGGCCGGCGCAGCCCCGTACGCCTCCCGCACGGCGGCAGTCACCGTGTCCCGCAGCGTGGGCGGGAAGGGCGCAGCCCCGGCCGACCCGTCGGCCCGCGCCCCGTCGGCCGCCCGCGCCCCGTCGGCGTGCTCCGCCGCTCGGGCGGAGGCGAGGGCCGGCATCCGGTCCAGCGCCGTCACGAACCTCGCCGTCTGCGCGGCCAGCGGAGCCTGCTCGGGCCGGGCGAGGAACAGCGGGCCGGCGACGTACGCGCCCACCACCCGCCGCAGCGCGGCACGTGGTTCGGCCGCCCCCAACGCCGCGGCCAACTCCTGCTGGAAGGGCGTCTGCTGGGCCAACTCGATGCTCGGGTGGTCGGCGTCCTGCGCGACCGGGGGCCGCAGCAGGGAGAGGCGGAAGAGAGGCTCCACAGCGAGGCTCCTGTCGGGTGGCGGTGCACCCCACGGTCCTCCCCCTCGGCACGAACCACCTTGCCCCGAGCCGAAGTTCACTCGCGTGAGTGGCCACACCCAGCGAAGAACCGTTCCGTCCGACGACCGGGAAGCCGACCGACCGGGGCCGGCTGTGATCGATCCGCCTCCCGCGTCCGGTCGACCTGTCCTCCGCGGTTCGGAGGTCCGGCTGCGTGACCTGGCCTACAGCTGCGGGCTCACGGAACGAGCGGCCGGGGCTGCGGGACGCGAACGCCGAGGGACGGGACCGCCGCGGGCGACGAAGACCGGAGCGGCCGCTACGGGGCCGGCCACCCGTTGCTCGTCATCTCCCCTGTGCCACGGCCCGGTCGAGACCGCCCGTGGCCGAGGTCGACGCCGCCTCGACGCCGCTGCCCGGACGATCGGGACTCAGGCCGACGGCCGGTCCTACCGCTTGTGGCCGTTCCCGTGTCCGTCCGGATGCAGGACCACCTTGGTCCAGCCCTCGTGACGGGCGTCGAAGTGCTCGTAGGCGGTGGGGGCCTCGTCCAGGCTGAGCTCGTGGGAGACGACGAAGCTCGGCTTCGCCATTCCGGCGGCGATCAGGTCCCGCAGCGCCCGGTTGTACTTCTTCACAGGCGCCTGTCCCGTGCCCATGCGCTGGCCCTTGAACCACATCATGCCGAAGTCGATCGGGACCTCGCCCTGCGCCTCCAGTTCGCCCTGGGCCTCCGCGCCGCCGGGGTCCTGGGGCAGGAACACGCCCACGACCCCGATGTCGCCGGTGAACCTGACCGAGTCGATCAGGCCGTTGAGCGTGAGGCTGGCGTCCTCGTGGCCCTGGGGGTCGTGGGCCTGGTAGCCGACGCACTCGCAGCCGTTGTCGGCGCCCAGACCGAGGGTGGCCTCCTTGATGACCTCCGCCGGGTTCTGCTCCGCGGTGTTGATCGCGATGGCCCCGATCTCCTCCGCGATGCGCAGCCGGTCGGGCTGGTGGTCGGCCACCCAGACGCGGCCGGCGCCCTTGAGGAGGGCGGAGTAGGCCGCCATGAGGCCGACGGGGCCGGCCCCGAAGACGATGGTCTGGTCGCCCGGCTTGACGTGGGCCATCTCGGTGGCGTGGTAGCCGGTGGGGAAGATGTCGGCCAGCATCACGTAGTCGGTCTGCCGCTCGGCGGCGTCCTCGCCCAGACGCAGCGCGTTGAAGTCGCCGTAGGGCACGCGCAGCAGCTCTGCCTGGCCGCCTTGGTAGGGGCCCATGTCGGCGAACCCGTAGGCGGCTCCCGCGAGGGCGGGTTCCGGCTGCATGGTCAGGCAGTAGTTGGTCAGACCCTGCTCGCACTGCTTGCAGAAGCCGCAGGCGATGTTGAAGGGCAGGACCACGTACTCGCCGACCTGGACCTTGCGGACGGCGGGGCCGACCTGCACGACCTGGCCATGTTCTCGTGTCCCATGGCGCGGCCGGTCTCGGACGAGGTGCGGCCCTCGTACATGTGCAGGTCCGAACCGCAGATGTTGGTGGTGGTGATCTTGACGATGATGTCGCAGGGGTGCTCGATCTTCGCGTCCGGTACGTCCTTCGCCGTGACCGTTCGCGGTCCTTCGTATACCGCTGCCTTCATGACGACTTCCCTTGACGTTGCGGCACGGCGGTGGGGTGGAAGGCACGGAGGACCCGACTCTCGCACGTGCTGCGACGGGGGCCGTGACTCCGGCGCGCCTCTGGGAGCCGTTCAGCTCGGTGAGGGGAACGGTGCTTGCGCGGCCTGCCCGAGCAGCTTCGGCACTCCGGCGGCGTGCCATGCGCGTACCCGTCGGCGCCGAGGAGAAACAGCCGTGCACCGGCCGATCAGCGGCTCGGCTTCGGCCCAGCGATCACCGGTCGCTCCGGGGCCCACGGAACCGGGCACCTCCCGTGGACGGGCTACGGACGGCCTGCCTGTCTGCCCAGGGCATCAACCTGACGGCGGTCTCATCACGATGCCGGCGCACGCGCGGGTCTTCACGGTCGAGGGCCGCGTCCGCCGCCGTGTCAGGTGTCGGTCGGCGTCAGGCCCGGGTAGATGTCGTTCCAGCGGTAGCGGCGACAGCGGAGGTGGAAGTAGACGTAGCCGGCCGCATAACGCTCCACATGTGGGTGCTGGTCGTCGGCGGCCAGGGCCAGGAGGCGGTCACGGGCGGCCAGGCCGCCGGCGAGGGTGCGGCGGGCGACGGCCTGGTAGGGAATGCCTTCGCGCATGCTGATGCGGTAGAGCCTGCTGCCGGCGAAGTCGGTTCCGTCGAGTGCCTCCTTGTAGCAGGACAGCACGTCGTTGAGGTCGTTCAGGAACGTCACGCCGGAAGGCAGTGCCGCCGACCAGAAGGCCCGGTTGCCGCAGGCGTCCAGGCCCGGGTGGGTGAACTGCAGGGAGACGAACCAGAACTGGGAGAAGCCGTTGTAGGCGCGGACGAAGTCGCAGTCCACGCCGTCGGACGCCTCGGGCGTGAACTCGGCCTCCATGAGCACGCCGATGAGGGCGTTGTGGAGGAAGCCCCGGTAGACCGCCAGGAAGGCCGGCTCGCAGAACGGCGCCAGTTGCGCGAACACGTGCCGCAGGTAGCGGCTGGCCGGCCGGGAAGGGGGCCGCTCGGGCAGCAGAGCCTCCTGCAGGACCGCCTCAACCTCGGCCGGCGCGCGACTGCACAGGTCGTCGAGGAAGGTGCCGAACACCCAGATGCGGTCGAGTGCGAAGGCGAGATCCTCATCGGCGACCGGCACCATCAGGCTGCGCATCACGGTGATGGTGCGGATCGTCGCCGGCGGGACGGCGAGCCCGAAGGCCTCGAACTCGGCGGCCAGCAGTCCGGCCCGAGAGCGGGCCCCCTCCTGATCCACCACCGGCTCGTACTCCAGCGCGAACGCCACCAGAGCGTCGAGGAGACCGGAATCCAGCAGGCCGGCCATCATCGCGCGGTGCCGCGGGTCAGGGACCGCACCCAGCCCGTGTCGCTGTCTGCACTGCAGCATGTCGATGCCCGGCGGCCGCGGATGCCGGATCAATCAGTGCGCGGTCAGGCTCACACCCTGTCCTTCCCAAGAGCGCCGGCCGGCACCCCTGCCCCGCCATCCGCCTCCACCACCATGTCGCTCCGGATGATCACACGGCGGACCGCCCGCCACCCGCGGATCCGAACAGACCCACCCCGAAACGGTGAGGGCAAGGCGCAGCGGTTGGCAGCGGGCCGGTCCCGCGTCCACGGAGGCCGGACGGGACGTGGTGTGGTGCAGGAGCACGGACAGGGCTGAACACCCCTCCGACGGACCGACCGGCGTCCGCGGCGTTCGGCCCGCAAGGCGGTCAGGCGGTGTTCTCCTCCCGGTCCGGCGGTGCACCGAGTACTTCGAGCACGGTCGCGGCGACGCGTTGCTGGCCGGCCGGGGTGAGGTGGAGGCCGTCCTCCTCCAGGTGGCCCTGTGCGGCGGCCCGGGTGTCGATCGTGGTTTCGGGCTGTGCGAGCAGGAATTCCGCGACGGTGTCGAGGTCCGTCCCGGCCCAGGTCAGGCCCGCGCGCTGGAAGTGCACGTACTGTGCGACGCGGCCCGGGTCGACACCGGGTGGGGTGAGCCAGATCCAGCGGGCCCCGGTCCGGCGGACCGCCACGTCGCGCAGGGCCAGCAGGGTGCGGTGGGTCTCTGCGGGGGCGACGAGCGGGACTCCGTCCAGTCGCTGGGCGTCGTTGGCCCCCAGCATGCACAACACCCAGTCGGGCTGGTGGAAGGCGAGCTGCGGGAGGTTCGCCAGGGCCTGGGTCGTCGTGCTGCCGGATACGGCCGCGTTGGTGCAGCGGACGCCCTCCGGGAGGAGGTGCCGCAGGATCTCGAACCAGGAAAGCCGGTCGGCGGTGGTGCTCTCCCCGACGGCCACCACGTGCTGGCCCGGCCGGAACGGCAGTCCTGCACGGAGTGCTGTCGCGCCCGGATCGGCCGCGAGTGCGGTGGCGGCTGAACGGTTCCGTTGCTCGAAACCGGCCAGGCGCGTGTGGTAGCCGGTCCGGTCGAGGCCGAACAGGGCGGCGAGCGCGCCCTCGTCGGGGGTGGGGCCGAGGTGTCGCAGAACTCTCTCGGGCTGGTGGAAACGGAGCATCCGTTCCGCCGGATCGGGGGCGGTGTGGGTCATGTCGGTCAGCCCTCCGTGCGGACGCGGCGGCGCGGCAGCAGGAACCCGGCCGCAATCAGCCACAGCAGGCCGGCGAACCGGGCGATGGGCAGCAGCAGGGCGGCGGCTTGGGTCAGCAGGACCAGGGTGGACAGTTCGGCGAGGGCCGCGATCACCAGGCCCGACAGCGCCAGGGCTCGGGGCAGCAGGCCGGCGAGCAGTCCGGGTACGGCGATGCCGGCGATCAGCAGGCCCAGCAGGACGACGTGGGCGGGGCCGCCGAGGCCGAAGGCCAGGTACTGCAGGGCCCGTACGGGTTCGACGCGGCTTGCGACCTCGGGCCGGGACAGCACCCAGGTGACCAGTCCGGAGCAGGCGAGGAAGGCCGAGGCGAGGACCCCTCCGGCGAGGGCGATGGTGGCGCCGGGGGCGCGGACCCCGAGCTTGTGCAGCCGTGCCGAGACGGTCGCGGCGTAGATCGCGAGGGGCACGGAGGCCGCGAACTGCAGGGCCCCGGAGACCTGGACGGCGCCGGTGTGGTCACGGAAGTAGGAGGTCACCGTGTCGGTGGGCCCGAAGGGCGAGGGGAAGGGGTCGCCTCCCGCGAGGAGGGTGCTGAGCACGAGTCCAGCGAGGAAGAGCGCGGTGAAGACCGCGGCGAGGACGCCGGGTGGCGGCCCGGCCTGCGGGTCGCGGCGGTTGTGTGCCCGAGGGGTGACGGTGTCCGGGTTCGCGGTCACAGCAGAGTCCATTCTTTGAGCTGAATCGTTCAGTGCAGTGAATCATTGCCTGTGGCTTACGATAGGCGGGTGGACACTCCCCCGCAACCGCCTACGACGGACCCCGCCCCGGCCACCGGGCCGCGCGGAGCCGCGTTCCTCCTCGCCCAGATCGGCGCACACGCTGCCTCGCGCTTCGCCGAACGCGTCGGCCACCTGGGGCTGGTGCCGGCGGACGTCGGGCTGCTCCGCATGATCGCCACGCGGCCGGGGCGCAGTCAGCGGGCCCTCGCCGAGGACCTGGGCGTCGTGCCGAGCCGCGTCGTCACGCTGATCGACAATCTGGAGGGCAAGGACCTCGTCGAACGGCGGCGCAGCGCCGAAGACCGCCGCAACTACGAGCTCCACCTCACGGCGGAGGGCACACGCACCCTCGGCGCGGTCTCCCGTGCCGCCGCGGCCCACGAGGACGCCCTGCTCGCCGCCCTCGACCCGCAGCAGCGCACGTACCTCTCCGACCTCCTCGCACGCGTCGCCACCGAGCAGGGTCTGACACCTGGGGTCCACCCCGGCTACCGCAACCGCGGCTGAGAGCCGCTCGGGCCTCAAAGCCTCCTGCGTGTACCCGTCGCGTGCGGGCAGCGGCGGCCTCGGAGGGGTGACCTGCGGCTTCGAACGCGCGGTGGTTCATTGCCCTGCTCTCACGCCCCTCGGGGAGCCATGCACTCCCGACTGCTGCTGCTCCTACCGGCAGGCCGGAACCCAGCCCTGTGCGTGCCCGAACCATCGCGAAGACGCCTCATGGGCGGGCGCACCGCGCGCGGACGGTGCGCGATCGCGTGGGCTCATCTGCCGAACATGAAGAAGCGGGCGGGGACGAACATATCGTGGCCCGTGGTGAAGCGGACGCGGACTCCGTCCTGCGTCCATGTCGTGGACTCGATGCCCTTCTCCGCCACGGTGGTGTCGACGTCCAGCCAGTGTCCGTAGGCGGCACCGGTGTACCGGCCGGCCACGATCCGGTAGGTGTCCCGACCGGACGGGGTGTGCCGGTGGACCAGTTCCAGGTAGTGCTGTGCCGCGTCGGCGTAGACCACCGAGGAGGGCGCGGTGCTGCGGTACGTCACCTCGGTGCGGGGCCACCACACCACGGTCAGGAACACGGCGGTGAGCACAACACCCGCGACGACGCCCAACAGGACCAGGACGACCCCGGCCGGCCGGCGGGTCCGACCCCTGCGCTCGTCGGTGAACGTGTCGATGGTGCCCTCCAGGCCGTCGTCGCTCCGCGAAGGAGGACGCGAATCCGGCCCGCCCGGTTGAGCCGGCGGCGCGGTAAGGGCCCGGCGGCGGCCTTGTCGAGGATCCCGTAGGCCGAACGGTGGGGCTGCTCGGATCGGCTCCCTGCCGGAGGCCGGCGGGGGGACCGTAGCTGCCGTCGGGTCGTGCGCCCGGTGCAGGGCGTGCCGGTCGGGTGACCTCGCCCTTCCGAGCGGGCATGTTTCAGGCATATTCGATGGCGCCTGTGGCTTCGTGTGCGGCATGACTCCTCTCCGCCGCCCCCGCTGGTCCCGTCTGCTCCTGCTCTGCGTAACCGCCATGGCCGCACTGCCCCTGGCGAGCGCCTCCGCCACCGGTGTCTCCGCCGCCCCGTCCGTCACCCGGGCCCCGTCGCCCTCGGACGGCGACGGGCCGGAGGTGCTCCGTGACCGCATCGTCCCGCTCGCACTCGACGACTTCCGGACGTTGTGCACCGCAGCCCCGTTCGGCGCGCCGCGCGAATGGACCTTCGGCTTCTTCGACAACGCCCGCCTCACCGCCGTCGAGGACGGCATCGACGACGACGGGGGCACCCGCACCTGGTCCGGCCACGTCAAGGGCAGGCCGGACACCAGCGTCATCGTCTCCCTGCGCGGTGTCTGCTCCACCGGCAGCACGCAGCCCGAAGGGACCGTCGTCGAGGTCGTCGCCGACCTCGGGGAGCACGTGTACCACCTGGAGACCCTGCCCGGCCGCCCCCTGCGTGCCCGCATCACCGAGGAAGACCCGGCCAAGCAGCCGCACCACGCTCCCGACGAGCTGGCGGTGAGTCCGTCAGCGCGCACCGCGCCCCGCCACTCCCTCGCCGGACGGGCAGCGGCCACCTCGCAGGACCCGGCCGTCATCGACGTCATCGCCGGATACACCCCGCTGGCCGTCCAACGGGCAGGCAGCGCGCAGCAGGTCGTCAACACCATCCACTGGGCCGAACGCAAGATGAACGAGGCCCTCGCCGACAGCGGTGTCCCGGCCAGCATCGACATCATCGGCACCTACAACACCGGCTACACCGGCAACAACACCTCCTCGGTGATGTGGAGCAAGCTGAGCAACCCGAACGACTACGAGCTGGGCAACACCGCCGCAGATCTGCGCCGCCGCTACAGCGTCGACCTGATCACCGTCGTCAACAGCGTTCCGGGCCAGTCCTCCGGACAGGGCAGCCTCCCGGTGCGCGGCAACTTCCACGACAGCCTCGCCTTCTCGGTCGTCGACTACGACTCGCTCACCGGCTGGTACAACCTCGGTCACGAGATCGGCCACAACCTCGGCCTCTTCCACGACCGGCGGACCCTCTCCCAGCAGGTCCCCGACGGCAGCTGGGTCAACGACCTCAACACCCCGTACGGGACGGGCTGGATCACGTCCGACGAGGAGCACACCTCCCTCATGGCGTACGCCAGTTCCTGCCGCCAGCCGTGCCGCACGGAGAACCTGTACTCCGACCCCGGGCTGAGCATCTACGGCCAGTCGCTGGGCAACGAGAGCAACGACAACGCCAGGCTCGCCCGCCTCACCACTCCCATCGTGGCCGGCTACCGCGCCCTCACCGTGCCCCGGACCCGCTACGCCCTCACTCTGGAGAGCTCCGACGGCGGCAGCGTCCGTCCTGCCGTCTACGGCCCCTACAAGCCGGGCACGGTCGTCGCCGTCACCGCGACCCCGGCCGCCGGCCACCGCCTGGCGGCCTGGATCTACGACGGTCGCCAGTACGGACCGACCGAGCAGGTCAACGTGACCATGGACGCCGCCCACACCCTCAGGGCGGTCTTCATCGAGGCCTGAGGCCGGGGGCCGGGGGCAGGGGTGCAGTGGTCGCAGGACCAGCCGCCCACACCCTCCCCCCTGGTCGCACGGCACGGCACGGCAGCGGGGCGGGCGCGGCCGGTCACCGGCGCCCGGGACCCGTCCGGACCGACGTACCACGCCTCTCCCGACGGACTCGGGACTATTCGAAGGTCGTGGTGCAGACGACGATGATCGCGATGAGAGCGATGAGAGCGACGAGAAAGATAGTCCTGGACGTGCGGCCGGTGAGGGCTCGGTACCGTCTCGCGTAGCGGGCCGCGGGCCGGGCGATGTGCGCTTCCACCAGCGGGTCGGCCACCCGAGCACCGCCGTGCTGTTCGTTCATGACATCTCGCAGGAGCGTCACTTCCCGCCGGAAGCCCTCGTCGCCGAGTTCCTTGGCGCTCAGGTAGGGCAGCAGGAACCGTCGGCCGTCAACGCGATAGGCGTAGGCGACGTCCTGCGGCCTGTGCGGGCCCACGGCGGCGGCAGGGGGCGTGACCTGGCGGATGTCGTGGAGGTCGGCCCAGACCAGACGCTTCGTCCTCAGCCCGGACCGCCAGGAGACGCCGTACTGGTCGGCGGACGTGAAGCCCCGCGGCGATAGCGTCACAGCGAACAGGTAGCCGGCCACGCTGACAACGGTGACCGACAGCTGAAACGGCAAGGGTTCCCCTTCCGATGGATCCAGCGGCCCCATCCGGACGCCCTGACCGCCTCCGGACAGAGACACGGCCCTCGGCGTGCTGTCCGGGCTTCCCCCGGCTGGGCACCCGGCCGCCGTCACCGGCGACCTCGCGTCATGCTGGCGCGAGGGCTATCGCGCCGTGCGGGCCGGGCTCCGCTGCCGCTACCCCCGCCACCCGTGGCCGGAGGAACCGGCCGCGGCCGAGTCGACCCGGCGGCTCAAGCACGCCCAGCCGGGGAGCGCTGCGGGCGGCCCGGGGTCAGCCGCCACCCGAGCCGACCGAGGCCGAACCTCCCGATGTCCAGCCGGAGTTGGGCAGCGGCCGATCGCGCGTGCTGCGCTCGGTGCGCAGATACACCACGACCCCCGCCGGGCCGAGCAGGTCCTTCAGCGCGTCCGCGAGCCGCTGCGGGTCACCGCCGAACGGGAGCTCGAGCCTCTCCCGGACGTCCCGCAGGACGAGTTCCAGCGCGAGCGTGGAGACGGCCGGCTTGTGGTCCCCCTGGTACGGCTCCACCACCTTGTGCGTCAGCCGCACCTGGCGCAGGGTCGTGACGGGCAGCCAGTCGTCCGGCCCGGCGCCCCTGACCAACCGCAAGGACGCGGGCACCCGGGCCGGCGCGAACTCCACCCGCAGGATCTCCCGGGCCCGGGAAGAGGCCGCCGCCAGCCAGCCGATCAGGTACTCCAGCCCGACGATCACCCCCACCACCACGAACACGGTCGACGCCCGCGCCCCGGCGAGCGCCATCCCGAAGGCGACGAGCAGGGTCAGCACGCCCAGAGCGAGCGGAATGAACAACGCCGGCCCCGCCGAGGTCAGCACGTTCCACGTCCGCCCGGCCGGCCCGACGCGCAGGACCAGATCCGTCGAGTCGGGGCCTTGTCTCAGCAAGGGATCGGTGGCCATGCCTCCAGCGTAGGACGGGTCCGCAAGAGCGCCTTGTGTGAAGCTCAGGAACGCCTTGCCCTCCCCCGAGCCCGCGGGCCAGGGCACGGCAGGACAGGTGACGGCGGGGGTCGTCATCGGTCAGCGGTCACGGGCCGGTCGGCTGCCCGGGCCGACCGGTGACGTGCAGCCGGGGGTGGGGAGCTGAGGAGGGCGGCGAGCAGGAGGTCGGGGACGAGTTCCGGGAGGCGCTGGGCGGCGGTGAGGAGGCGGGGGTGCTGTCGGGCCGGCAGGGACAGCGCGAGGCTGGAGACCTGGCCGGGGACGCCGAGGGGTACGGCAGCGCAGACCACCTCGACGGAGTACTCGAGCAGGCTGAACCGAGCGCCGTGCGGCCCGCCTTGGTCAAGGTCCGCGAAGAGCGCGAAGGGGTCGGTGATGGTGCGCGCGGTGAGGCTTGTCGCGGGATGGCGGGCGAGGTGGTCCATGCGGGAGGCGTTGTCGAGCTGGGCGAGGAGGCTCTTGCCGATGGCGCTGGCGTGAGCCGCAGCCCTGAAGTCCACCCACTCCTGCGCCGGCGGTGCCGACTCGCTGGACGCACAGTGGACCACACGGACATCGCCGTCCGTGTAGTCGTTCAGGTAGACCGCGGCGCCGACATCGTCGCGGAAGAGGGCAAGGGCCCGGTGGAGCAGCCGGTCCCCGGAACGGTCCGGCAGCTCCAGCGCCGGCCCCGGGAAGTGAACACCCGCGCGGGTCGCGACCAGTTCCTGACGGCGGAGCCATTGCAGCAGCCGCGCGGTGGGATCCACGGGCAGCCCGGCCCGGCGGGCCAGTGAGCGGGTGTCGACGCCACTCGCGCCGACGACCAGTGCTACGAGATCGCCGGCTCGCCGGACCGCTTCCCACGACGCCGGTACCGCCGCGACGGGGCGGTGGTGGAGCATGTTCGTGCCGCGCCTCGTGATGCGTGGCAGGCAGGCAGCCGCGTACGTCCTGGACGCGGCATGGCTGCCGTACGGGGCTGACGGGTGAACGGGGCACGGCCGTCTCACCCGGCTCCACGCGTCGAGCCATGGCTGCTGGTGCACCTGTGCCACGTCGCAGCCGAGCAGGAAGGCAGCCATCTGCCCCGGGCTGACCGGAAGCTTCTGGCGGCGGAGGATGCCCCAGATGCTGCTGGGGGCGAGCCATACCCCTCCGCTCTTGCGCTGCATCTGCCGGTAGGGCGGGGATCCGGCGTTCCGGTGAAGCGACACCAGTGCACCGTTGAGTTCGCGCTGTGTGAAGAGCCGAGCGGGCTCGATCACCTCACGGGTGGGAACGCCCGACGG
The DNA here is from genome assembly GCF_039535215.1 of Streptomyces racemochromogenes. GTDB lineage: Bacteria > Actinomycetota > Actinomycetes > Streptomycetales > Streptomycetaceae > Streptomyces > Streptomyces racemochromogenes. Next base: position 29,176 of record NZ_BAAAWT010000001.1, read on the forward strand.
TTTCTCGCAGGCCCGCCGGCGCAGAGCCGTCGCCGCCGCGACATCCTCCTGCGTGGCCCCGCAGGCGGTGAGGAACCCCGTGACGGTCGCCAGGGTGGGGACCCTCCTGCCGGCGGCGGCCCGCTGGAGCGTGGCTGCGGAGATGCCGGTCCGGTGCGCCAGCTCCCTGTAGGTCAGAGCGGCCCTGCCACGGGCTCTCCGCAGCAGGACGGCCAGCGCGGAGCGGTCGGGATCGGTCCGGTCCACCGGACTCTCGGGTCGTCCCACTGCCGGACCTCACTGGCTGATGCGCAGGACAGCCGAGGCCAGGCCCGCTGCGATCCGGCGGCCCCCGCCGACGACGACGATCTGTGCGAAGCCGAGGGCCGCGCACGCTGCCAGAAGGGGGATGATCCGCGAGATCGGCATGCCGGCCAGGGCCAGTACCGTCCCCAGGACGGGGAACGTGACCGGAGCGGCAACGTACGGCGGGGACAGGCGGTGCGGTCCGGGTTCCTGGCGGCCGGTGGCGGGCCGGTCGCCGGGTGGGGGCGTGATGGCGTCGATCGGCATGGGGGCTCTCCTCTACTTGTCTACTTGCACGCGGACGCACGTCCGCCTTGATTCCTGGCTGCAAAGGGGTTACCGAGAGGGGAAGTTGGCGCTTCCCGGGCCGCACGGTACCGAACCTCGGCGGGGCGCCGGGCCGCAGATCGGGAAGGCGTTTGCGCTGCTCGGATTGGCTCACGTGCGTTCGCGGGGCCTCGGCGGCACCGCAGTCCGAGGTACGGATGGGGCCGTGCGGTTCACCGGCCCCGCGTACGCGGCCGCTACCAGGCACGATCCGCTGTGGCGCCCCGGCGAAGGACCCGGCAGCCGTCCGCGCGCCGCCTGTCACGGGCCCGTGCGCGTTTTTGACTCACGGGCGTTCGGACCGGGTTGAGATCTGGGCCGGGACGAGGGAGGCTGTCGAAGCTGGTTGCCGAGGCAACCTTCGATCCCTCTGCCTGCTACTGGCTGCAACCCGTACGGAACAGGGACTCGGGCAGTGACCATGTTGGCGCGTGGCCTGCCGGTCGAAGCGGTCGTCCCGGGTACCCGGGGCGGCTGCTTCGTACCGTCTTCCCTCACGCCAGGGGCTGGGGGCGGCCGGGGCGTCTCGGTTCCCGACCGGTCTCGGAGGCCTCAGGAACGGGGTGCGTGGGGCCTGTCCACCGGCACCGTGCGCGCGTTGTCGATGTACAGGTGCAGGTATCCGTCGTCCGGGCACCTCAGGCCCACCGAGAGGCTGCGGATGCGCTGGTCGTCGGTGAGGGTGAACGAGATGGCCGTCTCGAACACCCCATGACCCTGGGGGCACCGGCAGACCTCCTCCGGCAGGATGCGCGGTCCGGGCGTGGACGGCGGGAGCGGGGTGTACGAGGATTCCAGCCTCCACGGATGCTGTCCGGGGAAGCCGTCCTCCCAGCCGTCGGACACGCCCAGGGGCAGGCAGCAGCCGTAACAGAAGCACTCCCTCGCCACTACCTCGAACTCCTGCGCCCCGCACCAGCGGCACACCACGAACACGGTCTCGGCCGCCCCTGCATCACCCTCGGACTGCTCGGCGGCACGGCTCACCGTGCGCAGCAGGGCTCTGCCCCCCTCCGCCTCGTCCGTAGGCCCCGCTGTCCATATGCCTTCGCTCCCCATACGCGGATCCTCGCACGGCCGACGCGTAGTGCTGTGGCGGTGTGGGCACAGGCGCGCGGCGCAGGGGGGACGCGGCGAGGGTGACGCCCGGGCCGATCGTCAACATGAGGCCCTCCTGAAGGCCGGATCGGCGCTCTGCCGGCGGAGCCAGGCGGTGAGGGGGCCGGGCCTTGAGGATCGCGTACGGGGCCGCGGCCGTGGAGGTGAAGCCATGTGCCCGGTGGTCCGATCACGGGGTGCGATCACGTGGGACTTGAGCGTCGATTCCACGGTCTGCCGCGCCCACCAGCACGCGGCCAGGCCCCGAAGTGGGGTGACCGGCAGAACGAACCGCCGGGTGGTTTGTTCACCGAACCGGTCGATCACGGGCTGGGACGGTCGCGCGGGGGGGCATCGCCAAAGCTACACCTGGCGGTTGAGCAGGGTTAGAAGCCAATGTCCATCATGGTGACGGCTGGGCAGCGCGGCGACTCCCCCAGTTCAAGGAGGCGCGGGAGAGGCCCGCCCCGCCAGCTGACAGGCGGCCCCGGCCACGGCCACGGGCAGAGCGCGGCGGCGGACTGCGCGGATGAGGCGTCCAGCTCGTGGCCGGGCGGCGACGGCGGGTGCGGGGCGGACTTCCTGATGTGGCTGGGCTGGCGCAACGCCCACGGCCACCCGGGCCTGGGCCACCTGCACCGCGAGTTGGAAGGCCTGTGCCCGAGAGCCCGGACACTACCCACCGTGTCCTCAATGTCGCGAGCTACCCTCCTGACAGCGCCGGCACTCGGCCACGCGCAGGCAGTCATCGGGAGCGGTCATGCCAACTGAAGGCCCCGGCAAGACAGCAGCGTGGGGGAAGGTCCTCGCTGGGTTCAGTCTCCTGGTCCTTATGCCCTTGGTGATCTGGTTCATGATCTCCTTCCAGGGGTCTGGCGCATTTCCATGGTGAGGGCGCCGCCACAGGGTTCAGCCGATGCTGATCGTCGTGTACGTCTCTCCCGGGCCGGGTGGGCGGTTCCAGGAGAGCGACTCGAAGGTGTGCAGCCGGCCCTCGGTGAGGGCCAGGCGGGGCACGGTGACGCCGTGGAGGCCGGCGATGGCGTCCAGGGCGCGGGCTGCCGCCGCGGCTTGGCCGTCCCCGGCGGGGGCAGCGAACCCGGGGGTGGTCGAGGTCAGTTCGGCAGGTACGTCGCCGACGGTGGCTTCGAGCGTCCCGGCTCGCACGGTGAACGCGTAGCGCAGGGTGCCACCCTCGGCGGCCGACACGTGGAAGACCGGGATGTCCTGGCGCCACTCGGCCCAGGTCACGATCGCCCACCCGCCGCCGGACGAGGCTGCCGGCGCGGGAGAGACGAAGCGCGCGGTGTCGAATCCTGCGTAAGGGTCCTGTTCGAGGGCGAAACTCCAGCCCGGTCCGGCCCGTCCGACGCTGAGAAGCGCCTTGTCGTCGTAGCTGGAGAAGACCTGCCGGCCGGCTCGGTGGTGCCGGGTGACATCCCACTGCCGCAGGGGCGGGGAGAGCACCGTGCCGGGCGACGAGCCGAGCAGCGCGGGCAGCTCGTCCGGGGCTACTCCTTCGACGAGGATCATCCGGTAGTCGCTGACCGATGTCTGCCAGGGGCGCAGCCCGCCGGGGCGGACGAGCCAGGACAGGCCGTCGGGGTTCCGGTCGCCGGCGGGAACCGGGGCCGGGCCGCTCTCGCCGCCGCGCGGGGTCCGCAGGAGTTCCAGGCGCCGTTCTGCGGTCAGTACCGGGGCGAGCAGCGGGTCGGCGAGCAGACCCACCGGCGCGATGTGGCCCGGGCCGAGCGGCTCCCACAACGGGATCGCGGCACGCAGAATGTGCCAGGCGGCATCAGTGTCGCCCCAACGGGCCTGCTCACGAGCCTCGTTGACGGCCTTGCCGAACGCTCCGCCGGGCCGGTAGCGGTACGTCCCCTCGCGTATGGCGCGCTGGATGTCGGCCGCGGCCTGCGCGGTGTCGGGGAAGATCTTGGGGTCGGAGTAGTGCCAGTCCTCGGCGGGCCGGCCGCTGTTGAGCAGATCGGCGGCCGTCAGCGGGAGCTGTTCGCTGAGGAAGCGTGGGTTGTCGGGGTGCGGCTGCTGGGTCCCGTACCCCCGCGTGCCGTCCAGTTGCGCGATCTGCTCCAGGAGTTCGTGTGCGTACGCCGGCCGTACTTGTGCGCTTCCGCCAGCAGGGCGGCCGCCTCTTCGTACCGGCCGCGTAGTGCCGCGGTCCGGGCCCGGGACACGGCGGCGTCCTGGGCCCGGGTCGTGTCGTTGACGAAGGTGGGGCCGTCCTCCCCGTCCCGGCCGGGCGCGAGCGTGTGGAATTCCTGGTGCATGGCGATCATGAACGCCGCGAACGACGGATACCGCTCGGGGTCGGCCGCCCGCCAGGACGCCCACACACGCACCGCCCACTCGCCGTCCGGCCCCACGTCCTCCGGGTCGAGCAGTACGAAGGTGATGTCCGACTCGACGTCCAGTTGCAGTGCCCGGGACCACAGCCCCACCTGAGCCCGTACCTCCTCAGGGTTGTCCTCCTCGCCCCAGACCGCGTCGAAGTCCTCGCCGAGGCCCATCGCATCGTTGTGCCAGTGCGCCTCACGGGTGCCGGCCAGTCTCCAGACGAAGGCGCCGGCGTGCCGCCAGCCGTCGCTGACCCGCAGGAACTCCCGGTAGGAGGGCGGCATCGTCCGGCCGAGCCGGTCCTCCATCGCGGCGATGTCCGCCTCGGTGGCCGGATCGGCGCCGAGCCACCTGCCCCGCCATGCCTCGATGTCGTCGGGGCTCAGCTCATCGCCGTCCCCGTGCGCGTCCGCCCATTCCTCGCTCCAACGGGCCAGGAAGTTCGGCCAGTCGGCATGTTCGATCTCCATGCCGGGGATTCTCGCAGCGGGCACCGACAACGGGGTGTCGCGCCGTCACCCGCCACCGTAGGGCTCGGTATGGTCGTTGATCAGCATGAGCAGAGGCGGTCTGGCGCGCAAGGCCCGCCGCGGGTATGAGAACCGGATCTCCTCGTGCCACGCGGCTGGGGTTCAGGATGACCGTCAGTCGAGACGAGCGTCGAGCTCAGGTCGATGCGGTGCGCGCGCGCATGCGGTGCGCGGTCCGCAGTCCCTGCTTGGCGGCCGTTGCCACGAGGCCGCCGAGGGTGGTTCTGGCGAGGTCGTGGGCGGCGAGGCGTTCCAGTGCCGGCAGGGCCCGGTCGTCGGCGGTGGAGCCGAGAGCGCGGCAGGCCAGTGCGCGGAGGTCCGGGTCCGGATCGGTGGTGAGGGCGATCAGGTCGTCCACCACCGGCGGGCCGAAAGCAGCGATCGCTGAGGCGAGATAGCCGGCCTTCGGGTTCCGGCGTTCCATCATGGTCTGCCAGAGCGCAGCGAGTGCCCGGTCGCCGCCGATCTGGCCGAGCGCCAGGGCGGCCCTGCTGCGTACCCAGTCGGTCTCGTCGTTCAGCCGGGCTGTCAGGGCGGGTACGGCGGCCGGTTCCTCAAGGAGGCCGAGCGCCTCGCAGGCACCCTCGCGGACCATCGGATCGGGATGCTCCAGCAGGGCGGTGATCAGCGGGACGGCCCGGCGGAAGCCCAGTTCGGCACAGGCGAGCACCGACCACCGCACCCCGCGGTGCCCGGTGTCGGCGAGGGCACGCAGGAGGCCCGGTTCGACGCTCGCGTCGCCGAACAGGGTGATCCGGTTGAGTGCCTTGGTCCAGACGGTGACATCCTGCGTCCGGTGGTCGGAGGCGACCTCGGACAGGGCCGCCCGGGCCTGCGGATGGCCGAGCTCGGCCCACTCCAGCAGGGCGTCGATCGCCCGCATCCGGATCGTGCGGTTCCTGCTCAGCTCGGCTGCGTGGACGGTGACGAGGGATGTCGGTCCGTCCGGCGGGTGGCCGAGTGCGTCCTCGAGCGGGCCGGCGAGCGGTGGTTCGAGCTCGCCCAGGCGCAGGGCCAGTGGGCCGATTCGGGTGCCGACGTCCGCGTCGTAGCGGCCGTCGGCCCGCAGGTTCGCGGCCAGCTTGGCGACCGTATGGAACAGCAGCCATGCGTGGTCCGACGGGGAACCAGCGAGGGCGTCGAGCCGGCCGGACATCGCCGCGGTGACGGCGGTCGCCGGGCGACCGGTGGCCTCCAGGACCGCCCGCGCCCAGGCCAGCGGCTCGCCCTGACGCTCGTAGAGCTGGCGGCCCCACAGGCGGAGGACGGCGTCACGGTGGTCGGTCATCCCAGGATCGTTCCAGCGGGGAACAGCGACAGCCAACGGATTTTCCTTGCGGTCATCGGGTGTCAGACCATCTGGGCATGATTCCGGCTCGTCCAAGGAGCTCCCTCCCGGCTCACCTTCGGTGGCGACATCATCCAGAGGTCGCCTTCCTGCGCAGTGCGGTGGCGATCAGCAGCTCGGCGGTGCCGCGCGGGTCCGTGCGCTGGAGCGGGGTCAGCCAGGCGCGGGCCGACAGGACGATCACGGTGGCCGGGTCCGTCGGCCCGCACTGGCCTCCAGCTGGGATTCCGGGCGGTAGGCCGGCGTGAGCGCGGTAGGCAGGTCCCTGCCCGCTCGTACGCGGCGAGCTAGTGGTGCCCGTCGAGGAGGTAGCCCACCCGGCTTCAGGCGGTGTGTTGCACAGCGCTACCAGCGCGGGCAGATCGAGTGGCCGCAGGCACTCCGGATCCGGCGGCTCGGCCTGCCCGGTACGCGGATCGGGTACGAGGCCGGGGGCGCTCAGCCACTCGGTGAGGTACTTGACCCCGGAGAGTCCGGGGCTGCCCGTGCCGGCTCGAGCGGCCGACCACCCCACGCTGCCGTAGGCGTCGTCGGCTTCGAGGAGCCCCGGATCGCCGGCGAGCGGGAGCAGGCTGCCATCGGCGTCGCCGCCTGCGGGGGGCCTGCTCGGCGAGACCCGGCCCCTTGCGGCGTACGGCTGTGCGCGCGGGGCACGGACTGGTCCTACGGGTCCGGGGCGGAGGAGGCCCGTTTCGCCGGCCGATGATGGCAGTGCATTTCTCCGACTTGAGGACTATTCGGCGGGCGTGGGGCGACGGTGTGTCCGGATGCCGGGCGCCGGTCCGTTGTGGCTTGATCGTGGGGCGGTCCCGGCCAGGGAGCGCGACATCCCGCCCAGTCGGCATCCCCGGTCGAGGAGTCCCGAGCGTGAGACTGACCATGCACCGCCACGCGGTATCCCCACGACGCGACGCCGGGCGGCTGAGCAATCCGGTCCGGCGCAGCGCCCTCCTGCTCGCCGCCGCGGCGCTGCCCGCGGCGTTGGTGGTACCGCTGGCCCCACCCGCGGAGGCGGCGCCGGTGACCGTCACCTTCAACCCGGGCGCCAACCAGCCGTTCAACGTGCCCTCCGGCGTCACCCGACTGACCATCACCGCCACGGGCGCCGCAGGAGCGAACGGGGCCAACGGAGGGGCGGGCGGTGACGGGGCCGTCGTCACCGGCAGCGTCGACGTGCCGTCGGGTACCACCACCCTGTACGTCAACGTCGCCACCGGCGGAGGCACCAGCGGAACGCCAGGCGGATCCGGTGAGGGGGGAGGAGCCAGCGATGTGCGCACCTGCGACTCCACCCTCCCCGGCTGCGTCCTCACCGGCGTCCCCGCCACCGACCCCCGCCTGATCGTCGCGGGCGGCGGAGGCGGCGGCGGAAGCACTACCGCGACCGCACCCTTCCCGCTCCCCGAGGCCACCGGCGGGGACGCCGGAACCACCGGTCAGACGGGTGGCAACAGGCCGAACGGAGGCCGAGGAGGCGGCGGCGGAACGCAGACCACCCCCGGCGCGGGCGGCGCCGCATGCCCATCCCAGACCGGGGGCACACCCGGTACCTCCGGCGGAGCCGGCACCGGCGGCGACGGCGGCGACCCCATCCCCGGCGGAGGCGGCGGCGCGGGCTGGTTCGGTGGGGGCGGAGGCGGCGGGTGCGACACCGTCACCAGCAATGACTTCGGGACCGGCGGTGGCGGCGGCGGCTCCAACCGCGTCCCGGCGGGCGGCACGTCCGGACTCGCCACCGGCCCGGCCTCGGTGACCATCACGTACGAACAGGGCGGGAACGGCGGAGTGGGCGGGCCGATCCTGCCCGTCAACCTCAGCGGCGTCATCCCGATGTTCAACAACATCAGCACCAACAACAACATCAACAGCCCCGGCGCCAGGAATGCCACCACACAGAACTTCGGCCTGAGCGCGCCCTGAACCGCTTCCACCCGGTCCGGACCCGTGCCTTGAGGTGAACCGGGGGCCATCGGCGGGGGTCCTGGGGGGTGCGCCGGCCCACCCGGGCCCTCGTGCCGGCGCCGGGACTACCCGCCGCCGCCTGGAGCACGGCGGACTGCTGAAGGAAACGGGAACTGATCCCGCCCGCACAGCATTCTCTCCGAATGGGAAAGGAGCCCCTGGCAATACCAGGGGCTCCATCCGCACGGAGTTTGAATCGGTGCGTCCGAGCGCGGGCCGGGGTGGACTATCGGTTCCGCATCCGTCTCTTGCTGATTTTGCCCAACATCAGCGCGTACCCGCCGCAAAGCACCGCCACGGCCACATACTGAGCCCAGGCGATGCCCTGAAAAGCGTACGTGACACCAGGTGGAGGCGGCGGAGGGAACTCGTCAACAGGTCCGGGACGCGACGGATCGTGATGTGCACGTCGTTGTTCCGTCGACGAAGAATCCACCGCGCCTCTGCCGGTTCGAGGTCGAACGAGAACCGCTGGATGCCATGGAGGCCGTAGAGGCCCGTCACGCCCTTCAACAGATCGGCGAGCGCGTTCGTGCAGTAGCTGACGATGTCCCGGTGCTTCGTCGAGCCGTCCCAGATCCTGCACGTCGCCCAGCCGGAGCCGCTCAGTTCCCAGCTGAAGTGCAAGGACTTCGTCACTGAATCCCCCTGCCTGCGGGGCCGGGCTCGGCGCGAGACGGCGTGGAGCTACCTCGCCGACCCGAGTGGCGCGACCCGGCTGTGGGCGTGTCAAGTGGCCGTCGAGGGGGCACCAGCGCGGTCATGACCGTGATGCTGCTGTTCCTCCTCCCCGCCGGCCTCGCCCTGGTGTTCCTGGCGACCGCCGAGCCTCGCCACACCGGCCGGCACCGCCAGGACTAAGCACGGAGCGGTGCGGCCGACCGGACCGTTCGTGATCCCGGCCCCCCGCCGTCTGTCGCGCCCGGGCACTCGGCACCGTGGGCGCACACGTGGCGCAATGCCATGGGGGCACGGCGGTCGCCCTCTCGGCGCGGGCCTGGCCGAACCGGCCACGCCACGCGGGGCGGCGGCCGCCGGGCTGTGGTCGATTCCCTGCCGCCGGCTGTCCGCACCGAAAGGTAGGCCCGCTGACCGAGCAGGGGAAGGCATCAGCTCGGTTCGTCGTACACGGCGCGGGCGGCGCGCACCTCGTCCATGTGTTCCTCCGCCCATTCCTTGATGGCGGACATGACCGGTAGTAGCGAGCGGCCGAGCTCGGTGAGCTCGTACTCGACGCGGACCGGGACGGCGGGGATCACGGTCCGCGACACCAGTCCGTCGCGTTCCAGGTGCCGCAGGGTCTGCGTGAGCATCTTCTGGCTCACGCTCGCCAGCCTGCGACGCAGGTCGCTGTAGCGCTGAGGCCCGTCGGCCAGTGCGTTGACGGCGAGGCTGACCCACTTGTCGGCGATCCGGTCCAGGAGCTGACGGGCGGGGCACTGCGCGAGGTAGGCGTCGTAGGCGACGCCCCGCTCGGCGCGGTGCTGGGCGGCGGTACGGGTGGGCATGGCCCTCCTTGAGGTGCCGTAGGCACCTCCAAGTGCCTGCTTCCCGGGGGAGAGTAGCAGTGCCTACGGTGTGCGACATGATCACTGAAGAGCTCATGCGGGCGGTGATCGCCCGCGGTTACGGTGGATCCGAGGTGCTCGAACTGGTGCGGGTCCCGCTACCGGAACCGGGTCCGGGCCAGGTCCGGGTCCGCGTCGAGGCGGCGACTGTCAACCCCGTGGACCTGGCCACCCGTTCCGGCGCGCTCGTCGAAGCGGGGCTGATGGCCCCCCGTGAGCACACCGGCATCGGCTGGGACGTCGCGGGCGTCGTCGACCGGATCGGAGCGGGCGTGACCGCGTTCGCACCGGGGCAGCGGGTGATCGGCCTGCGCGACCTGCTCGACGTGTCACTGGGCACCTACTGCGACTACGTCGCCCTGGACGCCGCGGCACTCGCGCCCGCTCCGCCCGGTGTTTGCGCCGCGGCCGCGGCAACGCTGCCGTTGAACGGCCTCACCGCCCTGCAGGCTCTCGACCTGCTCGGTCTCGCCGCGGGCGACACTCTGCTCGTGACCGGAGCGGCCGGAGGCGTCGGCGGCTTCGCCGTGGAACTGGCGGCGCGGCATGGTCTGCGCGTCATCGCCCAAGTCCGAGCCGCAGACGAGGCGTTCGCCCGGTCCCTCGGCTCAGAGTGGGTCGTCGGCCGGGACAGCTCCGACCTCGCGGGCGACGTCCGGCGCGTGGTGCCGGGCGGCGTCGACGGCGCGCTCGACACGGCAGGACTCGGGGTCCGTGCGCTGGCCGCCGTCCGCACCAGGGGCGCCTACGTCACCGTGGTCGGCGGATCGGCCCCGCTCCCCCTGCGCGGCATCCGCGTCCATCAGCAGTGGATCAGTTCCGACGGGGCCGCCTTGACCGAGCTCGCCGGCATGGGCCTGACGCTGCGGGTCACCGGGACCCTCCCGCTCGAGCGCGCAGCCGAGGGCCATGAGCGCCTCGCGGCGGGCGGGACGCGCGGCCGACTGGTGCTGGTTCTTTCCGGAGCGGATGCCTGGAGCGTGCCCCTTTGATCAGGTCGTCACTTGATCGGATGTATCTGTCCGCTTAGTGATCACTGGTGCGATATGGGACCGGATCGAGCTGCCGAGGCCGGTCGATCCGGTCCGTGTACGAGGGGGGCCGGCCGACCACCGTCACCCCCTTCAGGGCATCGCGTGGATGTACCGCACCTGCTCGAGGCCCAGGGCCCGCCCTTCCGGGGCGGACCGCTGACACGACGTTCGGCTATGCGGTTCCGGGTTCTTCCCCCGGCTACTGCTGCACGTCTCAAGCCGTCACGGGCGCAGGCCGCCGCCCGGCAGGGCGGCCACGTCCGCGCAGCTGGTGTGGTGGGCGGCCAGCATGATGGTGTCGACCCGGTCGGTCTCGGTGAGCTTGGCCATGAGGATCCAGGCGCCCTCCTGGAGCCGGGTCTGCGTCACGGCGCCTTCCTGCACGTGGTCAGCCGTACTCCAGCCGCGCTTCTCCAGGGCCCGCAGCACGGCGGCGTACGGCGCCGCACCGGTTCCGGTGCCGACGGCCACGTCGGGGCTGCCCATCCAGAGGAACGTGCAGTCGCCCAGCCGACGTTCCGCGGGTGAGGTGGCATCCGGGTCGGGGCCGGGCGAAAGCCCCCTGAGCCCGGCCTCCGCGGTCGCGGCGTCGACGTCGGCATCGACGGCCCCACGGCCCAGGGGGTCCGCCTGGCGCCCGCCGGCCGGGGCCGCCGTGGCGCTCGGCGCTGCCGTGGACGCCGCGCTCTTCACATCGCCGGGGCTTTTGCCGCACCCCGCCACGAGGAGCAGCGCCACCGCGCCGAGCGCCGTCGCGCGCACTATCGAGTTGTTACGAATCAAGGGTGAAACCGCCACGTTTTGCCAGATAGTCAATCGAGGCAGCCCATTATCCATGGATTCAAGCCTCGGCTGGCGCGCGCTTCGCCATCCACCTCGAACTCCACACGGGGCGGATTCCCCGCCCGCCCCAGCGACCACGCAGAGCGGCTGACGCCGCTCCCTACCTCGCCCGCGTCGCCGCCTCCGTCGGGCAGACCGTCAACGCGCTCCAGCTGCTCGGCTGCCTCGCCGAGAGCGAGGACGAGCACGAGGTCGAGCCCGGCGCCGTCCGCGCCGCCGTGACGGCGCAGTTGCCGCTGCTGATACCGCTGCTGGCCGATGAAGACGCGGCCGTCCGGCAAGCAGCGGGATGGACTGTCGGCCACACCAGGGACACGGGCATTGCCCTGCCCGCTGTCCGGTCCCTCCTTGCCGCCGAGACCGAGCCCATCGTCCGGGCCGAGCTCCTCACCGCGTACAGCCGGATGGACCGGGCGGGTGCGGTCGCCGAGGCCCGCAGCCTGCTCGGCCCGGACACGCCCGTGCCGCTGCGGCTGGCCGCCGTGTTCGCCGCCTTGGGTCCTGGGGAGCCCTGGCTCGCCGTGCACCGCACCGCCCTCCGCAGCCTGCTCGTCGTGCTCCTCGCCGAGGCGCGTAGGCCGGCCCTCGAAGCGTCGTGCTCCGCGTGATCCGCGACGCCTCCGACACGCGCTCGCGCCGTGGTGGCAGCTGGTAAGCGCGTTGCGCGAGGACCCCGGGCCGGGACCGGACGGATGGCGGGGAGCGGCCCGGTTCCGCTCCCAGGGCCGGGGTGTGGGACTCGGTCGAGCCGTCGGTCATGGCCGAGGGTGCCGCGGCGGACGTTGCAGGCACTCGGCGTCGTCGGCCTGCCGACTGGCCCCGGCTTACCCGGGCGCTAGATGAATATGATTGTCGTCGGCTAGTGTGGCCCTGCCCGCGCCGGGCCGCCTTCGGCCGGGCTCGGTACGCTCCGCCGCGGTGCGGGCGATGAGCGAGGGGCGCAGCGTGGTCGAGGGCTCGGTGAGCACGGTGACGGGACCGCCGCCACCCCGTCCTTCGGTCCCTTCCGCCGGAGGGTACGGCCCGGAGCGGCGGCGCAGGCCGGTGGCAGGCGCGGTTGGCTCGGCCCTGGTCGGGGCGGTGGTGGTCGCGGTACTCGCCGGACCGTGGCTCGAGCGGCGGTTCGGGCTGCCGGCGTTCGGGGCGTGGCGCACGCTGCTGATCGCCGTCGTCATCCAGGGCGTTCCGTTCCTGATGCTCGGCACGGTCGTCTCGGCGGCCATCGGTACGTTCGTCCCCGCTCGGGTCTTCTCCAGGGTGCTGCCGCGCAATCCGGTGCTCGCCGTGCCGGTGGCCGGTGCCGCCGGAGTCGTGCTGCCGGGGTGCGAGTGCGCCTCGGTGCCGGTCGCGGGCAGCCTGATGCGCCGGGGCGTGGCTCCCGCGGCGGCCTTGACGTTCCTGCTCGCCGCGCCCGCCGTGAACCCGGTGGTGCTCGTCGCGACGGCGATCGCGTTCCCCGGCAAGCCGGAGATGGTGGCCGCGCGGTTCGGTGCCTCGCTCGTCACGGCGGTCGTCATGGGCTGGCTGTGGATCCGGTGGGGACGGGAGGAATGGCTGCGGCTGCCGGCCGCGCGAGCGGAGCAGGTACCCGGCGCGGGCCGGCTGGAGACGTTCCGGCGCGGTCTGCAGCACGACTTCCTGCAGGCGGGCGGCTTCCTGGTGATCGGCGCCATGGCCTCCGCGACCTTCAACGTCCTCGTACCGCCGTCCGTTCTGGAAGCCTTCTCGGGGTCTCCCTGGCTCGGCGTCCTCGCGGCGGCCGCGCTCGCGGTGCTCCTGTCGGTGTGCTCGGAGGCGGACGCGTTCGTCGCGGCCTCGTTCACCGGCTTCTCGCCCACCGCCCACCTCGCCTTCATGGTGGTGGGCCCGATGGTCGACATGAAGCTGATCGCCCTGCAGTCAGGAGCCTTCGGGCGGGCCTTCGCCGTGCGGTTCTGCGCCGCCACGTTCGCCGTGGCGCTCTTGTGCTGCGCACTCGTCGGAGGTGTGCTCCTGTGACCGGAGGACCTCCCGCCGACTCGGAAGACGAGCCCCTGCTGGGCGGACTCGGTTCGCCCCTGCTCCTGGTCCTGACCGGCGCGGGACTGCTCCACATCACCGTGCCCAGCGACGTGTACCTCCGGTACGTGAAGGAGGGCATGTGGCCGTACCTCGTCGCGTCCGGGGTCCTGCTGGCCGTCCTGGGCTTCGCGGGACTGGGAGTCGAACTGGCGCGCCGCCTGAAGGAGACCGCGGACGATGTCATGGGAGGGCACGACGGTCACGGTGACGGCCTCGGGCACGACCATGGGCACGGAGGAGCCAAGCACGTGGCCTGGCTCCTGGCCGCACCTGCCCTCACCCTGCTCTTCGTCGCCCCGCCGGCGCTCGGCTCGTACACGGCCTCGCAGGACGGGGCCGCGTCCGGCGTCGAACGGAGCGCCTACGAGGAGCTGGGCGATGCGCCGGTCACCCCGATGGCCCTCGAGGAGTTCATCGGGCGCTCGGTGCACGCGCCGAAGACACTGCGCGGCCACGAGGTCCGGCTGCTGGGGTTCGTCTCCGCCGGGAAGAGCCCGGACACCTGGTACCTCAACCGCTTGAAGCTCAGCTGCTGCGCTGCGGACGCGAGGACCCTGCGGGTGGAGGTGCACGGCGTGCCGGCGCCGGCCAAAGACGCCTGGGTCGAGGTCACGGGCGTCCTGAGCGCCGAGCACGTCCCCGTCGAGAACCCCGTCCCGATCATGGAGGCCGCCGCCCTGAAGCCCGTCGCCGCACCGCGCAACCCCTACCACGACGCGCCGCCCGCGGACGGCTGAGGCGGCGTCCGCGAGCGGTCATCGTGCCCGCGCGTGGTGCTACGGGCATGGGTGAGGCGTGGCAGGGCAGCAGAGGTCAAGCCGGGCTCGCCGCGCTCTCGGTGCCGCCCGTCGACGTGACGACCATCAAGGGGTGAAAAAGGTGAAGGGCTTCCGCAGTTTCATCCTGCGCGGCAACGTGGTCGACCTGGCGGTCGGCATCGTCATCGGGGCAGCGTTCACCGCCGTGGTGAACGGCTTCGTCAGCGCCTTCCTGACACCACTGGTCGGGCTGGCCACCGGCGCCACCGGCGACATGAGCCGCAAGACCTTCACCCTCGGCGCCACCACGTTCCCCTACGGTGCCTTCATCAACGCCGCGATCAGCTTCCTCCTCATCGCCGGAGCGCTGTACTTCCTGGTCGTGCTGCCGATCAACAATCTCCACGAACGCCTCGCCCCGCACCAGGACGTCCAGGCCCCGAAACGGGACTGTCCCGAATGCCTCAGCCCCGTACCCGCCCAGGCCCGCCGCTGTGCCTCCTGCACTGTCGCCCTGCCGGCCGTACCCGCACAGGCCGGAGAGACGACCCAGCGCCTGGGATGACCGGTCTCTGTGCACCCATCCACTGACGGCATGACGGCCTTCGTCTACTCCCGCTTGTGGGTGTCGTCCCATCTCGTTGCGACGAGTCGTCGCAACGCGGCGTGTGCGGGTGGGCCCCAGGTGGCCTTGCCGCCGGGGCGGCCGTGGACGCCTGCTTCTCCGATGAGGACGCCGCTGAGGGCGCGCAGCACCGCCCAGCCGCGGGCGCGGCGCAGGGTCGCGGTGTCCGGGGTCGGCCGGTAGGCCGCGCGGAAGCGGTCGGCGGCGTCGTCCGGCAGCAGTATCCACGGTGCGGCGAGGTCGCAGGCCGGGTCGCCGGTGCAGAGGTCGCCGAAATCGATCACGCCGCAGAAGGTGCCGTCGGCGGTGAGGATGTTGGCCGGGTGCAGGTCACCGTGGAGCCACAGGGGCGGGCCCGTCCACGCGGGTGCGGCGAGGGCGTCCTCCCAGACGATGCGGACGGCCTCCGGGTCGGGGATCAGCCGCGCCTCGGTGGCCGACGCGAGTGCCTTGGCGAACCCCTCGGCGTGGTCGGCCAGCGGTCCCCCGCGGCCACGGCCGACGGGAGCCCCGGCGGGAGAGGGCCGGTGAAGAGCCGTCAGGAAGGCGGCCAAGCTGTCGGCCGCGTCCGCGGCGCGCGTGGCGGGGGCGCGGTCGGCGGGCTCGCCCTGCACCCACGTGGTGACGGTCCAGGGCCGCGGAAAGCGCTCGGAGGGCTCGCCGAGGCGCTGCGGGACGGGGACCGGCAGCGGGAGGTGCGGGGCAAGGACGGGCAGCCAGGCGTGCTCCTTGCGCAGCAGCGCATCGGCGGACTGTGTCGCCCAGGGCAACCGGACGGCGAGGTCGTCGCCGAGCCGCCACAGCTGGTTGTCCCAACCGCGTGCGCCGAGCCTCACCGGGCGATCGGCCAGGTCGGGATGCTGGTCACGCAACAGGTGGCGGACCAACTCTGCTGTGACCTCGATCTGGGTGTGGGTCATGCGGAGCAACCGTAGTCGGGCAGCAGTTCGTCCATGGATCACTTGATCGAGCGATCGACATTCCCGTATTGCCGACGGGCGCGCGGAAAGTGACCGTGCACGCGCTGGGTGTGTACGCCGGCCTCGGCCGCCCGTACACGCCCGGCGACGTGTCCGAGCTCCTGCGCCACGCCGACCTGCGGCTCAGCTTTCCGCCCCTTGGGCGGGGCCCGCTACCAACCCAGGAACGGGCCCCGACCGGCAGCAACACCGGCGTATGGGTGGCCGGGCCGTCGCACCCGTGATCGCCGGGGCCCCCGGGCGTTCCTGTTGAACGAGGCGTCCTCGCACTCGACAGTCGACAGGAGTAACACCATGGCCATCTCTGCGTTCAGACGGCGCGTTACCCCCCTGAGCACCACCCTCGGACTGGGCATCGTGCTGCCGTTCGCCGTGGGGGTTGCCCCCGCCTATGCGCAGGCTCAGCTGGACCTCACCAAGAGCCATGCGGGCGAGTTCCGCCGGGGCGGCCATGGTTTTTACCAGATCACCCTCTTCAACAACGGTGACCAGGCGACCGATGGCGGAACCCACCTGAGCGACGTCCTCCCGCCGGGACTCTCCGCCCAAGCGCTGAACACGCAGTCGGAGGGCAGCTTTGACCTCAACTGCGGCTTCCTCAACGCGGGCAGCGGGTTCACCTGCGACAGCGCGGCGCTGGATCCCGGCGAGGGCTACACGATCATCGTCACCGTGGACGTTGCCCAGAACGCCCCGTGCACGGTCACCAACACCGTCTCCGTGACCGACGACGCCGGTGTCAACCGCGACACGGCAAGTGACCCCACCGCCATCCCCGGAAACGACTGCAGCGGAAGCGACGACGGCGGCAACGGTGGCTCTTCCATCCTCCCCGTCAACCTCAGTGGCGTGATCCCGATGTTCAACAACATCACGACGAACAACAACATCGGCAGCCCCGGCGCGAGCAACACGAGCGGCCAGGGCTTCGATCTGAACGCTCCCTGATCCCCGGCGAGGGCACCCGGCACCGTCCCCGGGTGCCCGGCGGCGGCTGCCGAGTTGGAGAGTCATCCCCGGTATGCCGGGACGCGTTTCGATGGAACGGCGCGACCGAAATCCACGAAACCTTCCTCGACCTCGCCGCTTGCCTCACCTTGCTGGTGCTCACGACACATCTATGGGCTTGTAGAGCACATCGGTTCTGAGAATTGTTTTCGTGCCCTCAAGAATCGGGGCCGAGTCGTGAAGCGTCCGATGCCAGAAGAGGAGCGCATCGCCCGGTTCGGGGCGGTGGATGCCCAATATCTCCTCGGGCTTTGCGAGCCGGGGCCAGTCCGAGAAGTCGCGTTGCGCAAAGGGCAGATCGTTCTGCTGGTCGGCGATGAACCGTGTTTCTCCGCCCACCGCCTCATATGACAGGTAGACGACGACCGTCAGGAGAGTCCGCCTCCCGTCGGGGGCGAAATAGGGCGAATCGTAGTGCGGAACGAGAAGTCCGCCGTGTTCGTACGTGATGAAGCGCATACGTGGATTGACGGCCGCCGGCTTCCAGGGGTTTCCGTCCGAATCCGTCGGATCGTCCGGCCCCACTTCAAGCGGCAGAAACGTCCGCAGCCTGCGGTAGAACTCTGCCGCCAAGGCTTCGGATTCAGCCGTGGCGCGGAGATGGGCGACCGGATCTCCCTCTGCATAGTTGGCGGCGACGCCGTCTCGCCCCACCGGAGCAAAGCGCTGGGCAGCCAGTTCGGCCGCGAATACCTCCACTTCGGCCTGGGTCAGGAAGTGGCGAATCACCCTGGCATCGACGTTGGGGATCTCCTTCTCGATCGGGGCCCACGAGTCATCGGCAGATATTCGACTCAGCGCTTCTTCCGAGAGCTCGAAGGGATTCACCGGCATTTCGAACATGCGCACTTCTCCATCTTGAGGTCATGGTCGATACCGCCGCGGCCGGGGACCCGACCGTCCGGAACAGCCGCGGGCAGCGCATTGAGGTGCGTGGCGGGGCGGCGGGCCACGTACGCGTCAGCGCCGGATCCGAGCGGTTATCGTCATGGTGACGATATTAGGCCAGGGTGAACTCACGATGCAAGCAGGACGTGCCCAACGCGGCGGAGGGCCGCTGCGCACCGGGTGGCTCACCTGGGGTGGCCGGACACCGCATCGCCCGTAAGGGCACCGGGAGTTCCCAGCGACTCGGACGACACCGATGGACCGTCGAGCGAACCGTGGCCGGGCGCGCCGGCGGCCGACGCCTCCACCGACGCTGCCGTAAGGGCTGTCTCGTGACTCCGACGGACTTGGCTTCGACTGTGATCGGAAAGCTCGGTCAGGCGTCGCTGGGGCCGGGAGTCCAGCCGGTGTGCTGCGCCCATGCGTCAGCGCGTCGGATGACGTCCCATACGAAGGCATCTTTTGCCTGGACGTAGCCGGGACGGTCGTCGCGGAATCTGGCCGCGCAGTGCTGCTTGGCGGCCGCGTACTCGTTCGCGGCAGCCGTGTGGCACCGGAGGTAGTCGCGGAACAGGAGGGGGAACTGCTGTGAGAAGCTGCCCGTTTGCCGCACGTGCACGTGGGTCCGGCGCTGACCTGGAGGTTCCCGGAAGTATCGTTTGGTCCGTTCGGGATTGTCCGCCCGGTACACGAGCCCCATCTCTGTCAGCGGGCGCAGGAACGCATCCGTCGCTTCCAGCGATTCCACTGAGATCTGGATGTCGATCACCGGCTTGGCCGCCAGTCCTGGCACCGAGGTGGACCCGATGTGGTCGATACGAGCCGCAGCATCACCGAGGGCGACACGCAGGCACGTGCCCCACGTGGCGAACATGACTGGCCACGCAGGGTCGTAGGGCATGATCTCTACTGGCTTTCCCATGCTGCGAAGTGTGTAACGATCTCCGGGGGCGGCACGAATTCGAACCGCGCCGAGGTCAGCCTCACCTGCGTGGAGCCGAGTTGGCCGGTGGGCTGCGGTGTGCGTCTTCGACGCCGAGGACGTCGCGCACCGGGAGCGGGCGGGTTGCTGAGGTAGCCGGCCTGGCCCCGTAGGCCTGCGGGGCCGTCGTGGCTCGCCCAGGGGCCGGCCCTGCTTGTCGGGCGGGTGGGCGGTCAGCTTGGCGATCATGTGCTCAGACTCTGTCCGTCCCCGCTCGCCCGGGCGTGAACGGGTGGAGCACAGCGCAGGCAGCAGCTCCCGGTCCCCCGCCGCGGCGTGCGCGGCCGCGGAGTACGTTCGAAGGACGGGGTGCGGCCCTGGCCATCGGGGCCGCGACGGGGGCCGCACCCCGGCAGCGCGACAGCGTCCCGGCGGGCGATGCCCGCGGCCGGGGCGAGGCTCCGAGTCCTCGGGCGGCGGGGGGGGGAGCCGAGGCCGGGGGGACCGCCAGTGCCGTCGGTTTGGTCTGGGCCGGAACAGGCCATTCCGCCCCGTAGTGATCATCTCGGTCCGTTCTGGGCCGCTACGCTCGCTCGCGCCCGAACCACACGACGACCACCGCCGGCCGGACCACGCCGTCCGGTCACCGGGAGAATGAGGGAAACATGCACCACTTAGGACCGGCCGGGGCGCTGCGCAGGGGCTTCGCCCTCACCGCGACCTGCGCGGTAGCCGTGCTCGGCTTCACGGCCCAGCCCGCCACGGCAGCTCCGGCCAAGCCCGCCGCCGCCCCGGCCGCCGTCAAGCCCGGCGACAGCTGTACCCCGGCCGACCTCGGCACCCGCCGCCCCTACATCAAGACCACCGAGGTCATCCCCACCATCACGCAGTTCAAGGGCTGGTACGTCACCGAGGGCTCGACCGGATCCCAGACGGTCTCCACCAACGTCCAGGAATCCATCGCGGTCTCCGTTGGCCTCAACGGCAGCGCCCAGGGCAGCTTCACCGTCGAGGCCCTCGGCACGGTCGGTGCGACCGTGGGCCTCAACGTCCAGGTCACCTACACCCGCACCAGCAGCACCTCGAAGTCGATCAGCTGGAACTTCCCCCGGCCCGGCTACTACGGCCTCTACGAGGGAACCAAGAAGGTCACCGGCACCTACAGCAGCCTCAACTGCAACCGCACCGCCCTGGGCGGCGGCGCCTACGCCCTGAAGTGGACCGAGGGCCCCGACACCGGCAGCTACACCACCTTCACCACCCTCGAAGAAGGCGCAGTGCGCTGCGAGGACAAGGTTCCCGCCAACAGCATCATGCGCAGGGCACAGGACCTCCTCGACTGCGGCTCCCCCGCCGCCACCGTGAAGCACCCGGGCGGCCCCGTCCCCTCGGCCAAGGCCGACCAGGCCAGGGACGAAGTCGCCGCCGCCGCTGCCGAAGGCATGAAGGCCGCCCATGCGGCCAGGCCCGCCCCGCGCGCCGCACTGGACTGCCAGCCGGGCGTCTACAAGATCGACGTTCCGGGCAAGCCCCTGAACTGGAGCGCACCTCTCCTGGCCAACGACGGCATCCGCCTGCGCGAGTCCACGTTCTTCAGCGCCCACCTGGACAACTGGCGGCTGTGCAACGTGACCGAGCGCAACGGGGTCATCGAGGCGTCCCTGTGGAACTGGGGCAACGGCGGATGCGCGACCATCCCGGCGAACATCGCCAACCAGGAGCAGGCCTACCTGACGACGGCCACCTGCGGGGAGGACGACCTCCAGCGGTTCTACATCTACCGCGACGTGCCCGGCAGCTCCAAGATCGGCCTGCAGAACAAGTACACGGGCTCCATGATGGGCCACGACCGGTACGCGGACGGGGAGTTGATCCGCCAGTACTCCAGCGGCCGGCAGGACGGTACGGGTACGTACACCCTGACCGGGGTCTGACGGCTCCGCAGCCGCAGACCTGTCGGTGGGCATGACGGTGGGTTTACGGGCGTCGATCGGGAGCACATGAGGGTCACGACCAATCCGGTACGTCACGAGGAGGTCCCATGTCGGGCACCGAGAAGACCAAGGCCCACGTCGAGCAGGCCAAGGGCAAGGCCAAGGAGACCGTCGGCCGGGCCGTCGGCAACGAGCGCATGACCGCCGAGGGCCGCACCGACCAGGCCAAGGGCAACGCCCGCCAGGCCAAGGAAGACATCAAGGACACGCTCCGACACTGAGCCGCCCCCACGGCCCCCCAGGCGGGGGCACCCGCTGGGCCCCGACCCCCTCCCCCTGGGTCGGGGCCCAGCCACGTCCTGCGACGGGTTCGCGTGACACGTGTGGTGAACTGGGGAACGCCCGAACGAGTTCGAGCGCCACTGGAACCACCCGTGCCCGAGTGAGGAACCGCAGATGCACGCCCCGCTGAACAGCCCCTATCGGCAACTTCGCGGCGGCGACGGCCGGCGGGAGGCGAACACCTCCGCGGTGCTGCGGACCGTGCTCGACCACGGTCCGGTGGCGCGCAGGCGGATCGCGGCCCTCACCGGGCTCAGCCCGGCCGCGGTCTCGCGGCAGGTGGTCGACCTCGCCGGGCTGGGGCTGGTGCGGGAGCGTCCCGAACTGGTCGCCGCGGCGGGCGTCGGCCGTCCGCAGGTTCCCGTGGACATCGACTGTGGCCGGGTCGCGGTGGCCGGTGTGCACATCGGGGTGCCGGGCGCGACGCTGTCCCTGATCGACCTGCGCGGGCGCGTCCTGGCGCGGGAGGACGTGAGCGGTCGGGAGCCCGGCCCGGCCGGGATCCTTGGGCGGGTGACCAGCCGGCTGCCCGCCTTCCTCGCCGCGCACCGGGGTGGCCTCACCATCGCGGGCGTGGGTGCGGTGCTGGGCGGAAGGGTGGACCCGGAGCGGGGGATCGCGGTACGGCACGAACCGCTCGGCTGGTACGAGGTACCGCTGCGCGACGCGTTGGAGCGGGTGACCGGGCTGCCGGTGTACGTCGACAACCACGCGCGCGCCCTCGCCCAGTCGGAGATCCTCTTCGGCCATCCCGATGCGCAGCACAGCATCGTCGCGGTCTTCGTGGGGCATGTGGTCGACGCGGCTCTGGGCAGTGGCGGCCGGGTGCACCTCGGGCCGCGCGCGGCCACCAGCGACGTGGCGCACCAGCCCGTACCCGGGAGCCGGGCGAAGTGCGGCTGTGGCAGGACCGGCTGCTTCGAGGCGGTGGTCTCCGACACCGTCCTGTTCGCGGAAGCCGCGGAGCGGGGCATCATCGCCGAACCGGACCGCGCCCTGCTCTCCGAGGCCGTGGCGGCGGGACACCCCGGCGCGGACCGTCTGGTACGGCACCGGGCGCGGTTGATCGGCCGGGCGGTCGCGCTGCTGGCAGACCTGGTCAATCCGGACGTGGTGGTGGTGCACGAGACCTTCTCCGGGGCCCATCCGCGGTACCTCGAGGCGATCCGTGAGGAGGCGGTCGTACGCTCCCACCTGTGTGACGACCCGGAGCGGATCGTGGCTCCCGGAACCGGGGAACGGGCACTGGACGTCGCCGCCGGCACGGCCGTTCTGGCCAACATCTACGCCGATCCGCTCAGAACGGTGGCGTTTGACCAATCACCGGGTGTCTGACAATCTGCGCGCATGACCCCGACCGTGCGGCTCGTTTCCCGCCGGCATGTCGACCTGTGTCGCCATGCCAGCGCGATCTGTGCCGTGCCGTCGCCGGGCTGTCCCCGCTGACTTCGACGTCAGCCTGAGGCCCCCGGGCCGCGTTCCCGCCGTTCCCGTCCTCCGGGAGCTCGTGCGGCACGGCCGCTCCCCCGCACCGCGTTCCGCGATCCCGACCGGATCCCTGCGCCGCGGTTTCCGCTGCTCCACCCTGCTTCGCCCTGCGATGGACCGCACCCGGTCTCACCTGGGATGAATTAGTTCCGCTCAGATTGCAATTAAGTTTCGCTCGCTTCCTCATCGCCAAGGCGGTTCCATCATGACCACGCTCCCTCCCCTCTCCCGGCGGGGCCTGCTGCGCGCCGTGGGTGCCGGCTCCCTCCTCATGACGCTGGGGGCCTGCCGCTCCGCGGTCGACGAGAGCACGCCCGCCGCCGCGGCGAGTCCCCGTAGGGGAGGCACCCTGACCGTCGCGCACGGGGTCGACTTCACTCCGGCCCTGCTCTTCGCGGTGAGCGCGATGACCCTCGTCCCACGCTTGGTCTTCAACACCCTCACCCGCTACGACGACAAGCTGCGGCCGCAGCCGGAACTGGCGAAGTCCTGGCAGGTGGCCCCGGACGGCAAGAGCATCACCTTCACGCTCCGCGACGACGTCACCTTCCACAACGGCCGCAGGTTCACGGCGGACGACGTCATCTTCGCGGTGCAGAACCTCCAGAACCCGGTGCGAGCCGCCCAGTTGAGGTCCACGGCGGCCGCCGTCACCTCGTTCGAGAAGCGGGGCGACCACGAGATCACCCTCGGCCTCGCGCATCCCGTCAGCAACCTCTTCGACCTCTTCGAGTTCATGTTCATCGCCGACAAGGACTCCGTCGAGGACGCCGTCACCGGCAAGAGGCTCATCGGCACCGGGCCCTACACCTTCACCGGCCGCGATCCGGGCGCCTCCCTCAGCTTCGCGCGCAACGAGCGCTACTGGCAGCCCGGCCGCCCCTACCTGGACAGGGTCGAGATACGCGTCATCCCGCAGCCCGACTCGCTGCTCTCCTCGCTGCGCACCGCCCAGTCTCAGCTCTCGTTCGACGTCCGGGGTCAGGACGTGGCGCAGCTGAAGGACGACAAGCAGTTCCGGATCAAGGGGTACGACACGGGCGCCGGCGCCCTCTACCTCGGGGCGAACGTCAAGGAGCAGTACACCGGCGACAAGCGCGTGCGCCAGGCACTGTCCTGGGCCGTCGACCGCGAGCGCATCGTCAAGCAGGTCCTCGGCGGCTACGGCCAGGCGAGCGCGGCCCCCTGGCCGAAGTCCTCCCCCGCGTACAGCGACGCCAACGCGAGCCGCTACCGGCACGATCCGGACAAGGCGCGGGCCCTGCTGAAGGAGGCCGGGCACGACAGCCTGTCCCTGCCGCTGGCCCACGCTTCGGTCCCGCGGGTCACGGCCATCGCGCAGATCATCCAGTACGACCTGAAGCAGATCGGCATCACCACCGAGCTCCAGCCGTACGACTCGGCGACCATGCAGAAGAAGCTGATCGCCCAGCAGATGCCGGCGCTGTGGACGATGGGCCACGGCTTCGCCCAGGTCCACCCGTCCACCCTGGCCGTCAGCGCCTACCCCTTCAACGAGGCCAAGAACACCTCGCAGTTCAGCTCGGCCGCCTACACCGAGGCGGTGCGGGCGGCATGGGTGCGCGATGACGCGGAGGGCCCCGGGGCCGTGGCGGCCTACCAGCGCATCAGCGACCAGCTCCTCGACGAGGCCTTCATCATCGACCTCGCGGTGGAGGCCCAGGTGGAGGTCGCCACGGCCAAGGTGCACGGGGCGGACCTGAACAAGTTCGGCTACCTCATCCTCGACGACGCGTACCTGGTGTGACGCCGTGCGCTCCTACCTGTTGAAGAGGGTTCCCTCCGCGCTGCTCGTCCTGGCGCTCGCCTCGTTCGTCGTCTTCGTGATCCTGCGCCTCATCCCGGGCGACCCGGCCAGCACTCTGGCCGGACCGGACGCCGGACCCGCGGCCGTCGGGGCGATCCGCGCCCGGCTCGGCCTGGACCGGCCGCTGTCGGCCCAGTACGTCACCTGGCTCGGCGAGCTCGTACGCGGCGACCTCGGACCCTCGTACGCCATCGGCGGCGAGGTCGGCGAGCTCATCGGCCAGGGGCTGGGCCGGACGGTGGAGCTGGCCGTCGGCGCCCTGGTGCTGACGGTCGCGCTCGGCCTGGCCCTGGGGGTGCTGGGGGCGACCGGGCGCGGACGCGGGGTGCGTGCCGGGGCGCGGGCGGTGGCCACCGCCGCGCTGGCCGTGCCGCCGTTCGTCACCGGCATCGTGCTGGTGCTGGTGTTCGCGGTGGCCCTGCGCCTGCTGCCCGCCGGCGGGTACCAGTCGGTGCTCGACGCCCCCGACATCGGCCTGCAGTACCTGCTGCTGCCCGCGCTGTGTCTCGCCCTGCCGAGCGGCGCCGTCCTCGGCCGCTCTCTCCAGGACGGGCTGGAGCGCGCCCTGGCCGAGGACTACGTACGCACCGCCACGGCCGTCGGCGTCACCCGCCGGCGCATCATCTGGCGGCACGCGCTGCCCAACGCCCTGCCGTCCTCCGTCACCGTACTCGGCATGCAGATCGGGCAGCTGCTCAGCGGAGCCGTGGTGGTCGAGGCCGTCTTCGCCTGGCCGGGGCTGGGCATGCTCGCCGAGCAGGGGGTGGTCCGCCGTGACTATCCCGTCGTCCAGGCCCTGCTCCTGCTGCTGGTCGCGGTGTTCGTCGCCGTCCAGCTGCTCACCGACATCGTCTACGCCTGGCTGGACCCCCGGATCAGGTGGGAGTGAACCATGACGACCACGACCCTCCCGCTGCGCGCCCGCAACCGCTACGTGGGCGGACTGCTCACGGGGCGGGGCATCACCGGACTGACCCTGGTGTCCGCGATCGCCCTGACCGCGCTGCTGGCGCCGCTGCTCACCTCCGCCGACCCGCTGGCGCAGAGCGGTGACGCCCTGCTCGGTCCGTCGTCGCGGCATCCGTTCGGCACCGACGACCTCGGACGGGACCTCTTCAGCCGGGTGCTCCACGGCATCCGCGCCGACCTCGCCATCGGTCTGACGGCCGTGCCCCTCGCCGCCGCGGCGGGCTGCGCCCTCGCCCTGCTCTCCGTCTCCTCCCGGGCTGCCGATGCCGCCGTCCAGCGGGCCTTCGACCTGGTGCTGGCCTTCCCCGGGCTGATCCTGGCCCTGACCCTCACCGCCATCTGGGGACCGGGCCGGCTGCCCGTCGTGGCCGTCATCGCCCTGGCGGAGACACCTGCTTTTGGCCGGCTGCTGCGGGGCGGCATCCTTGTACAGCGCGAACGCGAGTACGCCGTCGCCGCGCGGGTCGGCGGCGCGGGGCGGCTGCGCGTCCTGTTCCGCCACGTCCTGCCCAACGCCGTCGACCCCATCGTGGTCCAGATCGCCACCGCCCTGTCGGTCGCCGTGTTCATCGAGGGCGCCATGAGCTTCATCGGGGTCGGCATCAGGCCTCCGGAGCCCTCGCTCGGCAGCATCCTCAGCCAGTCCACGGGCTACATGGGCACCCACCCCACCTTCGCGGTGGCACCGCTGATCGCGGTGACCGCACTCGTCATCGGCTTCACGCTCGTCGGGGAAGCCCTGAACCGGGGGATCCGGCAGTGACCCAGGCCACGAACCGCACCACCACCGACAACGCCGACCACGCCGACCACGCCACCGCATCCGCCGACAGCACCGGCACCGCCGACACGGCCGCTTCCGGCCCGCGCGCCCGACCCGTGCTCGACGTGCGCGGCCTGCACGTCAGGTTCCCGCTCGGCAGCCGGTCCGCGCACGCGCTCCGGGGCGTCGACCTCTCGCTCGCCGCCGGGGAGACGCTGGGCATCGTGGGCGAGTCCGGCTCGGGCAAGTCGACCCTCGCCCTCGCCCTGACGCGCATGCTCCCGGCCGGCGGCCGCATCACGGACGGCTCCGTGCTCCTCGACGGCCAGGACCTCGCCACCGCTTCCGACGAGGCACTGCGCCGGGTCCGCGGCGGGCGGATCGGGATGATCTTCCAGGACCCGATGGCCTCCCTCAACCCGGTGCTCTCCATCGGACAGCACCTGGACGAGGCGATGCGCGCCCACGGCCGCGGTGACCGGCGCTCGCGCCGCGCCCGCGCACGGGAACTCCTGGACCTGGTCGGCATTCCCGACCCCGCCCAGCGCGTCGACGACCACCCGCACCAGTTCTCCGGCGGTATGCGCCAGCGCGTCATGATCGCTCTCGCGCTGGCCAACGAACCCGACGTCCTGCTCGCCGACGAGCCGACCACGGCGCTCGACGCCACCGTCCAGGACCAGATCCTGACCCTGCTCGAACGGCTGAACCGGGAAACGGGCACCGCCCTCGTGCTCATCACGCACGACATCGGCGTCGTCGCCCGCTCCTGCCGTCGGGTGCTGGTCATGTACGGCGGCGCGGTCGTCGAGGACGGTCCCACCGACCGGGTCCTCGCGGACCCCCGACACCCCTACACCGCCGGACTGCTGGCGGCCGTGCCTCGGCTGGAGTCCCCCTCGGGCACCCGGCTGCGGAGCATTCCCGGCAGCCCGCCCGACCCCGCCGCCTCCCTGCGGGGGTGCGCGTTCGCGCCCCGCTGCGCCCTGGCCGAGGACCGCTGCCACGACCAGGCGCCCGTTCTGACCCGGGCTTCGGCCGGCGTCCGCTCCGCCTGCCTGCTCACCGGTCCGAAAGACGTCGTCACCGGGGAACCCCCCGAAGACCTCCGGACCCGGCCGGCCGCCGGTCCGGCCGCGGCACCGCTGCTGGAGGTCACCGGGCTGCGCAAGACGTTCCCCGGCCGGGGGCGCGCCGGGCGCCGCGATCCGCTGGTCGCCCTGGACGGGGCGACCTCGTCCTGCACCCCGGAGAAACGCTGGGGATCGTGGGTGAATCGGGGTCGGGCAAGTCCACTCTCGCGCGCACCATCGTCCAGGTGTACGAGCCGACCTCCGGAGCCGTCCGGTTCCGGGGGCGGGAGCTGTCCGAGGCGTCACCGGAGGCCTCCCGGGCGCTGCGGCGCGAAGTGCAGATGGTCTTCCAGGACCCCTTCTCGTCGCTCAACCCCCGGATGACCGTGGGCCAGATCATCGCCGAGCCGCTGATCGCGCACGGTCTCGGTGACCGTGCACAGCGGGCGGAGCGGGTGGCCGCGCTGCTGCGGCAGGTCGGACTGGAACCGGAGGCCGCCGGGCGGCACCCGCGCGCGTTCTCCGGCGGCCAGCGCCAGCGGATCGGCATCGCCCGGGCGCTGGCCCCCGAGCCGTCGGTCCTCATCTGCGACGAGCCCGTCTCCGCACTCGACGTCTCCGTCCAGGCACAGGTCGTCAACCTCCTCACCGACCTGCAGCGCGACCTCGGGCTCGCCCTGCTGTTCATCGCCCACGACCTGGCGGTGGTGCGGCAGATCAGCCATCGCATCGCCGTGATGCACCGCGGACGGGTGGTCGAGACCGGCCCCGCCGACGAGGTCTGCACGCGCCCGGCACACCCCTATACCCGCACCCTCCTCGGGTCCGTACCCAGGACCGCCCCCTCCTCTCCCCCGTCCTCTGCGAAGGAGCTCCGCCCGTGACCAGCCCCGCCACCCCGGCCACTCCGGACACACCCACCCGTCGCGATCCCTACGCCGGCTTCGCCGGACGGGTCGGCCGTACCTTCGCCGAGTCCGAGCCTTCCTGGCAGCCGGGGCGCCGGCCCGGAGGGCGTGCCCCGAACGTCGTCGTGGTCCTGGTCGACGACATGGGTTACAGCGACATCGGCCCGTTCGGCTCGGAGGTCCCCACCCCCGTGCTCGACGGGCTGGCCGCGGGCGGCGTGCGCCTGGCCAACTACCACACCATGCCGCTGTGCTCCCCCGCCCGTGCCGCCCTGCTCACGGGTCTCAACCCGCACCGCGTCGGATACTCGACGGTCGCCAACTTCGACCCGGGTTTCCCCGGTTACGGCATGGAGGTCGGGGAGGACATCCCCACCCTGGCCGAGGTCCTCCACGACGCGGGCTACGCCACCTACGCCGTCGGCAAGTGGCACCTGACCCGCGACTCGGCGTCCAACGCCGCCGACGACCGGCGCAACTGGCCGCTGCAGAAGGGCTTCGACCAGTACTACGGCGTACTGGAGGGCCTGACCAGCCTCTTCCATCCGCACCAGCTGGTCCGCGACAACAGCCCGCTGGACATCGACGAGCTGCCCGACGGCTACTACTACACCGACGACATCACCGACCAGGCCATCTCCATGGTCAAGTCACTGCGGGCGCACGACCCCGACAAGCCGTTCTTCCTGTACGTCGCCCACAACGCGGTCCACGGCCCCCTCCAGGCCAAGCCCGCCGACATCGAACGCCATCGCGGACGCTACGACGGAGGCTGGGACGCGCTGCGCGGCACCCGCTTCGCCCGGCAGATCGCCGACGGGCTGCTCCCCGAGGGAACCGTCCTGCCGGAACGCAACTCCGAGGCGGGCTTCGACGTTGACCCATGGACCGATCTGACGCCGCAACAGCAGCGGCGGTACGCGCGCTACATGGAGGTGTACGCGGCGATGGTCGACAACATCGACCAGAACCTTGGCCGGCTCACCGACACCCTGCGCGCACTCGGCGAACTCGACAACACCATCGTCGTCTTCACCTCCGACAACGGCGGCACCGGGGAGGGCGGCGCCGAGGGAACGCGCAGCTACTTCAGCCGCTTCGTCCACCAGCCCGTCCCGGACGACTGGAACGAGGACGTGGACCGGGACACCGACCTCATCGGCGGCCCGCAGAGCCTGGTGCACTACCCGCGCGGCTGGGGCATGGCCTCCAACACCCCGTTCCGGCTCTACAAGGGCCAGACCTACGCGGGCGGCGTGCGCGTGCCGTTCGTCATCTCCTGGCCCGAGGGACTGCGGCGGGCCGCGGGCGACGACGGGGTCCGGCAGCAGTACCAGTACGTCACCGACATCACCCCCACCCTGCTGGAACTCGCCGGCGTGCGCCGCCCGGAGCTGTGGCGCTCGCGGCCCGCCCAGGAGCTCGACGGCGTCAGCTTCGCCCCCGTCCTGCACGACGGGCGGGCGCCCGGCGCCCACACCGAGCAGTACTGCGAGATGTCCGGCAACCGCAGCTACTACCGCGACGGCTGGAAGCTGGTCACGCTGCACCGCCCGGGCGCACCGTACGACGACGGCGAGTGGGCGCTGTACGACCTGCGCACCGACCCCACCGAAACCACCGACGTCGCCCAGGAGAATCCGGACGTGGTGAAGGAACTGGCCGCGGCGTGGGAGGCGGCGGCCTGGCGCAACGGCGTCTTCCCCCTCGCCGACGGCAGCGGCGCACTGGCCCGGCGCAACCCCGCCGAGGAGCGGTTCCACCGCCCCCTGACCCTGTTGGCGGGCACTCCCGAGCTGGAGCGCTACCGCTCCTCCCGGCTCATCTCGTTCCGGTCCTTCGACGTCACCGTGGAACTCGACGAGCACGCCGCCTCGGACCAGGGCGTACTGGTCTCGCACGGCGACCAGGGCGGGGGCTACAGCCTGTACGTAGAGGACGGACGGCTGCGCTTCGCGTACAACGAGTACGGCGAGCTGCACGAGACCGACGCCGGCCCGCTGCCCGCGGGCCGGCGGACGATCACGCTGTCGGCCGCCGCGGTGGAGGGCCTGCGCTGGGAGTTCCGCTTCCTGGTCGACGGCGTGGAGAGCGGCCGTTCGCACAGCGTCCACCAGCTGATCGGCATGGCGCCGCTCCAGGGGATCAGCGTGGGCGTGGACCGCAAGTCCCCGGTCTCCTGGCCGGTCTACGAGCGCCACCGCAGCTTCCGCTACACCGGCCGCCTGCGCTCGGTGACGTACACCCCCGGTGCACGGGCGCCCTACGATCCGGCGCTCGTGGCCCGCGCGCTCCGAGAGGCGGCCGCCGCCTTCGAATGACGGACGGACGCGCGCCGGCCCGGCCGGCACACCGCCTTCGGGTGTGCCGGCCGCTGCTGGGGGCAGGCGCCGGGGACGAGCCAGAGGGAGGGCGGGCGATGGCCTACCCCATCGTGTGGAACGAGGCCGCCGTGAGCGGCGCCGCCCGGCACCTCGCAGACGATCCCGCCGGACTGCGGCAGCTGCTGCGTGCGGTCGATCTGCTGTCCGGCGAGCCCCGGCCGCCGGGGGCCGCCGCGCACGGCCCACGGCTCTGCCGCATCCACGTCGGCCGGTACCGCGTCCTGTACACCGTCACCCGTCGTCCGCTGACCGTCACCGTCCTGCACGTCGGACGCCTCGGCTGACGGGGCCGGGGTGCATCAGGGCGGGTTTCCTGGGCAGCCGCCGGATATGAACCGACGTGCGGACATCGGCCGGTCCTACTGGATGCGGACGGCGACCCTGCCGGCCTTCGCCCCCCTGGCGGGGGCCGCCGAAGCGGATGTGGCGGTCATCGGCAGCGGCATCGTCGGCCTCAGCACCGCGTGGGAACTCGCCCGCGCGGGGGTCGGCGTCATCGTGCTGGAGGCGGACGCCCTGGCGGGCGGGGTCACGGGGCACACGACCGCGAAGCTCACCGCCCTGCACACGGCCGTGTACGACACGCTGCGGAGCAAGCACGGAAGCGACGTCGCGCGGCGGTACGCGGCGTCCCAGAGCGCGGCCCTGCGGCACGTCATCGAGGTGGCCGGGGAGCTTCGTGCCGACTGCGAGCTGGAGAGGCGTCCGGCCTTCACCTACTGCGAGGAGGCCGAGGGCGTGGACGCCCTGCGGGCGGAGGCGGACGCGGCGCGGGCGGCCGGACTGGACGCCTCGTTCGTGACCGCGACCGGGCTGCCCTTCCCGGTCGCCGGCGCCGTCCGGGTCGAGGACCAGGCCCAGTTCCACCCCCTCAAGTACCTGGCCGGGCTCGTCGAGGACATCGTCCGGCTCGGCGGACGGCTCCACGAGGGATCCCGCGTCACACGCCTCGACGACGGCGATCCGTGCCGGCTCACCACCGACTCCGGCGCCACCGTCACCGCGCGGCACGTGGTCGTCGCCACCCATCACCCCGTCTTCGACGACGCCGTGCTCTCCACCAGGCTCACGCAACACCGTGACCTCGTGATCGCCGGTGAGCTCCCCGCCGGCCAGGACCCCGAGGGCATGTACATCTCGCAGGAGAACGGCAAACGGTCCGTCCGCACCGCGCCACGGGCGGACGGCGGCCGACTGCTCATCGTCACCGGCGAGGCGTTCACACCGGGCACGGGCGAGGACACCGAGGCAGGCTACGCCCGCCTCCAGGACTGGGCCGGGCAGCGCTTCCCCGGCTTCGCCACCGCCCACCGGTGGGCCGCCCAGGACAACAGCTCGACGGACGCGCTGCCCCTCATCGGCCGCCTGCCGACGAGGGGCGACAACGTCTACGTGGCCACCGGGTTCGCCGGGTGGGGCATGACCGGCGGGGTACTGGCCGGCACGATCATCGCCTCCCTCGTCCGCGGCGACGAGGAGCCCTGGGACGGGCTCTACGACCCCGGCCGCGTCGGCTCACCCCTGCGGTCGGCCCCGGCCTACCTGAAGGCCCAGTGGGACGTCGGGAAGCACTTCGTCAAGGACCGCCTCGACAGCTTCGGCGACGGGACCAACGGCCCCGCCGAAGCCTTGCGGCCGGGTGAGGGCACGGTGGTCCGCGCAGGCGGCAAGCCCTGCGCCGTCCACCGCGACGATCACGGCGAACTGCACGCGGTATCCGCCGTCTGCACGCACCTCGGATGCCTGGTCGCCTTCAACAACGCCGAACGGACGTGGGAATGCCCCTGCCACGGCTCTCGCTTCGGCATCGACGGCGAGGTCCTCCAGGGCCCTGCGCTCGCTCCACTGGAGCGCCGGGACCCGACGGACCTCTGACGGGTGTCACGCGGGAAGGGCCATCAGGAGCAGCGGGGCGGTGGTGGGCTGGGGCGAGCCTCCGGCGGGTTCGAGGGTGAGGCCTACGGCGCCGGCATCGGCCGGGTTTCCGGCGAGGACGACCGTGCCGTCGTGGTCGACGAGTCCGGCGGGGCGCATGGTGCCGTCGTGGTCGAGCCACAGCTGGTAGGTCTTTCCCGCGCCCGGGGCGGGGAGGCCGGCGGCGGTGAAGACGGCCTTGTTCTGCCGTGCGGAGGCGACGACGGTGGTCAGGGCCCCGTTGGCCGCTTTGCCGTGGACGGTGCGTGCGTCGGGGGCGGCCAGGACGGCACTGACGGTGTCGAGTTGCCGCTGGGCCTGTCGGGCCTGCTGCTTCAGCTCCTGTGCGTCCCGGGCCTGCCATACGGCGATCCCGCCGAGTGCGGCGGCGGCGACGCTGGCGGCCAGGGCCAGGGGCACGGCCCGGCGGCGCAGGATGTCGCCGAGGGCGGGCGCCGCGGCGGGTGCGGGCAGGCGCGGGGGCAGTTGGCGTACGCCGTCGATGGCGGCCATGACCTGCGCCTTGGCCGTGGCGGGCGGCGGCTGGGAGGCGGCCGCGGCCAGGCGGGCGGCGGTCGCCTCGAACTCGGCGACTTCCTCGCGGCAGGCCTCGCAGACCTGGAGATGGGCCTCGAAGGCCTGGCGTTCGGCCGGGTCGAGGGCGCCGAGGGCGTAGGCGGCGGTGAGGGTGTGGGCGTCGCTGGCGTGGTGTTTCATGTGGTCACCCCCATGCAGTCGCGGAGCCGGATGAGCCCGTCGCGCATGCGTGTCTTGATGGTGGGAAGCGGTGTGCGCAGGGCTTCGGCGACTTCACGGTAGGTCAGCCCCCGGTAGTAGGCCAGGGTCACGGCCTGGCGCTGGAGCTCGGTCAGGCCACGCATGCAGCGGCGTACCTGTTCGGACTCCAGGCGGGTCTCGACCTGCTCGGCGACCTCGTCGAAGGCGGTGGTGTGCTCGCGGGCGGCCTGGGCGTACTCGCGGTCGGTGGCCGCCTGGGCGGAGCGGACCCGGTCCACGGCCCGCCGGTGCGCGATCGTCGCCGCCCAGGTGGTGACGGATCCGGCTTCGGGGCGGTAGCGGGCCGCCTGCCGCCACAGGTCGATCATGACCTCCTGGGCAACCTCCTCTGCCTGGGCCCGGTCGCGTACGACCTTGACGACGATGCCGAACACCATGGGCGCGAGGGCGTCGTAGAGGCCGGAGAAGGCCTGTTTGTCGCCCTGGGCGACCTTCTGCATGAGGCCGGTGAGATCGCCGCGGGTGGGGCCGCCCGGGCGGCCGGTGTCGAAGGGGGTCGGTTGGTTCACCTGTGGGGCTCCGGCTGTGGTGAGGAGCCGAAGGGGCGGCCGGGGGCGGCCGTCGGGGGAAGGGGCGTCCATCGCATGCCGGTCCTTGTGTCGTCGTCGGTGCCCGGCCGGACCGCCCCCGGGGGCGGTCCGGTCTCGGAAACCTGTGCGTCTGCCGACTGTTCTTCGAAGCCGACCGGCCTGCGGATGGGAGGCCTCTTCGTCACCCGCGCGAGGCGCGGCCCATCCGTTGGAGGGGGCAAGGCGGCCCCGGGCACGCGCTGTGTGCCGAGCCCGTGCCGGGCGGTCGGGTGCGGGTGGCCCTCGGTGGCCACCCGCAGTGCCGTCGGCGCCGCCTTGCCCGCGCCGGGGCCGGGTCCCGCGTCACGCCGGGAGGGTCAGGAGGCCGCGGGCACCGCCGCCTCGACGCCGCGCGCGGCGATGAGCTGCGCACTGCCGTCGGCCAGCCGGTAGGACAGCCCCACCACGCCGAGACGGCCGTCGGCCACCCGCTCGGACAGGACGCGGGAGCGTTCCAGCAGCAGGTCCACGGTGTGCTGTATGTGCTCCGCCAGGATCTGGTCGTCCTGGTCGCGTCCGGCAGCGCGGGCCGACAGCACGCTCGGGGTGACCCGTTCGACGACGTCACGGACGAAGCCGCCGGGCACCTTGCCGCCGTCGGCCGCCGCACGGGCGGCGGCGATGGCACCGCACGAGTCGTGGCCGAGCACGACGACGAGCGGGGCGTCGAGGACGCTCACGCCGTACTCGATGGAACCGAGGACCTCGGCGCCTGCCACGTGCCCCGCGGTGCGCACGACGAACAGGTCGCCCAGGCCGCGGTCGAAGATGATCTCGGCGGCCAGCCGGGAGTCGGAGCACCCGAACAGCACGGCGAAGGGCTGCTGGGCCGGGGCGACCTCGGTGCGGCGTATCGCGTCCTGGTTCGGGTGCTCGGGGATGCCCGAGACGAAGCGCTGGTTTCCGGCCATGAGCAGCTCGAAGGCGTCGCGGGGCGTCTGGTTCTGGATCTCGGTCATGGCGGCAGCTTACGACGCGGCCGAGCGGTCGGAACATTTTGCGGATCGGACCAATCCGGTGGGTGGGTGCTGCCGAATCGGGGGTGTGAGCAGCTTCCGCAGGACCCTCTCCCGCACCGCGGTCGGTGCGGCGGCCGGACTTCTGGCCGCGTTCTCGGCCTTGGCCGTGGCCGAGCTGGTGGCCGGTGCGGTGCGACCCGCCGCGGGGCCGATCACGGCGGTGGGCGGCGCGGTGACCGACCGCACACCCGCGGCGGTGAAGGATCTCGCGATCCGCACGTTCGAGGAGGACGACAAGGCGGTCCTGCGGCTGGGGATCCTGGCGGTTGCGTCTCCAACGCGGTCGGCGGCCCCTGCACCGGCACCGCCCGTCGGCTCGGCGTGCCCCTCGCCGAACTCCTCGGGGAAGCCGGAGTGCGGCCTCCGTCCGAGGGAGGGAAGGCAGATCAGCTGGTGGCCCGCTCGGTGGACGGGATGACCTTCCTCCTGGCGGGCCACGCCCGGCGGCCGCACGATCACCGTCCGCGCCACCGGCGGATCCGGTCAGGTGCAGACCGAGCAGCGCACGCGGACCATCCCCGACGGAGCGAGCGGCCTGCACAGCGTCTTCGTCACCGTCCCCTAGACCACGGGGCTCCTCAGCCCCTCGACCACTGGACCGGCCCGCCGGCCGGCTCCGGCAGCACGACCTGTCACGTCAACACACCGCAGAGAAAAACGCCAAGGAGCAACAGATCATGAGCAGCAGCATGAAGTTCCGCCGTACCGCGGTCGCCGTCGCCGCAGCCGCCGTGCTGCCCTTCTCCCTGGCGGCGTGTTCCGACTCCGGCAGCGACACGGAAGCCGCCCCCAGCGCGGCCGCCGGTGACCAGGCCAAGACCGGAGCGAGCACCCCCGCCGGCGAATCGATGACCGGTGACCAGCCGTTCGGCCCGGCCTGCGCGGGCGTGCCCAAGGAGGGCGCCGGCTCCTTCGACGGCATGGCCAAGGACCCCGTCGCCACCGCCGCCTCCAACAACCCCGCCCTGTCCACCCTGGTCGCCGCGGTCAAGCAGGCCGGCCTCGTGGACACCCTGAACAACGCCAAGGACATCACCGTCTTCGCCCCGACCAACGACGCCTTCGCGAAGATCCCGAAGGCCGACCTGGACAAGGTCCTCGCCGACAAGGCCACCCTGACCAAGATCCTGACCTACCACGTCGTCGGCCAGAGGCTCACCCCCAAGCAGCTGGAGAACGGCAGCTTCGAGACCCTCCAGAAGGGCATGGTCACCACGAAGGGGTCCGGCGAGACCTACAAGGTCAACGGCACCTCCAACGTGGTCTGCGGCAACGTCAAGACCGCCAACGCCAACGTCTACATCGTCGACACCGTCCTGATGCCCAAGTAGCCCGCGGCAGGGCTCCCCTGCGGTCGTGCGGCCGTCGTGGCTCAGGCCCCGACGGCCGCACGACGGAACGGGACGTCGTGGTCAGGAGGGTCCCGGGTCAGCGGACCTCGGTGACCCGGTGCTCCTTGCGCGCGCCGCAGTTGGAGTTGTACACCTGCACGTGCACGTTGCTGATGCCCCCGCCCCAGTCGACGCAGTGGCCCTTGCCGTACACGTAGGCCGGGCCCGCGTACGAGGTGTACCGGCCGTAGTCCTCGCCGCGCTCCCAGGTTTCGGGGACTTCGATCCAGAGGGCCATGTCCACGGCCGCCCCCGGGTTGTTGCGGATGGTAGCGACGCAGTTCTTGCCGTTCGAGGCGTTGTACGTGAGGTAGACGGTGCCCAGCGAGCCGATGGCGGCCGAGTTCACGGTCTTGTAGGCGCTTCCGCAGACCTTCTGCGGCGTGGTGTTGGGTGCGGCGGAGGCGGGCCCCGCCAGCGCGGTCGTGGCCCCCAGGGCCAGGGCGGCGACTGCGGTGGTGGTGACGACGGGACGGGTGAACCTCATTGTTTCCCCCTGGTGGTCATTGGAGTCGGACGCTCCTGGAGGGAAGGACATGCGCGATGGCGGAACGGTTGCGCATGGTCCGCAAAATGATGTGGACGCGCCGCTTCACCACCCCGTCGGGTAGTGGTTTGAGAGCCGCGGGCGGGGGCAGCCGTGCAGTGTGCTGCGGTTCCGCGACGAGCGGAGGCAACCGAGCATCGAGCCCGTGAGGGGCGGCCCGCCGCGGCACCGCACTACCAGCCACGCCTCCCGGGACCTTCATCCTTTCCGACCGGGAGGCGGTCGGCGCGTGCCGGCCTTCCAGTCGCCCCTTGATCACCTCCGCCTGCGCCACGGGGTACGCGAGAGGTTCAAAACGGAAAATTTCGGGTACTCGGAAAAATCCGGTTATTTTCGACCCCGCACGACGATCAAGCGGTGAATTCCATGTCCATGTGCAAGACGCCCGACTACCGAACGGGCCACCGCGGCCGCCACTGGACCCATGCGTTGCGCGCCGCCCAGCGGACCGGGGCCGTCATCGTCACCGATGACACCAGCCAGCCCGTCACCTACCGTCCCGAGCCCACGGGCCCCGGCCGTTTCCGTCCCTGGACCACCGACGCCGGAATCCGGTACGACAGTCACGACGTCCACCCCGAATGGTGAAGCCACGGCTGTGGGCCGCTCCCCCGGTCGGGGAGCGGCCCACGAGGGCGTAGCGCCGGGATGGTCCGGCTACCAGCGGTACCAGCGGCCGCTGCCGCCCTTCGGACGGGCGACGAACCCGATCAGCCACAGGACCAGGACAGCGATGGCGATCCACCACAGGATCTTCACCGCGAATCCGGCGCCGAACAGGATCAGGATCAGCAGGAGAACGAGAAGCAGGGGAACCATGGTTATCAACCTCCGAAGCGGCGGGTGCCCGCCTCTGCGACGGTCATGCGCTCGATTTTTACCCGCTTCTTATGCGCAGGGCCGGGTAGGAGCGACGGCCCGTCGCGGCGTGGCGCAGCCGGTTCGCCCTGTCGGCGGAAAGAAGGGGGTTTGCGGTCGCCGAGCGGGAGCATGCGAGGGATCACGACCAACGCGGTACTCATACGAGGAGGTCCTCATGTCGGGCACGGAGAAGGCCAAGGCGCACGCCGAGCAGGCCACGGGCAAGGCCAAGGAGATGCTCGGCCGGGCGGTCGGCAACGAGCGGCTGGCCGCCGAAGGCCGCCGCGAGCAGGCCAAGGGCGATGCCCGGCAGGCCAAGGAAGACGTCAAGGACAGCTTCCGCCGCTGACGCGTGGCGCCCTCAGCGCGCTTGCCCCCTCTCGGGCCCCGACCCTTCCCCCGGGTCGGGGCCCGCCCGCGTGCCGATCACGTGCCGGACCACCGTGCGGGCGGCTCAGACCGCCGGGGCCGTGCCGGCGGGTGAGGGAGTCCGGTGGCGGGCGGCCACGGCGTGCGCGGCCGCGTCCAGGAGGCGCTCAAGGACGGGGACCGGGATCGCCGGGTTGGTGACCGCCGCGCCCGCCGTGTCGCGGTCGTGCAGCAGGCCGGCGAGGACGCGGGCCGGCAGCCGCGGATTGCGCATCACGCTGCCGCGGACGGCGGCCTCCGGGTCGTTCAGCAGCCGTACCGAGTCGGCCGGTGACAGCCGCGGGTCCTCGGCCGCGCGGCGGCGCACCTCGGCCTCGGGGTCGCGGGCGAGACGTGCGACGTCGGCGGGGGTGGACTCCGGATCGTCCAGGGCCAGGCGGCGCATCCGGCCGACGGGGTCGTCGGCATGGCGCAGCAGGCCGGTGCGGGGGAAGTTGGGGTGGCCGCGGGGGCGGTCGGGGTGGCTGAAGCTGCCGTCCCACCAGCGCCAGACCTCCAGCAGCAGCTCGGCCGGAGCGTCGTCGCAGGATTCGGCGAGGAAGAGGCGGACCGGCCGGTCCTCGTCCCGCGCCAGGCGCTGCACGACGTCCGGCGGCAGGTGCCGGGCACGGGCCACGCTGCGGCGGACCAGCGGGTGGGAGGACGCGGCGAGGCGGCGCATCGCCTCGGCGTCGCCGTGCAGGCGCTCGACCCAGCGCAGGGTGTTCGACACCAGGGACGGGTCGAAGGCGTGGCGGACCGCGGCGCGCCGCTCCTCGTCGAGGTCGGGCCGCAGTGCCACCTCCGAGCGGACGTCCTCGTCCGGGTCCTGCGCCAGGACGGCGACGCCGAGCGGGCCGAGCCCCGGGTTGGCGGCGAGCGCCAGGCGTTCCTCCAGGGTCCCCTCCCGGACCAGCTCCGCCTCCAGTCCGGGTGCCAGCCGGCACGCTTCGAGCGCGCGCCGGGGCTCGGGCAGGGCCTCGTAGACCTCGCGGGGCATGGGCACGCGGGTGTGGTGGGCGAGGAGCGCCGCCGTACGCACGAGGTCGTCGGCGTCGGCCAGCAGCCGGTCCCGCTGCGGCGCGCCGAGGTCCTCCCAGCGGGCGCAGGCGGCGGCCCGCACCCGGGGGTCGGGGTCGGCCGCGAGGGCCGGGAGGTGGTGGGCGGGGAGCCCGGGGAGTTCGACGGCCGAGGCACGCGCGGGGCCGGCGAGGAGCTCGTCGTACAGGTCGTCGGGGAGTTCGGCACCCCATACGAGGGCACGTTCGGCGAGCAGAACGCGTCGCGCCGACGACGGTTCGGCGCGGACCAGGCGGACCCACTGGCCGGACGTGAGCTTGGGGCGGAAGGCGTCGGCGGGCCTGGAGCGGACCCGGGGGTCGGGGTGCGCGACGGCGGCGTCGAGGACGGCGGGGCGCTCGCACCCGTACAGGAAGCCGTCCTCCACGTCCAGCAGGCGGATCAGCAGTTCGTCCGGGGCGGCCGGGTTGAACCCGATCCTGTCCGCCCAGTGGAGGGGCCACCCGCGCCGGCCGGGTACCGCCGCCCATGTCCCGGCGCGCTCGGCCTCCGTCTCGCGTCCGGCGGCCGCCGCAGCCTCCTCCAGCCGTTCCGGCAGCCGGTCGAGGGCCGTCAGGCGGGGCCCGTCCGCGTCGGGCACTTCCGCGAGGAGCACCTGCCCGTCGGGGGAGAGCGCCACGAAGCCGGGGCCGCCGGTCAGCCGCGGCGCACCGCCGCCGGCGCAGCGGACCCGGGTCCACCAGGAGTCGTTGCCGCCGATCCGGTGTCCGAGTACGGCCACCAGGAACTCGTCGTCCTCGTCCGCGAGACGGCGCCACCACGCGGCGTCGAGCGCCTCCCGGACGGCGTCGGCGGGCGCCGCCGTGCCGCGCGCGACGCGCCAGGCGGCCTCCGGTGGGAAGAGGCTGCCGGGGCGCACGTCCTCGACGACGGTGAGGCCGGTGCGGGCCAGGAACGCGTGGAGTTGCTCTCGGTGGGACACGCCGTCATGATCCCCCGCCGGTTCGTGGAGCGGCAACCGACGCCTGCGGCCTCCCTTCCAGGGTGCCCGGGGTCTCTGTGCCGCGAGTGCGCCGACCCCGCGCCCCGTCCCGAGCGCCCTGCTCGCGGCGGCCGTGGCCCGGTGCGCGGGAGAGCTCGCCGATCGGCGCGAGCACGTGTCCGCCGTCGCCCGCGCACCACCACACGGCCTCCGCGTCCCGCTCCGATCCGTGCACGCCGAGGTCATGCCGGGCGCACACCGGCCAGACCTGCCAGGTACGTTCGAGCAGGCTCTCCTGGATCATGACCGTCAGACTGGTCAGGGCCGTGGTCGGGTCGTCGCACATGGCGGGCAGGACGTGACCGCCCCAGTTGAGTCTTTCGCCGCCGGCGAGGC
Source organism: Streptomyces racemochromogenes (assembly GCF_039535215.1). GTDB lineage: Bacteria > Actinomycetota > Actinomycetes > Streptomycetales > Streptomycetaceae > Streptomyces > Streptomyces racemochromogenes. The sequence continues at coordinate 69,362 of NZ_BAAAWT010000001.1, forward strand.
GGACACCGGCTCCCACCGTGCACCGGTCCCCCAGGACCTCGATCTCCGGTTCGGCCTCGATCCCCCGGGTGGCCAGATCGCGGGCAACGGTCTTCAGCGCGGCACGGAGCGTCTCCAGGCGCTCGGGGGCGAGGTCGAAGCCGGGATCGAAGCCCGTGTCGTCCAGGATGCGCCGGGCAAGGCCGGTCATCTCCGCCGGCGACACCTCGGCCGGGTCGCGTTCGACGACCTCCAGGACGGCGTCGGTGCAGTGCGACCAGTCGAGCAGTTCACACGCCAGGGCGACGACCTGCCGGGGGTCGAGGTCGTCCTCGCGCAGGCCGGCGTACACCCGTCGTTTCAACTCTTCGGCGGCCGCGTGCGCAGCCATCGCGTCGCTCATCCTCCCAGTATCCCGACGCGGCGCGGGCGCACCCGTTCCCCCCGTGGGGTCAGACGGCCTTGGCGAGGAAGGCGCGGGTGCGGGGGTGGCTCGGGGCGTCCAGGACGGTGGTGGGCGGGCCCTGTTCGACGACGGCCCCGGCGTCCATGAACACGACGGTGTCGGCGACCTCACGGGCGAAGCCGATCTCGTGCGTCACGACGATCATGGTGGTGCCGGCCCGGGCGAGGTCCTTGATCACGTCGAGGACCTCGCCGACCAGCTCCGGGTCCAGCGCCGAGGTCGGCTCGTCGAAGAGCAGGACCCTCGGTTCGAGGGCGAGGGCCCGGGCGATGGCCACGCGCTGCTGCTGGCCCCCGGAGAGCTGCCGGGGGCGGGCGTCGGCCTTGTCGGAGAGGCCGACCCGTTCGAGCAGCCGGCGGGCCGTCGCCTCCGCCTCCTGCCGCGGCCGGCGCAGCGCGGAGACCGGGGCCTCGACCAGGTTCTCCAGCACCGTGAGGTGCGGGAAGAGGTTGAAGTTCTGGAAGACGAACCCGATGCGGGTGCGCTGCCGCCGGACCTCCTTCTCCTTCAGCTCGTACAGCTTGCCGCGGGCGCGGCGGTAGCCGATGAGGTCGCCGTCGACGCTCACCCAGCCGCGGTCGACCTTCTCCAGGTGGTTGATGGTGCGCAGCAGGGTGGACTTCCCCGAGCCGGACGGGCCGAGGACGACGGCGACCTCGCCGGTCCGGACGGTCAGGTCGACGCCGCGCAGCACCTCCAGCGGTCCGAAGCTCTTGTGGACGCCGCGTACGTCGACCATGACGTCGTTCACGGGCTCGCTCCTCATGTGTGCTCGGCCGGGTTGATCTGGGAGGTCTCGATCGCGGAGGCTCCGGTGCCCCACTTCTTCAGGATCCGCGCGTAGGTGCCGTTCCTGACCAGCTCGTTGACGGCTGCCTGGACGGCCGGGGTCAGCGGGGAGTCCTTCTTGAAGGCGAAGCCCACGTCGAGGCGGTGGTATTCGCCCAGGAAGGTGGTCTGCGCGGCGGGCTGCGCCGCCTGGTGGCGCAGGCCGTTGATCGTCGACATGACGACGTCGATACGGCCCTGCTGGAGTGCGGTGGTGACGGCTCCGGGTTCGGAGAAGACCTTGACCTCGTAGGGCTTCTTGCCGGCGGCGGTGCACACGCCCTTGCGGTCGGTGAGGGTCTTCTCGAAGGTGGTGCCCGCTCCGGTGCCGACGGTCAGGCCGCACAGCTGGACGAGGTCGGTGATGCGGGTGGTCAGCCGGGTGCTGCCCGTCTTGACCGCGAAGCCCTGCCCGTCGTTGACATAGGTGACGAAGTCGACGGTCTTCAGGCGTTCGGCGGTGACGCCGAAGTTGCCCGTGCCGAGGTCGTACTTGCCGCTGCCGAGCGCGGGCAGGATCGTCTCGAACGAGGCGCCCTGCCGCTCCAGCCGCACGCCGAGGACCTTGGCCACGGCGTCGGCGATGTCGATGTCCTGGCCCGCGGGCGGTTTGTCCTGCCCGTTGGGGTAGTACGCCGAGGGCGGGGATCCGATGGAGCTGCCGATCCGCAGGGTTCCCGTGCGCCGGACTTCGGCCGGGAGCAGGGCGGCGACCGCGTCGACGGTGCGTACGGCGGCCACCGGATCGTCGGCCGGCGCCTGGGCGGAGGCCTCGGCGCCCGCCGGAGCGGGAGTCCCGCCGCCGGATCCGCAGGCGGTCAGCGCCATGAGGGGCAGGGCGGCCAGCGTGGCGGCCGTGCGCAGGGCGGTGCGCTTCGCCTTCCGCGACGGGATGCCCGGGCGGCCCCCGCGTCTGCGCGGGGTGCGGCCGGCGGGGCTCATGCGCGCACCGCCGCGACGGGCCGGACCGGGGAGGCCGCGGACCGCGCGGCCTCGCGCGCGGCGTCGCGTTTGGCTACTTCCTCGCGGACGAGCGGGATGACGTAGCGGCCGAAGTCGACGGCGTCGTCCAGGAGGTCGTAGCCGCGGGCCGAGAGGATGTCGACGCCGAGGTCGTGGTAGTCGAGCAGGGCCTGGGCGACCGTCTCGGGGGTGCCGACCAGGGCGTTGGAGTTGCCCGCGCCGCCGGTGGCCGCGGCGGTCGGCGTCCACAGGGCCCGGTCGTAGCGCTCCCCCGCCTCGGCGATGGCGATCAGCCGCTGCGAGCCGGTGTTCTGCGGGGCCGCGGCTTCGGTGACACCGCCCCGGTGGTGTCGTGCGGGGGCCGCGAGGCGCCGCTGCCGGATGGCACCCAGGGTGCGGTGGGCCTTCTCCCAGGCCAGTTCCTCGGTGGGGGCGATGATGGGGCGGAAGGCGACCTGGATGCGTGGGACGTCGGTGCGGCCGGCGGCCTCGGCGGCCGCCTTCACCGCCTGGATCTGCTGGGCGGTCCGCTCCAGCGGCTCCCCCCAGAGGCAGTAGACGTCCGCCTCGGCGCCGCCGGCGGCGTAGGCGGCGGGTGAGGAGCCGCCGAACGACACGTCGGGGCGCGGCTGCTGGACGGGGAAGACGTCGCTGACGAAGTCGTGGAAGCGGTAGTGCTCGCCCTCGTGGTCGAAGGGCTCGTGGGTGGTCCAGATCTTCTTGACGATCCGGATGTACTCGCGTGTGCGGGCGTAGCGCTCGTCCTTGGTGAGGGTGTCGCCCTCGCGGGCCTGTTCGTGGTCGTTGCCCCCGGTGATGAAGTGGACCGCCAGCCGGCCCCCGCTGATCTGGTCGAGGGTGGCGAAGGTCTTGGCGGCGTAGGTGGGGTACGAGACGTTGGGCCGGTGGGCGAGCAGGAGCTGGAGGCGGTCCAGGCGGGCGGCGACGTACGCGGCCGCCGGCGCGGGGTCCGGGGATCCGGATCCGTAGGCGAACAGCACGCGGTCCCAGCCGTGGTCCTCGTGCGCCCGGGCGAGCCGGAGCGTGTACTCCTTGTCGAACGCGGCGCCGGATCGCGCGGTGGTTTCGGATCCGTCGTTGGTGGCGGCGATGCCGAGGAACTCCACGGGCATGGGGTGGCCTTTCGGAAGGACGGTGGTGCGTGCGCACACGGGCAGGGGCGGGCGTCGGACCGGACGGGCTTGCCGGCGGGAATGCGGACGCGGGGAGCCGCGGGGTGCCGCGGCGGGCGTGACGGCGCCGGGCGTCGGGACTCGGGAATCGGGGGTCTTCGGGCGGCGGGCAGCGCACGTCCGGGCGCACGTCGCCGTGCCGCGGCACGGCGGGTGGTGCTCAGGAGATCTCGGCCCGCGACGGGGTCACCGAGGGAGGGAAGGGCCGATCAGGCAGCCCGCTGCCGCATCAGGCACAACACGCGGCGGACCACACCCGACCGAAGTCGATGTGGCCGCGCGTGACGAGGCGCTGATGGGCGTTCATATGACTACTTGAGCAGTACGCGATGGTCTTCGTCAAGCAACCGCCCGGATCCCGGACGGTCCCGACGCCCTGGACCGGACGGTCCCGACGGGCCGCCCCGGACGCTCGGTTGACAGGGCCTGGCCGCGGGCGCATACGATCGACGCGGATCGGCCCCGCCCCGCGCGGCGGCCCTTCCGGCCGCGTTGAGGGACGCGGCGAGCGTGACGACACACGTCCCGGACCACCCCACCCGTCCACGCCGCGCACCCTCGACTGGAGGGCCTCCCATGGCCACCGCCCCTTCCCGCCTCTCCGCCTCCACCTCCGCCTCCGTCTCCGTCGCGGAGCCCGCGCCGGGAGCCGGCCCCGGAGGGGGACCGCCGCGGATCGTGCCGCGGCGGCGCGCGGGCCGCCGGCTGTCCGCCGCCGCCGCCCTGCTGGTCTTCGCGCTGGTGCTGCGTTCCGTGGTCCTCAACGACGCCTTCCAATGGGACGTGGTGGGCCGGTACTTCACCACCTCCGCGGTGCTGAGCGGACTGCTGCTCACCCTGTGGCTGACCGGCGTGGTGATGGTGCTCGGCTTCGCGGCCGGCACGCTGCTGGCGGTGATGCGGCTCTCCGACAGCCCGGTCCTGCGGACGCTGAGCTGGGGCTACGTGTGGATCTTCCGCTCCACGCCGCTGCTGGTGCAGCTGCTGTTCTGGTTCAACATCGGCGCCCTGTACCCCACTGTGGGCCTCGCGATCCCGTACGGCCCCGAGCTGTTCAGCGTCAAGACGGTGAACCTGCTCGGCCCGACGCTCACGGCCGTCATCGGTCTGACCCTGCACGAGAGCGCGTACGCCGCCGAGGTGGTGCGCGGCGGCATCCTGTCCGTGGACCCCGGCCAGACCGAGGCCGCGCAGGCGCTCGGCCTGAGCAGGCCGCGTACCCTGCGGCGGATCGTGGTGCCCCAGGCGATGCGCTCGATCGTGCCGACCGCCGGCAACATGCTGATCGGCACCCTGAAGGGCACGAGCATCGTCAGCGTGCTGGCCGTGCACGACCTGCTGTACTCGGTCCAGCTGGTCTACAACCAGAACTACCAGGTGATCCCACTGCTGATGGTCGCCACGCTCTGGTACGTCGCCGTCACCACCGTGCTGAGCGCGGGCCAGTACTACGTGGAGCGGTACTACGCGCGGGGCACCTCCCGCGGCGGCGACGCGAGCACCGGAACAAAGCCGTTTCGTTTCACCAAGAGGCGTTACATGTACGGCGGATGAAATCGGCTCGCTCATCCGCGCATTCCGATATCGAGGCCGTTGACACCCCTTCTCCGGGCTGCCTAGCTTACGCCGCAGCCACCCATCCGCCGTCTCCCCTCCACGGCATGAAGGCTGCTTTTCGATTCTGCGCTTCGCCGAAGCCGCTGGAGATTCCGTGACCGAACCCCTGCTCCTTTCCGCGCCCGCCGGCCCGCCCGGTCCGTCCGGTCCGTCCGCCCCCTCCGGTCCTCCGGGAACCGCGGAGCGGGTCCTCCCCCTCCGACGCCCGGGCCGCTGGGTGACCGCCGCCATCGTCCTGGTCCTGGTCTCCCAGGCCGCCCACGGGCTGATCACCAACCCGTTCTACCAATGGGACCGCTTCGCCTACTGGTTCCTGCGCCCGGTCGTCCTGGACGGGCTGCTCATCACCCTCCAGGTGACCGCGTACAGTGCGGTCCTCGGCCTGGCCGGCGGTGTCCTGCTCGCCCTCGGCCGGCTGTCGGGCAACGCGGTGGTGCGGTCGGTGAGCTGGACGTACGTCTGGCTGTTCCGCTCCGTGCCGCTCATCGTCGTCCTGCTCTTCCTCTACAACCTCAGCGCCCTCTATCCCACGCTCAGCATCGGGGTGCCGTTCGGGCCCGCGTTCGTCACCTTCGACGAGTCCCGGCTCGCGACCGACATCGTGATCGCCGTGATCGGCCTGGGTCTGTGCGAGGCGGCGTACGCGGCCGAGGTCGTGCGGGCCGGCGTGCTCTCCGTCGACCAGGGCCAGCACGAGGCGGCGAACGCCCTCGGGATCCCCCGGTGGCGGCAGTTCACCCGGATCGTCTTCCCCCAGGCCCTCCGCTCCATCGTCCCCTCCTACGTCAACCAGCTCATCGGCCTGCTCAAGGCCACCTCGCTCGTCTTCTACGTCTCGCTGCTCGACCTGTTCGGCTCCGTGCAGAGCCTCGCCGCGACCTATCCGGGCGACGTGGTGCCGCTGCTGCTGGTGGCGACCGTCTGGTACGTGATCCTCACCAGCCTGGTCTCCGCCGTGCAGTACCACGTCGAGCGGTACTACGCCCGCGGCGCCCTGCGCGCCGTACCCGCGAGCCCCCTCCAGCGGGCCCGGGAGGGCCTGCGCGACCTGCGGCTCCGCTTCCGCCGGGAGACGGCCCCGTGACCCCGTACGCACATACCAGAAGGAACTCCATGCGACGCCAGCCCACCCTGCGCACCAGACTCGTCCGCGGCCTCGGGGCGGTGACCGCGACCGCCTCCCTCGCCGCCGGGCTCACGGCGTGCGGCGGCGAGGCCGAGGCCGACGGCGGCGCGACGGGCAGGGTGACCGTCGGCGCCGTCTCCAACGGCGCCGCCCAGCAGGACGAACTGTCCGTCCCCGTCGTCGAGTCCCTGCGCGCCCAGCTCCCGAAGGACGTCCGCGAACGCGGCGAGCTGGTCATCGGCGTCGGCGCCCTGCCGGCCGGCTTCCCGCCGCTCGCCTACGTCGGCACCGACCAGAAGACCCTCACGGGCGCGGAGCCGGACCTCGGCCGCCTGGTCGCCGCGACACTGGGGCTGAAGCCGGTGTTCAAGAACTCCACCTGGGAGAACCTCTTCGTCGGCATCGACAGCGGCAAGGTCGACGCGGCCTTCTCCAACGTGACGGTCACCGAGGACCGCAAGAAGAAGTACGAGTTCGCCTCCTACCGGCAGGACAACCTGGCCTTCGAGGTGCTGAAGGACAGCACCTGGAACTTCGGCGGCGACTACCGCACCCTCGCGGGGAAGACAGTGGCGGTGAGCAAGGGCACCAACCAGGAGAAGATCCTGCTGGACTGGCAGGCCAAGCTCCGGTCCGAGGGCAAGGACGTGGAGGTCAAGTACTTCCCCGACCCCAACAGCGTCTACCTGGCCCTGAGCGGCAGGAAGATCGACCTCAGCTTCGGCCCTAACCCCGCCATCGCCTACCACATCACGCAGACCGCGAGCAGCAGCGCGCCCACCCGCAGCGCCGGTTCGTTCTCCGGTGCCGGCGAGGGCCTCCAGGGGCTGATCGCCGCGACGGCGAAGAAGGACGGCGGGCTGGCCAAGCCGCTGGCGGGCGCGGTCAACCACCTGGTCGGAAACGGCCAGTACGCCCGCCTCCTGGCCGCCTGGAACCTCTCCAACGAGGCCGTCACCACCTCCGAGGTGAACCCGCCCGGCCTGCCGCCGGCCGCCTCATGAGCCGGGGCACGGGCACCGGCACGGCCACGGCGACGGACCCGGGCGCGGACTCGGGTCACGGCGCGGGCGGGCGGGCCCCGGTCTGCGCGCACGTCCTGGACAACGCGGCCTGGGCCTCGCTGTCCGCTGCGCACTCCGCCTTCGCCGAGCATCCGTACGCAACGCCGCCCGGCACGCCCCGCGCCGCCCGCTACGACCCGGACGTCGCCCCCTTCGCCGCCCTCGCCGACCCGGCCGACCCCCGCTCCTGGGCCGACTTGGCCGCCCTGGTCGGCCCGGGCGGGACCGCCGCGCTCTCCGGCCTCCTGACCCCGCCCGAGGGCTGGGACACCGTCGGCTCCGTCGAGGGGGTCCAGCTCGTCGACACCTCCTTGCGCGCCGAACCCGCGCCGGAGGCGGTTCGGCTGGGGGCCGCCGACGTACCGGAGATGCTCGCCCTGATCGGGCTCACGAAGCCGGGGCCCTTTCTGCCCCGCACCGTGGAACTGGGCACCTACCTCGGCATCCGCCACCGGGGCCGGCTGATCGCCATGGCCGGCGAGCGGTTGCACCCGCCCGGGTGGACCGAGATCAGCGCGGTGTGCACCCATCCCGCGCACCGGGGCCGGGGCCTGGCGACCCGGCTGGTGCGGGGCGTGGCCGCGGGCATCCGCGAGCGGGGCGAGATCCCCTTCCTGCACACCGCCGCGGCCAACACGGGCGCCGTCCGCCTCTACGAGTCGATCGGTTTCACGGTGCGGCGCCGCCCCTTCTTCATGGCGGTCCGGGCCCCGGCCGGCAGACCCGCCGAACACCCCTGAGAATTCCGCCCTCTCCTCCCCCACTTCCTTTCTCTTTTTCCTTTTCCCCTCCCTTTTCATTCGGCTCGTCAGGAAGGCCCCTTCGCCGTGTCAGAATTCCCTCTCCGGGCGGCCCGACGGGCGGTGGTCGCGTGAAGTTCCTGGCCATCACCCTGATCACGGATTCCGCGGACCCCGTGACGGGTGCCCCCACCCCCACGCGGGAGCGGTTCCGCGAGGTCGTGGCCGCCGCACAGCTGGCGGAGTCGCTCGGCTTCGACGGTTTCGGGGTGGGCGAGCGCCACGAACGGCCGTTCCTGTCCTCCTCTCCGCCCGTGGTGCTCTCCCACATCGCCGCGCTGACCAGCCGGATCCGGCTGTTCACCGCCGTCACCACTCTGAGCCTGCTCGATCCGGTGCGGGCGTACGAGGACTACGCGACGCTCGACCACCTCTGCGACGGCCGCCTGGAGCTGATGATCGGCAAGGGCAACGGCACCGCGCAGCGGGAGCTCTTCCACGTCACCCCCGAGGACCAGTGGGCGCGCAACACCGAGGGCTACGAGCTGTTCCGGCGGATCTGGCGCGAGGACGAGGTGACCGCCGAGCCGCGCTTCCGTCCGGCGCTGAGCGGGGCGGAGGTGCTGCCGAGGCCGTACCAGCGGGCCGTCCGGATCTGGCACGGCAGCGCCACGAGCCGCGAGTCCGTCGACCTCGCCGCACGCTACGGGGACCCGCTCTTCTCCGCGAACGTCACCCATCCCATCGGCCCCTACGCCGAGCTGATCCGCCACTACCGGGAGCGCTGGGAGCACTACGGGCACGATCCGGCGCACGCGGTCGTCGGGGCGGGCACGGCAGGGTTCCACACGGCCCCCACCTCGCAGCAGGCGGCGCGGGCGTACCGGCCGGCCTTCGCCCGGTACCTCGACGCGCACGCGCGGCAGGGGCTGGATCCGGTGTTCCCGACGCTGGAGGACTTCATCGAGCGCAGCTCGGCGCTGATCGGCAGCCCCCAGCAGGTGATCGAGAAGGTCCACCGCTACCACGCGGAGTTCGGCCACACCGTCCTGCACCTCCAGGCCGAGCCGGGCGGGCTCACCCAGGCCGGGCACCGGGCCTCGCTGGAGCTCTTCCAGTCGGACGTCGCCCCGGTGCTGCGGCGCGAGATCCCCGGCCCCTCCTTCCCCGGGCCGTCAGCGGTCGAGGGGCCTGTGGGCGCTCTCCGGCAGCCGCAGGTACACCGCTGACGAGCACAGGCACAGCACGGCGACGTACCAGGGGAACAGGCCCGGCAGGCCCAGCTCTTGCAGCAGGGTGCCGATGTACGGGGCCGTGCCGCCGAAGAGCGCGACCGTCAGCGAGTACGGGAAGCCGATGCCCGCCGCCCGCACCCGCGCCGGGAACACCTCCGCGTTGACGGCCGCCGAGATGGAGGTGAAGCCGGTGAGCAGCACCATGCCGGCGCACTGGACGAGCAGCAGGGAGAGGAACGATCCGTCCAGGGCGCGCAGCAGCGGTACGACGAGCACGGCGAAGCCGAGCCCGAAGAACAGCAGGGAGGGCTTGCGGCCGAAGCGGTCGGACAGCAGGCCGCCGATCGGCTGGAGCAGGGCGAAGAACGCCAGGGACAGCGTCCCGGCGAGCAGCGCGTCCCCCTTGGCCATGCCGGTCTCGAGTTCGGCGTACGTCGGCAGGTACGAGGTCCACGTGTAGTACGCGAGGGTGCCCCCGGCCGTGATGCCGCCGATCAGCAGCGAGGCGCGGGGGTGGTGGCGCAGGGCGTCGAACAGCCCGGGGCGGGGGGCCGTGGCGGGGTGGGGGGCAAGGGTCTCCTCCGCGCCTCGCCGGATCCAGAACCCGGCGAGGCTGAGGACGGCGCCGAGCAGGAAGGGCACGCGCCATCCCCAGCCGTTCATGGCGTCCTCGGGGAGCGCGGTCACGAGCAGCGCGGCGAGGCCGGAGGCGGCGAGCTGGCCGATGGAGGTGGAGACGTACTGGAAGGACGAGAAGAGGCCTCGGCGGCCGGGTCCCGCGGACTCCACGAGGAAGGTGGTCGAGGCGGCGAACTCCCCGCCGACGGACAGGCCCTGGAGCAGCCGGGCGGTCACGAGGACGACCGGGGAGAGCACGCCGACGGACGCGTACGCCGGGGTGAGGCCGACCAGGAGGCTGCTGCCTCCCATGAGCAGGATGGTGACGGTGAGCGCGGTCCGCCGGCCCCGGCGGTCGGCGATCGCGCCCATCAGGAGCCCGCCGACCGGGCGCATGAAGAATCCGACGGCGAAGACGGCGAAGGTGGAGAGCAGCGGGACCATGGAACCGCCCGCGCCGGGCGGGAAGACCTGCCGGGCGATGTGGGTGGCCAGGAAGGTGTACGCGTACCAGTCGTACCACTCCACGGCGTTGCCGACGGACGCGGCCAGCAGCTGGCGTAAGGGGCGGTGCGGTGGGGCGGGGGCGGTGTGCGCGGCGGTCTCTGTCATGATCACGCTCTGCCCGTCGGGAGCCGTGCTTATGCCACGGGCCGCCTCCGCCGCGCTCCGAGCCTGTTGATCACGCTGTCGGAGCGGGGAGGCGTCCATGGGCCCGCCCCGCCGGCCGTGCATCCGCCCGAAGGGCGGTGTGCCACGCATCGGACCGCGCGGTGGTGCGTCGGCGTGCCGTGGCCGGTCGGGTCCGCCACCCTGGACGGGACGAAGGAGGCCGGTGCGCGGCGTGCTGTGGGCATCGTGGTGGCGGACCCGTTCGCGGGAGCTCGCGGAGACCGGACGGCGGATCCGGTACCGCGGCGAGGCCCGCTTCCCGGTGATCACCCGTCTGGCGGAGCGCCTGATCGCGGTGAACGTCTTCGACTCGGCGACCCGGGTCGCCGCTCAGGTCCTCCTGACGGTCGTTCCCCTGCTGTTCGTCGTCGCCTCGCTCGCCCCGCCGGCCCTCCAGGAGCAGCTGACCTCGTCGTTGCGCGCCCTGTTCGGTCTCACCGGCGAGTCCGGTGAGCAGCTCGACGAGGTCTTCGCGGGGACGGACGACGGCGTGCAGAACGCGGTGGGGGTGGTGGGGTCGGTGATGGTGCTGCTGTCGGCGACCGCGGTGAGCCGGGCGGTCCAGCGGCTGTGCAGACGCGCGTGGGGGATCCCGCGGGGCGCGGCCCGGATCGCGGTCTGGCGCTGGGTCGTGTGGATCGCCGTCTGGACGGTCCTGCTGGTGGTGCAGGGCCCGGTGCGGGACGGGTTCGGCGCGGGACTGTGGCTGGGCGTCCCCCTCACCCTCCTCCTCCAGACGGCGGCGTGGTGGTGGACGCAGCACCTGCTGCTGGGCGGTGTGATCGGCTGGTGGCCGATGCTGCCCGGGGCGCTGCTCACCGCGATGGCCGTCACCGCGCTGTCGCTCGGCGCGCGCCTGTACATGCCGGTGGCCATGAACCGGGTGCTGGGCGAGTTCGGGGCGTTCGGCTCGGTCTTCGTGCTGCTCTCGTGGCTGATCGTGCTGTGCGTGGCCATCGCGGTCGGTCTCAGCACGGGCGCCGTGCTGGCTCGGGAACCGTTCCTCGCCGACCGCCTGGGCAGCCCCGTCCGGGACCCGGGCAGCGGAGCGCCCTGAGCCCCACCGGGCCGCGTTCCGCGTGTTGCCGGGACACGTCCGGCCATGGCGCTGCGGATGCCGGGCCGCCGTGCAAGGCCGAGCATGGGCACATGGACGAGGCGGACGACTCCGGATGGCGGGCAGGGGGCGGGAGCGGCGGTCCCCGGGGTGACGAGGAGGTGCGGGCGGCGGTCGCGGAAGCGCGGCGGGTGGTCGCGGCCCGCGGGTGGTACCTGATGGCCCCGGCCGTGCTCTCCCGGTGCCTGGGCGTGGCCGCGGCGGAGTGGGCGAGGATCGACCGGCACTGGGAGGAGCTCGCCGCGGACCCGTACGCGGCCGAGACGGGGACGAGCCGGCTGCGCCGGTACGGACAGTTCCTCCTGCCCCGGCGCGGTGGCGGCATCATGCCGCTGCCGCACGAGGTCTTCGTGCAGCCCGACCGCAGCAACCCGCTCTACGTGGACGTCGAGCGGCGCTTCGAACCGCTCACCGGCGCCTTCCGGGCCGAGCCGATGCTCGGCGCCCTGATCGGGCTGCTCGGTGAGGTCGCCGCGGGGCTGGACGACGCCGAGGAGTGGATCGTGCGGGTCCACCCGTTCCGCGTCGTCGCGCGTCCCGGAGGTCTGGGGCAGCCCACGCCCGAAGGCCGTCACAAGGACGGCGTCACGCTGGTCTCCTCGCTCCTCGTCGGCCGCCGGAACGTCACCGGCGGCCGCAGCACCGTCTACGACGCCGAGGGCAGGGAGGTCGAGGCCACCACTCTCAGCGAGCCCGGCACGCTCCTGCTCAGTGACGACCGCGCCACCTGGCACGCCGTCTCACCCGTGCGGCCCGAGGACGACGGCGGTCCCGGCCACCGGGACGTCCTGGTCGTCACGCTCGCGGCCCGCTGACCCCGTCCCCGCCCGTCCCGCGTGCCGTGGCCGCCACCAGCCGGTCCGCCACTTCCTCGGGCCCGGCTCCCGCGGCCGCCCAGGCCCGCTGCCGGGATGCGCCGTCACCGAGCTCGGCGAGCCGGTCGAAGAGCCCGGTGACCTCGTCCAGGTCTCCGGCGTCCTCCAGCGCGCCGCGCACGAGGTCCACCAGCTCCCGCGCGAGGTCCCCGGCCGGGCAGGGCCGGCCGGTCGCCGGATGGAAGAGGTCACCGCCCCAGCCGTCGCGGGCGGCCCTCCAGCAGGCGGCGCGCAGCACCTCGCCCGCCCAGGGCGGCCCCGGGTCCCCCGCCTCGCCCCGGGCGGCGGCGGTGCGCACGAGGGCGCGCAGGAGGACGGCGAAGGCGACCGTGTCGCCGACGTCCTGCAGGACGTCCATCGCCCGCACCTCCAGGGTGGGCAGCCGGGGGTTGGGGCGCAGGTCCCAGAACGGCGTCCGCGCGTCCAGCATCGCCTCGGTGTCGGCGATCGTGACGGCCAGGCGTTCGTGCTCCCGCCACGAGGCGGCGTAGGGCGGTGGGCCCAGGCAGGGGAAGCGGTGGCGGATGACCGTCCGCCAGCTGGCGTATCCGGTGTCGAGCCCCCGGTGATAGGGGGAGTTGGCGCTCGCCGCGATCAGCAGCGGCAGCCAGGGGCGCAGGTGGTTCACCGTGCGTACGGCGAGCTCGCGGTCCGGCAGGTGGACGTGGACGTGCAGGGCGCTGACGGCGAAGTCGTCCATCATGCCGCGGTACTGCAAGCGCCCGGCCCGGTAGCGGGGATGACCGGCCACCTGCACCGGCCCGGGATCCTGGAGCACCGCCGTCCCCGACGCGCACAGACGGACCCCCTCGGCGCGGGCCGCCGCGACGAGGGCCCCGCGCACCTGCTCCAGCTCCGCGCGCAGCTCGTCCGCGGAGCGGCAGGGGCGGGTGCGTCCTTCGACCTGGCCGAGGGCGAACTCCTGCGTCACCCGGTCACCCGCCTCGCGCGCGGCACGGGCGGCCACGGCCGGTCCGGCCGGCACGACGAGGCGGGTGTGGGGATCGACGAGGAAGAACTCCTCCTCCACCCCGATCGTCACGGCCGCTCCGCCGGTGTCGGGAGCGGGCGCGGGCGCTTGGTTGCTCATTCCTCCAGCATCCCCACTACCGGCCGGTACCGGTCGCGGGCGGGCCGTCCGGCCGACGGACGTTTCATTCGAACAAACGGGAACAGACGCCCCTTCGGACACCGACACCGACACCGATGCCGAAAGGGCGAGCGATGCCGAATCTTTCCCTCCTCCCGGGACCCGCGCACAGGCACTGGGCCTGGCAGGCCGAAGCCCTGTGCCAGGAGGTGGGCGCGGAGCAGTTCTACGGGCCCTGGCACGAACGGCGCAAGGACCGTGAGCAGCGCGACGCGCAGGCGAAGAGGCTCTGCTCGGCCTGCCCGGTGCGGGAGGTCTGCCTGCGGCACGCGCTGAGCACTCAGGAGCCGTACGGGGTGTGGGGCGGGCTGACCGCGCGGGAGCGGCGGAAGCTGCGTACCGGCTACCGGCCCGCGAGTGCGCCGCAGGGTGAGACCGGGCCGGCCACGTCCGAGGCAGCCGGCCGGTGAGCGTGGTGTGCGGGAGATGACCGTGGTGTGCGGGAGATGACGAGGAGGACTGATGATCACACAGGAGCAGTTGAGGGCCATGGACGGGTGCGCGGCGTACACGGAGCAGGGCCGGCGCGTGGGCGGGGTGGAGTGCGTCCTCGTGGACGACACCACCGGCAGGCCCGAATGGGCACGGATCGCCGACGGAGCCCGCGGCCCGGGAGGGGTCTTCGTGCCGCTGCGCCACGCCGCCTTCGAGGACGGGCGTCTGGTGCTGCCGTACCCCGTGTCGCTGATCGAGGGGGCTCCCCGTGCCGCGCCGGACCGCGGGAGCGTCCTGTCGGTCGTGGAGGAGAAGCAGTTGTTCGCGCACTACGGCCTCAGGGACGTCCGGGAAGAGGTGAACGCCGAGAGCGGCGCCGGCTGGGGGCACATGGACCGGGCCGCGGCCATCCGGGAGGGGACGGGCGGCCGGGAGCCGCGGGTGTCCCGGCTCGAGCCGGGGCGGCTCGGGCGGTGAGCGGCCGGGCCCGGCGGTCAGGCCGTCGGGCCCGTCGCGCCCGGGGGCGGCTGTTCCGCGGGGGCGGTGCGGGGAGCGGCGCGCTGGGGGCCGCCGGCGGCTCCGGCTCGCGGCGTCGGTGCCGTGAGGTGGTGCAGGGTGCCGGTGATCTCCAGGAGGCGGTTCAGATGTGCGGGCCGGCCGTCGAGGTGGAGTTCCGCGCCCGCCCTGTCGGTGCGTCGCCGGACCATCAGGAGGGCCGCCAGCCCGCTGGAGTCCACGGCCGACAGGCCGGCGCAGTCCAGCCGCAGGTCCCGTAGGCCGGGCTGCTCGGCGAGGAGCCGGCCGACGGTTTCGACGAGGAGGTCGGCGTGGTGGTGGTCGAGGTCGCCGCTCAGCTCGACGCGCCCGGTGCCGCGGGAGGCGGAGGGCGTCAGGGTGAGCGGGGCGGAGGGCGGGCTCGTCATTCAGCTGTCCTGGTCGCGGGGATGTGGGTCAGGCGGGCGGCGCCGGCCCGCAGGATGGTGGTGGCGCGGGGGAAGTCCTGGAGTTCCCGCTCCAGGAAGGCCAGGGCCGACAGCAGTGAGGCGGCCGGCACGCGGCGGGCTTCCAGGACTCCGGCGGTCCACAGCAGGAAGCCGCCGAAGAGGTCCTCGTCGTCCGTGTAGAGGGCGGCGGCGAGGAACTCGACGACGTGGGAGAGGTCTTCGGCGGTGTGCTCGCGCTGCGCTTCGGAGTAGTCGCGCACGGCCGGGTGTGCGGCCTCCAGTGCCTCGAACACGGCCCTGACCAGCCGCGGGCGGCTGCGGGCGACCAGTGTGTACTCCTGGTCCTTCAGGTGGGGCAGGTCGTCGATGGCCTGGTGACCGGGGCGGGGCTGCGGGAGCGGTCCGAGGTCCAGCGCGTCGGCGGCGGCGCGCGCGTCGGGGGCCCAGGCGTCCGCGCCCAGCAGCCGCGCGTAGCGGCCCTCGGGCCCGAACGCGGCCCCGCCGACGATCACGGGCGTGCCGACGGCCTGGCAGGCGGTGATGGTCGCGTGCGCGGCGGGCAGGCGGGTCGCCAGGGAGCCGGAGAGCGCCACGGCGTCCGGGCCGGTGCGGTGCAGGTGGGCGACGAGGTGGGGGGCGGTCACCTGGGCGCCGAGGTAGTCGATGCGCCAGCCCCTGATCCGCAGCACCTCGGCCAGGAGCCGGGCGGGCAGGGCGTGCCATTCGCCGTCCACGCAGGCCACGGTGATCCGGCCGCGTGCCGGTGACGCGGGCACGGAGCGGTGCAGGGCGACGGCTGCCAGGGCCCGGTCGTTGATGGCCGTCGCGGCGTGCTCCTGGGCGACGGTGATGCGGTTGGCCGCCCACTCCCGGCCGACCCGCCCCTGCACGGAGGCGATGACGTCGAGCAGGAGCGCTTCCGCGCTCATGCCCGCGTCAAGGGCGCGGAGCAGGGTGGCGACCGTGGCGGCCTCGTCGAAGGCCATCACCGACTCCCACACCCGCGCGCACAGCTCACCGGCCGGCGAGGCGGAGGTCACGGACGGGCTCACGCGGTGAACCGTCCTCGGGTGTGGCCGTCCACGGCGCTGAGGTGGTTGGTGCGCGGCGCCGAGATGACGACCACGGCCATGTCGTCGTGGCGGCCCGTGCCCACCCACTGGGAGGTGAGCATCTGCACGTGCTCCACCACGGCCTCGGCGGGCATCGCCGCGCACTTCGACAGGGCGCGGCGCAGCCGCTCCTCCCCGAACATCGCACCGCCCATGGGACCTCCCCGAGCCTCGCTGATCCCGTCGGTGTACAGGACGCAGGTGTCGCCGGGTGCGAGGGTCACCCGGGCCGTCTCCGTGGTGATCTGGGGCAGCGCCCCGACCAGCGTTCCCTTCGTGTCGGCCTCCTCCACCCGGCCGTCGGAACGCAGGATCAGCGGAGCGGGGTGGCCGGCACTGGTCAGGCGCAGCCGTACGGCGTTGCCGTCACGGGCCGCGGAGGCCAGCACCATGGTGACGAACCGGGCGTTCTCGGAGTTCAGCAGCGAGGTGTTGAGCAGGCTGAGCATCCGGTGGTGGTCGTCGGCCATCGGCAGGAGGGCGTGCAGGGTGCTGCGGATCTTGCCGGTCATCACGGCCGCTTCCAGGCCCTTGCCGCACACGTCTCCGAGGACGACCAGGGAGGACGCCCCCTCGTCGGCGGCGGGGTGTACGTCGTAGAAGTCGCCGCCGACCCTTTCGTGGTCCCTCGACGGGCGGTAGCCGCCTGCGTACTCCACGCCGGAGACCTGGTGCAGCGAGGGGGGCAGGAGTTCGCGCATCAGGGTGTCGGTGATCGAGGCCTGTTCCGCGTAGAGGCGGGCGGCCGACATCGCGGCGCCTGCGCGGGCGGCGAACAGGCGCGCGAAGACCTCCTCGTCCTCCGTGAAGGGGGCCGCTCCCTCGGCGCGCAGCAGCACCAGGGCGCCGGCGGGCACGCCGTGTCCGGGCAGGGGGGTGATGACGATCGACCCCAGGGTGGCGAGCCCGGCCGGTACCAGCCAGGCCGGAGCGGCGGACGGGTCGATCCAGCGGGAGGGGACGGGCGGGAAGCCCTGGAGCGCCTCGGCCAGCCCGGGCACGTCGGCGGGGTCGACGGCGCCGCGGGACACGGACGGGCTGCCGCCCCGCAGGCACGAGACGACCGGCAGCTCGGGTCCCTGCGCGGGGGCGATCACCAGTGCCGCGTCGGCGAGGTGGTCGGCCGCCATCTGCGCCGTGACGTCCATGCAGCGGTCGAGGTTCAGGGACGAGAGCAGGAGGTTGGAGGAGCGGACGAGGAACTCGGTGCGTCTGCGTTCCGTCGACAGGGCTTCCCGGGCCAGCCGGTGGTCGGTGTCGTCCACCAGCCACCACACGACGGTGCCGTCGTCACGGGGTGTCGGGTGCGCCTCGTAGGAGCGCTCGCCGACGGGTCCGCGGGCGGTGGCGGACCGGGCGGCCGGGCGCTGGGCGGGAAGGGCCGTGGTGTGGCGCGCGTGCGCCGACACCAGCCAGCCGGGGACCGTGTCCGCCATGGGCGAGCCGGGGCGGGCGTCCGGGAACACCAGCCCCGCCGCCTCGTTGGCGTGGACCACGACCGCGCCGGCGTCCGCCACCAGCACCGGGTAGGGTGCCTGACTCCACGGCGGCCCGGCGGTGGGTGAGTACGGCGTCGTTTCGGTGGAAGGAACCAAACGTTGAAGGCCCGCTGTGCGAACCCCTCACCTCTTCATCGCGTTCGTCACGTCGGAAATGCTTCGGAATAACAGTTGTCCTGCGGCAACCATCCTCCATGGTCCGTGCACCGTGCAACCGGGCCCCGGCCGCACGCGGTGTCGAGGACTCACGCTCGTGGGTGAAAACGGCGGGCCGGTCGCCGATGCGGGTGCCTGTTGACCGGGCCCTCACCCGATGTAGGAGTATGTCCTGGTGACCGGAGAGCAAGTGGTCGTCACCTCGACCGCAGAAGGCAACGTGACCGTCATCGGCCTGCACGGCGAGGTCGACGAGGACAACGCGCCGTTGCTGGCCCGCGCCCTCGCACAGGCCGCGGAGGGCGGCCCCCGCACCGTGGTGGACCTGTCGGGCGCCGACTTCGTCGACTCCTCGGTGCTGCACGCGCTGCTCCGCGCACAGCGGGCCCATACGGCCGCCGGCGGGGCCCTCGTCCTCGCCGGCCCCTTCCACACGGGGGTCCGCAGGCTGTTCGAAGTCACCGGGGCCGACACGGTGTTCCGCATGGCGGACAGCCTGGCCTCCGCGATGACATGCTGACCGCCTCCCGCGCCCTGACGGGCCGTCACGGTACAGCCCCTGCGGCCCTGGGCAGGCGAGGGGCATGAACCCATCCCCGCCGTCCGACACGCCCCTGGACGCGGAGCGCCCCCGCGAGGACGCCGGCGCAGACCGGCCTGCCGTATCGCAGGTCTCGGCGGCGACGGCCCGTGACCGCGTCCGCGAACTGCTGCTCCTCGCGGGTGTCGGCCTCGACGGGGTGGTCGCGGCGGACGCGCTGCTCGTCACCTCGGAGCTGGTCACCAACGCGATCCGGCACGGTGACGGGGTGGTCGCCTTCCGGGCCGACGTCGAGGACGGCTTCCTGCGGCTGTCGGTCACCGACGCCAGCTCCCGGCTGCCCGCGGCCCGTACGGGCACGGCCGAGCACCCCGGCGGTTACGGCTGGCCCCTCATCCAGCGGCTGGCGGAGCACGTCGCCTGCAGCGCCCGTCCCGGGGGCAAGAACATCACGGCCACGCTCCGTCTGGGCTGAACCGCCCGGCACGGTCCGGCCGTTCGTCCGGTCCGGCGTGCCGGTCCCGCGTGCCGGGCCGGGAACGGTACGGCCGCGGCGGTGGCGGGGCTCAGGCCGTTCTGGTGGCCGGGGACTCCGCGGGCGGCAGCCGCAGGGGCTTCGCCACCGCCTCGCAGAAGTCGGCGAGCCCCGTGGCCAGGGCGGCCCTGGAGGCCGCCGGCATCGTGGCCATCGCCTCGGCCAGCGCCTCCTGCCTGCGGGCGCGCAGCCGTTCCAGGTACAGGCGCCCCGCGGAGGTCAGCACGAGCAGGACTTCCCGGCGGTCCTCGGCCCCGGGGTGGCGTTCGAGGAAGCCCACGGCCTCCAGGCGGTCGCACAGCCGGGTGACGGACGGCGGGGCAGCCTCCAGCAGCCTGCCGAGCTCGCGCAGGTTCAGCCGGCCGTTCGCCTCCACGAGGAACAGCACACGGGCCTGCGCGGAGGACACGGGAGGGGTGCTGGCAGTGTCCCGGCCGCGCTCCCAGACCACCTCCAGCAGCTCGATCAGCTCGCTCATCTGGGCCACCGCCGACACGGCGGACGGAGTACGGGGGGAGCCGATCGACCGCTGACCCATGTGACACTCCCTAATGGACGTACGCGCTGCCCTCCCCGGCGGACCGGCGGCTTCGTCGTCCCCCATCTTGGCAGTTGCGAGAGAGACAGGTACGGGGCCGGTGACTGCAGTCGTGCGCGGCGGAGGTGTCGGTGGAGGCGGGGACGTCGAGCGTGCGCTGCGCGACGCGGCACCGCACGCGCTGTTCGAGGAGGTCCGGGCCATCCTGGCCCGCGAGCACGGGGCGGCCGGGGCCGAGCTGCTGATGGCGGACTACGCCTCGGCACGGCTCCAGCCCGTCACGGAGCGGCCCTTCACCGCCGATTCCGTGTCCGCCTACAACAGCGCCGAGGGCCGGGCCTTCGGCTCCCAGGAGCCGCACGTGGTCCACGGGGAGGCCGGGACCACGGTGCACCTGCCGGTGACGGTGCGCGGTGACCGGCTCGGGGTCCTGAGCGTCCGCTTCGCGGCCGGCGCCTCGGTCGGGCCGCTCCTCGGACCGCTGCGGGACGTGGCCGACGCGCTGGCGCACGAGATCCTCGTCGCCGACCGCGACACCGACTTCTTCCTCCAGGCGCGCCGGGCCAGGAGGCTCACCCTGGCCGCCGAGATGCAGTGGCAGCTGCTGCCGGGGCGCTCCTGCTCCCGGCCCGAGTACGACCTCGGGGCCCAGCTGGAACCCGCGTACGCCATCTTCGGCGACAGCTTCGACTGGTCGGCCTCGGCGGACCACCTGACCCTGACCGTCAACAACGGCATGGGCGAGGGCATCGAGGCGGCGCTGCTGACCAATCTCGCCGTCAGCGCCCTGCGCAACGCCCGGCGGGCCGGCCTCGGCCTCGCCGATCAGGCGGCCCTGGCGGACCAGGCCCTGTACGGGCAGTACCGGGGGCGGCTGCACCTGGCGATGCTGCTGCTCCGGTTCGACCTGGACAGCGGCGAGGCCGAGGTCATCGACGCCGGGTCGCCCCGGATCTGGCGGCTGCGCGGGAGCACGGTGGAGCCGGTCGGGCTGGAGGCGCAGCTGCCGCTGGGCATGTTCGAGGACACCGTCTACACCTCCCAGCGCTTCCGGGTCCTGCCCGGGGAGCGGCTGTTCTTCCTGAGCGACGGCGTCTACGACGTCCTCTCCCCCGCCGGTGAGGCGTACGGCCGGCACGCGCTGGCCCGGGCCGTCCTGAGCACGCGGCTGCTCCCGCCCTCGCAGGTGCCGCGGGCGCTGCTGGAGGAGCTGCCGGGATACCGGGGCGGTGTGGACGCGGTCGACGACGCGATGGTCGTCTGCCTCGACTGGCACGGGAGGCCCGGGCGGTAGGCCGGCCGGGCGGTAGGCCGGTCGGGCGGCCCGGACGGTGGCACAGTGGTGGCATGCCCCGTCCCGGCCGTTCCCGTGCGGACGAGGACCCTGCCGCGGCCCTCGCGTCCGCCGCGGAGGTCCTCGCGGTGCTGTACGCCAGGGGCCAGGACGACGTGGCGCCGGCGGTGTCGCCGTCGCAGCTGCGGGCGCTGCTCGCGGTCGAGGGCGCCGAGGGGGTCAACCTGCGGGCCCTGGGCGACGTGCTCGGCTCCCGGCCGTCGTCGGTCACCCGGCTCTGCGACCGGCTGGAGGCCATGGGGCTGCTGGTCCGCTCGCCCCATCCGTCCCGGCGGCGGGAGGTGGAGGTGCGGCTCACGGCCCAGGGGCGGGCGCTGCTGGACCAGCGGCGGGCGGTCCAGGTCCGCGAGCTGTCGGCGGTGCTCGGGCGGATGGCGCCCGAGGCGGTGGACTCGCTGGTGGCGGGCCTGGCGGCGTTCCGGGAAGCCGCCGGGCGGCCGTCCCCGGCCGGCGGTCCGGCCGCGGTTTCGGACAGCGCCTGAGAGTCGGGTGGCCGGTTCGCACAGGTTTGGGGGTTGTCGGGATCATTGAGTTTGTAAAATATTGCCTAACGGCAAATGATCACTCTAGGCTGGGCCGGAGCGACCACGCGGCCGTCGGGCGTCCGCCGTCCGGGATGAGAAGGGACAGACGCGACGCCATGGCGAGCATCTCCGAGCTGGGGGCCCAGCGCCCCGCAGTCGGCACACCACAGCAGCCCCTCCCAGGGGCCTCGGGGAAGCCCGACGACCTCCTGGCACTCTGGAACGGCGTACCGCCCTACGTCCTGCTCATCGAGGACGACGAGGGCGACGCCCTGCTCGTCGAGGAGCTGGTGGAGGACAGCGGGATCGAGGTCCGCCTCGGCCGGGCCCGCTCCCTCGCCGAGGCCCTGGGCCTGCTGGCGGCAGAGGCCCCCGAATGCGTCCTGCTGGACCTGCACCTGCCCGACACCCAGGGCCTGGAGGGGCTGAAGAAGGTCCTCTCCGTCTGCGCCGAGGCCGCGGTCGTCGTCCTGACGGGCCTGTCCGAGGAACGGGCAGGCCTGTCCGCCGTCGCGGCCGGCGCGCAGGACTACCTGCTGAAGGGTCGCCTGGAGGCCGACGTCTTCATGCGGGCCATCCGCTACGCGATCCAGCGCAAGCGCACCGAGCTGGCGGCAGTGGCCCTCCAGGCGGGCAGACTGCGCGCCGAGGAGAACGCGCGACTCGAACGCGGGCTGCTCCCCACACCGCTGCTGCTCGACGGCGCGGACGACACCGTCACCGTCTGCGCCCGCTACCACCCGGGGCGCGCCCAGACGCTGCTGGGCGGGGACTTCTACGACGTCGTCCAGACCCCCGACGGGGCGACGCACGCCGTGGTCGGCGACGTGTCGGGCCACGGCCCCAGCGAGGCGGCGCTCGGCGTCTGCCTGCGCGTGGCCTGGCGCTCCTTCGTCATGGCCGGCGCCCGCGGCGCCGAACTGCTGCGGCTGCTGGAGCGGATCCTGCTGGCGGAACGGTCCGGACCCGAGATCTTCGCCACTCTCGTCTCCCTCACCCGTCCCGCCGGCAGCGGCGCCGTCTCGGTCCAGCGTGCGGGGCACCCCGGCTTCCTGGTCCGCTCCGCGGCGGGCGTGGACCTGCGCACCGTTCCCGGCGGCCCCGCCCTGGGCATCCTGCCCGGCTGGGACGCCGGCTGGCCCGTCGCCGAGGTCGAGGTGGAGGCGGGCGGCGCGGTCATGCTCTTCACCGACGGCCTGATCGAGGGGCGCATCGGCCCCGGCCCCGACCGGCTCGACGAGAACGGGCTCCTGGACATCGCCCGCCGGCACGCCGGCCTGCCCGCGGAACCGTTCGTCGACACCCTGATCCAGACGGCGCAGACACTCGCCGCGGACTGGGGCGGCCTGGCCGACGACGTCGCCGTCCTCCACCTCGAATGGAACTCCCCCACGTGACCTCCCCCGCACACCCGCCCGCAGAGCCCGCGGGACGGGCACCGCGACGCCGGCAGACGAGCCTGCGGGTCTGGCTGACCACCGTGCTGGTCACGCTCGCCCTCATGGTCGTCGGCACGGGCGCGCTCGGCGCCGCCCTCCTGTCCCACACCACCACGGCCGGGAACCGGCTCGTCGACGGGATCCTGCCCGCCCAGCGGGACGCCCTGCGGCTGGAGACGGCCCTGCTGGACCAGGAGACCGGGATCCGCGGCTACCTGCTGGCCAAGGAACCCGCGCTCCTGGAGCCGTACGAGCGCGGTCTGGCCAGCGAGACGGAGGCCGCCCGGCGTCTGGCGACGGTCCCCGACGGCGAGACCGGGGTGCGCGGGGACCTGGCCGCCGTGCAGGAGGCCGCCCGGGCCTGGCGGGAGGGGTTCGCGGCCCCCGCCATCGCCTCCGTGGAGAACGGCTCGACCCCGCCTTCCCTCCAGACCGGCAAGGACCTCTTCGACGAGGTCCGCCGCCGGATCGCCGCGCAGCAGTCCCGCCTGGACGGCATCCAGTCCGACGCCCGGACCACCTTCGGCGAGGCGCGGTCGCAGCGCGACCGCATCCTGCTGGCGATGGCCGTGGTCTTCCTGCTGGCCGGGGCCGGCCTCGCCGTGCTGCTGCACGTGGGGGTGCTGCGGCCGCTCGCCCTGGTGCGGACCGCCTCGCAGCGCGTCGCGGACGGGGCCTTCGAGGAGGAGATCCCGCTGCGCGGTCCCTCCGACCTGCGGGCCCTGGCGGGGGCGGTGGAGGCCATGCGGCAGCGGACCGTGGCCGAGCTGATCGCCTCGCGGCGCAACGCCGAGCGGCTCGACCGGACGGCGACCGAACTCGACGCGCAGGCGGTGGAGCTGCGCCGCTCCAACGCCGAGCTGGAGCAGTTCGCGTACGTGGCCTCGCACGACCTCCAGGAGCCGTTGCGCAAGGTGGCCTCCTTCTGCCAGCTGCTGGAGAAGCGCTACGGGGACCAGCTCGACGAGCGGGGAATCCAGTACATCGGCTTCGCCGTCGACGGCGCCAAGCGGATGCAGGTCCTGATCAACGACCTGCTGACCTTCTCCCGGGTGGGCCGGGTCCAGGACGCGCGCGAGACGGTCGCCATGGACGGCCCCCTGGACCGGGCGCTGCGCAACCTCATGGCCGCCCTGGAGGAGAGCGGTGCGGAGGTCACCCGCCCCGACCGCCTCCCGGACGTGGTGGGCGACCCGACGCTCCTGACGATGCTGTGGCAGAACCTGGTGGGCAACGCCGTCAAGTTCCGCTCCCCCGACCGCGCTCCGCGCGTCGAGGTGGCCGTGACCGAAGGCCCGGCCGGCACCGCCGCGGAACCGGGGTTCCACACCTTCACGGTGACCGACAACGGCATCGGCGTACCGGCCGAGTTCGCCGAGAAGGTCTTCGTCATCTTCCAGCGGCTGCACGGCCGGGAGACGTACGGCGGCACCGGCATCGGGCTCTCCCTGTGCAAGAAGATCGTCGAGCACGCGGGCGGGCACATCCGGATCGACACCGAGCACCGCGAAGGCACCCGGATCGTCTTCACCCTGCCCGTGGCCGCCGCCACCCCCGCGTCCGGCACCGACTCCGACGCCGACTCGGCCGCGTCCCCCGAACCCACGCCCGCCCCCGTCTCCACCGAAGGAAACCCGCGATGACCACTCCCGCCGACCGGCCCCGGGCCACCCCCGCCGAAGTCCTGCTGGTCGAGGACGACGCCGGCGACGAGCTGATGACCCGGGAGGCCTTCGAGGACAACAAGATCGGCAACGTGCTGCACGTCGTCCGGGACGGCCTGGAGGCCCTCGACTTCCTGTACCGGCGCGGCGAGCACGCCGACGCCCCCCGCCCGGATCTGATCCTGCTCGACCTGAACCTGCCCAAGTACGACGGGCGGCAGGTCCTGGAACGGATCAAGACGGACCCGGACCTGAGCCACATCCCCGTGGTCGTGCTCACCACCTCGGCGGCCGAGGAGGACATCCTGCGCAGCTACAAGCTGCACGCCAACGCGTACGTGACGAAGCCGGTGGACCTCGACCAGTTCATCCGGGCGATCCAGCAGATCGACGACTTCTTCGTCACGGTGGTCAAGCTCCCCCGCACGCGGTGAGCCCGGTGACCGGGGCCGGTGACGGGGCGCAAGGTCCCCCAAGACGGAACGCAGAGGCGGGGAGGACGGAAGTGAGCAGCATGGAAACCCACGGCGCACGGGCGCGCAGCCGCGTCGAGACCTGGACGGACGGGGAGGTTCGGGTCGTCGTCATGGCGGGTGAGTTCGACATGGACAGCGTGGGCCCCCTGCGGACCGCGATGGATCCCACGACTCCGGGCATCTCCCGGTTCGTCGTGGACGTCACCGGGGTCACCTTCGTCGACTCGACGGCGCTCAGCGTGCTGCTGCAGCCCGCGCTGAACCGCCCGGTGGTCCTCGCGGGGACCGTGCCGGCCAGGCTGGCGCGGGTCCTGGAACTCACCGGTGCCGCTCTGGTGTTCGCCTCCGCGCCCAGCGTGGACGAGGGGAAGGCCATGATCATCCCTCCCCGGGGCTGAGCGGGCCCTTCGGGGCCCAGCCGGTTTGACACGCGGAATCCTGGCCATACGAGCCTCGAACAGGCTTCCGCGTCCGCCGCGGTCCCCGCCCCCCGGCACCGGCCGGGGGGCGGGGACCGCGGCGTACCGGGCAGGAGGGGGACTCGTATGACCGCATCCAAGGGGGACGCGCGCGCGTCCGGGCACGGCGCCGGATCCGCACGCCGCCCCGGGGCGGGGCGGGACGCCGTGCTCGCCCTCGGGCTGCTCGGCACCGCGATCACCGGCCTCGCCGCCTTCGCGCGGGCCGCCGACGCGGACGGGGTCCGGTTCCCGCTCGTACCGGTGGCCACCGTGGCCGTGCTGCTGCTGGGCGTGCTCCTCGCGAAGTGGGGCTACGCCCCCGTCCGCCGCCGGCCGCGTACCGCGCGGCCCGCCCGGTACGCGGCGGCGCCCGCGGACCCGCCCGAGGTCGGGGGTGACGCCTTCGACCACGCCGCGGTCGACGCGGACGGCTTCGAGCACGCGGTGGCCGCCCTGTGCGTACGGGACGGCTGCACCTCGGTGGAGGTGGTGGGCGGCGCCGGTGACCTGGGCGCCGACGTCCTCGCGACGACGGCTGACGGGCGGCGCGTGGTCCTCCAGTGCAAGCACTACGCCGAGGACAACCGGGTCGGCTCGCAGGACCTCCAGCGCTTCGGCGGCACCTGCTACGCGGTCCACGAGGCGGACGTAGCCGTCATCGTGACGACCAGTTCCTTCACCGCGCCCGCCGCCGAGTACGCCGACACGTGCGGGATAGCCCGCGTGGACGGCGAGGCCCTGGCCGCGTGGACCGAGCAGCGGGCGCCCGCGCCGTGGGAGTCCGTGGGCGGCGCGCCCGCGACCGCCCCGTCCGACACTTCCGAAGGAGCCAGGCCGTGACCGACATCGACATCGACACCGTCCCGGCCCGGAACCCCCGGGTCCCCGGAACGGGCGCCGCCGCGGCGAGCCCTTCGGGCAGCACGGCCGGGAGCCCGGCAGACGCCGCCGGCCGGGCGGACGAGCGCATCCACCGCATCCGCCGCCGCCTGGAACGCCTCATCGGCATCGCGGCCACCGAGGGGAACTCCGTACGCCCCCTGCGCAACGGCGACGAGATCTTCGCCGCCATGCTCGACGCCATCGCGTCGGCCCGGCACACCGTAGACATGATGACCTTCGTCTACTGGAAGGGCGACATCGCCCGCCGGTTCGCCGAGGCCCTCGCCGAGCGGGCCCGTCACGGCGTGCGCGTGCGGCTGCTGCTCGACGGCTTCGGCAGCCGCCTGATCGAGCGGGAACTGCTGGACCGGATGAGCACGGCGGGAGTGGACGTGGCCTGGTTCCGCAAGCCCGTCTTCCTCTCCCCGCTCAAGCAGAACCACCGCTGCCACCGCAAGGTCCTCGTCGTCGACGAACGCACCGCCTTCACCGGCGGCGTCGGCATAGCCGAGGAGTGGTGCGGCGACGCCCGCAACCCGCACGAGTGGCGCGACACCCACGCCGAGGTGCGTGGCCCGGCCGTCGACGGGATCGCCGCGGCCTTCGCCCAGAACTGGGCGGAGTGCCACCCCGAACTCTTCGACGACCGGGACCGTTTCGTCAGCCACGAGCCGGCGGGTTCCGCCGTGGTGCAGGTGGTGCGCGGCTCGGCCGCCTTCGGGTGGCAGGACATGCAGACTCTGATGCGGGTCGTCCTCGAGTCGGCGCAGGAGCGCGTCCGCCTGGCGACCGCGTACTTCGCCCCCGACGACTACTTCGTCGAGCTGCTGTCCGCCACCGCCCGCCGGGGCGTCACCGTCGAGATCCTGCTGCCCGGTCCGCACACGGACAAGCGGGTGTGCCTGCTGGCGGGCCAGCACCACTACGCGGCCCTCACCTCCGCCGGGGTGCGCATCCACCAGTACCAGCCGACGATGATGCACGCCAAGATCATCACCATGGACGGGGTCGTGTCCCTCATCGGCTCCTCGAACTTCAACCGCCGCTCGCTCGACCACGACGAGGAAGTCATGCTGGCCGTCATGGACCCGGCGGTCACCCGGACCCTGGACGAGCACTACGACCAGGACCTCCGCGACAGCACGCGCATCTCCCCGGAGCGCTGGCGCCGCCGCTCCGTCCTCCAGCGCGCCCGGGAACTCTCCGTCCAGCCGGTGCGCCGATTCCTTTAAGGGCGGCCGGAGTTCACGCGGGAGCCGGGCCGCGTCGGCGGCTCGCGGCGGGGTACACGCGCCTGCACGGTACGGAGCCGAACAGGGAGGGAGCGGTCGATGGACGTGCGCGCGAGGCTCGCCACGGCGCGTCGGGCGAAGTGGAAGCGGCGGACGGCGACGGCGACGCCGCAG
Organism: Streptomyces racemochromogenes; assembly: GCF_039535215.1. Taxonomy (GTDB): domain Bacteria; phylum Actinomycetota; class Actinomycetes; order Streptomycetales; family Streptomycetaceae; genus Streptomyces; species Streptomyces racemochromogenes. Next base: position 96,971 of record NZ_BAAAWT010000001.1, read on the forward strand.
AGCACGGAGCGGGCGCGGGAGCCCGCCCCCGTCCGCCGGCCTCCCGCGCGGCCCGTGTTACGGGCGCTGGCGATGCTGGCCGCCTTCGCCGGGACGGTGCTGTTCAGCCTGGTCCTGGCCCGCGTCACCCTGGAGCCCTCCGCGGCGTCGGCGGGGCTCGTGCACAGCAACACCCGCCCGGGCGCCTCGATCGGCGCGTACCTCGACGGCGCGACCGTCAGGGAGGCCGCCGTGCAGCTCGGCGGGAACGTCCTGCTCGGCGTCCCCTTCGGGGTGCTGCTCCCGGTCCTCCTGCCGCAGGCCCGCGGTCTGCTGAGGGTGGCGGCGGTGACGGCCGCGGTGATGACGCTCGTCGAACTGGTCCAGGGCGCCCTGGTGACCGGGCGCGCCTTCGACGTGGACGACGTCATCCTCAACACCGCGGGAGCGCTGCTCGGCTACCTCCTCCTGGGCCGCCGGATGGGCCGGGCCGTCCACCCCCGCCGCTCCCACTGGTGGCACCGCCTGCCCCGCCGGGCCGACCGCGCGCCGGACGGGGCGGGCTAGGACGGGCCCGTGGTGTCCGTCAAGGAGCGTCGGCACGCCGCGCCCGGCGCAGGGCGCGGCGTACGCCGGTGCCGGCCTCGCGGCGCAGGCGGGAGTGGCGGTCCAGCTCCTCCATGAGGCGCTGGGAGCGTTTGTCCACGTCCAGTTCGTCGAGCACCCGGTCGACGTCGGCGAGCAGGGCCCCGTGCAGCTGCCAGTGTCCCGGCTCGGACCGCAGCTGCTCCAGCAGGAGGTTCGCCAGCTGGTCGCGGGCCTGGCGCGCCATGCCCAGCTCCCGGGTGAGCCGGTCCTCCTGCTCCTCGGCGTTGGTGGTGACCTGGGCGGTGATCAGCCGGGAGAAGCTGTGGACGGCGAGCGCCATGTGGCCGAACAGGTCCTGTAGCGCGCGGGTCACCGGCGGGGAGAACAGCGGCTCGTCCGTGCGGGCCTTCGCCAGGTCGGTGAGCGCCCGGGCGGAGACGCGCAGTACGACCGCGCAGATCTCCAGGGTGTCCAGGCCGGTCCGCAGGACCAGCCGGAACATCAGGCCCTCCCGTACGCGGGGGTTCATGCGCAGGCTGTCCTCCGCCTGGCGCAGTGCGGCGTCCACGTCGGCGATGTCGTTGTCGAGCCGGCGGGCCTCGTGCAGCCGGGTGGCGGCCTGGGCGACGCTGGTGCGGCCCGTGAGTTCGTCGGCCATGCCGGTCATCAGCGCGGCCATGCGGGCGGCCAGGTCGTCGATCGCCCGTCCGGCGGGCTCCACCCAGACGGGAGGGGCGAACAGCAGGTTGAAGGCCAGTCCGACCACCGCGCCGATCAGCGTCTCCAGCACCCGGTCCCAGGCCGTGTCGGCCACCCGGGTGACTCCGAGGACGAGCATCGCGCTGATGGCCACCTCGGGGACGAACTCGTCCACCCTGACCAGGTGTCCGACGACCAGCGAGGCCAGGATGACCAGCCCGAGGCTCCACCAGGTCAGCCCCACCAGCGCGCTGAACCCGATCGCGACCAGCACCCCCGCCACGACCGAGTTGACCCGGCGCACTCCGGTGGTGAGCGTGGAGTAGAGGGTGACCTGGACGACGAGCAGGGCGGTGAGCGGGGCCGTCAGCGGGGCCGGCTCGTTGCTGAGCCGCAGCGCGACCACGTACGAGAGGACCGCGGCCCCGGTCGACCGTACGCTCTGCACCACCACGGGGTCCCGACGTCTGGCGGCCAGGCGGCGCATGGCGGGGCGGATGGTGCGGGAGGGGCGGGAGGGCCTGGCGAGGTCGGGCATATCCCGTCCCTTCCCCGTCGGCGGCGGTGATCACGCGGCGGACCGAATCCCGTGCGAGGTGATAGCCCGGGGGAAGGCGGGGCACACGCCCACCATGACTTCCACCCACCACACTCCGCTCCGCGCGGTCGCGCTCGTCTGCTCGCTGTCCTCCTCCCCCACCCCGTCCAGCTCCCTGCTGCTGGCCGAACAGACCATGGCCGCGCTGTCCGAGCACGGGGTCACCGGCAAGACCATCCGGGTGGCCGATCACGACGTGAAGCCGGGGGTCGAGACGGACATGGGCGAGGGCGACGCGTGGCCGGAGATCCGCGCCACGATCCTGGGCTGCGACATCCTGATCCTGTCCACGCCGATCTGGCTGGGGCACCCCTCCAGCGTCGCGCAGCGCGTGCTGGAGCGGCTGGACGCGGAACTCGGCGAGAGCGACGACGAGGGACGCATGCTCACCTACGGCAAGGTCGCCGGGGTCTGCGTGGTCGGCAACGAGGACGGAGCGCACAAGGTCAGCGCGGACCTCTTCCAGGGCCTGAACGACGTCGGCTTCTCCCTGGCCCCGAACGCCGTCACCTACTGGGTGGGTGAAGCCATGCAGTCCACCGACTACCAGGACCTCGAGAAGACCCCCGAAAAGACCGCTGCCACGACCAGGACGCTCGCCGCGAACACCGCTCACCTCGCCCGGCGGCTGAAGGCCGAACCGTATCCGGCGAGCTGAGCCGCGCCCCCGTCCGTCCCAGCGGATCCCGACAAGGAGAACCACCGTGTCAGCTCCTCCCGCGCCCCACGTACCCGACCCGGTCACCCGCCACCCCCGGCCGCCGCTGCCGGACCAGGAACAGGAGCCTCCCGGCTCGACCGAGGAGATGGAACCCCGCCCCGACCACGGCGAGGACTCCTACCAGGGCCACGACGTCCTCATGGGGCGGGCAGCGGTGGTCACCGGCGGCGACTCCGGGATCGGGAGGGCCGTGTGCGTGGCCTTCGCCCGGGAGGGCGCGGACATCGTGTTCACCCATCTCCCGGAGGAGAAGGACGAGGCTGCCGAGACCACCCGCCTGATCCGCCAGGCCGGCCGCAGGGCGCTGGCGGTCGCCTGCGACATCCGGGAGGAGGCGCAGTGCGACGCGCTGATCGACCGGGCCGTCGCCGAGCTGGGACGCCTCGACATCCTGGTGAACAACGCCGCCTACCAGATGTCCCAGCCGGACGGGATCGAGGCGATCACCACGGAGCAGTTCGACCGGGTGATGAAGACCAACCTGTACGGGATGTTCTGGCTGACCCGCAGGGCGCTGGCCCACATCCCCCGTGGCGGGTCGGTGATCAACACGGCGTCCGTCCAGGGCTATCAGCCCAGCCCCCACCTGCTGGACTACGCGATGACCAAGTCCGCGATCATCTCCTTCACCCACGGCCTGGCGCAGATGGTGGCGGAGCGCGGCATCCGCGTCAACGCGGTCGCCCCCGGGCCGGTATGGACGCCCCTGATCCCGGCGACGATGCCGGACACCACGAAGTTCGGCGAGAAGGCGCCCCTGGGCCGGCCGGCCCAGCCCGCCGAGATGGCGCCGGCGTACGTCTTCCTCGCCTCGCCCCAGGCCGGCTACATCACCGGCGAGATCCTCAACGCCACGGGCGGCACGCCCCTGCCGTGACCGCCGGAGAACGCGTGCGCCCCCGAAGCCCCGGGGCGGATGGCGGGGCGCCGGTGACAAGACCATGCGGGTGAGACGTCGCCTGCCGCCGGGCGCCCGGGGGCGCGACGGGGAAGCGATCGGATCGGGCCGCAGCGGCCCGCACCGAACGCGCATGGAGGCGACATGGGACACGGCGGGAACGTGATCGACGAGCTGAAGGCCGACCACCGGGAGGTCGAGGAGATGTTCAGCCGTCTCCGGGCCATGACCGGAAGCGCACAGGAGCTGCGCGATCTCATCGACGAATTCACCATCGAGCTCGTACGGCACTCGGTCGCCGAGGAGCAGTACCTCTACCCGGCCGTGCGCGAGCACGTCCCGGGCGGCGACCGGATGGCGGACAAGGAGATCGCGGACCACGGCCGGGTCGAGAAGATGCTCAAGCGGCTCGAGAAGATGAGCACCGACGACGCGCAGATGGGCCCGCTCCTGCGGCAGCTCATGGACGAGGTCTCCGCCCATGTCCAGGACGAGGAGAGCAACCTCTTCCCGATGCTGGAGCGAGCCTGCACCCCGCAGCAGCTGGACGACCTCGGCGACAAGATCCGTCGCGCCAAGGCCATGGCGCCCACCCGCCCCCACCCCGCCGCACCGAGCAGTCCCACCGCGAGCAAGCTGCTCGCGCCGGGGGCCGGCCTGGTGGACCGGGCGCGCGACTTCGTGACCGGCCGCGGGAAGTCCTGACCCCCTGCCCGGTGGCGGGCCCGCGGGCGGGCCTCCGGGCCGCCACCGGGGCGGGACGGTGACGTGCGTCATGCCGCGCGGCTGCCGGTGACGGCTACTCTGGTCAGCCACGAGCGGAGCGGAGCGGCTTCGCCCCGCAGCTCGCGGCCCCGGAAGGGGCAGGGCGAGCACGCCTCCCGAGGAACCGCCGTGTCCGCCGATCTCGCACCCCTCATAGCCGCCGGTACCCGCTGGCTGCTGGCCGCCTACCCGCCGCCCACAGCGGGCCCGTTCAGCCGGGCCCTGGCCGAGGCCCAGGCCGGGCAGGCGGTCACCGTCGCCGCCGCCCTGCGCTACCCGGACCCGCTCGACGCCCAGCTGCTGCATCTCCTGGGCCCCGGGGGGAGCGCCCGGCTGGACTGGACCACCGGCGTCGATCACGTCGCGGACGCCGGTGCCGAGGCCGACGCCGGCTGGCGGACCTGGGTGGACGAGATCGTCGTCAGCTGGGCGGCCTGCCTCCTGGCATCCCCCGCCCTCGCCGTCGAGGCCCACCTCCGGGTCGGTCACGGCCGGGCCGGCGAGGTCAGCCGTCTCACCCGTCCCGGTGATCACGAGCACGAGGCCGCAGCCCTGCTGCGCCATCCCGACCTGCTCGAACCGGTGGCCGCCCTCCACCGGGACACGCTGCTGGACCTGCTCGGCAACCGGAGCGCGGCCCTGGGTTAGCTCCCAGATCAGCTCCGCGGAGGACGGGGTGCCGGAGGGGGATCGGGTTCCCCGTCCTCCGCCGCCTGTGCCGGGCTGGTTCAGCCCGAGATCTGCTTGCGGCCGGACTCGCCACCGATGGCGATCTTGCGCGGCTTGGCGCGCTCGGCGATCGGGATCCGCAGGGTGAGGACGCCCGCGTCGTAGTCGGCTTCGATGTGCTCGGTGTCGAGGGTGTCGGCCAGGACGATCTGGCGGGAGAAGACGCCGAGGGGCCGCTCGGAGAGCTCCATCTGCACGCCGTCGGACTTCTCCGCGGGCCGGCGCTCGGCCTTCACCGTCAGCATGTTCCGCTCGACGTCGATGTCGATCGCCTCGGTGCTCACACCGGGGAGGTCGAAGGCGATCACGTACGTGTCGCCCTGCCGGTAGGCGTCCATCGGCATCACGGACGGCTTCGACCACGTGCCCGACGTGCCCGAGAGCTGCTGGACGATGCGGTCCATCTCGCGGAACGGGTCGGTGCGCATCAGCATCGCGAAACACCTCCAGTCGGTTCAGGCAGGAACTGCCCATGCGCTTCAACGTGCTCCCGTTGTAGCACGTCATCGAAACGATGACAAGCAGGACGTCATCGAGAGGATGACATGATGGATGCGCCGGTCCCGGAGGCATGGGACGGCCCGGTGTGGTCAGACGCGGGGGGGGGTGAGGATGCGCGACGCCGTCGTCGTGGTCACCGGAGCATCGAGCGGGATCGGCCGGGCCACCGCCGTGGAGTGCGCCCGTCGGGGTGCGCGGGTGGTGCTGGCCGCCCGCAGCGCCGCCGCGCTGGAACGGGCGGCCGGGGAGTGCCGGGCCCGGGGCGGCGAGGCCCTCGCCGTGCCGACGGACGTCAGCGACGAAGGGGCCGTCCGGCGGCTGGCCACCGCCGCCGTCGCGCGCTTCGGCCGGATCGACGCGTGGGTCAACGCCGCGGGGGTGGGGATCCTGGGCCGTTTCGACCAGGTGCCCGCACGGGAGCTGCGCCGCCTCCTCGACGTCAACGTCATCGGTGCCGTGAACGGGGCTCGCGCGGCGGTCGCGGTCATGCGCCGCCAGGGGCGGGGGGTCGTGGTCGACGTGTCCTCGCTGCTCGGGGGCGGGTCACGGCCCCGTACATGGGCGGCTACGCGATGTCGAAGGCAGCCCTGTGCACGTTCGACGAGGTGCTGCGCGAGGAGCTGCGGCTCTCGGGGGACAGTGGGATCTCGGTGTGCACGGTGCTGCCCACGGGGGTGGACACCCCGTTCTTCCGGCATGCCGCGAACCGCTCCGGCCGGGTTCTGCGGTCCCTGCCGCCGGTGGCCACCCCCGAGCGGATCGCCCGTGCGTCGTGCGGGCCGCCCGCCGGCCCCGCGACCGGGTGCTCGTCGGCCCGTACGCCCGCCTGCTCGTCCTCGCCCGTACGCCGGCTCCCGCGCTGGTGAGGCGGACCGTGACGTGGCGCACCGACAAGGCCTACTTCGGCGGCGCGTCGGGCGGCGAGGCCGGCTCCGGGACCCTGGACGCTCCCGCCGGCCGCCCGCCGGGCGGTGGGCGCGGTCGCCGGGCTGGCCGTGCTGCGCGCCGTGCTCCCCCGGCGCCGGGACGGGCCGGCGTGGGACGGACCCGGGCCGGGTAGGCGACGGGACCCCGGCCGCGGCAGCCGCGGGCAGCGTGGGAGGCAGCCATGGCACTACAGCACCGCCTGGTACGGGCCAGGCCCGACCGGGTGTGGGCGGTCCTCGAGAACGCCGGCTGCTACGAGAGGTGGGTGGTGGGCACGCACCTCTCCAGCCCGGCGGACGACCGGTGGCCCGAGGAGGGCCCCGTGCTCCGCTACCAGGTGAAGGCCGGCCCGTTCAGGTACGAGGGGGAGACGGTGGTGCGCGTACACGAACCGCCGGACCGGCTGGAGCTGGAAGCGAGGGCCGGTGATCACGCCAGTGCGCGGATCGCCATCGAGGTACGGCCCTGGGGCGATGAAACCCTGGTGGTCCTGGACGAACACCCGCTGCGCGGCCGGGGCTGGACCTTCCACCACGCGGCCATCGACGCCGTCGCCCAGTGGCGGCACCGCGCCATGCTGGCCCGGCTGGCCCGCGTGTGCGAGGACGGTCATCGTGAGCGGCCCTGACGCGGTGGTCATCGGTGCCGGGCCCAACGGTCTGGTCGCCGCGAACGTCCAGGCCGACGCGGGCTGGCAGGTCGTGGTGCTGGAAGCGGCGGCTTCGGCGGGCGGCGCCGTCCGCAGCGACCGCGGGGATGTGTCTGGAGGAGCACGGGCTGTGCTGGAGCCGGGCGCCGGCGGCCGTCGCCCACCCGCTGCCCGACGGCCGCTGCGCCGTCCTCGCCGCCGCACCCGAGGCGACCGCCGCCTCCCTGGAGCGCTTCGCGCCGGGCGACGGGGAGGCCTGGCTGCGGCTCTACCGGCTGTGGCAGCGCATCGGCGATGACCTGCTGGACTGCCTGTTCACCCCGTTCCCGCCGATCCGGGCGGGCGGGAAGCTGGCGCTGCGGCTCGGCTACGCCGAGATGCCGCGGGTGGCGCGCACGATGCTGCTGCCGGCCCGCAGGCTCGGCGAGGAGGAGTTCGCCGGGGCCGGCGGGCGCCTGCTGCTCGCGGGCAACGCCCTGCACGCCGACCTGGCCCCCGAGTCGGCGCTCGGCGGCGGGTTCGGCTGGCTGATGTGCATGCTCGGACAGCAGTACGGCTTCCCCGTGCCGCGGGGCGGCGCCCAGGCGCTGACGGACGCCCTCGTACGACGGCTCACGGCCCGCGGGGGCGTCGTGCACTGCGGGCAGCCGGCGACCGAGGTCCTGGTACGGGGCGGGCGGGCGGCGGCGGTACGCACCGCGGACGGCACTCTGGTCACGGCGCGCCGGGCCGTGCTGGCCGCCGTACCCGCTCCGGTCCTCTACGGGCGGCTCCTGCGCGGTGAGCAGCTGCCCGGCCGGCTGCGGGAGGACCTGCGGCGTTTCCAGTGGGACTTCTCCACGGTGAAGGTCGACTGGGCGCTGTCGGGGCCGATCCCCTGGCGGGCCGAGGGGCCGCGGGCCGCCGGCACGGTCCATCTGGCCGACGGCGTGGACGCGCTCACCCTGTTCGCCGCGCAGATCGCCATGCGACAGGTGCCGTCCAGCCCGTTCGCGGTGCTCGGACAGATGACCACCGCGGATGCCGACCGCTCCCCCGAAGGCACCGAGTCCGCATGGGCCTACACCCACGTCCCGCAGGACATCACCGGCGACGCCGGCCCGGACGGCATCACGGGGCGGTGAGACGAGCGGGACAAGGAAGCCATCGCCGACCGGCTCCAGGAGCAGGTCGAACGGTACGCCCCCGGTTTCGGCGCCGCCCTCCGCGCCCGCAGGATCCTGGCCCCGCCCGACCTGGAACGCCTCAACCCCGCTGGCCGGCGGCGCCGTCAACCAGCGCACCACCAACCTCTACCAGCAACTGGTCTTCCGCCCGGTACCCGGCAGCGGCCGGCCCTCCACTCCGGTCCCGGGTCTCTACCTCGCCTCCGCCTCCGCCCACCCCGGCGGTGGGGTCCACGGCGCCCCCGGCCTCAACGCCGCCCGCACCGCCCTCCACGCCCGCGCCCTCGCCCCGCTCGACCACCTGCGCCGCCGCCGCTCCCGCCCTCGCCCGTCCTGATCCGGCGCGCGTGCCATGGACGCGGGGGGTCTGGGTAGGGGCATGGAATGAGTGAGGCATGGAATGAGTGACGAGGCGTCTTCGCCGCCGCAGGCCGAGGAGCTGCTGTCCGGGTTGCGGGTGGACGACCGCCGGCCCGAGCAGCCGGTCCTGCTGGACTCCGCCGGTGCCCCTCTGCGGACCTGGCGGGAGAACTACCCCTACGACCGCAAGATGCGGCGCAAGGAGTACGAGCGGACCAAGCGGATCCTGCAGATCGAGCTGCTCAAGCTGCAGCACTGGGTGAAGGAGTCCGGCGGCCGGCTGGTGGTGATCTGCGAGGGCAGGGACGCGGCGGGCAAGGGCGGCACGATCCAGCGCTTCACCGAACGGCTCAACCCGCGCGGGGCACGGATCGTGGCTCTGAACAAGCCGACCGGGCGGGAGGCCGGGCAGTGGTACTTCCAGCGCTACACCGCCCACCTGCCGGCGCCCGGGGAGATCGTCTTCTTCGACCGGTCCTGGTACAACCGCGCCGGGGTCGAGTCGGTGATGGGGTTCTGCACCCCGGAGCAGTACGCGCTGTTCCTGCGCCAGTGCCCCGTCTTCGAGGAGATGCTGGTGGAGGACGGGATCATGCTGGTGAAGTTCTGGTTCTCGGTCTCCCGCGGCGAGCAGCGCACCCGTTTCGCGATCCGGCAGGTCGACCCGGTCAGGCAGTGGAAGCTCTCCCCCACCGACCTGGCCTCCCTGGACCGGTGGGACGCCTATACCGAGGCCAAGGTCGCGATGTTCCGGGCGACCGACACCGATCACGCGCCGTGGACGGTGGTCAAGACCAACGACAAACGGCGCGGACGGCTCGAGGCCATGCGCAGCCTGCTGTGGCGCGTCGACTACGACCGCAAGGACGAGGGGGCGGTCGGCCGGCCCGACCCCCTCATCGTCGGGGCCGCCGACACCCTCCTCGAAGCGGGTGAGGGACCCACCGACCTCTCCCCCACTCCCCTGGCCGGGCCACACCTCGGCCCCGGGCTCCACCCCCACCCGTAGCCCGGGGGCCGACCGGTCGGTCCCGATCGCATAACGGACGTCGCGGCGGGCGCACCCGCGGGACGGGTACGCCCGTTGAACGCACCATGGAAGGACTGCCGTTCGCCGAGCTCGCCGACGCCTACTGGCTTCACCGCGACACCGGCACCGCCCCCTGCACGCGCACCGGCTGCGCCGAGGACGTGCACGGCGGAGCCACGCCCGAGACCGACGGGCTCGACCGCGTACAGGCCCTGGTCGCGGGCCAAACGTGCCCCCGGCTGCGGTACGTGATGCTGACCGGCTCGGCGGTCACCGTCCTCGCCGGCGCCACCGTGGTCCTCACCCGCTGAGCCGGGGCCGGGGCCCCGGCAGGGCGGGTCAGGACGACATGATGAAGCGCAGGGCGAGGCCGGAGGCGGGGATCCAGTAGGTGACACGGGCGCCGTCGTCGAACGACACCTGCCCGGGCAGGGCGACGTTCACCGGCCCGCCCGGCTGGAGGCCGAGGGGAAGGGTGTCCGTGTCGTACGTGTCCATACGGCCGCCGCTGGCGAGGAGGGCCGCGTACGCCTTCTCACCCGGAGCGAGCGTCACGGGTGCGTCCTTGCTGTCCTCGATCACCGCGATCGGGGCCCTGGCATGAGGGAACTTCAGGTACGGGTACCCCTGGAGGCCGCACTTGGCGGACCCGGTGTTGGTGACCGTGAGGAGGAGGTGCCTGACGGGCTTGCCCGCCTCGTCCTGGTTCGTCGCCGAGAACGCGAGGTCACCCACCCCACACGCGGCGACGCCGGTACCGCCGGCGTTGCCCGGGCCGGCGCTCGGCTTGGCCGGGCCCCCGCCGGACTTCGCCGGGACCCCGCCCGGCCGCGCCGCGGCCGTCTTGCCCGTCTCCCCGGTCTTCGCTGCGTTCGGCGAGTTGGGCGAGTCCGGCGAGTTCGGCGCGCTCGGCTGCACCGAGGTCGTGGAGTCGCGCGATGCGTCGGCGCCGCTCGGCTCGCACGCGGTGGACGCGAGCAGCAGCGCGCCGAGGACGGCCGCGGCCGCCGCCTTCCTGATCGCCTTGTTTCCCCTGGTCAACAGAGCCCCCTGTGTGGTGTTGTTCGCTGTACACGACCTGTACGCACGCCAGGACCAGGCGGGTTGCATGCGGATCGGAAAAGATTTCGGGACCGGGGGGCGGTATGACGGAGGACGAGTTCGACGCGTTCTACGCGTCGGCGTTCCCACGGATCGTCGGGCAGGTGTACTCCTTCACCGGTGACCACGGCCAGGCCCAGGACGTCGTACAGGAAGCCTTCGTACGGGCCTGGGACCGGCGGCGGGACATCCTTGCCACCGAGGCTCCCGAAGCCTGGATCCGCACCGTCGCGATGCGTCTCGCGGTCAGCCACTGGCGCAGGGCGCGGCGGTGGCTGGAGCTGGTGCGCCGCACCCCGCCGCTGCCCGATCACGCCCCCGGGCCCGGTCCCGAGCACGTCGCCCTCGTCGCGGCGCTGCGACAGCTCCCGGAGCCCCAGCGCATGGCGATAGTGCTGCACCACCTGTGTGACCTCAGTGTGGAACAGGTAGCCTCCGAGACCGGCGCGCCGACCGGTACGGTCAAGGCCCGCCTCTCACGCGGCCGGGCAGCCCTCGCCAAGCTGCTGCCGCCGGGCGAGGCCGGTGTGGTGGGCGCAAGCGGCGAGGAGAAGGAGGAAGACCGTGCCCGATGACCTGTCCTCCGCCCTGCGCGAGCTGGCCGACAGCGCCGCCTGCCCCCCGCCCACGACGGGCGCGGAGGTCCGTCGCCGGGCCGTCGCCCGGCGTCGTCGCCGGAACTCCGCCTACGCGGGAGGCGGCGTCGCGGTCGTCGCGGCCCTCGCGTTCGGCCTGACCACGGCGTTCGGCGGCCCGGAGCCCCGCCTCGACCCCGCACCACCACCCGCCGCGTCCCTCACCGCGCCCACGGCCGGGCCGGCCTCCCCCGCCGTGCCCACCCCCAGCGCGTCCCCGTCCACCGAGCCCTCCCCCACCGCGCCGACCCTCGCCGGGCCGACTCCCACCGCCCCCGCGACCGGTGGGCCGTCCGCCACCGCGCCGGCCACCCCGCCGGCCACGATCGCCGCGTGTGGGGTGGGTGACCTCGCGTTCTCGGCGACGAACCAGGACGAGGCGGGCAAGCCCGTCAGGCACCTCCTCCTCACGGTCACCAACACCGGGTCCGCCAAGTGCGGCCTCCAGGGGTACCCGTACCTGAAGTTCCCTCATGCCAGGGCCCCGATCGCGGTGATCGAGGACAGCAAGGACGCACCCGTGACGCTCGCTCCGGGTGAGAAGGCGTACGCGGCCCTCCTCGCCAGCGGCGGCCGTATGGACACGTACGACACGGACACCCTTCCCCTCGGCCTCCAGCCGGGCGGGCCGGTGAACGTCGCCCTGCCCGGGCAGGTGTCGTTCGACGACGGCGCCCGTGTCACCTACTGGATCCCCGCCTCCGGCCTCGCCCTGCGCTTCATCGGATCGCGGTGACGGCCACATGACCGGCTCTCACGAAGACGAGGAGCCCCCCGAGCACCGGCGCCATGCCGGCTACCTGCGGGCCCTGGACAGCGTCTCGGAAGCGGAGGAGGCCGCCCTGGTGGCCACCGTCCTACGCGACGAGGACGCCGTGATGGCCGAGAGCGCCGTGAACCATCACCTCGAACGCCGGGCGGCCCAGCAGTTGACCGGCCCCCGGTTCCCCGCCTGGGCCGCGATGATGGCCACGGTGATCGGCGATCGTGCCTTCCTCACCCGCCGGCTGCGCGAGTGGACTCTGCTGAGGTCCCTCGTGCTGGACGAACCCTGGACCTACGAGGAGGTGCTGACCGCGTCCGACTGGTTCCAGCGCACGGCCGCCGCCGCCGAGCTCGTGACTTCGCCCGCCGCCCTCAGCCTGCTGGCCGAGCACGGACGCACCCGCCGTGTCCGCAACGCGGCGAGCCGCCGCACCTGACCGCGCCCTCCCGATGGGTGGGGGCGGGCGTCACCGGTCGCGGGTGACGCTCCAGGCCGGCATGTGTGCGAAGAACGCCACGGCCTCCGGTCGCCAGCGCCGCCGCCACGTGGCGGCCTCGGCCTCCGCCCGGCGGGCGTGGGCTTCGGCCTCGGCCCGGAGCTGCCGGTCGACTCCGTGTGCTCGCGCGATGCGGCGTATGCGGTCGAGGGTTTCCTCGTCGCAGCCCGGATCTCCCCAGGCTTCGTCCAGCAGCTTGCGCTCGGCGTCCTCGCAGACGGCCGTGAGAGCGCGGAGGGCGTAGTTGCGGCGGCCCGACCGGATGTCCGAGCCGGTCGGTTTGCCGAGGGCGGCCGGATCTCCGAACAGGTCGAGCCAGTCGTCGTGGATCTGGTTGGCGATGCCCAATGCGCCGGCGTAGCGCCGCAGTTCGGCGTCGTAGGGGGTGTGGTCGGTGCCGGCGGCGAGGAGGCCCAGCCGCAGCGGGGCGAGGACGGAGTAGCGGGTGGACTTGAACTCGGTGACGGCGTGCAGGAAGTCGATGCCGGGGGCGGGGTGGAAGTCGCGTTCCAGATCGATCATCTGGCCGCTCATCGTGGCGGCTCCCGTGTCGGCGTGGACGGCGGCCATGGCCAGGGCCCGGTCGGCGGGCAGCCCGCTGGTGAGCAGCACGCGCAGGGACAGGAAGGCCGCGAGGTCGCCGGCGAGGAGGGCCAGCGCGAGGGCGGTGTCGGGCCGGTCGGGGAACTCGTGGCGGTAGGCGTAGTAGGTGGAGGGGCCGCCGCGGCGCAGGGGCGCGTCGTCGATGATGTCGTCGTGGATCAGGCCGTGGGTCTGCAGCAGTTCGATGCTGATGGCCGCTTCGTCCAGGCCTGCGACGCCGTCGTCGGCCACCAGCGCGGCGGCCTCGTGCAGGAGGACCACGCGGAGCCGTTTGCCGCCGCGCAGTGACATGTCGCGCACCAGGTCGAGGGCTCGGGAGGGGAAGGTGCCGTACGGCGGCGTCTCGAGCGCGCCGCCGGCGGGGTCGGTCAGGGAATCGAAGTAGGCCGCGAAGCGGGCTTCGAATCGGTGCTGGTGGCGGGACGCGCGCTGCAGGGCGGCGGAGAGGGCTTCGTTCACCGGGTCAGGTTTGCACGCCGGCGTCGGCGGGGGCCGACCGGCCGCCTGTTCGGGCCGCCGGTACCGGCGCGGGAGCCCCTCCGCGGACGCCCCCGGACCGGATCACCGCGCTTCGGCGCCGAGGCGTTCGGCGGCCGCTGCCCGCTACTGCGCCGGGGCCGCGAGTTCGCCCAGGAGTCGTGCCGCGGCCGCCGGCGCGACCAGCCACTTCAGGTGGCTGCCTTCGAGGGTGCGGACGTCGTACGGGTTGTCCGGGGTCAGCGCGTTCCCCTCACGGATCAGCCGGTCCTGCATGGCGGGCGGCAGGCTCGTGTCGTCGGCCAGGCGGACGTAGGTCTTCGGGATGCTGCCCCAGGTGTCGGCCCGTGCGCGGTCGGCGGAGGTGCCGACGTCCAGGTTCTCGTCGGGCTGGAAGGTGTTCAGGAAGGTCAGGAACTCCTCGTCGGTGCCGTCGGCGAAGAAGGCCGCCTTGAAGGCGGCGAGGGCGTCGGGGTCGGCGGTGCGGAAGTTGACGCGCAGCAGGCCGAGTTCGGCGGGGTTCCCGGCCAGCGCCAGGGCCAGGGACGCGGCGTCGACCGAGGCCATCTCCGGCTCGGCGTAGTAGTCGTTGACGTCGAGGTCGACCGGGCACCAGGCCGAGACGTACACGATGCGGTCGATGAGGTCCGGACGCGCGTTGGCCGCGGCGGTGGCCGTGATGCCGCCGCGGCTGTGGGAGACGAGGATGACCGGGCCGTTGCGCTTGGCTCGTTCGAGGATCCGGATCAGGTGTGCGGCGTTGTCGGCGAGGGTGACGCCCTTGATCGCGCCGGGCGTGGTGGCGAGGCCTTCGGGGTCTTGGGGCGTCTGGTAGGCGTGCGTGAAGGTGGCCTCGAAGCCGTGGCCGGGCAGGTCGACGGCGACCGAACGGTGTCCGAGGAGGCCGAGCTCGGCCTGGAGCGGTGCGAAGGGGAAGGAGTTCGAGAAGGCTCCGTGAACCAGTACGAACGTCGGTTGCATGTGTCTGCTCGCTTTCTGATGCGTCCTGCACCATGATCATCAGACTTCGGCCACGAATGATCAAGGTGTGGACGCCCCCGTACCGGTCAGGTGGCGGTGATGCTCTTGAGGGCGAGGGCGCGCAGGGGTGCGATCCCGCGGCGGGCTTCGCCGTGGTAGACCGCGTTGGTGCAGATCGCGAGGTAGCGGCCCGCGGTGGGGGCGAGGTAGAGGCTGGTGCCGGTGAAGCCGTGGTGGCAGGCCACGTCGCCCGGGGCGCAGACCCAGGACAGGCCCCGGTGCAGGCCGGCCTCGATCGGGGCGAACGGGAGCGCGGAGGCGCGGAGCCAGCCGTGCGGGCGGCCGGCGGGGTCGATGAGGTGTTCGGCGTAGCGGGCGAGGTCTCGGGCCGTGGAGAAGACGCCCGCGTGGCCGGCGACACCGCCGAGGAGGGCGGCGTTGTCGTCGTGGGCCTGGCCCCAGACGCGGGGGGCGCCGGGGAGGCGGCGGTCGGTCGGGGCGACCTGCGGGCCACGGGCGACGGGACCGTAGGTGGTGCCGGTCATGCCGAGGTCGTCCCACAGGGCGCGGGCGAGTTCGTCGAGCGGTCGGCGGTGGGTGTGGGCGAGCGCCAGGCCGAGGAGGATGTAGCCGCGATTGACGTACCGGTGCTCGCCGGGCTCGGCTTCGAGGGGTTCCCGGCACAGGAGTTCGTGCAGGGGCTGGTGGGCGCCGCGGTAGCGGTCGAGGCGGGTGGAGGCCTTGAGGCCCGCGGTGTGGGTGAGGAGCTGCTCGATGGTGGCCTCCCCGCTGGGTGCCGGGCCGTCGAGCGCGGGGAGGAAGTCGCGCACGGGGGCCGTCGGGGTGAGGAGTCCGGCGTCGACGGCCTGGCAGACGAGGGGCCAGGTGGCGACGACCTTGGTGAGGGAGGCGATGTCGTAGACGGTGTCCGCGCCGGGGGTGGCGTCGCCGAGTTCGTCGGCGATGCGGCCGGACGTCAGGAAGCGGGGGGCGTCGCCGAGGGTGCCGAGCGCGATGACACCGCCGGGGGTCGCGCCGTCGGCCACGGCCTGGCGGAGGGCTTCGGCGAGGCGGGCGACGTCGTCGGACGTGAACGGGACGGGCTTCGTCATCGGCTCCATGCCTCGGGGTCGGTCGGGGCGGGTTGGGCGGTGCCTGCCCCGCCGATGGTAAAGGCGCGCCGCTGCCGTCAGGCGTGCTGTGGGCGCGGGACGCGGCGTCAGCGGGGCCGGCGCCTGCGGTGGCGTGTGCGCCAGCGGGTCAGCAGTTCGCGGGGGCCGCGGGGCGGGGGTGTGGGCTCCGGGGGCCAGGCCTCGTCGCCGGTGAGCGGGACCAGCGGCATGAGGTACAGCCTGTGCCCGGTTTCCAGGGCGCACAGGGGCTCGTCGCCGGGGATGTCCGGGCGGCCGAGCCGGATCGTGAACGGGTGGACGGCACCCTCGCCGTCGGCGGTCTCGCCGCGCAGCTCGGTCGTCGCCGTGCGGCGCGTCCGCGCCGCCGCCACCACCTTGCCGTCGACCAGCACCTCGGCGCGGCGGCGCCGGGCACTCCACACCACGGTGATCGAGTGCCCGTCCTGCTCCAGGTGGAAGCGGTGCTGGTGCGCGCGAGCGTAAGCCGCCATGGCGGCCTCCCGGAAGTCCCTCCTGCACGACCAGCGTAACGACCCACCCCCACCCCTCGCCCGTCACCCCGTCGGCCGCGAGTTCCGCGAGAGGGGGCGCCCTCGGGCGGGCGTGGCGCGGGTGGCGGGGTGGTCATGGGTGGGCTCGGGGGGTGGTGGGGGCTGTCGTGCGGACCGTGGTTGCCAGGTGGGTGGCCGTGTCGTCGGCGGGGTGGGCGAGGCGGGTGCGGGTCAGGGCGAAGGTGAGGTCGCGGCGGGGGTCGGCGAAGGCGATGGAGCCGCCGCTGCCGTGGTGGCCGAAGGCCGTCGGATCGCCGCCCGTCGGGGGCAGACCGAGGAAGTAGCCGAGCCCCTTGGCGTGGCGGCGCAGCAGTGTCCGGTCCGGGCCGTCCACGGCGACCGCCGTGGCCCGTGCGACCCGGGCCGGCGGGAGCAGGCGTACGCCGTCCACCTCGCCCAGGAGCGCCGCGTACATCCGGGCGGCGGCGCGGGCGGTGGTGGTGGCGCAGGCGGGCAGGTCGGCCATGAGGTACGCGGGCCGGTTGGCGAGGGTGGCGGTGGTCCACAGGCCGCGGTTGGGGGCGACGAGGCGGACGAAGGGCGCCCCGGAGGGCAGCCCGGCCAGGTAGGCCTCCCAGCCGCCTTCCACCAGCGGTGCCACCCGGGCCAGTCGGTCGGCGGGCAGCCCGAAGTACAGCTCGTCGGCGATCCCGAGGGGCTCGGTGACGTACTCGCGCAGGGCCTGCCCCGGGGTGAGTCCGGTGGCCCGGCGGACGGTCTCGCCGAGGATCCAGCCGTAGGTCCAGCCGTGGTAGCCGCTGGCCGTGCCCGGCTCCCACAGCGGGCGCAGTCCTGCGACGACCCCGCACATGTGCTCCCAGTCGCACAGTTCGGCGCCGGTGAGGGCGCGGGGCAGCTGGGGGATCCCGGCGGTGTGCGTGAGGGCGTGCCGGACGGTGATGCCCGCCTTGCCGTGGGCTCCGAAGGCGGGCCAGTAGCGGGCGACGGGGGCGTCGTACTCGAGCAGCCCGCGCTCGGCGAGCACGTGCACGAGGGTCGCCGTGCACCCCTTGCCGACCGAGAAGGCGTGGACGAGCGTCCCCGGTCCGGGAACCCCGGCGTGCGCCTCCACGAGCAGCCGCCCGCCCTGGTACGCGGCCACCTGGAGTCCGGCCTCCCGGCCGGAGGCGACCAGTTCGTCGACCGTCTCCTGGAGGTCCATGGGCTCCTCAATCGCCGCCGGAAGCACTCGGCACCCTATCGTCCGCCGGGGCGTGCGGCCCGGCGCCGGGCCGCCGGGCGGCGCGTCCGGGCCGGCCGAGCAGGACGCCGGCCAGGACCAGGCCCAGGCCGCACAGCTGCCGGGCGGTCAGTTCCTCTCCGGCGAGGGCCGTGCCGAGCAGTACGCCGGTCACGGGGTTGAGCAGCCCGATCAGCGCGACCGTCCCCGCGGGCAGGTGCTTCAGCCCGGTGAACCAGGCGGCGAAGGCCAGCGCCGTGGCGATCAGGGCGACGTAGCCGAACGCGAGGAGCGTCGGCGCGGGGAGCTCGGGCACGGGACCCTCCACGGCTGCCGCGACCGGGAGGAGGAACAGTCCCCCGGCGGTGAGTTGCCAGGCGGTCGAGGCGAGCACGTCGGCGCCGGCGCCCCACCGTTTGGTCAGGACGTGGCCGAAGGAGGACACGAGCATGGCGGCGGCCGAGGCGAGGACCCCCGCCGCACTCACCTCCTCCACCCCGGTCAGCAGCATGAGGCAGACCCCGCCGAGGCCGATCAGGGCACCGGCCAGGTGAGCGGCGCCGGGCCGCTCGGACACCAGGAGCCAGGCGATGAGCATCATCGTCATCGGGGACACCGCCATCACGGTCGCGGCCACGCTCGTCGGGAGCAGCTGGGAGGCGGCGTAGACGAGGACGAAGAACACGCTCGTGTTGAGCAGCCCCAGCACCGCCGACCGCCACCACCACGCGCCGCGCGGCCGCTGCCTGCACAGGGCCAGCAGGACGAGGCCGGCGGGCAGGGCCCGCAGGGCGGCCCCGTGGAGCGGGCGGTCGGCCGGCAGGAACTCGTGCGTGACGAAGTAGTTGGTCCCCCAGGCCACCGGCGCGATCGCCGTCAGGGCCACCCAGCGCGTATTCGCTTCCATGGAAGCCAATATAACTTCCCAGGAAGGTATCCTGGTGCGCATGGAACACGGTGAACCGCTGGACCGCGTGGCCCGCATCCAGGCCGACTGGCGCCGCGAGCGCCCCGACCTCGACGTCGGCCCGCAGGCCGTGATCGGCCGGCTGCACCGCCTGGCCGACCGGCTGACGGAGGAACTCACCCTCGTCTACGGCCGCTACGGCCTCGGCGAGGGCGAGTTCGACGTCCTGTGCGCGCTGCGCCGCGCCGGGGAGCCCTACGAGCGGGCCCCGGGCGAGCTCGCCGCGCACACCATGGTCACCACCGGCGCGATGACGAAGCGGATCGACCGCCTCGAACGGGCCGGACTCGTCACGCGCCGCCGGGCCGACGACGACCAGCGGGGCCGGATCGTCGCCCTGACCGGCCCCGGACGGGAACTGATCGACCAGGCGTTCGCCGACCACATGCGCAACGAACGCCACCTGCTGGACCTGCTGACGCCCGCCGAGGCGGCGTCACTCGAAACCCTGCTCACCAACTGGCTCTCCCGCCTGGATCATCCGCGGCCGCGCGGCGGCGAGTAGCCGGCCCCCTCAGCCGGGAGGCCTGCGCGGGGCGCCGTGCACGGCGTCCAGCACCAGGTCCAGCAGCGGTTCGGACTGCCGGGTCTCCTCGGCGCCCTCGGCGCCCTCGGCCTGACCGGCCCGATCGCCGTGCGCCGAGTCGCCGGCTGGTGGACGCGATCGTCGCGTACGGGGACGCGGAGGCGATACGCCGTCGCGTACGGGAGCACCTCGGCGCGGGAGCCGACCACGTCTGCCTCCAGGTGCTGACCGCCGACCCGGCCAGGCTGCCGGAGGCTCAGTGGTGCGAACTCGCCTCCGCGCTCGTCGCGCCCGCTCCGCGGCGGAGCTCCCGGTGAGGCGGACCCGCGCGCACGGTGGCCGCCGCGGTCAGCCGGTCCGGAAGGTGGCGGTGTAGACGTCCGTGCGGTTCCGGGGCGCGTCGGGGCCGGTGAGGGTGAGTACCGCCCGTACCCCCTTGCCGTCCGCCACGAGGCCCTGGTAGTCGCCGAGGAAGTAGCCCCCGGCGAACGGCGCGTCCAGCCAGTCGAAGACGCGCGAGATGCGCCGTTCGGTCCGGCGCCGTGCGTCTCCGTGGGGCAGTGTGGCCAGCTGGTACGCCGTGGGCAGGGTCGTGGTGTCGCCCGGCTCGAGGAAGCGCAGGTCGTAGTAGGTGAGCGCGACGGTGCCCCGCTCGTCGACCGCGATGGACGGGGAGAAGGCCGGGACGTTGCCGGGGCTGATCAGCTCGGGCGCCCCCCAGGTGCGTCCGCCGTCGGTGGAGCGCACCAGCTGGATCGAGTTGAACCGGCCGGCGGTGAAGTCCGCGCCCTCGTACGCCATGTACAGCGTGCCCGTCCCGGGGTCGACGGCCGGGCTGGGCAGCGTGGACGCGGCGCGCAGCGGCTTGGCGGGGTCGTTCGGGTCGACCTCCGGTACGGAGGTGTCCCGGGCCACGGTGACGGGGGCGCTCCAGGTCTCTCCGGCGTCGGTCGAGGTGACCACCTGGTAGCGGGCTTCGACGACGGTGCTCAGGTCGCCGGAGTAGGTGATCCGGTCGAAGAAGTCGTACAGGGTGTCGGTGCGCCGGTCGACGACGATCAGGTGGCCGATGGTCTGCGTGTTGGGCACAGCGGCCGTGTCGACGAACTTCCGGGCCCGGCTCCAGGTGCGGCCGCCGTCGCGGGTGAGGGAGAGGTAGCCGGGGCCGTCGAGGGAGCCCGGGCCGGGCGGGGCGTTGTCGAGGCGGTTCCAGACCTGGTAGGCGGTGCCCGCGCGGACCGGGTCGGCGGTGAGCGAGGGCTTGTCGTTGAAGAAGGGCTGCGCGTCGACGTGCGTGGTGGTCGGGTTCTGCCAGGTGCGGCCGCCGTCGTGGGAGGTGGCGGCCAGGAGGCCGGTGCGCGTGCTCTTGACGAAGTCCACGCCTTCGCCGCTTGCGTAGACGGTGCCGTCCGGTCCGGTGCTGACCCAGGGGTCGGTGGCCCGTTCGAAGTCCGCGCCGCCGGGGGCGCACAGGCTGAAGGGGAGGGTGCTCCGGTGGAAGGTGCGGCCGTCCGTGGTCCAGGAGGCGACCAGTCCACGGGCTCCGCCGTCGTTCCAGCGGTCCTGCTGGTACACGGTGACCACGCGCTTCGGGTCGCGCGGATCGACGGCCAGGTACGGCTCCACCTCGCTGCCCGGGTAGACCACGCTGTCGGGGGAGATCGCGCCGATGGTGCAGTCCGCGTACGGGTCGCCGTGGGACACCTTGACCAGGGGCGAGCCGCCTGGGCCCGGGTCCCGGTCCGCCGCGGCGGCCGTCGGGGCGGCGGCGGCGGCGGTGAGCGTGGCGAGCAGGAGTGCGGCGGTGGCGACAGCGGTCAGGGGCACTGACGCGCGCATGGGGGTCTCCTCCGGGCCTGGGCGGCCGGGGCGGGACCGCCCTCGTCTGGGTGGCGTGGGGCACGGATTCGACTCCGCCCGATCCTTTTCGGCGTGGTGGCGGGGGCGCTTGATGGGCCGGACGGCTGGGCGGCGGATTTCTCACGGGGGCCCGGGCGGGGGGGCGGGCGGCTCCGGGCGCGGGCCCGGGCAGGTCCGGGGCGAGGCGCAGGCGGGTCCGGGGCGAGGCGCAGGCGGGTCCGGGCCCGGGCGCAGGCGGCCCCGGGCGATCCGGTGTGGCCCGGTCGTGGCAGGGGCGGGCCGGTCGTACGGTGGAAGCAGCGGGGGCGTCGCCCCGCCCCCCTGCGGGGCGCTCGTGTCGTCACCGACGGCGGCGGTCACCGCCCCCGGCGGCCCGGCCGGCCGGTACGCCGTCGCGCTGTTCGCCGTCCGGTCGCGGTGGCGCGGTCACTCGGAGAGCAGGTGTCTGCCATGCGTACGTCGACCCAATTCGCCGGTGTCCTCGCCGGACTCGCCGTGTCGCTGGGCGGTGTGGCGCTCGGCGCCCCGGCCGCGCGCGCGGACATCCCCGCCTGCGTGAACACGGCGGTCCAGGCGGGTGCCAGTGCCACCGAGGCCGTCACGGCGGCCTGTACCCGCGGGGTGTCGGGCGACCTGACGGGGTGTGTGGACGGGCTGGCCCAGGCGGGAGTGCCGGGTGGTGCGGCCGGCGGCGCGTGCCGGCTCGCCGCGCAGGAACCGCGGTAGCGGGGGCGGCGGCCGCCCCGCGACGCCGGCGCCACGGCCGGCCCCGACGCCCGGTGACACGGGCTCGGAGCCGGCCGTGGCGCCGGTCCGTCAGGTGACCGTCTCCCGGGTCCCGTCGGGCAGCGTGCAGACGGTGCCGCCGTAGGGGATCGTGCTGACCTGCCCGCCGGCGGCGGTGCATTCGTCCCTGGTGATGGTCGGGGCGGTGGCGGCATGGGCGTTGACCGCACCCGTGGCGCCGATACCCGTACCCGCAAGGATCGCCGCGGCCAGAGCGAGGCCCAGCTTTCGCGCACGCATGGCTCTGCTCCTCTCAGGCGCCGGTTCCGGCCTCCTGGAAGGACAAGGACATCTCACGCCGACGGCGCCTACCACCAGCATGGGCGACGCCCAGGGGCCCCGCGAGGCGGGAGCCGGCGGGCGGCTACGCCCCCGGCGTCGACCAGGGCGCGGAGCACAGGTCGGCCGTGCTGCGGCGTTCGCGGACCGCGGGGGGCTCGTCGGCCGCCCGCCCGACCGCGATCATGGACACGATCACCCACCCGGGTCGGGGGCGCAGCTCCTCGGTCAGGGCTTCGAGGTCGAAGGCCCGGAACTGGTGGGTGGACAGGCCCATCGCCTGGGCCTGGACACCGAGGTGGGCCACCGCCTGCCCGAGGTCGTAGTCGGCGAACTCGGAGTAGACCAGGTCGGTGTCGTCGACGTACCGGCGGGTCAGCGCGACCACGAGCAGCCCGGCGTCCTTCGCCCAGCGGCGGGAACTGGGCGCGAGGTGGGGCAGTATCCGTGCGTGGTCCGGTTCGCCCGGCCTGACCGGGAGGAAGCCCCACGGCTGCGAGTTCCCCGCCGAGGGCGTCCACCGCGCGGCTTCGAGGAGCAGGTGGAGGGCGGGGTCGTCGACGGTGGCGGACGGGTCGAACCGGCGGGGGCTGAAACGGTTGGCCAGGAGGGCGTGGATCTGCTCGGTCTGCTGGAGGTCTTGGGGCACGTGACGGACAACCACACGGTCCGGTGATCCATTTCCGGCGTCACGGCGCACACGTCATGGGGGTGGAGCCGCCAAGGAGTCCGTGACTAGTGTGGTGATCATGGCTTTGCGACCCGATGAGTTCTACGACCACGCACGTGCGGCCGCGGATGAGCAGCTCCGGCTCCCGCTCGCCAGGATGACCGGATGGGAGGTCAGCCCCTTCGAGGCGGAGGGCCTGCGCGTCTCGGCGCTCCGGCCGCCCGTCCTGCCCGAGCCGCCGCGGCACGGCGAGGATCCCGCGGACTGCGACGAGTGCCGCTCCCGCGACGAGGGCATCTGGCTCGACGACCGCTGGCGGCTCGCCCGGATACCCGGCCCCGGCGTGCCGCTGGTGCTGATGCTGTACCCGCGCGACCACTACGACATGGCCGATCTGCCGGACGAGCTCGCCGCCGAACTGGGTGTGCTCACCACGCACATCGTCCGGCACGTCCAGGCGCTGCCGCACGTCTCCCGGGCCCACGTGTACCGCATCGGGGACGGGGCCGCGCACCTCCACGTGTGGTTCTTCGCCCGCCCCGAGGGACAGTCGCAGCTCTACGGTTCGTGGCTGCCCGTCTGGGACGACCTGTTGCCCGAGTACCCCGCGGACGTGGCCGACGCGGACGCGGCCGCCGTCGCGGACGCGCTGGCCGCGTCGTACGGAGGCCGGCGCCCCGGCGCGGACGGGCAGGCGGACGCCTGACCCCGGCGGCGTGCGCCCGTCGAGCCGGGGCCCGTGCCGGGGGGCCGGCCTAGGCTCCGGCCGCGTGGCGGCCCAGGACCGGTTCCGCCACAGTGCGGGCCAGGGGGCAGAGGGTCTGGCCGTGGCGGGCGAAGAGGGCGTCGCGCGAGTCGAAGTGGCCGAGGTCCGTCAGGACGTACGCCGACAGGTCGCAGGGGGCCGCGCCGGTCGGGCAGAGCGGCGCGGCGCCGTCCCAGTCGACGGCCGTACGGGCGACCGCCTCGAAGAGGGTCTCGGAGCCGGCGTTGGTGAAGCCGCCTCCCGGGGCGGCGCCGCGTTCGTCCAAGGCGCCGAAGAGCTCCGAGACCGTCAGCCAACGCGCGGCCCCCGGTTCCGCGGCGGGCTCCGGCAGTCTGAACTCCGGCCAGGCCAGGACGACCTGGTCGGGGACGAGGGCGCGCAGCCGGGGGAAGCGCGGGTACCAGAAGGCCCCGTCGACGACCAGGCCGCGCACCCGGGTGGCCGTCCCCGTCGCCCGGGCCACGGCCTCCAGCACCGCCAGCCGCTGGCTGCACGAGCCGCGTCCCCGGCGCAGCACCTGGGACACGGGCCGCTCGTCCTGGACGGAGTAGACCGGGCGTATGGAGGTGGCGATCCAGCGGTGCGCCCGGCGCAGGGAGGCCACCGGGTCGGCGTCCTCGCCCGCGGGCAGTTCGAGGCTCCGGGTGAGGGCGGTGACGCGGGGGTCGCGCCAGTCGAGGATGCGCGTCGGCTCCGTGGCGCCCTCGACGGGTACCGGGGTTCCGGTCGCGGCGGGGGCCGTGCGGATGCGGCCGCGGGGCCGCAGGAGCGAGCTCGTCATGGCGGCCGTCCTTTCCTGGGAACCGCATCATGACACACCGACTGAACACGTTCAATAAACTGGCGCTGCGCCCTACTTCGGGCCGACCGTCACCTCGTACGTGGTTCCGGCCCTGCCGCGCGTGGTCACCGTCACGCTCTGGCCGTGTCCGTCCCACCGGGCGTTCCCTCCGCGGACCGTGACGCGGTAACCGTCCGGGTAGGCGTCGTCGGGAACGGTGATCTCGGTGGGTCCCCCGGCGTCGCCGCGGGTGCGGAAGGCCAGGGTGTAGGTACGCGTGGCGGGGTCGTACGCGAAGCGGAGCGGGTCTCCCGCGACGGCCCGCGCGTAGGGCTGGACCAGGAGCCGGGCGCCGGGCTTCACGGCGCCCGTCCGGTCGAGGAAGCAGTAGCCGCCTCCCCGGCACCACTGCCACCAGGTCCAGCCGCTGGAGAAGCGGTCCATGGCGGCCGTCATGTCGGTGACGAACCGGCTCGCGTGCGGTACGTAGGGGTTCCCGCCCCACTCCCCCACGATCACCGGCATGCGGTTGCGGGTCGGGTAGTCGCTGATGGCGGCCTCGTAGGCGGGGACGAAGGTGCCATCGGGGTCGTAGTCGGCGCCGGTTTCCATCCCGGTCTCGTAGAAGTGCGGCGCGTACCCGGCGTGCGGGTCGTCGATGGCCCCCAGCCGGGTGGGGACGCCGAGGCCGACGATGACGGTGGGTTCGACGAAGACCCACGACGTGCGGTCGACCAGGCGGACCGCCCGGGCGAGGCGGTTCCACATCTCGGTGAGCTCGCCGGCCTCGAAGCGGGCCGCGGCGGCCGGGAGGTCCTCGCCTTCGAGGAACTTCGCGAAGGGCTCGTTCATCAGGTCGTAGCCCAGCAGCGCCGGGTGCCGGCCCAGGGCGGAGGCGACCGTCATCCACATGCGGGCGTGCGCGGTGCGGAGGTCGGCGTCCTTGTACAGGTGGTCGAAGGCGGCCTGCACGGACGGCTCGAAGTACTGGGAGAACCAGTCGTCGGGTATCGGCGTGAACGGCAGTCCGTCGTCGCGGGTGGCCCAGTCGGGGACGCCGCGGGCGCCGAAGTGCGGCCCGTACACGTCCTGGTGGGCGTCGAGTACGACCTTGACCCGGTAGCGGTCGGCCCAGTCGAGGATGCGGCGCATCTTGGCGAGGTAACCGCGGTCGTAGTGCCCGGGGGTGGGTTCGAGGTCGTCCCAGAAGAACGCCAGGCGCGCGAGGTTGAAGCCGCGGGCGGACATGTCCCGCAGGTCGCTCTCGTGGATGTCCGCGAACGCGTCGGCGCCCCGGCCGCTCTTGTCGGCGAGGTTGAAGCCGCGCCACTGCAGTGCGCGGCCCCGGCCGTCGGCGATGAAGGTGCGGTCCCCGACCGTGACGCGGTCGGTGACGCGGTCCGGGCGGGCCTGGGCCTGCGCGGGGACGACGCCGAGCAGGAGGGCTGCCACGGCGAGGACGACGGGGGCGAAGCGGGAGGTCCGGCGCATGCGGGAGACCCTTTCGGGGGCGGCTTCACGGACGGCGTGCTACTGGCCGGTGGGATGTTACTGACGGGTGAGGCAAGTTCCCACTGTTTCAACGGAGTTGGCGCGACGCCTTCGCGGCGGGGGTCTGCCGGAGAATGCGGATTCGGCCATGACAGGTTCCGCCCGGCACTCCACACTGGTGCTGAACCACGCGATGGGGAGGCGCTGATGGGTCGGGCTCTGCGTATGGGTGTGCCTGCGGGTGTCGTGCTGCTGGTGGCGTGCGCACCGTGGTACGCCCCTTATTACTCCACCGTCCTGGTGTGGGAGCTGCGCAAGCTCTTCGCCTGGCTGGCCCTGCCGCTGCTGGCGTCGGGACTCATCGCGCTGGCGGGAACCGGGCGGTGGCTGCTGCGCCGGGCGCGCGGCAGGGAAGGCGGCGGTTCCGGCGAGGCGGCGGGGGTGCTCGGCTGCCTGGGCGTCCTCGTCGGTCTCGCACTCGCCGTCTGGTGGCTGGTCTACGGCGCGTACCTCCAGGACCGCGGCTACATGGAGGCCACGCGGGTGGTGACCGAGCCGGTGCCCGCGCTGGCCCCCCGTGCGCCCTACCTCGTCGGGAAGGCGCAGGCGGCTCCGCACCTGGGCGATGTCACCGGTGAGATCTCCGACATCACGTACCTGCCCGACTCGGACCGTTTCTCCACCCTCGTCGAGCGCAGCGGCTGGCTGTCGGGGTACGAGGTCGGCCTCGTGCAGGAGGTGCCGCTCGGGGGCACCGGCCGGGCGCAGCAGCGCTGTTCGTTCGACGTCGACGTGGCGGACGCCCGCGTCAGCGGCTGGTTCGGCCACAACCTGGGCCGGAAGATCTCCGAGCAGAAGCGCTGGGTCCGCTTCGAGGCCGGCGACGCGTACGTGACCTGCTCGGGCGATACGCCCGTCGTGGTCGTACCCCTGAAGCGGCAGACCGGGTTCCTGGTCGTGACGGAACGCCCGGCGGGAGTGGCGCTCTACGACGGCCGGACGGGCAAGGTCACCATCACCACGGAGACGGACGCCGTGCCGGGGCCCTCCTATCCGCTCAGCCTCGCCGCCCGTCAGCGCGAGGCGGTGGCCGCCGTCGGCGGCTTCACGGACTGGTGGTTCGAACGCAGCGGCTGGGACGCCTCGGAGGACGGCGCGAACGAGGGGAACGACTCGGAGTTCACCCTGCGCTACGGCGATGCGAGCGGGCGCAGCGTCTACGTCACTCCGCTGACGCCGCAGGGCGAGGCCAGCTCGGTCGTCGCCGTCGCGACGGTGCCGGCCCGCCACGAGGGCGGCGGGCTGGCGCCGCTGACCGTCCACCGGCTCGATCCGACCTGGTCCTCGCCGAAGGCGATCATCGCGCTGATCAAGGCCGAGTACCGGGACGTCTGCTGCTACAACGACGACCGGGTGTTCGAGGTGGTCCCCACGGGCGGCACCACCTGGACCGCCACCATCGGCAGCGAACAGGACATCCGCTACCGCGTGGAGGGCCGGGGCCAGGTCGCGGGCCGCGAGGCTACCTGCCTGAAGGCCGCCGACGGGACACTGATCAAGTGCGCGTTCGCGGCCCCCGGCTCACCGGAGGAACAGGAGCTCAAACGGCGCGAGGAACAGGCGAAGGGCAAGCCCCGGGCCGAGCCGCCGGACCTCGGCGACCTCACCGCCTACACGCCCGGGCAGCTGGCCGAGCTGAACCGCCGCATCAGTGAGGAGGTCAACCGCCGGCTCAAGGGCTGACGGGACGCCGGGGGCCGGGAACGCGTCCGGCCCAGCGTGTCCGAGGACCGTCTTGACGGCGGGAAACCGGGCGAGATCCACTGAAGCCACGACACCCGCCCCATATGGGCGGGTACCGGTGGGGTTTCGTGGCATGGGGGGCGAGGGGTGGGGCTTCGGCGTGCGCGGGGGTTCGCGGTGAAGGCCACGGCGCTGTTCCGGCTGGCGCACCTGATAGCCGCGGCGGGCGTCGTGCTCGCGGACCGGGTGGACGTCCGGAGCGTCGCCCTGCTGGCCTGCGTCTGCGCCGTCTCGGTGGTCCTCTACGTGCCCGCCCTCGTGCGCGGCTGGTTCTCCGGTGCGGGCGTGTGGACCGATGTGCTGGTGACCGGGTGCGTTCTGCCGTGGGTCGCCGTCGCCGTGATCGGCGAGGGGGACGCCGTGGCACCGCACGGCTGGCTGATGGTGCAGAGCCTGTCGGCCGCCGCCACCGCGGTGGTCGCGTTCCGGTGGCGGGGGGCCGCCCTCGCGGTGGCGCTGCTGCTGGCCACCTCGCCCGCCGTGCACGCGGTGGTGCCGGACCCGGACCCGGCGGGTCTCCTCGATCATTTCAGCGCGATCGCCAGCTGTGTCGCCCTGGCCGGCGGAGGCTGGTGGTACACACGGCGCCAGGGGCTCCTGCTGGACGCCGCGCACGACCGGGCGGTCGCCCTGGAGGCCGCCCGCGCGCGCCAGGCCGAGCGTACGGCGCACCACGCGGCCCTGCACGACACCGTGCTCGCCACCCTCACCACGATCGGGGCGGGCCGCGTGGACGCCAACGCCCCGGCGGTCCGCGAACGCTGCGCGCGCGAGGCCGCGTACCTGCGGCGGCTCGTCGAGTCCGAGGAGGAGGGGCACGACCGGCCGTACGGCCCGCCTCCGGGCGCGGCGGCGGACGCGCGGGCCGCACTGGAGGAGGCCGTCCACCGGGCGGAGGGCCTGGGGCTGACCCTGAAGGCGCAGTTCCACGCCGTGCCGGAGCTGCCGCGGGAGGTCTGCGAGGCCCTCGCCGCCGCCGTGTCCGAGGCCCTGAACAACGTGAGCCGGCACGCGGGCACCGACACCGCCTACGTCACCGCCGTCGGAGGGGCCGGGGGCGGGGTAGAGGTGACCGTGGCCGACCGCGGGGCCGGTTTCGACGTCCGCGGGTCCGGCGGGCGTGGGACCGGGCTGCGCAGGTCGGTCCGCGGCAGGCTGGCCGCCGTGGGCGGGGCGGCGGTCGTGGACAGTCACCCCGGTGAGGGGACCGTCGTCGAGCTGCGGTGGCCCGCGTGATCGACATCGCCGTGGTCGACGACGACCGCATGCTCCTCGACGGGCTGGTCTCCTGGCTCGGCCGCCAGCAGCGGCTGCGGCTGGTCGGCACCGCGGCGACGGTCGGTGAGCTGCTGGCGCGGCCGGGGGCGGCGGCCGAGGTCGTCCTGCTGGACCTGGTCCTGCGCGACGGCTCCGATCCGGAGGCCAACGTACGGCGGGTGCGGGCGGCCGGGAGCAAGGTCCTGCTGATCAGTACGGTGACCGACCGCGCCCGGATCGTGGCGGCCGTTACGGCCGGGGCGGACGGCTACCTGACCAAGGACCACGCGCTGGACACCCTCGTCGAGGCCGTCGAGGCGGTGGCCGCGGGCGGCACGGCGCACTCGCCCGAACTCGCCTTCGCCTGGGCGAACGACACCGGTCCGGCCCGGCCGCACCTGGCGCCGCGGGAACGGCAGGTGCTGCGCGACTACGCCTCCGGGCTGACGCTGAAGGCCGCCGCGCGCCGTGCGGGCATCAGCTACCACACCGCGAAGTACTACCTGGACCAGGTCAAGGAGAAGTACCGGCAGGCCGGACGGCCCGCCCGTACGAAGATCGAGCTGGCCCGGCGGGTGCACGAGGACGGCCTGCACCCGTGAGGTGTCACGCGGTGGGCGGCGCGGGTTCCCCCGGGGCCGGCGGCCGGCAGGCGGCGCCGGCGGCGTCCTCCTCCGTGCGCGGCCAGTAGCGCCCTTCGAGGGCCTCCGCGCTGCGGTTGAGCCGGACCAGGACGTCCTCCAGCTCCCGCACCTCCTCCGGCGACCAGCCGGCGACGATCCGGGCCAGGCAGGAGCGGTTGACCTCGCGGTGCCCGCTGAGCCGGCGCCCGCCCTCGTCGGTGATGCGCAGCTTGCGGGCCATGCCGCCGTCCGGATCGGCGACGCGTTCGGCGAGCCCGCAGCGCAGCAGTGCGGCGGTCTGGCGGTTCACGGTCGAGGTGTCGAGCCCGAAGGCCTCCGCCAGCTGGCCGATCGACATGGGGCCCTGGGTGTCGATGCGGCTCAGGAGCAGGTACGCCGACCGCTCCAGGCGCTCGTGGTCGCGCTCGTGCCGGCCCAGCACCTGGTGCCGCGAGAGCAGCATCAGCTCCCGCTCCAGTTTCTCCAGCACTGCGCCTCCCGCTCCTTCCGGCGCTCCATTATCGCCGACGCGTGCGGACCGCCGGGCCGGGGCGGGCGGGCCGGCCGGGACCGGCGGGCCGACAGCGCTGCAATATGCATGATACATAGCGTGTGTACTATGCACTTCTCGTTGTCGTCCGACGAGCCACAGCCACCACCCGGAGGACCCGCATGACCGTCACCACGTCGACCGCCTCCCGCGCGGCCGAGATCCTCTCCCGGCCCGTCGCGCTCAACGGCCTCACCGTCCCCAACCGCATCGCGATGGCTCCGATGACGCGGATGTTCTCCCCCGGCGGCGTGCCCGGCGAGGACGTGCGGGCGTACTACGCGAGCCGCGCCGCCGCGGGCGTGGGCCTGATCGTCACCGAGGGCACCTACGTGGGCCACGAGTCCGCCGGGCAGAGCGACCGGGTGCCGCGGTTCCACGGCGAGGAGCAGCTGGCGGGCTGGGCGAAGGTGGCCGCGGCCGTGCACGAGGCGGGCGGCACGATCGTGCCGCAGCTGTGGCACATCGGCATGGTGCGCAACCAGGGCGAGGCGCCGTACCCCGACGCGCCCGCCGTCGGCCCCTCCGGCATCCGCGTCGACGGCACCGAGGGGACCGGCAGGGCCATGACCCGCGCCGACCTCGACGACGTCATCGGCGCGTTCGCCGACGCCGCCGCGGACGCCGAGCGGATCGGCTTCGACGGCGTCGAACTGCACGGCGCCCACGGCTACCTGCTCGACCAGTTCCTGTGGGAGCGCACCAACCGCCGTACCGACGCGTACGGCGGTGACGCGGTGGCCCGTACGAAGTTCGCCGCGGAGGTCGTCGCGGCGGTCCGCGAGCGCGTCTCGGCCGAGTTCCCGGTGATCTTCCGCTACTCGCAGTGGAAGCAGGAGGCCTACGACGGCCGGCTCGCGCAGACCCCGGCCGAGCTGGAGGCCATCCTGGCCCCGCTGGCGGCGGCGGGCGTCGACGTCTTCCACGCCTCCACCCGGCGCTACTGGCTCCCGGAGTTCGAGGGTTCGGACCTGAACCTCGCGGGCTGGACCAAGAAGCTCACCGGCCGGCCGGCCATCACCGTCGGCTCGGTGGGCCTCGACGGGGACTTCATCCGCTCCTTCGCCGGCGAGGGCGCGGCGCTCGGCGACATCGACAACCTCCTGGACCGCATGGAGCGCGACGAGTTCGACATGGTGGCCGTCGGCCGGGCGCTGCTCCAGGACCCGCAGTGGGCGGCGAAGGTCCTCGGCAACCGGTTCGACGAGCTGAAGCCGTACGACGCGGCGGCGCTCGGGACCCTCAGCCGGTAACGGCGGGTCCGTGCGGGAACGCCCCGCGAGGCCGGTCAGCCGGCCCCGCGGGGCGTTCGCGCTCCGTCATGGCCGAAACCACGTCTCTCGGGCATGTGCCTCATTGACCCCACAGCACCGCCGCGATTGCATGCTCTGGCCTCCGGCAGGGAGCCTGAGGCGGGACTTCGTCCTGACTGGGGGGAACATGAGGGGAACCACGCACGGGGTCACCGCCAGACGCGCACGGGCCGCCCTGGGCGCGGCCGTCGCGGTCTGCGCTGTCACGGCCGCCTTGCCCGGAGCCGCCTGGGCCGGACCCGCGGGGGCGGCGGGTCCGGCCACCGTGGGCGTCGAGAGGATCAGCGTCGCGCCCGACGGCACCCAGGGCGACGGCGGTTCCGGCGCCGCCTCGATCACCCCCGACGGCCGCCGCGTCGTCTTCTCCTCCTCGGCGCGCAACCTCACGCCCGACAGCCCGGCGGGCAACGAGGCCGTGTTCGTCCGCGACCAGCAGACGGCGCTGACCAAGCGGATGGGGACGTACACCCCGCTCCAGCCCCCGGCGATCAGCGGCAACGGGGCGTACGTCGGCTACTCGCTCCAGTGGATCAACGACGTACGCATCCGCCAGTACCAGGTGAGCAGCGGCGGGACGGCGTCCGCCAACTGCTCGGCCTACAGCTGCGACCAGCCGTCGCTGAACGGGGACGGCCGGTACACGGCCCTCGCCCTCCTCATGAGGAAGCCGGCCCCCACCAACCGCCAGCGCGTCGAGGTCCACGACTGGAACACCGGCGCCGTGGTGACCGTCGCCTCCTTCGAGCACACCTACCCGGCCCGGCCCTCCATCAGCGGCGACGGGCGCTACGTCGCCTACCAGGACGGCGCGGCGAAGGACGTCTTCGTCTGGGACCGGACCACCGGCACCAGCACCGGCCCGGTCGAGGGCCCGGCCACGGCGGCTTCGCTCGTCCAGCTCAGCGACGACGGCGGCACGGCCGTCTACCTCTCGGGCTCCCACACCTACGTCCACGACCTGCGTTCGGGCACGACCCGCACGGTCACGGACGTGAAGGGCCTGGCCGTCGATCCGACCGGCCGGCACCTGCTGTACGCCCCGAACGCCACGGGCGGACCGTCGCTGGTGCTGCGCGACCTGGAGACCGGTACCGACCAGGTCGTCTCGGACCGGCCCGCCACGGCGGGGATCGACGCGGTCAGCACGGGAGGGCGCGACGTGGTCTTCCAGTCCGCGGCCGACGACATCGTGCCCGGCGACACCAACGGCACGTCGGACGTCTTCGTCCGCCACCTCTTCTGACCCGGGCCGGTCGGCTCCCGTCTTGTCCGGTCAGGCGGACGGGCGGGAGAATCCCGGCATGTCCAGCGACCGGCTCATGCGCATCCACAGTCCCCAGTTCCAGGCCATGGCCGAGAGGGTGCTGGAGGTCACCCGGCTCACCTCCCGCCTGAACGTCCTGCCCTTCGAGGACGAGGAGGCCAAGGCCGAGCTGTTCGAACAGATCCTCGGCAAGCCGCTGCCGCCGAGGGTCACGATCTATCCGCCCTTCTACACGGACCACGGCCTGCGCCTCGAACTCGCCGAGCGCGTGTTCATCAACCAGAACTGCACGTTCCTGGACTACGCCGGCATCCGGCTCGGCGAGCGGGTGATGGTCGGCCCGAAGGTCACCTTCATCACCAGCGGGCACCCGGTCGACCCCGAGGAGCGGCGGCTGTACCTCACCGGCGCGCCCATCGACGTCGCGGAGAACGTGTGGATCGGCGCCGGTGCCACGATCCTGCCCGGCGTCAGCATCGGGCGGGACGCCGTGATCGCCGCCGGCGCGGTCGTGGCCGACGACGTCGCGCCGGCGAGCCTGGTGACCGGTACGAAGGCCGCCGTGAAGCGTCAGTGGTGACGGGCGGGCCGCGCGGTGCTCACCGCGCGGCCCGTCGGGTCAGGAGCGGGGCGAGACCTTGACGATGGCCTCGATCTCCACGAGCTGCTCGGGGACCGACAGCTCGGAGACGCCGACGATGGTGTCGGTCGTGCGGTGCTTGCCGACGTACTCCTTGTGCAGCCGGGCGGCCGTGTCGAAGTTCTGGCGCAGGTCCTTGGTGAAGATCTTGATGCTGATGATCTGGCTGCGCGGCACCTTGTAGTGCGCGAGGACCTTGTCCAGGTTGTCGAACGACGTGCGCACCTGCTTCTCGAAGTCGCCGGCGCCCACGAAGTTGCCCGCCGCGTCGTGCGACACCTGCCCCGAGATGTAGATCTCGTCCCCGGCCCTGATGCCCTGCGAGTAGCCGTAGGACTCCTCCCACGGCACGCCGAAGGTGAAGTGGTCCCAGCCGCGGCGCGCGGTGTCCTGCGCGCTGGCGCCCGGTCCCGTGAAGGTGATCGTGGTGGCCACGACCGCGGCCACCACGGCGCCAATGCCGAACCTGCGCCTTGACTTGGTCATTCCTCGTGTCCTTTCGTCCCCGGTGGAGCCCGTGGCGCTGACGCTGTCAGCGCGGGAGCGAGAACTCCTCGAAGGGGGATCGAGCGGACGCGCGGGGGAGGCGGTCAGAGGCGGATCACGTTCTCGCAGTTCACGACCACGTCGCGGGCGGCCGGGTCCGCGATCACCGTGTCGAACCCGTCTCCGCAGTCGATCCGGTCGTAGCCCCGGTTGCGGCTGATGATCGTGTCGTTGCCGCCGCCTCCGACGAAGCTGTTCTGCGCCTGCGGGACGGGCCAGCCGTCGGGGTCGGACAGCTGGTCACCCCGGCTGCCGCCGCGCAGGCGGTCCTGGCCGGTCCCGCCGTCGATGACCGCCGCGACCGGCAGCGGGACGAAGAACCCGAGCCCCACCGTGTCGTTGCCGTCCCCGGCCGCCATCCGCAGCCGCGAAGTGGTGCCGACCGGACCGCAGTTGACCTGGCTGGTCGCGATGCTGTGGCAGCCGGACCCGGGGACGACGCCGGCCGCGTCGAAGAGGGAGATCTCGCCGGAGTTCACGTCGACGATGACCTCGTTGGCGGTCGCGGGCAGCGCGGTCCACTGGACCTCGGACCCCGCGCGCTGCGCGAGGGACGGCGCCGCCGCCGCGGGACCGGCGGCGAGCACGACGAGGGAGAGGGCGGTCACGGCGGGACCGAGGACTCTGGCCGCGCGCGGCCCATGGGATCTGTTCACGGTCCCACTGTGCCGACCGCGCACCCGTCGCACCGCTGAGCGACCCGGCCCACTGCTCCCATCGGCCGTGCCCCGTCACCGGTACGGCGCGGGGGCGCGCACTGGCCGGATCCGGTGCCCGCGGGTACCGGGGGCGGGGCGGGGCTGGCAGCATCTGCGGGTGCTCGGAAAACGTGGTGTTGTCCTGACGGTGGTGGCGGCGGCGTACGGCATGTCCTCCATGGGGGACCAGATGGCGATCCTCTCCCTGACCTTGCGGCTGCACGACCAGGGGCACTCGGGCGTGGCCGTCTCGGCGCTGGTGGTCGCCGGGGTGCTGCCGCTGGTCGTGGTCGGGCCGCTGGCCGCCCCGCTGGTCGACCGGGTCGAGAGCGCCCGGCTGGTCGTCGTGGTGACGGCGTTGCAGGGTCTGGTCAGCGCGGGGCTGGTGTTCGTGACAGGGCTGACCGGCACGCTCGTCCTGCTGGTGCTGCTCGGGGCGGGGCTGGCCCTGGCGTCGCCGGCGCTGCTGCTGCTGGTCCCGGAGATCGTCGGGGCCGAGGACACCGCCCGCGGCTACGCCCGGCTCGACGCGTTCCGGTCGGCGGGCAACGTGGCCGGGCCGGCGCTGGCCGGTGTGCTGATCGCCGTGTTCGACGTACGGGTCGTCCTGCTGGCGAACACGGCCACCTTCGCCGTCATGGCCGTGGTGCTGTCCTGCCTGGGGGTCCGGCGCCAGCCCGCGGCGGGCGCGGGCGGGAGCTGGCCCGCGCAGGTCCGGGAGGGGGTGCGGGTCCTGGGCGGGGACCGGTTGCTGCGTACCGCGATCCTCGCGCTGGCGTCGGCGATCGTGTTCACCGCCGTGCTGAGCGTGGCCCGGGTCTTCTTCATCCGGGACGACCTGGGCGTCTCGGGCACCGGGTACGGCTTCCTGGTCAGCGCGCACACCGTCGGCATGCTCGCCGCCTCCACGCTGATCGCCCCGCGGGTCCCCTTGGAGTGGCAGCCGCGGGTGCTGGTCGGGGCCGGGGTGCTGATGGGGACCTCGCTCGCCGTCGGGGCCGCCGTGCCGGTCTTCGCCCTCGCGCTGGTCTCGTTCGTCCTGACCGGCGTCGCCAACTCCCTCCAGGGGCTGGCGATCCGCAACCTCATCCACGCCCGGGTTCCCGAGGGGGTACGCGGCCGGGCCTTCGCCACCTCGGGGGCGACGCTGAACGGGGCCAACCTGGTGGGGACCGCGCTCGGCGGGCCGGCCACGGCACTGCTCGGCGGAGCCGGAGCCCTGGAGCTGGCGGGGGCGGGGACGCTGCTCGTGACCCTGGCGGGCAGTCCGGTGCTCCTGCGCCACCGCGCCGGAGCGGATGCGCCTGAGCGGTCCCCGGCGCGGGAGCGGGGGGCGGGTCCCGCGCGGGAGTAGGCCCGCGTGGCGGTGGCCGGTTTGCGCTCCCCCGCGTTGACGGGTCGTCCGGGCGTCCCTAGCGTCGAAAATCGACCGGTAACGGTCGAGTACGTCGTGTCTCTGATCTCCGAGGGTGCCAGGCGGTCCCTGCCACCCGTCAGAGGGGGAAACCCATGTCCAGCACGATACTTCCCGGCAATCCCGTGATCCGAGAACTGGTTCTCCTGGGCGACTCGGCGCCCGGACGCAGGGGCGGGCGCACCGTCGTCGCCCAGTCCCACTGCGAGATCGACCTCGCCTCCGACGAGGCGCTGGAGCGCTGCGTCCAGGCGTTGCGGGCCTCCGACGAGCGCCTCGCCGAGCAGTCGGACGGCCCGTACGACTGGCAGCGGACCTGGGTGGAACGCAACGGCCAGGCCGGCGGCAAGGTGGTCTTCGACGTGGCCTGGTACGACGAGGAGTTCTTCCGGCAGAAGAAGGACACCTTCCTGGCTCCCGGACACCTCGCGATGTACGCGAACATCGGCGCCGAGGACGGAGCGGTGCGGGTCACCCACTGGCACAAGGTCGACTGACGCACCGCCAGGCGGGCGGCGGGGGCCCGGTCCGGGCGCCGGGCCGGGTCCTCGCCCGCTACGGGGCCCGCGCCGCGGGGTCCTCGTCCTCGCCCGTCGCCAGCGCGGCCGGCAGAGGCAGCCCGTACTTGTCTCACAGGAACCGGGGCTGGCAGTAGCGCCGGGCGTCGGCGGCCACTCCCCCGAGGACCGCGGAGTTCATGCCGGCACCGATGAGGACGCCCACGAAGGGCACGACCTTGGCGACGTTCCGCACCGGAACCCGCGCCCCGGCGGGCCCAGTTGCCCCATCAGCCTCTCGAGGGCGACCAGGAGGCGAGGGGGGCGGTGAGAGTGCTCATCGGTTCTCCGTTCCGGCTGTGATCGCTGGGTCCACCATGCCCTGCCGGCCGCCGTGTTCTCCGGGGATCCGGCTTACGGGCGGTCAGGGACGTTTCGTTGCGCCGATCGGGTGGGAGTGGGGCGGTGCGCGCGGTGGGCGGGCGGGGGCGCGGGCAGAGGTCGGGGTGGGAACCCACACACCTCGGAGGCGCTTCACATGTCCGTGCTCTTCTTCGACATCGGGGCCACGCTGGCGGACGCCCGGTTCGAGCCCGACGGCTCGCTGACGCTGCGGCCCCGGCCCCGGGTGGTCGCCGTCCTCGACGCCCTCGCCGGCGTGCGCATGGGCATCGTCTCGAATCCCGGGCCGGGCGACGGCGCTGCCGAGCGGGCGGCGGCGGCCCTGGAAGCGGCGTTTCCCGGCCGCTTCACGGACGCCGGTCTCGTGCACTGGGGCGTGAAGGACGGCCGCGGGATCTTCGACCGGGCGGTCGCGAGCGCCGGCGGTGTGCCGGCCGACGGCTGCGTGTTCGTCGGAGAGGACGCGCAGGAGCGGGCGTTCGCCCGGGAGGCGGGGATGCGGACGGCGCCGCACCCGGTGTTCGCGCCCGCCGCGGTGGAGGGCCGTCCCGTGTTCTCGGCGCGGATCGGCCTGCCGGAGGGCCGCGGTCCGGCGGAACTGGCCGCGGTGGCGGAGACGACCGAGGCCGTGCCCGTGAACGTGGCGTCGGAGCGGCTCGTGCTCGCGCTGGCGAGCGGACGCGGCGCCGAGGTGCTCGAACGCGCCGGTTTCACCGTGGAGTTGCGGGAACCGGTGGAGGACAGGTGACCCGGGGGGCGCCGCCGTGCCGGCGTTCGTGAGGCTCTAGAGGGTGTCCTCGGGGTGGGGGCCGGTGGCGTACGGGTTGGGCTGGTCTTCCGCCAGGACGCCCACGAAGGGCTCGCCCTCCCCCGCGAAGGTGTACGCCCCGCCTTCGATCCGGTCGATCAGGCCGCGGGTCCACGCCGCTTCGCTGTCGGCCGAGTGGACCCACATGTTCATGATCTCGCCGATGTGCCCGAGCTGTCCGGGGCCGCCCTCGGGCGTGTAGTACTCCGTGGCCGAGGCCCGCCACTGGCGGAGCCGCTCGATGCGCTCCTTGAGGAGCGCGACGGCCTCCTCCCGCGGCAGGTCTACGATGAATCCGATGCCGGCCGAGAGGACGTCCGTCTTCTGGTCGTAGGAGGTCAGCGCCTGCCGCAGCAGGGTGAGGTACTCGCCGGTGCCCCGGTCGGTCATCTCGTACTCGACGCGGGGCGGGCCGCCCACGGTGCTCGGCGCGACCTCGTGGGCCAGCAGGAGGCCTTCCTTCGCCATCTGCTTGAGGGCGTGGTAGATCGAGCCCGGTTTGGCGTTGGACCATTCGTGGGCGCCCCAGAACTCCAGGTCGTTGCGGACCTGGTAGCCGTGCGCCCGTCCGTGCTGGCGGACCGCGCCGAGGACCAGCAGACGGATCGCTGACATGGGAGTCTCCCTTCAAGACAAGTTTGACTAGCTTAGGGCCGCCGGGCGGACGGCGGCGGCCCGACCCGATCTCTCTAATCAAGTTTGACCAATCACCGTCGAACGTCGTACCGTGGACGTCGTAGTCAAGTTTGACCAGTGAATCGGAGTCGATCACGTACCGCGAGGGAGTAACCGTGCCCCTGCCCGCAACCGTTTCCGGTGACGCCGCGACCGCGCTGCCGCCGCTCTCCGTCCAGGCCGAGCGCCTGATCGAGCTCGGGGTGCCCGCCATCGCCGGGATCTCCGCCGCCGAGCTGCGGGCCTTCGCGGGCTCCGGCGGCGACGGGGCCCTGCTCGCCGTCCACCCGGACCGGGCCCCCGCCTCCGCCCTCGCGCCGCTGCTCCGGCGGGAGGGGAAGTCCGGCTTCGTCGTCGCCGACATGCACGACGTCGACCGGTTCGCACCCCACCGGGTGGAGCTGCCCGACGCCCCTCTCTACCTGGTCGACGGCCTCGACCGCGGCGACCGCATGGCCAACTGGAGCCCGGAAGAGGCGCTTCCCGCTCTCACCGAGGAGGGGCGCACCCCGCTCCTGCTCACCGAGGGCGTCGCCTGGATCCTCCAGCAGCCCGCCGTACTCGACCGCAACCACTGCTTCATGACGATCGGTTCGCGCCTCATCAAGGCCAACGGCAGTGCGGACGCGCGTACTCCGGCGATCTGGATCAGCAACGGGACCGGCCGGGACGGCCGCGAGCGGCGCAACGCGCCCAAGGTCGGCTGGTGCTGGTGGAACAACCGGCACACCTGGCTGGGTTTCGCCTCCGCCGCGGATCGCCGGGCGTAATCCGCCCCGGGCATGCCGTGCGCCGCCCGCGGGCGTCGGTCCGGGCCGCAATCATGCTGTCCTGGACCGAAGTTGCGACCCTCCCCCGTGGAGATCGCTGCCTTTGGGCGGCGCATACAGCCATACGGAAGGCCCCCCGCGAGTGCGGTGGGCCGCCCCCTTGGCGGCATGGGCAAGATCCTGCTGCACGAGCCTGCGGCTGTCAACAATAGTTTGCACATACCTCAACTCGTGGGCGGTCCGTGGAGCTTGTCCCACCTTCGGCACGGGAACCGGCCGCCGGCGCGCCGTCGTCGGCGCGGAGGGCTTTAGGCCCTTCCCTGCCAAGGCGAAAGCGGCGATGATCGTGGCACTCGCCGTCCCGGCCGCTCCGCGCGCCCGGTGCCGGCAGCCGATCGAGCCAGCAGGAAAGAGACCGATGAGCGGCACGGGGGACGAACGGGCGTCGCTGATCTCGGCGCGTCTCGACTTCCTGTTCGCCCACATCTTCCCGAGGAACGGCGGGCCCCAGTCGCTGGAGGCCGTCAGCCTCGCCACGGGTGTGCCGGTCGCCCTCCTGCGGCGCCTGCGGGCGGGCGAGCCCGTCACGGAGGGCGTGGACGACGACCCGTTCATCGCCCGGCTCGAACACCTGCTGAAGACCCGGATGACCGCCGAGGGCAAACCGCACACGATCACGGACCTGGCGAGGGCCTGCGGCAAGTCGCGGACCTGGCTCTACAACCTGCTCGACGACAAGAGCAAGCCGAGCCTGGAGTCCACCAAGCTGCTCTGCAAGATCTTCGGGGTGGACCCGTCCTTCTTCACGGACGGCCCCCTGGAGGCCCTGGCGCGGCACTTCGGCATCGAGGCCGGAGCACGGTTCTTCGTGCTCCCCGAAGACGACGAACTGGTGCGGGAGACGAAGAGCCAGGTGGAACTCGTCGCCCTGCTGAGGGAAGTCGGCGCCCCGGCCGTCCTCAGCCGCTACCTCGGCAACCTTCCCCCGGGCACGTCCCGCGCCGGGGCCTGACCCGCCGGCCCCGCGGGCGCGGGCGGGCTCCGGGCGCGCCGCGCCGCCCGGAGCCCGGGCGGTCATTCGGGGCCCGCTCCCTTACGCTGCCGTGGGGTCACAGTGGGCGGTCCGCGGACGCGGGGCGGGTCACGAGCGATGCGGCAGACCCGTGGACCGGACGAAGTGCGCGTCGGGCCGCGGGTCCTGTGGGAGGAGAGGCCGGCCGTGGCGGGAATCAGGAAAGCCGTCGGGATCGTCGTGGAGACGGTCCGGGAGATCCGTACCCTGCGCAGGTTGCGCAACACCTTCTGCTCCCGGCTGGGGCTGCCCGCGCACCCGACCATCGACGAGGTCGTCTCGGCCGTGTCCGGGCACTGCGGGATGCCGATCCGGATCCTCCAGCTGCCGTTGACGTACCCGCTCACGGGAGGGCTCCTGCAGGGCCCGGGCGAACTGATCGTCGTGGTCGACAAGGACTCGCCGAGCATCCTGCAGAGCTTCGTGATCGCCCACGAACTGGCGCACGCCTTCCTCGGGCACGATCCGCAGACGGCGGGGCACGACCTCCAGGACGAGCTGCTCGCCAGCCTGGCGCCCGCGCTCAACCCGAAGGTGGCCCGCATGATGCTGGCCCGTACGTACTTCGACGGGGCCGAACCCTCCCGTTCCCACGGCCAGAGTCCGCCCGAGCGGGAGGCCGAGACCCTGGGACGGCTCATCGTCAGCATGATCACCAATACCGGCGGCAACTCGGCGACATCGGCGAGCTCTGCCCTGCGCCACAGGGGGACCGGTGTCTGAAGACACTGCGAACGTCGTCTACCTCGTCGTCGCCGCGATAGCCTCGTGCACCACCCTGGCGAAGTTCGTCGCCTGGCAGCGGGAACGTTCCCCCGCCCTGCGGCTGATCGCCGTGTGCTCCGCGGTCGGGGTGGGCGCGTTCGTGTTCGCCACGCCCGTGGTCTACCGCGGCGTCGCCGGGCTCACGGGCGCGCCGAACCTCGCCGAGCTGCTGGTCTTCTTCTGCATCCTGGGCTTCTTCGCGCACACGCACGTCATGTCGCTGGTGTGGCGGCCCGTGGCCGAGCCCGACTCCGAGCGGAACGTGCTGGCGTTCCCGCTCTGCGTCTACGTCCTCGTCGCCCTGGCCATGACCGGCGGGTTCCTCGCCGGCGGACTGGACGACGCGCCGCACCCGCTGGACTTCAACATCGCCTACGGCAGGGACCCCGGCGCCCTGGTGATGCTGGCCGCGTTCCAGCTGGGCCTCGGCTACGCGTCGGTCTCCACCGCCCTGCGCTTCCGCCGCAACGCCCTCTACGCCCAGGACGACCCCCGGCTGCGCCGGGCCCTCCAGCACATCGCCGTCGCCACCTGGTTCATCGCCGGCTACGTGGCGTGCGTCGGACCCGCCACCCTCGCCGGCGCCTTCGGCGTGCGCGCTCTGGAGCCCCTGCACAGCCTCGGGCCGGTCTCCGGGACCATCGGAGCGATCATCATCAACTGGGGGTTCTCGGGCGCCGCTATCGCCGCCTGGCGCACCGACCGCCGGGACTACCTGGCGCTGGCCCCGCTGTGGCAGCTGACGCGCCGCCCGGACCCCCGGATCGCGCTGACCGAGCCCAACCAGGTCACGCAGCTCGGCCTCGTCTACGTGCGGGACTGGCACCTGGTGACGCGTATGGCCGACATCCTCAGCGGGATCCGCAGCCTGTACCCGTACTTCAGCGACGCCCCCGTCGCCCGGATCCGCCGGGCGGCCCCTGGCGCCGACTGGTCGCAGGAGGAGGAGCACGCCGCCGCGGCCGCCGCGGTCCTGCTGCGCGCGGTGGCGCTCGC
The DNA here is from genome assembly GCF_039535215.1 of Streptomyces racemochromogenes. Classification (GTDB taxonomy): domain Bacteria; phylum Actinomycetota; class Actinomycetes; order Streptomycetales; family Streptomycetaceae; genus Streptomyces; species Streptomyces racemochromogenes. The sequence continues at coordinate 138,723 of NZ_BAAAWT010000001.1, forward strand.
CGAGAGCGGGGCCCCCGTCGTGAGCGAGAGGGGCCGGCCGCTGCCGGGCGCCGGCCTGGAGCCGGCCGCCCAGCGCGCCCACCTGGTCCGCATGGCCCGCCACCTCGAACACCCCGACGTCCTGGCCGCGGCGGGGGTGGACACCGAGGGCCGGCTGGTCCCCGACATGGCCTGACTGCGCCCGGATCGCGGCACGGGCGTCCGGGGGCGGCGCCTCAGCGTCCCGGCTGGGTGGCCTGTGCCCGGAGCGCCGCCGCGACGCGCCACCAGAACTCCGGGGTCCGCAGGGCGGCCGGCCGGCGCCGCATGTTGACGACGTCGAGGAACCGCTCGTTCACCCACGCGTCCGTCGTCGAGGCCCGGGCCATCCAGTCCGCCATCCTCCGGGCCATCCGGTAGCCCCGCGGATAGGGGCCCGTGACGTGCGGCTGGGCCAGGTCGGAGAGGGTCGAGACCTCCCACGCCGCGTCCACGACGACCCTGACGTGGCGGAAGTAGGCGTGGGCCGGCGCGTGGAGGTCCGCTCCCCTGCGCAGGTGGGCGGACAGGCAGGACGCGTGCAGGAAGGCGCTGGTCATCCCCTGCCCGTACACGGGGTTGAAGGAGGCCACGGCGTCGCCCGCCACGAACAGGCCGCCCGGGAGGCGGTCCAGCGCCCACCAGTTGCGCCGCAGCGAGTGCGACATGCCGTACGTCTCGACCCCGCCGATCATCGCGCACCGGTCGGCCACGACGCCGAACGGAGCGGCCTCCATCTCCCGCATGCGCCGCAGGAATTCCGCGGGGTCACGGGAAGGGCGCCTCTCGGCGTAGGCGACGATGACCGCCATCCACTGGTCGCCCTCCACCGCGGCCATGGCTCCCGTGTCGGGCTGCTCCCCGGCGCCCGCGGCGGCGCCGGGCAGTTGGTGCGCCACGCTCACGCCGGGCAGCTCGTCGCCCCGGCGGAAGCGGGCGGTGGCGTAGCCCAGATCGATCCGCATGCGGTCGGCCGGGGGCTCGGGCCAGCCCTCCGCCGCGAGCCAGGACGTCAGCCTGCTCGACCGGCCCGTGGCGTCGACGACGGCGTCGGCGGCCACCACGCTCACGTCGGCCGAGCCGGGGGTGCGGACGCGGACACCGGTCACGCGTCCGTTGCGGATGTCCAGCCCGCAGGCCCTGCCCACCCTCACCGAGACTCCCTCGTCCAGGACGGTCCGCCGGCGGACGTGGTCTTCGAGGAGGGTGCGGCTCACACCGATCAGCTCGTTGCCGGGAACGCTGACCTTGCGGGTCCCGTTCTCGTAGAGCTGGATCTGGTCGCCCGACCCGAGGACCGCTCCGTCCGCCACCAGGTCCTTCGAAAGACCGGGAAACCAGCGCTCGGCCTGCGTCCGGCCCATGTCGAGCAGCGCGTGGAGCTGCCCGCCCTGCGGCACACCGCCCCGTGCGCCCGTCGTGGCGAGTCCGTCGGGCTCGACGACGGTGACCGCCAGGCCGTGGCCGCGCAGGGCTCGTGTCGCCGCGAGCCCCGCGATGCTTCCGCCCAGGACTACTACGTGTTGCACGTGCTCGTTCCCCTCCTCCACCGGCCGGCCTCCCGTCCGGCGCTCCGCGCACAAAAACTCCGGCCCAATCTACGGCCGTTCCGGTGGGCGGCCAACGCGCAGGGGTTCGGCGGGCGGCCGGTGGTGGCGGTGCGTCAGTTCCCGGAGGGGCCGGGCAGCCGGCGGAGTTCGAGAAGGGCCACCGCGATCTTCACGCCGGTGGCGATCGTCAGGGCCTGGAGGAACGGCATGCCCGTGAGCCACAGGGCCACCATCATCACGGTGAGGACCAGGAACGCGGGAAGCAGGTTGGTCCGCGTGATCGCGGCCCTCAGGTGGCGGGCCGGGCTGCGGCCGGCGGCCGCCGTGGCGGTGGGACGCGCGGTGCGGCCTTCCTCCTCCTCTTCGGCTTGCGGCATCGCCCGTTCTCCTTCCCTCGTGTTCCCTCGTGCTCGTCTCCCGCCACGAGCCTCCGGGGCCTACGGACCCGCTGCCACTCCTGCCGCCGCGCTCGCCGCCATCCGGCGTACAGGTTCACCCGACGGCGGTCCGGCGCGGCGTGGCCCACGCCTGGGGGCGCGGGGGGCGCGGGGGGGTGCCGGACCGCGCATTCGGATATCCCGCCATCGGCTGACGCGAAATTGCCTCGCCGGACCCAGGTGTACACCCCATGCTTGATGAGGCCCGGGACGGATCAGTCCTTCTTTCCGGGTCCTCTCCGCGCGTCCCCATCATTTGTCGGGGCACTGCCCCGGTCACGATTGATCAAAGGGGTACTTCTGTCATGCGCCGTGTGAATTCCTTTGCCGCCGCCGGCCTGTCCATCGCCCTCGCCTTCGCCGCGGCGCCCCTCGCCGCCGCCGGCGAGAGCTCGGCTGCGGCGTACAACTGCAACTCCCAGAATTTCTGTATCTACAGCGACTGGAACGGTGGCGGCGAGCACTGCGAGTTCTCCGAGTCGCAGAAGGCGAACACGGCGGACAACTGCCCCTTTATCCAGTGGGGTTGGAACGTCAAGTCCGTGTGGAACGGAAAGAACAACCGGGTCCAGTACTACACCCAGACCAATTACAACGCGCGCGTGGGATCCACGCCGGGCGGCGCGGGCGGAAACCTGATGGGCAACTACCAGATCCGGTCCTTCAAGAAGCAGTAGGGAAATTAACGCGGGGGCGCGGGCGGCACCGGCCGCCGCGCCCGCATCCGTCGAGTGTGAGGCATGACACTGTCCCGGTGCCGACGTCCGGTCATGGGTGATCATGGCCGGATGGACGCCCGTTTCCTCGGTATCCCCGAGCTGACCGAACCCCCGTCCGCGGCGGTGGTGGTCGATGTCATGCGCGCCTTCACCGTGGCCGCCTGGGCCTTCGCCCGGGGGGCGGAGAAGATCGTTCTCGCCGAGTCGCTGGACGAGGTCCTGGCGCTCAAGGCCCGCCGCCCCGACTGGGTGGCGCTCAAGGACGGCCCGCCGGCGCCCGGGTTCGACGCCGTCAACTCGCCGGGGCTGCTCCGGTCTGCCGACCTCGGCGGGCGGACCGTCGTGCAGAAGACCACGGCGGGTACGGTCGGCGCCCTCGCGGTCAAGGAGGCGTCGCTGGTGCTGTGCGCCGGCTTCGTGGTGGCGGAGGCGACGGCGCGGCTCCTGCGGGCGCGCGGGTGCGGCAGCGTCACGTTCGTGGTGACCGGTGAGGACGGGCGCGCCGAGGAGGATCTGGCGTGCGCCCAGTACATCGCCGGGCGGGCCTCGGAGGCCGGGGAGGACGCGGCGGGTTTCCTGCGCCGCGCCGCCGCATCGCGCGCCGCGGCCGAACTGGCGGAGGGCGTACGCGAGGGGTCCCACCCCGACGACGTAGCGCTCTGCCTGGAACTCGACCGGTTCCCCTTCGCCATGGTGGCCGCGCTGGAGGACTCCCACATGGTCCTGCGCCCTTGTGACGTGCCGTCAGCCGCCGGGGACGCCTGAGCCGGCGGCGCCCCGTCCTGGCAGGAGCGGGCGCGGGCGCGGGCCGGCCGGATTTCCGGCTTAAGATCATCGGATGTCACCGTCTCGTCGCCGTCCCGCTCTCGTACTCACCGCCGTCTCCGCGCTGTTGGCCGCGTGCGTGACGGGATGCGGACCCGGGGCGCGGGACACGAACGCGTCGGACGCGCGGCCCGGCACCGCGGAGCGGCCGGGGACGGCGCCGGGGACGAAGGCGCCCGCGCCGGAGCCGGGCGGAGGTCTCGGCGACATCCTGGTGGCGGGCCGGCCCGTCACGGGTTCGCAGGCCTCGGGCATTCCCAAGGCCCCGTTCAAGCGCACGTACACCGAAGGTGAGTTGTACGCGCCGGTCACGGGATACCGGTCGATGGCCTTCGGCGCCGTCGGGCTCGAAGCGGTCTTCAGGGAAGAGCTCGACGCCGGCAAGGACGTGGCCACGACCATCGACCCCGCCGTGCAGCGCGCCGCGTTCGACGGACTGCGCGGCCGACAGGGCGCCGCGGTCGTCCTGGACGCGGATTCCGGCAGGATCCTCGGGCAGGTGAGCACGCCCTCGTACGACCCGAACTCCTTCAGCGGAAACCTGAAGAGCGACGAGCGGGCGTGGAACCAGCTCAAGGACCAGGGTTTCGACGGGCCCTTGACGAACCGGGCCATCCGGCACGTCGACAACCCGGGGTCGGCCGTCCACGTCGTCGTCGCGGCCGCCGCCCTGGAGAAGGGCCTCATCGCATCCGTGGACGCGCCGACGCGCAGCCCCGCCGTCCACACCGCCGCGGACAGTACGGCCGAGTTCGCCGGCGATCCGGCCCACTGCACCGACGCGAGCCTGCGGACGGCCCTGCGCCACGCCTGCGCGAACGTCTTCGCCCGCATCGCCTCCGACCTCGGCGCCGACGCACTGGCATCGACGGCCGTGGCGTTCGGGTTCAACCAGGACAAGACGGATACGCCGTTGCGCGCCTTCGAGAGCACGTGGCCGCGCAAGCCCGAGAACCCGGCCCAGCTCGCCCTCATGGCCAACGGCCTCTTCGAGGTCAAGGCCACCCCGATCCAGATGGCCATGGTGACGGCCGTGCTCGCCAACGGCGGCAACCGGGTGCGCCCCTCCCTGGTGACCGATCCCAGGACGCCCGTGCCGGCCGAGCGTGCCGTCTCGCAGCGCACGGCGGAGCAGTTGCAGTCGGCGCTCGGCGACTCGTCGAGCGCGTGGGTCCCCTCGGCCTCGGTCACCTGGGCCACGTCCTCCGCCCGGACCCGGGCGGGCCGTCGCCTCGCGGTCGCGGTCTGCCTCTCCTCCCCCACGGACGCCACGGCACAGGCCACCCCCCTGGCCCGGCACCTCGCCGCCGCCGGGCAGTAGGATCGACATCGGGCGTCAGCGGCCGAGGGTGTTCATCAGGATGATGGCGACGAGGTCCAGGAGCACGACGGTGATCACGCCGCCGATCATGACCCAGGCCCTGCGTGATTCGTCCACGTCCGCCACCTCCCGGCTCCGCCGTTCCCAGCCATGGTGGCGCGGTTCCCCGCGGGGCACATCTCGGGCGGGCGGAGCCGGTGCCGGTCAGGCGGGGCGGTTCAGGCCCCAGGTCTGCAGGACGAACGGCCGGCCCTTCTCCTCGCCCGTGATCAGCGGTACGTCGAGCAGGGCGAAGCCGGCCTTCTGCGCCACGGCGACGCTGGCGGCGTTCTCGGCCTCCAGTTCCAGGATCACCTGCTCCGCGCCCATCTGCTCGAACGCGTACGCGGCCATCACCCGCACCGCCCGTGCCGCCACCCCCTGGCCGCGGTGCGCCGGGCCGACCGCGTAGCCGATCTCCATGCCCTCCGGCGCGCGGCGCAGCATGATCTCGCCGAGCGGTGCGCCGCCGTCGACGGTGATGGCGAGCAGGATGGTCGTGCCCTCCTGGCGCAGCTGCCGGTCCCGGGCCAGCCGGGTGCGGGCGGCCGCCTCGTCGAAGGGGGACACGATCGGCGTCCAGTACGCGATGTCGGGGTGGTCGAACAGCTCCGGCATCGCGGCGAGGTCCGCCTCCGTCCAGTCGCGCAGGACGAGCCCCTCCCCCGACAGCCGGATCCGCTCGGGCAAGGACGACGGCGTGGCACTGCTCATGGTGTGGGACCTCCCGGGGCCTGTTCAGGACGAGGCAAGATATCCGGCACGCGGGACGGCCGCACGAGGTTTTCACCGGGGCGCCCGTCCCCGCTCAGGAGGGGGTGTCCGGGGCGGCCGCGTCCAGGGCCTCGAGCAGCCGGAGGCCGTCTTCGGCCGGGGTGTCCGGGGCCGCCGACAGCACCACGAGTTCCATGCCCGGTTCGTGCGGCAGGGCGAAGTTCTCCTGGTGCAGTTCCAGCAGCCCGACCAGCGGGTGCCGGTAGCTCTTCACGCCGTGGGTGCGGGCGCGTACGTCCGCGCGGGCCCAGAGGCGGCGGAAGCGTTCGCAGCCCATCGCCAGTTCGCCGATGAGGGTGGCCAGGCGGGGGTCCTCCGGGTGTTCGCCGGCGGCCAGGCGCAGGTGTCCGACCACGTCGCGGGTGCACTGTTCCCAGTCCGCGTAGAGGCCGGACTCGGCCTCCTCCAGGAAGAGGTGCCGGGCGATGTTCAGGCCGGGCATCGGCCGGCCGAAGAGGAGCTGGGCCAGGCGGTTCCCGGCGAGTACGTCCATCCGGTGGTCCATGACCATCGCGGGCGCCTCGGCGACCAGGCCGAGGACGCGCAGCAGTTCGGGCCGGACCCGTCCGCCCGGTGCCTTGGCGCGGCGCCGGGGCTGCCGGGCCAGGCGGTGGAGGTGGCCGCGTTCGGTCTCGTCGAGGCCGAGGACGCGGGCGAGCGCGTCGAGGACCTGCTCGGACGGCTGGGTCGCGCGGCCCTGCTCCAGGCGTACGTAGTAGTCGACGCTGACCCCGGACAGGTGCGCGACCTCTTCGCGGCGCAGCCCTTCGACCCGCCGGCGGCTGTCGGCGGGTATGCCGACGGCGGCCGGGGCGACCCGGGCGCGCCGGGTCCGCAGGAACCCCGCGAGATCATCCATGCCCTCCAGTATGGCGCGCCCCGCGCGCGCGAGGGTGGTACTGCCGTTCCCAGGATGGCCGGTCCGCCGGAAGGGCCGTCCCTGAACGGCGGCCGAGGCGGCGCCCAGGATGGGGTCATCCGATCCGAAGGAGTTCCCGTGAAGACGCTGATCGTCCACGCCCACCCCGAACCGAATTCGCTCAACGGCGCGTTGAAGGACCTCGCGGTGTCCACGCTGGAGGGTGCCGGGCACGAGGTGCGGGTGAGTGACCTGTACGCGATGGGGTGGAAGGCGGTCGTGGACGCCCGCGACTACGGCCCCGACGCCTCCAGTCCGCTGAAGGTGGCGCTGGACTCGGGCCGTGCCTTCGAGGCCGGCACGCTCACCGCCGACGTCCTCGCCGAGCAGGAGAAGCTGCTGTGGGCGGACACGGTCATCTTCCAGTTCCCGCTGTGGTGGTACTCGATGCCGGCGATCCTCAAGGGCTGGGTGGACCGGGTGTTCACGTACCGCTTCGCGTACGGGGTCGGCGAGCACAGCGACACCAAGTACGGCGAGCGCTTCGGCGAGGGCACCCTGGCGGGACGCAGGGCGCTGCTGTCGGTGACCGCCGGGGGCCCTCAGGCGCACTACGCGGCCCGGGGCGTCAACGGCCCGATCGAGGACCTGCTGTTCCCGATCCAGCACGGCATCCTCTACTACCCGGGCATCGAGGTCCTGCCGCCGTTCGTGCTGTACGGCACCGACCGGATGGGCGACGAGGAGTACGCGGAGGCCGCCAGGGCCTGGGAGCGGCGCCTGCTGACGCTGGAGTCGACCGAGCCGATCGCGTTCCGGCGGCAGAACTCCGGGGACTACGAGATCCCCTCGCTGCACCTGAAGGAGGGTCTGGAGCCGGCGGGCCGCTCGGGTTTCGGGCTGCACGTGCGCGGCTGACGGGCGGGGGGCGCGGCGCCCGAGGGTTTTGGCTTGAACTCACCGGTTTCGGGGCTCCGGGGCCGTGCGGGTGCCCTTACGGGAGCAGTCGTTCGGGGGACGTCGCCCACCAGAACGTCAGCTGGGGCACCGTCTCCAGACCCAGCGCCTCGCGCAGTTTGGATACCTGGGCCGTCACGGTGCGCTCGCTGAGGCCGAGGTTCTCCCCGATCTGCCGGTGGCTCTTGCCGGCCACGATGCCGCGTACGATCGTCCGCTGGATCTTCGTGGTCTTGGTGTCGCCGTCGTCCTTCGCCGCGCCCGAGTCCGTCTCGCCCGGCAGCCACGGGTCGGCCCGCTCCCACTGCTGCCAGAAGTGCGCGGCCAGCACGGCGCACACGCCGCGGTCCTGCGTGTACCAGGCGGCGGCCGGCTGGACGGTGCCGTCGTCGCCGTAGACCTCGAAGAAGGCGTGCTTGCGGTCCACGATGATTAACCGGAGGAAGTCCTCGCCGAGGGTGCGGACCTGGGCGCCGGCCCGCGTCATGGTGGCGACCCAGTCCCGCTGGGTGGGGTTGCTGCGCCCGTTGGTCCGGTAGATCGTCCGTACGGTCACGCCGCGCTGGGCCGCCTGCAGGTCACGCGGCAGCGCGCCCTTGAGGACCTGGGGTTTGCGGTGTCCGGGCTGGGCGGTGAGGATCTCGGACTCGGCGGACTGGATGGTGCGTATCGTCTCGGCGTTGACCTCCGGGACCGTGCGGAGCAGGAGCGTCCCGACCGGGCTGGGGCTGTAGTGGTAGCGCTGCTGCTCGGCTTCGAGCTCGCGCACGTGGGCGGGGACGGCGGCCAGCGCGGCTGTGACGCCGGTGAGCGCCTTCAGGACGGCGTCGGTGAGCTGGGTCTCCAGGTAGCGCGACGGGGCGGGGACGTACGTACCGGGTTCGTGGGTGTTGGGGAAGAGGATGTCGCGGGCGAGGAGCGAGGCCAGTCCCGGCTCGTCGTCGGGCAGCACCTCGCCCCGCAGGGCCGCGCGGTAGGTGCGCAGTTCCACCGGGGTCAGCCGGGAGGTGTCGGGGGCGGCGGCTATGTCCCGTTCCGTCATCAGATCTGTCTTCCTCTTCCTGAACTGCGGGTGGACGCAGTATCGCGAAGGTTGATCGCGCCCTTCCCCCCGTAGAGGCTTGATCCGTGCCACAGGGCCCGTGGCGCGCAGAAGGCCCCGCTGCCCGCATCGTCCGCGGGGGCCGGGCCGGCCAAGGGAGGAACACCTTGATACCGATCAACATCCGGTCAACCATCACCGCCGTGCTGCTCGCGCTCCTCGCGGTCACCGGACTCAGTGGTGTCGCGGCGGCCAGTGGTCCGGCCGGCACCAATTGGGGAAGCGCAGCCATGGGAGAGGTGGAGCAGCGGGCCGACGTCCACGTCGTGTCCGCGGGTTCACTGATCCAGCCGCCGGACTCCGACTGGGGATGATCCTCCCGCGCTGCGGCGCACAGCACCCGGTGTAGCGGTAACCCCGCCCTGCCGGGTGCGACGCCGTGTCCGGGGCCGGTCCGCCACGAGGAGATCGCACGCCCTCGTGGCGGGCCGTCAGGGTGCGGCCGGGGCCGCCGGCGCCTCGCGGGGGACGGTGAACCGCAGCTCCGGGCGCTCCCAGGAAACCTTCGGCGGGATCGGGGCGACCGTCCCCACCCGCTCCGCGCCCATGCGCCGGTAGAACCGCTCCGCGGGCGGATGGGACACCACGCGGACACCGGCCAGCCCGGCTTCGGCCGCCTGGCCGATCATGTGCCCGATCAGGAGCCGGCCGACCCCGAGCCCCTGCGCGTCGTCGGCGACGAAGGCGAGGTCGAGCTCGGGCGGGTCCAGGACGAGGGAGTAGAAGCCGACCGTCCGGCCGGTGGTGTCGACCGCCGCGAAGACCCGGTGCCGCATGACGTATTCGGGGGTGAGGCGGTAGCCGGAGACGATCGAGGCGTACCGCCCCCGGTAGGCGCCGGACTGCTGGATCAGTGAGGTGAGGCGCTCCGCGTCCTGCGCGACGGCACGCCTGATCGTTATGGACTGCATCCGCCGGAGTATAGGGGCACAGTGGCGTGGAGACCATTACCGTTGTGGGCGTCGGGGCTGACCGGGGAGGACGGGCGCATGTGGCGGCGGCTCCCGTTCGGTAGCGGGTTGCGGGCCGGACTGGGGACACCCCGGCGCGCCCGCAGGCTGGGCAGCAGCCCGCGCTCGCGGGTGTGGCGGGTCGTCCTGCCGGACGCGACGGTGGTGGTGAAACAGGTCGTCGGCGGTCCTGACGCCGACGAGCGCTACGCCCGCGAGGTGACGGCGCTGCGGCTCGCCGCCCGGGGGGACTCCCCCGTGGTTCCGGCGCTGCTGGCCGCCGATCCCGGTGAACGGGTGCTGGTGCTGGAGCACCTGGAGCACCGGCCGCCCGACGGGGACTGGATCGTCGGCTACGCGGGCGCCCTGGCGCGGCTGCACGCGGTGGCGGGCCCGGGGGACGCCGGGGCACTCCCCCGGTGGCAAGGCCCGGGGCGGGCGGACGCCGACGCGTTCCTGCGGCTGGCCGGGGCCCTGGACGTGCCCGTCGCACCCCGCGTGACCGATGAGCTGTACGAGCTCGTGGAGCGGCTCGGCCGGGCGGAGGGGCACGCCCTTCTCCACGGGGACCCGTGCCCCGGCAACGACCTCCACACCGCCGCGGGTGTCAGGTTCGTCGACTTCGAACAGGCTTCACTGGGCAGCGGTATGACGGAGCTCGCCTACCTGCGCATCGGGTTCCCCACCTGCTGGTGCGTCACTTCGGCCGCGGAGCCGTCGCTGCGCCGGGCCGAGGACGCCTACCGCGACGCCTGGCGCGCCGCGACCGGCTCCGAAGCCCCGGGCGACCTCACCGACGCCTGCGCCGGCTGGCTGCTGCGCGGCGACGCGCTCGTCGAGCGGGCCCATCGTGACGGGGCCGACCACCTGGCCCGGATTCCGCGACGGGACTGGACGTGGGGCACCGCGACGGCTCGTCAGCGGCTCGTCCACCGGCTCGGGGTCGTCGCGGGGATGGCCGCGGGCCACGGCTCGCTCGGCGGACTGGGGGGCCTCGGCGCGGCCATGCGCCGGAGCATGCTCGACCGCTGGCCCGCGCTCGGGCCGGTCCCGGCGGAGCGCCCCTAGGCCGTGTCTTCCGGATCTTGCTCCCCCAGCTACCGCTGGGAGGTGCCCCCAGACCCGCGCCGCCCGGCACCGCACCTCGCCGCGTTGGCGGAGCACCCGAGTACGTCCAGTACAAGGGCGCCCCGCCAACGCGCCGATGCACGGCACCTGGGGGCCCCTCCCAGCGGTAGCTGAGGGAGACGCGGGCTTGACCGGCAAGATCCGGAAGACACGGCCTAGCGGGACGGCAACCCGCCCACCCCGCCTATCCGAGCCAGACCACGTCCAGGACCGCCAGGCGGCGCAGCGGCCGGTTGACCCAGTACACGACGGACAGCGCGCCCGCGGAGGCGATCCGCACGTCCTCGCCCTCGGGGTCGCCCGCGTCCCACTGCGGAAAGCCCCACGGCCCGGCGGACGCCCGGTCCAGGACGTCCCAGGCCGCGGCCTCGGCGTGGCCGGGCAACCCGGCGAGCACCTCGGCGGCACGCGGGGACAGACGGATCGCGTACGGCTGCCCGACCATCGCCCTCTGCTCCCCCACCCCTCCAGGATCCCGCGTCCGCATTCTGCCGCACGCCGCCGGACTGTCCGGCGTGGCATGTTCCGCCGTGGGAGGGGGCGTCACTACCCTCGGCGCATGGCAGACACGTTCGATCACGCTCCCGCGGTCTGGACCGCGAGGCAGCTGCGCTCCGCCCTGGCCGATGTTCCCGACGACTCCCCGATCAGCATCGGCGTCGCCGGTACCCCCGGTGACTTCGACGAGTACGACGAGTTCGTTCTCGTGGGCGCCGAACCCGTGGAGGTCGACCCCGGCGACGGCGAGGATCCCCGCACGCCCCAGGTCGAGTTCACCCTCTTCGCCGACGCCAAGGCAGGGCTGTACTACCTCGACATGGAGTGACGGTGCAGGGCCCGCCGGCAGGGTGTTCGTGCGGGCCTTGAGGGTGTGGGTGCTGGTCGCTGGCCCGAGGACGCCGTGGTCGGCGCCTTCGCGGCGGCCCGCCTGCCGGTGCTCGCGAACCTCCCCGTGGCCCGCTCGCAGAGGGATCCCCCGGGTTCCTGCTCCTCGGCGGGGCCGCCGTCGGCGTCGGGACCACCCCGCCGACCTCACCGTGCCCACCGCGTCGGGAAGCCCATGACGCGGTGGCGGAGTCTGCTGCATCCTGGGCCTGAACTGCCCTACGTTGCGGGAGGAACCAGGTGGGTCTGAGCGGGCTGCGAGCGGGGGACCCGCAGCGGATCGGCGAGTTGACGCTCGTCGGACGGCTGGGCGCGGGCGGCATGGGCGTCGTCTACCTGGCACAAGGTCCCGACGGGCGGCTCGTCGCCCTCAAACGGCTGCGCGAGGAACTCGCCTCGGACGACGGGTTCCGGGCGCGCTTCAGGCGGGAGGCGGCGACGCTGCTGCGCGTCCAGGGGACGTGCACGGCACGGGTGCTGGCGGTCGAGGCCGAGGCGAGCACCCCGTACGTCGTCATGGAGTACGTGCAGGGCCCGACCCTGTCGGAGTACGTCGGCGAACACGGGCCGCTGCGCGGCGACATGGCGCGGTTGTTCGCCGTCGGGCTCGCCGAGGCGCTCGTGTCGATCCACGGGGCCGGCATCGTGCACCGCGATCTCAAGCCCGCCAACGTCCTGCTGTCCGGGCAGGGTCCCAAGGTCATCGACTTCGGCATCGCCCAGCCCGCCGACGGGACGGCACTGACCCGTACCGGTGTCGCGGTCGGCACCGTGGGCTACATGGCGCCGGAGCAGATCCGCGGGCAGGCCGGTCCCGCGGCCGACGTGTTCGCGTGGGCCCTGACCGTCGCCTACGCCACCACCGGGCGGCCCCCCTTCGGCACCGGACCGGCCGACGCGGTGCTCTACCGGGTCCTGAACGAGGAACCCGACCTGGACGGCGTACCGCCCCGCCTCGGGCCGCTGCTGACGTCGGCCCTGGCCAGATCGGCCGAGCAGCGCCCCGCGCCCGCGGAGCTGCTCGCCGAACTGACCGGCGGCGGGGTTCCCACGGCGGAACTCCCCACCGAGACCGTCGGCACGGTGCTCGCCGCGGCGTGGCGGATACCCGAAGGGGCGGTGCCCCCCGCTCCGGTGCCGGGACGGCGCCCCGCGCGGACCGCGGCCGTGACGGCGGGGCTGGCACTCGTCGTCCTGACGGCCGGGATCCTGTGGGCGGTACTGCCCGGCGACGGCCGCTCGACGGCCTCGGGGGAGCCCGCCCCCTCGGGCCGGGCGGCGGGGACGGCCCCGTCCTCGCCTCCGACCACGCGGGCGCCGTCCACCGCTACGGGTACGGGGCCCGCGGCGCCCGGTACGACCGCCGCCCCTCCGGCACCGTCGTCCCCGCCCTCGGCGTCGACGGGCGCGATATCCAACACCCCCACCGGCCTGTGCGTCGACACCGACGGCCCGCAGCGTCCCGGACTGAACGTGGTGCTCCGCGCGTGCGGGAGTTTCACGGGCCAGATCTGGAACTACGACGAGACCGGCGCGCGCCTCACCAACACGCCCAGCGGCCTGTGCCTCGACACGAACGGGAAGCCCGCCGGCGGGGTCGCGGCGGTGCTCGCCCCGTGCGGCCGGTCCACCGGCCAGCAATGGCAACACGACAACGCCACCGGGCGGTTCGGCAACCCGGCCAGCGGCCTGTGCCTGGACACCAGCGGGCCCCCGGCGCCCAGCGTCGGCCTGGTGCTCAACCCCTGCGGCGACTACACCGGCCAGTACTGGCGGCTGTGAGCGCCACCGGAGCCCCAGGGGCGGCACCCGTCCGGTGACCCCGTACGGCGCGCGCGGGAGAATGCGGGCATGCGCATCAGAGCCGTACGCCTGGACGAGCTGCCGCTCCTCCAGGACATCGAGAGGGCCGCCGGGCAGTGCTTCCGGGATATCAGCATGCCGGAGATCGCCGACGACGAGCCGCTCCCCCTCGGGGAGCTCGCCCGCTACCACCACGCCGGGCTGGCCTGGGTCGCGGCCGACGACACGGACGCCGACGAGCCGGCCGCCTACCTGATCGCCGACCGGGTCGACGGCAACCTCCACGTCGAGCAGGTGTCGGTGCACCCGCGCAGCGCGCGCCAGGGCGTCGGCCGGCTGCTGCTGGAGCACCTGGCCGGCCACGCCGCGGGCGAGGGCGCGCCCGCGCTGACCCTCACCACCTTCACCGGGGTGCCGTGGAACGCCCCCTACTACGCGCGCTGCGGCTTCCGGCTCATGGACGAGGCCCGTCTCACCCCCGGCCTGCGGCGGATCCGGGAGCTCGAAGCCGCCCACGGCCTGGACCGCTGGCCGAGGGCCTGCATGCGCCGGGCGCTCTGAGGCCCCGGCCCCCGTTTCGCCCCCGGCCGGGCCCCGGCCCGGCCCCCACCCGTTCCCCACGCGTTCTCGACCGAGGCTCAAGGGGGCCCCTGACAAGATCACCGGATGGGAACGATCACACCACCACCGCGTCCGGAGGCCGAGCAGGACTCCGACGACGAGCTCGCCGCATACCCCGCCGCCTACGTGACCGGCCTCGCCTACGAGGCGCTCATCGCGTACACCCGCGCCCGGCAGGCCGAGAAGGGCTACACCCAGCCCCAGTTCTGGCTGCTGCGGAACCTGTCGGTGAACGACATCTCGCCCGACGGCGAGGGGATGACCCTGGCTGCCCTGCGGGAGGCCATGGCCTCCTACATCCGGGCCGAGGACGACCTGGCGGCGGAGTCCGCGGTGCTCGTCGAGCGCGGCTGGCTGCGCCGCGACGACGAGGGGCGGCTGTGGCTCACCGAGGAGGGTGAGCGGGCCCGCGTCGACTTCTCGCGCAACGGTCCCGCGATCCGCGCCGCCCTCCACGAGGGCATCGACGAAGCGGACTACGTCACCACCGTTCGGGTGCTCCGGCAGCTGATCCGCAACGCCGGCGGGACGGCCGGCTGACGCGTCCCTCCCCGGCCGGGAAGGTCGGGGCGGGAACGGCCGCGGGCGGCTTTGCGTCTCCGGCGTCGGTGAAGGGCGTCGACGGAGGGGCGGGGCGGTGCGGGGTGTGAGGGGCTGGGTGGTGGCGTCGGCCGTGGGGGTGCCGCTGGCCGTGGCGGGGATCGTGGTGGCGGCCGTCCTCCCGAGCGGTGGCGGGACGGCCGCGGGCCCCCTGCACGCGGCGGTGGACGCCTACCTCGACGCGGCGGGAGGCGACGGGCCCGGTCCGGCCGCCGGGCGCCCCGGTGCCTGTCCGGCCGGCGGTGAGGATCCCGTAGCGGCGCTCCGCCGTCTCGCGCCGGCCTTCGGGCACCGGATCGTGTCCTCCACGCAGAGCGGGGACCGGGCGGCGGTGAACGTGGACCTGCTGCCGCGTACGGGCGACCGGGTCGCGGTGGTCCTGGAGCTGCGCCGCAGCGGTGAGCGGTGGGGCGTCTGCGCGGCCTCCACCGGCCACGTGGAGATCGACGCCTTCTGAGGCCGCGCCCGTTCGGGTGTACGGGTGGCGGGCGGGAGAGGACCAAGACCGTCAGGGGCTCCCGCCACGACGAGGGGCACACGGGCGCGCCGGGCGGACCCGCGGCGTAGGTCCTGCTCCACGGCACGCCCGGCCCCGGCCACCGCCCGCCCGACGAGACGCCACCGCGGCCTGCGACGGGCTCAGGGCCACCCCGCTCGACGCCTGCTCGGCCCCCGGGAGCGGACGGCCACCGGCCGCACGGGGCGCTACGCCCCCCTTGCGTGGATATCCTGTGAACTGTGATCGAGTCCGGACGGCCGCGGCCCCGTCGGCGCCCCGGCCCGGGAAGGCTTGTGCGGCTGTCGCCGGTCATCCTGACCGTCGTCATCGCCAGCCTGGCGTACACCACCCCGCCGGAGCTGGCCTTCAGCCGCCTCCTGCCCGCCGCCCCGGCCCTCGCCGCCGCCATGTGGCCGGTGCTCCCCACCGTCCTGCTCGGTACGGTCTGCCTGATCCTGATGATCGGCCTCAGCCTCGTCTTCCCCGACCTCGGCACGTGGTGGACCGCCGCGGGGATCATCGCCGTCACCGTCGCCGCCGCGTACGGAAGCCACCTGCGCCTCCAGCGCGAGCGCACGCTGTTCCAGGTGCGGCTCGTCGCCGACGCGGCCCAGCAGGTGGTGCTGGGCCCGATGCCCCGCCGCTTCGGCGACGTCGCGATCGAGTCGCTGTACCTGGCGGCCGCGGCGGAGGCGCGCATCGGCGGGGACTTCTACGAGGCGGCCGACACCCCGTACGGGGTGCGGCTGCTCATCGGTGACGTGCGGGGCAAGGGGCTGCCCGCGGTGGGGGCGGCGGCGGCCATCGTCAACGCCTTCCGGGAGGCGGCCTACGACGAGACCGACCTGGTCGAGGTCGCGCGCCGGATGGACGCCAGCAGCATGCGCTACAACGCCGCCTTCCCCGCCGACGGAGCGACGGAGCGCTTCGCCACCGCCCTGCTCGTCCAGATCCCGCACGGCGGCGGGCACATCGACATCCTCAACTGCGGGCACCCCCCGCCCCTGCTCCTGAACCGCGGAGAGCTCCGCGTCCTCGAACCCGCGGCCCCCTCCCCGCTGCTCAGTCTGGCGGAGCTGATCGGCGATCACTACAGCGTCGACAGTTACGCGTTCGCACCCGGGGACCTGCTGCTCCTCTACACCGACGGGATCGCCGAGGCACGCGCCCGCGACGGCGAGTTCTTCCCGCTGACGACCTGGATGCGCCGCCAGCCGCCGACCCCGCCCCGCGAGCTGCTCACGGCGCTCCACCGGGACCTCGTCCACCACAGCAGGGGCCGCCTCGACGACGACGTCGCCGCCCTCGCCATCCGCCTGCGCGGACCCTGACGAAACGCCCCGCACCGGCGACGCGGTGCGCCCGGTCGCCCTGGCCACGGGAAGCGGATGAGACGGCGACGGGCGGGCACCGGTCCCGCTACGCTGCCGGCATGGTGTCCCCTCCCCGTCCCGGTCGTACCCGCCGCCTCGTACTGGCGGTGGCCGCCGCCGGGGCCGTCGCGGCGGTCGGTCTCTGGCTGTACCCGGACCTGGCGCGGCGGGGCGACTTCACCTCCGACCCGCGTCCCTGCTCGCTCGTCACGGCGGGGACGGCCCGGCTGGTGGCGGGGCGGGCGGAGGGGGTGGAGGCCGGGTCGGCCTGTACCTGGGCGGACCCGGGCGGTGACCCGCAGCCGGTCCTGGAGGTGCGGGTGACCCGGCTGGGGACGGCGCGGGCGCGGGCGGACTTCCGTCGGGTCAAGGAGGAGTCGGAGGGCAAGACGGGCCCGATGACGGCGGAGCTGTCCGATTTCGGCGACGAGGCGTTCTCCCGCATCCGGAACCCGAGCCGGGGCCGGGTGACGAGCGAGGTGTGGTTCCGCCAGGGCAACGTGGTGGTCGCCGTCCGGCACGCACCCGCGGACGGCGGGCTGGACCCCTCCCAGGCGGGCGCCTACGAGGTGGCCACGGAGGCGGCGGCCCGGCTCGGCAAGGGCAACTGACAGCCGGGCGGCGGCGCCGGGCGGGTGTAGGAGTGGAGGGTGTCCACCTCCCGGAACCCGGCCGACCGGTAGAGGGCGGTGGCCGCGGTCCGGTCGTCCTCGCCGCCCCGCACGGTGTTCGTCTCGACGTAGAGGAAGGCCTCGCGGGCGCCGTGCGCGCCGAGGACGTCCAGTGCCGAACCCAGCAGCGACCGGCCGATGCCCCGGCGGCGTGACGGCTGCCGGACGCCGATCCACCACAGTGCGCCGGCGCCCTCGACGGGCAGGCCGATCACGGCCTCGGCCTCGGCGGCGGCCGCACCCTGGCGGACCTCGAGACGGCGGGCGTGGCTGTCGCCGGGCTCCGGGACGGTGCGTACGCGTGCGGCGCGCGGCAGGTCCGGCGCGGGCAGGTCGACCAGGAGGTACCGCCACCGCGGCCCGCCGTGGAAGCCGGCCCGTTCCAGGGCCGCGTGGGTGGCCTCCCGGTGTGCCCGCGGCAGCGCCTCCACTCCCCGGGTCAGGGCGGTCGCCAGCCGGAAGGCCTCGACGGGACGCGGGCCGAGGGCGGCGAGCGCCGTGCCGACGAGCGCGTCGGCGGCCCGCGGGTCCTCCCGGCAGTGCAGCCACAGGATCAGGCCCGTGGCGTCCTCGGGCCGCCGGGCCCAGGAGACGACGCCCAGGACGGTGCCGTCGGGTCCGGCCGCGACGTGGGTGGCGGGCGGGTCGAGTTCCGCCCACCGGTCCCCGTCGATCGGCGACCGGCCCGCGAGGGCCTCGCGGAGCATCTCCGGTGTCGCCCCCGGCTGGCCCGGGAGGCGGTCGGCGTTCACCAGGGACAGGACCGCTCCGGCGTCGGCCGGGGCGTAGGGGCGCAGTGTCAGGCGTGGGGCGGAGGGCACGGTGACGACTGTGGCAAGCGCCGCCGCCGATGTCGAACGCAGCGCGCGGCGGGGCGCCCCGGAGTGTCGCCGCACCCGGTCGACTCCCTTGTACGGTGCACCGGTTACGGTTCCCGGACGCAAGCACACACGGGGAGTTCCATCATGCGCATCCACCGGCGCCGTTCCGCGGCCCTGGCCGCCCTCGCGGGGCTCGTCCTCGGCCTGACCGGCTGTGAGGGCGGTGACTCGAGCGCGGCGCCCACGGCGGGCCCGGGAGCTCCGTCCTCCCCCACCGCTGCGCCACCCGCGCCGTCGGCGTCGCCGTCGCCGTCGCCGTCCCGCAGCGGGACGCCGGCGGCCCCCGCGAGTGAGGCCGACGCGGGCGGCGACGGAAAGGGCCCGGGCGGCAGCGGGGGCCCGGGCACCGACGACGGTTACGCCTACACCCACCCCTGTTCCGCCCGGAACCTCACCGTCAAGGTGACCGCGCCCGAGGGCTTCCCCGCCACGGTCCGCGTCGTCACGGTGACCAACAACGGTTCCACCAGCTGCGGGCTCGACCTGCACCCCGCCGTCGGTTTCAGCGCCAAGGGCGCCGCCCTCGGCATCCAGGCGACGCCGCCCGAGGGCATCGGCGGTCCGGCGCACCCGGTCCGGCCGGGTGCCACCGCGTACGCGGCGGTGGACCTCGACCCGTCGGGCGCGGGCGGGCCCGTCGCCGACGAGATCAACGTCCTGGCCGACGGCTACCACATGCCGAACGCGGACGGTGTCAGCCTGCCGCTCGCCACGCCGGGCCCCGTCGTCAAGCCGAAGGTCGGCCTGTACCACTTCACCGCTCGCGACTCGTTCCAGACCCTCCGGTAACCGCGTCAGACGGCGTCCTCGTCGCCGTCCGGCCGGCCCTTCGCCCGCTTGGCGACGACCGCGGCCGCCGCGACGGCACTGGCGGTGAAGGCCAGCACGAGCATCCACCGCTGGTCGAAGGTGTGGCCGGTGGCGTGGTCGAGGGAGTAGCGGCCCGCGCCGGCAAGGCCGATGGCGGCCGCGGTGAACCCCAGGAACGCCGGGTACTCGAATCCGCCGGACTGCGCGAAGAAGCCGGCCGGGGCGTGGACGGACACGGCGCCGGCCATGGCGCCCGCGGCCGCGGCGCCGGCTGCCGGGGTGGCGAGCCCCAGGACCAGCAGGGCCCCGCCGCCGGTCTCGCCGAGTCCGGCGGCCAGGGCGCTCTGCCGGCCGGGGGTGAAGCCCATGTGCTCCATGGCGGCGGCGGTCTTCTCCAGGCCGCCGCCGCCGAACCAGCCGAACAGCTTCTGGGTGCCGTGTGCCATGAGCACGGCACCGGTCCCGGTGCGGAGGGCCAGCAGTGCGAGGTCGCGTCGGTTGATGCAGCTCATCGGAGTCTCCCTGGGACGACGGGGCCGGAGGCCGGATGCCGGGGACATCCGTATCCGTTCCGGGCGGCGACGCCCCGCGTACGGGAATAGGTCCGCCGATCGGGCGAGCGGCCGGCGGCCCGTCAGCCCACGAGGACTCCGGGGTTGAGGATGCCGCGGGGGTCGAGCGCGTCCTTGGCGGCCCGCAGGGCCAGGGCGAAGGGTTCGGGGCGCTGGAGGTCGTAGCCCGGCCGGTGGTCCCGTCCCACGGCGTGGTGGTGGGTGATGGTGGCGCGGTACCGGTGCAGGACCTCGGCGGCGACCGCCTTGAGGTCGTCCCACAGGGCGACGCCGTCGTCGGGCCGGCCTGCGGCGAGGACGGTGAAGTAGGGGGCCGCGCCGTCCGGGTAGACGTGCGTCAGGCGGCAGTTGACGGTGGCGGGGTGGCCGGTGGCCTTCAGGGCGGCCGCGCCGACCTCGGTGCGTACGGCGTCGATCAGGGCGGGGACGCGGTCCCAGGTGGCGGCCGTCTCGAAGGTCTCCGCCACCGCGCCCATGCGGACGAGGCCGTCGCGGAGGTAGGGCATCCGCAGGAAGGCGGCGCGCCAGGCGCCGACGGCCGCGTCGCCGCCCGGTGTCCCGTCGGGGCCGCGGTCCGGGGCCGGGCCGGTGTCCGCGTCGTGGCGGCCGCCGTGGGAGCGGGCCAGGTCGAGGGCGCGCGCGAGGGAGCCGCCGACCGGTTCGTGCGCGGACTCGAAGCCGAGGACGAGGACGCAGGAGCCGTCGTGGGCGGCGCCCGACAGGGCCGCCTCGCCCGCGTCGAGGAGGCGGCAGTTGGCGGGTGAGAGGTCGGACTGCGCGAGGTCGCGCACCGCGCGGAGGGCGGCGTGGAAGTCCGTGAAGGACACGGCCGCGGAGGCCTTGTGGCGTGGGCGTTCCCGGAGTCGCATCCATGCCTCGGTGATGACTCCGAGCGCGCCTTCGGAGCCGAGGAAGAGGCGGTCGGGCGAGGGGCCCGCGCCGGAGGAGGGCAGTCTCCAGGAGCCGCTGGTGCCGACGGGGGTGACCACCCGCATCGACTGGACGAAGCCGTCGATGCGGGTGGGTCCGGTGGCGTAGTGGCCGCCGGCCCGGGTGGCGAGCCAGCCGCCGAGGGTGGAGAACTCGAAGCTCTGCGGGAAGTGGCGCAGGGTCAGGCCGTGCGGGCGCAGCTGGGCTTCCAGGTCCGGGCCGAGGGCGCCGGCCTGGATGCGGGCGGCGCGCCCTTCGGTGTCGACCTCCAGGACGCGCCGCATGGCGGTCAGGTCGAGGGACAGCACGGCCCGGTGGGTGTCGCCGCGGTACTCCACTCCCCCGGTGACCGAGGAGCCGCCGCCGTACGGGACGACGGCCGTCCCGTGGCCGCCGGCCCAGTCGAGGAGGTCGGCCACGTCCTGCTCGCCGGTGGGGCGGGCGACGAGGTCGGGGATGCGGCCGGGCTGCCCGCGCAGGGCGCGCGCCACGTCGCGGTAGGCCTTCCCCATGGCGTGGGCGGCGCGGTCCGCGGGGTCGGCGGTGAGCAGGTGGGCGAGGGCGGCCGGCGGCTGGACGGCGGGGGCTCCGAGGCGGCGGCCGCGTACGAGGTCGCGTACGTCGGGAACGGGCAGGGGGCGGGCGAGGGTTCCGGGGAGCAGGGCCCCCATCGCGACGCATTCCGCGTCGGCGGGGTGCTCGTCGGCCCAGCCCCAGCCCCACCAGGAGCGGATGCGCGCTTGGGGAGCCGGGCGGGTGGTGGTGCCGTCCATGGAGGTACTCCAGAGGTCGCCGTGGCACGAACTTACCTTGAGGTAAATTACCTACTGGTAAGATCGGCGCATGGCAACCCCTCCTTCGAAAGCCGGCACCAAGGGAGTCCCCCGCGAGCTCCGTGCGCGGCAGATGCTGGAGGCCGCCACGGAGGAGTTCGGCACCCGCGGCTACGCCGCGGCCTCGCTGCCGGCGATCGCGGCGCGGGTCGGCGTCACCAAGACGCTGCTGCACCAGTACTTCGGCACGAAGGAGGACCTCTACGTGGCCTGCCTCGTGCCGGTCGGCGACCGGCTGCTGGGGGCGGTCCGCGCGGCGATGGGGCCGGACGGGACCACCCCGCGGACCCCGTTGCGGGTGCTCGAGGCGATCTTCACCGCGCTGGAGGGGCGGCGGGAGTCGTGGTTCGTGCTGTACGACCGCACCCTGCCGCCGGGCGGGGAGGCGGCGCGCGCGGCCGCCGGGTACCGGGCGGCCGTCGACCGGCTGGCCGCCGCCGGCACCGCGGAACTGCTGCGCGGTGCCGGATCCGCCGACCCGCTGGACGCCGACGCGCTCCTGTACGTGTGGCGGGACCTGGTGGCCACCCTGGTCCGGTGGTGGGTCAAGCACCCGGAGCAGACCCCCGATGCCATGACGCGGCGCTGCGCCCGCCTCTTCGCGGCGGCCGCGGTGCTCGCTCCGGAGGGCGGCCGCTGATCCCGCGGCGTCAGAAGGCGTAGAGCGGGTTGCCGTTCAGGGTGGCCGCCATCTCGCAGGGGTTGGGGAAGGTGTGCTGCCAGGCGATGCGGCTGCCGCGCCAGACCCCGTCCGCCGTGACCGTGACGGGGGCGTACTGCCGGGGGCAGGGGCGGTCGGGGGCCGGGGCGGCGAGCAGGCGGTCGAGCTTCCCGCCGGTGGCGCCCAGCACGTCGCACGCGGCCCTCGGGTCGGGGTGCGTGCCCTCGGCGGTGTAGGCGCAGCTGAGGGTGACGGCCCGCAGGGCGGTGCCGGTGGCGGCGTCGCGGCCCTGGACGACGCCGAGGACCATGGCGGACGGACCGTGCGGGGTCGCGGGGGCGGCCTCCGCCGCGCCCGTGGCGCCGGCGAGGCAGAGGAGGGCGGCGGCGGAGACTGCTGCTAAGCGCTGACGCACGACAGGACTCGCTTTCGATTCGAAGGTTGAAACTGGCCCTATCTCTGGTATCCAGCGGCCAGTTGGGGGTGACACTGTCAGATCCCAAAGGCCTCCGCATGTCGAGGATCGATTTACGGACGGGTGGTTCGGATATCGGAGGCCTGGTGGCGGCGGCCTCCGGTCCGCCGGGAGGCCGTCCAGCGTGACCGGATCGGTGCGGCGGCGGGCTGACGACAGCGCCGGCGACGCGGCGGCGCCGGGGCGCCCCGGCGCCTGCGGGGCCCAGGTGACCCGTGCGTAGCGCACGTCGGGCTGGTGACAAACGCGACTGTCGCGGGCTCCTCGCCACGTGCCACCTTTGCTCCCGTCACCGACCGAGGGAGCAGGTGTGAACAACGGGCACGCGGCCTTCTGCGACGCCGACCGCTGGTTCTACGACGCCCCGTACCGGCGGGCCGGCGAGGAGTTCCCGGCGGCCACCGCCCCCGTACCCGAGGGCTGGCGCTCGCACCGCAGCGGCGACTGGCTGGCCCTGCGGCCCCTCGGCCTCCGCCTCCCCTCCCAGGGCTGGAAGATCCACGTGTCGGCCTGTCTCGACAACGCGGAGTCCGTCCTCGACCGGGTCCACGGCTACTGCGTGGAACGGCGGATCGCCTTCAAGTTCGTGCCCAGCAGCTACCTGCTGCACCTTCGCAACGCCAAGTACGCGGACCGCGCGGCGAGCGGAAAGTTCCTCACCGTCTACCCCGCCGACGCGGACGCCTGCCGGCGGGTCGCGGAGGACCTGGACGCCCTGCTGGCCGGCGAGCCCGGCCCGTACGTCCTCAGCGACCTGCGCTGGAACGACGGCCCCGTGCACCTGCGTTACGGCAGCTTCACCCTGCGGCACTGCTACGACGAACACGGCGAACTGGTCCCCGCGATCGAGGAGCCCGGCGGCCGGCTGGTACCGGAGGTGCGCGGTCCGGCGTTCCGGCCGCCCGCCTGGGTGGAGGCGCCGGACTTCCTGCGGCCGCACCTGGAACGGCGCTCCGCCGTCACCCTGGAGGGCATGCCCTACACCGTCGAGCGGGCCCTGCACTTCTCCAACGGCGGCGGGGTGTACGCGGCCCGCGACACCCGCACGGGAGAGCCGGTCGTCCTCAAGGAGGCCCGCCCCTTCGCGGGACTGGCCGCCGACGGGGCGGACGCCGTGGCCCGGCTGCACCGGGAACGCAGGGCGCTGGAGCGGCTGGCCGGGCTGGACTGCGTACCCGCCGTCCGCGGCGCCTTCACCGTCGGGGAGCACCACTTCCTCGCGCTCCAGTACCTCGACGGCAAGCCCCTGAACACCTACTTCGCCCGCCGCCATCCGCTGATCGAGGCCGACCCCGGCCCCGCGGAGCTCGCCGCCTACACCGACTGGGCGCTGAAGATCCACGCACGGGTGACCGAGGCCGTCGACGCGGTCCACGCCCGCGGCATCGTCTTCAACGACCTGCACCTGTTCAACATCATGGTCGCGGAGGACGCGGACACCGGCGAACCCTCCGTCGCCCTCCTCGACTTCGAGGCCGCCGCCCACGTCGACGAGGGCCTGCGCCAGACGGTGGCCAACCCGGCCTTCGTGGCACCGCCCGGCCGGCGCGGCTTCGCCGTCGACCGGTACGCCCTGGCCTGTCTGCGCCTGGCCCTGTTCCTGCCGCTGACCAGCCTGCTGGTGATGGACCGGGGCAAGGCCGCGCACCTCGCGGACATCGCCGCCGAGCAGTTCCCCGTACCCCGTTCCTTCCTCGACGAGGCGGTACGGGAGATCCTCGCCGACCCCGGCGACGCCTCCCCGGGCCGGCGCACACCCGCCCCCGCCCGGCCGTACCTCCCGGCCCGCCCCGAGGACTGGCCGGCCGCCCGCGCCTCCCTGACGGCAGCCCTGCGCGCCACCGCCACCCCGGAGCGCGAGGACCGCCTCTTCCCCGGCGACCCGGTCCAGTTCGCCACCGCCGGCGGCGGAACGGCCTTCGGCCACGGCGCCGCCGGGGTGCTGTACGCGCTCGCCGAGACGGGCGACGCCCCCTGGCCGCAGGCCGAGGAGTGGCTGCTCGCCCGGACGCGGGACCCCGCGTCCGGCACACCGCTCGGCTTCTACGACGGCCTCGCCGGACTGGCCTGGACGCACCACCGGCTCGGACACCACGAGCGCGCGCTCGCCCTGGTGGAGCGCCTGCTGGCACAGCCGTGGCAGTCCGCCGGACCCGACCTGCACGGCGGCCTGGCCGGGATCGGCCTCGCCCTCGACTCCCTCGGCACCGCCACCGGCGACGCCGCCCTGCACGACGCCGCCCTGCGCTGCGCGGAACTGGCCCACGCGGCCGCCCCCGGGCTGAAACGGGCGGGGCTGCTGTACGGGCAGAGCGGGATCGCCCTGCTGCACCTGCGCCTGTACGAGCGCACCGGGGACCCCGAACTGCTGGGGCGCGCCGGGCAGTTCCTGCACCGGGACCTGGACCGCTGCGTGACCAGCGCCTTCGGCACCCTCCAGGTGGACGAGGGCTGGCGCACCATGCCCTACCTCGGCGCGGGCAGCGTGGGCATCGGCGTGGTCCTGGACGACTGGTCGCGGCACGGGCGGGACGACCGCTTCGAGAAGGCCCGGCCCGAGATCGTCCGGGCGGCCCAGGCCACCTTCTACGCCCAGCCGGGCCTGTTCCGCGGCGCCGCCGGCATGATCCTGCACCTGTCCCGGACCACCACGCCCGGCCCCGGCACCGGTCCCGCGGACATCGGCCGGCAGATCGAGGCCCTGGCCCGCCACGCACTCCCGTACCAGGGACGGCTCGCCTTCCCCGGCGAGCAGATGATGCGCCTGTCCATGGACCTGTCCACCGGCACCGCCGGCGCCCTCCTGGCCCTCGGCAGCGCCGCCACCGGCGGACGCGCGCACCTGCCGTTCCTCCCGCCGCCGCGCACCGCGGCGGCCCCAGAGCCGGTCCCCCACCGGGGGGCCGTGACCCATCGGAACACACCAGCGAAGGAAAGGAACCAGCCATGACCCTTCTCGACCTGCAGTCCATGGAGACCCCGAAGGAAGAGACCACCGAGGCCGCGCAGCTCGGCGGCGGGGGCGGCAGCCGCGCCAGCCTCCTGCTCTGCGGCGACAGCAGCCTGAGCATCACGACCTGTAACTGATCGGGTCCCTGCGGGCCCGGGCGGCACTTCGCCCGGGCCCGCACCTCATCCCGGGCACCCGCGTCCCGGGCCGCCGGGAAACACAAGGAGCCGCCCCCGATGACCCCGCCCGCCGCCGGCGTGACCCCGGCCGCCGATCCGCCCGGTGAGGCGTCGGCCGCCGACCGGGCGCTGCGGGCGGCCGCACGGCACAGCGCCGGCCGCACCGCGGCCGTGGCCGGCTGCTCGCTGGCCGCCGCCTGCGCGGCGCTCGCCGAACCCGCCCTCCTCGGCCACGCCCTCGACCTGCTGCTGCGCCGCGACCCCTCGGGCACCCTGTGGGCCTGGTGCTGCGCGGCCGTGATCGCCGCCGAGGTACTGCTGGACGCCGCGACCGCCCGGCTCACCGGCGGCGTGGACGCCCGCTCCACCGCCTGGCTGCGACGGCGCGGCCTCGGCGCGCTGCTGCGCACCGCACCGCACCACGCCGCCCGCCACTCCCCCGGCGAGGTCTCGGCCCGGCTCACCGCCCACGCCGCGGCCGCCGGGACCGTCCCCGCGGCGGCCGCGACGGCCGTCACGGCCCTGCTTCCGCCGGCCGGGGGGCTCGTCGCGCTGTTCCTCGTCGACGTCTGGACCGGCCTGGCCTTCCTGGCCGGGGTCCCCGTCCTCGCGCTGCTGCTGAGGGCCTTCGCCCGCGCGTCGGACGCCAGCGTGGGCCGTTACCAGCAGGTGCAGCTCACCCTGGCCGGGCGCCTCGCCGAGGCGCTGGCCGGCGCCCGTACCATCGCGGCGGCCGGCACCGCGGAGCGCGAGGCGGCACGGGTCCTGGCCCCGCTGCCCGAACTGGGCCGCGAGGGACGGAAGATGTGGCGGATCTACGGGGGTACCGCCGCCCGCACCGGCGCCCTGATGCCACTCCTGCTGTACGTGGTCCTGGGCGTCGGCGGCCTGCGCCTGTCGGACGGGGCGCTCGGCGTCGGCGGCCTGCTCGCCGCCGTCCGCTACGCGGGGCTCGCGGCCGGCGCCGGGGCCGTCACGGCCCGGCTCGCGGCGGTGGTGCGCGGCCGGGCCGCCGCCCGCCGCACGGCCGCCCTGCTCGGCCTGCCCGAACTCCCCCAGGGGGAAAGGGAGTACGCCGCCGACGGCTCCGGCACGCTGGAGCTGCGCGGGGTCCGTCTGGTGCGCGCGGGCCGGACCGTGCTGAGCGGCGTCGACCTGCGCCTCGCGGGCGGCACCACCACGGCGGTCGTCGGCCGTTCGGGGTCCGGCAAGAGCCTGCTGGCCGCCGCGGCCGGACGGCTCACCCCCTGCGACGGGGGCCGGGTCCTGCTGGACGGCACCCCGCTGGAGGAGCTCACCACCGGGGCGCTGCGCCGCGAGGTCGGCCACGCCTTCGAGCGGCCCGCCCTGTTCGGGGAGACCGTGGGCGGGGCCATCGCCTTCGGGGGCCGGCCCGCCCCCGGCGCGGACGCCGTGCGGGCCGCCGCGCGGGCCGCCGGCGCCGAACCGTTCGTGCTCCGCCTGCCCCGGGGCTACGGCACACCGCTCGCCGAAGCCCCGATGTCCGGCGGCGAACTGCAACGACTCGGCCTGGCAAGGGCGTTCCGCGGGGCCGGCCGGGTGCTCGTCCTCGACGACGCCACCTCCTCCCTGGACACCGTCACCGCCCGCGAGGTGGAGCGTGCCCTGGCCCGCGACGTACGGGCCCGGACCCGTCTCGTGGTGACCCACCGCGCCGCCACGGCCGCCCGCGCCGACCTCGTCGTATGGCTGGAGGAGGGCCGGGTCCGGGCCACCGGGACACACGCGGAGCTGTGGCGGGACCCCGGCTACCGCACGCTGTTCGGGGCCGCCGAGGACCCGGCCGGCCCCGGGGCGCAGCGGTGAGCGGGGACGGCACCTGGCGCCGGGTCGGCGGCGAGGGACGGCGCTTCCTGCGCGGACGTGGCCGGACCCTGCGCCGCCTCGCGCTGTGGTCCCTCCTGGAGTCCGGCCACACCTTCCTCGGCGGGTACGCGGTGGCCCGCGCCCTCGACGACGGCTTCCTCGCCTCCAGGACCGGAACCGGGCTCGCCTGGCTGGCCGTCGCCGGGGCCGGCGCGGTCCTCGGCGGACTGGCCCTGCGGGGGGTCTTCGGCGGGCTCGCCGACCTCGTCGAACCGCTGCGCGACGGCCTGGTGCGCCGGGCCGTGCGCCAGGCCCTGGAGCGCGCGGTCGCCCACCCCGCCCGGGCCGCGCACGACGGGGCCGTCTCCCGGCTGACCCAGCAGACCGAGATGGCCCGGGACTCCTTCGCCGGACTGGTGCTCGTCGCCCGGTCCTTCGTCTTCACGGCGGCGGGGGCGCTGGCCGGGCTGGCGGCGCTGGCGCCGGTGCTGCTCCTGTTCGTGCTGCCGCCGCTGCTCCTGGGGACGGCCGGGTTCCTGCTCACGCTGCGCCCGATGGCCCGGGTGCAGCGGCGGGCGCTCGACACCGACGAGGCCCTGGCCGCGCGGACCGGGGAGCTGGCGGCGGGCCTGCGCGACGTGGTCGCCTGCGGGGGCGGCGCCGAGGCGTCGGCCGGCCCGCGGCTGCTGATCGCCGAACAGGAGCGGCTGACGCGGCTGCTGGCCCGGTGGGCCGCGCTGCGCACGGTGGCGCTCGGCGTCGCGGGCCGGCTCCCGGTGGTCGCGCTGCTGCTGGGGGCGCCCTGGCTGCTCGGGCGGGGGCTGAGCCCGGGGGCCCTGGCCGCCGCCCTGACCTACCTGGTCCAGTCCCTGCTGCCGGCGCTGGACGCGCTCATGGGCGCCGTGGGCTCCGCGGGCACCAGGCTCGTGGTGGTCCTGGACCGGTTCTGCCTCCCGCGACCGGGGCGGGAGCCGGCCGCGGGGGCGCTGAAGCCGGCCACGGAGGCGCGGGAGCCCGGTCCGCAGCCGGTGCCCGCGCCCGGCGGCGGGGGGCTCGCCGCCGAGCTTCGGCAGGTGCGGTTCGCGTACGGGGCCCACGCCCTGCCGGTGGTCGACGGGCTCGACCTGGCGCTGCGCGAGGGGGAGCACCTCGCCGTCGTCGGGCCGAGCGGCATCGGCAAGTCCACCCTCACCGCCCTGCTGGCCGGGCTCCTGACGCCCGGCCGGGGCACCGTCCTGCTGGCCGGCGCCCCGGCCCTGCGCGGGCCCGGGCGGGGTCCCGATCCCCGGCGGACCCTGCTGCCGCAGCAGGCGTACGTGTTCACCGGCTCCGTCCGCGAGAACCTCACGCACCTGTGTCCCGGGCCGGTGCCGGGGGCGCGGCTGGAACGGGCCGTGGCGGACCTCGGGGCGGCCGGCCTCCTGGAGCGGCTGGGCGGGCCCGACGCGCCGCTGGACCCCGCCGGGCTCTCGCAGGGCGAGCGGCAGCTGCTCGCGCTGGTGGCCGCCCACCTGTCGCCCGCTCCGCTGCTGCTGCTCGACGAGGCCACCTGCCACCTCGATCCGGCGGCCGAGGAGCGCGCCGAGCGGGCGCTCGCCGACCGCCCGGGCACCCTGGTCGTCGTGGCCCACCGCATCTCCTCCGCGGCCCGGGCCGACCGGGTCCTCGTACTCGACGGGAGCCGTGCGGTCTGCGGCACGCACGCGGACCTCCCGGACCGGTCGGCGCTGTACCGGGAGCTGGTGGGGGTCTGGAACGCGCGGGTGTGAGCGGGCCCGTGGCAGCGGGAAGGGGCCGTCCTCAGACCCAGCCGGCCCGCCGGGAGATCCGGATGGCGTCTATCCGGTTGCGGGCGCCGGTCTTGCGGGTGGCGGCGGCCATGTAGTTGCGGACCGTGCCGCTGGCGAGGTGCAGGGCGTGGGCGATCTCCGCGATGGAGTCGCCCTCCGCGGCCCGGGCCAGGACGGTCAGTTCACGGGGGCTGAGCGGCATGGGGTCGGCCTCCAGGAGGGCCGAGGCGAGCGAGGGGTCGACGAACCGCTCTCCGGCGGCGACCTTGCGGATGGCCCGGACGAGGCGGCCGGGCGACCCGTCCTTGTCGACGTAGCCGCGCGCCGCCGCGCGGACTCCGCGCTGGAGGGAGCCGGGCGTTCCGGAGGTGGCGAGCACCAGCAGCGGGTCGGGCGGCCCGTCGAGCGGGCGGGAGGTCCCCGCCCGGGCCTCCAGGGTGGCCGAAGCGCCCGGACAGTCGAGGTCGAGAACGGTCACGTCGGGCCGTAAGGACTCCGCCTCGCGGGCCGCGGAGCGCCAGTCGGCGCACGTGACGTCGAACCCGCCCTCCGATCTCAGGAGGGCGGCCAGCGCCGACCTCACGATGCTGACGCTGTGCAGGACGAGGACCTTGGTCATCCGGGCTCTCCTCGGGTGCTGATCAACGGGCACCAAGCGGGTGCCCAGCAACCACCGGGTAGGAACGCGCGCCGGCGCGGCGCAGGGGGCGCGTGGCCGAACCGCGGCACCCCGGCGGGGGGCCGCGCGGGCGGCCGCACCCGCGCCACGCTCCGCCTGTGCGGCCGCGACGCGGTTGCGGGCGCCGCGGCGGACCGAAGCGGTAGGGCTGATTCCGGGTGCCTTGGGCGGGTCGCGGGGGCGCCTTCGGCGGGTCGCGGGGGCGCCTTCGGGACCGGGCTGCCCCCTTACCCGGCGAGGTCCGCCAGAGCCGCCAGCAGCCGGCGCACCGCCGGCGAGGGCGGGCCTTCGGGGACCGCGAGCCAGGTGGTCGACGCGGGGCCCGCGAGGGGGCGTACGGCGACGCCGGGGAAGTCGGGCAGTCCGGTGACCTCGTAGAAGAGGGTCCAGGACGGCTCGGCCGCCGAGGCGATCTCCGCGAGGGTCTCGGGGAGCGTGGTGAAGCGGGGGCCTGCGGGCGGCCGGCTCCCGGCCGCCCGCAACAGGCGGGTGACCAGGTCGTGGAAGGGCGGATTGGCGGTCCGGCCGGCGAGCCGGAGCGGGAGTTCCGCGAGTTCGGCCGGGGTCAGGACGGGGCGGGCGGCCAAGGGGTGGCCGGCCGGTACGGCGGCGTACAGGGGGTCCCGCCAGGCTTCCAGGAGGCTGGTGCCGGGCGGGGCGGCCGGGGCGCCGCGGACGAAGGCGGCGTCGAGTTCGCCGTCGCGCAGCAGGCGCAGCCGTTCGGCGGCCGGGACGTGGCGCAGGGTCACGCGGAAGGCACCGGTCTGGTCAGCTAGGCGGTGGAGCAGCCGGGCGGTGCGGGGGCCCCGGACCGGGCCCAGCCGGAGCAGGCCGGCGTTGCCGTCGGCGAGGGCGGCGGCCAGCGCCCGCGTCCGGTCGGCCGCCTCCAGCACGGCGCGGGCCTGCGGCAGGAGTGCCTCACCCGGGCCGGTCAGGACGGTGCGCCGCGTGCCGCGGTCGAACAGCGCGACGCCGAACTGCCGTTCCAGGCGCCCGATCTGGGTGCTGACGGCGGACTGGACGATGCCCAGGCTTTCGGCGGCCCTGCCGAAGCCGCCCGTGTCGGCCACCGCGACGAAGTACCTGAGCTGCCGCAGTTCCATTCGGTCCGCGCTCCCCCGGTGTGACGGGCGCCCGCCCGGCCCGGTCATCTCGGTCCGAGATGGCCGTGATCCTCAACCGGTTCTGGTCCGCCGGTTGTTCCCGGAGTCGAATGGGGTGACCGGATGCCGTCTGCCAGAGGAGTCGCCGTGAACCCGTTCGTCGTACGGTCCGAGGAGGCCGAGCACGTCCCGCTGCCCGCAGGAGCCGGGATGCGGCTCCTCGCCGACGCCGCCGACACGGCGGGGACGGTGGGTGCCAACCTGCTGCGGCTGGCGGCCGGGGCCGACGGCGCCGGTCCGCACCACCACTCCCGGTCGACCGAGGTGTTCTACGTGCTGGACGGTGCCGCCCGGTTCCGGTGGTGGGGCGCCGGCGGCGACCGGGCCGAGACGGTGGGGGCGGGTGGCCTGGTGGTGGTACCGCCGGGCACGGTCCACGCGTTCGGCGCCGCTCCGGGGCGGGCGGCGGAGCTGCTCGTCCTGCTGGCTCCGGGCGTCGACCGCTTCGGCTACTTCCGGGCCCTGGGGCGGGTCCGGCGGGGCGAGGAGCCCTTCGAGGTCCTGCTCGGGGAGCAGGACCGCTACGACGTGCACTTCGCCGCAGCCGCGCCGCCACTTGACCGGCAATCCGATTAGCCGCCATACTTTCCCCGTGATCCAGCACGCCGACCACGGCCCCGACGCCCCCACCCTCGACCAGGCACGCCGCCAGATCGTCCGCTACGGCCTCACGGCCGATCCGCAGGCGGTCCTGGTCGCGGCGCGGCTGATGGCGGCGGGCGCCCGGATCGGGCAGGCCGGCGAGGTGCACTTCGGCCGCTTCGGCCTCTCCACCGGCCGCTACCGGCTACTGGCCGACCTGGAGGACCACGGCGGCGAGAAGTCGCCCTCCCAGCTCGCGGCGAGCCTCGGCGTCTCCCGGGCCACGGTGACGGGCCTGGTCGACGGCCTGGAGCGGGAGGGGCTGGTGGCCCGTCGGCCGTCCACCGAGGACGGGCGCGGCAACGTGGTGATCCTCACCGCGCGCGGCGCCGACAAGCTGCGCGACCTGGCACCGGAGCACTTCAGCCGGATGCAGGGACTGGTCGCCGGACTCACCCCCGAGGAGCGCACGATCTTCCTCGACCTGCTGGCCCGGGTGGTCGCGGGCATCGACTCGCTCACCCGGGACTGACGCCGCCCGGGGCGGGCCGCCAGGAGGCGGCCCGCCTTTCTTCCACCCAGATAATTAGGTCCCTAATTACCCACCCTGACCTACTGATTAGCCACCTAAACACCTTTGCAGGAGGATCCATGACGCATACGAAGGCTCCCGGCGCTCCCCCGCCGCCCGCCCTGTGGCCCGACGTGCTGGCCGCCTACGCCATGCCCGCCCTCACGGCCGGGCTCGCCGGGGCGCTCACCCGGCAGCCGCAGCTGGTGGCCGCGGCACTCACCACCATCAGCGCAACCTCGGCCCTGGTCGCCGCCGTGCTCGGCGCGGTCCTGCGGCGCCGGCCCGCGCGTATCCGGCCCGCCCGCACCCCGCGCGCGCTCGCGGCAGCCGGCCTCGGCCTGGCGGGCGCGGCGCTCGGCCTGGCCGCCGGACTCGCCGCCGCCCACTGGCTGCCGCAGGTCCCGGCCCTCTCCGACAGCCCCTGGCCGCGCCGCCTGCCGGCCGACCTGCCCGTCTCCGCGGCCATCGCGGCCACCGTCACCGCCTGGCGTCGGCTCCCCGCCGCCCCCCGACCCGTGAGGAACACACCGTGATCGTCATCATGGGCGCCGCCGGCGCCACCGGTGGAGCCACCCTGCGCAGCCTCGCGGCCCTCGGCGTACCCGCCCGGGCCCTCAGCCGCGACCCCGCCCGCCTGGCCGCCGGGCTCGACCGGCGCACCCTCGCCCGTACCACGGTACTGGCGGCCGACGCCGCCGACCCGGACTCCCTGCGGGCCGCCTTCCGGGGCGCCCGCGCGCTCTTCCTCACCATGGCCAACGGCCCGCACCAGGTGCGGTACGAACTGGACGCCGTCCAGGCGGCCGCCGACTGCGGCGTGGGGCACGTCGTCAAGGTGTCCGCTCCGGCCGCCGAGCCGGACTCCCCCGTCGCCGTCTCCCGCGGCCACCATCTGATCGAGGAGCGGCTGCGGTCCAGCGGCATCACCACCACCGTCCTGCGGCCGTACGCCTTCATGCAGAAGCTGCTGCTCCTGGCCCCCGGCATCGCCGGCGCCGGAGTGTTCCACGGCGCCATGGGCGGGGCGCGGTGCAACTACGTGGACGTGCGGGACGTCGGGGACGCCGCGGCCGCGGTCCTCACCCGCCCGGAGACGGCGGGCCGCGCGTATCCGCTGACCGGCGGGCGGGCCTACAGCCACCCGGAACTCGCCGCGCTCCTCGGCGAACTGCTGGGACGGCCGGTCCGCCACCTCGACCTGAGCCCGTCCGCGCTCCACGCCCACCTGGTCGGGCGCGCCGGGATGCCGCCCTGGCTGGCCTCCCACGTGGTGGAGATCCAGCAGCTCGCGGTGGCGCGCGAGGAGACCCCGGACGACACCTTCCCGCGCCTGACCGGACGCGCCCCGCGCAGCCTGGAGGCCTTCCTCCGCGAGAACCTGCACCGGTTCCACTGACCGGGGGTCAGCAGGGCGGCCCGTCTTGGGCCGTTCGCACGCCCGCGTGATCCGTACGGGCTGTGCGGCCGCCCGTACGGATCACGCCGGGGAGCCGACCACCCGCGTGCGTGGTCGGCTGGGCTCGGCCCGCCGCGGTCCCCGACGGCCGGCCCTCCCCCCAGTCGCATGCATCGCACAAGGAGGAACCTCCATGTCCCGTCGGCACGTACCCGCCGTCCTCGCCCTCGTCACGGGCTCGCTGGTGGCGGTCCCCGCCCAGGCCGCGCGCGCCGCCACCGTGGAGGTCGCCTGCTCGGTCCCGGACCTCGTCGAGGCCGTCAACACCGCGAACGGCACACCCGGAGCGGACACGATCCGGCTCGCGCGCGGGTGCACGTACAAGCTGAGGGCACCGGACCCCGTGCACCCGGGCAACGGACTGCCGGTGATCACCAGCAAGATCACCATCGACGGACGCGGGGCCACGATCGAACGCGACGGGCACGGGAAGAAGGTGGCGAAGTTCCGGATCATCTACGTCGAGAAGACGGGCGACCTCACGCTGAGACGGACGACCATCCGGGGTGGCTACGCCACGGACTGCCCCGCCTTCCCGGACCCGGTGGGCATGGCCTGCGGCGGCGGCATCTCCAACAACGGGAAGATGAAGATCACCCACAGCAAGGTCACCGGCAACACGTCCGCGTCCAGGATCTTCGCCCAGGGCGGCGGCATCGACAGCCCCGGCTCCGCCGGCGGCATCAGCGACACGGAGGTGAGCGGGAACCACGTCGTCTACGACGGGGACGCCGCCGAGGGGGGCGCCGCGGGCGGCGGCATCTCCAACGACGGTCCGCTGACCGTCACCGGCTCCCGGCTCACCGGGAACACCGCGACCGTCACCCCCCGCACGCGGAGCATCGCCTTCGGGTCCGCCATCATCAGCTTCTTCGGCACGACCATCAGGGACACCGTCATCAGTGACAACCGTGCCTTCGCCAGGGAGGGGATCGCGCGCGGCGCCGTGGCCAACGGCATCCCGGAGGAATTCGGGAGACTGACCGTGACCGGCGGGGCCGTCCGCGACAACGTCGCGGACGCCCCTCAGGGCGTGGCCCAGGGCGGCGGCATCGCCAACAACGCCCTGATGACCGTGACCGACGTGAAGATCAGCGGCAACCGGGCCGTCGCCAAGGACGGCACCGCGCGCGGGGGCGGCATCCGCGTGGGCCCCTTCGGCACGCTCGACCTGAAGGACAGCCACATCACGGGGAACACGGCCGACGCACCGAACGGCACCGCGCAGGGGGCCGGCATCGACAACCCCGAAGGCGGCGTCCTGAGGGCCGAGCACAACGAACTGCTCCGCAACACCGTCACCGCGAAGAACGGCACGGCGCAGGGCGGCGGCCTCTACCACGCGGAAGGGGTGCTGAGGCCGGGCTCGACCACGCTGGAGCGGAACACCATCACCCACAACCGGGCCGGCGACGGAGGCGGGATCTTCAAGGCCTCCGGCGTCCTCACCCTCAACGGTGACGCGGTCCGCGACAACCGGCCGAACAACTGCGCCCCGTCCGGAGCGGTCCCCGGCTGCACCGGCTGAGGCGCCGCCCTGCCACCACCCTGCCGCGGCCGTGCGACCCCCTGCCGCGGCCCGGCCGCCGGCGGGCTCGCGGCCGGGGCGGATCAGCCGATCGGATGACGGGCGGGTCGGCCGGTCGGGCCGTACGGGAGGGACGGCGGGCGGACCGCCCGCCGGTACCGCCCGGGCCACGATGGGGGCATGAACCCGCACGACCGACTCCTGCTCGACGCCGCCAGGGCCGGGGACACCGACGCGGTGCGCGCCGCGCTCGCCGCCGGCGCCGCCCCGGAGACCCGCGACGAGGACCTGCGCACACCGCTGCTGCTGACGGTCCTCGGCGACCACCTCCGGGCGGCCGAGGTCCTGGTGGCCGCCGGCGCCGACCCGAACGCCCCCGACTCCCGAGCGGACAGCCCCTGGCTGGTCACCGGCGTCACCGGAAGTGTCCGCATGATGCGGGCCCTGCTCCCGGCCGGACCCGACCTGACGCAGCGCAACCGGTTCGGCGGGATCTCCCTCATCCCGGCCGCCGAGCGCGGGCACGTGGGATACGTACGGGCCGTGCTGGCGGAGACGGACGTCCGCGTCGACCACGTCAACCGGCTCGGCTGGACCGCCCTGCTGGAGGCGGTGATCCTCGGCGACGGGGGCTCCCGCCACGAGGAGGTCGTCCGGCTGCTGCTCGCCGCCGGAGCCGACCCGTGGCTCGCCGACTCCGAGGGCGTGACGGCGTACGAGCACGCGGTGCGGCGCGGCTTCGCCGGTCTGGCCCGGCTCCTGGCAGCGGCGCAGGACCGGTCGGGCGGCGACGGCCGGAGCGGGCCGTGAGCCGCCGAGCCCGTGCGCGGGGGCTGCTCCTGGCCGTCCCGGCCGTGCTCGCGCTGCTGGGCGGCTGCACCGCGCGGGCCGGGGCGGAGGGCGGCGCGGGCCCTGCCTCCGCCGCGCCCGCCCCGAGCGGGACCCCGCTGCCGAGCGGGCGCGCCACCCCCGAAGGGACCCTGCTCGTCGCCGACTTCGGCGCGGACACCGTCACCTTCGTCGACCCCCGGCGCGGCCCGGTGGGGTCCGTGGCCGTCGGCACCGCGCCGTACGGGCTGGCCGTCGGCCCCGACGGGCTCGCCTGGGTGGCGACCGCCGAGGGCGTGGCGGTGGTCGACACGCGCGCCCGCACCCGGGTGGCCCGGATCCCGTACACGACCGGTACGGGTCCGGTCGGCACCGGCGAGTACCGGGGCGGCGACATGGGCATCGCGCTCGCGCCGGACGGCTCGCGCGTCTACGTGGGGGTCAACGTCCCCGGCGGCCGGGGCGTCCTGGAGGTCATCGACACCGCCGCACGCGCGGTCACGGCGACGGTGCCGGTGGGCCGCCGGCCCTTCGACGTGGACGTCGCCCGTGACGGCGGCGAGGTGTACGTGACCGGCCACGACTCCTTCGACGGCACGGTGGTGGCCGCGGACACCCTCGCGGCGCGCCGCATCGAGGTCGCCCCGTACGGCACCGGGGGCGGGCTCGGCTCCTGGCTCAAGCCGCACTACGCGGTCGTACGCCCCGGTGACGGCCGGCTGCTGCTGCCGTTCGAAGGGGAACGGCTGGCCGTGGTGGACCCGCGCGGCAGCACGGTCGCGGTGGAGCCGATGACGGCCGGAACCCACCAGCACGGCGCCGCCCTCACCGCCGACGGCCGCCTCCTCGTCGTCGGCACGGGCGCCGTGGAGGAGGGTGCGGGACCGTCGCTGACCGTGCGCTCGCCGGGCGGCGAGGAGCGCGTGTATCCGCTGGACGGCCCGCACGAGGACGTCGCGGTGTCGCCCGACGGCAGGACGGCGTACGTCACCGGCGGCTACACGCGGGACGGCTACTGGAACGGGCTGACCGTCGTCGACCTCGCCGACGGCACCACCCGGCGCCTCCCGGCCGGCACCCGCCCCCTGGGCATCGCCGTCCTGCGGTGAACGCGGCGCGGCGGGCCGGCGGCCGCCTCCGGTCCGGCTAGCGTCTGGGCATGCCACCGCCGGAGACGATCCACTACGTCGACCGCTCGGACATCCTGCCGGGCCGCCTCGACGACGCGAAGGCCGCCATGAGGGAGCTGGCGGCCTTCGTCGAGACGGTCGAACCGCAGCTCCTGGCCTATCACTTCTACGTCGACCGGGCCGGGTCCACCATGACCCTGCTGGCCGTCCACCCGGACGCGGCGTCGCTGGAACTCCACCTCGAACTCGGCGGCCCCAGGTTCCGGGCCTTCGTCCCGCTGATCCGGATGCGCTCCATCGACGTGTACGGCGACCCGGGCCCGTCGGTGATGGACCGCCTGCACGCCAAGGCCGCCCTCCTCGGCGACGGCACCGTCACGGCCCATGCCCGGGTGGCCGGTTTCACCCGCTGACGGCCGCGGCCCGGACACGCCCGGTGCGAGGGGTTCCGGGTGGGCTGAGCGGCCGTGGTGGCGCGCGGCGACGGGCCGGGGCGGGGGCGGGGGTGCTAGTGGTGTGAGCCGCCGTCCCACCGCACCTCACACCGGGAGACATCCGTGCCCACCCGCGCCTCCGTACGCCGTTTCCGCGCCGGTCTGTCCGCCGCCGCGCTCACCGCCGCCGCGCTCGGCGCGCTGCTCCCGCCCGCGCAGGCGGCCGGCACACCGCCCGGCCCGGGTCCGGACGAGCGCCTCCAGCGGCAGCTGGACCGGCTCGTCGCCCAGGACGACGGCCCGCCCGGGGTGATCGCCGTACTGACCAAGGGCGGCCGGACGCGGGTGTACACCGCCGGTGTCGGCGACCTCGCCACCGGGCGCCCGCCGCACCTCGACGACCACATGCGCGTCGCCAGCATCGCGAAGGCGTTCAGCGGGGCCGTCGCGCTCCGGCTCGTGGACCAGGGGGCGCTCTCCCTCGACGACACCATCGGCGAACTTCTGCCCGAACAGCCACAGGCCTGGCACGCTGTGACACTGCGTCAGCTGCTCCAGCACACCAGCGGCCTGCCCGACTTCTCGGCCGCCCCGGCGTTCCTGCGGATCCTCCAGGCCGACCCCCGGCACGTCTTCGACTCCCGCCGCCTCCTGGACTTCGTCGCGCGCGAGCCGCTGCTCTTCGTTCCGGGCTCCCTGTACGAGTACTCCAACTCCGACAACATCGCCGTCGCCCTGATGGCCGAGGCCGCGACCGGCCGCCGCTACGAGGACCTCCTGAAGGACCTCGTGTACCGGCCCCTCGGGCTGCGCCGGACCAGCCTGCCCCCGGGCTACCGCCTGCCGCGCCCGTTCCTGCACGGCTACGACGTCTCCCCGCCCGCGGCGCCCGAGGACGTCAGCGAGGCCGTCGGCACCTCGGGGGTCTGGGCCTCCGGAGGGATCGTCTCCACCCCGCGGGATCTGGGCGCCTTCATCCGCGCGTACGGCGGTCCCGGCCTGCTGTCGCAGAAGACCCGCGCGGAGCAGCTCGCCTTCCGTCCCGGGGACGCTTCCGAGCCCGCCGGCCCGGGCACCAACGCCGCCGGGCTCGCGCTCTTCCAGTACACGACCCGCTGCGGCGTGCTGTACGGCCACACCGGCAACTTCCCCGGCTACACGCAGCTGGCCGCCGCCACGCCCGACGGCACGAGGTCGCTCACGTTCTCCATCAACACCCAGACGAGCAAGGGGAACAAGCCCGCCCTGCTAGCCCGTCTCCGCACGGTCCAGGAGGACTTCGCCTGCGCGCTCCTCAAGGACCGCTGACCGGGCGGTCCGAGGCCGATTGTCAGTGGCGGGTGCGAGGATCGGAGCATCAAGTCGGGAACGGAATCAGGGGGGTCCGCCATGGCCGGAATCCAGAATTACATCAATCACGTCGCCCTCGTGCTGGACGCGAGTTCCTCGATGTCGCACCTGAGCCAGAAGGTCGTCGACGTGGCAGATCAGCAGATCGCCTATCTGGCCCGCCGTTCCAAGGAACTCGATCAGGAAACCCGGGTCACGGTCTACGTGTTCTCGAACAAGGTCGAGTGCGTCATCTACGACAAGGACGTGCTGCGGATGCCGTCCCTGAAGCAGCTGTACCGGGTCGGCGGGATGACGGCGCTGCTGGCGGCGACGCTGCAGTCGCAGCGGGAGCTGGCGCAGACCGCCCAGCTGTACGGCGACCACAGCTTCCTGACCTTCGTGCTGACCGACGGTCAGGAGAACGCCAGCCACCGGTGCCCCGGCGCCCCCGGCCGCACCCCCGGTGAACTGGTGAAGGCCGTGGGCACGATGATCGAGACGCAGGACGACAACTGGACGCTGGCCGTCCTGGTGCCGGACCAGATGGGCAAGCGCGAGGCCATGCAGTGCGGCTTCCCGAAGGACAACATCGCCATCTGGGACGCCACGAGCACCCGCGGGCTGGAGGACGCCGGACAGGTCATCCAGGAGGCCACCGAGAAATTCATGGTGGGCCGCACCAAGGGAATCCGCGGTTCGCGGGCGGTCTTCTCCACGGGCGGTGAAGCGGTCAACAAGAAGGCGATCGAGGCGGCCGGTCTCACTCCCGCGGATCCGTCGAAGTACCAGCTGATTCCGGTGGCCCGTGACGCGGCCATCCGGGAATGGGTCGTCGAGAGCGGGCACACCTACCGCACCGGTTGCGCTTTCTACCAGCTGAGCAAGTCGGAAAAGGTCCAGGCGCGAAAGCAGATAGCGGTACTG
This sequence comes from Streptomyces racemochromogenes, assembly GCF_039535215.1. GTDB lineage: Bacteria > Actinomycetota > Actinomycetes > Streptomycetales > Streptomycetaceae > Streptomyces > Streptomyces racemochromogenes. Next base: position 178,392 of record NZ_BAAAWT010000001.1, read on the forward strand.
GAGAAGAAGACGGACCGCATCTACACGGGGCCGGAGGCCCGCGCCCTGCTCGGCCTGCCCGACGCGGAGGTCCGCGTCAAGCCCGACCACAACGACGACTTCACGATCTTCATCCAGAGCACCAGCGTCAACCGGAAGCTGGTACCGCAGACGCGGCTGCTGCTGATGGTCTGAGGCCCCGGCCGCCGGACCGGGCCCGGGGTCCGGGCTCGGGAACCGGGGACCCGCGGGCCGCCCGGGAAGGGGTCCTGGAGGTCTTCGGCGGGGGTCCGGGGGCCCGCCGGCCGGGGCCCCGGCCCGTTCCCCGTCCGGACCCGCGCGGGGCGCCCACCTGGCCGTACACCCCTTCGGAAAAACGGCCCTGACCTGGTGTTATGCGAGATCAGACCTAGGCTGTGGGGGTCTGCAGGACACCATCGAAGGGGGACTTCATGAGCAAGGACCACATCGAGTACGACGCCTCCCACATCCAGGTGCTGGAGGGTCTGGAGGCCATCCGGAAGCGACCCGGCATGTACGTCGGGTCGGACGGCGAGCGCGGGCTGCACCAGCTGGTCTTCGAGGTCGCCGACCGGGCGGTGAACGAGGTGCTGGCCGGCCGGGCCGGGGCCGTGGACGTCACCCTCACGGCCGACGGGTCGGTACGGGTCGCCGACGACGGCCCGGCGCTGCCCGCCGAGGAGGCGGACGCGCTGCTGTGCCGCCTGCCCGCCGGCCGCCGGCACGCCGGCCGGCACGTGGTCGCCCTGGGCCTGGGCGGTACCGGCCTGTGCGTCGCCAACGCCCTGTCGAGCCGCCTGACCACGGAGCTGCGACACGACGGCGTCCGCGTACTGCGGGAGTACGAGCGCGGCGAGGAGGTCACCCCTCCGGCTCCGGCGGGCCCCGCGTCCGGTACGGGCACCGTGATCACCTTCCGGCCCGATCCGGAGATCTTCGGTACGGCCGCGTACGCGTTCGACGTACTGGCGGACCGCTTCCGGGAGCTGGCCTTCCTGAACCGTGCCCTGGACGTCACGCTGACCGACCGGCGCACCGCGGCCGAGCCGCGCTCCGAGCGGTTCCGGTTCCCGGACGGGGCCCGGGAGTTCGTCGCCTTCCTCGGGGCCGGGGCCGGCGCCCCCGTCCACCCGGAGGTCTTCGGGTTCGAGCGGGAGGTCCCCGCGATGGGCGGCACGGTGGAGGTGGCCCTGCGGTGGCACGACTCCCCCGGCGAGCGGGCCCTGAGCTTCGCCAACAGCTCGCCCACCCCGGACGGCGGTACCCACGCCGAAGGCCTGCGCCAGGGACTGGCCGCCGCCGTCGGCGCGTTCGCGGGCGCGCGGGTGCCGCCGCCGTCCGCGGAACCGGGATCGGCCGCCTTCGGGGTTGGCGAGGGGCTGGTCGCGGTCGTCTCGGTGAAGCTCGACCGGCCCGAGTTCCGGGGCGTGGCGCACGGAGTGCTCGGCGGCCCGGCTTCGGTGCGCGGCGGCGTCGCGGAGGCCGTGCGCGAGGAGCTGGGTGCCTGGTTCGCCCGGGACCGGAAGACGGCCGCGGCCGTCGTCGGCCGGCTGCTGCGGGGCTCCCGCCGCGCCTGACCCGCCGCCGGAGGCCGTCCCCGTCCCGCGCCGCGGGCCGGGGCGGGAACGGATGTCCGAGCCCTCCCGCCGTCACCTGGTCGGGGGAAGCGGCGGCGGTCCGCTACCGCGAATGGTCCAGGATCGGGACACCGGAGAGGCCGTTGTCCGGGTGGGGTGCCTAACGTCGCTGGGGAGGCACATCGCTCGCAGACCGTTCTCAGACCCGTTCTCAGACCTGTTCGCAGACCCCTGCGCAGACCTTGTGGAGACGCCATGTCCCGTAGAGGCCGCTGGATGGCCGGCGCCTGTGCCAGTACGGCCGCCGTCGTACTGCTCGCCACCGGGGGCGCCCCGGCCCCGGCACCGCACGGGGCGTTGGGGGGAGGCTCGGGGAAGGGGGTCGCCGTGGGCGCCTACCTGCACTACGGCTCGCCCGGCGTCGACCGGATGCAGGGGCTCTCGCACTGGCTCGGCGGCACCGACCTGCGCGCCGGGCACACCTACCTGCCCGGCGACACCTGGACGAACATCGAGGGGGCGCCCGATTCCCTGGACACCTGGGCGCACTGGCGCAAGGAGCGCGCGGACCGGCTGTTCGTCCTCAACGTGCCCATGCTCAACCAGAACGAGGCCGGTGTACCCGACGCCCGCGTCGCCGAGCTGCTGCGCGCGGGGGCGGAGGGCGCGAACGACCACCACTTCCGGCGCCTGGCCGGGCGGCTGGTCTCCCTCGGGCTGCAGGACACGGTCATCGTACTGGGCTGGGAGATGAACGGGTTCAACTACACCCACCGGTGCAAGCCCGATCCGGAGAGCTGGAAGCGGTACTGGCGCAACATCGTGTCCTCGATGCGTTCGGTGCGGGGCCAGCGGTTCCGTTTCGACTTCGCCCCCAACCGGGGCCCGGACGCCATCGGTTGGACGAAGTGCTACCCGGGGGACGACGTGGTCGACATCGTCGGCATGGACTCCTACGACCAGCCGCCCGGAGAGAGCTTCGAGGAGCAGGTGACCCAGCCGTACGGCCTCCAGCAGCACGTCGACTTCGCGAGGGCGCACGGCAAGCAGATCTCGTACCCGGAGTGGGGGCTGTTCCGCAACGGCGACAACGCCGAGTACATGCGGGACATGCTGGCGTGGATCGCCGACCACAAGCCGCTGTACCACAGCATCACCGACTACTGCCCGCACGGAGTGTGGCAGTGCGGGCAGAACCCGCGCTCCGCGCAGGTGTTCCGGGAGTTCCTGTCGGCCGGCCGGGGCGGGCGCCCGGCGGGCGGACCGCCGCGTCCGGACGGCCTCCCGGACAGCCTCCCGGACGGGCCGGACGGCCGAGCCGCCGACGGGGGTCCCGGCGGCGCCGGTGAGGCGACTGGGCCCGGCGCCCTCTGGGGCGGTGCCGCCCTCGGGGCCGCCACCGCTGCGCGCGCGGGGAAGTGACCCGTCCGGAGCAGGGCCCGTCCCCCGTCGCGCCGGCCGTCTGACCGAGGATGAGGGGATGACCTTCACGACACGGACCATCGACATCACCACCGGCTCCGCGGAGACCGTCCACGACCTGACCTCGGCCTGCGCCGGCTTCCTGCGCGAGGCGGCCCGGGGACGCGACGGGCTCCTCAACGTCTTCACCCCGCACGCGACGGCCGGGCTCGCGGTCATCGAAACGGGTGCGGGCAGCGACGACGACCTGCTCGACGCCCTGGCCGAGCTGCTGCCCGCCGACGACCGCTGGCGCCACCGCCACGGCTCCCCCGGCCACGGCCGGGACCACGTGCTGCCGGCGTTCGTCCCGCCGCACGCCACCCTGCCGGTCGTCGACGGTGAACTCGCCCTGGGGACCTGGCAGTCGGTGGTGCTGGTGGACACCAACAAGGACAACCCGCGGCGTACCGTACGGCTGTCCTTCCTGGGCTGACCGGACGTACCGGCTGCCCGTGCACGCCGCACCGGCCCGCGCCGTCGGCGCGGGCCGGTGTCCGGTCATCTGCGTTGCCCCGGGCGGGGGTTCAGAGCGGGCGGCCGCCGAAGGCCCCGCCGGAGCGGTAGTAGTCGGCCAGTTCGTCGTGGTAGCCGACGTCGCCGAGGTGCTTCTCCCGGTGGAACTCCGGGGCGTTCTTGATCTGTTCCTTGGTCCGGTCGACGTAGATCTTCTCCTCGTCGACGTCGATCCGCGAGACGGTGCCGGCGGGCAGGAGGACCTCCTTGCCGAAGATCCACGGGCCGGTGTCGACCACGAGGTAGGCGGAGCCGGCCTCGTCCGAGTGCTTGTCGACCTTGCCGATGCTGCCATCGACGGCCTCCACCTTGAACCCGCTCAGGTCGACGCCCTGCAGCCGGCCGGACGTCTCGCGGTAGCCCCACGCGTTCTCGGTCATCAGGTGTGTTCCTTTCCCATCGACGGAAGTCCTTCCTCGTACGGGCGCACCTGCCCCGCATGCGCCCCGGAAAACTCGCGCCGTGTCCGAGCGTGCAACTGCGGACACTTCGTGCAAAATGGGCGGTCGTCGGGAGCCATTACGCAGTCACCGAGAACACCCACCACCACGGTTTGTTCCTGTACATGAATGCGGAGGTATCACGATTGCCGAAATCAGAAAAACGATTCAAGAGACATCGCGGCCCCGCCCTGCTCCTCTCCCTCTCCGTTGCCGCCGCCCTGTTCGCCCCCGCCCGCCCGGCCCAGGCCGCCTCCCTGTACGGGATAAAGGCCGTGGCCATCGCCGCGTCCAAGAAGGGCGCACCCTACGTCTACGGGGCCACCGGGCCCGATGAGTTCGACTGCTCGGGCCTCACCCTCTACGCCTTCCGGAAGGCCGGCCGGGCCCTTCCCCGCACCGCGGACGCGCAGTACGAGAGCACCCTCCACATTCCGCACGCGCAGCGCGCACCCGGCGATCTGGTCTTCTTCCCCCAAGGGGGGACCATGGGCCACGTCGGCATCTACGCCGGCCACGACAAGATCTGGCACGCCCCCAAACCCGGTACCCGCGTACGGCTGGAACGCATCTGGACCGGCACCGCCCGCTACAGCCGGGCCAATTGAACGAGCAGCGGGGCGAAACGCACCAGCACCACGAGCGGCGGCCCGCCTACCGGTACGCGCGCGCTGCGCCTCGACGATCCCTCGCACCGAGCGGCGCCCGTACGACACCCTCGGCCACCTGTCCCGGCGTCACGCTCCTGATACCGCCCGGCGGGGTGGCACCCGTCGCGCGAACACGCCCGCGTCGCGGACGAATCCCGGCTGCACGAGGGACACCCCCACACCCCTACCTCGGAGTTCCTGGCCCGGCGCCGGCCGAGGACCTCGTAGGGGGGCGCGAACCGGGGTCGCGGGAGCGGGGTGGGTGGTGGGAACACTCCAAGATCGACTGGGGATCGTTGTCCCCCGCCACGGCTCCGGTCGGCAGCGGTGCTGTCGCAGACTGGCGGGACGCGGTGGCCACTCGCCGGCCACCCCGTCCCCGTCCCGGCCGACCCAAGGATTAAGGACCACCGTGAACGAGCGCGTGCTGACCCCCCGCAACCGGGGTTTCCTCTTCCTCGACTCCCACCCGGCGGGCTGCCGGCGGCTGGTGGAGGACATGTGGCAGACGTGCCCGGCTCCCGCCCGGGCCCCCGAGGGCGAGGGCCCGGTTGCACTGGTCATCGGCTCTTCCGCCGGTTACGGCCTCGCCGCCACCCTCGCCGGGCTCAAGCGGGCCGGGATCCGCGGGATCGCGGTCTCCTTCGAGAAGGCCCCCACGGAGCGGCGTACCGCCACCGCGGGCTGGTACCGCACCGCGGCCACCGCCGACATCGCCCGCGCGGCCGGGCGGGACCTGGTCTTCCTCAACGGCGACGCGTTCTCGGACGCGATGAAGGACCAGGTCGCCGAGCTCGTCGAGCGGCGCTTCGGCGGCCGGCTGGACCACCTCGTGTACTCGGTGGCCGCACCCCGCCGGACCGACCCCGACACCGGTGCCGCGTACGCCTCCGTCCTCAAGCCGATCGGCGCGGCGAACCGCACCAAGACCCTCGTCTTCGACGACCAGGGCGCCCCCGCGGTCCGCGAGGTCGAGACCGCACCGGCCGAGGGCGACGACGTCGGGCAGACCGTGGCCGTGATGGGCGGCGCGGACTGGGAACGCTGGATCGACCACCTCGCCGGACGGGGCCTGCTCGCCGAGGGCTTCACCACGGCCGCTCTGTCCTACATCGGTTCGCCGCTGACGGCGGCGATCTACCGGCAGGGCACGATCGGTGCGGCCAAGGCGCACCTGGAGGCCACCGCCCGCACTCTGGACGAGCGCCTCGCGAAGACGGTGGGAGGGCGGGCCGTGACCTCCGTGAACGGCGCGGCCGTCACCCAGTCCTCCACCGCCATCCCCGGCATCGCCCTCTACACCGGCCTGCTGCGCGGCGTGCTCGGAGAGGCGCTGGTCCCGCCGATCCGTCAGCTCGCCGGCCTGTGGGACCAGCTGACCGGCGCGGCCCCGCTCGCGCAGGACGACGAGGGCCGGGTCCGGCTGGACACCTGGGAGCTCACCGACGAGGTGCAGGCGGCCGTCGCCGAGCGCTGGGCGGCCGCCACGACCGCCACCATCGCGGGCCTCGCCGACCTCGACTGGTTCCGTGACGAGGTCCGGCGCCTGTACGGGTTCTCGGTGCCGGGCGTCGACTACGCCGCGCCCGTCGCCACCCAGGTCCCCTGGCCCGTCCCCGCTCCCTGATCCGCGGGACACGGCCGGAAGCGGTCCGGCGCTCCCGCCGGGCGGGGCGGTAGGGTGCGGCGCGTGTCGGAGCATCAGCGCGATCTCGTCGGCTACGGTGCCGAGCCGCCGCACGCCGCCTGGCCCGGCGGGGCACGCGTCGCCGTCAGCCTCGTGCTCAACTACGAGGAGGGCGGCGAGCGGAGCGTCCTGGAGGGCGACCCGGCGTCGGAGGGGTACCTCCACGAGATCGTCGGCGCGCCGCCGGTGGTCGGCGGGCGGGACCTGAACGTCGAGTCGATGTTCGCCTACGGCGCGCGGGCCGGTTTCTGGCGCGTCCACCGCACGCTCGCCGAGCACGGCGCGCCGCTCACCGTCCACGCCGTGGGGCGGGCGCTGGAGCGCAACCCGGACGCGGCCCGCGCGATGGGCGCGGCCGGATGGGAGGTGGCGGGCCACGGCTGGCGCTGGACCGACTACCGCCAGGTGCCGCAGGACACCGAGCGAGCCGAGATCGCGCGCTGCGCGGAGACGATCGAACGGCTCTGCGGCCGCCGTCCGGTCGGCTGGTACACCGGCCGGACGAGCCCCGCCACGCGGCGCCTCGTCGCCGAGGAGGGCGGCTTCCTCTACGACTCCGACGACTACTCGGACGACCTGCCCTTCTACGTCGAGGCGGCCGGGCGGCCGCACCTGGTGGTGCCGTACAGCCTGGACGCGAACGACTTCAAGTTCCTGATCGTCCACGGCTTCACGACCGCCGACGACATGCTCGGCTATCTGGTCGACACGTTCGACTCCCTCCACGCGGAGGGCGCGGACCGGCCGCGCATGATGAGCGTGGGCCTGCACTGCCGGATCATCGGCCGGCCCGGGCGCATCCGCGCGCTCGACGGCTTCCTGCGGCACGTGGCGCGGCGCGGCGGTGCGTGGATCACCACCCGCGAACGCATCGCCCGCCACTGGCTGGCCACGCACCCGCCGGCCGGCTGACCACGGCCGGGCTCTTCGTCCGGCCGCCGTGAACGCCGGCGGTCAGCCGCCCGCGTGCGGGCGGCGCAGGCGGGCCTCGACGTGCCCGTCGACCGTGCGGCATTCGAAGGCCGGCTGCGGCGCGGTCGCGGGGCCGCGTACGTTCCAGCCGTCCGTCAGGCGGAAGACGCTGCCGTGCCAGGGACAGCGGACGCAGCCGTCGGCGACCTCGCCGTCGAACAGGGGGCCGGCCATGTGGGAGCACCGGCCGGCGAGGGCGTGGATCCCGCCCCCGGATTCCCGCACCACCACGAGGTCCACGCCGGCCAGCTCGGCCCGTACGGGCCGCCCCACCGGGAAGTCCGCGACGGCGCCGATCCGGGTCCAGTCCTGCGGCACGATGTTCGGGACGGCCTCCGCGTGGTTGACCCCGGCCGCCTGACGGTACGAGAGGTGCCCGCCCAGGGCTCCCCCGGCGCCGACCGCGGCGAGGCCGGCCGCGGCGAGCAGCCTGCCGGAGGCGTTCCGGCCGCGCAGCCGCGCGGTGAGGGAGGCGGCGTACAGGGACACGGCGGTCAGGTTCGCCGCGGCGTGGACGAGTCCGACCCGGGCCTGTCCGGGCGGCAGCTCCGCCCAGTCGGCCCACCCGGCCAGCGCCGCCGGCGCGGCCGAGACGAGGCCGACTCCGATCAGCACCTGCTGCTGGCGCCCCCGTCCGGGGAGGCAGTCCAGCACGGCCGCCGAGAGCCAGGCACCCACGGGTACCTGGACCAGCAGGGGATGCAGCGGGTGCCCGAGCGGCAGGCCGTGCAGGACGTCACGGGCCGGCCCCAGCGGAACCGCGCGCACGGCCCCGCGCACCGCGGAGGCGAGGCGGTCGGGCCCCGGCCAGTGCTCCAGGCGGTCCAGGGCCGTGAGCAGCGGCCGCGACCAGGCGCGGGTGGCACTTGTCGTCAGGCGTTCTCCGGTCATGGGCCGCGTCTACCCCGCCCGGCCCCGGTTCAGCACCCGCCGCACGCGGGGGCTCCGCGGGGTGCGCACACCCCCGCGCGCCACGCGCGACCGCGTGCGCGCCGTTGTGACGGGGGTGGCGGTTCCCTACGGTGCTCGACGTGGGACCGGCGTACGCACGGGAACCAGGGGGGGGAACATGACCGCACCGGAAGAAGGCCCGCCGGGCGCGCCCCGGCCGAGGGGGAGGATCTTCCAGACCTCGACCATGACGGCCATGCTCGAGGGCGTGTACGAGGGCACGACCACGATCGCCGAACTTCGCCGGCACGGGGATTTCGGCATCGGCACCTTCGACCGGCTCGACGGCGAGATGATCGTCCTCGACGGCCGCTGCTACCGGTTGCGCGCCGACGGGTCGGCCGGTGAGGCCGACCTCTCGACGCGTACGCCCCTCGCGGCGGTGACCTACTTCCACGGGGAGCACGACTGGCGGATCCGGGAGCCGCTCGACGCCGCCGGGCTGCGCGCCCGGATCGACGGGTGGCTGCCGAGCCCCAACCACTTCTACGCGGTCCGGGTCGACGGGCACTTCGACCACGTGGTCACCCGGATGCTCCCCGAGCAGCACCGGCCGTATCCCCGGCTGATCGACGCGGTGGCGGGGCAGGTGATCGCCACCCACACGGGCCTGCGGGGCACCGTCGTCGGCTTCCGCAGCCCCGCCCACATGCTGGGGGTGGCCGCAGCCGGGTACCACCTGCACTTCCTGTCCGGCTGCCGCACCCGCGGCGGGCACGCGTACGACTTCGCGCTGCGGTCCGGGCGTGTGCGGGTCGACGTGGGGTACGAGCTGGTCCTGCACCTGCCGCGCACGGCCGACTTCGGCCGTGCGCGGCTCGGCCGCGGCGACGTCGCGGGCGAGATCGAGGCGGTGCTCCAGGGAGGCCCGGTGCCGTGACGGGCGGGCCGGTCCGGGTGCCGGCGGCGGAGCGGGCGTCAGAACGCGAAGACGGCGTTGCCGTTGAGGGTCGCGTTCATGGAGCAGGTGTTGGAGAACGTGTGCTTCCACGTGACGCGGCTGCCCTGCCAGACGCCCTCCGCCGTGACGGTCACGGGGGCGTAGTGCATCGGGCAGGCGCGGTTGGTGTCGGGGGCGGCGAGCAGCCGGTCGAAGGTGCCGCCGGTGGAGTTCAGGGCCGTACAGGCGGCCTTGGGGTCCGGGTGCGTGCCCTGGGCGGTCGGCATACAGCTGAGGGTCGCGGCCCGCAGGACCGGGGCGGAGGCGTCGTCGCCCTGGGCGACGGAGAAGACCATCGCGGACGGGGCGTACAGGCTGGTGGGCTTGGCCTCCGCCATGCCGGTGGCGCCTGCCAGGCACAGGAGGGCGGCGGCGGAGACGGCAGCGAAGCGGTAGCGCACGACAAGACTCACTTTCGATGTGAAGGTTGAGCGCGACAATTACTTGCGTTGTCGGGCTTGGATGCGGCCGAGTCTGTCGGATGTGAAGGTGGAGCGCATGTCGACGGCCGATTTACGGACACGGCGTTCGACTATCGGATAACGAATGGTCGTTCGGGCAGCTCAGGCGGTGTGCGGCGCTCCGTGTCCGCACGGAAACGGGGGGTGAGGAGAGGGGTCGGCGGTGGAACGCGCGCCGCTGACCTGGTGTCGAGCGGCGGGCGTTCACCTGGCGGCCACTCAGCTTGTCCGGATCGCTGCGGTTTCCACGCCTTCGAACTGGTCGTCGTCCCTGACCTGGACCTGGACGGTCGGGGAAGCGCCCGCGACGAGGATCCCGAGGACGAGGAACAGCACGACCAGCGCCTTCGCCGGCGCGGCGAGGAGCAGCGGGCGGGTGCCGGAAACCCGGCCGGGCCCGGCCATCGGGGCGTCGGCGGCCCACGCGTCGCCGAACAGGCGCTTGGGGTACGCGGAGGTCAGCATCATCGCGTACGCCTGATAGCGCATCCGGAAGCGGGCGACCGCCGCGACGGCGCCGAAGACGGGGGCGGGCATGCGCCCGAGCACGAGGGTGATCAGCCAGAACACCCAGCAGACGGCGCCCCAGCCGTACTGCAGCAGGCCGGTGACGATCAGCGCCGGCAGCATCAGGACGAGGCGGAACAGGACGGCCGCCCGGTTCAGCGGGCCGGGGCGCAGTTCGATCCGGACCGGATGGCCGGGTGCCTCGAAGGAGAACGGCGGGTACCGGTCCACCAGCAGCATCGCGCTGGCCGCGACCCGGGTCTCGTACGCCAGGAACCCGCCGAGGAAGCGGGCGAGGCCGTCGGGCAGGCGGCCCAGCACCAGTGCGGCGAACCAGCCGGCGACGGTCACGAAGAAGGCGGCGATGCCGAGGAGGGCCGTGACGATCAGCTGCGGCAGCAGCAGGAGCAGCCGCAGCAGGACCGTCCAGCGCCGCTGCCGGCCGGGCGGCGGGACGTCGAGCTCCGGCAGGTGTTCGCCCTGCGGGTGGCCGGCGTCCGGCGGGCGGGGGGTCCAGCCTGTGGTCATGGGGCGCTCCTGCCGTCGGTCGGGGCGCACGGGCCGGGCCCGCCAAGCGGTCCGGCCCGCCCGGCCGGGCGGGCGGATGCGGAAAGGCGGGTTCCGCGCGTACGCCCTGTCAGGGGTACCGCGCGGAACCCGCCTTTCCAAGGATCCCGGCTGCGGCCGGCCGCCCGTTGCCCTGAAGGGCCCCCTCGGCGGCCGGCCGGCCGGCTCAGGCCGTGGCGGACGCCGGAGTCTCGGCGGCCGCGGGCGGCTCCGGGTTCTCGTCGGCGGTGGGCCGCGGGATGCGGTGCAGGCCCCGGCGGTCGTAGAGGCGGGTGACGGCGAAGCCGAAGAGCAGGGCGGCGACGAGGGCAATCCCCATCGCGGTCCACGCCCGGGTCAGGCCGGCGTCGGCCTGGGCGCCGTAGAAGAGGATGGAGCGCAGGCCCTCGGTGATCTGACGCAGCGGCTCGAACTCGGCGAGACCGCGGAAGAAGCCCGGCAGTGCCTGGAGGGGCACGGTGGCGCCGGAGGAGGGGACGGCCATGGCGATGAAGACGATGGTGGCCAGCAGCATGCCGGGGGTGCCGAAGGCGGCGAACAGGGCGAGACCGCCGATGCCGACGACCGCGATGGTGGCGACCGAGTACAGCCACAGCAGGCCCAGGTGGGAGGCGTCCATGTCGAGGACGCCGACGGTGACGACCTCGACCAGGGTGCCCATGATCACCGACATGCCGAGCATGAGCGCGATGCCGACGGCGAGCGTCCGGACGCGGCTGGTGTGCTGGACGGGTTCGCGCTTGCGGACCGGGCCGTAGTCGGTGTGGAGGTAGCCGAGCGCGGTGTCGACCTGGGAGTTGACCAGGTTGGCGCCGAGCATGCCGCAGACGACCAGGACCAGGGCGTAGTAGAAGGCGCTCAGCCCCATGGCGCTTCGGGAGCCGACGGGGTGGCCGTCGGCGACGGTGACGGTGACCGGGTCGGCCAGCTTGAGCTGGGCGGCCGTCGGCAGCGGCGTCTTCTGGGCCGCGGCCTGCTTGAGGAGCTCCTGGCCGATCTGGGCGGAGGCCGCGTGGGCCGCCTTCTGCGCGGCCTGGGAGGACATGGACGAGCCTATGCTGCCGGCGGACTGGTTGGTCAGCACCGTGATCACCGGCGGGGCGGGCTTGCCCTGGGCCGGCGGCTGCGGGGCGGCGAGCGCGGTCACCGTGGCGGAGAACTCGCGCGGGATGACGAGGGCGCCGAAGACCTTGCCGCTGCCCAGCCGCTTGTCGGCCTCCTCGCGGCTGACGAGCTGCCAGTCGATGCTCTTGTCGCCCTCGGCGGCCTTCTGGACGCCCGAGACGACCTGCTCGCCGAGGTTGACGCGACGGCCGCCCGCGTCGGCACCGGCGTCCGCGTTGACCAGGGCCACCGGCAGGTCGCGCAGGTTCCCTCTGGGGTTGACGTTGCCGCCCACGTAGAGCAGGGCGAACAACATCGAGACCACTGCGGCGATGAGTCCCGTACCGATCCACAACTGGGGTCGGCGGAGCACGGAGGGTGGCGTGGGGTGAGGCATCGATTCTCCGGTGCGGCTGCGATTCCTGGGTTGGATACTTCTGGTATCCAGTGACTGGATACTGGCAGTATCTTGTTGTGGTGTCCAATCGCCGGCGGCGGACGGCCGAGGGCGGACAGACCGGACCGGACCGCATGACCAGCAGGGAAGCCTCATGAAGATCTCGGAGCTCAGCCGGCTCACCGGCGTGCCGGTCGCCAGCATCAAGTACTTCCGGCGGCAGGGTCTGCTGCCGGCCGGCCGGGCGACGGCCGCGACCCTGGCGGAGTACGGGGAGGAGCACGCGGAGCGGCTGCGGCTGATCAAGGCCCTGACCACGCTGGGCGGGCTGTCCATCGCCGCCACCCGCGAGGTGCTCGGCGCGGTCGACCAGGCCCACAGCACCGAGGGCGCCCTCGGCGCGATCAGCTACGCGCTCCCCGTGCCGGTGGCCTCCCAGGGCCCCGCGGACGACGAGGAGGAGGCCGGAGCCGACGAGGCAGCGGCGGCGGAGGTCGCGGAGCTGCTCGCCGCCCTGGAATGGCGGGCGCCCGGCACCTCACCCCATGTGAAGGGGCTGACGGCGGCGCTCAAGGAGCTGCGCCGGCTGGACGCCCAGTACGCCCCGGGCGAGCTGGCCGCCTACGCGCGGCTGGCCGAGTCGGTCGCCCGGCTGGACCTGGAACGGGCGTCCTGCCTCGACGAGCCGGTGGCCCTCGCGGAGCGGGCCGTCATCGTCTTCGCGATCTGCGCCCCGGTCTTCGAACTGCTCCGCCGCCTGGCCCAGGAGGACCAGGTCCGCCGCCGCATCACGCACGACGACACCGGCTCCGCCTGTTAGCGGCGGCCGCGTCGCCCCGCGGGGCGGGGCGCGGAGGTGCCGCCGGGGGGCCCGCCGCCGGCGGCTTCGGGGGTGGCTGCGCCGGGGTCAGATGGTGACGCAGATGCCGTCCTCGATGGTGCGGCCGTCGCGCTCCAGGCCGCCGCACACCAGCTTCGCGTTCGCCTGCTCGTAGTTCACCGGCCACCGGTGGGAGGCGGCGACCACCCTCGGGCCGTGGAAACCGCCCCAGTAGGAGCGCAGGGTGCCCGGCAGGCCGTCCTTGGTCTGGACGGTGATGTCCTGGACGAAGCGGTTGTGGTGGGCGGTCATCACGCAGATGTACTTGCCGCATTGGCTGTCGACCCCGCCCGGACGGGCGTCGGCGGGAGTACCGGCGGTGAGCGCCAGGGTGACACCGGTTGCCAAGGTCGCGGCGAGGTACCGCAGGCGGTTGTTCATGGAAAAGCCGTCTTTCTTTCTGTCGCTCTGTCGCTGCTCGGAGAACGCCGGCGGGCGGCGGTGACCGTGGCGCCCCCCGGGGGGCGGCCCTTGATCACGATCCGGTTGTAACGACCCGCAGCGGTGCGGGGACAGGGCCCACTGGGGGAACTCACCCGTGTGGGCTAATGCGTTCACCTGGCGAAACGCCACTGCGGCGACGGGGCCCCGACAAAAGGACCCGACAAAAAAGAAGGGCAAGGAGTCACACCCGCTCCTCGCCACTCTCAACGTATAGCGCACCGGGGGGCTTGCGGCAAGACCCCGGGCCCGTCGCAGAATGGGCGGCCGAAATCCAGTACCTGCGGAAATAACCCATGGAACGGGTGTTCTTCATGATCGACGTGATCATTGCCGGCTGCGGACCCACCGGCCTGATGCTCGCCCGCGAACTGCGGCTGCACGGGGTGCGCGTGCTCGTGCTGGAGAAGGAGGCGGAGACGGAGACCGAGCGGCCGCGCCCGTCCCGTGCGCGCGGCCTGCACGCGCGCAGCATCGAGCTGATGGACCAGCGCGGCCTGGTGGAACCGTTCCTGGCGCACGGCGAGACGTTCACGATGGGCGGCTTCTTCGCCGGAATCGGCACCTCCTGGCCGGACGGACTCGACACCACGCACTCCTACGTGCTCGCCATCCCCCAGGCGGTCACCGAGCGCCTGCTCACCGGGTACGCCACCGAGCTCGGCGTCGAGATCGGACGCGGCCGCGAGCTGGTCGGGCTGGACCAGGACGAGGAGGGAGTGACCGTCGGACTCGCGGACGGGACGCGGCTGCGCTCGCGCTACCTCGTCGGCTGCGACGGCGGACGCAGCACCGTACGCGGGCTGCTGGGCGTCGGCTTCCCCGGTGAGCCCGGCAGGACCGAGACGCTGCTCGCCGACGTGGAGCTGACCGCGTCGCCGCAGACGCTGGCGGCCGTCGTCGCCGAAGTCCGCGAGACCCAGAAGCGGTTCGGCGTCATCCCCGAGGGGGACGGGGTGTACCGGATCGTCGTGCCCGCCGAGGGGGTGGCCGAGGACCGTACGGTGCCGCCGGGCCTCGACGAACTCAGGCGGCAGCTGATCGCGTACGCCGGCACCGACTTCGGCGTGCACTCGCCCCGCTGGATCTCCCGCTTCGGCGACGCGACGCGGCTGGCCGAGCGGTACCGGACCGGCCGGGTGCTGCTGGCCGGCGACGCCGCGCACGTCCATCCGCCGACCGGCGGGCAGGGGCTCAACCTGGGCCTGCAGGACGCGTTCAACCTCGGCTGGAAGCTCGCGGCCGAGGTGGCCGGCTGGGCACCGGACGGGCTGCTGGACACCTATCACGCCGAGCGGCACCCGGTGGCGGCCGACGTGCTGGACAACACCCGCACGCAGATGGAGCTGATGTCCACCGGGCCGGGCCCCCGCGCGGTGCGCCGGCTGCTGGCGGAACTGGTGCAGTTCGAGGAGGTGAACCGCCTGCTGATCGAGAAGATCACCGCGATCGGGGTCCGCTACGACCTCGGCACGGGCCACGAACTGCTCGGCAGGCGGCTGCGGGACGTGCGGCTGGAGCGGGGCCGACGCCTCTACGAGCTGACGCACGGGGGCCGCGGGCTGCTGCTGGACCAGACCGGCCGGCTCTCGGCCGCGGGCTGGGCGGACCGGGTGGACCACGTCGTGGACGTCAGCGGTGAACTGGACGTGCCCGCGGTCCTGTTGCGTCCCGACGGCCATGTCGCGTGGGCCGGGGAGGACCCGCGGGAGCTGCCCGGCGCGCTCACGAGGTGGTTCGGGGCCGCCGCGGCCGGCTGAGCCCGTCCGCGGGCGGGGGGGGGCGGCCCCCGCCCGCGGGGTGGCGGGTGAGGAGGCTCAGTCCACCAGCGCGGGGGCGAAGTAGTCGCGCAGGCGGGCGATCTTCCCGTCCCGGACACGGAAGATCTGCACCAGCGAGACGGCCCGGTCGGCCGTGCCCTCGCCGTCAGCGCCCTCGCCGTCGCCGTCGAAGACGGTGTCGATCTCGGCGATGAAGACGTCGGGGTCGGAGGTGGTGTGGAGCACGTAGCCGGACTTCTCGAAGTTCGGCGCGCGGCCGCCCTCGACGGGGCGGGCGTAGTACGCCGCCATCGCGGCGCGGATCTCCTCGCGGCCCGCCAGCCTGCGCGGGAAGGCGGCGCCGTCCGGCATGAGCGGCGCCTCGAAGACCCCGTCCTCGGTGAAGGTCTCGGCGAGGGCGTCGGCGTCGCGGTTCACGGTTCCTGCGTGGAGGTAGCCCTCGAAGATCTGCTGCGGTGTCGGTGGCACGGCGGCCTCCCCTGTGAGTGCGGTGGGCATCGGAAGGCCACACCATCACGGAGCGGCCTTCCCCGGCGGGGGTTTCGGGCGGCGCTCACCCTCTCCGCCGGCTCAGGGCCGCTCCAGCATCCGGCGCCGCAGGCGGTCGTAGACGGGCTCGCTCTCCACCGCGTCCGCGGCCAGTACCGCGGCGAAGGAGGCGACCAGCAGCGGCAGCACGAGCGCGGTGGCACCGGTCATCTCCAGCACCAGGACGACGCCCGTGAACGGCGCGCGTACGACGCCGGCGAACAGGGCGGCCATCCCGACCGCCGCGAACGCCCCCGGCCCGGCCGCCCCCGGCGGCAGCAGCGGCGCGGTGACGGCGTGCGCGAAGCTCCCCCACAGGGCACCCAGGGCCAGCAGCGGGGCGAACAGCCCGCCCGGGGTCGCGGCCGCGTAGCTGAGCGGACCCGCCACGAACCGGACGGCGAAGCAGCCCGCCAGCACCGCGACGGCGGGCACCGCGCCCGCCAGCAGGGCTTCGCTGAGCGGGTCGCCGCCCCCGGCCAGGAGCGGGTCGTACGCCATGAGCAGGCCGACGACGGCCCCGATGGCGGCGGCCCGGGCCACGGGCGGCACCCGGGTGAGCCGGTCGCACACGGAGAGGGTCCCCACGACGAGGCCGGCGTAGGCGGCGCCCAGCAGTCCGGCCACCGCACCGAACAGCAGGAACAGGGGCAGCGTCCACACCGGCGGGACCGGCGTCGGCGCGACCGGGAAGACGGGCGCGTCGCCGACCAGGAACCGGGAGCAGGCGAGGGCCGAGGCCGTGCCGACGAGGGTGAGCAGCACCAGGCGGCGCCGGACCGTGCGGGTCACCTCCTCGCAGACGAACAGCAGCCCGCCGAGGGGTGCGGTGAAGGCGGTGGCCAGGCCGGCGCCGCTGAGGGCGGTGTGCAGCTGGCGGACGTCGTCGCGGTCCAGGCGGGTGAGGCGGCCGGCACCGGACCCGATCGAGGCCCCCATGTGCACGATCGGGCCCTCCCGCCCGAGGACCAGGCCGGAGCCGATGGCGATGAGGCCGCCGAGGAACTTCGCGGGCACCAGCCACGGCGAGTGGGGTCCGGGCCCGGCCTCCTGCCGCCAGACGGCCTCCACGTGCTGGATGCCGCTGCCCGCGGCGTGCGGGACCCGCCGGGCGATCGCGCAGGCCACGGCCGCGCCGGCCGCCGCGAGCGCCACCGGGATCAGCAGCCGGCCCGGGCCGCCCATCCCGTCGGCCGCCTCCAGCAGCCTGCCGCGCAGTTCGGCGGCGCCTTCCAGGCACCGGCGGAACGCGCCGCCGACCAGCCCCACCAGGGCGCCGGCCGGCACCGCGACCAGGTAGGCCCGGTACCCCTCCGGGGCGCGTCCGGGTGGGCCGGACCGAGGACCGGGCATGCGCTTGCCTCCCCACCGAGCCGGACGGACGTCGTCCGAGCCTGGACCCGCCGGGCGTCCGGCCCGGCGCAGCTCGCCGGTCGGGCGCTCCGGAGGCGCCCGACCGGACGCAGCGGCGCCCGGCCCGTCAGGGGCGCTCCGGTACGCCGACCAGCGCGCGCAGCAGACCGGGGAAGGCCTCGTCCACCTCTTCGCGGCGCAGGGCGTTCATCCGGGAGGTGCCCACGTAGTACTGGCGGATCAGGCCCGCGTCGCGGAGCACGTGGAAGTGGTGGGTGGCGGTGGATTTGCCGACCGGAAGGTCGATGGTGCCGCAGGCCAGGTCCTGCCGGGCGTGGTAGAGCTCGCCGACGATCTTCCGGCGGACCGGGTCGACCAGGGCTTCGAGCACCTGCTGGAGGCCGATGGTGGGGATGTCGGGGTGCTCCGGGACGCGGTCCGTCCGGGTGCCGCTCCGCCGCGCCGCCGCTGCCGTCATCGGTCCGCCCGCCTCCGTGTTCCGTGTCCCGTACTGGTTCCGCCCTGGACCGCGTTGGCCGCGCTGGCCGCCTTGGCCGCCTTGGGCCACCGCCAAAGTACCACCGCCATCGAACTTTGACAGCTGTCGAACTTTCAGGTTGGCTGGGGGCACGGCGGTGCGGCACCCGTACCGGCGTCGAGTGGAGGGGGATGCGTCATGACGGCGACGGTGCGGTTCCACGAGTACGGCGGACCGGAGGTACTGCGGATCGAGGAGGTTCCGGCCGGCGAGCCGGGCCCCGGCGAACTGCTGGTCCGGGTCGACGCGATCGGCATCAACCGGGCGGAGGTGCTGTTCCGGGCCGGCCGGTACATCGAGCCGGCCAAGGAGTTCCCCGCCCGGCTCGGCGCCGAGGCGGCGGGCGTGGTCGAGGCGGCCGGTCCGGGGGTCACCGGGTTCGGGATCGGCCGGCCGGTCAGCGTGGTGCCGGCGTTCTCGATGAACGACTACGCCGTCTACGCGGAGCGGGCCGTCGTCCCGGCGGCCGCGGTCGTGCACCGCCCGGCCGGGCTCGGCGCGGTCGAGGGGGCGGCGGTGTGGATGCCCTACGTGACGGCGTACGGGGCGCTGGTCGAGGTCGGCGGGATGCGGGCCGGTGACACGGTGGTGCTGACGGCCGCCTCCAGCAGCGTGGGCCTGGCCGCGATCCAGGTCGCCCGGCGGGTCGGGGCGGTGCCGGTCGCCACGACGCGCAGCCGCGCCAAGCGGGAGGCACTGCTCGCGGCGGGGGCGGCGCAGGTGATCGTCACGGACGAGGAGCCGGTCGCCGACCGGGTGCTGGCCCTGACGGGGGGCCGGGGCGCGGAGTTCGTCTTCGACGCCGTGGCGGGGCCGGGCGTGGTGGACCTGGCCAGGGCGGTCGCCCCCGGGGGCACGCTCTTCCTGTACGGGGCGGTGAGCGGCCTGCCGACGCCGTATCCCGGTTTCGAACTCGGCATGCCCGCGCTGAACATGCGCACGTACACGATGCACGAGACGACCAGGGACCCCGGGCGACTGCGGCGGGCGGAGGCGTTCGTCACCTCCGGCCTGGAGGCGGGGGCCTTCCGTCCGGTGGTGGACCGCGTCTTCGGACTGGACGAGATCGCCGAGGCGCACCGCCACATGGAGTCGGGCACGCAGATCGGGAAGATCGTCGTCGAGGTCGCCCACTGAGTCCGGACGCGGCGCCCCTGTGGCAGCCGTGGCCCGGCGGTCGCGGGGCCGGGGGTCACGCGGTCTGCTTGTCGAGGAACTCCAGGTAGAAGCGGCTGCGGTCGGGCACGTCCACGCGTGCGACCGGCACGCCGAAGAGCGCGTTGACCCCGGCGGGCCGGGTGGTGACGGCCGACTGCTCGTCGAAGGTCAGGCCCGGGTTGGTGACGTGCCGGCACCCGGCGGCGTCGAGGGCGGCGGTGAAGTCCTCGCGCAGGAACGTCGCGGCGTACGCGCCGGCGTCCGGCAGCACCTCGGGCGGCAGCCGGGCCGTCGAACCGGGGTCGAGCCGTATCGAGATGCCGCTGACCCGGCGCCGGGTGACGACGAGTTCCAGCCCGCCCCAGGCGTACGGGTACCCGTCGAAGTCCGGGCCCTTCATCACGATCTGCGGGTGTGGCCGGCCCGGGCCGAGCACCTCCTCGGCTCCGGCGAGGGGCATACCGCAGTGGAGCGGGCCGATCCGGCCGGTCGCGGCGAAGTCGAGGAGCACGTTCATCAGGGTCACGACGGTGACTGTCGCAGCTCCCAGGAGACTGCGCACGTCAATACGGCCGGTGCGCGAGCAGGTTGAAGGACGCCGGGGGCAAGGCGCCGGCCCCCGGCGGGCGTTGCGGGCGTTCTCGATCTTGTGTTACGTTTTTTCTGTATCGACCACTACAGAAATACGGGGAGTCCTCATGGGCAAGAACGCGCTCGTCACCGGCGGCAGCCGGGGCATCGGCCGGGCCATAGCCGAACGGCTCGCGGCGGACGGGGTCACCGTCGCGCTGACCTACGCCGGCGACGAGGCGGCCGCGCGCGACACCGTCGAGCGGATCACCGCCGGCGGCGGCCGGGCCTTCGCCCTGCGGGCCGAGTTCGGCCGGCACGGGGACGCGGCCGCGCTCTGGGCCGCGTACGACGGACTCGGCCTGGACGGCGTCGACATCATCGTGAACAACGCGGGCATCGGGCTGCCCTCCCCGCTCGGCGAGGTCACCGAGGAGGGCTTCGACCAGGTCTACGCGGTCAACGTGCGGGCCCCGTTCTTCGTCGTGCAGGAGGCCTTGGGCCGGCTGCGCGACGGCGGCCGGGTCATCAACATCTCCAGCGGCGCCGCCCGCCTCGCGATGCCGGAGATCCTGGCGTACGGGGCGACGAAGGGAGCTCTCGACACCCTGACGCTGAACCTCGCCAAGGCCCTCGGCCCGCGGGGCGTCACGGTGAACTCCGTCGCCCCCGGCATCGTCGACACCGACGTCAACGCCGGCTGGCTGCGCGGCAACCCGGAGGCCGAGGCGCACGCGGCCTCGCTGGCCGCGCTCGGCCGGGTCGGACAGCCGCAGGACATCGCGGACGTCGTCGCCTTCCTCGCCTCGGACGCCGGACGCTGGGTCACCGGCCGCGTCGTCGACGCGACCGGTGGAGCGGGACTGTAGGCCCGGCCCGCCTCAGCCGCGGCGGGCGCGCAGCACCCGGAACGCCGCGTACAGGGCCGCGGCCGCCAGGGCGAGGACCAGGGCGGTCTCGATCAGCTGCGTCGGCCAGTAGTGCGAGGCCGGGTGGAAGTCCGCGTACCGGCCGGTGACGTTCAGGTCGGCGGGGCAGACGCCCATGGTCCGGGTGCGCTCGAAACACGCCTGGTTGGGCAGCCGCGAACCGGTGGCGGTGAGCAGCCCCGTGTCCATCAGCAGGGAGTCGGGCGGGAGCAGCTTCGCCGGGTTCCCGCCGAAGGGGATGGTGTTGGTCTGCACGGGCAGGAACGACCACCGCAGGGCGCCGATGCCCAGCAGGACCAGCCCGGTCAGGAGGCCGGTGGCGGCCATGGCCGCGACGGTGCGCCGCAGGAGCTGGCCGACGAGGACGCCGAGGGCCACGCCGAGCAGGCAGTAGGCGGCCAGCACCGGGCCGGTGGCCTCGTACGGGCCCCGGTCGAACCGGGTGAGTTGCCAGGTGGCGGACACCCGCGTCCAGCCGAGGCGGTAGACCAGTACCAGCGCTGACGCCCCGAGGGCGGACACCAGCCCGGCGACGAGGACCTTCGCGCCGAGCCAGGCCCGGGGCGTGGTCGACTGGGTGAGGGCGAGCCGCCAGGTCCCGCTCTCCAGTTCGCGCGCGGTCATCGGGCCGGCCACGAAGGCTCCGACCAGCAGCGGCAGCAGGAGCAGGCCGGTGCCGCCGTACTCCATGCAGAGCCGCATCACGCGGTAGGCCCGGGCAGGGAACGCGAACGGCCCCTCAGGGCCCGGGTCGCCGACCCACACGCGCAGGGCGGCCACCGCGGCGAGGCCGGCCGCCGTGAGCGCCGTCAGCGCCCAGGCGGCGTGGCGGTGCTGGCGGACCGTGGCCCAGTACGGGCCCCTCAGTGCCGGCGCGCTCATGCCCGCACCTCCGCGGCTTCGAACGTCGGGGCATCGGGGCATCGCAGGTGGGCGAGCAAGAGCTCCTCCAGGGAGGGGGTGGACGTCTGCCAGGTCCGGCTGTCGACGGGCCCGGCCGGCCGCACGAGCGCGGTGAGCGTGCGGCCCGTCGTACGGCTTTCGACGACGGTGTGGCGGTCGAGTTCGGCCGAGGCGGCGGCCGGGCCGGTGAGCAGCCGGTGGGCGGCGTTGACCTCGTCGATGGGGCCGGAGAGGCGGATGCGGCCGCCGTCGGCGAGGAGGAGGTGGTCGCAGGCGCCCTCCAGCTCGGTGAGGATGTGGGAGGACATCACCACGGAGGTGCCGCGCTCGGCGGCGTCGGCCATCAGGGTGCCCATGAGCTGGTGGCGGGCGAGCGGGTCGAGGTCGGCCATGGGCTCGTCCAGGAGCAGCAGCGCGGGCCGCTTGCCGAGGGCGAGGGCCAGGGCGACGCGGGTGCGCTGGCCGCCGGAGAGGGTGCGGATCCGGGCCTCGCGGGACAGTCCGCCGGCGTCCACGACGCGCTCGGCCGTCGCCGCGTCCCAGCGGCCGGGGTTGAGTTCCCGGCCGAGGCGCAGGGTCTCGTCCACGGTGAGCTGCGGGTAGAGGGGCTTGTCCTGGCCGACGTAGGCGAGTTCCTCGCGCGGCGCCGTGCGCAGGGTGCCCTCGGTGGGCGGTACGAGCCCGGCGGCGAGGGCCAGCAGGCTGGACTTGCCGGCGCCGTTGGGGCCGACGAGCGCGCATATCCGGCCTTCGGGCAGCCGGAAGGCGCAGTCGCGCAGTGCCCATGCCCCCTTGCGTCCGTAGCGCAGTCCGAGGCCTTCCGCCTCGATCACGGTGTCCGTCATGCGGCGCCGTCCCCCTTGAAGTGTTGGTCCAGTACGGATGCGAAGAGCGCGGCCACGTCGTCCCGTTCCATCCCGGCGTCCCGTGCCCGCCGCGCCCAGCCTTCGAGTTCGTCGTGGAGCGGGGAGTCGGCCGGGGCGCCGCCCAGGGACTTCCGGATGAAGGTGCCCATCCCCCGCTTCGCCTCGACGAGGCCTTCGCGTTCCAGCTCGCGGTAGGCCTTCAGGACGGTGTTCGGGTTGATGGCGGTGGCCTCCACGACCTCGCGCGCGGCCGGCAGTTTGTCGCCGGGTACCAGCAGGCCCAGGCGCAGGGCTTGTTTGGTCTGCTGGACGATCTGCAGGTACGTGGCGATGCCGCTGCGCCGGTCGATGCGGTACTCCAGCACGACAGCACCACCCTTTCACTAGTTGACTAGTGAAAGGGTGGTCCAAGGCCGCGCCGCTGTCAACCTCCGGCGGTGGCGCAGTAGGGATCGTCGCGCGCCTGGGCCGGGCGGCCGGTCCCTATGCTGGCGGCATGATCGACATACCCCTCTCCGCGCTCGAAGTCGCGATGGTCCAGACCGGCACCCGGGCCGTGGACACCCTGCGTGACACCGCGGCCTTCGCGCGGGAGCTGGAACGGCTGGACTACCACCGGGTCTGGTACGCCGAGCACCACCACTCCCCCGCGATCGGCGCGTTCCCGCCGGTCGTGCTCACCGCGCACGCCGCGGCGTCCACCTCGGTGATCCGGCTGGGCTCGGGCGGCGTGCTGGCCCCCAACCACGCGCCCCTCACCCTGGCCGAGCAGTTCGGCACCCTGGCCGCCCTGCACGAGGACCGCATCGACCTGGGGATCGGACGGGGCCCCGGCACCTTCGACGAGGGCATCGCGCGCGCCCTGCGCCGCGGGGCGGGGCCCACGACGGATGCCGAGTACCGGGAGGACGTGGCCGCCGTCCTGTCCTTCCTCGTGGAGGAGGTCGCGCTCGGCCCCCTGCCGGAGCCGTGGCTGCTCGCCTCCAGCTCCGCCGGGGCCGCGCTCGCCGCGGAGCTCGGCCTGCCGGTCGCCGTGGCCCACCACATCCGGCCGGAGAACACCCGCGCGGTCCTGGAGCGGTACCGGGCCGCGTTCACCCCGTCACGCTGGTGCGGGCGGCCCAGGGTACTGCTGTGCGTGGAGACGGTCTGCGCGGAGACGGAGGAGGAGGCCCAGCGGCTCGGCGGGCCGATGAACGTGGTCAAGGCGAAGCTGCTCCAGGGGATCAGCGACATGCCCTTCCCCACGCCCGAGGAGGCCGCCGCCCACCCGTTCACGGACCCGGAGCGGCAGGCCCTGGCCGGCTTCCGCGCCCAGCAGGCCGTCGGCGACCCCGAGACCGTCGTGCGCCGGCTCGCGGAGCTGGCCGCCGGGACCGGCGCGGACGAGCTGATGCTGACCACGCCCGTCTACGGCTTCCGCGACCGGGTCCGCTCGTACGAGCTGATCCGCAAGCAGCTGGGGGGCTGAGGGGGCCCGGGGCGGCGGCGTCAGCGGCCCTGGAGGGACCTGACGTTGTCGCCGAAGGTCCAGTTCCGGGAGCCGTCCCAGTTGAGGGACCAGGTCATGAGCCCCTTGAGCCGACCGGCGTAGGGGTTCCAGGCCTGGGCGACGAGACCCGGTGCCATGTAGCCGCCGCCGGCGCCCGGCTGGGCCGGGAGCCCGGGGACCTGCTTGTCGTAGGGCACCTTGATCGTGGTGCCCTGGACGACCAGGCCCCGGTCGAGGCAGTCGGTCTGCGCCTTGAAGCCGGCGACGGTCCCGGCGGAGTAGGAATCGCCGGAGCAGCCGTACATGCTGCCGTTGTAGTACTGCATGTTCAGCCACCACAGCCGGCCGTTGTCGGCGTACTTCTTGATGACGGGCAGGTACGCGCCCCAGATCGAGCCGTACGCCACGCTGCCGCCGGTGACGTAGGCGGTCTCGGGGGCCATCGTCAGGCCGAATCCGGCCGGCATCTGCGCGAGCACGCCGTCGATGACGCGGATGAGGTTGGCCTGGGACGCGGAGAGGCGGGTGATGCTGCCGGAGCCGACGAGGCCGGTCTCGATGTCGATGTCGATCCCGTCGAAGTTGTACTTCTTCAGGAGGGGGACGACCGTCGCGACGAAGCGGTCCGCGACGGCGGTGGAGTTCAGGTCGATGCCCGCGGCCGCGCCGCCGATGGACATCAGGACGGTGAGGCCGTCCTGTTTGGCCTGGCACATCTCGGCGGGGGTGGGCACCTTCACGGTGCTGTCCATGCCGTCCTCCCACAGCACGGTGCCGTCGGAGCGGATGACGGGGAAGGCCGCGTTGACCACGTTGTAGCCGTGCGCGCGGATGCGGCCGTCGGTGAGGGGGATCCAGCCGAGCGGAGGGTGGACGCCGTTCGCGGCGCCGTCCCAGTTCTCCCAGTACCCCTGGAGGACCTTGCCGGCCGGCTTCGGCTTCACCGCGCAGGTGTCGGGCGCGCGCGGCCCCGGGGGCTCGGCCGCGGCGGCCGCGGGCAGCTGGACGCATAACGCGGCGATGCCGAGGCCGAGGCCGAGCAGGCGGATGGTGCGACGGATCATGGGGGTGCTCCCTTCGTCCGTTCGCGCCGAAGTGGCGCGCCACCACGTAGGGTTGGTCCAGACCATCCATCCGTCAAGGGTGTGCGGACCCCTACTTCTCCAGGGCGCGGACCGCCTCGCGCTCCAGCTCCAGGCACCGGTCCACCCGTTCCGCGCACGCGTCGAACAGCGCCCGCCGCTCCTGCGCACCCGCCCGCGGGTCGGCGTCCCGGCCCAGCATGGCCAGCTCCGCCCAGTGCCCGGCGGACTCCCGGAAGAGCCCGGCCGCCTCCGGACGCCCGACGCGGTCCAGGAAGTCGGCGTACAGCGGGCGGGTCGCGCCCGGGGCCGTCCACTCCTCCTCCAGGCAGGCGTACAGCCGCCCCGTACCGGCCCGCAGGGCCTCGGGCGAGCCGCCGAACCGCCGCTCCCAGCCCGTCCCGGTGGTGCCGTCGCGCAGCTGGGCGGCGAGCTTCTCCATGCCGGTGAAGCCGAAGTTGACGTCGAAGGCGTTGCCGAGGACCGGCCCGGTGAGGTGCCTGACGGTGGAGGCGACGGCCCCGTCCACGTCCGGCTCTCCCTCCGCCGGCCCGGTGGGGACGATCAGCTGGTGGCGGCCCTTGCGGTGGGCGGTCCAGGCGGCGCCGAACTCCTCGCGTCCGATCCGGTACGGGGTCTGCGCGCCGTCCTCGACCAGCAGGTCGTCGCCGTCGTACCCGGCGATGACGACGGTGTACGGGTCGGTGCCGGTCATCTCGGCGTCCGGGTCGGCCGCGTGCCAGGGCAGGGAGGAACGGTCGACCACGCAGAACGCGGGCTGCCCGCCGTCCAGCGCCGCGCGGACCCGGCCCCAGCGGGGGTTCATCGCGCGGGTGGCCTCGTACGGGACACCGAGGCGGCCGAGCGCGACCTGCACCCAGGGCTCGGGGTGGGCCTGGGCCACGATCGTGAGGATGGGCAGGCGTCCCTCGTACTCGAAGACGAAGTACATGAAGCCGACGCCCCCGGCGAGGCCGGCCACGAGCTCCTCGTCGTGGACGCTGCCCAGGGCGTGCCTGATCAGCGAGGCCTCGCGGTGGCGGCCGGTGCCGAAGTCTTCGTATACGAGCACAGTCATGGGGTGAGCCTAACCGCGCGGTGCCCCGGCCGGTGACCGGCCGGGGCACCGCGCGGCCGCCGGTGCTCAGCGCAGGGCGGGGATCACGTCGCGCGTCTCGTCGACCTCGACGCCGGCGGTCCGGCGGGCCGCCGCCTCCGGGGGCGCCTCGTCCGCGCAGACGGTGCCCCGGGCGGGCAGCGCCAGCGTGGCGAGGTACTTCGTGGCCAGGTCGCTGACGCACGCGCTGCGGTTGTACGCCGTGTGCCCCTCGGCGTCGAACGTCAGCAGGCGGCCGTTCTCCAGCGTCCGGGCGAGGGAGACCGCGTCCTGGTAGGGGGTGTCGGGGTCCCCCGTGGTGCCGAGGACCAGGATCGGGGCGGAGCCGGCCGCCCGGTAGGAGCCCTCGTGGCGGCTCGGGCGCTCCGTCTGCCACTGGGCGCAGGTGGTCGCGTGGTTGTGGTCGTAGGTGGGCGGCCCGAAGCCGATCGCCGGCCCCAGCAGCGGGGCGGAGGCCGCTTCGGCGCTGACCAGCGCGCCCAGGAGCAGGGGGCTCTTCGGATAGGCGCGGTCGGCGCACTCCACGGCCAGGTTGACGTTGAGGAAGTCGAAGGACCCGGGTGAGGGCGGGTTGAGCAGGAAGGTGGACTGGCGCGCCTGCGCCGCCTTCAGGGCCTGGCCCAGGTAGGGCCAGATCTCCTTGCCCGAGTTGATGTTGAACATCAGGCGGTAGGCGAGGGTGTAGCCGGTCGCGGGGCGGCCGCTCGGGGTGATCACCGGGTCGGCGTCCAGTGCCCGCTTCAGCTCCTCGAAGGCCTCCCGGGGCCTGCCGTCGCCGAAGCCGCACCCGGCGGGGTCCTGCGCGCACCAGTCGAGGAACCGGCCCACGGCCCCGTCCAGGGCGGTGAACTGCGCGGCGTCGTAGGCGTAGGGCAGCTCGGCGTAGGTGCGCGGGTCGTAGGCGCCGTCCAGGACCATGGCGCGGACGCGGCGGGGGAACTCCGCGGCGTAGACGGTGCCGACGTAGCTGCCGAAGGAGCGGCCGTAGAAGGTGAGCTGCTCCTCGCCGAGGGCCCGGCGGAGCAGGTCGATGTCCTTGGCGTTGGAGCCGGTGCCGATGTACGGGGCGAGGTCCGCGGCGCGCCGGCGGCAGGCGGTGGCGAAGTCGAGGCCCTGGCGGACCGCTTCGCGCAGGGCTCCGGGACCGGGTACGCCGCGTGCGGCGTCGACGGCGGCGGAGTACTCCTTGTCGTTCCAGCACTCGATCTGCCCGCTGCGCCCCACGCCGCGCATGTCGTAGCCGACGACGTCGAAGGCGTCGCGGAGGGAGGCGGGCAGGTTCTCGTAACTGTTGCGGGCGAAGTCCACACCGGAGTTGCCGGGGCCGCCGGGGTGGAGCAGCAGGACGCCGGTGCGGTGGGCCCGGTCGGGCGCGAGCCGGCGGGTGACGGCGAGCGGGATCGTGCGCCCGGCCGGGTCGCGGTAGTCCAGCGGTACGCGGGCGGTCGCGCACTCAAACGCGTCCCCGGGGGCGGCGCCCTCGCACGGGCCCCAGGACAGGACGGGGACGGGCGGGGCGGCGGGGGACGGTGCCGCCGTAGCGGCCCCGGGCGCGGCCCCGAACAGGGCGGTGACCGCGGTCAGCACGAGGGATATCCCCCACACCACTCGTTTGCGCGGCTCGATGGTCGAACGGGTCCGCATACGGCGGGCTCCTTGGTGACGGGTCGGACGGGACGGGTGGCCGTCGAACGGCGGCGCGCACGATCGGGGGCTCGTGCGCGCGGGCTCGGCCGGGCGGCGTGGCCAGGTTCGCACCCCCGGGCCCGCCCGGACAGGGGGTCGATGGTGCCTACACATCCGGAGGTTGACGCTCCTTCGCCGTCGTCCGGACCGGACCGTCAGCCTTCGACGCCCGTCGCCGTGTGCGGGGCGCCGACCGGCTTGGATTCCGGGGAGCCGCGCTGGCGCAGGTAGACGGAGAGGATGGCCATGGCCGCGACCGCCAGCAGCTCGGACTGCCAGTTCTGCAGCGACCGGTTCCAGAAGTCGGCCGACGCCAGGTAGGCGCCCCAGGCGACCGGGTCCTGGAGCTGTCTCAGCTGCTGCTCGTCGTAGGCCGCGACGCCGGTGACGGACTGGGCGAACCAGGACAGCAGGAACAGCACGGCCATCACCGTGCCCAGCGAGCGCGCGTACAGGTGCTGGCGCCAGTCCCCGGTGCCGGCCCAGCGCGGCGAGTCGGCGCGGGCGTGCCCGCCCATGCTCTGTTCGCGTTCGCTCTCGGGGCCGGCCTTGTGCAGTTCCTTCGACTCCGGGGAGCCGCGCTGGAGCAGCCAGACGGTGCCGAAGATGTACAGGAAGAACTGCAGGAACTCCGACTGCCAGTTCTCGGTGACGTCCACGGCGAAGTCCGAGGACATCAGGTAGTCCCCGAACGCGAGGGGCTCCAGCCCGTCGACGGCGAGCGCCTCGTTGAACTCGGCGTGCCCGGCGACGGCCTGGCCCGCCAGTACGAGCAGGAATCCGGCGCCGAAGGCGAGGGTGAGGCTGTTGTCGTGCCAGAAACCCCGGCGGCCCGCGGGGGCGGTCACCGGTGCATCACCCCGATCGCGAGGAAGTAGCCGAGTCCGCCCAGGATGACGACGAGGCAGGTGACGAAGAGGCCCTTCATCTCACTCTCCCTTGAGCGTGCACCGGTACGGGAGGTCCTGGCGCGCGGTGCAGCCCGCGGCCACCACCTTCCAGCCGCCGCGGAACTGGGACAGGAACAGCGTGTCGGCGGCCAGCCGCAGCAGGGCCTGGCGGCCGTACACCTCGGTAGCGCGTACGGGGCCGCCGTGCGGCAGCCGGGCCCCCGGCAGCGCCCGGGCGCAGGGCGCCTCCTCCTGCTGTTCCAGCTCCTGGCGGGTGCCGGGGGCGAGCAGTGCGCAGGCCCGGGCGTAGTCGGAGGCCTTCAGGGCGCGTTCGAAGGCGGCCGCCGCGTCCCGTGCCGCGTCCTGCCGGGGCGCGGGCGCCCCGCACCCGGCGAGCACGGCCGCGGCCCCGGCGCAGCAGGCGAGCGCCGTCGCCAGGGCGGGCGCACGGCGCGCGCGTCCGGGACGTGTCGTGCCGTCCAAACCGCTCCTCCTGACGCCGGGGCCGGCCGGCGCCCGGGGAGAGCGCCGCCGTCCGGGGAGGGTTCCCCCGGCGGGCCCGTCCGTCCCGGTCCCCGCCGGGAAAGCACCCGTGCGCGGGAGGGGGTGGGGCCGGTCAGCCACGCCGCCGGCCCCCGTGCGGGGCCCGGCCCGATCCGAAGGACACGGCTCAGTCGGCCGGGGTGAAGGTCACGGGGAGGGACAGGGGGCCGCGCAGGCCGCCGGGGCGCCAGGGGATCTCGTCCGGGCGGACGGCAAGGGCGAGGCCGGGGAGCCTGCGCAGGGCCGTGCCGATGGCGATCTCCCCTTCGAGACGGGCCAGCGGTGCGCCCAGGCAGTAGTGGATGCCGTGCCCGAACGCCAGGTGGGCGTTGTCCCGGCGGGTGATGTCCAGGCGGTCGGGGTCGGGGAAGCGGACCGGGTCCCGGTCGGCGATGGCGGAGGCGATCAGCACGGTCGATCCGCGCGGGATCCGCACGCCGGCGATCTCGAGGTCGTCGCGGGCGAAGCGGGCGATGCCGGGGTTCACCGGACCGTCGTAGCGCAGGAACTCCTCGACCGCCCCCGGCAGCAGCCCGGGGTCGGAGCGCAGCAGGCCGAGCTGGTCGGGGTGGGCGAGCAGCATCGCGAGGCCGCCGGCGATCAGGTTGACGGTGGTGATGTAGCCGGCGGCCAGCAGCAGGAAGACCATGGCGATCAGCTCGTCCTCGGACAGCCGCCGTTCCTCGTCCCGGGCGGTGACCAGGGCGCTGAGCAGGTCGTCCCCGGGGTGGGCCCGCTTTTCCCGGATGAGCGCGGTGACGTAGCCGCGCATGTGCTGCCAGGCCTCGTTGACGACGGCCGGGTCCGGCGGCTCCGCGCCGCGGGTGACCAGGCGGTCCGTCCAGCGCTGGAAGTCGTGGCGGTCGTCCACCGGGACGCCGAGCAGTTCGCTGATCACGGTGACGGGGAGGGGCAGCGCGAAGTCGGCGACGAGGTCGGCGCGGCCGGCGGGGAGGACCGCGTCGAGCAGCCCGTCGGCGAGGGCCTGGACGCGGGGCCGCATCCCGGCCACCCGGCGGGCGGTGAACGCCTGGGAGACCAGGCGGCGCAGCCGGGTGTGGTCGGGCGGGTCGCTGCGGAGCATGTTGCCGAGCATCGCCTCGCGTCCGGTGCCGGGCAGCTGCCGCAGCAGGCGGGTGTCGGTGGCGTCGCGTACGTCGCTGCTCAGGCGGGGGTCCGACAGGGCCTCCAGGGCGTCCTCGTGGCGGGTGACCAGCCAGGCGTCCAGGCCGCCCGCGATGACCGCGCGGTGGACGGGGGCCTCTTCGCGCAGGTGCCGGTAGAGCGGGAACGGGTCGGCGACGAAGGCCGGGTCGGCGTAGGGCAGCAGGACGGGCCGCTCGCCCGCGTCGGGTCCGGGGTCGTCGCCTGATCGCGTCGTCACCCGGCCATGATGCCCGGCGCGGCGGTCCCGGGGCAGGAGCGCCACGGCGGCCCGTACGACCGCCGGGAGGAGGGCGGGGCGG
The DNA here is from genome assembly GCF_039535215.1 of Streptomyces racemochromogenes. Taxonomy (GTDB): domain Bacteria; phylum Actinomycetota; class Actinomycetes; order Streptomycetales; family Streptomycetaceae; genus Streptomyces; species Streptomyces racemochromogenes. Next base: position 208,845 of record NZ_BAAAWT010000001.1, read on the forward strand.
GCCGGCCCGTCCTCCGGGGAGGCACGTCCCGCCCGGCCGGTCCCGAAGGCACCCCGGGCCGTCCGGACACCCGCCCCGCGGCCCGCGCCGGCCCTCCGCTACCTTGGCCGGATGCACAGACGCAGCAGGTGGGAGCCGTACCACCGGGCCGGACGGACTGCCGCCGCCACCGCCGCGGCCGCGCTGATCGGCGTACTGACGGGCTGTTCGGACCTGCCGGGCGAGGAGGAGGTCCGCTACGCCGGGGACTACGGCGGCCACGAGCCGCTGGCCGTGGTGGGGTACCCGTCGACGGGCACGCTGCGGACCGCTCAGGAGGTCGTCTGGCGTACGGCCGACGGGAACACGGCGGAACTGGCCGCCCTCGCGGCTCCGGGCACCGCGCGGGGCGTCCCCGTGGCGACGGCGCGGAATTGGATCTCCGCCTTCGGCGAGGGCGCTCGGGGGAAGGTGACCGCGGAGTTCTACGACGAGGGCTCCAAACGGCAGAGCGTCGTCCTGTACTTCCACGCGACCGGCCAGATCAAGCAGATCGACGTCCGCACGGGCATGGGCGGCGAGGACCGCGACTGGTACGTGTACATGGACGAGCCGCAGCCCGCGGCGGCCACGGCCGTGCCGTCCTGGATCCCGAAGACGCCGGGCGCGCTCGGCTCCCGGTCGGTGCCCTAGGAACTACGGCCAGGAGGCGTCACCGGGCGGTCGGGGTGCGGGGGGCCGGCGCAGGTGGCGGAGGTCGGCGGGGCCGAAGGGCCTGCGCGTGGCCGCCTCGGTGGCCGATGCCGTCAGCAGTGCTTCCAGCAGCAGTTCCTCCGGCGCGGCCGCACCGGTCACGCGGCGCAGGCACAGGGAGAGGAGGGCCAGGGTGCGTTCCTGCGCGGGCCGTTCGGGCGAGTCCTCGGGGAGCAGGGCGACGAGTTCCGCCTGGATCTCGACCACCCGCCGCAGGACGTCGTGGTCGTGCAGCCGAAGGACGCCTCCGTAGAGCGCGCCGGCCACGTCCTGGCGGAGCCTGATCCGCCAGCCCAGCGAGACGTGGGGGAAGGACGGGGCGGCGAGTACGGCCTCGGCGGCCGCCGACAGCTCGGCGAACCGCTCCGCCGTGGGGCTCCGCCCGAACGCCTTGTGCGCCCTCTCCATCCGGGCCACGACGGGGTCCAGGTCCGCCTCGGCGCGGCGGCGGGCGGGCTCGCGCGGGGCGGCGGGCGGAGCGGGCCGCAGGGTGTCCGGCCACGGCCTGGCCTCGAAGTTGTGCAGCACCCGCAGGACGTCCCGGAGCATCCCCCGGGAGGTGTAGAAGTCCTCGGGGTCGGTCACCAGGCGGAAGCGGACCTCGTCGCGCCGCTCCACGAGTTCGCGCGCGGCGCGTTCGGCGGTGACGCGGGCGGTGGGCACGATGAGCACGGGCGAGGAGCTCTCGGGCCGCAGCATGAGGTAGGCCACGCCGTCGAGTTCGGAGTGCGCCACCATCATCGTGACCGGTCCGCGTTCCTCGTCCAGGCCCAGCACCGGCAGTTCGACGAGGAGGGCCTGGTGCGGGGTCCGGTGCTGGAGGAGGACGACGCGCCGCCGCGCGGCGAGCCGGCGGTCGCCCGTCAGCACTCCGGCGAGGTCGCCGCCGTCGCGCAGGCACAGGGTCGTGTCGTCGTCGAGTTCGGCGAGCCACTCGTGGAGCCAGGACGGTGACAGGTGGCAGGCCCGCTGGTCCTGCCAGGGCGAGATGAACCACAGGGCCGTGTCGCCCTCGTCCAGCCACATCGGTTCCCGGCCGACGGGCTCCACGCCGGGCACCCGGACGGGGAGCGCGTTGTGCAGCACCTCGACCAGGGGGTAGCCGTGGAGTTCGTCGGTCGGCGGGTCGAGGTCGATCCGGCCGTTCGTGGAGGTGGTCTGGGTGAGGACCACCGACAGCAGGGCCGGATGCAGCCCCGGCATGGTGAGCGCCGGCAGGGCCCACACGCCGGCGAGGACGTCCCGGTCGTCCTGCGGCAGCGTGGTGTCCGCGAGGAGCGGCCCGATGACGTTCTCGACGAGTCCGTCCAGCCACTCCGAGGTCGGGAGGTCGTCGGGGAGCCGGCCGTAGGCGAGGGGCTCTCCGTCGACGCGTACGTGAGCGAGCAGGCGGGCGGTCGCGTCGGCTCCGCCGCGCGCCGCGCGGAGCAGGTCCCCGTCGGGCAGCTCGCGCAGGGCGCGGCACAGGACGGGGAAGCGGCGGTCCGGCCGGTTGCGCGGGTCGCGGAACCACTGCTCGGCCCGTTGGGGCCGGTGGAGCCGCTGGGGCTGCCACGCCTCCAGGACGGTTACGGCGAGGGCGAGTTGGCCGAGGGCGAGGGCGAGCCGCTCCCGGGCCTGCGGGGGCAGGTCGCGGGTGCGCAGCCACTCCAGGGCGTCGGCGGCGTCGAGGTAGGGCTGGGGATGCCTGGCCCGGTAGGCCTCCATGCCGGCGGGTGCGACGTCCAGGCCGGGCAGGAACGTCGCCACCGCCTCCTGGGTGAAGCGGGACGCCTGGACGGTGGCCGCGAGCAGCCGCGCGCACCGGTCGCGCAGCGGGCCGGGCTGGTAGGGGTCCATGGCGGAGGGGCTCAGGACGAGCTGGGTCCAGCCGAGGGGGGTGGTCCTGAGCAGGACGTCGTGCACGGATTCGTGCGCGAGGATCTCGGTGAGCGGGTCGCCGTGGGTGATCCGGTCGATGCTGACGAGGATGCGGCCGCCCCGGCAGAGTCCCGCCCAGTCGCGGCTGAAGTCGAGGACGCGCGCGGTGGATCCGGTGCGGGCCGGCGGGCGGGAGTGCGGGCGGGAGGGGGAGGTGCGGGGCATGGCGGGCCTTTCAGCGTGAGCCGTCCTCGCCCGGTGCGGCGGGCGGGGCGGGCGGGTGCGGGGCCGGCTCCCGCTCGTGCTGGTGCTCGTACGGGAGGGCGGTGAGCGGTACCCCCTGCGCCCAGAACCGGGTGAGCCGGCGGCCCAGGTCCCGCTCGGCGTCGGGGTCGGCGGGCAGGGGCAGGTGCAGGGCGGTCAGCAGGTCGAAGCGGTGCAGGTCGAAGGCGGCCGAGAGGGCCTCGCCGTAGCCGCGGGCCGCCGCCACGGCCGCGCGGTACGCCACCCAGGCCGGCAGGAGGAACCCGGCCGGGCTCGCCCGCCACCAGCCGTCGGCGCCGAGGACGAGGGGGACGCTCAGCAGTCCGGTGGCGGCCGCCGTCACGCTCAGGCGGCACGCCAGGTCGAGCTGGTCGCGCCGGTCGTCGACGACGGCCCGGACGCGGTCCCCGAGCAGGGGGTGGAGCCGGGGCCACCAGACCACCGCGTCCGCCCCGTACGCGGCGCCCGCCGTCGCCTCCGCGGCGCGCAGGGTGTTGCCGAGTGCCGTCGGCAGGAGCGGCACCGGGGGCGGTGGGAAGCTCCGCGCCAGCTGCCAGGCGGCCGCCAGGATCCGCTGCCGTTCGGCTTCGGCGGGGTCGGCGGTGGCGACCGTGGCCGCCCGGGCCAGGCGGTCGCGGGCCCGTTCCTGCGCCGTGACCCCGAGCCGGGCGACGGCGCGGGCCGGGCGCGGCCAGTACCCCTCCAGCAGCCGGACGAGGGGGGTCTGGAGCGGGTGCAGGAGCACGGCGACGAGCAGCGCCCCCAGGGCGAGTGCGGCGAACGCGGCGCCGGACAGGCCGTGCAGGCGCGACAGTGCCCGGGACATCTCGATGCCGCCCCCGGGCGCCCGGGCGGCGAGGAGGGCGCCGAGGTACGCCAGGGCCGCGTACGTGGGCAGGTAGCCGACGAGGGCGAACCGGGAGGCGGTCAGCTGGGTCACGCCCGTCGCGAGCTGGGCGGGGGTGCTCACCGCGCGGCGGTCTCGTGCGGTCGCAGGGGTACCTGGTGCTCCGGGCAGGCCGGCGGGACGTCCGGATGGCGCGCGAGCAGCACGGTCGTGTCCCCGTGGGGGCAGCGGAACTCCAGCAGCGCCCAGGACACGGGCAGTCCGGGGAGGGTGGCACCGTCGCCGGTGCCCAGCGCGAACCCGCCCGCCGTGTCGTCCGGGCCCGGGCCGGCGTCCTCGTCCTGCGCCCCCGCGTCCTCCAGCAGCACGTCCGCGTCGCCGTCGCCGTCCACCCACCGGAACGCCTCGCCGCCGAGCGCGATGACCACGGCCCTCACCCCGGCGGGCGCCGCGGCGAGGAGCCGGCGTGCGGTGTCGGCGTCGCCCTCCCGGAGTTCGCCGGGGAAGCCGCCCCGGCGCACCCACACCATCACGTCGCCGGCCTGCTCCCCGCGGACGGTCCTCATGCGTGCCCCTTCCCCCCTCGGCCGGTCGCGGCCGGTGTGGAAAGCACATGATGCAGGGGTGGGCCGGAGCCTGTCCGGCCGTTGGCGCCACTGCCGCGGATCCGGTGCCGGCCGCCCGCTCCGGGTGGCCGCGGAGCGGGGGCGTACTCGTACTGCCGTCCGGCAGGGCATCGTCCGTACGGGTGAACGGCATTGCCGGCCGGGATGGCAGCATGACCCCATGGCTCCTGATGATCTCGACCAGCTGTTCGCCTCCCCCGCCACGCTGCTGGCGGCCGGACCCGGTGCCCTCGGGGAACTGCCCGCCACGGGCGGCGGTGCGGGCCGCGAGGCCTTCGGGCAGGCGGTCGCGGTGCTCGACGGGGCCGAGGTGTCCCGGGCCGAGTTCGCCTCGTGGCTGCACTTCGGCGCGCGGGTGCTGGGTCACGAGGCGTACGCGGGCCTGGTCGCCGCGGCCGCGCCGGACATGCCGTGGCGGACCGTCTGGGCCTGGTGGCGCCCGGTCGGCGCCTACCGGGCCCAGCCGAACCTGTCGGGCGGCGCGGACCTGGAGGTCCAGGAATCGGCGGACGGCCGGGTGCTGTTGAAGCTGGAGGCGACCTGGGCGGGCGAGCGCTGGTTCGACCCGGCCACCGGTGAGCAGGTACCGGCCCCGGCCGAGGGGGAGTTCACCGAGCGCCCGTACGACGCCGGGGCCGGGGCCGAAGGGGAGGACGCCTGCTTCGACGACGAGGACGAGCCGGTCCTCCACCGGCCCGGGACGTGGGAGGAGCCCGTACCGCTCGGCGGGGGCCGGTTCGCCTTCGCCGAGGAGCGCGGGATCGTGGTCGTCGAGCGCGGCGGCGACCTGCCGGCCGACGCGTCCGCCGGTGCCGTCGGGTGGGGCACGGACGGGCCCTGGTTCGCGGGGCCGGCGGCCGCCGGGCTGCCGCTCGACGCCGGCCGGCTGGCGGAGGCCTTCGGGGCGGACTGGGTGCTGCGCCTGGCGCCCGAGCGGCAGCCCGCGGCGCTGCGCCACTCCCCCACCCGGGAGCTGATCGCGGCCGCGGGGCTTCCGCGCTGGTGGGCGGCGGGGGTCGCCTCGTTCTCCCTGGCGTGGACCGGGGCGGGCGCGCACCAGGTGGAGCCCGGGGAGGACGGCCTGCTGCCGCTGGGCACCTTCGACCTGATGTACGGCGACTCCGGCCGGGTGTCCGTCCACCCGGAGACGGGCGCGGTGTGGATGGTCCGCAACGGCGGGGAACCGTTCCTCTTCGCCCGGGACGTGGAGACCTTCGTACGGCTGCTGGAGGCGGTGTACCGGTTCATGGGCGCGTGCTGGAGCCCGTACCCCGGCGAGGACGGCAAGCGGGACTTCGTGCGCGAGGCGGCCGCTCTGGAACCGCTCTCGGTCGACCCCGCCACACCCGCCGGGGAAGTCTGGGAGCACCTGTTCGCGGCCATCGTCGAGCTCAGCGTCTGGGGTCACTGAGCCCGGCGCGGGGCGCCGGTGCCGAGCCCGGCGCGGGGCGGGCCGCCGCGTCAACCCCGACGATCGTCAGGGGTGCGGGCAGACCTTCGGCCGGGGTGCGCGGGTAGTTCCGTCCCTACGGTCGGGGCATGGATTCGATCATGAGATGGGGCCGGGGGTGCCGCCCTCTGCTCGCGGTCGTCCCGGCCGGTGCGGGAGCGGCGGCCGTGGCGTGGCTGGCCCCCGGCGAAGCGGTGGGAACGAACGCGCCGGTGCGCGTCACCGGGGGCTGGTCGGCCGCCGGATACCGGGCGTTGACCGGGAGCGTGGCCGACGGCCCGCCGTGGGCGGGGGCCATGGCGGGGCCGGCCGGTGACGGCACGCTGCTGCTGCTCGGACTGCTGCTGCTCTGGGCGGCCTGGGGCGCCCTGCGCCGCCGGGACGCCCGGGGCCTGGCCGGAGCCGCGGCGGCCGCCGCCGGGACCGTCCTCGCCTACGCGGCCAGTGAGGCCGTCAAGCTCCTCGTCGCCGAGGAGCGTCCCTGCCGCGCCCTGACCGGGGTCCGGGCGCGGGCGGTGTGTCCCGAGCCGGGTGACTGGTCCTTCCCCAGCAACCACGCGACCCTGGCGGTCGCGCTGGCCGTGGGGGTGGTCCTCGTACGGCCCCGGCTCGCCGCCCTGGCGCTGCCGGTGGGCGCGGCGGCCGCCCTGCTGCGGGTGGCTGCCGGGGTGCACTACCCGCACGACGTGCTGGCGGGGGCGGCGCTCGGCGCGGCGGCCGTGGCGGCCGTACGGCTCCTCGTCCAGCCGTACGCCGTACGCCGGGTGTCAGCGCTGCTCGGCCTCCGGGCGGCCGGACGGCACCGGGACCACGCCGGCCTCGTGCGCGACCACCGCCGCCGCGGCCCGGTTGTCGACGCCGAGGCGCGCGAGGATCGAGCTGACGTGGGCCTTCACCGTGCCCTCGGCGAGCCCCAGGCGGCGCGCGACCTGGCCGTTGGAGAAACCGCTGCCGAGGTAGCCGAGCACTTCCCGCTCGCGGCCGGTCAGGGCGTCGACCCTGGCCCGCGCCGCGGACCGGCGGGCGGCGCCGGCTCCCGCGCCGCCCGCCGCCAGGTGGGCGACGACCCGGGCCGCGACCTTCGGTGACAGGTAGGCGGCGCCTTCTGCGACGGCCCGGACGCCGGCGATCAGCTCCTCCGGTTCCCCGGACTTGATCAGGAATCCGGCGGCGCCCTCTCCCAGGGCCCGCAGGATGTACTCGTCCTCGCCGAAGGTCGTCAGCATCACGACTCCCGTCCCGGGCACGGTCCTGCGTATCTCTGCGGCGGCTTCCAGACCGCCGGTACCGGGCATCCGGATGTCGAGGACCGCCACGTGCGGGCGGTGCAGCCGGACCAGTTCCACCGCACGCCGGCCGTCGGCGGCCTCCGCGACCACGGTGATGCCCGGGTCGGTGGCGAGGACCGCGCGGACGCCCGCGCGGACCATGGGCTCGTCGTCGGCGATCAGGATCCGGATCATCGGACGTCCTTCCCGGTGTAGGTGTCGGTGGAGACCAGGCGCCCGGCCCGGAAGCAGAGGCGGTAGAGGTCCCCCGAGCGGTCGTCGAACGGGTCGGCGGTCTGTACGTAGAACTCGCAGACCGCGTCAGGCGGTTCGGGCGTGGGAGCCGCGGGGCGGCGGGTCGTCTGGCGTTCGGGCAGGTACCGCGCCACCTCCGCGCGGGGCAGACCCGGGTACAGGCGGGCGTGGTCGGCGGGCGCGAGGACCGACTGCCGGGCGGTGACGGTGTCCCAGGCGCGCACCCCGCCGATCAGCAGGGCGCAGGTGCACAGCGGTACGAGCACGCCCGCGGCGGCGGTACGGCCCAGCCGGCGACGGGCCGTCCGGTGCTCGGGTGGCAGTGCTCCGGCGGGCCGGGCGGGTGGTGGGGGCGGCAGGGTGCCCGGGCGGTGCGGGAGCGCGGCGCGTACGGCGAAGCCGTCGCCCTCGGGGCCGCAGGTGAAGGTGCCGCCCGCCAGCCGGACGCGTTCGTCCAGGCCGATGAGGCCGAAGCCGTGCCCGTCCCCGGCCGCCGGGGCCCCGGAAGCGAACGGTGCGGGCCGGGGGGTCCGGGCGGGCCGGTCCCGGGGGCCTTCGGGAGCACCGGGCACCGGGTGGTCGGTCACGGTGACCTCGGTCCGGTCCCCGGTGTGGCGGACGAGGACGGTCGCGCGGTGCCCGGGGGCGTGCTTGGCGACGTTCGTCAGGGCCTCCTGGACGACCCGGAGTACGGCCCGTCCGACGGCGGGGGGCGGCGCACCGCCGCCGTCCGTCCCGGTGTCGTCCGGTACGCCCTCCACGCGCAGCCTGGCGTCCAGCCCCGCGGCGGCGGCCCGGTCCACCAGGGCCTCGACCTCCGCCGGCCCGGCGGCCGGCCCGGTCCCCTGCGCCGGCTCCGACGGCTCGCGCAGGACCCCGATCACCTCCCCGAGGCGGTCCACGGCGGCGCCCGCCCTGGCCCGGATGTCCTGGGCGGCGGCCCGGTGTTCGTCCGGCAGCCCGGGGGCCAGCTTCAGCGCCCCCGCCGACAGGGCGATGAGGCTGAGGTCGTGGCCGAGGAGGTCGTGCATGTCCTGCGCGATGCGCGTCCGTTCGCGCAGCCGGGCCTGTTCGGCCACCAGCCGCTGTTCCCGCTCCAGCCGTGCGGCCCGCTCCCACCCCGCCCGTACGAGTTCGCGGTACTGGCGCAGGAAACGGCCCGCGAACCAGGGCAGCATCGCCGCCACGAGGAGCAGCCCGACGAACCGGCTCGCCCACCCCAGCCAGGCCGGCACGAGGAGTACGCAGACCACCGCGGCGGCGAGGACCGCGGCCAGGGCCGCCGCCGTGCTCCGGGCACGGCCCGGCTGCCGGCCGGCGAGGAAGGCGCAGACCGCCGCAGGCAGTCCCCACCACAGGGTGGACACGCCCGTGCCGACACCGGCCACCGCCCCGGCGAACAGGGCGGCGGACAGCACCGGCACGGGTATCGGTATCGGTATCCGAACCCGGGTCCGTCCCGGTGCCGGCTCCGCCCGGCCGTTCAAGATCGTTCTTCTCACGGACGTGACCCTACGCAACCGGGCCGGTCCCGCGGCACCGCCGAAAGTCCACTACCGCTGGCCGGCTCCGGTGAGGACCACCAGGCGCTGGGTCGCCCGGGTCATCGCGACGTAGCGGTCGACGGCGCCCGCCACGCCCGTGCCGAACTCCTGCGGGTCGACGAGGACGACCAGGTCGAACTCCAGCCCCTTCGACAGCCGCGGGGTCAGCGACCGGACGCGGGGCGTCGCGCGGAACGTGGGGTCGCCGATGACGCAGGCGATCCCTTCCGGGTGCGCGCGGAGCCAGGCGTCGAGGACCTCGTCCCGTTCGGCGGCGGACCCGTGGACGACGGGGATGCCGCTGCTGCGGACGGACGCCGGCACGTTGGCGTCCGGGAGGGCGGCCCGGATGACCGGCTCGGCCTCGGCCATGACCTCCTGCGGGGTGCGGTAGTTGACGCTCAGCGAGGCCATGGTGATCCGGTCGAGCCCGATCCGTTCGAGCCGTTCGCGCCAGGACTCCGGGAACCCGTCCCTGGCCTGGGCCCGGTCGCCGACGATGGTGAAGCTGCGGGAGGGGCAGCGCCGCAGCAGCATCTGCCATTCGGCGTCGGTCAGTTCCTGGGCCTCGTCCACGACGACGTGCGCGAACGGGCCCGCGAGCAGGTCCCGGTCGGCGGAGGGCAGCGCCGTCTCGTCGATCAGGCTGTCCTGGAGGTCCCTGCCGCGCAGCATCGTCACCGCGCCCTCGCCGTCGGCGTCGGCCGCGACCACGCTGTCGATGACGTCGGCCATGCGCCGGCGTTCGGCGGCGACGGAGGCCTCGCGCCGGCGCTCGCGCAGCGAGGCCCCCGAGTCGCCGAGCCGGTGCCGGGCCGCGTCCAGCAGCGGCAGGTCGGCGACCGTCCAGCGTCCGGCGTCCTCGCGCTGGAGCCGGGCGACCTCCTCGCGGCTGAGCAGGGGCGCGCACCTGCGCAGGTAGGCGGGGACCGTCCACAGGTCGGCGACGAGGTCGGTGGCCTCGAGCACGGGCCACGCGCGGTCGAGGGCGGTGACCAGCTCCCGGTTCTGCCGCAGCGACCTGTTCAGCAGCTCGGGCGAGAGGTCGTCCTCGTCCCCGTCGCCCTCGTCGAGGTGCTTGTCCAGCAGGATCTCGACCAGTTCCGCCCAGATCTGCTCGCGGGCCTCGTTGTGCGGGGTACCGGGTTCGACGGCCGCGAACGCGGCGGCCCAGTCGTCGGGGGTCAGCCGGACGTCGGCCCAGTGCGTGCTGACCGTCATCCCCTTCGACGGCGGCTCCTCGTAGAGCCCGACGGCCGCGTCGATCGCCTCCACCAGGGCCGCGGAGGACTTCAGCCGGGCCACCTCCGGGTCGCCCTCGGGCTCCGCCGTGGCGCCCTCGGCGACGAGGTCGCGGAGGGTACAGGTCTGTACGCCCTCCTCGCCGAGGCTGGGCAGGACGTCGGCGACGTACGACAGGTAGGGGCGGTGCGGTCCTACGAAGAGCACGCCGCCCCGGCGGTGGCCCAGGCGGGGGTCCGCGTAGAGGAGGTGGGCGGTGCGGTGCAGGGCGACGACGGTCTTGCCGGTGCCCGGGCCGCCGTCGACGACGAGGGCGCCGCGGGATCCCGCCCGGATGACGGCGTCCTGGTCCGCCTGGATGGTGCCGAGGACGTCCCGCATCCGGGACGACCGGTTGCCCGCGAGGCTCGCGATGAAGGCCGACTGGTCGTCGAGCGCGGCGTGCCCCGCCAGGGCGTCGACGGTGAACACCTCGTCCCAGTAGTCGCCGATCCGGCCGCTGTTCCAGCGGTACCTGCGGCGGCTCGCCAGACCCATCGGGTTGGCGTGGGTGGCCGCGAAGAAGGGTTCGGCGGCCGGCGAGCGCCAGTCGACGAGCAGCCGGCGGCCCGTGCTGTCGGTCAGGCCGAACCGGCCGACGTACAGGGGCTCGGGGTCGTCGGCGAGGACGACGCGGCCGAGGCACAGGTCCAGCCCGAAACGGCGCAGCAGGCGCAGGCGGGCGGTCAGCCGGTGGATCTCCGCGTCCCGGTCCATGGCCTCCCGGCCGGCGCCCCCGGGTGCCCTGCGCGCGGCGTCGAGCCGTTCGCGGACCTCGGCGGTCGTCTGCGCGAGGGCGTCCCCGATGGCGGCGAAGTGCCGTTCGTCGCCGGCGACGAGCTCGGGGGCGGCCTTGGCGCGGAGGTGGCCGGGAAGGTCGAACACGCTGGTGGTCAGCGGGGGCACTGGTGCGGCTCCGATCCGGGGTCGTTCGCGACCCGTGTGTTGCGGCGGTTTTGGCTCAGGCCGGTGATTCTGCGGGAGGACGGGGGCCTTGCCGCAAGCCCCCTGGTGCGTTATAACTTGAGAGTGGCAAGGAGTGGGTTCACCTCCTTGCCTTTATTGTTTCCGCCGCTCCCGTGTGGATGACCCGCCTCCACGACGCGACCCGGCCTGCGCGATCCCCCGACGCCCCGCCCGTTCCCGGAACTCCCCCCGAACCGCCCCGCACCGCTCCCCCCGTACGCGCCCCCGGATAATGGCAGCGCCGCGCGGCGACCCGCGCCGCCGCGCACCGACCCGGGGAGACGAAGGTTCCATGACGCTGAAGGAAGGCCGGCGGGTGACGCTGGCGGCCGACATCGGGCTCGCCGACGCGCTGGCCGCGGCGGACGGCTGCGGCGCCCCGCCCGTGCCGGTGGCCGGGTTCCTCGCGCTGGCGGCGGGCACGGCGGGGACGGTCGAGCGGGTGGACCGGGTGGAGCGGCGGGAGAGCCACGGCGTCCGCGAGTACGCGCGCCTCAGGTCGCTCTTCGACTCCTTCGGGCACGCCATGCCGCAGGCCAGCAGGCGGCAGCTGGAGGAGCAGCTCGCGGCCCTGGAGCCGGAGTGGACCGCGCACCAGGAGCTGGGGCCCGGCGTGACGGTCCGGGTGCGCTTCGACAACGGGTTCGTCCTGGACGGGACGCCCGCGGACCTGTTCGCCGACGCGGGCGGGGACCCGTGCTGATCCGGGGCCGCCCGGCCGCCGCGGGTGCCGCGGTGGCGGTGGTGCTGGCGGGGCTGGGCCTGCGGGCGGTGGCCGGCGGGAGCGTGGCGAAGTACGGCGGTGACGCGCTGTACGCCGTCCTGGTGCTGGCCCTGGTCGTGCTGGTGGCGCCCCGGCTGGCGGCGGCGCGGGCCGCGGCCGCCGCGCTGGCCGTCAGCTGGGCGGTGGAGTTCCTCCAGCTCACGGGGGTGCCGGCGGATCTCTCCCGGCGCAGCACCGTGGCCCGGCTGGTACTGGGGTCCACCTTCGACGCGCCCGATCTGCTCTGGTACGCCGTGGGCGCGGCGGCGGGCGGGCTCGTCCTGTGGGCCGTGCGGGCGCGCCGCTCACGCAGCACGGTGAGGCCTTTGCCCGTTTTGTGAGAACGGTTACCTTCTCACCCGAACGGCGCTCTTCCGGGTTCATGATGGGTGACCGGAACTGTCGTCTACGCGCCCCCCTGCCACGGCCCTGGTGCCGTCGGCGGCCGGTCGGCGCCACTAGGGAGAACCGTGCGACCTGCGGGAAGCTGGACGGGGAAGAACTGGCGGATCGCGCTGCCGGTGGCGGGAGGGGCCCTCGTGCTCGGCCTCGGCGGCCTCTACGCGGCCGGGCTCGCCGTGGGCGACGACGTCGCCGACGGCACCCGGGTCCGGGGCGTCGAGATCGGCGGCATGAGCCGTGCGGCGGCGCAGAGCACGCTGCTCCGGGAGCTCGGTCCGCGGGCCGGTGCCCCCATCCCGGCGGGCATCGGGGACCGCGTCGAGCAGGTCGCCCCCGCGTCCGTCGGCCTGTCCCTGGACGCCGCCGCGACCGCCGAGCGCGCTTCCCGCGCGGGCTACGGGCCGGTCGAGGTCATCGGCAGGCTCTTCGCCTCCGGCGACCCGGACCTGGAGCCCGTGATCCGTACCGACGAGCGGGCCGCCCGCGCCGGCGTCGACCGGCTGGTGGCGGACACCGCCCAGGAGGTCCGCGACGGGTCCGTCGCCTTCGAAGCCGGCAAGCCCCGGGTCGTGCCCGCGCGGACCGGGGTCACCCTGGTCGGGGACCAGGCCCTCGGCACCCTCCGGGACGCCTACCTCCGCCCGGCCGGCGCCCCCGTCGCCCTGCCCGTCACCCGCACCGAACCGCGCGTGGGCGCGGAGGAGACCGGGCGGGCCCTGCGCGAGTTCGCCCAGCCCGCCGTGTCCGGGCCGGTCACCCTCAGCGTCGCCGGTGCGCGGATACCCGTGAGCCCCGCGGTCCTGGGCGAGCACCTGGAGATGAACCCCGACGCGGGCGGCCGCCTGGTGCCCGCCCTCGACTCCGACGCCCTGCTCGCCGACCCCGCCGTGGCGGGCCCCCTCGCCGAGGCCGCCGGCCGGCCGCGCGACGCCGCTCTCGACGTGGACGCGGCCGGACGCGTGGTGGTCGCGCGGAGCAGCAGTGCGGGGCAGGAGGTCACCGGGGAGGCCCTCGGCCGGGCCGTGCTGCCCGCGCTGACCCGCTCGGGCGCCGGCCGGAGCGCCGAGGTGGCCACCAAGGCCGTCGAGCCGGAGCTCACCGACGCGGAGGTGCGGAGCCTGGGGATCAAGGAGCAGATGTCCTCCTTCACCGTGCAGTTCCCGGCCGCCCCGTACCGGACCACCAACATCGGGCGTGCCGTGGAGCTGATCAACGGCTCCGTGGTCATGCCGGGCGAGGAGTGGAGCTTCAACCGCACGGTCGGCGAGCGCACCAAGGAGAACGGCTTCGTCGACGGGATCATGATCAACGACGGCCGGTACGTGAAGTCGCCCGGCGGCGGCGTCTCCGCGGTCGCCACCACCATGTACAACGCCATGTTCTTCGCGGGCCTCAAGCCCCTGGAGCACGGCGCGCACTCCTTCTACATCGAGCGCTACCCCGAGGGCCGGGAGGCCACCGTCGCCTGGGGCAGCCTCGACCTGCGCTGGCTCAACGACTCCGGGCACCCGGTGTACGTGAAGGCCAGTTCGACGGACACCTCGCTGACGATCTCCCTGCTCGGCACGAAGAAGTACGACGAGATCCGCGCGACCAAGGGCCCCCGCACCCATGTCGTGCCGCCCGCCAAGATCAACGCCGCCGGGCCGAAGTGCGAGGTGCAGACGCCCCTGGAGGGCTTCGACGTGACCGTGGGCCGGGTGTTCGTCACCAACGGCCAGGAGGTCAGGCGCGAGGAGTACAAGACGCACTACACCCCGCGCGACGAGGTCACCTGCGAGCCGGCGACCGCGCCCGGCACGGCGCCCGGCGGCACGACGCCCGGCGGCACGCCCACGCCGGGCACCACGACGGCGGGCGTCCCTTCGGCCGCTCAGCCGGCCGCCCAGGCCGCCGCCGCACAGGGCCGGTAGGGGGGAAAGAGCCCTCGCCCGAGGTGACCGGCGGCGCGCGCGGCGCGCTCCGCCGGGCGCCGGAGGGGCCCCAGGTGCTACAACTGGGGACGTGACCCTTCCTCGCCAGCCGGACCGGGCAACTCGGTGCGGCCACCCCTGAGCAAGGGATTCAAGAGCGTCGCCGGACAGGTGTTCGTCCTGCAGGTGGCGATCGTGGTGTTGCTCGCCGCCGGTGCCCTCCTGGCGCTGCTCCTGCAGTCCCGCCACGACGTCGACCGTGAGGCGCGCAACCGGTCGGTCGCCGTCGCGGAGACCTTCGCGCACTCCCCGGACCTCCAGGAGGCGCTGCGGACACCGGACCCGTCCGCCACCCTGCAGCCCCTGGCCGAGGTCACCCGCAAGGCCGCCGGGGTCGACTTCATCGTGGCCATGGACACCCACGGGATCCGCTACAGCCATCCCCAGCCCGACCGCATCGGCAAGCGTTTCGTGGGGAACATCGAGCCCTCCCTCGCCGGCCGGGTCCACACCGAGAGCGTGCAGGGCCCCCTCGGCAAGGAGATCCAGGCGGTGGTGCCCGTCACCGCGCCCGACGGACGGGTCGTCGGGCTGGTGTCCGCGGGCCTGACCGTGGAGAACGTCAGCGGCGCCTTCGACCGCCAGCTCCCGGTGATCCTGCTGGCCATGGCCATCGGCCTGACCTTGGCCACCGCCGGAACCGCCCTGACCAGCCGCCGCCTGCGCCGGCAGACGCACGGGCTGGGCCCCCAGGAGATGACCCGGATGTACGAGCACCACGACGCGGTGCTCCACTCCGTCCGCGAGGGGGTGGTGATCACGGACGGGGACGGGCGGCTGGTCCTGGCGAACGACGAGGCCAAGAGGCTGCTGGGGCTGCCCGAGGAGGCCGAGGGCCGCCGCATCGACGAGGTGCCGGGCCTGGACAGCCGGATGGCCGACCTGCTGCGCTCGGGCCGGGTGGCCACGGACGAGGTGCTGGAGACCGGCGACCGGATGCTCGTCGTCAACCAGCGGCCCACCCATCCGCGCGGCCGGCCGGAGGGCGCGGCCGTCACCATCCGCGACTCCACCGACATGCAGGTCCTCACCGGCCGCGCCGAGGCCGCCCGCAAGCGGCTGCGGCTGCTGTACGACGCCACCGGCGACATCGGCACCACCCTGGACGTGGAGCGGACCGCCCAGGAGCTCGCCGACGTCGCCGTCCCCCGGTTCGCGGACTACGTCACCGTCGACCTGGCCGGCCCGGTGCTGGACGGCGAGGAGCCCGGCCCGGACTCCGACATGCGGCGCACCGCCGTCAGCGGCATCAGCCGGGACCATCCGCTGTACCCGCTCGGGCGGGTGATCGAGTTCAAGCCCACCACCCCGCAGGCGCGCGGCTACGACACGGGGAAGACGGAGCTGGTGCCCGACCTGGCCGACGCTCCGGGCTGGCACGTGCAGGACCCCCGCCGGGCCGAGGCCATCGTCGAGTACGGGATCCACTCGCTGATCGCGGCGCCGCTCAAGGCCAGGGGCGTGGTCCTCGGCGTGGTCAACTTCTGGCGGGCCAGCAAGCCCGAGCCGTTCGACGAGGACGACGTGTCGCTCGCGGAGGAGCTCGTCGCCCGGGCCGCCGTGGCCATGGACAACGCCCGCCGCTACACCCGTGAGCACACCCTGGCCGTCACCCTCCAGCGCAGCCTGCTGCCGCGCGGCCTGCCCGAGCAGAGCGCCGTGGACGCGGCGCACTGCTACCTGCCCGCGCAGTCGGGGGTGGGCGGGGACTGGTTCGACGTGATCCCGCTGCCGGGCGGCCGGGTCGCCCTGGTCGTCGGGGACGTGGTCGGGCACGGGCTGCACGCGGCCGCGACGATGGGGCGGCTGCGCACGGCGGTGCACAACTTCACCTCCCTCGACCTGCCGCCGGACGAGCTCCTGGCCCGGCTCGACGACCTGGTGCAGCGCATCGACGAGGACGACACCGACGGGGCCGGCGGGATGCTGGGCGCCACCTGCCTGTACGCCGTGTACGACCCGGTGTCCCGGACCTGCACCCTGTCCCGGGCCGGGCACCTGCCGCCGCTGGTGGTCGCCCCGGACGGCAGCACGGAGATCGTCGACCTGCCGGCCGGGCCCCCGCTCGGGCTGGGCGGCATGCCGTTCGAGACGACCGAGCTGCGCCTGGCGGAGGGCAGTCAGCTGGTGCTGTACACGGACGGGCTGGTGGAGCAGCGGACCCGGGACATCGAGGAGGGGCTGGAGATGCTGCGGGAGGCGCTGAGCCACCCGGACCGGGACCCGCAGGAGAGCTGTCTCGCGGTCCTCGACGCCATGCTGCCGGCCCGGCCGACCGACGACGTGGCCCTGCTCATCGCCCGGACCCGGACGCTGGGGCCCGACCGGGTCGCGCAGTGGGACGTGCCGCCGAGGGCCAGCGGGGTCGGCGTCGTGCGGAACCTGGCGTCCGCCAAGCTGGAGGAGTGGGGGATGGATGAGCTCGCGTTCACCACGGAGCTCATCCTCAGCGAGCTGATCACCAACGCCCTGCGGCACGGGGTGCCCCCGGTACGGGTCCGGCTGCTCCACGACCACGCCCTGACCTGCGAGGTGTGGGACGGCAGCAGCACCGCCCCGCACCTGCGGTACGCGGCCACCACGGACGAGGGCGGGCGCGGGCTGTTCCTCGTGGCGCAGCTCAGCGAGCACTGGGGCACCCGGTACACCCCGGACGGCAAGGTCATCTGGTCGGAGCAGGCCCTCCAGGGCCCCACGAACGGCGTACCCCTGGACGTCTTCGGGGACCTCGAACCGTAGCGTGGGCGGGGTGCGTCCCCCGCGCCCCGTCTGCGCATCCCTGACCGCGGTCGCCGTGCTGTGCGCGAGCGCGGCGCCCGGTTGCGCGCCCTCCGGGCGGGAGCGGTCCCGAGTGCCGGTGCCGGCCGCGACGGCGGCGCTCGTGGCGCAGGTGTCGGGCGTGCCGGCGGGGAAGCTGGGGGCGAGCATGCGGGCCGGCTGCCCGGTGCCGGCGGAGCGGCTGCGGCTGATCCGGATGAACCACTGGGGCTTCGACGGGAAGGTCCACCGGGGCGAGCTGGTCGTCCACCAGGACGCGGTGCAGCCGCTGCTGTACGTCTTCGGCCGGGCACTGGAGGCCCGTTTCCCGATCCGGCGGATGCGCGTGGCGGCCGACTACGGCGGCGACGACCTCGCGGCGATGGCCGACGACAACACCTCGGCCTTCAACTGCCGGCCGGTGACCGGGGACTCCGGGAGGCTGTCGCGGCACTCGTGGGGGCTGGCCGTGGACGTCAACCCGGTCGAGAACCCGTACGTCGACCGGGGCGGGACGGTGCACCCGCCGGCGGGCCGGGCCTACCTGCGGCGGAACCGGGCCCGCCCCGGGATGATCACCGAGGACGGCGTGCCGGCCAGGGCGTTCCGCCGCGTCGGCTGGCACTGGGGCGGCGAGTGGTGGTCGAGCCCGGACTACCAGCACTTCTCGGCCGACGGCGGATAGCCGACCGGGGCCGCTCCGGCCCACGGCGTCACGCCGTCACGCCGTCACGGGGCCCGGCCCCGACCGCCCACGGGTGAAGCCCGGCCGGGAACCCTCCCTCGCCCGCCCCGCCGCCGGAAGACCGGGCTCGACGGGTCCGCGCGGCGCGCCGGGGGCACCCGGCCCCGGAGGCGCGGGCCGGGGTGTTCCCGTTCTCGCACGGGTGATCCACGGACGGCCGTATGATCGGGTCCACGCCGGCCCCGTCCGGGGAGGGGCCGCACGCCCCGGTCGTCCTCCGCGGCGGCCGGCTCCCTGACCGCCCCGCGAACCACGGCCACCGAGGCGAGGACGCGCACGTGCACAGGACCGTCACCGAACTCGCGGACGGCCGCGAGCTCATCTACTACGACAGCTCCCCCGGCAGGGACCGCGGCGCCAAGGACCTCCGGCCGCTCGACCCGGTCGTGAGCGCCCCCGAGCTGCGCCGGGATCCGGCGACCGGGGACTGGGTCACCGTCGCCGCCCACCGGCAGTCCCGCACCTACCGTCCGGCCGCCGACGCCTGCCCGCTGTGTCCGTCCCGGGAGGGACTGCTGAGCGAGATCCCGGCCGCCGACTACGAGGTGGCCGTCTTCGAGAACCGTTTCCCCTCCCTGTCCGGCGCGGCCGGCCGGTGCGAGGTGGTGTGCTTCACCCCGGACCACGACTGCGGGTTCGCCGCACTCACCCCCGCGCGGGCCCGGCTGGTGCTGGACGCCTGGACCGACCGGACCGCCGAACTGTCGGCCCGTCCCGGCACCCGCCAGGTGTACTGCTTCGAGAACCGGGGCGCCGAGATCGGCGTCACCCTCCCGCACCCGCACGGGCAGATCTACGCCTTCTCCACGCCCACTCCGCGCACCGTCAAGCACCTCGCCGCGGCGGCCGCCCACCGCGCCGCCACCGGGCGGAACCTCTTCGAGGACCTGCTCGCCGAGGCCCGCGCGGCCACGGAGCGGGTGGTGCTCGCCGGGGAGCACTGGACGGCGTTCGTCCCGTACGCCGCCCGCTGGCCGTACGAGGTGCACCTGTACCCGCACCGCCGGGTGGCCGACCTGACCTGCCTCGACGAGGCCGAGCGGGCCGAGTTCCCCGGCCTGTACCTGGACCTGCTGCGCCGCTTCGACCGCCTCTTCGGGCTGGCCGAGCCCACCCCGTACGTCTCGGCCTGGCACCAGGCCCCGACGGCCGACGGCGGTGAACTCGCCCTCCACCTGGAGCTGTTCACCGTCCGGCGGGCCGCCGACAAGCTGAAGTACCTGGCCGGGACGGAGTCCGGCATGGACGCGTTCATGAACGACGTGGCTCCGGAGACGGCGGCCCGGCGACTGCGGGAGGCACGGTGACGGCGCGGGTGCGCGAGGAGTTCGAGCGGATCCACGGCCGCCCGCCGGAGGGGGTCTGGGCCGCACCGGGCCGGGTCAACCTGATCGGCGAGCACACCGACTACAACGACGGCTTCGCCCTGCCCATGGCCCTGCCGCGGACCACCCTGCTCGCCGCCCGCCGGCGCGGCGACGGCCTGCTGCGGGTGCACAGCGCCCAGGGCGACGGCCGGGTCGCCGAGTTCGCGGTGGCCGAGCTCGCCCCCGGCGCGGCCGACGGCTGGGCCCGGTATCCCGCCGGGGTGGTCTGGGCGCTGCGCGAGCGGGGCCTGCCCGTCGGCGGGGCCGACCTGCACGTGGACAGCACGGTGCCCACGGGTGCCGGACTGTCCTCGTCCGCGGCCCTGGAGTGCGCGGTGGCCGTCGCCTACGACGAGCTGTACGGGCTGCGGCTGGAGCGGCCTGAGCTGGCACGGGTGGCGCAGTACGCGGAGAACGCCTTCGCCGGCGTGCCGTGCGGGGTCATGGACCAGATGGCCTCGCTGTGCTGTGCCGAGGGCAGCGCCCTGCACCTGGACAGCCGGGGTCCGTCGGTCCGGCAGGTCCCCTTCGACCTCACCGGGCACGGGCTGTCGCTGCTGGTGCTGGACACCCGGGTCAAGCACGACCTCGCCGACGGGGCGTACGCCGCCCTGCGGGCGGGGTGCGAGCGGGCCGCGCGGCTGCTGGGCCTGCCCGCCCTGCGGGACCTCGACGAGCGGGGGCTGGCGGGCGCGCTGGCCGGGCTGCCCGGCGAACTCGTCCCGCTGGTGCGGCACGTGGTCACCGAGAACGCCCGGGTCGGCCGGGCCGTGGACCGCCTGACGGCCGGCCGGCCGGAGGCCCTGGGCCCGCTGCTGACCGCCGGGCACGCCTCCCTCCGCGACGACTACCGGGTCTCCTGCCCGGAGACCGACCTCGCGGTGGACGCCGCCGTCGCGGCGGGTGCGCTGGGGGCGCGGATGACCGGCGGCGGGTTCGGCGGTTCCGTGATCGCCCTGGTCCCGGCCGGGCGGGCGGAGTCCGTGGGCCGGGCCGTGTCGGACGCCTTCGCGGCGGCCGGGTTTCTCCGCCCGGCGGTGCTGGACGCCGTGCCGTCGGCGGGGGCCCGCCGGATCGCCTGAGCGGCCGGTCCCCCGCCGCCTCTGTCCTTCGGCAGAGGGGCGGATCCACCGCGAGGCTCATGCCGTGGCCGCCGCCCGCGTCAATACTGGTCAGCGTGGTGCGCACTCCCCCGATCCCCCGTCCTGTCCCCGGCCCGCCGCGCGGGGCCCCACCCTCCGGGTGGGCGCGTACGGCGGCCCAGGCCGCCGGGGTGGCCCTGCTGGGCCTGGGCGTGTTCGCGGCCGTCGCGTGGGCCGGGCTCGCGCCGCACCCGTCGTTCCAGCTGCTGGTGATCGCCGCCGCCGCCCTGCTCTTCCCGCTGCGCGGCCGCTTCCCCGGGCCGGTCCTGCTCGCGCTGGCCGTGCTGACCGGGCTGTCGGGCGGCGCCGGTCCGCTCGCGGCGGTGGCCGCGTACGGGCTGGCGCGGCGGACGGTCCGGGCACGGCGGCGTGCCCGGCTGCCGGCCGCGGCGGCGGTCCTGCTGGTGGCCACCGCCACGGCGGCCGCGCCCGTGGTGGGGCCGGGGCCCGTCCCGTACGGTCTGGCGCTCGGGCTGGCCCTGGCGCCGACGGCGGTGATCGTCCCGGGGCTGGTGGGTACGGCGCAGGGGCAGCAGCAGCGCCTGGTACGGGCCCTGCGCGAGCGCGGGGACGCGGCGGAGCGGGCCCGGCTGGCGGCCGACAGCGAGGCCCGCACCCACGAGCGCTCCCGTATCGCCGCCGAGATGCACGACCTCCTCGGCCACCGGCTCAGCCTGATCTCGCTGCACGCGGGCGGGCTGGAACTGGCCCTGGACCGGGCCGCTCCGGAGCTGCGCGAGGAGGCCGTCCTGGTACGCCGGACCACCCGGGACGCGATGAGCGAGCTGCGGCAGGTCCTCGGCGTGCTCGGCCCGCTGGGCCGCGACGCCGGTCCCGGCGTCCTCACGGACGCGACGGGCACCCGCGCCGACGTCGAGGCGCTGGTGGCGGAGTCCAGGGGCGGCGGGGTGGCCGTACGGCTGGACTGGACGGGACCGGACCTGGACGGCCGCCCCGCGGCGGTGCGCAGGGCGGCGCACCGGGTGGTGCGCGAGGCCCTGACCAACGTCCACCGGTACGCCCCCTCGGCCCACGTCACCGTCGGCGTCGCGCACGAGGGGGAGGCCGTACGGATCACCGTGCGCAACGGCGCGCCGTCCGGGCCGCCCGTCCCGGCCGGGAGCCTGGGGACCGGGCGCGGCCTGACGGGGCTCCGGGAGCGCGTGGAGGTCCTCGGCGGGTCCTTCGAGGCGGCCCCGCTGCCGTCCGGCGGGTTCCTGGTGGACGCGGTCCTGCCGGCGGAGCCCGGTGACGCGGTCGTCCCGCACGCCGCCGGGCCGCAGGGGGCCGGCGCCGCCTTGGGCGCGGAGGGCGGCGGCGCCGAGGGAGGGGCGGCGAACGCGCTGACGCTCGCCCTGGGACTGGGGGCGCTGTGCGTGCTGATGGCCCTGGCGACCGCCTTCGTGTACGGCAGCGCGCCGCGGCCGGACTCCGGGCCGCGCCCGCTGCCGCGGGTCGGGATGACGTACGACGAGGTGACGGGGCTCGGCGTCGTCGACAACAAGGCGGTGCGCGCGGCCGCCACGGGGCACGAGCCGCCGCGCCCGGCCGGCACGGCCGGCTGCGCGTACCCGTTCAACGGCGCGACCGAGGTCCGCCCGGGCGGCCTGCTGGTGGCCCGCTACTGCTTCGACGCCGGACAGCGTCTGATCGCCGTCGACCGTTTCACCGTCCCGTCGGTGCGGGACGCCTCACCCTGGGAGACCCCTTGACCGAGCCCGACGGGCCGATCCGTGTCCTGCTCGCCGACGACGAGACGATGATCAGGCACGGTGTGCGCCTGATCCTGAGGCACGCCGACGGCATCGAGGTGGTCGCGGAGGCGGCGGACGGGCGGCAGGCCGTCGAACTGGCCGCCGTCCACCACCCGGACGTGGCGCTGGTCGACATCCGCATGCCGGTGTGCGACGGACTGGCGGCCATCGCGCCGCTGCTCGCGCTCGATCCGGCACCGAGGGTGGTGATGCTGACGACCTTCGGCGACGACGAGAACGTCGTGCGGGCGCTACGGGAGGGCGCCGCCGGGTTCCTGCTGAAGGACGAGGGCCCGCAGGAGCTGATCAGCGCGGTACGCGCCGCCGCGGCGGGCGACGCCGTGCTCTCCCCGGGCGTCACCGGGGCGGTGATCTCCCGGATGCTGGGCGCGCCGGAGCCCGCCGGGGCGGGCGGCGCGGACGCGGACGAGCGGATCGCCCGGCTGACGGGCCGTGAGCGGGACGTCCTCGCGGCGCTCGGCGAGGGGCTGTCGAACCAGGAGATCGCGGCGCGGCTCGGCATCGGGACCGGCACGGTGAAGACCCACGTGGGGGCGATCCTGGACAAGACGGGTTCGACGAGCCGGGTCCAGGCGGCGCTGCTGGCGCACCGGACCGGGCTGGCCTCCTGATCCCCGGCTCTGCCCGGGGAGGGAGGGCAACGGCCGCGGCCTCTGCCGTCCGGCAGAGGGGAGCCGGTCCGGGCCGCCCTTTCGGCAGAGGCCCACTCGCGCCTTGAGGCCGATGTCCGCGCAGGTCAGCGCGGTGAGGATGGAGGTGTCCCCCCGGCTCGCGGCATGTTCCGCGGGCCGTCGTACTTCAGCCGGAGCATCCATGTCGCACGCGTTTCCCTCCTCCCCCGCGCCCTCCTCGCCCCCGGCCCCCGTCGAGCCGGCGGCCCGCGCGACGGGGCTGACCAAGACGTACGGGAGGGGCGGGACGCGGGTCACCGCCCTGGACTCGGTGTCGGTGGAGTTCGCGCGGGGCCGGTTCACGGCGGTGATGGGGCCCTCCGGCTCGGGCAAGTCCACGCTGATGCACTGCATGGCCGGCCTGGACCCGGTGACGTCCGGTTCGGCGCGGATCGGCGGGGTCGAGCTGTCCGAGCTGAACGACCGGCGGCTGACGCGGCTGCGGCGGGAGAAGGTCGGCTTCGTCTTCCAGGGCTTCAACCTGCTGCCCACCCTCACGGCGCTGGAGAACATCACCCTGCCGCTGCGGCTCGCCGGGCGGCAGCCCGAGGCGGCGTGGCTGGACACCGTCGTCGCCACCGTCGGGCTCGCCGGGCGGCTCGCGCACCGGCCGGCCGAGCTGTCCGGTGGCCAGCAGCAGCGCGTGGCCGTGGCCCGGGCGCTGGTCTCGCGTCCGGAGATCGTGTTCGCCGACGAGCCGACCGGCAACCTCGACTCGCGTTCCGGCGCGGAGGTGCTCGGGTTCCTGCGCGACTCGGTCCGGGAGCTGGGCCAGACGGTGGTGATGGTCACCCACGACCCGGTCGCCGCCGCCCATGCCGACCGGGTGGTGTTCCTCGCCGACGGCCGGCTGGTGGACGAGCTGCGGGAGCCGACCTCCGGCGCCGTGCTGGACCGGATGCTCGCCTTCGAGGCCCAGGGCCGCACCAGCTGACGGCGCCGGCCCCGCCCCCGCCCTCACGTCCCGCTCGCCGGGCCCTCCGAGCCCTCCGGGCCTTCCGAGCCCTTCCGAGCCCTTCCAGCCTTCCGAAAGCCCACCATGCTGCGAACAGCCCTGCGCAACGTCCTCGCCCACAAGGCGCGCCTGATCATGACCGTCCTCGCGGTCTGTCTCGGGGTCGCGTTCATCTCCGGGTCGCTCGTCTTCGCGGACTCCACCACCGCCGCCTACCGCGCCTCCATGGCGCGCGACTACGCCGGGATCGCGGTCACCGTCGACCCCGCCTACCCGGTCGGCGCCCCCGCCGGTGAACGCACGAGCGTCCTCGACGACGCCCTCGCGGCCAGGCTGGCCGCCGTCCCCGGGGTCGCCTCGGCCCGCCCCGCCGTCGACGGGTCGGTGACGCTGGCCGCGAAGGACGGCTCGCCGATGCGGGCCGGCAACGCGATGGGCAAGCTCGCCGCCGGGTACGTACCCGGACCCGACGGCAAGGACGCCCGCTATCCGCTGACGGCCGGCCGCGCCCCGCGCGACGGCGGCGAGGTGGCCCTGGACCGGGGCACCGCCACGGCCGGCGGGTACGCCCTCGGCGACACCGTCAGCCTGGCCGTCGACGGCCCCGTGCTGAAGCCGCGGCTGGTCGGCATCGTCTCCACCGGCGACACCCGGGTCACCTCGGGCGGCACCCTGGCGGTGTTCGACAAGGCCACCGCCCAGAAGCTGTTCGCCGCGCCCGGCCGCTACACCGGGATCGACCTGTCCGCCACGCCCGGCACCGACCAGAGCGACCTCGCGCGGCGGGTCGGCGCGCTGCTGCCCGCCGACCGGGCGCAGGCCACCACCGCGAGCGCCAAGGCCGACCAGCAGTCCGTCTTCATCGGCACCAAGACCCGCAGCTACGCCCGGCTGCCCCTGCTCTTCGCCGCGGTGTCGCTCTTCATCGGCTCCTTCCTCATCATCAACACCTTCACCATGCTCATCACCCGGCGCACCCGGGAGATCGCCCTGCTCCGCGCGATCGGCGCCACCCGCCGCCAGGTGGTCCGCTCCGTGCTCGCGGAAGCGGCCCTGGTGGGTCTGGTCGCCTCCGTGATCGGGTTCGGCATGGGCCTCGGTGTGGCCGCCGCCCTGCCCGGCCTGCTCGGCACGGGTGAGGACCTGCTGCCCGGCGGCCCGCTGGTGGTCGGCCCCGCTCCCGTCGCCGCCTCGCTCGCGGTGGGCGTCGGCGTCACGGTCCTGGCCGCCTGGCTGCCGTCCCGGCGTGCCGCCCGGATCGCGCCCGTCGAGGCGATGCGCACCGCCGAGCAGCCGCCGTCCGCGACGCTGTCCCGGATCCGGGGCGCGGCCGGCGCGGCAGTGGTCCTGCTGGGTGCCGGTCTGCTCTTCTCCCTGGGCGGGGCGAAGGACGCCTCGGACGAGAACCTGCGGACGGCGCTGTTCGGCTGCGGCGTCCTCGTGACCGGGCTGATCCTGCTGGCGCCGCTGCTGGCGGGTCCGGTGGTCCGGCTCATCGGCCGGGTCACCGGCCGGTTCGGCGTGGCGGGCGGCCTCGCCAGGGACAACGCCCTGCGCGACCCCCGGCGTACGGCGGCCACCGCCGTCGCCCTGATGATCAGCACGGCGCTGGTGACCGGTCTCTCCGTCATCGAGCACTCCTCCGCCCGGGCCCTGGACTCCCAGGCGGCCGCCGGCCTGCGCGCCGACTACGTCATCGGCACCCGCGACGCGACCACCGCCGTCGACGCGGCCGCGGTCCGGCGGATCGCCGCCGTCCCCGGGGTATCGACCGCCTCCGCCGTCGCGGACTCCGGGATCTCGGTCGGGGCCGGGGCGGGGCAGGTGTCGGGCGTCGACCCGAAGAGCGTGGAGGCCGTCATGAGGCTCCGCTTCACCAGCGGCTCCGCCGAGGACCTCGGGCCGGGCCGGATCGCGGTCTCGGCGTCCTTCGCCCGCGACAACCGGATCGGCACCGGCAACCGGGTCCGGGCGGCCGTCGGCCCCGGTGCCGGGGAGGACCGCGACCGGCCCTACACCGTCGTCGGGGTCTACCAGGACAACCCCACCGCGCGGGACGTGCTCGCCGACCGCGCCGACGTCCAGCGGTACGGCTACCTGCGCGACTCCGTCCAGCGGGTCCTGGTGGCCGGCTCCGGGGACCTCGGCGGGCGGCTGCGCGCTGCCGTCGACAACAGCCCCCTGCTGAAGGTCCAGAGCCGTGCGCAGCTGGTACGGGAACAGGCGGGCGTCGCCGGGGACCTGATCACCCTGGTGTTCGGGCTGCTCGCCATCGGCGTGGTCATCTCCGCGCTCGGGATGGTCAACACGCTGGCCATGTCGGTCGCCGAACGCACCCGGGAGATCGGCGTCCTGCGGGCCGTCGGCATGGACCGCGCCGGCGTCCGCGGCATGATCCGCCTGGAGTCGCTCACGGTCGCCGCGTACGGCACCCTGCTCGGGCTCGCGGGCGGCCTGTTCGGGGCCTGGAAGGTCAGCGGCCTGGCCAACGGGGCCATCCCGCAGTACTCCTTCTCCCTCCCCTGGGGCACCCTCGCCCTGGTCGTCCTGCTCTCCCTCGCCGTCGGCGTGGCGGCGGCCGCGCTGCCCGCCCGCCGGGCCGCAGCGCTCACCCCGATGCACGCGGTGGCGGACGCCTGACGGCAGGCGGCACCGTCCGGCCCGGCCCTCCGGCCGGGCCGGACGGTGCCGTTTTGGATCTTCTGCTGACCGGGGTCCGCCCCCATGGTCGGGACGGCGCATTGCGCACGGGGACCTGGGCGGACTGGAATTGCCGAGGTCACGCACGGAAGGAATCCGATGGCATCCATGCTCGAAGGCTGCACCCCGTGGCCGCAGGCGTTCGTCGACCGCTACTGGGCGGCGGGCCACTGGGGCGGCAGCACCCTGGACAACCTGCTGCGCGGCTGGGCCCTGCAGTACGGGCCGCGGACCGCGCTCGTGCACGGCGGGACCCGCCTCACGTACGCGAACCTGAACCGGCGGGTGGACCGGATGGCCGCCGGGTTCCGGCTGCGCGGACTGCGGCCCGGTATGCGGGTCGTCGTCCAGCTGCCGAACGTCCCGGAGTTCGTCGTCGGCACGTTCGCGCTCATGCGCGCCGGTGTGGTCCCCGTCCTGTGCCCGCTCCCCCACCCCGACGTGCCCGAGCTCGTACGGGTCACCCAGGCCGTCGGCTACGTCGGCCCGGCCGAGTACCGGGGCTTCGACCACACGGCGATGGCCGCGGACACCGCCGCCCGCCGGCCCTTCCTGCGCCGGGTGTTCACCTATGAGCCGCCGGGCACCGGGTCCCCGTACGGCGGTCTGACGACCGACGCGTCGAACTGCCAGTACGCCCCGCTGGGTTCCGTCGACGCCGCACCCGAGCCGGCGCTCCCGCCGGACGCCGGCCGGGTGGCGTTCCTGCTGGTGGGCGACGGGGACGGCGTCGGCGGCGGGCCGGTGCTCGTGCCCCGCACCCACAACGACTTCGCCTACCAGGCGCGGGCCGCCGCCGAGCTGGTGTCGCTCACCGAGGACGACGTGTACCTGGCCGCACTGCCCGCCGCGTCCTCCTTCGCCCTCGGCTGCCCCGGCATCATCGGCACGCTCACCGCCGGCGGGACGGTGGTCCTGGCCGACGGACCGGATCCCGCCGCATGCCTGCCGCTCGTCGAGCGGGAGCGGGTCACCGTCACGTCGCTGCCGCCCGACGACGCCGCCGCCTGGCTCGACGCGCTGCCCTCGGCCGGAGCCGACGTGAGCACTCTGCGTCTGGTGCAGAGCGGCGGCGGAGCGCCCCTGCCCCGGGCGACCGCCGAGCGGCTGGCGTCCCGGCTGGGCGCCCGGCCGCAGCAGGTGTTCGCCCCGCCCGGCGGGCCGGTCGTGCTCACCCGGCCCGCCGACCCGGACGAGACGGTGTACGGCACCCAGGGCCGCCCGCTCTCGCCCGACGACGAGATCCGCCTCGTCGGCGCCGACGGCCGGGGCGTGCCGGACGGGGAGCCCGGCGAGCTCCTGGCGCGCGGCCCGTACACCCCGCGCGGCCACTACCGGCCGGCCGGGGAAGGGGCCGGCCGCTTCACCCCCGACGGCTTCCTGCGCACCGGGGTGCTGGCCCGGCGTACGGCGGACGGCGACCTGGTGGTGACCGGCCGGGCAGAGGACAGGCCCGCGGGCTGACGGCCGCGGGATCCCCCGCGGACGCGGCGGCCCGGAGTGCCCGGTCCGGGCTGTTCCCGCATCATGAGTGCTGTGTGCGACCCACCCGGCGGACCGGTCTTCCTGTCGATCGTGGTTCCCGTCTTCAACGAGGAGGAGTCCCTGCCCGCTCTGGCGGCGCGGCTGCGGCCCGTGCTGGACCGGCTGGGGGAACCGTACGAGGTCCTCGCCGTCGACGACGGCTCGACCGACAAGACCCCCCGGGTGCTGGAGGACCTGCGCGGCGACTGGCCGGGGCTCCGCGTCGTCACCCTCCGGCGCAACAGCGGCCACCAGGCGGCCCTGACGGCCGGACTGCACCGCGCCCGGGGCGCCTACGTGGTCAGCATGGACGCCGACCTCCAGGACCCGCCGGAGGTCATCCCGCGGATGCTGGAGCTGGCCCGGTCGGACGGCCTGGACGTGGTGTACGGCGTCCGGACGGACCGCTCGGCCGACAGCGGCTTCAAACGCCGGACGGCCGCCGGCTACTACTGGCTGATGCGCCGTCTGGCGGGCCCCCACGTACCGGCCCAGGCCGGGGACTTCCGGCTGCTGTCCCGCCAGGTGGTGGAGACCCTCAAGTCCCTGCCCGAGCAGCAGCAGATCCACCGGCTGCTCATCCCGTGGCTGGGCTTCCCCGACGGCCGGATCACCTACCAGCGCGGGGAGCGGGTGGCGGGCACCACCAAGTACCCCCTGCACAAGATGGTCCTGCTGGCCCTGGACAGCGTCACCAGCTTCTCGGCGGCGCCCCTGCGCCTGGCCACGGCGATCGGCGCCGGCAGCCTCGCCGTCTGCCTCGGGTTCCTCGTCTGGACCCTCGTCGCCCACGCCACGGGCAACACCCTGCCCGGCTGGACCTCCCTGATCACGACGGTCCTGTTCTTCGGCGCGGTCCAGCTGTTCTGCGTGGGGATGCTCGGCGAGTACGTGGCCCGCATCTACACCGCCGTGCAGGCACGGCCGGCCTACTTCGTGGCCCGTGACACGGACGGGGAGCAGCCCTAGGGTCTGTCCTCGAACTCCCGGCGCCCGGGCCCCGGGGCCCGGGGCCCACCGTCACACCAGCACTCCGGCGAAGAACATCGCGCCGAGCAGGGCGTACTGCGCGGCGCAGCACGCCAGCAGCGGCACCTGGACCCAGCGCGGCATGCGCGCGACGAGGAGCAGCCCGACGAACATCTGCGCGTGGTTGCGGTACCAGGACATCTCCGCGCCGGCCAGGAAGGGCACGAGGAAGACCGCCGCCGTCAGGACGGTCGCGGCCCACTCCCCCGCGTCGAGCCCGCGGCGGCGGACGAGCAGGGCCAGGGCCGTGGCGATGACGAGGAGGACGAAGGCGGTGTCGAGCCAGAGCTGCGTCCGGTGCGCGTCGAGCGCGTGACGCACCAGCCACGGGAGGTGCCCCGGGGGCGTGTACCAGTCCTTGAACGGGAAGCGGTAGGCCGCCGCCATCTGGTCGAAGGGCTGGTGCACCCCGCCCTGTCCGTAGCTGGACTCCTGGAGGGTCTCGTACGCGTCCCAGCGGCCGGTCGCCTGCCACATCAGCCACTCGGCCCAGAGCACGCCGCAGCCGGAGACGACCGCCGCCGAGCCGGCCTTCGCGCACCGGACCGGCCAGGTGTCGGCGCGCCACGCGAAGAGGGCGCTCAGCAGCAGCATGCCGGCGGCGACGGCGCCGACGGGATGGCAGGCGGCGGAGGCGAACCCGCCGGCGGCGGCGACCGTCCACGAGCCGCGCCGCACCCCGGCGACGCAGACCAGCAGGGCCAGGGTGGCGGTGGAGACCGGGAACAGGGCGTGGAAGTAGACGCCGCCCGGGAACACGGTGGCGACGGCGAGGGTGAGGCCGGTGGCCGGGGTGAGCCGGGCGCCGAGCAGCCCCCACAGCACGGCGAACATGCCGAGCAGGGCGGCCTCGGTGACGACGGCGGCGGACAGCTGGTAGGAGAGGCCGGTGGCGGAGACCGCCCGGACGGACATGGGGTATCCGGGGAACCAGGCGACGTTCCCGCAGACGACGTCGGGGAAGTCCGGATAGCGGTCCCGGCAGCGGAACATCTCGTAGCCGGTCTCGGCGATGGACAGGTAGTGGGCGGAGTCCCAGCGGCTGCGGCCGCCGGTGGACCAGTACCGCACCGGGGAGCCGTCGCCCGCGACGGAGGCCCTGGCGACGGCCCAGGTGAGGAGGTTGGCCACGAGCCACGCGAGGGCCGGGGGCAGCAGCCGGTGGCGCGGGCCGCGGCCCGCCGCCCGGGACGCTTGCGCCATCTCCAGCCCCGCGATCGTCTCGTCGGCGGTCCGGCCGTCCGCTGCCGCGCTTCACGATCATTGTGGGCAACGCCCCCGGGCCCCGCATCCGGAGCTGCTCCCACCCGGGGGGCCCGCCGCGCGCCCGGGGTGATCGAATCGGCCCATGACGACATCGGCGCACCGCCTCCAGGCCCTCGCCCGGTTCCACGCGGCACACCCGTGGGACCACAACGCCCACTACCACCGCTGGATCCTGCGGCACCTCCCCCACCGCTTCGGCCGCGCCCTGGACGTCGGCTCGGGCAGCGGTGACCCAGGCCGTGTCTCCCGGATCTCGCTCCCCCAGCTACCGCTGGGAGGTGCCCCCAGACCCGCGCCGCCCGGCGCCGCACCTCGCCGCGCAGTCGGCCGTCGACCGCCTCATCGGCGCCGCCGCGATACCGGCGAACGTCGCCATGGCCTGGGTCAGGAACCGCGGCCGCGGGGCACCCCGCCCGGCCGCGACGACCGCCCCCACCCGTCCGGCGTCCACGGGCTTCGCCGAAATCTCCGACGTGGCCCGGCGGACGCTTCCCGGCGTGCGCCTGCGCCGACGCCTGCTCTGGCGCTACACGCTCGTCCGGCGCAGCAGCTGACGGCGGCTCGGACCGTACGGCCGGCGACGCAGGAAGGCCCCGGTCTCCGTGAGGAGGCCGGGGCCTTCTTCCGAGCGCTGGGCAGGCCTTGCACCTGCATCCCCCCACGGGAAGTGGGGTGTCTTTCCTTGGACCACCAACGCATCGTCCCGTTCGCCGTGTTCCGCGGCGGCGGGCTCGAGATCAACTATAGCCCACGAAAGAGGAGGCTCCGCTACCGCGGTTTCACCGCGCGGAGCGAGTAGACCTGGGGGACGTACAGCCCGGCCGGGAGGCGGAAGTGGCCGTGGTCGTGCTCGTGCAGGAACTCCAGGCGCAGGCCCGCGGCGGCAAGGGCGCTGACGACCTCTCCGACGCCGTGCAGCCATTCGACGGTCCGGTTCGACCTGGTCGGCGCCCCGGGGTCGGCATAGGTGCCGGGTTCGTCGTAGACCATCGCCCCGCGCTCGAAGTAGTCGTGCTCGACGGCCCGTCCGTCCTCGGAGAGGACGTCGGCGAAGGGGTGGTACTCGGCGAGGTAGAGGAAGCCGCCGGGGGCGACGAGCTCCGCCACCGTCCGCGCCCACCGGGTGATGTCGGGGAGCCAGCACAGCGCCCCGAAGCCGGTGTAGACGATGTCGAAGGTCTGCCCGCCCAGGGCCTCGACGGCGTCGTACACGTCGGCGGTGACGAAGCGCGCGGTGCCGGCGCCGATCCGCTCGGCGAGCTCGCCCGCGGCGGCCACGGCCGGCCCGGAGAAGTCGAGGCCGGTGACGGTGGCTCCGCGGCGGGCCCAGGAGAGGGTGTCCAGCCCGATGTGGCACTGGAGGTGGAGCAGGGACCTGCCGCCTACGTCGCCGACCTCGTCGGGCTCGAAGTCCTGCAGCGAGTCCCGGCCCGCCACGAAGGCGGGGATGTCGTAGAAGGAGGTGCCGAGGTGGATCGGGACGCGCTCGTCCCAGTTGGCCCGGTTGGCCTCGCGCCAGTCGGCGGGGCCGGTGGAACCCGTGGCATCGGTGAGGGAGGGAGTGGTCATGCGGGGGACGCTAACCGGGGTCGCGAACGGTGATCAATCGGATTTCCCGGCCGATCACCCCCGACCGGAGCGGCCGACGCGGCCGAGCGGCCGACGCCCGGCGCCGCGACAGCGCCCCGGGCTTTCGGCTTTAACTCGTGTAACCTGCACACGGGAAGGCAGCACCGGGCTACGGGGAGCGATGAACACGCCATGGCGAAAGAGGCATCGGCTCCCGCGTCGGCCACCAGCGCGGACGTCGCCCGCCTGGCCGGGGTGTCCCGCGCCACCGTCTCGTTCGTACTCAACGACACCCAGGGCCACCGGGTCAGCGAGGGCACCCGGGCGCGGGTGCTGGCCGCGGCCGCGCAGCTCGGCTACGTGCCGAACGCGGCCGCCCGGTCCCTGCGCGCGGGCCGCAGCAACCTCGTCCTGATGCCCGCCTCCGTCTCCGCGGTCGGACGCCTGGTGAGCGAGTGGGTGGACGACCTGGTCAGCGAGCTGGAGCGGCACGGCTACACCACCGTCATGCACGCCGGCCGCTTCGACGATCCGCTCGAAGCCGCCCGCGCCTGGGCCGAGTTGCGGCCCGCCGCGGTGCTCTCCCTCGACGGCGACCGGCTCACCCCGCAGACGGCCGAGGTGCTGCGCCGCGCCGGGGTGCGCGGGACGCTGGCCTTCGCCTCGCACCCGGTGGAGGGGGTGCACACCATCGCCTTCGACCACACCTCCGTCGGCGCGACCGCGACCCGGCACCTCATCGACCGGGGCCGGACCCGGATCGGGGTGGTCATCCCGCGCGAGCGCGGCCTGGACACCCTCGCCCGGCCGCGGCTGGCCGGCGCCGAGCAGGTCGCCGCGCGGCATCCGGTGACCGTCACCCCCGTCGAGCTGGCCTACACCCGGGAGTCCGCGACGGCGCTGGCCCGGCGGTGGCGGGAGCTCGGCCTGGACGCCGTCTTCGCGTACAACGACGAGTACGCGGCCCTGCTGATGCACGCGCTCATGGCGGAGGGGATCCCGGTGCCGGACGAGGTGGCCGTCGTCGGCTGTGACGACCTGGTGCTGTCGGCGCTCCAGCGGCCCGCGCTGACCAGCGTCGCACTGGAGCTGCCCTCCGCCGCCTCCGTGGCGGACGCCCTGCACGCCCTGGTCGCCCGGGGCACGGCACCCGGGGTGGCGGGCATCGAACCGGCGCTGGTGCACCGCCAGTCCTCCTGAGGCGGCGGCCGGGAGGATCCCCCCGGGGCCTCCCGGCCGCGCCCGCCCCGGCCTCAGCCTCCGGCGGCCTGCGGCGGCACTCTCCGCGGCACACCCTCGGACCGTACGGAGCCACGCCCCTCCCGGGCGAGTACGGGCATGAAGGCGCGCCACACCAGCAGCGCGGCCGCGGCCCCCGCCAGCGCCCCGGCGACGGTGTCGCTGAGCCAGTGCGCGTGCAGCCACGTACGGCTCCACATCATGGCCAGCGTGAACAGCGTCCCCGCGCACCACCAGGCCCGACGCCGCGCCGCCGGCACGAGCAGCGCGCCGGCCAGCACCACGAGCGCCGCCGCCGCGGCCCCGTGGCCGGAGGGGAAGGAGCCGTGGTCGACGCGGACCAGCGGGTTCTCCGGGCGCGGCCGGTCCACCAGGTGCTTGAGGGTCTGGACGACGAGCAGGTTGGCCCCGAGGTAGGCGGCGAGCAGGCAGCAGGCCGACCACCAGCGCCCGCGCACCAGCAGGAAGGCCAGCAGGCCGAGCGGTACGACGACGCCCGCCGGCCCCCCGAACCAGTTCAGGAACGCCGCCGCGGCGGCGGGAACGCCCCGGTGCGGCCCGCCCATCAGGTCGAGCCAGCGTTGGTCGGCGCCCTGGAACGGCGGGCGGGCGGGGTCGGCGCGGACGACCGCCGTCACCAGGACGGCGGCCCCGGCCAGCAGCAGGCCGAGCGGCAGCACGCCGGCCGTGCGGTGCCCGGGAACGGGTCTCTCGCTCACGGGCGCGGCTCAGGCGTCCAGGTGGCGGGCGAGGAAGGCCACGCTGCGGGCCACGATCGGGGCCACGTCCGGGACGCCGAGGAAGATGTGGTCGGCGTCCTCCACCGGCTCCAGTTCGCATTCCCCGCCGACCGCGCGGAGCGCCGCGTCGAGCGCCTCGCTCTGGCTGTAGGGGACCAGGCCGTCCCGGGTACCGTGGACCAGCAGGAACGGCGGCGGCACGCCGTGTCCGTCGGCGGCGTACGCGACCGGGCTCGCGGCGCGGGCCAGCGCCGGCCGCTCCTCCTCGGTACCGCCGAGCAGCGCCTCGTACGGGTCCGGGTACTGCACACCCGGCGGCATCGGCGGCATGGGGTGCCCGCGCAGGGCGAGCAGATCGCAGACGCCGTACCAGTCGACGACGGCCCGTACCGAGGTGTCGCCGGCGCCGACGCCCTCGGTGCCCTCCAGGGCGGCGGCGCCGGGGGTGTGAGGGCCGGTCAGGCCCGCGAGGGCGGCGAGGTGGCCGCCCGCGGACTCGCCCCAGACCGCGATGCGGTCCGGGTCGACGCCGAAGGCGCCGGCGAACTTCCGGACGTAGCGGATGGCGGCCTTCACGTCGTGCAGCTGCGCCGGGAAGGGTGCTTCGAGGCTGTGCCGGTAGTCGATGGAGACCAGGGCGAGCCCGGCCGCCAGCACCGCGCCGTGCAGCAGCGCGGCAGGGACGGTCGGCGGCGGGTAGCGCCGGTCGCCCTCCAGCCAGCCGCCGCCGTGGATCCAGACCACGGCCGGGACGGGGCCCCGGGCGGTGGCGGGCACCTGGACGTCCAGCAGGCGCGGCCGGTAGCCCGGCCGGGTGGCGTAGGTGACCCCGTCGAAGCGGCGTACGCCGTCCTCGGCGACCACGGGCGCTACGGGCGCCAGGAAGGGAGGGGGCGGCCAGGTCAGGTCGGGCTCGACCGGGAGCGAATGCGTCATTGCGGCCCTTTCACGCGGAGAGCTGCACGTGACTCCTGCCGAGTTACACGTGTAACACGGGACTGTAGCCAGCCCTGCCCGGGGCCACAAGACGACTGGTGCGGGCGGTTTCCCGCCGGGTTCGAGCGGGAGGACGACGGCGCGTGCGGCCTGCGCTCCGCGCCCTGGGGCGGCGACAGGCGGCCCGCGCAGAGTGCGACGTGCGCTGCCCGCCGGGCCCGCGCGGGGAGACGCGAAGCGCTCCGCCGGGGAACAGGAAGAGCCGCGCACGCATGAGGGGCGGCGGGTTCTTCACGCTCATGGCGGTGGCCGGGCTCGAGGCGGCCGACACGGCGGACACCCTGATCCTCCCCCACCGACCCTGACGGAGCCGGACGCGCCGAGCACGGTCGCCGGCCTCGCCGCGCCCGCGGCGGTCGGCCCGCACCGCCGGTCACGGGCACAGCTGGGAACGACGCCGTCGGCCTGGCTCACGGGGGAACGGCTCGCCCTGGTGTGCCGGCTGACCGAGCGGGCGGCACAGCGGGCTCGGCGTCGCCGCCGAGCTGCGGGCCCTGATGCGCCGGGAGGCGGGCGGGGCGCCGGCGGCGGTTCGGGCCGGGGGCGGGGCCGCTGCCGCTGCGGCTGCGGCTGCGGCTGCGGCTGCGGCTGCGGCTGCGGCTGCGGCTGCGGCTGCGGCGAACGGGTGACGTGCGGGGCCCGGAGGGGCGGGCCGCTGCGGCGAACGGGTGACGTGCGGGGCCCAGAGGGGCGTGGCACGCTGTTGACGGGGCTCGGGCCGCCGGGGAAGGCGGCCGCGACGAACGGAGCGCGCCGTGGGAACTGCGATCCTGCCCGTGGCGCTGCGGCGCCGGACGGCCGGCTGCTGCGCCGCCCTGCTGCTGGCGCTCACCTGCGGTACGGGCGCCCGTGCTGCCCCCTCTCCGTCGCCGGTGCCCCCGCCGGAGGCCTCCGGGGCCGGCCTCGACCCCCGCATCACGGAGATCATGGGCAAACCGGAGTACCGCCACGCGCAGTGGGGGCTGCTGCAGACGGAACCGGGTGACGGCCGGGTGCTGCACAGCATGTTCCCGGGTCAGTTCTTCATACCGGGGTCCACGGCGAAGCTGTTCCCCGTCTCCGCCACCTGGCAGACCCTCGGCCCGGACCACCGCTTCGTGACGCCCCTCTACGCGGTCGGCCGGCGCGCCGGATCCACCCTGACCGGCGACCTCGACCTCGTCGCGCAGGGCGACCTCACCCTGGGCGGCCGGACCCGGCCCGACGGGACGGTCGCGTACACCGACCTCGACCACACCTACGCCAACGACTTCCCGGGTGCCACCCTCACCCCGGAGAACCCCCTCGCCGGGATCGACGAGCTCGCCCGGCAGGTCCGCGCGGCGGGCATCACCCGCGTCGAGGGCGACGTGATCGTCGACAGCCGGCTCTTCGCCCCCGACCCGGGCCTCGACCCGGTACCGACCCCCCTGATCGTCAACGACAACCTCGTCGACCTGCTGACCACCCCGGGCGACCGCGCGGGCGCCGCCGCCCGGCTGGAATGGCGGCCCAAGGTCGCCCCGTACGAGGTCACGTCCACGGTGAGGACCGTCGCCGCCGGGAAGCCGACGGACATCACGGTGACGGCCTCCGACGGCGGCACCCGCATCCGGCTGTCCGGCACCATCGCCGCGGACGCCCGGCCGCTGCTGCGCACCGCCCCGGTCACGGACCCGGCCGCGTTCGGCCGGACGGCGCTGATCGAGGCGCTGGGCCGGGCCGGCGTGGAGGTCACCGCCGGCGCCACCGGGCCCAATCCTGTGGCCCGGCTGCCGCGCGACTACGCGGGCCGGCCGCGCGTGGCCGCGTACACCTCTCCCCCGTACGAGCAGTACGCGAAGCTGATCCTGAAGGTCAGTCACAACCTCGGCGCCAACCTGGACGTCTGCCTGCTGGCCGTCACCACCGGCAGCCGGCAGTGCGCCGCGGGCTTCCCGGTGCTCGCCGCCTTCCTGGACCGGGCGGGCGTCGACCGCGAGCAGGTGGCCCTGATGGACGGCCGGGGCGGCAATCCGGCCGACCGGGTCACGCCCCGGGCGCTGGTGCAGATGCTGGCGTACTGGCAGGGCACGCCGGACGCGCGGCGGTTCCGGGAGGCGCTGCCCGTCCTCGGGGTCGACGGGCTGCTCGCGCAGAACTGCCGTGACTGTCCCGCGCGCGGCAAGGTGTTCGCGAAGACCGGCGCGGCCGTCGGCGGCGACCTCCTCAACGACAGGCTGTCCGTGGGGGCCATCACCATCGCCGGCTACCTGGACAAGGGCGGCGGGCGCTTCGACACCTTCTACGCGGGGGTCACGGGCGCGATGACGCCGACCGCCGACCCGGAGGACGTGGTGGGCATCGCCAACGACCTGGCCCTGATCGCCGCCTACCTCCAGGAGGGGTCCTGACAGGCCCGTGCCTACAATGGCTGAATGATCTTCATTGTGGTGAAATTCGCCGTCAAGCCCGAATACGTGGACCAGTGGCCGGAGAAGGTCGCGGAGTTCACCCGCGCCACCCGCGCCGAACCGGGCAACCTCTGGTTCGAGTGGTCCCGCAGCCTGGAGGAGCCGGACACGTACGTCCTGGTCGAGGCGTTCCAGGACGACGCGGCCGAAGCCCACGTCACCTCCGAGCACTTCACCAAGGCCCTGGAGACCATGCGTCCGCTGGTCGCCCGTACGCCCGACATCGTCAGCACCACCATCGCCGGCGCCACCGGCTGGAGCCGGATGGGGGAGCTCCGGATCGACTGAGCCGCTGGGCCGGTGGGCCGGGTGCTCTTGACCGGGCGTCCATGATGGACGGTATGACGACCGGATCCCGTGCTCGTTCGTTCGGTTCCGCGGCGGCCCGCTACGCCGCGCACCGGCCCTCCTATCCGGCCGCGCTCTTCGACACCGTCGAGGAGCTGGCCGGGTTCCCGCTGGCCGGTGCCCGCGTCGCGGACGTCGGCGCGGGCACCGGCATCGCGAGCGCGCTCCTGCACGCCCGCGGGGCCCGGGTGGTGGCGGTGGAGCCCTCGGAGGGCATGGCCGCCGAGTTCCGTCGCCGCAATCCGGGGATCGCCCTCGTGCGCGGGGACGGCGACCGGCTGCCGCTGGCCACGGAGGGCACCGACCTGCTGACCTACGCGCAGTCCTGGCACTGGACGGACCCGGCCCTCGCCGGCCCCGAGGCCCTGCGCGTCCTGCGGCCCGGGGGCGCGCTGGCCGTCTGGTCCAACGACCCCGACACGGACGTGGAGTGGATCGCCGACCAGCAGGCGCGCATCGAGAAGCACTTCGGCCCCGGCTGGTACGTCAACGAGCCGGCCCGTCCCCTGCCCGGCCTGGACTTCACCACGCGCCGGCTGCGCTGGTCCCGGCCCGTCTCCGTCGAGGCGCACCTCGGCAAGCTCTCCACGCACTCGCTCTTCCTGGTGGCAGAGCCCGGTACGGACACCTTCCTCGAAGCCGAACGCGCCCGCCTGCTCGCCCTCTTCCCGGACGGCCGGCTGCGGGAGCACTACACGGTCAGGCTCGACGTGGCGGTACGTCGGTAGCCCTGCTCCCGTTCGCGGTGAAGCAGAAGGCCCCGGTCTCCGTGAGGAGGCCGGGGCCTTCGTTCGAGCGCTGGGCAGGCCTTGCACCTGCATTCCCCCACGGGAAGTGGGGTGTCTTTCCTTGGACCACCAACGCATCGTCCCGGTCGCCGTGTTCCGCGGCGGCGGGCTCGAGATCAACTATACGGCACGCGGACGGGCGCCAAAACCGGGTGACACCGCGGCCGGCGGGAGGTCAGCCTGTCCCGATGACCGAGGAATTGAACGTTCTGCGCCTGTCCGTCCGGAACGACCCGGCGTTCGGGCCGTACGAGTACCTGGAGGTCCGCCCGCTGGTCGACGGGGTGGACGTGATCGAGGCGGCCTTCGGGCAGGAGGACCACGGGGTCCAGTGCGGCGATCCCCGGGACTGGCTGGTGCCCGACGGCCCCTTGTCGGTGGGTGAGGGGGCCCACTGGGTGGAGTTCGCCTCCAAGGCGTGCGGCTGCCACGACCTGCTGTACCTGACGCTGCGGCGCGACGGCGACATCGTCGTGTGGAGCTGGGAGTCCGCCGAGGCGGGGATCCAGGCGCTCCCCGAGTACCGCTTCGACGCCGCCCAGTACGACGCCGAGCTGGAGCGGGCCCGCCGGGACGGCGGATGGGAGTGGCCGGCACAGACGGTCTCGCGACTGGTGCTCGACGGGCTGCGCGGGCAGACCGGGTGGCTGGAGCGGTGGTCGTGCGAGCTCGGCCACGTGTGGACGGACCCGAAGCACCCCGGGCAGGTCCTGCTCTACTTCTTCCGCGAGGAGCGGGATGCGCAGGGCCGGTACGGGCGCGCCGAGGAGTTCGCCATGATGGCGCCGGTCACCGACGAGGACCCCGCCCGTCAGGCCGGCCGGATCGTACGGGCCTTCCTGGCGGGCGATCCCCGGACGGTGGACGGGCTGCGGCCCTGCCCGATGGACGAGGTGGGGTACGGCCACTACCACGGCGACGGGCCGACGCCGTGGAAGCTGCACGGCTGACCCCGGGCCAGAACCATGCGGGGCCGGCGTCGGCGCGGGTACCGGGCGGAGCGGCGGAAAGGCCGTCAGCTGGTGGTGACGGCGGACTCCGTGGGGCGGGCGGCCGGGCCACCGGCCTCCCGCGGGGCCGGGCGCGGGCGGCGGAACGGGCGGGGGCCCCACCAGTTGGCGCGGCCGAGGAGGGTCATCGTCGCGGGCACGAGGAGGCAGCGCACGAGGGTGGCGTCGACCACGACGACCAGGGTCAGGGCGGTAGCCAGCTGCTTCATCACGAGCACCTCCCCCGTCGCGAAGCCCGTGAAGACGATGCACATCAGCAGCGCCGAGGAGCTGATGATCCGGGCGGAGCGCTGTACGCCCGCCTCGACGGCGAGGTCGTTGCCGGCTCCGGCGCGGTACGCCTCCTGGATGCGGGAGAGGAGGAACACCTCGTAGTCCATGGACAGCCCGAAGGCCAGGGCGAACACGACGACCGGCAGCCAGTAGCCCAGCCCGCCCAGGGTGTGGACGCCCAGCGGCCCGGCGCCCCAGCCGTCCTGGAAGACCAGGACGAGCGCGCCGAACGAGGCGCCGAGGGACAGGGTGTTCATCACGATCGCCTTGAGCGGCAGGAGCACGGAGCCGGTCATCGCCAGCAGCAGGACGTAGCTGGTCAGGGCGATCAGGGCGGCGGCCCGGGGCGCGTTCCCGACGACCTCGGCCCTGAAGTCGGCGTCGAGCGCGGCCCGTCCGGTCACCCACACGGGGAAGTCGGCGGGGCGGTCCGCGCGGAGCCGTTCCACGAGGCGGGTGGCGGTGGCCGCGTCCTCGTCGGGCACCGGTACGAGGCGCACGACGGCGACCCCCGGGCCCGCCGCGGTGGCGGGTTCGAGCCGCTGCACCTGCGGGGCGTCCGCGAAGCGCTCCGCCCAGGCCGTGAGCCGGGCCGGGCCGGTGCGGGCCACGACCACCACGGCGTCGGGCCGGTGCTGGGGGAACCGGTCGGTGACCAGGTCGGCGAAGCGCCGGGCCTCGGTGCCCGGCGGCAGCTGCAGTTCGCCGACCGGGCTGACGAGGTGGACGCGCAGGAAGGGCGCGGCCGCCGCCAGCAGCAGGACCCCGACGCCCACCGCGACGGCGGGGGCCCGGCGGCGGGTCCAGCGGGCCAGCGCGGCGAACGCGCCCTCGTCGGGCTCGCGGCGGGCGCGGGCACCGATCCGCCCGCCGCACGCCACGAGCAGCGCCGGGGTGAGGGTGACCGCGGCGGCGAGCGACAGCAGCACGGTGCCCGCGGCGGCCAGGCCGAGGGAGGCGTAGAAGTCGCTGGGGAAGGCGGCCAGCCCGCTGAGGGCGGCGGCGACGACCAGTGCGGCGAACAGGACCGAGCGGCCCGCGCTGCCCATGGTCCGCACCACCGCCTCCGGGACGTCGTGGCCCGCGGCGCGTTCCTCCCGGAACCGGCCGACCGTGAGCAGGGAGTAGTCCACGGCCAGGCCAAGGCCGAGCATCGTGGTGGTGGACAGCACCGGGGAGGTGAGGTCGTAGCAGCGCGACAGCAGCAGGAGCCAGAGCATCCCGGTGCCGACGGTGGCGACGGCCGCGACCAGGGGCACGGCGGCCGCGACGAGGCCGCCGAAGAGGAGGTACACCACCACCAGGGTGACGGGCAGGGTGATCAGTTCGGCGCGCCGGGTGTCGGCCAGGGACCGCCGCGCCACCTCGGCGCGGGCCCGGTCGCTTCCGCCGAGGGTCACCGCGGCGCCGGGCACGGCCCGGTGGACGGCGCGCAGCCGGGCTTCCACGGCCCGCTCGCAGCGCCGCCGGTCCTGCCCGGCCGGGGTCCGGTCCAGCCGTACGGAGAGCAGGACGGCCCGGCGGTCGGCGGCGTACGCCGCTGCGGTGAGGGGGGTGACGCCGTGTACGCCGGGGACGGCGGCCAGGTCCCGGCGGGCGGCGGCCAGTTCCCGCGTGAGGGCGGGGTCGGACACCGGCACGCCGGACACCACGGCGTCGATCTGGCCGCCGTACGCGCGGACGCCGTCCAGGAGCCGGTTGCCCCGCACCGACTCGTGCGCGGCCACGCTCCAGGGCCGCCGGTCCAGGCCGTCCATCACGGGTCCGGCGGCGGCCGCTCCGGCTGCCAGGAGCAGCAGCCACAGCAGCAGGACGAGGAGGTGGCGGCGCACGCAGAGCAGGGCGAGGCGTGCGGGCATCGCCCTCAGGGTGCGCATCGGCGGCCTTCGGAGAGGTAGGCGGAGCCGATGGTGACGTCACCCGGCCGCCGTACGGTCAGCCGGACGAAGCGGTCGCCGCGGGCGTCCCGCATCGGTTCGAGGCATCCGGCGTCCGCCGTCAGCCAGGGCGAGTCGACGATCCGCACGGTCACCGTGCCGGGGCGGGGCACCCGGACGGTGATCGCGGCCGCGTCGGAGCTCCGTACGCGGGCCGGCCGGTCGACGAGGGGGACGGCGTCCCGGACGCGGTAGATACGCCAGTTGCGGTCCTGCCACACCGGCTCCAGGTAGGCGGGCCGGTCGGCGACGAGGGCGCGTTCGGCCTCGGAGGCGGCGTCGGGCGGGCCGTCGTGGACGACGACGAGGCCCACGGCCCACCGGTCGAGCCAGGCCCGGTAGGCGGCGGGGGTGAGGCCGCCGTCCCGGTAGAAGAGGCGGCCGCGTTCCACGTCCGCCTGCCGGTTCCAGCCGCGCGCCAGGGTGACGTACGGGGCGAGGACGGCGGCCTCGCGGTGGCTGCGCGCCATGACGGCCTCCACCCGGGTGCGGTCGGCGCCGAGGCGGCCGAGTTCCGCGAGGACCCCGTCGGTCTCGGCGGCCCAGGCGGGGACCCGGACGGTGTCGCCCAGGTGGGCGGCCGTGTTCCCGCCCACCCAGAGCAGGCAGAGGGCGAGCCCGGCCCCGGCCGCGGCGCGGCGTACGCGGCCGGTCGCCGTCGCGGCGGCGGCGAGCAGGAGTGCGGGTGCGGCGAGGCCGGCGAGCCGTTCGACGTTGGTGCCCATCGGGGACGGGACGGCGTAGGCGAGCAGGACGGCGGCCGCGTACAGGCCTGCGGCGCGTCTGACCCACCGCCAGGCGGGCGGCGCCGCCGCGAGGACGGCCAGCGCCGCCAGCAGCGGGGGCCAGATCCGCTCCGGGGGCATGGGCTGCTCGCCCTGGAAGGGGAAGAGGCGGGCCGTCAGGGCGAGGACGGCGCAGGGCGGTACGGACAGGGCGGCGGCCACGGCGGCCCGGCGCCGGGGCGCGGGCGGCAGTGCGGCGCCGGTCAGCGCGAGGAAGAGACCCGCGACGGGGCTGGCCATGGTGCAGAGGGCCGCGCAGAGCGCGGGGGCGGCGAGCCGCCCGCCGCTACCGCCGGGCCCCCGGGGCAGGGCGCTCAGCAGGGCCGCGAGGCCGAACGCCACGCCCAGGACGAAGGTCGTGCGCCCGGAGGCCACATGGCACCACAGGGCGAGGGCCGCGGCCAGCGCGGGCCGTTCCGGCGCCCGGCCCCCGCCGCGTACGCACAGCAGCGCGGCGAGCCAGGTGGCGGTCAGGCCCGCCGCCACGGTCACGGGTACCACGCCGAAGAGGGCCATGGCGTACGGGGAGACGAGGCTGTAGGCGGCGGTGTGCAGCCCGCCGTGCCAGGCGAGGTCGTAGGCGGAGCCGGGGTGGCGGGCGGCGAAGTCAGCCCAGGCCGTCTGGGCCGCGAGGTCCCCTCCGCCGGTGGCGAGGACGGCCGCCCACACGGCGTACAGCGGCAGCGCGCAGCCGGTCGCGGCCAGCGGGACCCTCAAGGGGAGGGGGAGGGCTGCCGGTGCCCGCCGGGTCAGGGCGACAGCGGTCATGGGCGGCTCCGGTCGAGGCTGCGCGTCGGGGGCGGGCGGGGTGGGGGCGGCGCCCGGGCGGGACCGCATCGTCCAACGACGGGCGGCGGCCGGTGTGGCGGTGTTCCGGCCACCGGGCACCCGGTCGGCGTCCTGGCCGCCGGGGTCCGGTGTACCGGCGCTCTGCCATTCGGGTGACCCACCGCCACGTACCCGGCCGCGCTCCCGTTACCAGCACGAACTCCCCCATCCGGGGCTCGTTTCGGCTACAGCGAAGGAAAGTTCTCGAATGCTGAAGAAGATGATGGTCACCGCAGCAGCCACCGCCGCCGCCGTCGGCGCGGGTGCCGCCGTCGCCGCCCCGGCCATGGCCATCGGCAACGACAACGGGATCAACACCGTCAACGGCAACGGCGCGCAGCAGATCTACGGCAACCAGAAGACCACCGGTGACCAGAGCCCGCAGCTCAGCGTCGTCCAGGGCACCCTGAACAAGCCCTGCATCGGCCTGCCGGTCAAGGTCAACGCGCAGTCGGTACTCGCCCTCATCGCGAACGTCGGCGTCCAGGACATCAACGTCCTCGCCAACCCGCAGAACCAGCAGTGCACCGAGAACTCCACCCAGGCCAAGGGCGACGAGCCGCTCTCCCACATCCTGAGCAACATCCCGGTCCTCTCCGGCAACCTCTCCGCGGGCAGCTGATCACCGGCCGCCGCTGAGCGGGCCGGCCGGGGACGTCCGCACGAACGTCCCCGGCCGGCCCCTCGGCGTCCGCGGGGCCCGGAGCGTCGTCGAGGGCACCGGGTTCCGTGCCGAGAACGGCGGCACCACCCGCGGGGCGTATGCAGAAGGCCCCGGTCTCCGTGAGGAGGCCGGGGCCTTCGTTCGAGCGCTGGGCAGGCCTTGCACCTGCATTCCCCCACGGGAAGTGGGGTGTCTTTCCTTGGACCACCAACGCATCGTCCCGTTCGCCGTGTTCCGCGGCGGCGGGCTCGAGAGCGACTATAGCCCATCTCCGCAGGTCGGCGCACGGGCCGGCTGCTCGGAACCCTGTCGGTCAGTCGATCACGATCTCCGCCTCGAACCGGGCGCCCAGGGCCCGCAGTCGGCGCTCGCACTGCTCCCGGGTCGGCGTCGACAGCACCGCCGCCGCGAGGAAGTCCGAGGAGAGGGCCGCCTCCCCGAGGACCTCGCCCGGCTCCGCGTAGACGCCGTAGTACCGCACCCAGGGCTCTTCCGGGGTGACCGGGATGCCGCGTACGGTGCCGGGCCGCTTCATCATCAGGACCTGTCCGGCCATGCGGACGGGTTCCAGCCGGGCGCCGTCGGCGAGCCTGGCCACGACGGGCAGCCGCAGTCCCGTCTGGGCCCGCGTCGCCAGCTCCACCGGGTGCACCTCGAACACGGCGT
This sequence comes from Streptomyces racemochromogenes, assembly GCF_039535215.1. Classification (GTDB taxonomy): domain Bacteria; phylum Actinomycetota; class Actinomycetes; order Streptomycetales; family Streptomycetaceae; genus Streptomyces; species Streptomyces racemochromogenes. The sequence goes on from NZ_BAAAWT010000001.1 coordinate 253,282, forward strand.
CCAGGACCTCGCGGATCCGGGCACCGGCCGGGCGGGAGGCGACCTCGCAGACGACGAGGCGGTCGTCGGGGGTGTGGAAGACCTCGGCGTGGAAGGCGTAGTCCGCCGGGCCGCCGAGGGCCGCGAGCGCGGTGTCGGCCAGCTCCAGCAGACGTGGGGTCAGCGGGTCGGAGGGGTCCAGGGTCAGGTCCACCCGGGCGCCGGGGTCGGCCTGGAAGGAGGCCAGCTCGTACTGGTACTGCGACGGCCAGGCCATCACGGTGCGGCCGCCGACGACGACCCCGTCCACGTGGCACATCCGGCCCGGGACGTACGCCTCGGCCAGCAGGTCCTCGCGCGGGGCCGCGCCCGGCGCGAAGGCCCCTGCCAGGTAGTCCTCCAGTTCCCCGGGGGTCCGTACGATCCGCAGCCCGATCGAGCCGAAGCCGTCGCGGGCCTTGAAGACCAGGGGCAGTCCGTGCTCGTCCGCGAAGTCGCGCGCGTCGTCGGCGGTGGCGGGCAGGGCGTGCGGGGCGACCTCGATGCCGGCCGTCTCCAGCCGCCGCTTCATCAGGGCCTTGTCCCGGAAGGGCAGGACCTCGTCGGGGAGCTGCCCGGGCAGGCCGAGCTTCTCGCGCAGCCGGGCCGCGCGCATCAGGTCCGCCTCGTGGGGGGCGACGACGTGGGTGACGCGGTACTCCTCGGCCAGTTCGAGGGCGGTCCGGTCGAGGAGTTCCTCGTCCTCGAAGTCGTCGAGCACCACCAGCCGGCGGTAGCCGCCGTCGCCGTCGGGGACCTGCTCGCGGGCGCCCTCGATCCGGTCGCGGGCGGCGATCAGCACCACCCCGCCGTCGAGTTCCGCGAGCCAGCGGTCGTAGGGGAACGGGCCGAGCGGGAAGCGGTGCAGTACGAGCGCGGTCACGCGGCGGCCTCCAGGTCCAGGGCGTCCGCCGGCGCCTCGGCGGGGGTCACGTCGATGCGGATCCGCTCGGTCAGCCGCTCGCACAGGGCGATGGCCGCGTCGGTGTCGGCGGCCGTGACGGCGGCGAAGCCGAGCCGGTCCCAGTTGTCCCGCAGCGGGCGCACCGGGTCGCCGGGCGCCACGGACACCTCCACGGCGAGCACGTCGGGGCGGGCGGCGACCTCCGCCACTCCGGAGACGGCCGTGACCGTGCCCGGGTCGCGGAGCACGAAGCGGGTGCAGGCGCCGGCCCGGGCCTTCGGGGGCTCCGGGAGCGCCTCGACGAGGCCGAGCGGCCAGGCGACGCCGTAGCCGAGGAGGTCGATGCCGTAGGCCGCCTCGACCAGTTCGTTGATGTGGCCGCCGCCGACCCGGTTGTGGGACTCGATGACGGCGGGGCCCCGGGAGCCGAGGCGCAGCTCGGTGTGGCTGGGTCCGTCGGTGACGCCCATGGTGTCGAGGAAGTCCTCGACGGCGGCCGTGACGCGGGCGTGCGCGTCGGGTGCCAGGCGGGCGGGCAGGGCGTGGCCGAGTTCCGCGAAGTGGGTGTCGTCGACGAGCTTCTCGGTCACGGCGATCACCACGTGGCGTCCGGCGAAGCTGAAGGCCTCCACGCTGAACTCGGGCCCGTCGAGGTAGGACTCCATCAGGAACTCGCTGACCGTGTAGAGGGTCGAGCCGCGGTCGGTGCGGCGGCCGCGCAGCTCCTGGATCCGCTCCCAGGTGGCGTCCAGTTCCCCGGGGGTGGAGACGCGGATGAGGCCGAAGCCGGCGGTGGCGTCGGTGGGCTTGATGATGAAGGGGTAGCCGGCGCGGGCGGCGAAGGCGTCGAGGGAGGCGCGGTCGGTGACCCGGTCCCAGTGGATCGACAGCTTGCCCTGCTCCGTGAGGTGCTGCCGCATCAGGAACTTGTCGCGCATGCGGCGGCTGGCCTCGGGGCCGGTGCCCGGGAAGCCGAAGTGGGCGTTCAGGCGGGCGGCCATGTCGAGTCCGGCCTCGGTGAGGGAGGCGACGGTGTCGAAGCCCCACACCTCGCGGGAGGCCTCGGCGAGCGGCCGTACGGTGTCCCAGTCGGTGTAGTCGACCATCAGGAGGACGTCGGCCAGCCCGGTCTGGTACGGGGTGATCTTGTCGGGGTGCTGGAGGAGCACCACGCGGACGCCCAGCGCCTTGGCCCGTTGGAGGTGTTGGTCCGTGGCGCCGACGAGCAGCAGGGTACGGTCCGCGGCGCGCGCGGTGGGGGCGGTCATCGCAGTGCTTCCTTCGGGGTGTGGGTGGTCGTGGTGCGCAGGGCGGTGCGGGCCGCGGCGATCCGGTCGGCGGCCGCCGCGGGGGTCGGTGCGTCGACGACGGCGTAGCCGTGGCGGGTGCCGGAGTCGGTGGTGCGGGGCAGGACGTCGCCCGGCCCGTACGGGAAGTGCACGCCGTGCACGTGGTCCCGGGCGCGCAGGTCGTCGAGGCCGTCGACGGACTCCAGGCGTCCGGCGGGGAGCTGGAAGAAGCCGATGGCCGCGTACCGGTGGGGTGCGGGGGCGGTGACGTCCTCGCCGGCCAGCCCCCGGAAGATGGCCGCCTCGATGTCGTAGCCGGTGGCGACCTCCACGAGCAGCGGGATCCGGTCGCCGCCGAGGCGGGCCTGGGACTCGACGACGCGCGGTCCGGCCGGGGTGAGGATGACCTCGGTGTGGGCGGGGCCGAAGGCGTAGCCGGCGAGGTCGAGGAGGGCGGTGACGGTGTCGCGGATGGCCGCGGCGTCGGCGGGGTCGAGGGGGGCGGGGTGGATGTGCCCGGTCTCGACGAAGCCGGGGGCTCCGGTGGTCTGCTTGGCGGTGATGCCGACGACGTGGTGGGTGCCGCCGGCGGTGAGGGTCTCGACGCTGAACTCGGGGCCTTCGAGGTAGTCCTCGATGATGAAGGGGCCCTCGAAGCCGCCCGCCTTGACCCGCTCGGTCCATTCGGCCAGGTCGGCGGCGGTGCGGACGAGGGCGATGCCGCGGCTGCCGGCCGTGTTGGTGGGCTTGACGACGGCCGGCAGCCCGAACTCGGTGAGCAGCGGCTCGACCTCGCCGAGGGTTTCGGCCCGGCGGGCGCGGACGGCGGAGACGCCGTGGGCGTTGAGCAGGCCGCGCATCGCGTGCTTGTCGTTGAGCAGGCGTACGGATTCGGCGGTGTTGGGTGACAGCCCGAGGGCCTCGGCCTCGGCGAGCACGGGGGCCATGGTGGCCTCGCTGCCCAGGTGCAGGACGTGGTGGACGTCGTGCTCGCGGGCCAGTCCGGCGACGAGGGCGCGCAGGGCCGTCTCGTCCCCGAAGTCGACCAGGGCCAGTTCCCGGGAGTGGGCGGCGACCTTGGCGAGGTATTCGGGCGTGCGCAGCGCGGGGTCCCAGACCGACCAGACCTCGAAGCCGGCTTCGACGGCCTTGCGTACGAGCTGCTCGTACGGCATCACCATCAGGAGGCGGCCGGGCTCGCGGGGCGGGGTCATGACGTGGCTCCGTTCTGGGCCGGCACGGGTGCCGGCGGGGCGGCGGCCGGCGGTGCGGCCTGGGGTTCGTGCTCCGTGGCGGGGCGGCGGGACGCGCGCAGCGGCAGCAGGGAGCGGTAGACGAGGATGGCGCCGAGGCCGAAGGCGCCGTAGAGGAGGCTCATGCCGACCGGGGAGAGGAAGGCCCCGACGGTCACGCACACCGAGCCGATGAGCAGGCCGACGCGCGGTACCAGGCCGTAGGCGGCGAGGTACTTGGTGCGGGCGGCCGGGTCCACCAGGTCGGCGAGGATGGCCTGCTTGACCGGGACGTTCGCGATCTCGCCGAGGGTGAAGACGACGGCCGCGGCGATCAGGACCCAGCCGCTGTTGCTGACGGCCAGGACCATGTGGCCGGCGGTGAAGACGGCGATGCCGGCGTAGAGGCGGGTCCGGTCGGACAGCCGGCGGAACATGCTGCCGGTGAAGAGGGCGAAGCCGACGACGAGGACGGTGTTGACGGCGCGCAGGATGCCGAGCATGGCGACGCCGTCCACGGAGGGGAACCAGTGTTCCAGGCCGGCCAGTGCCTGCTCGGGGAAGTCGTCGGCGAGGCGGACGGCGATGTAGTAGCCGATCTGGACCTCGATGGCGCGGGTGAGGACCGCGGCGCCCACGAGCCGGAGGAACACCCGGTCGCGGGAGACGGCGAGGTAGCCGCGGAGCATGGCGGGGACGCCGGAGGCCCGGTCCTTCGCGGATTCGGGGGCGCTTTCCGCGATCCGCCACCAGGTGACGAGGGCGGTGGCCAGGGAGAGCGCGGCCGCGCCGGCGAGCAGGAGGGCGAAGTGGTCCCCGTAGAAGAAGCCGCCGATCAGGGCGCCGGCGGTGAACGCCATGTTGATCGACCAGTAGTTGACCGTGTAGACGAGCTGGCGGTTCTCGGGGGTGGAGACGTCGATCATCATCGCCTCGGCGGCGGGGGTGGCCGCGCCGGCGAGGGCGGTGTTGAGGAGGAAGAGGACGAAGGTGGCCGCGCCGGACTGCCACCAGGGCGAGTTGGCCAGGGCGAGCAGGGCGAAGGTGAGCGTGGCCCCCACCTCGCCGGCGACCATCAGCGGCTTGCGGCCGTGGACGTCGGCGAGGTGGCCCCCGACGAAGTTGGCGGCGATGCCCGCGGCGGCCACGACCATGGTCAGCGCGCCGGCCGCGGCCGCGCCGTACAGCGTGGCGAGGTGGATGACCATCAGCGGCATCAGCATGATGCCGAGCATCCGCTGGACGAATCCGATGCCGAGCCGCAGCTTGATGTTCGGATGGAGCTGACGGAAATTCACGCCGGGTTCCTTCGAGGGGTGGGGGGACGGGCGGGAGGCGTCAGGACTTCGCGGCCAGTACCTGGTCCGTGGCGGCCGGCGGCGCGGGGGCGGGGGACGACTGGCGGGCGGCGGGCGCGGGGGTCTCGTTCCACAGGCTGAGGTAGCGCTCGCCGGTGTCGGGCAGGATCGTGACGATGGTGGCGCCGATGTAGTCCGGGTGGGCGGCCAGCCGGGAGCAGGCGTGGGCGACGGCGCCGGAGGAGACGCCGACGAAGACGCCCTGCCGGCGGGCGAGGGAGCGTGCGGCGGCCAGGGCGTCCTCGTCCGAGACGGTCACGACGTTGTCGATCAGCGCGACGTCGGTGGTGGGGGCGACGAAGCCGCCGTTGAGGCCCGGGATGCGGTGCAGGCCGCCCTCGCCCTGGGTGAGGACCGGGGAGTTCTCCGGCTCGACCGCGACGACGCGGATCCGCGGGTCCTGCTCCTTGAGGTACTTGGCCGTGCCGCTGAGGGTGCCGCCGGTGCCGACGCCGCAGACCAGCACGTCGATCCGGCCGGCCGTGTCGGCCCATATCTCGGGGCCGGTGGTCTCGTAGTGGGCGCGGACGTTGTCGGCGTTCTCGTGCTGGCAGGCGAACCAGGACCCGGGGGTGGCCGCGTGCAGCTCCTGGGCCTTGGCGATGGCGCCGGGGTAGCCGGCGTCGCGGGGGGTCTGTACGACCTCGGCGCCCAGCGCCTTGAGCAGGGCGACCCGTTCGGCGGTGGCGCTGTCGGGCAGCACGATGACGCAGCGGTATCCGCGGGCCGCGGAGAGGGCGGCCAGGGAGATGCCGGTGTTGCCCGAGGTGGCCTCGATGACGGTTCCGTTGCCGCGCATCAGGTCGCCCCGCTCCTCGGCGGCGCGCAGCATGTAGAGGGCCGCCCGGTCCTTGCTGGTGGACATCGGGTTGGCGGCCTCCAGCTTGGCGAGCACCTCGCCGCCCGGGGCCGCGTCGTCGAAGCGGAGGCGGATCAGCGGGGTCGAGCCGACCAGGTCGGCGATGCTGTCTGCGATGCGGCGCGTCTCACGGCTTTGCACGTGTGGTTCCTCACAAGTCGGTTCGTGCGGCTGCGGGCCGGACGGGCGGGGCTGGTCCGGCGCGGCCCGGTGCGGCCTGGTGTGGGGGGACGTCCTTCGGGGGTGGAGCGGGTGCGCGGCGGGCGGGTCCGGGGGCCGGTGCGGTGCCGCGCGGCAGGGGCCGGGGCGGCTACCAGGAGCCGGCCGAGGCCGTCATGGCGTACAGGTCCTCCATGGGCTCCGGCCGCCGGCCGACGGGCTTGATCACCGCGGTGGCGGCGAGCACCCGGGCGCCCGCGGGGACGTCCTTGTTCACCAGTGCCTGGGCGCCGATGACGGCGTGCGAGCCGATGGTGACCGGCCCCAGTACGGTCGCGTTGGTGCCGAGCACGACGTGGGCGCCCACCACCGGGTGCCTGCGGTCGCCCTCGGGCCGGTTGTTGTCGCTCCACCAGCCGACCGCTCCCAGCGTCACCTGGTGGTAGATGGTCACGTCGTCCCCGACGACGGCGGTTTCGCCGATCACCACGGCGGCGCCGTGGTCGATGAAGACGCGACGGCCGAGCACGGCCCCGGGGTGGATCTCCACGGAGGTGCTGCGGCGGGCGTTCCAGGCGATGAGCCGGGCGATCATCCGGTGTCCCCGCCGGTGCAGCCGGTGGGCGATCCGGTGGGCCCACAGCGCGGGCAGCGCCGCGTGCAGCAGCGCCTCCCGGCGGTTGCGCATGGAGGGGTCGCGGGCGACGACCACCTCCAGGTCCTCCTTCATGATCTGGAACAGGCCGGGGGTGGAGGACGAGGCCATCAGACGAGCACCTCCACGCGGTCGCCGGCCGCGGCGAACTCGGCGGTCAGGGCCCGGGTCAGGCTCTCCAGCCGGGCCACGACCCCGGCGTCGGTGTAGCGGCCGTCCTCGGTGGCGAGGCTGCCCGCGGAGCCGATGGCGACCGGCTCGTGTTCGACGACCCGCACGCCGCAGCGGGTGAGCAGGCCGGTCAGGCCGGGCTGCGCGTCGACGCCGCCGCGCGCTCCGGGGGAGGCGCTGGTGACGGCCGCGACCTTGCCGGTGAGCGGGCTCGGGTGCTCGCCCTGGGCGCGGGAGAGCCAGTCCAGGGCGTTCTTCAGCACACCGGGCATCTGGTCGTTGTAGGCGGGGGTGCTGATGAACAGCGCGTCGGCGCCGGTGACCAGCTCCTTGGCCGCGCGGACGGCGGGCGAGCCGTCGGTGCGCTCCAGTTCGGCCTCGTAGTGGGGCAGTTCGCCGACGGGGAGCAGCACGCTCTCGTGCTCGCCGGGCAGGCCGTCGAGGATGTGGCGCACGGTGGCGAGTACGGCGGTGTTCACCGAGTCGCCGCGGGTGCTGCCGGATATCAGAACGATCTTCATGGGTGGAACTCCTTCTCCTCGGCCTTCCGGTCGGCGGGCCTTCGACCGGTCGGGAGCCGCTCCTGCGTTTTCGGGGCTCCCGGCCCCTGCCGCTGCGCCGTGCGGTTCTCCGGGCGCGTCGGCGCGTGGCCGGGCACCGGGATGCTCCGGCGGTACGGTCCGGCCCGCGTCCTGGTCGTAACCGTGTCAGCTCGAACCGATGCGCTGCTGGACCGCGACTCGTGCCGCGGCTGAGGGCGGCTCCAGTGCGTGGCGTGCCGGGCGGGCCGGGGCGGGTGATGCTGGTGGCATGGGAGGCGTTCCCGGGATGCGGCTGCCGGCCGGCTGGGCGGCCGCGGGGCGGCGCTCGGTGCGGGTCACGCTGGCCGCCGGCGCGGGGTTCTACCTGCTCCTGTACGGCTTCGGCTCGACCGTCGCGGCGACCTACGCGCTGTTCGCCGCGGTGGCGCTGGCGGGCCTGTCGCACATCCCCGGTACCGGCCGGCAGCGGGCGGTGGTGGTGCTGCGGCTGGTGCCGGCCTGCTGGGTGCTGATCACGATCGGCACCTTCCTGTCGGTGCGGACCTGGAGCGCGGTGCTCGGGATGCTGGTGGCCGGCTTCGTCCTGGCGTTCCTCGCGGTGGGCGGGCCCCGGGCGGCGGGGGCGGGGCCGGGGCTGCAGTTGATGTACATCCTGCCGTCGTTCCCGCCCTACGATCCGGGCTCGCTCGGGGAGCGGCTGGGCGGTGCGACGGTGGGGCTGGTGCTGCTGGTGCTGGCGGAGGCGTACGTGCTGCCGGATCCGCCGGCCGTCCCGTACCGGGAGCTGGCCGCGCGGGCCGCCGAGTGCGCGCGGGGGTGCGCGGCGGAGCTGGCGGGGCCGCCGTACGCGCTGTCCGCGGCGGCGGAGCTGCGGGCGCGGGAGGCCGGGCCGGCGCTGCGGCCGTCCCGGGTGCCGGAGGCGGAGCGGCCGGCGGGGCCGGGGCTGCGGGACCGGGCGCTGACGCACACCGGGCTGGCGGCCCGCACCCTGCTGGTCCGGCTGGCGGGGCTGCCACCGGCGGCGGGGGCGCCGTCGGCGGAGGACCGGGAGGTGCTGGGCGCGGTACGGGACACGGCGCGGGAGACGGCCGCCCTGCTGCGGTCCCGGGGCCGGGGCGCGGAGCCGGGCGGGGAGGCGCACACGGGGCTGGTGCGGGCCCGTGCGGCGCTGGCGGCGGGCCCGGACGGCGCGGAGGGGCCGGCGGTGCTGCGCCGGCACGCGGCCGTACTGGAGCTCGCGGACGCCGCGCTGGCGATGTCGACGGCGGCCGGGATCGCGGTATGCGGGCGGGCGGGTGCGGAGCGGGCGGCGCCGGGCCGGTTCTGGTACGCGCGGATGGGCACGGCGCGGCTGTGGTGGCACCGGCTGGCGGGGCACGCCGAGCGCCGGTCGGTGTTCTTCCAGAACGCGGTGCGGCTGAGTCTGGCGCTGGGGGCGGCGCGGGTGATCGCGGGTGAGGACAGCCTGCCGCACGGCTTCTGGGTGCTGCTGGCGACGCTGACGCTGACCCGTACGACGGTGCGGGAGACCCGCAGGACGGTACGGCTCGCGCTGACGGGGACGCTGGTGGGGGCGCTGGCCGCGGCGGGGCTGCTGGCGCTCGCGGGGTCGGACACGGCCGTGTACGCGGCGGCGTTGCCGCCGTTGATGCTGGCCGCGTTCACGCTGGGGCCGGTCAAGGGGGTGGGGTGGGCGCAGGCGCTGTTCACGGTGGTCGTGGCCCTGGTGTTCGCCCAGTTGGCGCCCGCGACGTGGCAGCTCGCCGAGTTCCGGCTGCTGGACGTGCTGACCGGCAGTGCGATCGGCGCGGTGTTCGGGCTGCTGGCCTGGCCCCGGGGTGCGCAGGACGAGCTGCGGCGGTCGGCGGCGGTGCTGCTGAGGGGCGCCGCGGAGATCGTGGTGGCGACGGCGGCCCGGCTCGCGGCGGGCGGGGTGCGGGAGCCGGTGGCCGGGGTGCCGGGGCACCGGTCGCTGCTGCACTCGCTGGTCCTGGCCGAGTCGGCGTACGCGCAGTACCAGAGCGAGCCGCGGCCGCACGGGCCGGCGGGGGCATGGCCGGCGTCGGCGGCGGGCGGGCAGGACTGGCAGGCCGCGCTGCTGGCCGGCCACCACACGCTGTGGGGCGCGGACCGGCTGCTGGCGGTGCCCGAGCGGGTCCTCGTACCGCCGCTGGAGCGGGAGCCGGCCGAGGCGGTGACGCGGCTCGGGGACCGGGTGGCCGGGCGGATGCTGCTGGTGTCGGCGTGGCTCGACCCGGGCGGCGACACCCCACGGACGCCGGTCGCGCTGCGGGACCCGGCCTCCGACGGGTTCGGGGCGGAGCCGCCGGGCGCGCCGAGGCGGTACTGGGCGGCGGTGTCGTGGCTGGACTCGCTGATGAGCGACCTGGAGCGGATCACCGGGGAGGCGGAGGACGCCGGGGAGTCCGGGCAGGGCGGGCAGGCGCAGCCGGAGCGCTGAGGAGGGCGGTCGGCGGTGCAACTCGCCCCGTTCCAGGGGCCGGATGGCGATCAGCGGGGGCGGGTGCCAGGCTGGAGGGAGCAGCCACAGCGCTGGGCTCCTCCACACCGCCCGCAACCCCTGTTCCGTGTCCGCAGGAGGTGGAAGCCCGTGAGAAGCCGCACTCCACGTACCCGTACCACCGTCGCCCTGGCCGTGGCCGCCGTCCTGTCCGCCCTGCTCGTGCCGGCGGCCGCGCCGTCCGCGACCGCCGTGGGATGCGACGCAGCGGCGGCGGCCCGGCCGCCGGGCGGGGGCGTCCAGGAGCGGGACGCCGTCCTGTGCCTGATCAACGCCCAGCGCACACAGCGCGGTCTGCCCCCGCTGACGGCGAACGCGGCGCTGACCACCGCGGCCCGGCAGCACGCGGCCGCGGCCGTACAGCTCAAGTGGTGGGGGCCCGGGAAGGATTCGCACACCAACCCGCGGACCGGCTCCACCCCGCAGAGCCGCGTCATGGGCGCGGGCTACTGCCTCAACCCGCGGTCCTGGGCCGTGTCCGAGATCACCTACAACGGCTGGGGCGGCTCGGGCACCCCGGCCTCCGCCGTCAAGTGGTGGATGAACAGCCCGGGTCACCGCGCGATCATCCTCGACGGCTCGCTGCGCGACTTCGGCGGCTGGGCGCAGCCCGGCGCCGCGGACCCGGCGGGCGCGGCCTCGACCGGAGCCGGGACGTACGTCGTGGACTTCGGCCGCTGCGTGCGGTGACGGGGCCGCCCGGTACCCGTCCCCGTAGGGGTGATCGGCGGCGGCCGGCGGTGCGCCTGCGTGAACCGGTGCGGCGCGCCCGCCCAGGATGGCGGGCATGCTTCCCTCCACCGCGTTCATGCGGCGCGCCCTCGTACCGTTGCTCGCCTCGGTCGCCCTGCTCACTCCGGCCGCCGCCTCCGCCGCCACCGCCGCGGAGGCGTGCGGCTCGCTCATCACCGCTCCCCTGGCCCGGCCGGTGGCCTCCGACGACCCGTGTCCCAGCGCCGATCCGGTGGTGTGCCGCATCCGCGTCATGCCGATGGACGAGAAGGTCGAGGCGCAGCGGACCCGGATGCGCTACCACGGCCTGCTGGAGGACATGCACCGCACCGAGGCGGACATGCGCGAAGCCGGCGCCTCCGACGAGGAGATCGCCCGGGAGATGGTCGACATGCGCAACCAGGCCAAGGAGATCACCCGGGCGGGCATGACCCCGGAGGAGGTCCGGGTCCTGGAGGAGCGCAACCAGGCCAAGTACGGCAACCCGCTGGGCCCGACCGCCGAGCAGCTCTACGCCAAGTACGGGTCCTGGCAGAAGGTCACCGAGGCCTCCATGCGCACCGGTTACGCGGTGGACCGCGAACTCAGCCTGGAGTACCGGCCCTGCCCCGTGTGACGTGGAACGGGCCGTGCCCCCGGCCCCGTGAGGGGCGGGGGGCACGGCCGGCCGGGCGGGTCCGGTCAGACGGTGGTCACCACATCACCGGCAGGCGCTCGGGCAGCCGCTTCATGAAGCCGGTGCGCCACACGAGCTGTTCGACCGGCACGGCCAGCCGTATGCGGGGCATGGCCTTGAGCAGGGCGAGCAGGGCGGTCTCGGCGTGCTTCTTGCCGAGGGCGGTGGCGGGGCAGTAGTGGGAGCCGCCGCCGAAGGAGAAGTGGGCGGAGGAGTTGGCGCGGGTGAAGTCTAGCCGGTGCGGGTCCGGGAAGACGGAGGGGTCGAAGTTCGCGCCCTCGGGCAGGACGAGGACCAGCTCGCCCGCCTTGACCTGGACGTCGCCGAGGGTCATGTCCTCCATGACCAGGCGCGGCAGGCCGTCGCCGATGGACAGGTTGATGCGCAGCAGCTCGTCTACGGCCTGGGGCATGAGCTCGGGGTGGTCGGCCAGGTGGTCGGACTCCTCCGGGTGGGTGAGCAGGGTGACCAGCGCCATGGCGAGGAAGCCGGCGGTGGAGATGACGCCCGCGCCGAAGAGGGTGACGCCCACGGTCGCGAACATCTCGTCACTGACGTGCTCGTAGCCCTCGGTGCCCCGCAGCTTGGCCAGGTCGCCGATGAGGCCCTGCTCGGTGTCGTCGAGGCGCGCCGTCATGTAGGCGATGTCGCGGTCCCAGTTCAGGCGCGCGGCGGGGATCTCGGTGGCGCTGTTCATGAAGGCGATCGGCAGGGACTCCGCCAGGAGCGGGGCCGCGTCGTGCGGGATGCCGAGGATCTGGCAGTGCATCGCCTCGGAGAACGGGTCGGTGAACATGGTGCGGATGTCGACGGGGGCGCCGTGCCGGAGCATCCGCTCGACCAGTTCGGCGGCGTACTCGTCCATCCACTGCTGGAGGCCGGGGGACTTGGGGTTGATGGCCTTCATGACGGCCTTGCGCAGGCCGGCGCCGGTGATGTTGCCCATGTTGTTGACGACCTCCGGGGGGATCGTCAGCGCGTACTGGCGGGGCACACCCGGGTCGGAGGTGTTCTTGAGGCTGAACCGGTCGTCCTCCAGGACCTGCTTGACGAGCTCGTACGAGGAGACGAGCCAGGCCTCGGCGCCGGCGATGGTGCGGACCTTCACCACCGGGGGCAGTTCGTCGACCTGGGTGGGCAGGTGCGTTCCGTCCCACGTGAAGGGGAATTCGAGGATCGGCTCCGCGTGGGTGGTCACAGCTGGTCTCCTTCGGTGGCGGGGGTGACGATGGCGTGGCCCTGGTTGCGGGAGGCCCGCAGTCCGGCGCCGCGCGAGTAGAGCAGGTCCGCCATCGGCAGCGCCTGGTGGTAGCAGTTCAGCGACGAGGGGACGCCGAGGATCGCGGGCGTGTCGAGGAAGAGCGGCGCCTCGGCGCACACGTAGTCCAGGCAGACGGCCCGCTGGTGGGCGGTGGGCTGCTGGCCCCCGAGGACCTTCGACGACAGGAAGATGTCGACGAGTTCGTTGCAGGTCTGCGCGAACGCCGGGTCGGTGTGCAGCCGCTCCAGCAGGTCGGCGTGCATGGCGTCGTAGGCGGGTATCCCGCGCAGCGAGGACATGGGCCTGCCGCGCAGGCGGGTGCCCGAGGGGTCGATGTCGGCGACGGCGTTGGTCACTTTGGCGCGCACGCCGCGCAGGTTCTTGACCGTCTTGCGGCGGGCCTCGTCGGGGGGATAGCCCATGGCCTCGTACATCTCGGCCACGTGCAGGTCGGTGTAGATCAGGTCGGCCTGCTCGAAGTTGTCGAGCGCCCATTCGGCGAGGGCGTGTACACGCTGGGCGGAGAAGTAGGAGTTGCCGGGAGAGATGCCGATGACGGCGTGGCCGCCCTCGTCGGCGATGACCTGGCAGTGCGGTGTGTACGCGTCGACACGGAAGGCACTGGTTCGAGTGGCTGTTGTCATGGGAGTGGTCGCATCCCTGTCGCCGCGATTCCCCGCGCGGACCCCGTGTCCCGGGTGCGGCGGCGACGAGTCGAAAGCTATACGAACACGTGGGGCCCCGGACGATTACCGTGCAGTTCGTCTCGGTTACTGAAACCGTATGTTGCCCGAGTCAACTGCCACGGCCTGTAAGCGTGTGGATCCGGACGGTAAAGTGACGTTCCGCCATATCCACTGGCGGGTCGGCCCTTTCGAAGGCAAGCTTCCGTTTTGAGCGGTATCAGGGATTCCGTTGTGTCCGGGGGCATGACCGGCAACCGCGCCGGAGCCGAGGACATCGTCTCCCTGACCTTCCCGGGGCCTGCGGCGTGGCGGGTGGGCGACGCCTCGGCGATTCGGGCGCGCGGGGCGGGACCGGGGTCGGGCGCGGGGTTACCGTCGGCGGCATGGACCGGATGCGCCGGGGCTGGCGGCAGTGTGTGCTCGGCGGGGCGGTGTTCGCCGTGTGCATGGCGGGCACCACGCTGCCGACCCCGCTCTACGGCCTCTACCAGGAGAAGTTCGGCTTCTCCGAGCTGACCGTCACCGTGGTGTACGCCGTGTACGCCTTCGGGGTCATCGGTGTGCTGCTGCTGGCCGGCAACGCCTCCGACGCCGTGGGCAGGCGGCCGGTGCTGCTGGTGGGGCTGGGCTTCGCGGCGGCGAGCGCCGGGTGCTTCCTGCTCGCCACCGGGCTCGGCTGGCTGTACGCGGGGCGGCTGCTGTCGGGGCTGTCGGCCGGGCTGTTCACCGGGGCGGCCACGGCCTATGTGATCGAGTCGGCCCCGCCGGGCGGGGGCGGCCGGGCGACGTTCGTGGCGACGGCCGCGAACATGGGCGGGCTGGGCTGCGGTCCGCTGCTGGCGGGGCTGCTCGCGCAGTACGCGCCGCAGCCGCTGTACCTGCCGTTCGCCGTCCACCTGGTCCTGGTCGCGGCCTCGGCCGCCGTCCTGCTGGGGCTCGGGGAGACCGTACGGCAGCGGCGGCCGCTGGCCACCGTACGGCCACAGCGGCCGGGGCTGCCGCCCGCGGTGCGGCCGGTGTTCGGGCCGGCGGCCATCGCCGCGTTCGTGGGGTTCGCGCTGTTCGGGGTGTTCACCTCGGTCAGCCCCGCGTTCCTCGCGCAGTCCCTGGGGGTGCACAACCGGGCCGTGAGCGGGCTGGTGGTCGCGCTGGCGTTCTTCGCCTCGACGGCGGGGCAGCTGGCGGTGGGCCGGGTCGGTGCGCGGCGGTCCCTGCCGCTGGGCTGTGCGGGGCTGCTGGCCGGGCTCGCGCTGCTGGCGGGCGCGCTGTACTGGGACCTGCTGGCGCTGGTGGTGCTGAGCGCGCTGGTGGGCGGGACCGGTCAGGGGCTGGCGTTCCGCGGGGCGCTGTCCGTGGTGGCGTCGGCCTCGCCGCCGGACCGGCGCGCCGCGGTGATCTCGACGCTGTTCGTGGTGGCGTACGCGGGCATCTCGGTGCCGGTGATCGGGGTGGGCGTGCTGGTGGAGCCGGTCGGGCTGGAGGGCGCGGGCCTGGTGTTCATCGCCTGCATGGCGGTGCTGGTCTCGGCCGCCGGAGCCTACCTGCTGCGGCGGTCGGACCCCTAGGACTCCGGCGGGGGTTCCCGGTCGGCCGGTGCCTCGGCCGGTGTTTCGACCGCCGCCGGGTCGAGGACGCGGTCGAGGAAGTTGCGGGTGCGTTCGTGGCGGGGGCGGGTGACGACCTGTTCCGCGGGCCCCTGTTCGACGATCACGCCGCCGTCCATGAACACGACCCGGTCCGCGACCTCGCGGGCGAAGCTCATCTCGTGGGTGACGACCATCATGGTCATCCCCTCCCCCGCCAGGACGCGCATGACCGACAGGACCTCGCCGACGAGTTCCGGGTCGAGCGCGGAGGTCGGCTCGTCGAAGAGCATCACCTCCGGGCCCATGGACAGGGCGCGGGCGATGGCGACGCGCTGCTGCTGGCCGCCGGAGAGCTGGGCCGGGTAGGCGTCGGCCTTCGCGGCGAGGCCGACGCGGTCCAGGTTCTCGCGGGCCACGGCGGCGGCCCGCTCCTTGCCGGTGCCCAGGACCCTGCGCTGCGGGAGGGTGAGGTTGCCGGTGACGCTGATGTGCGGGAAGAGGTTGAACTGCTGGAAGACCATGCCGATGCGGCGGCGTGCGGCGTCGATGTCCACGTCGGGGTCGGTGAGTTCCGTACCGCCGACGAAGACCTGGCCGCTCGTCGGCTCCTCCAGCAGGTTCACGCAGCGCAGCAGGGTGGACTTGCCCGAGCCGGAGGGGCCGATGACGCACACCACCTCGCCGCGGCCGATGTCGAGGTCGATGCCCCGCAGGACGTGGTTGTCGCCGAAGGACTTGTGCAGTCCCCGGATCTCGATCTCCGGGCGGTCGCTGCCCATCGTGTCCCCCGTTCCCGTCGTCTGTGGCATCGGTTCCTCACGTGGCCTTGTCGGCACGGGCCTCGAGCCGGCGCACCACGAAGCTCAGCGGCACGGTCACCAGGAGGTAGCACAGGCCCGCGACGAGGATGGGGGTGGAGTTCGCGGTCTCGCTGGCGAGGTCCCGGCCGAACTTGGTCAGTTCCCGCTCCTCCAGCGTCACCCCGAGGAAGAGCACCAGCGAGGAGTCCTTGAAGAGGAGGACGAGTTCGTTGGTGAGCGGGGGGATGACGATGCGGAACGCCTGGGGGATGACCACCGACACCATGGCCCGGCCGTGCGAGAAGCCCAGTGAGCGGGCGGCTTCCATCTGCCCCTTGGGGACGGCCTGGATGCCGGCGCGGATGGTCTCCGCCATGTAGGCGGCGGCGACCAGCCCGAGGCCGAGCGCGACCTTCCCGTACGTTCCGCCGGGGATGGCGGTGCCGGGGAAGGCCAGGGGGACCGCCACCCCGACGAAGATGAAGATGAGCAGGGCGGGCAGGCCCCGGAACAGCTCGATGTAGACGCTCGCGACCCAGCGGTACGGGGCCACGGACGACAGCCTCATCAAGGCGACGACCAGGCCGAGCACCAGCCCGAACAGGAACCCGGAGAGGGTGTACACCACCGTGTTCCGCAGGGCGATGGTGATGATGTCGGGGAAGAGCCTGGACGCCAGGTCCGGCTGCGCGAACTGGTTCCGCAGGCGGTCCCAGTCGGCGAGTACGCCGACCAGGACCAGGACGGCGACGAAGACCGCGTACTGGACGCCCTGCCAGACGCGGCGCCGCTGCCGCCGGGTGAGCCGTGAGGTCACGACGTCGCCTGGGGCAGCGGGCCGATCCACTGTTCGTAGATCTTCTTGTAGGTGCCGTCGGCCTTGGCGTCGGTGACCGCCTTGTCGATCGCGGCGAGGAGGGCGGTGTTGCCCTTCTTCACCGAGAAGCCGTACTTCTCGCCCGTCTCGATGTTCTGTCCGAGGACGAACTCGGCCGAGTTCTTGGGGTCCTTGAGCCAGCCCTGGACGACCGGGTAGTCGATGACGACCGCGTCGACCTGGCCGGTGCGCAGGCCGTTGAGCACCGCGTCCGAGCTCTCGAAGGCGACCGGGTTGAAGCCCTGGGCCTTGGCGTAGCTCTCGCCGGTGGTCTCCGCCTGGGCGCCCAGCTTCTTGTTCTTGGCCTTGAGGTCGGCGAGGGAGGTGACGCCGCTCTTCTTCGTCGCCAGCAGGGCCTGGGTCGCGTCGAAGTAGGGGACGGAGAAGTCGACGTTCTTCTTGCGCTCGTCGGTGATGGTCATGCCGGCCGCGGCGAGGTCGCACTGGCCGGAGTTGAGGAAGGCCCCCGTCTTGAAGTTCTCGAACGGCGTGTCGAGGATCTTCTGTTCGACTTCGAGCTTCTTCGCGACCAGGTCGATCAGGGCGACGTCGAAGCCGACGACCTTGCCGTTCTGCTCGAACTGGAACGGCGGGTAGGGCAGGTGGGTGCAGGTGGTCAGCTTGCCCTTCTCGACGACCTTCACGCCCCCTGCCGCCTCCCCGGGCCCCTCGTCACCCGAGGAGCAGCCCACGGCGAGGAACAGGCCCGCGGCGGCGGCAGCGGCGGCCAGGGCGCGCGGGCCCCGGCGGGAGGGGTGGGGGTGACCGCCGTCGCGGTGACTGCGGTGTCCTTCGGCCGTCCGGAACACGGTTGACCTCCACGGGGGTGCGGGGGGAGCGGCGGTCCGCGGAAGGGGACCGTCCGTCGAGATCGTAAGCCCCGGGGGCGCACCGGCAAGGGACCGTGGGCGATGCGGCGCGAAGCGTCCTGCCGCGGAGCGCCGGGGGCGGCAGGAGTCCGAGAGACGAAGGGCGTACGACGTTCCCGGTGCGCGCCCGTCAATACTTCGTCAACGGTTTTCCGGGACTTTCGCCGGACGGCCCGCTGTGCGTTCCGAGAACGCCCTGATGGGAGCCGTGGCATAACCCGGACGGGCGATCCCGGGGGTGTGTGCGGGCGTTCACCGCGTGGGCGGGAACACATGTCGCGACTGTGGACCTCGTGCCAGGATCGGGGCGGGGCGTCGCGGATTCCTCCATATGCCGACACATCCTCACTTCACCGCCGCCCGCGCCCGTTTCTCCACGCGGCGATTTCCCCACGGCCACAACGGGCCGGAGCGGCCGGAATTCCACCACGGGTCGAGCGGATTTCCCCTCACCGTCCGCCCCGACCCTCCCGGGAAGGCGAATACCGTGACACGTCTGCGCCATGGAAACACGCTGTTGCACAAACTGTCGGTCCCGCTGGGGTCCCGTCCGCCGGGACGGGCCCCACAGGCCCGCGGGAGGCGATTACCGGCCCCCCGCCCCCACCCCTCCCCCGCCCGGACGCCGGCCGCGCCCGAGGTGGAGCTGCCCGGGACGCCGCTGGAGTGGATCGAGCCGTTCGTGGGGAGCGAGCGCACCCAGGACGTACGGGACGCCCTGCACGGGGTGCGCGACCTGCTCGACGGGCGGACCGTGTGGCACATCAGCGACAACCCGGTCCGGGGCGGCGTCGCCGAACTCCTGCGGGCCGATCTCCCCTACCTGGCGGGAGAGGGCGTTTCCACCCGCTGGACCACCCTCGCGGGCCCGCCCGAATTCCGGGCGTTCACCAAGTCCCTGTACTACCGGCTGTGCGGTGTGGCCCCGGGGGCGGATTCCGCAGACCTGGAGCGGGGCCGCCGGATGTACGAGCGGATCTGCGCGCAGAACGCGGCGCGGCTCACCCCGGCCCTGGACCGGCGTTCCATCGTCGTCGTCCACGACCACCAGACGGCCGGGCTCATTCCGCATCTGCGCGCGGCGGGCTGCACGGTGCTGTGGCGGGCCCATATCGGAACGCCGCTAAGGGAGGACCTCGCCGCGCTCGGATGGGATTTCCTGCACCGCTACCTTTCCTGCGCGCACTGCCACATCACCTCCTGCCCGGGGGTCCTGCCCGCCGCACTGGCGCCGGTGGACCGCCGCGTGCTCCGGCCGTCCATCGATCCGCTGTCCCCCAAGAACATCCCGCTGCACCCGGGCACCGATCCGTCCCGTCTGCTGGCCGCCGCCGGGCTGATCGAGGAGGAGGGCGCAGCCCCTCCCGGCCGGTACGCCCTGACCGACCTGCTGGTGCGCGAGCCCGCGCGCGTGGTGCGGGCCGGCGGTCCGGCCCCGGCGGGCGCGCCCCTGGTCACCCAGGTCAGCCGCTGGGACCGGGTCAAGGACATCCCGGGGGTGATCCGGGGGTTCGCCGAGTACGTCGATCCGGCCTTCGAGGCCCACCTGCTGCTGGTCGGGCCGGACACGAGGGGCGACCGGCAGGCCGAGCGGGTCTTCGCCGAGTGCCGCCAGGTGTGGGCGGGCCTGGGCCGGCGGGGGCGGCGCGTGCACCTGGTCCGGCTGCCGACGGCCAATCCGTCGGAGCACGCGCTGATGGTCAACGCCGTCCAGCGCCGCTCGGCCGTGGTGATACAGAAGAGCCTCGCCGAGGGCTTCGGCCTGACCGTGTCGGAGGCGGCCTGGAAGGGCCGGCCGGTGGTCGCCGCCCCCGTCGGGGGCATCCGGGAGCAGGTCGAGCACGGCACCACGGGGCTGCTGCTCTCGGACGCGAGCGACCTGCGGGGGCTCGGAGAGGCGGTCAACCGGCTTCTGTCGGACCGCGCTTACGCGGAGGAGCTCGGCGGGAACGGCCACCAGCGCGTGCTGCGGCGCTTCCTCACCGACAGCAGCGTCCTCGGATTCGCGCGGGTCCTCTCGGACGCCGCCCAGCGCTACCGGTAGGGGAGCAGAGCATGACAGCGC
Organism: Streptomyces racemochromogenes; assembly: GCF_039535215.1. Taxonomy (GTDB): domain Bacteria; phylum Actinomycetota; class Actinomycetes; order Streptomycetales; family Streptomycetaceae; genus Streptomyces; species Streptomyces racemochromogenes. Next base: position 272,542 of record NZ_BAAAWT010000001.1, read on the forward strand.
TACGCATCCTGGCCTTCGGGGCCCATCCCGACGACGTCGAACTCTTCTGCGCGGGGACGCTCGCCCACTACGCCCGGCAGGGGGCCGAGGTGACCGTCGCCATCGCCACCAACGGCGAACTGGGCTCGCGCACCCTGTCCCCCGCGCGGACGGCCGCGGTCCGCGAGGAGGAGGCGCGGCGGGCCGTCGGCGTGCTCGGCGCGGAACTGCTCTGGCTGGGCCGGCCCGACGGCTTCCTCTTCGACGCGGCGGACACCCGCCGTCAGGTCGTCGAGGTGCTGCGGCGGGTCCGGCCGGACGTCGTCCTCGCCCACCACCCCGACGACTACCACCCCGACCACCGCGCCGTCAGCCGGCTCGTCGGCGCGGCACGGCTGCTGGCCCGCGAGCCCGGTCTGTCCACCGGGAGCCCCGCCACCGACCGGGTCCCTCCCCTCTTCCACATGGACACCCTGCTGGGGACGGGGGCGGGCACCCCTGACCTGTGGGTGGACATCACGGCGACCATGGCGGTGAAGGAGGCCATGCTGGCCGAGCACACCAGCCAGAACAGCGCCCGCAAGGAGCGCAAGGGCGCCGACTTCCTGGACCTGACCAGGCAGCAGGCGGCACGGCGCGGCTCGGAGGCGGGCGTCCGGTACGCGGAGGCCTTCACCTGCGCGCCCTCCCATCCCGCCACTTCGGTGCACGACCTGGTCCCGGAGGGCACGGGCATCCGCCTCCCGGTCCTGACCGTGCCGCGGTGAGCGGCGCGAACGGCAGGGGCGCGAACGGCAGGGGGCCGAACGGCAGGGGCGCGGCGGCCCTGTACGCGGTGTTCTTCCTGAACGGGATCGTCCTGGCGAGCTGGGCCCCGCGCATCCCTCAGGTGAAGGAACAGCTCGGGCTGTCGGACGGCCGGCTCGGCACGGCCCTGCTCGGGGTGGCGCTGGGGTCCGTACCGGCGATGCCCGCGGCCGGTCTGCTGGTGAACCGCTTCGGCAGCCGGCCGGTGGCCCGCTGTGCCGCCCTCGTGTACGCCCCCGCCATCGCGCTGCCCGGCCTGGCGGGCTCGCTGACGGAGCTGTTGCTGGGCCTGGCCGTGCTGGGGGCCTCGGTCGGGGCGCTGGACGTCGCCATGAACGCCCACGCGGTGGATCTGGAGCGGCGCACCGGCCGGGCGAGGCTCTCGTCCTTCCACGGCCTGTTCAGCGCCGGGGCGCTGGCGGGCGCGCTGCTCGGCACCGCCGCGGCCGCCGCCGGGGGCGTGGGCGTGCGTACGCAGTTCACGGTGTCCGCGGTCGTGGGGGTGGCCGCCGCCGGGCTGGCGGTGGCCGCCCTGCACCCGGCGGCCCCTCCCCCGCCGCCCGCGCCCGGGAGCGGGGGCGGGGGCGGGGGCGGGCGGCGGGGCGGGGGCGCGGGCCGGCTGCTGCCGCTCAGTGCGCTGGGCCTGTGCGTGCTGCTGGTCGAGGGGGTGATGACCGACTGGAGCAGCGTGTACCTGGCCGATTCCCTGGGCGCGGGGCCCGGTCCGGCGGGTGCCGGGTACGCGGCCTTCGCGCTGGCGATGACGGCAGGGCGGCTCGGGGGTGACCGGGCGGCGGGGCGGTTCGGCTCCGTGCGCGTCGTGCGCTGGGGCGCCCTGTTGAGTGCGGCGGGGGCGCTGACGGCCCTGCTGTCCGGGCATCCGGCGGTCTCGGTGGTGGCGTTCTGCGCGGTCGGACTCGGGATCTCCGCGTCCTTCCCCCTGGTGGTCGGCGGGGCGAGCAGGATCCCCGGGGCCCCGGCGGGGACCGCCGTCGCGACGGTGTCCACCACCGGCTACTTCGCCTTCCTCGCCGGACCGCCGCTGATCGGTTTCCTCGCCTCCCACAGCAGCCTGCGCACCGCCCTGTTGCTGGTGCCGGCGCTCGCGCTGGCGGCCGCCGCGCTCGCCGCCGCACTGCCTGCGCCGGAGCCTCGAAAGAGGATTCCGCTTCCACTAGAGGACATTCCGAGAACCCGTTGATCAACGGGGAGATCGCCGTCAAAGCCTTTAAAACGAAGGGGAATTACTGGTTACAACCTTCTGTACATCTGTTACTGTGCCCGCGCCTGGTGTTCGTTCAGCATTCCGTTTCCCAGAGGTGGCGTGTACGTGTACAGCACTCCGTTTTCCCCCGCCGGGGCCAGATCCGCCCGCGCCCGCATGGGTCTGAGCACGGTTCAGGTGGCCGAGGCCATGGCGGCCTGCGGGAGCCCGGTCCATCCCGCCATGGTCGCGGCGTGGGAGCAGGGCTCCCACGTCCCTTCCGACCGGCACCTGTTCGCCCTGGCCGACGTACTGTGGTGCGACGCGGCCACCCTGATGGGGACCGCGCCGAGGACGCTCGCCGAGTTCCGGCTGGCCCGGCGGCTGAGCGTGGAGCGGCTGGCGTACCGGCTGGGCATGGACCCGTCGGAGTACCGCGCCGCGGAGGCGTCGGGGCAATGGCACGGCGACTCCTGGCAGACCAGGGTGCTGGTGGAGGCCCTGGGGCTGTCCCTGCGCGCCCTGACCATGGTCACGGGCCGCGCGGAGGAGCTGGAGGGGCACCTGCGCTCGGCGGTGGCCGGACGCTGGAAGGTGCACGTCGATCCCGTGGTGGAGATCGCCTCCGTCGACGCGACGAGCGTGGGCGACGCGCTGCGGACGATGCACGCCGAGCTCGCCGCCTTCTCCGAGCGGTACATGGGGCACCTGGTCGCCCGCAACGACGACGTCAGGCTGAAGGAGATAGCCGCGGAGCGGTCCGCCTACCTGCGCGGCCTGGCCGACCACTTCTGGGAACTGGTGGGCGATCAGGGCGAAGCCGCGCCCGGCCGTCCGGCGGGCGGCTGACGCGGGGGCGGGCACGACGCCCGGGCGGGCCGGGAGGGGTGAGGTTCGCCCCTCCCGGCCCGCCCGCGTGTCAGCGGGCCGGCGCCCAGGCGGGAGGCACGGCCGGGCCGTCCTCCTCGGCCTCGGGTCCGATGTCGTCCCAGTCGATCTCCATCGTGCTGCGGCTCGTGAACACGTTGAAGAGCAGGTTCAGCAGGATCGCACTGAGGGCGCCGAGCGTGATCCCGCTGTCGAGCACGGCCCGGACGTCGTCGGGCATGCGCTCGAAGAAGGGCTTGACGGTCGTGGGCAGCAGCGCGGCGCCGAGACTGACGGCGAGGATCAGGGTGTTGCGCTCCTCCCGCAGGTCGGCCTTGGCCAGGATCTGGACGCCGACGGCCGCGACGATGCCGAACATGGACACCGCCGCACCGCCCAGCACGGGGTGCGGGACGGAGGCCACCAGGCTGCCCGCCTTCGGCAGCAGGCCGAGCAGGACCATGAACACGCCGGCCGCGACGACGACGTAGCGGCTCATCACCTTCGACATCCGGACGATGCCGATGTTCTCGGCGAAGGCCACGTAGGGGAAGGAGTTGAGGATCCCGCCGAGGACCGTCGCCACGCCGTCGGCGCGCAGGGCGCGCGCGACCGTGTCGGCGTCGACCTTCTTGCGGGTGATCTCCCCGATGGCGTAGACGTCGCCGGTGGTCTCCACCATCGTGATCAGCATGACGACGAGCATCGCGGCGATCGGGAGCAGTTCGAAGCGCGGCATGCCGTAGTGGAAGGGGGTGGTGACCCCGATCCAGTCGGCCTGGGCCACGGCGCCGAAGTCGACGTCCCCGAAGAGCCAGGCGACGGCCGTTCCGGCGACGAGTCCGAGGAGGACGGCGAGGCTGCTGAGGAAGGGCCGGCCGACGCGGACCAGCGCGAGGATGAAGAGCAGGGTGCCCAGCGCGTAGGCGAGGTTCTTCGCGGACCCGTACGCCGGCGTGCCGATGAGGTGGGCGCCGCCCGCCGCGTCCTGGAGGGCCACGGGGATGAGGGTGATGCCGATGATGGTGAGGATCGTGCCGATGACGACCGGCGGGAAGTACTTCACCAGCCTGCTGAAGAGCGGGGCGAAGGCGAAGGTGGCGATGCCGGCCGTGATCACCGCGCCGTAGACGACGAGCAGGCCGGCGGTGCCACCGCCGGCGCCCAGGCCGATGGCGATCATCGGGGAGACCGCGGTGAAGGTGACCCCCTGGACGAGGGGGAGCCGGGCGCCGGCCTTCCAGACGCCGAGGGCCTGGATGATCGAGGCTATGCCGCAGGTGAGGAGGTCCGCGTTGATGAGGTGGACCAGCTCCTGGCGGCTGAGTCCGAGCGCGTTGCCGAGGAGGACGGGGACGATGACCGCCGCCGCGTAGAACGCCAGCACGTGCTGGAAGCCGTACAGGGCGAGCTGGGGGAAGGGGAGGAGTTCGTCGACGGGGTGCATGCCCTGTCGGGTGGACTGCCGGGAGGACTGTCTGGTGGCTCTTGCCATCTCTGCCTTGCCTTCGCGAGGTAGGTGAATGAGAGGACCGCCGCGCTCCAGCCCCGGGGTGGCGGGGCGAGCGCAGGCCGGCTCGCACGGAGCCGACGTCGGGCGGTGTTGCCGACAGCACGTCGCTCTGGATGCAGATTGCGTCCCGGATTGGCGGGACATCCTTCGATCGCCCGCCGGATCCCTGACTGGGCATGGGATCCGAAGGTGCCGTTGACCGGAGGGCGCTCACCATAGCCAAAGGGAGGGTTTCCGCGCGAGTAACCGGAGCTTCCGCTTCCCGATCAGGGCCGACGCGGGGCCGGACGGGGACCCTCGGGCCCCTCCTCGACGGGCCCGGCGGGAGCCTCCGGCTCGTCCAGGTCCTGGAGGCCCGGGAAGCGGTAGGGGTCGAGCGCCCACTGCGGCGTCCCGGAGGAAAGTCCGTACGTCGGTGCGGTGTTCACGGTGCTCATCAGACCTCCCGGTAGTGGAGTCATCACTGAAAGTCATGACTCGTCACCCTCCGCGTCCGGTTGCCGGGGCCGGACATTCCCACCCGAACGCCCTCAATGGCATCTCTTCACACCGCCCGCGGAAAGCGCGAGGGGCCGCGCCCAGGGGGATCCCGGGCACGGCCCCTCGCCGTCCCTGCGCCGTCAGCGCCGCTGCGGGCACGTCTTCCAGGAGAAGTGGTACACGGTGTTGAAGCTGCCGTCGGTGGAGTCCATCGCGACGAAGCTCGTGGTGTTCGCGGTGTCGGAGGAACCGGCCTGGGCGCGCAGCTCGGTGTTGATGTTCAGGTTGCGCTTGGCCCCGCAGGGGTGGAAGACCAGGGCCTCGACGGGCACCGAGTCCGACACCTGCCAGTTGCCCTCGGTGGGCCCGTTCAGGGTGTGGCTCCGGTAGGCCGTCTGCTGCATGCCCTGGAAGTAGTAGCTGGCGTTCTGGGTGGCGCTCGCGCCCTGCGCCAGGCTGGCGAAGCCGCGGTAGTCCGCCTTGGCGATGGCGTAGGTGTAGCCCTGGGGCACGTTCACGCTGAGGCCGAGCTGGCAGTTCTTGCGGAAGTCGGTCGCCTTGGCGTCCTTGCCCACCTGGGCGAGGTACTCGCTGTACGTCACGGTGAAGGCGGTGTTGTCCGGGGAGACCGCGACATTGGCGGTGCCGGGGCGACAGCCGGAGCCGTTGACCTGGACCACGTCGACGGTGATCTGCCCCGGCGGCGCGGGGAACGGCAGGGCGGGCGCGGCGCCCGCGGAGGGCGCCAGGGCGGCAGCGGCGAGCGCGGCGGCCGCGCCGGCAGTGAACACCGTTCTGAGCATGGGGAGTCCTTCCGATCGCTGCTGTGCGTGATCGGCACGAACCGTTCCACACTCCCCGCGGCCAAAGGCGCAGGCGCGTCAGCCGCGGCCCCCGTCACCCCGCACAGGACCCCCGTCCGGGGCAGTCGTCCGATCATCACACCGTGCGCCCGGGGCGTGTCCGCCACTGCGCCACGACCCGGCCGCCTTTTGGCTCGTAAGGGGCGGTCCGCGCGGCCGTACGGCGGCAGACTGGGCCGTCCAGGCCCACGAGGAGGTCCAGCGCGTGCCCGTTCCGATCATCATCGACTGCGACCCCGGACACGACGACGCCTTGGCGATCATGCTCGCGGCGGGGGATCCCGCCGTCGACCTCCTCGCCGTCACCACCGTCGCCGGGAACCAGACGCTGGAGAAGACCACCCTCAACGCCCGCCGGGTCCTGACCCTGGCCGGCGTCACGGACGTGCCCGTCGCCGCGGGCTGCGACCGGCCGCTGCTCCAGCCGCTGGCCGTCGCCGCCGACGTGCACGGCGAATCGGGGCTGGACGGACCGAGTTTCCCGCCGCCGACGGTGGACGTGGTGCCCGAGCACGCGGTGGACCTCATCCACCGGATCCTCGTCGGACACCCCGAGCCGGTCACCCTGGTGCCCACCGCCCCGCTGACCAACATCGCCCTGCTGCTGACCCGCCATCCCGGGAGCGCCGCGCACATCCGCGAGATCGTGCTGATGGGGGGCTCGGTGGGCCCGGGCAACCGCACCCCGGCCGCCGAGTTCAACGTCTACACCGACCCGGAGGCCGCCGCCGTCGTGTTCGGCAGCGGCGTACCGGTGACCATGTGCGGGCTCGACGTCACCCACCAGGCGCTGGCCACGCCCGAGGTGCTGGCCCGCTTCGAGGCCCTCGGCACCCCGATCGGCTCGGTCTGCGTGGAACTGCTGACCTACTTCGCCTCCGCCTACCGCCGGCTGTGGGGCATGCCCCACCCGCCCCTGCACGACCCGGTGGCGGTGGCGCGGGTGATCGACCCGGCGATCGTGGGCTGCGCCGACGCCAACGTCGTGGTCGAGCTCCAGGGCCGCTACACCCGCGGCGCCACCGTCGTGGACCTCCACCAGTACGTGGGACGGCCCGTGAACGCGCGGGTGGGCACGACCCTGGACACGGAGCTCTTCTGGGACCGCATGGTCGGCGCGGTGGCCGCCCTCGGCTCCCGCGGCCCCGGCGGGGCGTGAGGGAGCCGAGGGCGGCGGAGGCCGGCCCCGGGGCGGGGCCGGCCGTGGTCGCTAGACGGTGGTGGACAGGAAGGGGCGGGGCAGTCCGGCCGGGGCCGTCCCGCCGGCCGAGGTGTCCCGGAACCACCGGGGCCCCGGGGTGGCGGCCGCGCCGCGGACCGCGGGGGCGGGCTGGGCGCTGCCGGCCACGATGAGGGCGAGTAAGACGGCGGCCGCCTCGCTCTGCAGGATCCGGGCGGCCTGCTTCAGCCGGCCCGGATCGGGGACGGGGATGGACAGCGCCACGCATTCGGCGTTCGGGCCCGAGGTGATGGGGACGGCCGCGCACACCGTGCCGAGGGCGTACTCCTGGAGGTCGAGCAGCGGGGCGCCCGGCCCGCGCGCGTCGAGCTGGTGGAAGAGGGCCCTCTCGCTGCCGATGGTGTGCGGGGTCAGCTTGGACATCCGGTGGCGGTCCAGGTGGTCCTTCCTGTCGTCGTAGTCGAGCTGGGTGAGCAGGGCCTTGCCGACGGCGGAGGCGTGGGCGGCCGCCCTGAAGTCGACCCATTCCTCGACGACGGGTGTGCCGGGGCCGTCGGCGTACTGGGTGATGGAGACCTCGCCGTCGCTGTAGCGGGCCACGTAGACGGCGGCGCCCACGGCGTCGCGGACCCAGGCGAGGGTGTCCTTGAGGTGGCCGCGCCCGTCGCCGCCCGCCGCGTCGGTGAGCGTCAGGGCGTTGCCGGCGACGTAGGCGTCCGGCCCGGTGGGGGCGGCCAGGCTGGCGCGGACGAGCTGTTCCACCGCGCGGGCGATCACCAGCTGCGGCAGTTTCGTCTCACGGGCGATCTGGGTGAGGCTGACTCCGCCCGAGTACCGGTTGACCACTTCCAGGACGCGCAGCGCCTGGTGCACCGATTCCAGGGCGGCGGACGCCGGCCGGCCTTCGGGGCTCTTGCGGGCGGCGTGCGTCAGGTGCGGCTGCTTGAGCGCCTCGAGCGCCCACGCGTTGGCCTCCCCCGTCAGGTGGAGGGGGTTGAGGCGGGCGTGGTGGGCCACGGCCACGGCGACCGGTGGACTGGGGGTGAACACGTCTCCCAGGTCCGGGTGTTCGTGGTGGGGGCGCGCCGCGACCGCCTGGCGCAGCCGTGCGGGCAGCCGGTAGGGCGGCCGCGCGGCCCGGCCGGGCCCGCTGGTGAGCGAGCTGAGGTCCTGGGTGGTGATGGGCGGGGAGGTCCAGATCACGGAGGCGGCCAGGGCCTCTTCGAGGTCCTCGGGGACCGGCTGCAGGTGGGGCAGATGCTCCTCGGCGGGCAGGGTCCGGGCCTGCTGCTTCCAGTGCCTCGCCGTGCGTACCTCCGCGCGGGAGAGGTGGTGCAGGTAGAGGCACTGCGCGGCGGTGCGGGAGCCGGCCCCGGCCGCGTACTGGAACCAGAACCGGGCGCCTTCCGTACGGTCCGTCAGGTGGAGCAGACAGCCGAACAGCAGGGCCGAGTCCACTCCGTGCGGCCAGGATTCGGCGTGCAGGGCGAGCTCCGCGAAGTCCCGGCTCTCCACGAGGGACCAGGTCACGTCGTCCAGGACGCGGGCCGCCCGCACGTGGCAGGCGGCGTCGAGGACCAGGTCGTCGTGTGCGCAGGGGCCGCTCTGCCCGCGGGCGGGCAGGTCCGGTCCGGTGGCGCCGATCGCGGAGCGGGCCCGGTCGGCCACGATCCGGCGGGCGATGCGACGCCGGGCCGCGCCCTCGTCGTACCCCGCGTACTCCTCCGCGAGCACCGCGGCGTTCTTCAGGGCCGCGTCCAGTTCGCACAGCGGCATGTCACGGTCAGCGGGCATGTCGCTCACTGGTCCTTCTCCTCTCCGGGGATCCAGTCCACCCCGAGCTTGCGGGACAGGGTTCGGCGTGCGCCGCGTACGTGCGAACGGACCGTCGCGGGGGAGATCCCCATCATCCGTGCGACCGTGTCGGAGTCGTTGCCCAGCAGGAACGCCAGCAGCACCACGTCGTACTGCCGCTCGGACAGCTCCGCGATGGCCGCGTACAGGCCGAGCTTGGACTCCAGCAGTTCGAGGCGTTCGCGTGACGAGCGGCGCAGGGCCGAGAACCACGCCGTCTCCACCATGGCCACCTGGCGGCCGAGGGCCGCCAGCCGGCGTTCGACGTGTTCGCGGAGCACCGCCCAGGCGAAGCCGTGCAGGCTCGCCTCCTTGAGGGCCTGGCGCCACACCTTCAGGAGGAAGGTGAACACGTCGTCGACGACTTCCTGGGCGTCCTTGGCGTTGCCCAGCTGGAGGTGGGCGTAGCGCAGGTACGCTCGGTGCTGCTGGGAGTGGAACGCGGTGAACTCCACGGGCAGGACGCCCGCCAGTTCACTGGAGACCGTCTGGTCCCCCGCTGGGTCGAACTCACCTTCGCTCATGCACTCCCCCACCGTTGCTCGTCGCCGCCCTCCAGGGCGGTGGGTGTCACATCGCTCGAGAAAACACGGACCGTGGTGGTGACTATCAGCGCGAGGGCGACAATCTCGGCAACATTCACTTCGGCGTGGAACCTTCCAAATGGCGTGTGGGGTGGTCGGCTGCCTGCCCCCGTGTGCGACAGCCGTGGAGCGCGAACGCCCCCATCACCACCCCATCGGAAACGACGCCCGATCGTGCAAGCCGGTCCCGGAATTCTTCCGGAAGAGTCGCATCCGCCGTCCCGCACGCCCCCTCGGCACCAGCGCGCGCCCCCGGACACGGGTACGCGCCCCACCCCGGCCGCGGCGGTGCCGGCGGCGGGGTGGGGCGCGTACCCGAGGGTGCGGCGGCTCAGTCCTGGGCGCGGGCGGTGACCGGCGCGTCGGTCCGGTCGCCGAGGAACTCGTACCAGCGGCGCTGGAGGCACAGGTAGCGGGTGTCGGCCTCGGCGAGGTCGAGGAAGGACTCGACGGTCGCGGTGAGGCGCTCGCCGAGCCCACGGTCGCGCAGCGCGCCGTCCTCGGTGAACTCCTGATGGGCCATCGCCAGGCTGAACATGTCGGGGTAGACCCGCGCGCCGAGGTGTTCCAGCGGGACGCGCAGCGCCCACAGGCCACGGTTGCCGCCGACCATCGAGGGCGAGGCCGACACCAGCAGGACCTGCTTGTCCTTGAAGGGCTGCGGCCGGACGCGGGAGACCCAGTCGACGGCGTTCTTGACCACGCCCGGGACGGAGGCGTTGTACTCGGGCGAGGCGATGACCAGGGCCTGCGCGGCCTCGATCCGCTCGCGCAGCGCCAGTGCCCCCGGCGGCACGCCCTCGTCGGCCTCCAGGTCGCCGTCGTACAGCGGCATCGGGAAGTCGCCGAGCACGGCCGGTTCGGCGGTGGCGCCGGCCCGCACCACCAGGCTCGCGACCAGTGCGGCCAGGCGGGCGTTGACCGAGCCCGTCCGGGAGGAGCCGGAGAGCACGAGCGCGTGCAGCGAGGCCCGGCCGTTGAGTTCCCGCTGCTGGGGGCGGGCCGGATCCGACGGGAAGCGGTCCTGGTCGGTGGTGTTCACGGCTGTCTCCCTTGCCGGTGCGCGGCCTTCGGTGACGGGGGCGGGGTGCCCGAAGCGGACTGTACGGGGCCGCCGGCCGGGGCCGGTCCGGGCGCACCGTGGGGCGGCGGTACGGCCGGCGGAGATCACCCGGGTGCCCGGCACGGCCGCGCGGCGCCCGGGCCGGCGCTCTCGCACACTCGTGGCAGCGCCGCGCGGTGCGGTGCGCCGGCCGAGGGAGCGACTGTGGTGGATGTGGGACGACGTGCCGCGATGGCGGCGCTGCTGGGCGCGGGTCTGGTGGCCGCCGGGAGTGCCGCGGCCGCCGCGGCGGCGGGACCGCGGCCGCCGGCGTCGCTGCTGGGTCAGGAGATCCGGCGGCTGCCGACCTCGCGCAGGGTGGTGGCGCTCACCTTCAACGCCGCCTGGGACGAGAGCGGTCTCGAGACGGTCCTGGCGGAGCTGCGGCGGCGGAAGGCGGCCGCCACCTTCTTCCCCACCGGCCTGTTCGCGAGGGCCCGTCCCGCGGCCGTGCGGGCGATGGCCGCGGCGGGGCACGGGCTGGGCAACCACTCGCACAGCCACCCGTACTTCGACGACCTCGCCACGGCGGAGCGGGAGCGGGAGGTGCGCACCGCGGACGCGGCGATCCGTACGGCGTCCGGGGCCGAGCCGCTGCCGTTCTTCCGGTTCCCGTACAGCTCGGCCACCGAGGACGCGGTGGCGGACGTCAACGCGCTGGGGTACGCGGCGATCGAGTTCACCGACGACACGAACGGCTACCTGGGACCGGCCGGCGGGATGACGGTGGACAAGGTGGTCCGCCGGGCGGTGCGCGCCCTGGGACCGGGGGCCATCCTGCAGTTGCACGTGGGCAGCAGCGCGGGCGACGGGGTCGTCCTCGACGCGCAGGCCCTGCCGCGCATCGTCGACGCGCTGCTGGAGGAGGAGTACGCGGTCGTGGACCTGCGGGAGTTCCTGACGGCCGCGCGGTGACGGACGACCGCCCGCCCCCTCGGCCGCGGAGGCCGTGGGAGCGGGCGGTCAGGGTGTTCCCGGGCGCCCGGTCAGGGTGCCGCTGCTACCACCAGATGACGACGTAGCCGGCGCCGCCGGACTGGCCGGGGCTTCCGGCCTGGTTGGCAGCGTTGCCGCCCGCCCCGCCGTCGCCGCCCTCGGCGGCGCCCGGGGGGAGCTCGACGATGCCGTCGGCGGGGGTTCCGCCCTCGCCGACCGTCGTACCGATGCCGCCGTTCGTGCCGGCGCCGCCCGCACGGTTCACGCTGGTCGTGGTGCACGAGCCGTTGCCCCCGGTGCCACGGGCACCGCCGGCACCCGGGCTGGTGGTACCGGCGCCACCGCCGCCACCGCCGCCGCCACCGGTGGCGGTGGCGAGGGTGGTGCTGGTCGCCGTCGCGACGACGGTCGTGGGCTCGCCCGGGTTGCCGGAGGTTCCCGGGGCGCCCGCGGGACCGCCGCCGCCCGCGGATCCCCCGTCGCCGATGTCCACGCCGTAGTCGGCCAGCGGGCGTACGTTCAGGACGCACCAGGTGAAGCCGCCGGCGCCACCGCCACCGCCCGCACCGCCCGGGGCGGTGGCGGACGCGCCGCCACCGCCACCGCCGCCACCGCCGGCGCCCCAGGCCTGGACGAACACGGTCGTGACGCCCGCCGGCACGGTGAAGGTGTTGTCGGAGGTGAACTGGCGCAGACCGTGCGGGAACTGCACGGCCTTCTTCTTGTGGTCGTCCTTGCCCTTGTCCTGGTGCCTCTGGTCCTGGGCCGACGGCTTGGGTCCGTCCGCGAACGCCGCCGGGGCGGTCGCCACCAGCTGGCCGGACAGGGCCGCGGCCGCGGCGAGGGAGACGAGCAGCAGCCGGGACCGGGTCCGGGGCCGTCGGGAGACCTTCTGAGCGTTGAGGTTCATGACTTCCTTCCCCGCCGGCGCCGAGGAGCGCCGCGGGAGCGCGAGGGAACGGTCGCGTGGGCCCCCGTGGCCCGTGGGCCGGGCCGGGCGCCTCTCCACGCGGTGCACATATCACCGGTCCCCGCCGCCGGGGCCTGGCCGACTGGCCGGGGGTGTGGGCCGCTCAGGTGAGGGGTTCGTCAACGCGGAGCAACGGCGCCCCACCCGAACGGGGGCGCGGTGCGCCCCCGGCGGCCGGGCGGAACGGCGGGGTCCGGGTGTGGGGGCGGCGGGGCCATGGGGCAGGATGACAGTTCCGTTCGGAATGCGTACATCCGCTCCAACGGCGCTGCTCACGACACGACCTGACAGGTGACAAGGTGACGACACAGCACATACGGCGGCCCGCCGCGGCCCGTTCCCTCACCCTCCACTGCGCGGGGGCCGGGCGGTGACCCGGGACCTCGTCCTGCACGACTGGGTGGTGGCGGGCGTCGCGCTGGCCACCGGCGGCGTGGCCGGTCTGGTCCTGCGGGCGCTGATGAAGTGGCTGGCCAAGCACGCGAGCCGGACCAAGTGGAGCGGGGACGACGTCATCGTCGACGCGCTGCGGACGATCGTCCCCTGGGCGGCGGTGATCGCCGGGGCCGCGGTGGCCGCTTCGGCGCTGCCGCTCACCGCGCGGGTCGGGGGCGTGGTCGACCAGTCGCTGACGGCGGTGCTCATCGTCATCGCCACCTTCAGCGCGGCGCGGGTCGTGGCGGGTCTGGTCCAGTCGGTGGCGGCGTCCCGTACGGGTGTCGCGGCGTCGGCGACGATCTTCGTCAACATCACCAGGATCGTGGTGCTGACGATGGGCGTCCTGGTGGCCCTGGAGACCCTCGGGGTGTCCATCGCCCCGCTGGTCACCGCGCTGGGCGTGGGCGGTCTGGCGGTCGCGCTGGCCCTGCAGGACACCCTCGCCAACCTCTTCGCCGGGGTGCACATCCTCGCCTCCAAGACCGTCCAGCCGGGTGACTACATCCGTCTGACCAGCGGTGAGGAGGGGTACGTCGTCGACATCAACTGGCGCAACAGCGTGGTGCGCAACCTGTCGAACAACCTGGTGATCATTCCCAACGGCCGGCTGGCGCGGACGAACATGACCAACTACAGCCAGCCCGAGCAGAAGCTGTCGATCCTGGTGCAGGTCGGGGTGGGCTACGAGAGCGACCTGGAGCACGTGGAGCGGGTGACGCTCGACGTCGTCGACAGCGTGATGGCCGACATCACCGGCGGGGTCCCGGACCACGAGGCCGCGGTGCGCTTCCACACCTTCGGGGACTCCAGGATCAACTTCACGGTGATCCTGGGCGTGGGCGAGTTCAGCGACCAGTACCGGATCAAGCACGAGTTCATCAAGCGCCTGCACCAGCGGTACCGGACGGAGGGCATCTCGATCCCGGCGCCCGCGCGCACGGTCTCGCTCCGGCAGGACGAGGCGGGGGCGCCGCTGCCCCTCCCGCCGGTCCCGCACCAGCGGGACGCGTCGTCCGAGGTGCTGGCGGACCGGCGGCGGTAGGGGTGAGGCGTCAGCCCACCCAGGCGGACGTCATGGCCTGGACGGCCGAGCCGTCCAGGTCGGCGAGCTTGGTCGCGACGAAGTCGCGGGCCCAGTCGGAGGTCTGGACGCGGAAGGCGGGCCGCTCGGCGGTCAGGGCCTCGGTGATCGGCGCGGCCGCCTCGGCCGGGGTCTGGGCCGTGGTGAACGAGGTGACCGTGCGCTCGACGTACGTCCGCAGCGCCGGGGCGTAGGGGCCGGCCGCGGTGAGCATGGCGGGCAGGTCCACGCCGATGGAGTTGACGAACTCGCTGGCCACCGCGCCCGGTTCGACGAGGGTGACGGCGACGCCGGCGGTCGCGGCGACCGGGGCGAGGGACTCCATGAAGCCCTCGACGGCGAACTTGGCGGCGCAGTAGGCCTCGTTGAAGGGCTGGCCGATCACGCCGCCGACGCTGGTGACCGTGATCAGGCGGCCGCGCGAGGCGCGCAGGTGCGGCATCGCGGCCCGGGTGACCTGGACGACGCCGAAGAAGTTGACCTCCATGGTGGCGCGGACGTCCTCGACCGTGCCCTGTTCGATCGTCCCGACGTGGCCGGCGCCGGCGTTGTTCACCACGGCGTCGAGCCGTCCGTGCTCGGCGAGCAGCTCCTCCAGGCAGGTGTCGATGGACGCGGGGTCGACCACGTCGAGCCGCTTGACCTGGACCAGGTCCTCGACCCCCGCCTCGACGGCGGCCCGGCGCAGCGGGCCCGCCTTCGCGGTGTCGCGCATGGTGGCGACGACCTGCCAGCCCGCCCGGGCGGCGAGGACGGCGGCCGCGAGGCCGATGCCGGAGGAGGTGCCGGTGATCAGGACGGTCTTCGGGGTGGCGGTGCTGCTCATGGGAGGTGCTCCGGGGGGACGAGGGGAGAATTAGGTGTGTGCACACACAATATATTTATGTGCGTGCACACGCAAGCGGCTAGGCTGCCGGTATGGCGCGCACAGACCTCACCATGGGTGACCTCACCGCCCGGGACCACGCCTTCTACGGCCTGATCTGGGCGGGCACCACCCTCTCCGCCCGCATCGACCAGGAGCTCACGCGGGCCCACGGCCTGCCGCTGTCCTGGTTCGAGGTGATGCTGTGGCTCAACGGCCAGAGCGAGCCGGTCGCCGCCTCCGCGCTGGGGGCCAAGACCCTCCTCAGCCGCAGCCAGGTCTCCCGCGTCGTCGACCAGCTCCAGGCCCGGGGCCTGGTCGACCGGGTCCCCTCCCCCACGGACGCCCGCTCCGTCTGCGTACGCCTGACCGCCGACGGCCGCCGGGCCTTCGCCGAGGCGGACGCGACCCGCCGGGAGGCCCTGCGGGAGGTCTTCGACGACCGCCTCGACGACGCGGACATCGAAGCCCTCGAAACCGTCTGGGCGAAGCTCAAACGGCGCTGAGCGCGCGGGCGTTCCGCAGTGGCGAGAGCAGGAGCGGAAGGACCGCGAGGAGTTCCCCCAGTGCGCCGATCCACATCGCCGGCCGGGCGCCGAGCCACTGCCCCAGCAGCCCGCCGGCCAGGGCGCCGAGGGGCATGGCACCCCACACCACGAAGCGGAACGTCGCGGCGGTGCGGCCGAGCAGGGGCGCGGGGCACACCCGCTGCCGGTACGCGACCGAGGTGATCTTGAAGGTCATGAAGGCGGTCCAGCCCAGCCCCTGGAGGGCGACGGCGGCCGCGAACCGCCAGTCGTCCCGGTAGAGGGGCACGGCCGACAGCCACAGCACGCCGCTGACGGCCACGGACGCGCACATCGCCCGGCCCTCGCCCACCCTGGCGGCGACGCGCAGGGTGAGCAGGCTGCCGAGGAGGCCGCCCAGGGCCTCCACCGTGAACACGGCCCCGCACAGCAGCGGGGACAGCCCGAGTTCCCCCGCGAGCAGCACCATCAGCATGGCGGCGCCGACGGTGCCGAACAGGTTGGAGACGGCGGAGGCGGCGGTGATCGCCCGCAGGGTCCGGTCGCCGAGGACGAAGCGCAGCCCCTCGGCGATCTCGACGCGCAGGCTCGCGCGGGCCCCTGCGGCGGGGCGCGGCTCGGGCCGGCGCACGCGCGAGACGAGGAACGCCGAGAGCAGGTAGCTGACGGCGTCGACGGCGAGGGCCACGGGCGCGGTCAGCGCTGCGACCAGCACTCCGGCCAGGCCGGGCCCGGCGACCTGGGTGACGTTGCGGGTGGCTTCCAGGCGGACGTTGGCGTCCGCGAGGCGGTCCGGCTCGACCAGCCGGGGCAGTGCGCTCTGGGCGGCCACGTCGGAGAAGACCGTGCACACCGACATCCCGAAGGCCACGGCGTACAGGTGGGGCAGCGACAGCACGTCCAGCCCCGCGGCCATCGGGACGGACAGCAGCAGGGCGGCCCGGCCCAGGTCGCCCGCGATCATCACGGGGCGGTGGCGCAGCCGGTCCACCCATGCGCCGGCGGGCAGTCCGATCAGCAGGAAGGCCAGGTACTCGCACGTCACGAGCAGTCCGGCCTCGAACGCGGTGGCCTCGAGGACACCGATGGCCACGAGCGGCAGCGCGAGGAGGGTCACGGCGGAGCCGGCCTGGCTGACGGTGTCGGCGGTCCAGAGCCGGCGGAAGTCGGCGTGGAGGGGGAGGTGGTTCTTCATGCCGCGAAGATGTCGGCCGCGGGGGTGGCCGGGCCAATGTTTTAGGCTGAGCGAAAAGGTCCGACGTGGGGGTGGGTACGTGGGGGAAGTGCGGTTCGGGGTGCACGACGTCGCCGGCATCAGGTTCGCCGTATCGCCGCTGTGGGAGACCGTGGCCGCCTTCCGGGCCACCGCCGACCCCGGGCGGCACGCGGTCCATCTGCCGTGGATCAAGTCGGTGCTGCCGCTGCGCGAGGACCGCTCGCTCGCCGGCCGGATCGCGCCGCTGCGTGCGGCGGCCGCCTCCCCGGGGTTCACCACGCCGCCGCCGCGCTGCCCGCTGGCCGAGTTCGAGGAGGAACTCGCCCTGATGGGGGCCGCGCCGGAGCCGGCCGGGGCGTTGCGGGCCTGGTGGGAGGCGGCGGTCCGGCCGTACTGGCCGCGGATCCGGGCCGTGCTGGAGGCGGACATCGCGTACCGCACGCGCCAGCTCGCCGAGGACGGCATCCAGGAGGTGTTCGCCCGCCTGCACCCGTCACTGCACTGGACCGGCGACCGGCTGGTGTCCGACGACCTGCCCCCGGCCGGGCCGGACCTCGGCGGCACGGGCATCGTCCTGGCCCCCAGTGCCTTCGCCGTGCGCTGCCACCTGCTGGCCGGCACCGGGACCGCTCCCCCGGCGCTCGTCTACCCCTCGCGGGCCGTGGGCGGCCTGTGGGAGCGGCGGGGCACCCGGGCGGACGGGCTGGCCCGGCTGCTGGGCCGCAGCCGGGCCCGGCTCCTCGCCCTCACCGGTTCGCCCAGCACCACCACGCAGCTGGCGGCCGTCAGCGGGCTCAGCCTCGGCGCGGTGTCCCAGCACCTGTCGGTGCTGCGCGACGCCGGTCTCGTCACCGGCCACCGCTACCGGCGCGAGGTGCACTACACGGCGACCGAGCTCGGCACCGCCCTGCTGGAGCGGTCCTGAGCGGCCGGCCCGCACGCGTCGGCGCCGCCGCCGAGGGTCAGCCCGTGAACAACTGGCGCATCTTCAGGGCCAGTTCGTACATGCCGTAGCCGAAGGGGAGCCCGACCCAGAGCCAGGCGACGACGGACAGCGTGCGGCGCCGGCCGGTCACGGGGCGGCTCCCTCGGGGGTGGCGGGAACGGCCCGCGGGGCGGCGTCCGGTGGTTCGTGGTGGCGGGGGTGCACGGGCCGTACGAGTTCGTTGGCCACGAAGCCGACGGCCAGCAGGCCGATCATGATGAGGAACGAGGTCCCGTAGAGGGCGGTGCCGGTGCGCCCGGCCGCCTTCCCGGCGTCCGCCACGGCGTTGACGATCAGCGGGCCCACGATGCCGGCCAGCGACCACGCGGTCAGCAGCCGGCCGTGGACGGCGCCGACCTGGTGGACTCCGAAGAGGTCCTTCAAGTAGGCGGGGATCGTGGCGAATCCGCCCCCGTAGAAGGAGAGGATGACGGCGGCGCAGGCGATGAACAGGGTCTTCGAGGAGTTTCCGTTCAGCGCGATGAGGAGGTACATCAGCGCACCGGCGCCCAGGTAGAGGCGGTAGACCCGTTTGCGGCCGACGAGGTCCGAGGCCGACGACCACACGAAGCGGCCGAGCATGTTGGCGAGGGACAGCAGCCCGACGAAACCGGCCGCGGCTCCCGCGGACACCGGCGCCGGCGTACCGGCGAAGAAGTCCGTGATCATCGGGGCGGCCTTCTCCAGGATGCCGATGCCCGCGCTCACGTTGGTGCACAGGACCACCCACAGGCACCAGAACTGCGGGGTGCGCAGCGCGGCGCGGGCGGAGACCCGGGGGCCGGGCGCCGGCCGGTCCCCGCTCGCGGCCGGGGCACCGGGCGGCGTCCAGCCGGGTGGGGGGAGCCGCACGAGCAGCACCCCGAAGGCCATGAAGACGGCGTAACCGGCCCCCATGGCGAGGAAGGTCTTCGAGATGCCCGAGGAGTCGCGGCCGAAGGCGTCCAGCAGCCGCGCCGTCCACGGCGCGGCGATCAGGGCCCCGCCGCCGAAGCCCATGATGGCGATGCCGGTGGCCATGCCGGGCCTGTCGGGGAACCACTTGATGAGGGTGGAGACCGGCGAGATGTAGCCGATCCCGAGGCCGATGCCGCCGACGCAGCCGTAGCCGAGCACCACGATCCAGTACTGGCGGGTGGCGGCACCGAGGGAGGCGACGAGGAACCCGGACGTGAAGCACACGGCCGACACGGTCATGGCCCAGCGCGGGCCGTGCCGCTCGACCAGGGTGCCGCCGAAGGCGGCGGAGAGCCCGAGCATCACGATCGCGAGCTGGAACGGCACGGCGGAGGCGGTGCCGGAGAGCCCGAGGGAGGTCTCCAGCGGCGGTTTGAAGACGCTCCAGGCGTAGGCCTGGCCGATGGCGAGGTGGACGGAGAGGGCGGCGGGCGGAACGAGCCAGCGGCTCCAGCCCGGTGGGGCGGGCGTACGCAGTCCGGCGAACATGCCGCGGACCGTACAGCACGCGGACACCGCCGCGTGATGGCCTCTCGCGCCAATCTCCCCCGGTATGTTCGGCCTCTGCCCCTGCACTGGAGGAGACGGCGTGACGGTGAACGAGGAGAAGGCCGTGGGCGTGGGACCGACGGGCATCGAGGTGGCCTACGAGCGGTGGGGCGACGCTCAGGATCCGCCGGTGCTGCTGGTCATGGGCATCGCCCTCCAGATGCACGGCTGGCCCGACGGCTTCTGCGCGGAGCTGACGGCGCGGGGCGTGCGGCTGATCCGGTTCGACAACCGCGACGCGGGCCTGTCCACCCACTTCCCCGACGCGCCGCTGCCCGACGTGCCGGCGGCGCTCGCCGGCGACCTGTCGTCCGCGTCGTACTCCTTGTCCGACATGGCCGCGGACGCGGTGGGCCTGCTGGACGCGCTGGGGCTGGACAGCGCCCATGTCGTCGGCATGTCGCTGGGCGGGGCCATCGCCCAGACGATGGCGATCGAACACCCCCACCGGGTGCGGTCGTTGACCTCCCTGATGTCCACGACGGGCGACCGGGCGGTGGGGCAGCCGGACCTGAGGGCGCTGAGCACGCTGGCGGGGCCGCCGCCGAGGAGCCGCGAGGAGGCGGTGGAACGGACGGTCAACGCCGTGCGGGTGCTGGGCTCCCCGGGCTTCCCCTTCGACGAGGCGGCGGTGCGCGAGCGCGCCGCCCGCGCCTTCGACCGGTCGTACGACCCGCTCGGCGTCGGCCGCCAGGCCGTGGCCTCGGTGGCGTCGGGCGACCGTACGGAGCGGCTGCGGTCGCTGCGGCTGCCGACGCTGGTGGTGCACGGCGCCGACGACCCGATGTGCGACGTCAGCGGTGGCCGGGCCACGGCGGGGGCCGTCCCGGGTGCCGAGCTGGTGGTCTTCCCCGGCATGGGCCACGACCTGCCGCGGGCGCTGTGGCCCGAGATCGCCGGGCTGATCACGGACCTCGTCCACCGTACGGAGGCGGTCCGCTGAAACCGTCTCAGGCCGGCAGGTGCGCGGCGGCGGCCGGGTGGTCGGTGTGAACGGTCGCGGCCGCCATCCTGGGGATCGCCCGGATCAGGGCGTGCTCGGCGGCGAGGGCGAGTTCGTGCGCCTGGACGACGGTCAGGTGGCCGCCGACCACGATGTCGGCCTCGGCGCGCAGGCTGTGGCCGATCCACCGCATGCGCAGCTGTCCGACGCCGAGCACCCCGGGCACGTCCCGCAGCGCGTGCTCGGCCGTGTCGACGAGGACGGGGTCGACGGAGTCCATCAGCCGGCGGCCGACCTCGCGGGCGGCGTCCTTGAGCACCAGCAGGATGGCGAGGGTGATCAGCAGGCCGACGACGGGGTCGGCGGCCGGGAGGCCGGCCGCGGAGCCCGCGGCCCCCAGCAGGACGGCCAGGGAGGTGAACCCGTCGGTGCGGGCGTGCAGGCCGTCGGCGACCAGGGCGGCGGAGCCGATCCGCCGTCCGGTGCGGATGCGCAGCCGGGCCACCCATTCGTTGCCGGCGAAGCCGGTCAGCGCGGCGGCGCAGACGGCCCACAGGTGGGTGACCTCGCGGGGGTGCAGGAGCCGGTCGACGGCCGTCCAGGCGGTGAGGGCGGCGGAGGCGGCGACGGCCAGCACGACGAGCACGCCCGCCAGGTCCTCGGCGCGGCCGTAGCCGTAGGTGTAGCGGCGGTCGGCGGCGCGCCGGCCGAGGACGAAGGCGATGCCGAGCGGTACGGCGGTCAGGGCGTCGGCGGTGTTGTGGACGGTGTCGCCGAGCAGCGCGACCGATCCTGACAGGGCGGTGATCACGGCCTGGGCGGCGGCGGTCGCGCCGAGCACCGCGAGGGAGGTCCACAGCGTGCGCATGCCGTCGCGGGAGGCCTCCATGGCCGCGTCGACCTTGTCGCCGGAGTCGTGGCGGTGCGGGGTGAGCAGGTGCCGCAGTCCGCGCCACCGGCGGTGCGTGTGCCGGTGCTCGTGCTCGTGCTCGTGGTCGTGCCCGTGCCCGCGCCCGTGGTCGTGGTCGGGGTGGTGGTCGTGACCGTGCCGGTGCGCGGAGGTGCTCCGGCCGCTGCTCCGATTGCCGTCCATGGGCCCTACGTTGGCACACGGAACCCGTTGCGGCTACGGCCGTCGTACCGGCCGTGACCAGGTGCGACAGCCTCGCACCTGCGCACCCTGGCGACGTGCGGACCGGTCGGCGAGGGCCGGCGGCGGGCCGTGCCCGGGCGGGCTCAGAAGAGGGCCGTGAGGAGTCCGACCAGGAGGCCCGCCGCGACGCCCAGTACGACCACGGCCACCATCGCGGCCAGCGCCGAGAGCACGAACCCGCCCCCGTCCACCGCCCCGCCCCGCCGGGCGCAGGCCGCCAGCCAGGCCGCGAGGGCGAGGAAGGGGACGAGGAGCAGGCCGGTCGCCACGCCCAGGTTGCCGACGGCGAAGCCCGACAGTTCGTACGCCTTCCCGTGCGCGGTGCGGACCTCCACCTCGGAGCCGGGCCGGTGCTCCTCCGCGGCCGTCTCCAGCAGGATCTCCTCCTGCGGACCCCCGCCCCCGCGGGCGGGGGTGTAGCGGCCCTTGCACTGCGTGCCGGCCGCGTAGCCCTCCACGTCGGCGGCCTCGTGGCACTCGGCGATCGTCACGACCCCGTCCACGGGACCGAAGCCGAGCACGGCGGCCAGTTGCGCTCCCGGCAGGAGCCAGAGCAGCCATGCCGCGAGGACGAGGGTCGCCACCGATCCGAGCGCCGCCGCGCCCCGGACCGCCCCGCCTGCACCACCCCGCACCCCGCACCCCCTCCCCCGCTGGGCCATACCCGTGACCGCGGCTGCCTAACGCGGGACGTGCCCAAGTAGCCACCGTCCGCCATCCGCCATATGGGGTGCCCACGCCCCCGCGGGGCCCCGCCCGGCTCCTAGGATGAGGCCCGCTGCGGCCCGGGAGCGCCGCAGCACGCGTCCACAGGCAGGGAGTTGACGAATGAAGCGGTTGCGCGCACTGGCGGCGGTCGGGGTCCTGGCACTGGCATCGGCGGGGGCGGGCACGGCCCAGGCCGCCGCCGGCCCGCCCGCGTCCGGCACGGGCGGCTGCCCGGCCGCGGAGATCTTCGCGACCGACAACACCGCCGTCATCACGGACCCGGCCGACCCCCGCCTCCGCACCCGGCTGCACCGCTTCGACCGCGAGGTCCGGGAGATCATCCGCTCGCACGGGGCGCGCACCGAGTCCTCGACCCTGCTCGACGGGGTGTTCTGGTCCGAGGAGGAGCAGCAGGCCACCTACGAGCGTTCGCGCGAGTTCGACGTGGCACGCGTCGACGCCAACGGGCTGCACCACATCGCCGACGTCATCCGCAAGCAGTACCGGCAGGAGTCCGTGCTGACGTTCCGCTGCCTGCCGCGCACCTCGCCGGAGACCGACGCCGTCGAGATCCAGGCCGACGGCGTGAGCGCCACCCGGCTGCGCGACGCGCTGCTCGCCGACCCGGTGGCACGGGAGCGGCTCGGCGGCGGCTCGGTCGCCCTCGACGGGCGGCTGATCCTGGTCGCGCCGCTCGCGGACCTGCCGCTCGCCCGGGAGTTCACGGCCCGGCTCGGTGTCGACTGGAAGTCCGCCGAGGTCCGGTACGGGGACGAGGAGTTCGTCGCGTAGCGCCCTCGTCGTGTCCGGCCGGCGGACCGCGCGGGAGCGGCCGCGTGCCGCGGGCTACGCTGCACGCCCACGGGGGACGACCACAGAACGGGCAAGGTGAACATGTTCGAGCCGGCGCAGGAGAATCCCTACCCCGACACCCACGTCCTCGGGGAGGGGCCCGAGCCGCATCCGCTGCTCGCTCCGGTGCTCCCCCTGCTGGGGCGCTGGCACGGGCGGGGAGAGGGCCAGTACCCGACCCTGGAGCAGGACTTCCGATACGAGCAGGAGATCGCCTTCAGCCACGACGGCCGGCCCTTCCTGCGCTACGAGGCGCGCGCCTGGCTGGTCGACGCGGACGGCGCCCCGGTACGGCCGGCGGGCCGGGAGGCCGGGTGGTGGCGGGTGACGCCCGACGCCTCGCTGGAGGTGGTGCTCGCCCACCCGACCGGCATCGTCGAGACGTACACGGGGTGGGTGTACGCCCCCGCCGCGGCCGGTCAGGAGGTCGAGATCGGGATCGAGACCAAGGACGTGTCGCTGACGCCGCTGGCCAAGGAGGTCACCGGCACCCGCCGCCACTACGCCCTCGGCCCCGAGGGGCTGACGGTCGTGCACGACATGGCGGCCGTGGGGCAGCCTCTCCAGCACCACTTGACGACCCGTCTGGTCCGCCGCGCCTGACGGCGGGGGTGGCACCAGCACCACCCCGGACACGGGTGGTGGGGAGATCGTCCCGGGCCCCCGATGTGCGGAGGATCGTTACGACCGATCACCGCTACGGGGGAGAGACCGCCCAGATGGACCTGTTGAAGAAGACCGCCCGCCGTGCCGCGGCCGCCGCCTTCGGGCTGCTCGCCGTGGCAGCCGTGCCCGCCGTCCCCGCGCACGCCGCGCCGGGGGCCGAGAGCCGCGCGATACCCGCCCGGTACGCGGACCAGCGCCTCGACTGGCGGCCCTGTGCCTCGGGTCCGCTGGAGTGCGCCTCGATGGTGGTACCGCGCGACTGGTACCACCCCGGCCGGGGGCCGGACCTCACGGTGGCCGTGTCCCGGCACCGTTCCACGGACCCCGCCGCCCGGCGCGGCGTCCTGATGATGGCC
Source organism: Streptomyces racemochromogenes (assembly GCF_039535215.1). Lineage (GTDB taxonomy): Bacteria > Actinomycetota > Actinomycetes > Streptomycetales > Streptomycetaceae > Streptomyces > Streptomyces racemochromogenes. The sequence goes on from NZ_BAAAWT010000001.1 coordinate 296,177, forward strand.
GCCGGCGGTCCGGGGGCCTCGGGGCTGGGGCGGCCGGCGGGCCTGGCCTCGTACGCGCCGAAGCTGGCGGCCGCGTACGACATCGTGAGCTTCGACCAGCGGGGCGTGGGGGCGAGCACGAACGTGGTCTGCTCCGGGCAGGACGAGGTGGACGCCCTGTTCGCGGGGGGCGACCTGCGGGACCGCTCGGAGGAGGCCGTCCGCGGGACCGTGCGGCGCGCGCGGGACTTCGTACGCGACTGCCGGCGCAACTCGGGCGGCCTGCTGCCCCACATCACCACCGACCAGGCCGTGCACGACATGGACCTGTACCGGTCCCTGCTGGGCGTCCGGCAGGTGTCGTACTACGGTCCGTCCTACGCCACCTACCTCGGCGCCGTCTACGCGACCCGCTTCCCGAGCCGGGTCGAGCGGGTGGTGCTCGACAGCAACATCGACTTCAGCGGCAGCTGGCAGGACTTCCTGACGGGCCAGCCGATGAGCTTCCAGCGCCGGTTCGAGCAGGACTTCCTGCCGTGGCTGGCGGCGAACGACGCGACCTACCACCGGGGCGGGACCCCGGCCGAGGCCAAGGCCTCGTACGAGCGGCTGCGCGCCTCGCTGCGCGAGCACCCGCTCGACCTGGAGGGCACCCGCGTCCTGCCCGACCACCTGGACGCCGCCGCGACCTCCATGATCTACGGCGGCGACCGCTTCCCGGACCTGGCGGCGCTCCTGGCCGTCCTGGAGGACCCGGCGGGCGCCCCGGCCGCCACGCGCAGGGCCCTCGCGCAGAAGCTGAGGCACCCGATGGACGCCCGTTTCGCCGCGGACTTCTTCTCCGTGGTCTGCCAGGACACCCCCTGGAACCGCGACACCGCGTACTGGGTGCGCCGGAGCGGGGCGGACAGCCGCGACTTCCCCATGGCGGGCGCGCGGGAGCTGGCCTTCACCTCGGTCTGCGCCGCCTGGCCGCGCTCCGGCGCCCCGCGCGTGGAGGTGACCGGCCGGGGCCTGCCGCCGGTCCTGATGCTCAACTCGGAGCACGACCCGGCCACCTACTACGAGGGGGCCGTACGGGCCCACGGGCGGCTCGCGGGGTCGCGCCTGATCACGGTCGGCGGCGGCGACCACGGTGCGTACCAGTCGCGGAACGCGTGCGTGGACCGCTACGTCGAGGACTTCCTGCTCGACGGCCGGATGCCGGAGGCGGACGCCGCGTGCGCGGGGCGGCCGCTGCCGGATCCGGCCGCCCGCGGCGGGGCTCAGGCGGAGGAGCCGCTGTCGATGACGAGGTCGGTGCCGACGACCGAGCCGGCCGCGGGCGAGGCGAGGTAGAGCACGGCGGCGGCCACCTCCTCGGCCTCCGCGAGGCGGCCCAGCGGGTTCTCCTGCTTCATCCGCTCGGCGCGGTCGGCCTCGGTCTCGCCGGGCCGCAGCGACATGGGGCCGGCGGCGGCGCCGGGGCTGACCGCGTTGATGCGGATGCCCTCGTGGATGTGGTCGAGGGCGGCGGCCCGGGTGAGGGCGGAGACGGCGGCCTTGGAGGCGATGTAGGCGGCGGCGTTCGGGATCCGCAGGTGCGCGCCCAGGTTGGAGGAGACGTTGACGATGGCGCCCCCGCCGTTGCGCCTCATGTGCGCGATCTCGTGCTTCATCGCCAGCCAGACGCCGGTGACGTTGGTGCGCTGGACCGCGTCCCAGTCCTCTTCGCTGACGTCGCCGACGGGGCCCACCCCGCGGAGTATGCCCGCGTTGTTGACGGCGACGTCGAGTCCGCCGAAGCGGGCGACCGTCTCGCGGACCAGGTTCTCCAGCCGGCCCGAGTTGGTCACGTCCGCGGGGACGGCGGCGGCGGTGCCGCCGGCCGCCTCGATGAGGGCGACCGTCTCGTCCAGGGTGGCGGCGGTGCGTCCGGCGGCCACGACGGAGGCGCCCTCGGCGGCGAAGGCGAGGGCGATGGCCCGGCCCAGGCCGGAGCCCGCGCCGGTCACGAGGGCGGTCTTGCCGGTGAAGCGGTTCATCTTCGGTGACTCCTTCGGGGGCCGGGGCCCCATATTTGAACGATCGGTTCAGAATTCGGGCATGCGGAAGGGCGGAGCCAGGACATACGGGACGTACGGGGCGGCGGGCCGTCAGTCCAGCAGGGCCAGCGCCTGTTCCGCCGCGTCGCGGACGCGGGCGGGGTCGTCCGAGGCCTTGCCCACGACGCGGACGCCCTGGAGCAGGACCAGCAGCATCCGGGCCAGCGCCCGCGGGTCGCGCTCGCCCCCCAGCTCCCCCTGCCCCTGGGCGCGGACGAGCGCCGAGTGGAGCAGGGTCTCGAAGCGGTCCCAGCTCACCCCGACCCGGCGGGCGGCCGCGGCGTCGTGGGAGGCCAGCTCGGCGGCCGTGTTGGTGATGAAGCAGCCGCTCAGCCGGTCCGCCGGGGAGGCGGCCTCGGCGGCGAAGCGGCGCACCACGGCCCGTACGCCGGGCAGGGCGGGCCCCGGCGCGGAGAGCTGCTCCAGCAGCAGCGGGTCGAAGGTCTCGGCGTAGCGGTCCAGCGCCTTCAGGTACAGCTCGTGCTTGCTGCCGAAGGTCGCGTAGATGCTGGCCCGTCCGATGCCGAGGTGTTCGACGAGGTCGGCCACCGACGTCGCCTCGTAGCCGCGCCGCCAGAACAGCTCCAGGGCCGACTGGAGCACGGTGTCCGGGTCGAATTCCTTGGTCCTTGCCACGTCGAAGATCATAGAACCATCTGGAACGAACGGTCAACAATTCTGCCGGGCCGGGGCCCTGGCGCTCCCGGCGGGCAGCCCCGGTCCATCCGTGCTGTGCTCGTAAGGAAGGGAGGGAAGGCCACGGAAGGAGGAGCCATGGACAGGAACCTGCGGGCCCGGGACATCATGACCCAGGGCGTGCAGTGCGTACGCGAGGACCAGTCCCTGCAGGACGCGGCCAGGATGATGCGCGAGCTGAACGTCGGCTGCCTGCCGATCTGCGGGGACGACGGACGCCTCCAGGGGATGATCACGGACCGTGACATCGTCGTCAAGTGCTGCGCCGACGGCAAGGACCCGGCGGCGATGCGGGCCGGGGAGCTGGCGGGCAACCTGCACTGGATCGACGCCGACAGCAACGCCATGGAGGCGCTGGAGACCATGGAGGTCCACCAGATCAAGCGGCTGCCCGTCATCGACGTGGAAGGCGGCCACCGCCTCGTCGGCATGATCACCGAGGCGAATCTGGCCAAGAACCTCTCCGACGCGGACATCGCGGAGTTCGCGGTACGGGTGTACGCGGCCAACTGAGCGGCGGGAGCGGAGGAACCCGCCGGCCGCAGGCCGTGACCCCCGGGCCGCGGGCTCGTTGAAGGGGGCGGTCAGCGAAGTGCGCAGAGCGCCGACCGGGCACTTCCAGCCCGGTCGGCGCCTTGTGTCCTCGGGGCCCGGGACCGGTTCGGGGGCGTGTCGGAGCAGCCGCTGTTCCGGTTCACGTCCACCGTCGCCCGGGGATCCTGGAGAGCCGACTTGCGCACCCGCGGATTCCCGCTGACGCCCCTCACCGCCGCCCTGAGCTGCCTGCTCGTCACCATGGCCGCGGTCGGCGCGGAACCGGCCACCCCTCCCCCGCCGCCGCGCGCCGTGACCCTGACCTCGGCCGGTGCCCCCGTCCTCGCCAACGCCCGGACCCCCTTCAGCATGCTGGCCGTGACGGCCCCCGGCGACCTCCCCGGCGGCGGGCCGGGCGCCGGCACGTACCGGGTCCGCGCCCGGCAGCGGGGCTCCGGCCACTGGTCGCCGTGGACGGTGGTGGAGGGCGGGGAGCCCTGGTGGGCCGGGCCGTCCGACGCCGTGGAGGTGCGCGCGGCGGGCGCCGGCGGGGAACTGCCGGCCGGGCTGCGCCTCGACCTGGTCGACCCGGGGCCGGACCCCCGCCGCGCCGCGGCGCCCGTGCCCGCGGCCTACGCGAGGGCCGCCGGCTCCCGGCCCCGGATCGTCCCGCGCGACGGGTGGGGCGCGACCGAGGGGCCCGGCGAGGAGGCCGTGTACGGCAGGGACGTCAAGGCCGTGTTCGTCCACCACACCGCCCAGAGCAACGACTACGACTGCGCCGACTCCCCCGCCGTCGTACGCGGCCTCCAGACCCTCCACCAGCGGGTCAACGGCTGGAAGGACCTGGGCTACAACTACGTGGTCGACAAGTGCGGCACGGTCTTCGAGGGCCGGGCCGGCGGCTCCGGCCGGCCGGTCACCGGGGCGCACACCCTCGGCTTCAACGTCGACACGGTCGGGGTCGCGGTGATCGGCCACTACACCGACGTGGAGGCGCCGCCGGAGGCCACGGCGGCCGTCGCCCGGCTCGCGGCCTGGGCCCTCGGCCGGTTCGGGCACGTCCCCTCGGGCACCGTCGAGCTGACCTCCTCCATCGACAACGGGCGTTTCAGGGCCGGGGAGCGGGTGACGGTGGAGCGGGTCTCCGGCCACCGCGACGTCTTCGCCACCGAGTGCCCGGGCAGCGCCCTCTACCGGCAGCTGCCGGCGCTCCGGGACGCGGCCGCGGCCCCCTTCAGCGACCTGTTCGGCGGCCGCTGACCGCCCAGGCGCGGGCGGTCAGCGCGATCGGCCCGCCGGCCCGGACCGGCAGGGCGCGGGCGAGCCCGTCGCGCAGCCGCCCGCGCGCGGCCGGGGCCAGGGAGGCGACGTAGCCGGGCGCGGGGCCCTGCCCGGCCAGGAAGGGCTCCCACAGGTCCGCGAAGCCGGTGAACGGGGTCGCCACCTCGACCGGGACGACCCGTACCGCGTCCAGCCCGGCCCCCGCCCACAGCGTCTCCAGCGGCTCCGGACGGCACAGGGGGAAGCGGCGGCGCTCGTCCAGCGCGGCCGCCGACGGGTCCAGGGCGACGGCGGCGTCCCAGAAGCGCGCCAGGAACCCGATGCCGTCGGCGTAGTCCCATACGTACGCGGCGACCAGCCCGCCCGGGCGCACGACCCGGGCAGCCTCAGCCACCGCCGCGCCGGGGTCGGGCAGGAAGTTCAGGGCGAGGGCGCTGACCGCGGCGTCGAACGCCCCGTCGCGCACCGGCAGCGCCTGCGCGTCGGCCACCGCGAAGACCGGCCCCGGGGCGCCGGCCGGTGCGGTGGCGGCCCGGGCGGCCGCGACGAAGGCGGCGGACCGGTCCACGCCCAGCACCAGTCCCGGCCGGCAGCGGGCCGCCACGGCCCCGGCCAGTGCGCCCGTACCGCAGCCGGCGTCGATCCACCGGGCGCCGGGGGCGACCCCGAGGGAGCCGGCGAAGACCTCGGCCACCCGCCGGCTCCACCGGCCCATGTAGCGCTCGTAGCCGTCCGCGGCGGCCCAGGTGTCGAAGCGTTCCTCCGGCACGGCTAGACGGGGTGGCCGTCGGGGCCGGTGTGCTCGGCCTGGGTGGTGAACCGGTTGAGGAAGACGTCGTACAGGCCGTCGGGCCGGCGGGTGAGGGTGGCGCCGTCCTGCCAGGTGCCGTTGTCGTCCCACCACTGGCTGCCGTACGGGTCGCCCTGGTTCTGGTGGATGTTGTGCATGCCGAGGCCGTGGTCGAAGGGCTCTCCGAAGACCATGATCTCGCGGCCGGGCAGGAGGATGGGTTCCAGTGCCCGCGCCGCGTCGAGGTTGGAGCCCGAGCTCCAGGGGTGGGGCGGGTTCAGCCGGTCCATCAGGTTCCGGAGCCGGGCGGGCGGGCGGACGGGGAAGGCGCAGCCGGGCCGGTGTCGGAGGGCCGGGTGCCGCTGGTAGTCGAGGGCGCCGGAGCCGGAGCTCGTGGACAGCTCGTGGTAGCCGGGGTCCAGGGAGGGCACCGGGTCGAGCACGGAGGGGGCGAGGGTGAGCACCTTCCACTGGACGCCGGTGGTGGACTGTTTGCTGTCCACGTCGACCGCGCACCGGTACCGGCCGGCGGGCGCGTCCACCTCCAGGTTGACGTGGAACCAGTGCCCCTGGGTGTCCGGCGTGTCGCGGAAGTGGCGGTGCAGCGTTCCCGACAGCACCCCGTAGGAGTCGAGCGGCATGCGGCCAGTCAACCACCGCCCCGGCGCGCGGTGGTGTGACGCGCGGGGGATCCCCGCACCGGCCCCCGTACGGAGGCGGTCCGGCGGCGCCGAACGCTGCTCAGTGCGGGCCCGGGGCGAAGGTGGCGAGCATCTGTTCCAGGGCGGCCTGGTCGGGGCCGGTGTAGGGGGTCAGGCCCGGGACCGCGGTGAGGGTGTCCAGCAGGCGGGGGGTCAGGCCGGTCGCCGGGGGCAGGTGGGTGGACAGGACGGTGCCCGGGCCGGCGGAGCGCAGCGGGTCGGCGGTGGCGAGGAAGCGGGCCGGGTCCACGTTCTGGGCCCAGGGGCTGTCCACGCTGGCCCAGAGGAGCTGGGCGGCCTTGAGGTCCTCGGCGTCCACCTCGGCGACGTCGGGGCAGGTGGCGAGGTCGGCGGTGGGCAGGGGGGCGCCGAAGCAGTCGGAGCTGTAGCAGGTGCCGGTGCGGTCGTCGAAGAAGCCGACGGTGGCGGGGTTGTCGAAGAGCGGCGGCCGGAAGGCGCGCAGGGTGCGGTCGCCGACGGACAGGCTCTGGCCGGGGTTGAGGAGGTACACCCGGTCCAGGGGCAGCGGGGACTCGGTGGACATCTCGCCGACGCCGAGGAAGGTGGTGATCACCCGTGCCCGGGGGGCCGCGTCGAGGAGGGCGAAGAGGCCGCCGGTGTGGTCGCGGTCGGGGTGGGTGAGCCAGATCCAGCGCACGTCGGCCGGGTCGATCACGCCGGCGAGGGTGGTGAGGAAGTCCCGGTCGGGCAGGCCCAGGCCGGTGTCGACGACGACGGGTTCCTCGGCGTGCAGGACGAAGGCGTTGACGGGGACGAAGCCGATTCCGGGGACTTCCAGGCAGTCGGCGAGAACGGTGGTGTCGGGCCCGACTCTGTGCGTGCTCATGATGGTCTCCACGGCCCTGGGGAAGGCGCTGTCCGTTCCATCGTGCCGCCGTACGGGTGAGCCCGCGCGCCGCGCGGCGGCGGTGCTCAGTTCGGGCAGCTCGTGTCGCGGGCGGGGCGCTCGCCGGTGGTCAGGAAGCGGGTGACGGTGCGGTCGCCGCAGGCGTTGCCGTTGCCGAGGTAGACGCCGTGGCCGCCCTGCTCGACGGTGACGAGGACGGCCCGGTCGCCGAGGGCCTCGCGCATCTTGAGGCTCTTGGAGTGGGGGGTGGAGGGGTCGCGGCGGCTCTGGATCATCAGGACGCCGGAGGGACCGTGATTGGTGATCTTGGTGGGCTTCCTCCGGGGGGTGTCCTTCCAGAAGGAGCACGGGAGCACGTTGACCGGCATTCCGGCGGTCAGCGGGTGGCGGGCCCGGTCCTCGTCGACGGCGCGCTGCCGGTCGGCCTGGGAACCGCCGGGCCAGGCGACGTCGTTGCACAGGACCGCGACGAGCTGGGCGGCGTCCTCGTCGCGCAGGGGGCGGGCGAGCTCCGGCGGCAGGGCGGGGGTGTGGGCCGGGTCGCGCAGGGCGGCGGCGAGCCGGGCGAAGGCGGGGAAGGCGGAGTCGCTGTAGAGGGTGTTCTGCAGGGCCTGGCGCAGGCCGTTGCCGGTCAGGGGCACGCCGGGGGTGGTGGAGGGGCGGGGGGTGCGGTCCAGGGAGGCGAAGAGCGAGAGCAGCAGGGGTTCGACGTCCTCGGGGTGCTGGGCGAGGCGCAGGCCGTCCTTGTCGCGGTCGGGGTGGGCGGCCCAGGCGGCGAAGTCGGGGAAGCGGTCGTCGGAGCCCTGGGCCATGTTGGCCAGCCAGCCGCGGGCGACCCGCTTGGGGTCGGGGTCGCCGCTGCTGTCGAGGACCCAGCGGTCGGTGCGATCGGGGTGGGTCTGGGCGTAGACGGCGCCCACGTAGGTGCCGTACGAGACTCCCCAGGCGGAGAGCTTGCGCTCGCCGAGGGCGGCGCGGAGGCGGTCCGTGTCGCGGACCTGGTTGGCGGTGGTGAAGCTGCGCAGGACGGGTCCGCCGTTGCGGGCGCAGGCTTCGGCGGTGCGGCGGGCGCGGGCGAGGTTCTCGGTGATGTCGCCGTCGGGGGCGGGCCAGGAGCGCAGGGCGGTGAGGTAGCGGTCCTCGGGGGCGAGCCGGCAGCTCGCGGTGGTGGAGCCGCCGACGCCGCGCGGGTCGAAGGCGACGAGGTCGTACGCGCCGCCGAGCTGCTGCTGGAGGGCGGCGCCCTTCTGGGTGAGCCGCTGTACGCCGGAGCCGCCCGGGCCGCCGGGGATCACGAGGAGGGTGCCGCGGCGGGCCTGGGGGCGGTCGCTGCGGATGCGGGAGACGGCGACCTTGACCTGCGGTCCCGTGGGGTCGTCGTAGTCGAGGGGGACGGGGAGGTCGGCGCACTCCTGGGTGGCGGGACCGCCCGGCTTGGCGCAGGGGTGCCAGCCGAGGGCGGGCGCCTCGGCGCGGGGGACCGGGGCCGCCTGGGCGGGGAGGGTGGCGGCGGTGAGCGCGGTGGCGGCGGCCGCGGCGGAGAGGGCGAGGAGGAGGGCCTTGTTCCGGGAGTTCGTCATGGGGCCAGCCTCGTGCAGGGCGCCCCGGCGGCCCATCCGGCAGACCGGCTTCCGGGGGTGGGGGTAACCCCCCTACAGGAGGCGCCCGTTGACCCGGTGGGCGGTGCAGCAGGAGTCGCGGTGCAGCTGGCGCAGAACGGGCCGCCAGGCCCGCTCCGGGGCGGGGGCGGCGGGGGCGGGGTAGGCGGCTTCCAGGTCGGCGCGCGCGAAGGGGGTGCCGGCGCGCAGGACGGCCCGTACGCGGACCAGGTCGGCGAAGTCGGTGAAGGGGTCGCCGTCGACGAGGGTGAGGTCGGCGAGCTTGCCCGGTTCGGCGGTGCCGAGGTGGGCGTCGGCGCCGTAGACGCGGGCGGGGGTGCGGGTGGCGGTGGTGAGTGCCTCGGCGGGCGAGAGGCCGTACCGGTGGAGGGCGCGCAGGGCGAGGTGGAGGTGGAGGCCGACGGGGGTGAGCGGGGCGTCGGTGCCGAGGGCGACGCGGCCGCCGCCGGCGAGGACGGCGCGGTAGACGGCCACTTCCCGTTCGAGGGCGGTGTACTGCTCGGGGGTCGGCGGCTGGGCGGCGGCGGTCTTGAGGGTGGCCGCGTCCCAGGGCGGCATCATGGCGGTGACCCGGCGGTCGGCGGCGAGCGAGGGGTCGGCGCCGATCAGGGGCAGGGCGGTGAAGGGGGTGGCGACGAGGTCGAAGCCGCCGCGGGTGTAGACCTCCAGGGTGTCCTGGTGGGTGTGGCCGGCTGGGGTCGTGCCGTGGCCGTACTCGGCGCGTTCGGTGGCGACCAGATGGGTGGTCAGGTCCTGGCCGGACTGGATGCCGGGGGCGCACAGGTGGGAGCCGGAGCGGACGCCGAGCACCTCGCGGGCGAAGCGGGCGGCCTCCTCCATGAAGGCGTAGGGGGCGCGGACGTAGGTCTTGACGAAGTCCCAGTCCAGGGCTTCGGCGCGGGCCAGGGAGCGGGCGAGTCCGGCGTGGGTGCGGTGGGCGCGGCCCATGCTGTAGGCGACGCGGGACCCGTCGAGGAGTTCCCCGCCGGCCAGCAGCCGGGGGGCGGCGAGGCGGCCGGCGCGGATGTCCTCGCGCAGCCGGGCCTGTTCGTAGGCGGAGCCGCCGAGGGAGACGGCGGTGGTGATGCCGTAGGCCAGGTGCAGGGCGCCCTGACGGGCCCCGTAGGTGTACGGGTACGGGTGGACGTGCGCGTCCCACAGCCCGGGCAGGACGGTGCCCCGGGAGGCGTCGACGGTGCGGGCGGCCCGGCGGCGCGGGCGGTGCGGTTCGACGGCGGTGATGCGGCCGCCGCTGACGAGCAGGTCGACGTCGGCGCGGGGCGGGGTGCCGGTGGCGTCCCACAGGAGGCCGGCGTGGACGACGGTGTCGACGGGTTCGGGGCGGCGGTAGGACAGGGAGACGGGGACGGTGCGGGGCGCCCCGTCGGGGGTGCCGTCGGGGCGGAGGGTGAGCAGCCGCAGCCTGGCGTTGGACTGGTAGAGCAGGGTGCGGGAGTCGGCGGACCAGGAGGGGTGGTCGGCGGGCTCGTCGGTGAGGCGGCGGGCGGGCCCGGCGGGGGTGCCGTCGGGGGTGACGGGCAGCAGCCAGAGGGCGGATTCGGCGACGCAGGCCAGGTGGCGGCCGTCGGGCGACCAGACGGGGCCGCAGGCGTAGCGGTCGGAGAGGGAGGTGTGGGGGGCGAGGGCGTGGAGGCGGGCGGCGCCGGTGGCGGTGTCGACGATCCGGATCAGGTTGTAGCCCTCGCGGAAGCGGCGGCTGAGCCGGTTGCGGTCGCAGAGGGCGAGGTGGCGGCCGTCGGGGGACCAGCTGGGCGGGCTGGGCAGGCCCCCGCCGCCGAGGGCCGGGACGAGGGGGGTGTCGGTGGCGGAGGCGAGGTCGCGGACGATCAGCCGGCCGGCGAGGTCGAGGGCGGCGAGCCGGGTGCCGTCCGGGGAGAGGGAGCCGTAGACCCGGCCGGGCGGGGAGAGGACGCCGTCGCGGCCGTCGGCGAGTCCGCGGCGGCGTACGGTGTTCAGCCCGTCGCGGTCGTCGGTGTAGAGCAGGGCGCTCCCGTCGGGGGTCCACACCGGGCCCTGGACGTAGGCCGTGGCGGGGGCCTGGAGGATCCGGCGCGGGGCCCCGCCGGTGACGGGTGCGGTCCACAGGGCGCCGAGCGCGGCGAAGGCGACGCTGCGGGCGTCGGGCGAGAGCGCGGGCAGGTGGATGCCGCGGACGGGGCGGGGGCGGTCGGCTTCGAGGTCGTACTCCTTGACCCGGTAGCGGGGGCGGGGCAGTTCGAGGGTGGCGTCGAGGGGGATGTCCCGGGCGGGGCCGTCGCGGTGCGGGCGGATCACCCGGAACCGGCCGTCGAGGGTGATGAGCAGGCGGTCGTCGCCGATCCAGCGCGGGGGCGCGGGGGCGAGGTCGCCGTCGAGGGGGACGGGGCGCCCGTCGGCGTACAGGGTGAGCTTCTCGGCCCTGCGGGGGCCGGGGGCGGCGGACAGCCAGGCGGTGCGGCCGGCCGGGGAGAGGGCGGGGGCCAGCAGGCTGCCTTCGGTGACGGTGTGTTCGGTCCGTACGGGGCCGCTGCCGTCGGCGGCGGCGGAGGCGAGGGTGCGGGCGGGCAGGGCCTCGCCGGAGGGGACGGCGCGCAGGAACAGGACGCGTGTGCCGTCGGGTGAGAAGACCGGGTCGAGGTCCTCCCAGGGGCCGTCCTGGCCGGGTCCGGCCTGGCCCGGCACTCCGGTGAGGCGGCGCATGCCGCCGTCGGTGAGGGAGACGGTCCAGATGCGGTACGGGCTGCCGGCGACGGGGTCGCCGCCGCGTTCGGAGCAGAAGGCGAGGGTGCGGCCGTCGGGGGACCAGGCGGGGGCTCGGTGGTCGAAGGGGCCGTCGGTGAGGCGGCGCAGGCCGGTGCCGTCGGCGCGCATCACCCAGATGTGGAAGGTGCCGCCGCGGTAGGCGCTCATGGCGACGCGGCGCCCGTCCGGGGAGAACACGGGCCGGCCGGGTTCCAGGTCGGGCGGGGTGAGGGGGGTGGCGGGCGAGCCGTCCGGGGGCAGTGACCACAGGACGTTCTGCACCTCGGCGATGACGCGCCGCCCGTCGGCGGTGGCGGTGGCCGCGCCGTTGGTGGCCCGGGTGAAGCGCAGCACGGCCCGGCCGTCGCTGGGCGGGGCGGCCGGGCCGTCGCTGGGCGGGGCGGCCCGGCCGTCGTTACGCGGGGCGGCCGGGCGGGCGGCGGCCGGCGGGGCCCCGGTCCCGGTCAGTGCCGCCAGTGCTCCGGCCGAAGCCGCCCGCAGTACCGTCCTGCGCTCCGTCCGCATGCCGCCGACCCGCTCCCGTGTGGTTCCCGCCCGTCCGCCCGTCGGGCGGTCAAACGATCACGGTGGCGGTTCGGCAACGGGAGGGGTCCGCCCCGGCGGCCGGACGAGGCCGCCGGGGCGGAGGGGGGGAGGGGAAGGCGTGCGGGGCGTCAGGAGATGCGCATGTTGGCCATCATGCCCATGGCGCCGTGGTCGAACAGGTGGCAGTGGTAGACGTAGGTGCCGCGGTAGCCGTCGAAGGTGGCCTGGACCTTGACGGTCTCGCCCGGCTTGAGCGGCACGGTGTCCTTCAGGCCGGTCTCGGGGCCGGAGGTGACGGGCTTGCCGTTGCGTTCCAGCACCCGGAACTGCACGAGGTGCATGTGGAAGTTGTGCGGGGCGAGCTTGTTGCTGTTGGTCACGGTCCAGATCTCGGTGGCACCGTAGGCGATCTCGGTGTCGATCCGGTCCATGTCGTACGTCTTGCCGTTGATGTACGCGCCGGTGCCGCCCGCCCCCTCGTCCATCTTCATGTCGAAGTCGCGGGTGACGCTGGCCGGGCCGAGCGGGGGCAGGGTGCGCAGCCGGTCCGGGATGACGCTGCGGTCGGCCGCGGTGCGGGTGACGCGGAACTGGAGGACCTTGCTGACCGCGTCGGCGGGCTCGTACGGCGGGATGTCCTTGTTGCGCAGCTCGATGACGGTGCCGACGGGGTAGCGGGAGAAGTCGATGACGACGTCGGCGCGCTCGCCGGGGCTGATCTGGACCACGTCGGTGCGGTGCGGCGCGGGGAGCAGGCCGCCGTCCGTGCCGATCTGCACGAGCTCGGAGTTGTCGGCGAGGTGGAGGTCGAAGAAGCGCTGGTTGGAGGTGTTGGTGAGGCGGAAGCGGTACTTGCGGGCGGCGACCTCGAAGTACGGCCAGGCCTTGCCGTTGGCCATGATGACGTTGCGCTTCATGAAGTCACCCATCTGGTAGATGAGTTCGCCGCTCTCCAGGAAGCGGGCGTCGCGCAGCGCGATCGGGACGTCGTACTGGCCGGAGGGCAGGCGCAGCCGGCGCTCGATGCCGTCGGTGAGGATGTAGGTGCCGGTCAGCCCGCGGTAGACGTTCTCCGACTCCATGTGGTGGGCGTGGTCGTGGAACCACAGGTTCGCGTGGGGCTGGGTGTTGGGGTACGTGTACGTCTTGGTGCCGCCGCCGGCCGCGATCAGGTCCATGGGGGCGCCGTCGCTGTCCTGGGGGACGTGGGCGCCGTGGAGGTGGATCGAGGTGGGCACGGCGAGGGAGTTGGTCTGCTTGATCACGACGCGCCGGCCCGACTCGGCCTTGATGACGGGGCCGGGGAAGGAGCCGTTGAAGGTGCGCAGCGGGGTCTTGACGCCCGGCACGATCTCCTTGGCGGCTTCCTTCAGGGTCATGCGGTAGTAGCTGGTGGTGCCCGTGTTCAGGTAGGGCTGCAGGACCGGCGGCAGCGGCATCTTCTGCGTGAACTTGGTTATGCCGACGGGGTCGAGTTCGGCGGCGCCCGCGGTGGCCCCGGCCGTGCCGGTCCCGGCGGCGTTCACGACGGGCAGCAGCATGCCACCGGTGCCGACGATGCTGGTGGCGGCGACGCCTGCCCGCAGTGCGGTCCGTCGAGTAATCACATTTCCCCCGTGGGTGTGGCCCGGCGCCTCGTGTGCCGGTCTGGTCGGGTGCGCGTGATGGGTGCGCGTGGCTGAACAGGGAGAGCGTGTTCGAGTGCGGTGGTGTGCCGCTGGTGCGGCTGTGGAGCACGGGTGAGGCGGCGGTGGTGTGCGGGCCGTTACCCCGCCCGGTGACGGCGCGTTGGACCGTCCGGGCGGTGCTGCGGGGCGTCCGGCGCGGCAGGGGCGCTCACGTCCCCCGGTGGCGCCCCGGCCGGGGATATTGGATGAATGGCTCCGCGTACGCGCTCTGCCGGGCTTATTGACGCTTCATCACAGTGGAGGCTATGCGTGATGCGCACACGGTCCGTCCTGCTGGCCACCGCCCTGCTGGCGACGCTGCTGCAGACGGCGGACGGGGCGGCCGCCGCGGGCGGGCCGCCCGTGGCGCCCGACCAACGTCCGGCCTACGACGGACGGTCCGGGCACGAGGTGCCCCTCCTTCCCGGGGGACGGCCGGAAGGCGGCGGACGGGCCGCCCTCGACGGGCAGGCCGGGCACGACGTGCCCCTGTACGGGATCAAGGGCGCGGGGAGCGCCGGGCGGGCCGCGGCCCAGGAGTTCAGTACGGACGACGGCCGGCTCTCCAGGGTCTCGCTGTTCCTCGGCGGCACGGCCGCGACCGGGACGCTGAGCGTGCAGGTGCGCACCGCCCGGGACGACGCCGGTTCCGCGATCGCCTCGGCCACCGTGGACCTGGCCGCGCTGGGCGGTCCGGGCACGGGCTGGGTGGAGGTGCCGCTGGCGGCGGCGCTGCGGCCCGGTGCCCGGTACTACCTGTTCGCGCAGGCCGCCACCGCCGAGGCGGGGGCGGTGACCTGGTACGGCACCCGGGCGGCCGCGGCCGGCCACCCCGCGGCCGCGCAGTACGACCAGGCGCGGGGCGGCTGGCAGCCGGGCTCGGGCCGGCTGGCGTTCTACGTGAACCCGGCCGGGTCCGAGCGGTGCGGGGAGACCGAGGCCTGCTACGTCCCGGCCTCGATGAAGCCGGCCCGGACCGCGGGCCTGCTCTCCAACGGGCGGGCGGTGGAGGCCCTGGACCCGGCGTTCGCCGTCGGGGCCCGCTACGTGGAGGGCAGCAACGTCCTGGTGCTGCCCTCGGGCCGCTGGCGCTACCTGCCGGCGGGCGCGGAGAAGTCCCGGGTGGTCGAGGCGGGCGACGCGGGCGCGCTGGCCCAGATCGCCGAGTCGCGGCGCTGGCTGGCCCGGGGCCGGGTGCCGGGGGCGGCGGGGGCCCGGCGCGAGGGCGCGGAGCGGGCGCTGCTGTCGATGCGGGCGCTGCTGCGGCCCAACGGGGCGCTGGCGGCGGCCTGGTACCCGTTCTGGGACTTCTCCTGGCCTCGGGACTCCGCCTTCGCCGCGGCGGCGTTCGCGCACACGGGGCACGACGAGGAGGCGTACCGGATCCTGCTGTACAACGCGCGGACGCAGCGGCCGGACGGCACCTGGGAGGCCCGTACCAAGCTGGACGGCTCGGGGCCGCCGGACACCCGGCCGTGGCAGCTGGACGCGAACGGCTGGGTGCCCTGGGCCGCCTGGCAGTGGTACCGGACGGCGCCCGCGGCGGACCGGGCGGAACGGCTGCGGGTGCTGTACCCGGCGATCCTGAAGGCGGCCGACTTCGCGGCGGCGTCCCTGGACGCGCAGGGCCTGCCGCCGGCCTCCCCGGACTACTGGGAACTGCCCACGGACACCGCCAACATCGGCACGGCGGCGCCGCTGCTGTCCGGGCTGCGGGCGGCCGCCGACCTGGCCGCGGGGCTCGGGCGGCAGCAGGAGGCGGCGCGCTGGACGGAGGCGGCGGGCCGGCTGGAGCGGGGCATCGCCCAGCGGTTCGCGCCGCTGGGCTACCAGCGCACGGTGGACGGGCTGCACGGCCACGACAGCGCGGCGGCGTTCATGGCGCCCCCGTTCAACGAGGCGCCGGCCGGTCTCGCGGGGGCGCTCGACACCACCTACCAGGAGCTGCTGCGGCCCAACGGCGGGCTGGTGCCGGGCAGTGACCCGGACACCCGGTGGGGGAACATCACCTGGACGGCGAGCACCTCGTTCTTCGCGCTCGCCTGGGCGTCGACGGGCGAGCGGGCGAAGGGTTCCGCGGTGCTCGACTGGGTGCTGGCGCAGCGCAACGTGCTCGGTGAGCTCCCCGAGACGGTGGACGCGCAGGGCCTCCCGAAGGCCGTGGTGCCGTTGGGCTGGACGGACGCGCTGGTCCTGCTGACGCTCGTACAGCTCGGCGACGCGCCCCTGGCGGCGCCGCCCGCGCGCCGCGCCTGACCCGGCGCGGCGGCGGCGCACGGCAGGGCGCCGGGCCCGGGACATGGCGTCCCGGGCCCGGCTGGAGGAGCTGTCCTCCGGTTACTTCGAGGTGTAGTAGAGCCACCACTTGTGGTCGTGCTGCTGGCAGTAGTAGCTCTTGTAGTGGCCCGCCTTGCCGGCCGCCTCACAGGACGACTTGCTGGGGTAGGGGCCCTTCTTGCCGCTGGTCTTGTGCTCCACCACCGACACGGCGTCGGACTGCTGCCGGGGGGCGGCCAGTGCGGTCGGACCGGCCAGGACCAGGCCGGCGGTGACCAGGGCCACCGGAGCGAGCTTCACGATCTTCGCGTACATGATGGTTCCTCTCCTTCGGGTTCTCCGGGCCCGTTCGGGCTTCGGACCATCAACGTACGGAGCCTCCTGTCCCGGGCACATGGTCCCCGGGTCCCGTGCCGGTCCCGGCCGTACGCGGGAGCACGGCCCTGACCACGGTCCCGGTCCCGGAGCTGACCAGGTCGAAGGTGCCGCCCAGCTCCTCGGCGCGCTCGGCCATCGAGCGCAGCCCCACCCCGGCGTCGCGGGGCGCGCCGCCCTGGGGGACGCCGGAGCCGTCGTCGGTGACCTCCACCGTCACCGCCTCGGGGGTGAGGACCACCGCGGCGTGGGCGCGGCCGGCCCGCGCGTGGCGGACGACGTTGTTCAGGGCCTCCGCGGCGATCCGGTACAGGGCCACCTCGACGGCGGCCGGCAGTCCCGGGAACGGCTCGGGGGCCAGGCTGACGGTGATGCGCAGGTTCCGGCCCAGGTGCTCGGCGAGCTGGCGCAGGGCGCGGGGCAGGTCGGCGCCGTCCAGGGCGGCGGGGGCCAGTCCGCCGGTGATGTGGCGCAGTTCGTCGATGGCCTGCCCGATGCCCTCGGACACGGCGGCCAGCGAGTCCGTGGCCCGGGTGCCGGACGGTATGGCCGCGCGGGCCGCGTCGACCTGGAGGCGCAGTCCGGACAGCGCGGGGCCGAGGCCGTCGTGGAGGTCGTGGCGCAGCCTGCGCCGCTCCTCCTCGCGGGCCAGGACGATCTGTTCGCGGCTCGTCTGGAGTTCCTCGTAGAGCTGGAGGGAGGCGATGGCGGGCGCGCTGTGGTCGGCCAGGATCCGCACGGCCTCGCGGTCCTGCTGGTCGAGGGCGAGTTCGCCGGCGCGCGGCGGGACGTAGAGGTGGCCGATGGCGTTGTCCCGGTGGACCAGGGGGAAGGCCTCGTCGCCGCTGCCGGGGCTGCCCAGGCGGGCCAGTTCGCGCTCGCCGTGCCGGGTGCTGATCACCAGGCGGGCGGCGGGCAGCCGCAGGGTGTGCACGACGGTGTCGCACAGCAGGCGGGGCATGTCCCCCGGGTCGAGTGCGTGGCTGAGCCGGTCGGCGAGGGCGCGCACCGCCTGGTAGGGCTGGGCGCGTTCGCCGTAGTAGTAGCGGTCGACGAGCCGGGCGGACCAGCGCGCGGTGGGGCGCAGCAGGAAGCCCACCAGCAGGGTGAGGCAGGCCATCAGCCCGGACTCGGGGGTCAGGGAGCCGGGCGCGAAGTAGTCGAGGACGAAGGCGCCGCCCGCGTAGGCCATGAACAGGCCGAAGGTGAGGACGAAGGCCGTCAGGATGCGGCGTCCCGCCCGGTCCAGGGCCCAGGTGCGCTCCCGGATGTGGACGTAGCCCACCGTCGCCGGCCAGGACGCGGCGGCGAGGTAGACGATGACGACCTCGAAGCCCATCGGGGGGTCGCCGTACTGGTTGACGGCGATCACCGCGAGCCACAGCAGGTAGGGCACCGCCAGGATGGCGTAGGGGCGGTCGGACTTGGGGGTGCGCGGCCAGCGGACGGCCATCAGGAGGATGCCGACGCCGGCGATGAGGGGCGGGACCCAGCGGGAGGCGGTGTCCATCCACGGCGTCAGCAGGCGTTCCGGGCCGGCCCACCCGGGGCCGGAGATGGGGGACTCGACGCCGTAGTAGACGAAGCCGGGGCGGGTGAAGACGTAGTACTGCTGGGCGGCGCTGAAGAGGGCGGTGAACGCCACGTACGGCGCGCCCCAGCGGGGGAAGCGGCCGGTGGGCAGCCACAGCGGCATGGGGTAGATGATGGCGTTGATCAGGGTGAAGGCGACCATGACCAGGATGAACACGGCGGTGAGCACGCGCGGCCCGGCTCCGTGCACCACGGCGGTCTGCGGCACCACCTGGGCGAGGGTGAGCGCGCAGCCGGAGCAGAGCATCAGCCACCCGAGGACCCGGGCGGTCCGGCGGGCGGCGAAGACCATGCCGGTGAGGGCGATGCCGAGGCCGACGAGCACGTGGTCGGCGGCGAGGTGGAGGCGTACGGTGCGCAGCGCGGGGTGGCCGATGTGGGTGAGGGTGACGATGCCCCAGGTGATGGCGGCGAGCATGGTGAGGACGCAGACGGCGTAGGCGGGCAGCATCTCCGGCCCCGAGCGGGGCGTGTTCGCGGTGGTCCGGTTCGCTGTGCGCATGTCGGCCTCCCCGGCCGCTCGGGGGTGCGTTGGTTTCCAGCCTGGTGCCTGCCCGGTCCCGGGCGCATGGGGCGGGTGTCCCGGTTTCCGGCCGGCCCGTAGCCCGGCCGGGGGTCAGCCGGCGTCGCCGCCCAGGCCCGCGTCCCGGGCCCGGGCCACGGCCTCGGCGCGGGAGGTGACCTGGAGCTTCTCGAAGACGTGGGTGATGTGGTTGCGGACGGTCTTCTCGGACAGGACCAGCTCCCGGGCGATGCGCCGGTTGTCGTGGCCGCGCGCGATCAGTTCGAGCACCTCCACCTCGCGGGAGGTGAGGGAGGGGAAGAGCTGTCCGGCGTCGCGGCGGCGGCCTCCGGCCAGGAGTTCGGAGAGCCGGGCCGCGATCTCGGAGCCGATGACGGCGCCGCCCGCCGCGACCGTGCGCAGGGCGTGCAGCACCTCCTCGGAGCCGGCGCCCTTGACGACGTAGCCGCGGGCGCCCGCCTGGAGGGCGGCGAGCAGGCTGCCGTCGTCGTCGGACATGGTGAGCATCAGGACGGGCAGGCCGGGGTGGGTGCAGGCGAGGCGGCGCGTGGCCTCGATCCCGGAGACGTCGGGCAGAGAGAGGTCCATCACGACCACGTCCGGCCGGTGCCGGTCCACCGCGTCCGGGACCTCGCCGCCGGTCTCGGCCTCGGCGACGACGACCGCGCCCCGGGTGCTCTCCAGGGCGGCCCGCAGCCCCTCGCGGAACAGGGGGTGGTCGTCGACGATCAAGACCCGGGGAATGGTGCGGTCTTCTTCGTCCACGCATCGACACTAGCAGTCATGATCAGTCGCTCTGGGTGACCGGGCCGTGGGTGGGGCCGCGCCGTGCGCGGGGGTGGGACCGGACGGGGCGGGGGTGGGACCTGACGGGAGGGACCGGAACGGGGTCTGCGCCTCATGCCGCCGGGGTGGCGGCCGCCGGATCGTGAGCGGCATGTCCGCACACCTCTCCTCCGTCCGCATCGACCGGTCCCTGCTCGCCGGCCCGGTGCACGTCCCCGTGCAGATCCGCTGCGGCGACGGCCCGTCGGACGGACTCCCCCACGCCCTGTCTGACCTCGCCCCGGGCCGGATCGCCCTGGTCACCGACCCCGGGCTGCCGCGCGAGCACGCGGCGCGCCTGCTGCGTCTGCTGGGCGCGGCCGCGCCCACCGGGGTGCTGTGGCCCGACGGCGACGGCCCCCTGGCGGTGCCGGACGGCGCCCTCGCCGTCGCGCTCGGCGGCAGCCGCGTGATCGAGGCGGCCGACCGGGCGCGGTGCCCCGACGGCACCCGGCCGGCCCTGGTCCGGCTGCCCACCACGCTGCGGGCCATGACGGACACGGCCCTGTCGGTGGCCGGGCCCGCCGGCCGCGTCGCGGCGCCGGCCCTGGTCCGGATCGACCTGGAGTACCTGGCGACGCTGTCGCCGCACCGGCTGCGCGCCGGGCTGGCGCCGCTGCTGCGCACCGTGCTGGCCGTCGTACCGGCGTCGGCCGGGCGGGTGGCCTCCCGGCTGCGGCCCGGCGGCGGGTACGACCCGCAGGCCCTCGCGTCGTACGTCTCGCTCTGCCTGGAGGCCCGGGCCGCGCTCTGCTCCCACGACCCGCTCGGCCGCGGCCCCGCGGCCGCCCTGCGCTACGGCGAGCCCGTCGCCAGGGCCGTGCGGGGCCTCGCCGGGCCGGGCCTCCCGTACGGGGACGCGCTCGCCCTGGGCCTGCGCGCCGCCGCCGCGGTCTCCCGCCGCCGGGGCCTGCTGGGCCGCGCCGACGAGGCGGCCCACGAGGAGCTGCTGGCCGCCGCCGGCGCCGCCCGGACCCTGCCCGACGGGATCCGCCCGCGCGACCTCGCGGCCGCCGTGACCGGGGGCCGGGAGGAGGCCCGCATGGTGCTGCTGCGCGGGCTGGGAGACCCGTACGCCCACCACGGCTCCCTGCTCGCGCCGGTCCGCGCCGAGGAGCTGGAAGCCGCGCTCGCCGAACTCGTGCCCGCCGCCCGGCGGATCCCGGTACCCGACCGGGACCGCGCCCGGGTCTCCGTCCCGGGCGGCCGGGACGGCGGGCTCCCCGCCCCGGGCGGGGCCGTCTCAAGGAAGTGATCACCATGTACGCGTTCCTCGGCCACTACGGCGCCGGCCTCCCGGCGCACCGGCTGCACGCCGCCGCAGCGCGGCTGCGCACCGGCCCTTCCGGCGGGATCCGCCTGAGCCGCGGCGAGGGGTGGGCGCTGGCGTCCGGCCGGGTCTTCGACCGGGGCGGCGTCGCGGTGGCCCTCGACGGCGGGATCGGGGGCAGGCTCGCCCTGGCCACCCGGCTGGAGGTCCGCGGCCTCCCGGTCGCCGACCGCAACGACGCGGCGCTGGCGCACTCCGCCTTCGCGCTGGACGGCGCGGGGTTCGCGGCGCACGTCGCGGGCGCGTACGCGGCGGCCGTGGTCGACGCCCGCGCCGAACCGGTGCTGGTGCTGGCCGCCGCCGGGGCGGGCGGCACCCCGCTCTACTACCACTGGGAGCCGCAGGAGGGCCGGTTGTGCTTCGCCTCCGCCCTGCCGGCGCTGCTCGCGCTGCTGCCGGACCGGCCGGGGCCGCGGGTGCGGGTGCTGCCGCCCGGGACCAGCGCCGTCTGCTGCCGGCACGGCCGCGCGCGGCCATCGCCCCGCGCGGCGTCGGGCGGGCTCACGGTGGCGGGCGGGCTCACGGTGGCGGCCCGACGGCGATCCGTACCGGCGGCCGGGAGGGCACGGGCGGCAGCCGCAGCGGTGCGCGCCCCGGGGTGAGGGAGCCGAGCACGCGGGGCCCCCGGGCCCCCGTGCACCCGGGCGCGTTGCCGGGCAGGCCGTGCAGGGCGAGGTAGCCGAGCACGGCGAAGGCGTACGCCTCCTTGGCGGCGGCGGGCAGTCCCAGGGCCGCCGAGTCCAGCAGGGCGGTGCGCGGGGGCAGTTCCTCGCGGAGCACGGCCATGAGGGCCGGGTTGCGGGTGCCGCCGCCGGAGACGACGACCTCGGTGACGCGCAGGGGGCGCAGGGCGTCGGCGACGGTCCGGGCGGTGAGCCGGGCCAGGGTGGCGAGGAGGTCCTGCGGCGCGAGGGGGGCGCAGCCGTCGAGGGCGGCGCGCAGGTGGCCGTGGTGGAAGAGCTCCTTGCCGGTGGTCTTGGGCGCGGGCAGCCGGTAGTAGGGCTCGGCGAGCAGGCGCAGCAGGAGCGGTTCGTGGACCCGGCCGGCGGCGGCGAGGGCGCCGTCCTCGTCGTATCCGAGCCGGCCGCCGGTGAGTTCGCGTACGGCGGCGTCCATCAGGGCGTTGCCGGGGCCGGTGTCGAAGGCGACGGGCGGCCCGGCCTGCGGCAGGGCGGTGAGGTTGGCGATGCCGCCGATGTTGAGGGCGGCGGGGGTGCCGGGGCGGCCGCGCAGCAGCATCAGGTCGACGAGGGCGACGAGCGGGGCGCCCTGGCCGCCGGCCGCGATGTCGCGGGGGCGGAAGTCCGAGACGACGGGGCGTCCGGTGGCCTCGGCGATCCAGGCGGGGCGGCCGAGCTGGAGGGTGCCGTGGACCTGGCCGGCGTCGCTCCAGTGGTAGACGGTCTGGCCGTGCGAGGCGATCAGTTCGGCGCGGCCGGCGCACAGTTCGCGGTCGGCGCGGGCCGCGAGGGCGGCGAAGGCCTGCCCGATGCGGGTGTCGAGGAGGCAGACGTCGGCCAGGGTGGTGGGGGCGGGCGGCAGGGCCGCCGCGAGCGCGTCGCGCAGTGCGGTCCCGTAGGGGGCGCTGACCAGTCCGAGCGGGACCAGCCGCAGGGTCTCGCCGCCGTCCTCCGGGGTGATGCGGGCGGCGGCCGCGTCGACGGCGTCGTACGAGGTGCCCGACATCAGGCCGATCACCCTCATCGCAGGGGCCTTCGGTGGTCGTCGCCGCGCAGCCCGGCCAGGGCGAGGGCGCTGAGGGCGCAGGTGCCGGCGGCGTAGTAGGCGGGGACGTCGTGGTCGCCCGTGGCGGCGGTCAGGGCGGTGATGACCAGGCCCGCGCAGCCGGAGAACACGGCGCCGGTGAGGGCGTACGCCAGCCCGAGCCCGGTGCAGCGCACCCGGGCGGGGAACATCTCGGCGAGCATGGCGGGCCCCGGGCCGGCGAGGAGCCCGACGGTGGCGCCCGCGCCGAGGACGGCGGCGGCCTTGGCGGGGGCGCCGGCCGCCGGGTCCTGGAGGAGGTGGAACAGCGGGAGGGCGAGGAGGGTGACGCCGAGGGCCCCGGCGAGCATGACCGGGCGGCGGCCGACCCGGTCGCTGAGGATCCCGGCGGGCAGGATGGCGGCGGCGAAGCCGAGGTTGGCGAGGGCGTTCGCGGTCAGGGCCTGCCGGAAGGAGGCGCCGAGGGTGGCCTGGAGGTAGGAGGGCAGCACCACGAGGAAGGTGTACCCGGCTGCGGACCACCCCATGAGCCGCCCCACCCCGAGCCCGACGGCCCGCACGGTCCCGACGGGCCGCACGGTCCCGACGGCCTCCACGGTCCCGACGGGCCGCACGGTCCCGACGGCCCTCCGCCCGGGCTCCCCGGCAGCGGGCGGGGGCGGGGGCGGGTCGTCGGGGAGGCCCGTGCGCAGGCGGTACGCGGCCAGGCCGAGCGGGAGGGCCAGCAGGAACGGGACGCGCCAGCCCCAGGCGTGCAGGGCGGCGGGGGTGAGCAGCGCGGCCAGGAGGGCGGCGACGGCCGCGCCGGCGAGCAGGCCCAGGGCGACGGTGAAGGACTGCCAGGCTCCGTGCCGGCCCCGCCGGCCCGGCGGGGCGGATTCCGTCATCAGGGCCACGGCCCCGCCGAACTCCCCGCCCAGGCAGAGCCCTTGCAGTACGCGGAGCAGGGTGAGCAGCCACGGCGCGGCGACGCCGATGGTGTCCCGGTCGGGGAGCAGCCCGATCAGGGTGGTGGCCAGGGTCATCAGGGCGATGACGAGGACCAGGGCGGGGCGGCGGCCGGCGCGGTCGCCGATGCGGCCGAAGAGGACGGCTCCGGCGGGACGGAAGAAGAAGGACACCGCGAAGGAGGCGTAGGCGGCGACCAGCGGGCCGGCGCCGCCCTGGCCGGCCGCGTGCGCGGGGGTGAAGAACCGGTCGGCGATGACCGTGGCGAAGGCCCCGTACACGCCGAACTCGTACCACTCGGTGAAGTTCCCGGCGGAACCCGCGAGCAGGACCCGGCGCGGGCCGGGGGCGGACCGGGCCGGGCGGGTCGGCGTGAGGCGGGACACCGCTCAGGTCGTCGGGTCGAGGCGGGAGGGGGCGTCCGTCGTGCGGTCCGCGGCGGCCGCCGCCGGGGTCAGGGCGCTGCCCGAGAGCCAGGTGCGCCAGTCCAGGTTCCAGTCGCCGATGCCGTTGCCGAAGGGGTCCATCCGCTCGCCGCCGCTGTTGACCACCTCGACGATGTCGCCCTCGCGGACGGTCTCGTAGAACCAGGCGGCGTCCTCGGTGGACATGCCGGTGCAGCCGTGGCTGACGTTCTCCTCGCCCTGCGAGTCGACGGACCAGGGCGCGGCGTGGACGTACTCGCCGCTCCAGGTGACCCGGGTCGCGTAGAGGACGGGGAGGTCGTAGAACTCCTTGGTGCCCTTCTTGATGCCGACGCTGTCGCCGCGCATGCGGACCTTGGCCTCCTTGCCGAGGACGACCTTGATGCCGCTGCGGGTGAGGAAGCCGGCCTTCCCGGTGGTGACGGGGATGGTCCTGATGACGCGTCCGTTGCGGCGTACGGTCATTTCGTGGGCGGCGGAGTCGGTGACGGCCTCGATGCGGTCCGCGACGGTGAACTCCAGGGGCTCGGAGGGGCCGCCGTAGCCGTGCTCGCCGAGTTCGACCCCGTCGAGGCCGCTGCGGACGCGGACGACGGTGTGGGCGGGCCAGTAGGTGCGGGGCCGGAAGTGCAGGGTCGAGCTGTCGACCCAGTGCCAGGCTCCCTCCACCCGGGGGCGGGAGGTGACCTGGAGGGCCTGTTCGACGCGGGCGCGGGCTTCGGGGTCGTCGGCGGGGACGGGGTGGCTGAGTTCGGCGGTGACGACCTCGCCGGCGCCGTACGTGCCCGGGCCGGGGCCGAACTCGGCGGTGATCCTGTTCCCGTCGGCGGGCGCGTCGGGCGGCGCGGTGCGGAAGGCCATGCTGACGCCGACGGGGGCGCCGCGGCCGTCCTGGGCGCCGACGCGGACGGTGTATCCCTCCCCCGCGCGCAGGGGTTCGGTGTTGCGCCAGTGCCCGCCGTCGGGGCCGAGTTCGCCGGCGAGGTGGCGGCCGTGCCCGTCGGTGACGGTGACGTCGGTGAGGCGGCCGGCCTCCGCCCGGGCGAGGCGGATCTCCAGCGGGGAGCCCGAGTCGGTGGGGAGTTCGCCGGCCTCCGGGAGGGCCGGGTCCCACAGGACGGCGCCGCCCCGGGCGGTGGCGAGCACCCGCTGCTCCCGCCAGGTGCCGCAGCGGCCGCCGCGGAAGGCGCCGGCGGCGCACCAGACGGCGTCGTCCGCGCGGACCCCGCCGTCCAGGGCGTGGCCGACCAGGAGGGTGACCGCGGCCTCCGGGGCGGCGGCGGGTGCGGCCTCGGCCGTGCCGCCGGGTGCGTGGGCGAGGGCCAGCGCGGCGGCCCCCGTCACCGCGGTGACCGCGGTCCACGCCTTCGTCCGTGACATCGCCACACAGCCCTCCCAGTCGTCCTCCGGCCGTCTGGCAGCATCAAAGGGGACGGGAAGCCGAACCGATGATCATAAACTCGGCTCTGCGGCCGAACGGGCGTCGCAAGTGAACCCGGACGGAGTACCGGGTGCGAGCTCCGGAGCGTGGCGGTCCGGTCCCGTAGGCTCGGCGGATGGCGAAGTACTTCGACGTTCACCCCGAGAATCCCCAGCGCCGCACCCTGACCGGCGTGGCGGACTCCCTCCGCTCCGGCGCGCTCATCGCGTACCCCACGGACTCCTGTTTCGCGCTGGGCTGTCAGCTGGGCAACCGCGACGGCCTCGCGCGGATCCGGTCGATCCGCAACCTCGACGACAAGCACCACTTCACCCTCGTGTGCGAGAACTTCGCCCAGCTGGGGCAGTTCGTGTACGTGGACAACGACGTGTTCCGGGCCGTCAAGGCGGCGACCCCGGGCGCTTACACCTTCATCCTGAAGGCCACCTCGGAGGTGCCGCGCCAGCTGATGCACCCGAAGAAGAAGACGGTCGGGGTCCGGATCCCGGACCACGTCGTCGCGCAGGCGCTGCTCGCGGAGCTGGGCGAGCCGCTGGTCTCCAGCACCCTGCTGCTGCCGGACGAGGAGGAGCCGCTGACGCAGGGCTGGGAGATCAAGGAGCGGCTCGACCACGTGGTGGACGCCGTCGTCGACTCCGGTGACTGCGGGACCCGGCCGACCACCGTCATCGACTTCTCCGGCGGCGGGGCGGAGATCCTGCGCCGCGGGGCGGGCGACACCGCGCGCTTCGAGTAGTCCTCTCGCGATCCTCCTGCCACGGCGGATTCCGGTTCCGGACCACTATCCGGAATCCGCCAATCCGCCATCCGATCCGGCCATGCGGGAGCCGATCGGGAATGCTCGCCCCCTCCGTACTCAAGCGATCCTTTATCGCGACTCGTTTAGCTGTGAACAGAATTGCCGAACCGCCGGTAACTCCACGGATCCCCGGAGTGACAGAGAGGAGGAGACGGCCGGGTGTGCCGGAATTGATCCACATCCGAACTCGACTTTCACAAGATCCGTTCTGTAGGGTTCCAGTTATTCACCGCCCAACGGGGGGCGGCGAGCGGCCGCGGGCACTGGTCCGGACTTTTCCGGAGGCGTGTCCGTCACGCCGGCTCGCGGGAATGACGCCCCCGTCACGCTCATTTGCGACACGTGACCCGACACGGGGGACCATCAATGCGGTTCCAGCTTTTGGGGCCCTTGAGTATTGCGCACGGCCCCGAGACAGTAGTTCTCAAACCATCCAAACCGACCAGCCTCCTCGCCGCCCTTCTGCTCCATCCCGGGACGGTGGTTTCCACCGGCTATCTGCTGCGTGCCGTATGGGACGAGGAACCTCCCGCGACCGCCCGGGCCGCACTCCAGACCTGTGTGCTGCGGCTGCGCAGGTTATTCGCGAAATACGGAATATCCGCGACCACCATCGAGGCCGTGCCGGGCGGTTACCGGATGCGCAACGACACCGAAACGCTCGACCTCGCGCTGTTCCGGTTCCTGACCGCGCAGGCGCGGGCGGCCTCCGGGACCCCGGAGGAGCTGTACCGGCTGCGCGAGGCCCTCTCCCTCTGGCAGGGGCAGCCCCTGTCGAACGTGGCCTCGGGCATGCTCCAGCGGGACGCGGTGCCGGCCCTCGAACAGGAGCGGCTGCGGGTCCTGGAGCGGGTGTGCGACCTCGAACTGGCCGCCGGGAACTGCCATCAGGTACTCGTCGACCTGTACGAGGGCGCCCGCCACCGGCCCGTCCGCGAGCGCTTCACCGAGCAGCTCGTCGAGGCCCTCTACCGCACCGGCCGGCAGGCGGAGGCGCTGGCCGAGTACCGCGCCGTGCGCGAGCGGCTGCGCGAGGAACTCGGCGTCGACCCAGGCCCGGGCCTGCGCCGCCTGGAGATGGCGATCCTGCGGGCCGAGGAACTCGGCCCGGCCGCCCGCCCCCTGGCGCCCGAACGGGCCCCGCGGCACGCCGCCCTCGCCGTCCGCGACCGCAGCGCCCCCGGGCCCGCCGGACCACCGCCGGTGCCCGGCTTCGCCGGACGCGGTGCGGACCTGCGCGCCCTGGCGGACCGCCTCACCGACCCCCGCGGCCCCCGGCTGCTGGTCGTCTGCGGAGCACCCGGGATCGGCAAGTCGGCGCTCGCGAGGCAGAGCGCGTACGAGATGCGGACGGCCTTCCCGGGCGGGGTGTCCGCCATCGACCTGACCCGGCCCGACGGCAGCCCCCTGGACGCCGGGGAGGCCCGGGCGCTGCTGCCCGGGCCGGGCGGCGACGGCCGGCGGCTGCTGGTCCTCGACAACGCGGCCGGAGCGGGCCAGGTGCTGCCGCTGCTGCCGGAGACCGCCGGCGCCACGGTCCTGGTGACCAGCCGGCGCGCCCTGGCCGCGGCGGTCGCCACGCACGGCGGCTTCGTGCACCGGCTCGACGTGCTCTGCCCGGCCGAGGCGCACGCCCTGCTCGCGGGGCTCGTCGGAGCCGAGCGGATCGCCGCCGAGGAGCAGGCCGCGCGTGAACTGGCCGCCGTGTGCGGGTGGTTCCCGCTCGCACTGCGGATCGCCGCCGGACGGCTGCTGACCCGGCCGGGACTGTCCGTCGCCGACTGCGCGGCCTGGCTGGCGGCGGACCCGCCGGGCCGGCTGGCCCTGGCCGAGGACCCCCGGCTGTCCGTGCCGGAGGTCCTCGGGCGGGCCGTGGGCGCGCTCCCGCCCGAACTGCGCGAGGCCTTTCTGCTGCTGGGCTCGCTCGAGCCCGGCTCCGGTCCCGCCACAGCCGCGGAAGAGAGCGTGCTCGAACAGCTCGTGGAGGCCGGGATGCTGGAGGACGGACCACCCGGCGAGCCCTACCGGATCCACGCCTTCCTCCGCGGGTACGCGCGGTGGCTGGCCCGGGACCGGGCCGGCACCGCGGCCCTCCTGCCCCGCTGAGGCGGCCCCTGACGCCTCCCCGACATTTCCCACCTCACGTCTTCGTCCCCACCTGACCGCAAACAGAGGTGTTCCATGTCCCTGGACAGCTATCAGCACGTTGCCGCGACACGCCCCCGGATCCGCCGGGACGTGCTCTTCACCGAGACGCCCGACGGGGTGCTGTTCCACAACTCCGACGGGGGTTTCCGCCTCACCGCCCGCACCGCCTACCGGTTCGCCACGCTGATCGTCCCGCACCTGACCGGCGAACACACCGTCACCGAGCTGTGTCAGGGCCTGGGCGACACCCAGCGCGCCATGGTCGGCGAACTCGTCAAGACCCTGTACGAACGGGACTTCGCCCGCTCGGTCGCCGAACCGGCCGACGCCGGCCGGGCCGCCGCGCCCCCGCCGCCGGACGTGGCGCGCAGATTCGCGCCGCAGATCGCCTACGCCGACCACTACGCCGATGACGCCGAAGCCCGCTTCCTGCGCTTCCGCGGCACCCGGGTCGCTGTCCTCGGCGAGGACGCGGTGGCCCGCTGGTGCGCGCTGAGCCTGGTGCGCAACGGCTGCGCCACCATCGGCGTGCTGCCGGGCGCCGACGCGGAGGAACTGCTGGCCGAGGCGGCCGAGGCCGTCGCCGACGGCTGCCCGGTACAGGTCCGCGCGCTGCCCGCAGACCCGCTCGGCTGGGCCGCCCTGGCGGAGTACGACTTCGTCGTGGTGACCGGCGGGGCGGCCGCCCCGGCCCGGCTGCTGCCGCTGCTGCGCGCCGGGATCCCCGAGGGACGCACCCTGCTGCCCGCCTGGTCGTACGGGAACGACGTGGTGGTCGGCCCGCTCATGGCGCACGGCACCGCCGGCTGCTGGTCCTGCGCGGCCCTGCGGCTGGGCTCGGCGCGCGGCGGCCCGGCCGCGGCCGCGCTGTGGAGCGCCCTCGCGCTGCCGGAGGCGCCCCTCGCCGAGGGCCCGGTGCCGGGTCGGCCGCTGGCCGCGATGATCGGCAACCTGCTGGGGTACGAGGTGTTCCGCGCGGCCTCCGGCTCGCTGCCCGCCGAGACCGCCGGACGGCTCCTGGTCCAGGACACGGCCTCGCTGGACGTCACCGCCGAGCCGCTCCTGCCGCACCCGCGCTGCCCGTTCTGCGCGCCCGGCGAGACCGAGGCCGCCCCCCTGGACCTCAGCGCCGCCGGCACCTCGGGCACGCCCGAGCTGCCGACGCTGGAGACCGCCCGGGAGGCGGACGCGCTGGTGGAGGAGCTGAACCGGCGCTCCGCCCTGGTGCGCCCGTACGCGGGGGTGTTCACCCGGTACGCGGACGAGGAGCTGACCCAGATCCCGCTGAAGGCCGGGGTGGTGGAGCTGGGCCTCGGACACGGGCGGACGCGCACCGTGGCCGCGTTCGACGTCCACCACGTGGCCGGGGCGCGCATGCGGGCCCTGGACGCGGCGGCGCTGGTGTACGCGGAGCACGTGGTGCCGGCCCGCGGCGTGACCGGCGGCGGAACGCCGGGCACCGTTCCCGCGGCGGCGCTGGCGACGGCCTCCGGGATACCGGGCGGGGCGTCCGCGTACCAGCCCGCGGTGTCCCTGCTGACGAAGGAGCCCGCGCTGGTCCCGGCGGGCGCGGTACGGCCGTTCGGGCCGCACAACGCCGGGCGGCTCTTCGAGCGCACCCGCGCGGGTGCCGGCGCCGGCCCCTCCCCCGCCGACGCCGCCGCGGCCGGGCTGCTGTCGGCGCTCGGGCACGCCGCGCTGCTGCGGGCGGTGCGCGGGGACCTGGCGGCCCGGGTGCCGCTGCCGGAGCGTGACGGGGAGGACGCCGAACTCGTCTTCCTGCTGCGCTCGGCGGACCGGCTGGAGCTGGAGCCGGAGCTGCTGGACCTCGGGGAGGGCGCGTGCTCCGGGGTGCAGGTGCTGCTGGCGCGCGCCGGGGAGCGCTGGGCGCTGGGCGAGGGTCTGGACCGGCGTACGGCGGCGGTGGCGGCCCTGCGGGAGCTGCTGGGCGCCGCGCAGTACGGTGCGGACTCCGCCGACGCGGGCCGCGATCCCCTGCTGCGGGACCTGGACCCGCGCGCGCTGGCGGTGTCCGCGGAGCCGGCCGCGCCCCTGGGGACGGAGCCCGGCACGTCCTGGGAGCGGGTGCTGGAGCGGCTCGCCGGGGCGGGGCTCGACGCGTACGCGGTGCCGACCGGGTCGGCGGACCTGGCCGGGGCGGGGATCCACACCGTGCGGGTGCTGCTCGCGCGGGTGGCGGTCCGGGAGTCCGGCGATGACGCGTAGCGGCCCCGCCGCGGTGGCGGACGGGCTCGGCGAGGAGGCCGGGCGGTTCACGGGGCTGCTGGAGCGGGCGGTGGCCGCGCTGGGCGGGCCGCCGGTGTCGGTGCGGGCGCTGGGGCTGCGGGACGCGCTCCGGGTCGCGGACCGGGAGGCGCCGGCGGGCGCGGTGCCGGTCGCGCTGTACGGGCACCAGGCCGTGGTGGGCCCCCTCCCGGGGGACGGGCCGGGGTGCGCGCTGTGCCTGGAGCGGCGCTGGCAGGCGGTGCGGTCGGTCGCGCTGCGGGACGCCCTGGAGCTGGGCGGCGGGACCCGGGCGGCGGGCGGCTGGCCGTACGCGCACGCCTTCGCCGCCGACGCGCTGGCCGCGCTGGTGGTCTCGGCGGCCTCCGGCGCCGCCGGGGCGGCGGGCGGGGCGTTCCCCGGGGTGTGGGTGCTGGACCTGCGCGGCGGGGGCGTGCGGCGCTACCCGCTGGTGCCGGACCCGGAGTGCCCGGTGTGCGGGACGCCCGAGGCGGACGCGGCCCGGGCGCTGGATCCGGAGCCGGCGCCCAAGTACCGGCCGGGGGCGTTCCGTACCCGGCCCGTGGAGGCGTACGCCATCGACGTGGCGGCGTTCGCGAACCCGCTGTGCGGCGCGCTGGGGCCCTCGCTGGTGCAGGACGTCTCCTCGACGTCCACCTCGGCGACCATCGGCTGCTTCTCGATGCGCTCGGGCGAGTACCTGCGCGAGACGTTCTGGGGCGGGCACACCGACTCCTTCGACCGCAGCGCCCGCGTCGGGGTGCTGGAGGGGCTGGAGCGGTACGCGGGGATGCGCTCCCGCTCGCGCACGACCAGCGTCACCGGCTCGCTGAACGGCTTCGGCGCGCGGGCCGTCGACCCGCGGGTGGTGGGCCTGTACAGCGAGGCGTTCTACCGGGACAACCCCCGGGTGCGGCCCTTCGACCCCGACCGGGAGATCCCGTGGGTGTGGGGGTGGTCGCTGCGCGACCGGGAGCCGAGGCTGGTTCCGGAGGTGCTGACGTACTACCACGCTCCGGGTCTGGAGAACCGGTTCGTGCAGGAGAGCTCCAACGGCTGCGCCTCGGGCGGGAGTCTGGCCGAGGCCGCCTACTTCGGGCTGATGGAGGTGGTCGAGCGGGACGCGTTCCTGCTCACCTGGTACGGGCGGCAGCCGCTGCCCGAGATCGACCCGGCCACCAGTTCCCGGCCCTCGACGCGGGCGATGGTGGACCGGCTGGCCCTGTACGGGTACCGGGCGCGGTTCTTCGACACGCGGATCGGCTTCCCGATCCCGGTGGTGACGGCGGTCGCCGAGCGGTTCGACGGCGGCCCGGGCCGGATGTGCTTCGGTGCCGGGGCCGGGCTGGACCCGGAGTCGGCGCTGGACTCGGCGCTGTGCGAGATCGCCACGGACGCGGTGAACCTGCCCGGCCGCACCGAGCGGGACGAGGAGCGGCTGCGCGCGATGGCGGCCGACTTCGACCTGGTCACCGCGCTGCACGACCACCCGCTGGTGTACGGGGTGCCGGAGATGGGCCGCCACGCGGACTTCCTGCTCCGCGGGCCCTCGCGGGGTCCGCTGCGGCCGGTGTCCTCGCTGCTGGGCCCCGAGGGGGTGTCGGACGACGTGGCCGTGGACCTGGCGCGGTGCGTGGAGGCCGTCGCCGCCGGCGGGTTCGACGTGGTGGTGGTCGACCAGACCCTGCCGGAGCAGCGGGCGCTGGGCCTGCACACCGTGAGCGTGCTGGTGCCGGGGCTGCTGCCGATCGACTTCGGCTGGTCGCGGCAGCGCGCCCTGGGCATGCCGCGCATGCGCACCGCCCTGCGCGAGGCGGGGCTGCGCGGGCGCGACCTGGAGCCGGCCGACCTCAATCCGGCCCCGCACCCCTTCCCCTGAACCGGCCGCCGGCCGCCGAGCGGCGGCACGGCCGCACGAACCGAGGAGGACCCGTGGGCTACGCCCATGACTACGCCAGCGCCATCCTGTACCGGGGCCGGGTGCCCATGGAGCCCGTCGACTTCGTGCCCGACTGGGCCGACCGCCCCCGCAAGGCGAAGTACTACCCCGGCGCGGAGACCCTGCCGCTGCCGGATCCGGCGGCCGGCGGGCCGCGCCCCGCACCGGGGTTCGACCTGCCGCTGCTGTCCGGGATGCTCCAGGAGTCGTACGGCCTGACCGGCCGGCGCCTGGGCGTGCAGGCCAACACCGATCTGGCGGCGCTCCCCCACTACACGCAGGCCAACTGGTCGCGGGGCACCGCCTCGGGCGGCGGGCTCTACCCGGTCGGCGTGTACTGGGCGGCCGGCGCGGGCGGTCCGCTCGCCCCGGGCCTGTACCACTACGCCCCGCACCAGCACGGGCTGCGCCGGCTGCTGGCCGGCGACGTCACCGGTGACGTGCGTCAGACGCTGGGGCTCGGCCCGGGCGAGGGCTCGTCGCAGTACCTGGTGCTGAGCGTCAAGTACTGGCAGAACTCCTTCAAGTACAACAGCTTCTCCTTCCACGCGGTCAGCATGGACGTGGGCGCGCTGGTGCAGACCTGGCGGCTGTGGGCCCGGGCGTACGGGCTGCGGATCGCGCCCGTGCTCTGGTTCGACGAGGAGCGCCTCGCCCGGCTGCTCGGCGTGACCGCCGGGGAGGAGGGCGTCTTCGCGGTGATCCCCCTGGAGTGGGAGGGCGGTGCCGCCGGCGCCGCCGCGGGGGCGCCGTCGACGGGCGCCGGCGTGCGGCACCGGGACGCGGAGCGGTCCCGCACCGTGCTGGCCTTCGAGACGCTGGAGCGGATCCACGCGGCCACCCTCGGCCGGGCCGGTGACCGTCCGGCGCCCGGCGCGCTGGACGCGGCCGCCGCGTACCCGCCGCGGGGCGGGGAGCCCGTCCCGCTGCCCGCCCCGCCGGCGCCCCCGATGGGGGAGACGGCCGCGCTGCGGGCCCGGCGCAGCAGCTTCGGCCGGTTCGACGCCACCCGGGCGGTGACGGCGGAGCAGCTGGCGGCGGCGCTCGCGGAGTGCGCGGCGACCCGGCCCGGCAGTGAGGCGGAGCGGCCCGACGGGCCGCCGCTGACCTCCCTGTACGCCTTCGTCAACCACGTCGAGGGGATCGAGCCGGGCAGCTACGCCTACGACGCCGAGGCGCACGCGCTGCGGCTCGTGGTACCGGGTCCGCCGGGGCCGTTCCTCCAGGCCAACTACTTCCTGTCCAACTACAACCTGGAGCAGGCGGGCGCCGTCCTGGTGCCGACCGTGCGGACCGCCGCCGTCCTCGACGCGGTCGGCGACCGCGGCTACCGCCTGATGGGGGCGGCCGTCGGGGCGATAGCGCAGAGCTTCTACACCACCGCCGCCGCGCACGGGCTCGGCGCGGGCGTGGCGCTGGGCTTCGACAACGTCTCGTACGCCGAGCGGCTGGGGCTGGCGGACACCGACGAGGCGCCGCTGCTGATCATGCTGCTCGGTCACGAACGGCCGCGGCCCGCCGACTTCCGCCACGAGATCGCCTGACCGGGCCACGAGAGACGCAGGGGACACAGGATGGACACCACCACCGGATGGCACACCGGCGAGCGCTTCATGCTGCGCGTCGCCGGCCTGCCGCTGGCCGCGGCCGACGCGCTGCGCTGCGCGGACACCGGGCGCTGGGCGGCCGACGTGCTCGCGGCCGAGGAAGCGCTGCGGGCGGACGCGCAGTGGCTGAGCGAGGTGCTGCACCGGGCGGTCGGCGCGACCGACCCGGAGCCGGGCGGGCCGGGCGCGGCGCTCCGGCGCGAACTGCTGGGCCTGCGCCGCCGGATCCACAACGGCCGCGTGCCCGCCGATCCCGGGTCCGCCCTGCGGGCGGTGGCGGGCCTGGGCGAGGAGGCGGGCGAGCGGCTGGCGCTCTGGCTGGAGCGGACCCGTGAGCTGGAGAAGCTGCTCGCCGAGGGGGAGCCGCTGCTCGCCGCCGATCTGGGCCGGGGGCGGGCCGCGCTGCGCGGGCTGCTGGAGGACGACCGGCTGCGGCACGGGCTGCTGCTGGCCTCGCCCGTGCTGGAGGGGCAGCTCGACGCGTACCTGGCGGCGACCGCCGGGGGCGGGGAGCCGGGGGGACGGGCGCGCAAGGCCGAGCGCTCGGTGCTCTCGTACCTCTACCGCACCGCCTGCAAGACCAGCCCCTTCAGCACCTTCACCGGGGTGGCGACGGGCCGGTTCACCCCCGGGGCGGGGGCGGACGGCATCCGGGTGGAGGACGCCTGGAGCAGCCACGTCCGGCTGAACGTGGTGGTGCTGGCGCGCCTCGCCGAGCTGGTCCTCGCCGACCCGGTGCGCCGCCGGGACCTGCCGCTGCGCCCGGCGCCGGGCTGGGGCCGGGAGGACGACCGGATCCGGTACGTGCGGCGCTCGGTGACGGCCGGCGACGACTCGGCCGCCGTCACCTTCGACGCGGTCAAGGACCGGCTGTTCTTCCTGCGCCGCAGCGGCACCCTGGACCGGCTGCTCGCCCTCTTCGCCGAGCGGGCGGAACGGGCCGGCGGCGGCGAGCCCGAGCTGCGCCACCACGAGCTGGCCGACTGGCTGGCCGCCGAGCACGACGCGGCCCCCGAGGAGTGCGAGGCGTACATCGGGGCCCTCCTCCAGCTCGGCATGGTCCGCGTCCCGTGCCTGGACACCGAGGTGCACAGCGGGGACCCCGTACGGTCCTTCCAGCGGGCCCTGTCCGGCCTGGAGCGGGCCTGGGCCGACGAGCTGGCCGCGCTCCTGGAGGAGCCCGCCCGGCTGCTGGAGCGCTATCCCCTCGCCGGCCGCGCCGAGCGCCGGGAGCTGCTGTCGGCCCTGCGCGCCGCGCTGCGCCGGGTCCAGGAGGAGCTGGGCGCGCCGGCCGACGCGCCGCTGCCGCAGACGCTGGTGTACGAGGACACCAGCGCGGGCCGCGACCTGGCGGCGGCCCCTCCGTCCTGGGCGGAGCCGGGCTCGGGCGGCGGGTCGCTGCGCTCGGTCGAGCGGATCCTGCCGGCCTTCGACCTGACGGTGGCCCAGCGGATCACCTTCGAGGGGTTCTTCACGGCCCGCTACGGCCCGGGCGGACGGTGCGAGGACCTGCTGGGGCTGGTGCACGACTTCCACGAGGACTTCTTCGACCAGTACCTGTCCTTCACGGCGCGCCGCACCCCCTTCGACGCGCGCGGCGAGTACGTGCCGGAGGAGAACTGGCTGGGCCTGCCGGGGATCCGGGCGCTGGACGCGGCGCGGCGGGCCTTCACCGGCCGGATGCGGGCGCACTGGGCCGCGTACGAGGAACACGGCGCGGGCGGCGGCGAACTGCGGCTGTCCGGGGAGGACGTGGAGGCGGTCGCGGCCGAACTGGAGCCGGTGGTGCCCGGCTTCGCACCGCGCTGCCACCACCTCCAGCTCGCCCGGGACCCGCGGACGGGCGCGGAGCTGACCGTGCTCAACCGCTCGTACGGCGGGCTCTCCTTCCCGTTCAGCCGGTTCACGCACCTCTACCCGGAGCCGGCCGGGCTGGACGGCGAGCTGCGCGCGGCGGCCGCCGCGGTCACCCCGCCCGGGGCGGTGTTCGCCGAGGTGACGGGCGGGGCGGTGACCACCAACCTGAACCTGCACGGGCGGCTCACCGAGTACGAGATCGTCTGCCCGGGCGAGAGCGGGACCCTGCCCGAGGAGCGGCTGCTGCGCCTGGACGACCTGTACGCGGAGCACGTGCCGGACACCGGCCGCGTGGTGCTGCGTTCGCGGCGGCTGGGCCTGGAGGTGATCCCGGTCTACCTCGGGTACCTGGTGCCGCTGGCGCTGCCGGCGGTACCGCGCACCCTGCTGCTGCTGTCGCCGTCCTCGATGTCCCCGCTGGACGTCTGGGCGGGGGTGCCGGAGGGCGTCCCGCACGCCGGGGTGACGACGCGGCCGCGGGTGGTGCACGGGGACCTGGTGCTGAGCCGGCGCAGCTGGACGACCACGGCGGGCGAACTGCCCGCGCACGGGGCGCGGGAGGCGGGGCACTTCCTGGAGTGGCAGCGCTGGCGGCGGGCGCACGGGCTGCCGGAGCGGGTGTTCGCGACCGTGTCGGCGGGGCCGTCCGCGCTCGGGGCGAAGCCGCAGTACGTGGACTTCTCCAGCCTGTTGTCCCTCGCGGCGTTCGAGCCGCTGCTGCGCGAGGGGGACCACCGGGTCGTCTTCCGGGAGATGCTCCCGGATCCCGGGGGACTGCACGTCCGTTCGGCGCGCGGGGGGCACGTCGCCGAGCTCGCCGTCGAGACCTTCACCACGACCGTCCGGACCGAGGAGGGCGCA
The DNA here is from genome assembly GCF_039535215.1 of Streptomyces racemochromogenes. GTDB lineage: Bacteria > Actinomycetota > Actinomycetes > Streptomycetales > Streptomycetaceae > Streptomyces > Streptomyces racemochromogenes. Next base: position 332,604 of record NZ_BAAAWT010000001.1, read on the forward strand.
CCCGCATGTCTGAGCTGACCCCGACGCGTGGCGCGTGGCAGGCCATGCACGTGTTCTACGCCGCCAACCCGCAGCCGCTGCTGGTGCAGTGCGTGCGGCCGCTGATCGCCTCCCTGACGGCGGACGGGCTGCTGGCCGGGCACTTCTTCATCAACTACTGGCTGGAGGGCCCGCACGTCCGGCTGCGGCTGCGGCCGGTGAGCCCGCAGGCGGAGCCGGAGGTGCGCCGCCGGGCCGAGGAGGCCGTGTCGGCGTTCCTGAAGGCCCGTCCGGCGCTGTACGAGGTGGACTCGGGCTTCCTCAACGAGTTCTACAACACCCTGTTCGACATCGAGTTCCCGGAGGGGGACCGGGCCGCGTTCATGGGCGAGGACGGCCGGATGAACCTGCGGCCCAACAACTCCTTCTCCTGGGAGCCGTACGAGCCGGAGTACGGCAAGTACGGCGGTCCGGCCGGGGTGGAGCTCGCGGAATGGCACTTCGCGCACTCCAGTGACCTCGTCACGGAGGCGCTGGGGTCGATGAACCTGCACCTGCGGACGGTGCTGCTGGGCACCTCGGCGCAGCTGATGATGGTGATGGCCGGGGTGTTCCTGCCCGGCCGCGAGGAGCTCGGCGACTACCTGGACAGCTACTACCGGTTCTGGCACCGGGCGTTCCCCGGCACCGGTTTCATCGGCTCGAGCGAGTACGACCGGACGTACGAGCAGACGGGCCCGGGTCTCGGGCGGCGGTTCGAGGCCGTGCTGGAGGCGCTGGGCTCCGGGGAGACGGGCCGGCTGCCGGGCTTCCTGGCCGGCTGGGCCGAGCACTGCCGTGAGCTGCGGCGGCGCGCGGAGGCGCTGGCGGTGGCCGGGGAGCTGGTGTTCCGGTCCTGGGACGGGAGCCGTGACGAGCGGGTGAGCGATCCGGCGGCGGCGCTGCCGCTGCTGCTGTCCCCGTACATGCACATGACCAACAACCGGCTGCACGTGACGATCCGGGACGAGGCCTACCTCTCCCACCTGCTGGGCCGGGTGCTGCGCGAGGGCGCGGGGACCGGCCCGGTGGTCGTGCCGTGACCGCGCCCCCGGAGATGCTCGGCCACCGGCCCGCCCTGCGGGCCGGGGTCCTGCTGTCGCCGCCGCTGCTGAACGGCGCGGCCGTGGTGCACCTGGTCAAGGACCCGGTGTCCGGGGCGGCGTTCGAGATCGGGCCGAAGGAGTACTTCCTCGTGTCGCGGCTCGACGGCTCGCGCAGCCTGGCGGAGATCGGCGAGGCGTACGGGCGTGCCTTCGGGCGGCGGCTGGGCGAGCGGAACTGGCAGCAGCTGCTCGGGCTGCTCGGCACCCGGCGGCTGCTGGCCGGCGGCCCGGCTCCGCAGGCGCAGGCCGGCCCCGGGCCGCAGCGGACCGGGACCCTGCTGCGCGGCACCCTGCGGCTGGTCGCGGACGCCGACGCCACGACGGCCCGGCTGCACCGCGTCCTGCGGCCGGTGCTGCGGCCGGCGGTGCTGGGCGGGCTGCTGCTGGTCCTCCTGGCGATGGAGGGGTGGCTGGCGGCTTCGGCGGGCATCCTGTCCGGCGACCTGTGGTGGCTGCTGGGGCGTCCGGCGCCGCTGCTGGCCGTGGCCTCGCTGCTGTGGCTGAGCACGGCCCTGCACGAGTTCGCCCACGGGATAGCGGCCCGGCACGTCGGCGGCACCGTCGGGGAGATCGGGCTGCGCTGGCGGCTGCCGATGGTGATCATGTACTGCCGGGTCGACAACTACCGCTACCTGCCGCGCCGCCGCGACCAGCTGGCCGTGGCCGGCGCGGGCGCCTTCGCCAACCTGCTGTTCCTGCTGCCGTTCTGCGCCTGGTGGGCGGCGCTCCCCGCGGGCGACCCCACCCGCCGGGTGCTCGGCGCGCTGCTGCTCCTCGGCAGCGCGCAGGCCCTGGTCAACCTCGTCCCGCTGCCGCCGCTCGACGGCTACACCCTGCTCGGGCACGCGCTGCGCGTGACCCGGCTGGCGCCCGCCAGCTCGGCGTACCTGCGGCTGCGGATGCGGGACAAGGCCGCCGCGGCCGCCTACCCGGTACGGGCCCGGCGGCTGTACCTCGGTTACGGGATCGGCTCGGCCGTGCTGGTCCTGCTGCTGGCCGCGGGGCTCGCGGCCGCCGTCGTACTCACCGTCTGACACCCCCGGCCCCATCTCCGTCCCCCATCCGATTCCGACACCGAGGGAACCGCACGCCCATGACAACTGACCGCACTCCGCCGCCCGACGCGCCCGTCGCCGTCGCCGTCCGGGAGGTCCGCAAGCGCTACGGGGACCGCCAGGCCGTGGACGGGCTCTCCCTCGACGTGCGCCGCGGCGAGTTCTTCGGACTCCTCGGCCCCAACGGGGCGGGCAAGACCACCTTCATCGAGATCGTCGAGGGCCTGCGCCAGGCCGACTCGGGCACCGTCGAGGTCCTCGGGCACGCCCCCTGGCCGCGCAACACGGCGCTGCTGCCCCGGATCGGCGTCCAGACCCAGGCCTCGGCGTTCTTCGTCCGGCAGACCGCGCGCGAGCACCTCGTCACCGTCGCCGGGCTGTACCGCAAGGACGCGGCCGCCGCGGACCGCTCGCTGGCGCTGGTCGGGCTGACCGAGCAGCGCGACGTGCTCGTGGAGAACCTGTCCGGGGGCCAGCGGCAGCGGCTCGCCATCGCCTCCGCGCTGGTCCACGACCCCGAGCTGATCTTCCTCGACGAGCCGACCGCCGCGCTGGACCCGCAGGCCCGCCGGGACCTGTGGCAGGTGCTGCGCGCCCTGAAGGGCGAGGGCCGCACCATCGTCTACACCACCCACCACCTCGACGAGGCGGAGGCCCTGTGCGACCGGGTGGCCATCCTCGTCGGCGGCCGGATCGCCGCGCTGGACTCCCCGCACCGGCTGATCACCTCCGCCGGGGCCCGGACCCGGCTGCTGGTCCCCGAGGGACGGATCACACCGGCCGATGCCGCCGTGCTGGACGGCGTGGACCGGGTCGGCGAGCAGGGCGGCTCGCTGGTGCTGGAGACGTCGGTCCCCGGCAAGGTGCTCCAGGCCGTCGACGCGCTCACCGGGCTCGACGGGGTGATCACCCGTACGGCCACCCTGGAGGACGTCTACCTGGAGCTGACCGGCAACGCCGCGGCCGGCGGCTCCTCCCCCGCCGCAGGCGGCTCCCCCGCCGAGGGCTCCCCCGCCGAGGGCACGCCCGCACACACCCTGGAGTCCCGCGCATGAGCGCCTACACGGCACTGACCGCAGCCGGCTACCGGGCCCAGGTCCGGGACAAGGCCACCCTGTTCTTCACCTTCGCCTTCCCGCTGCTGTTCCTCGTCGTCTTCGGCCTGATCTTCAGCGGGCAGGACGTGGAGCAGAGCGGCCGCCCGTACATCTCGTACATCGCGCCCGGCGTGATGTCCTGGGGCGTCGCCAACGCCGCCGTGTTCGGAATCGCGTTCACGCTGATGCAGTGGCGCCGCGACGACCTGCTGCGGCTGATCCGGCTCAGCCCGACGCCGCTGACGACGGTGCTGGCCTCCCGCTACGTACTGGCGCTGGTGGTCGGCGTGGTGCAGGCCGCGGTGTTCGTCGCGGTCGCCATGCTGCCCGGCTTCGGGCTGGAACTGGACGGGCGGTGGCCGCTGGTGCTGCCCGCGCTGGTCCTCGGCATCACCGCCTTCATGGCCATCGGGGTGATCGTCGGCAACTACGCGCGGACTCCCGAGGCCGTCGCCGCCATCGCCAACTGCATGATGGTGCCGATGGCGTTCCTGTCGGGCTCCTTCCTGCCGCTCGACATGATGCCGTCCTGGCTGCGCACGGTCTCGCGGGTGCTGCCGCTGCGCTACCTCAACGACGCCGCCTCCGGGGCCCTCACCGGCACCGGCTCCCTCGCCTCGATCGGGATCGGCTGCGCGGCGCTGGCCGGCTTCGCCCTCCTGTTCGGCGCGATCGGGCTGAAGACCTTCCGCTGGAGCGACCAGTCATGACCGGCACCGCGACGGAGACCGTACGGGCGGCCGCGGCCCCCGACGGCACCGCGCTGGAGGAGGCCCGCCGCCGGCTGGAGCGGGCCCTGGCCTCTGCCGCCGCCCCGGGCGCGGCGGCGCCGTACGTGGTCACGCTCGGGGTGCACGACGCCCTCGGGCCGCGTACCGGCGACCCGTTCGCCGGGGTCCGCCCGGCCGCCACCGTCCACCTGGGCGCGCAGGCGGTGCTGGTGGGGCCCTGGGGCGGGGACGGCACCGCCCCCGCCTGCGGGCAGTGCCTGGCGATGCGCTGGCAGCGGCTGCGCAGCAGGAGCGAACGGGACGCGCTGGAGACCGGGACCGGGCCGCGCACCCCCGTCTCGGCCCGGTGGCCGCGGCTGTCGCCGTACGTACGGGACGCGGTCGTGGCGCTGCACGCCGCCGTGGCGGGCGGCGAGGCGCGGGCCCCGGGCGCGGTGGCTGCCGACCGGGCGCTGCCCCAGGTGTCCCGGCTGGACCTGGAGACCCTCCAGGTGCGCACGTACCCGCTGGCCGCCGACCCGCTGTGCCCCGACTGCGGGCCGCGCGCCGCCGCCGCGCCGGCTCCCTTCACTCCCGCGTCCCGGCCCAAGCCGGACCCGGACGCGCAGCGGCTGCGGAAGGCGTCCTCGTACCCGGTGCCGCGGGAGGCGCTGGCCAATCCGGTGACCGGGGTGCTGGGCGGGGGCACGTGGATCAACGTGACCTCGCCGACCACCGCCCCAGTCGCGGGCAGCGTCTTCATGCGCGGCTACGCGGGGCTGACGGACGTCACCTGGAGCGGGCAGGCCAACAGCTTCTCCGCCAGCCGGGACCTGGCGTTCCTGGAGGGGCTGGAGCGGTACGCGGGCACCCACCGGCGCACCGGCACGGAGGCGCTCACCGCCTCGTACGCGGAGCTGGGCGACCGGGCCCTGGACCCGGCGGAGTGCGGGTTCTATCCGCCGGAGACCTACCGGGACGACCCGCTGGTGTCGCCCTTCGACCCGGAGCGGCCCATCCCCTGGGTGTACGGGCACTCGCTGCGCGACGACCGGCCGGTGCTGGTGCCGGCCCGGCTGGCGTACTACAGCGCGGGCCTGGCCGCCGACAACTTCGTCTTCGAGTGCTCCAACGGCTGCGCCATCGGCGGCTGCCCGGAGGAGGCACTGCTCGGGGCGCTGCTCGAGCTGATCGAGCGGGACGCGTTCCTGCTCGCCTGGTACGGGGGGCAGCGGCTGACGGAGATCGACCTGGACTCGGTACCGGGTCCGGCGGTGCGGATGATGGTGGACCGGGCGGCGTTGCAGGGGTACGACGTGCACGCCTTCGACAACCGGATCGACCTGGCGGTGCCGGTGGTGACGGGGCTGGCCGTGCGCCGGGACGGCGGGCCGGGGCTGTACTCGTTCGGCGCGGGCGCGGCGCTGGATCCGGCGTCGGCGGTGGAGGCGGCGCTGTCGGAGGTGCTCACCTACATCCCGCACCTGCCCCGGCAGGTGGCCGAGCGGCGCGGCGAACTGGAGGCGATGAGCCGGGACTTCCGCAAGGTGCTGCACCTGAAGGACCACGCCCAGCTGTACGGGCTGCCGGCGATGGCCCCGCACGTGCGCGGCTACCGGGAGCCGCTCGGCGTGCGCTCGATGGCGGAGCTGTACGCGGGCTGGGAGTCCGGCGGGCGGCCGCGGACCGGCGACCTGCGGGACGACCTGCTGCTGTGCGTACGGGAGTTGACGGACGCCGGGCACGACGTGGTCGTCGTCGACCAGACCACGCCGGAGCAGCGCCGGATGGGGCTGAGCACGGTGTGCGCCGTGGTGCCGGGGCTGCTGCCGATCGACTTCGGCTGGTCGCGCCAGCGGGCCCCGTACATGCCGCGGCTGCGGACGGCCGCGATGCGGGCGGGGCTGCGCGACGCCCCGCTGACGGACGCGGAGGTCCGTCTGGTGCCGCACCCGTTCCCCTGACCGTGCGGGGCCCCGGGGACCGCCCCGGGGCCCTTCGCGCCGCCGCTCGCGTGCCACGCCGGATGCCCCGGACCCCTTCCTGCGGGGTCCGGGGCATCCGGTGTCTGCGGGTGCGGCGCCGGGGGTGTCAGGCGCTGCAGGAGGTGGTGCTGGTGGTGGAGGAACAGGTCGAGGTGGAGCTGCAGCTCGTGGAGCCGGCGAGCACGACCTCGCTGGCGTCCGAGTAGTCCGAGATCTCGAAGGTCTCCGACTCCAGCTCCAGGATCTCGTCGGCGAGCGAGGCGAGCGGCGACTTCTCCATGGGACTCTCCTTCGGTTGGTTTCCCTTGGGGCCCTTCCAGGAGAACCCGTGCCGCCTTCACGTCACCTGTTCATCTCCTGACACTCCCCTGACAGGAAGTGTCAGCGCCTTGACAGTCCCGCCCGGGGCCGGTGGCCGAGCATGGTCGGCATGACCGCATCCGCGCCCGCGCTCCCCGGACTCCGGCCGCTGCTGCGGCCGTTGACGACGCTGTATCTGGACCTGCACCGGCATCCCGAGCTGTCGGGCCGGGAGGAGCGCACGGCCGCCCGGTTCGCGGACTGGCTGGAGTCCGCGGGGTACGCGACGGCGCGCGGGATCGGCGGGCACGGGGTGGCCGGGGTGCTGCGCCGGGGCGAGGGGCCGACGGTGGTGCTGCGCGCCGAGCTGGACGCGCTGCCGGTGCGGGAGACCACGGGGCTGCCGTACGCGAGCGAGGGCCCGGCGGCGCACGCCTGCGGGCACGACCTGCACCTGGCGGCGGCCGCCGGCACCGCCTCGCTGCTCGCGGGGGCCTCCGACGGGGCCTGGCGGGGCACGCTGGTGGTGGTGGGACAGCCGGCGGAGGAGACCCTGGAGGGGGCGCGGGCGATGCTCGCCGACGGGCTGTACGAGCGGGTGGGCCGCCCGGACGTGGTGCTCGCGCAGCACGCCGCCCCGCTGCCCGCCGGGATGGTCGCCCACGGGTACGGGCCGATGACCGCCGGCAGCGTGACCTTCCGGGTCGTGGTGCACGGGCGCGGCGGGCACGCGGGCGCCCCGCACCTGACGGTGGACCCGGTGGTGACGGCGGCGCACGTGGTGACGCGGCTGCAGACGGTGGTGGCCCGGGAGGCCGCGCCGTCGGAGCAAGTGGCGGTGACGGTGGGCTCGCTGCGGGCCGGCGAGCGGCCCAACGTGGTCCCCGACCGGGCGGAGCTGGGCATCACCGTACGGGCGGCCGGGGAGGCGGCGCTCGCCCGGGCGGCGGAGGCGGTCGAGCGGATCGTGCGCGCCGAGTGCGCCGCGTCGGGCTGTCCCCGGGAGCCGGAGATCGTCCGCGAGGGCTCCTCGCCCGTCACGCACCCCGATCCGGCCACCACGGCCGCGGTGCGGGCGGCGCACACGGCGCGGCTGGGGGCGGAGCGGGTGGCGATGTGGCCGCCGTCGCTGGCCACGGAGGACTTCGGGCTGTTCGGCGACGCGGGGCGGTCCCTGCACGGGGCGCGGGGGGTGCGGCTGGCGTACTGGATGCTGGGGGTGATCGGGCCGGCCGCGTGGGCGGCGGCGCCCGGGGAGGGCGCGGCGGCGAAGCTTGCGGGCCTCCCCGCCAACCACGCCCCGGACTTCGCCCCGGACGTCCGCACGGCCCTCCCGGCCGGGGTGGAGGCCCTGTCGTCGGCGGCCCTGGCCTGCCTGGGGCAGCTTCCGCGGGGCCGGGGGCATTCGCAAAGCCGGGGTAAAGCCGAAGGGCGGTCCGGCGGGGTACCGCCCACGATGGACTCATGAGCGTCCGACGGTACGAGCTGACCTTTCCCGGCGCCGACGGGACGGGCCTGGACACCGTGGTCGTGGAGCGCACGGAGCTGTCCGGCCCGGGCGGCCACCCGGTCTACGCCGACGCCTCCGGCATCGTCCGCGCGGAGATCAGCGACCGGGACGAGGTGCGCATGCTCGCCTCCGGCGGCCAGCAGGCCCTCGCCCACCCCACCGCGGCGCGCCGGCTGCCCGATTCCTGACCCCTGACGCTGTGCGCCGACGGCGGGAACGCGGGCTCCCGCCGCTCGCGCCTGCGCCGCTGCCGGCCGCCCTCCGTCCGATAGTCGCCAGGGTCACGACGAATCGGAGGAACGTGCGATGGACAGCACAGGACCACCGCGCCGCAGGGCGCTGCTCGCGGGCGGCCTCGCCGCCCTGGTGGGCGCGCTCTCGGCGTGCACGGCCGCCGGCACCCCGCGGGTCGCGGGTACGGCGGCACGGCCCGAGGCCGCCGCGCCGAACGCGACGCCGGCCACGCCGGCCACGCCGGACGCGGCCTTCGCCCGGCTGATGGAGGGCAACAGGCGCTGGGTGGAGGGCTCGCTCCAGCACCCCGACCGCGACCCCACGCGGCGTGAGCTGGTCGCGCACAGCCAGGAGCCGTTCGGGGTGGTGCTCTCCTGCATCGACTCCCGGGTGGCGCCCGAGCTGGTGTTCGACACCGGGCTCGGCGACCTGTACGTACTGCGCACCGGCGGTCAGGCGGTCGGCCCGGTGGTGACCGGCTCCGTCGAGTACGGGCCGGTGACCGGCGGCACCCCGCTGGTGTTCGTGCTCGGGCACCAGCGCTGCGGCGCCATCGAGGCCGCGTACAAGGCCCTGCGCGACGGGAAGGACCTGCCGGGCAACCTCCGGGCGGTCCAGCAGGCCCTGAAGCCCGCGTACCTCCAGGTGGCGAAGGAGGGCGGCACCGGCGACCCGGTCGACCGGATGATCCGCGCCCAGATCAAGCTGACCGCCGACGACCTGCGCGCCAACGCGGATCTGGCGCCCCTGGTCAGGAAGGGGTCGCTCGTGGTCGTCGGCGGCTACTACTCCCTCGACACCGGCGAGGTGGAGGTCCTGACGGGCGCCCCCGCCGGCGCGGCGACGCCCAGCCCCGCCGGCACCGGCGCCGCCACCCCGGGGCCGTCCGCGCACCCGGAGCCCTCGGGCACCCCGGCCCCCAGGGGCACCGTGCCGATGGGGACGATGCCGGTGGGCACCCCCTCCTGAGTCCCCCGGCCGCGCACGAGCCCCCCGCCCGGGCCGCGGTGACGCGGTCCGGGCGGGGGGCTCCGTACGGGGGCGGCGCGCCCCGGGCGGTCAGGCCGCCGCGGGCTCGGCGGGCAGGCCCCTGCCCTCCGGCACCGGACGCGGCCGCGGGTGGACCGCCTCCTGCGGCAGCCTCGGCTCCAGGCGCAGGACGCCCAGGGCCGAGACCGTCGCGCCCGCCGCGAGGACCAGCCACATCGCCAGCGGCGACAGGGTGAGCAGGGCGGTCAGGACGGCCGGGGCCAGGGCGCTGGGCACCGCCCAGGAGAGCTGGTACACGGCGAGGTGGCGGCCCCGCGTCTCCTCTGGCGCGGCCTGCGCGCACAGGGCCGACGCCGTCGCCCCGTGCATCAGCTCGCCGGCCGTGAACAGGGCCGTCGCGGCGAAGATGCCGATCAGGATGGCGGTCTTGTCGCCCACCGCGGCGAGCACGGCGAACACCAGGAACGACGAGGCGAACACGGCCGCGCCCAGGGCCACCGCTCGCGTGCGGCGGTAGGCGACGAGCGCCCGGGTGACCGGGATCTGGAGCAGCGCGATCCCGACCGTGTTGACGGCGTACAGGACGCCCACGAGCGAGGTGGACGCGCCCAGGTCCTGGGTGACGTAGGCGGGGATGCCGATGGCGAGCACCGTGTAGCCGAACGCCGTCGGCACGTTGAGCAGGGTCAGGGCGAGGAACGGCCGGTTGCGGGCCACCAGCCGGTAGCCGCCCTTGCGGGAGGTGCGGGCGGCCGGGGCGGCCGACTTCGCGATCGGGATCGAGCCGAAGCAGGCGGCCGCCAGCAGGTACCCGGCGGCGGTGCCGATCACGATCACGTAGTAGAACGCGTCGCTGCCCAGGGCCAGGACCCCGCCGGCCACCAGACCGCCCACGCCCAGACCGGCGTTGCGCAGGCTGCGCTGCGCGGCGAGCAGCTTGTCCCGCTCCGTGCCCTGGACGAACTCGGCGATGAACGACTGGATCGCGGGCGGGTACGAGATGTCGCCCAGCGCGACCAGCAGGAGCACGGCGAACATCGTGTAGCCGTTGTCCACCAGCGGGTACGTGCAGAAGCCCGCGGCCCGCAGCAGGTACCCGCCGGTGACGACGGCCTTGGCCCCGAACCGGTCGATGAGGACGCCGGCCGCCGGGTTGCTGACCAGGCCGATCACGGCGGCGGCCGTCATCAGGGTGCCCACCTGGGTGAGCGGCAGCCCCGTCACGTGGTGGAAGTAGAGCAGCGACAGGGGCAGGTACATGCCGGCGCCGGTGGCGTCGACGACCATCCCCAGCATGTACCGCGTCTTCGCGGACAGGCGGGCCCCCTTCATGACGCGTCGCCGATCACACTGTGTTCGCGCACCCACTCGCCGAGCTCGCGCAGCCTGCGCTCGACCTCCGCGCGGGTCGGGCCGGTGCCCACCGCGGCCGCGAGGAAGTCGGAGGAGCCGGAGGCCGGGGCGATGACCTGGCCCTCCTCGGCGTAGAGCCAGAACCCGTCGAGCCAGTCGTGGCCGGGGACCCCGGGCAGCTCGCGCACCAGCCCGGGCCGCTTCATCATGAGCAGCTGCCCCGCCATGTGGCGCGGCCTGGGCAGCCCGGCCGGGTCGTCGCCCCGGCGCACCTCGGGCTGGAGCTCGTGGCCCGCGTCGGCGCGGACGGCGTACCCGCCGAGGTGGACGCCGAACAGGCTGTGGAACACCTCGCGGATCTTGGCGCCGCCGGGGCGGCAGGCGATCTCGCACAGGACGAGGCGGTCGTCCGGGGTGTGGAAGACCTCCATGTGGAAGGCGTGGTCGCGCAGCCGGGAGCCCTCGGGGGCCAGCGAGGCCAGGACCCGCTCGGCGAGGTCGAGCAGGCGCGCGGTGACCGGGTCGTCCTCGTCGAGGGTGAGGTCGATGCGCGGGCCCGGGTCGGCGGCGAAGGAGGAGAGGTCGTACTGGTACTGCGAGGGCCAGGCCATCGCGACCCGGCCGTCGCGCACCACGCCGTCGACGTGGCACATGCGGCCGGGGACGAAGTCCTCCAGCAGGACGTCGTCGCGCTCGCCGCCGGCGTACACCTCCGTCAGGCACTCCTCGAAGGAGGCCTCGTCGTGCAGGATGCGCAGGCCGATCGCGTTGAATCCGCTGCGCTCCTTGAAGACGACGGGGAAGCCCTCGGCCGCGGCGAACTCGCGCGCCTGGCCGGCGGTGCGGGCCTGCACCCAGGCCGCGACGTCGATGCCGGACGCCTGCGCGCGGGTCTTCATCAGCGCCTTGTCGCGGAACGGCACCACGTCGTCGTGCCAGGCACCGCGCAGTCCGAAGCGCTCGCGCAGCCGGGCGGCGCGCAGCATGTCGGCCTCGTGCAGGGCGGTCACGCCGGTGATGCCGTGCTCGGCGATGAGCGCGGCCGCGCGGGCGTCGACCTCCTCCGCGTCGAAGTCGTCGAAGATCTCCAGGCGGGTGTAGCCGAGGTCGCCGTCCGGCACCTTCTCGCCCGCGAGCTCGATCTTGTCGCGGGCGGCGAGGACGACGATGTCGCCGGTGTGGCCGGGCAGCCAGGAGCGGTACGGGAACGGCTCCAGCGGGTTGCGGTGCAGGATCAGCAGGTTCTCGCGCGGGGCGATCTCGGACGGCTGCGCGAGGACGGTCTCGCCGTCCGGTCCGGTGAGGGTGATGCGGATGTGCTCGCGGATCACCTCGGCGCCGCGGCGGATGGCCGCGGAGGTGTCCTCGGCGGCGACGGCGATCAGGCCGAGGCGGTCCCAGTTGTCCTGCAGGACGCGCACCTCGTCGCCGGGCTTGGCGCTGGGGGTGACGGAGATGACGCCCTCCGCGGCGCGCGCCTCCTCGATCCCGGCGATGGACTCGACCCGGGTGCCGGGGGTGCCGATCAGCGCGCGGACGCTGGCGCCGCCGTGCGCCCGGGGCCGGTCGGGGAGCTCCTCGACCAGGCCGAAGGGGGCGCCGACGGCGAGGGTGACCAGGTCGACGCCGAAGGCGCTGCGCACCAGTTCGGGGATGGAGTCGCCGCCGATCCGGTTGTGGCCCTCGATGACGCGCGGGCCCTTGGCGGTGAGGCGGACCTCGGTGTGGCAGACGCCGTCGCGCAGGCCCATCACGTCGAGGAAGCCGCGTATGCCCTCGCGTATCGCCTCTTCGTCGGCGTCGGACAGCCGGGCGGGGACGGCGTGGCCGAGCTCGGCGAAGTGGCCGTCGGAGGTGAACTTCTCGGTGACGGTGACGATGACGTGGCGGCCGCCGAAGCTGAAGGACTCGACGCTGAACTCGGGTCCGTCGAGGAACTCCTCCATCAGGAAGTCCTTCAGGACGAACAGCGAGGAGACCCGGTCGGTGCGGGTGCCGGAGAGCCGGCTGACCTCGGCCCACACCCGGTCGGCGTCCCCGGGCCCCTCGACGCGCATGACGCCGATGCTGGCGGTGGCGTCGACGGGCTTGACGATGAAGGGGAAGCCGTAGTCGGCCCCGAAGGCGTCCAGGTCCTCACGGGTCTTCAGGGACCGGGCGCCCACCGCGTGTTCGGGGTCGTGCTCGGCGACGTAGCGCCGCATGGCGGCCTTGTCCCGGATGCGGGCGGTGACCTCGTAGCCGGTCCCCCCGAGCCCGTACAGGTCGTTGATCCGGCCCGCGTTCTCCAGCCCCGGCTCGGTCAGGGAGACGGCCGCGGCGAAGCCGGGGCTCTCGTGCCAGGCCCGGACGAGGGGTTCGATCTGCTCCCACTCCGTGAAGTCCACGACCTCGACGGCCGCGGCGAGCCGGTTCTGCTCCTCGCTGACCTTGGTGGGGTGCTGGAGCAGCAGCACGCTCAGTCCCAGGTCGTGGGCCTTTCGTACGGTCTCGTCGGTCGCACCGACCAGCAGCAGGGTGCGCTCGGGGTTCATCAGCTCTCTTCTCCCCCTGCGGCCGCAGGGAATTCTTCTGGCTCGTACTCGGGTGGGAACGGGGGGTGGGACGGGGCGGGGGCGGGGTCACCCCCGGCCGGCGGTGTCCTCCTGCGGCCACCAGCTGAGGTAGCGCTCGCCGCTGTCGGGGAAGACGGTCGCGACGACCGCGTCCGACAGGTCGTGGCGGCGGGCGAGTTCGAGGCAGCCGTACGCGGCGGCGCCCGCGGAGATCCCGACGAGGAGACCGGAGCGGGCGGCGATGGCGCGCGTGGTGGCGGCCGCGTCGGCGTCCTGGACGGTGATCACCTCGTCGATGAGGTGGATGTCGGTGACGGGGGCGAGGAAGCCTCCGATGAGGCCGGGGATGGCGTGCGGTCCGGGCTGTCCGCCGGAGAGCAGCGCCGAACCGGCGGGCTCGACGGCGACCACCTTCAGGTCCGGGTTGCGCTCGCGCAGGTAGCGGGCGGTGCCGGACAGGGTGCCTCCGGTGCCGATCCCGCAGACCAGGTAGTCGACGCGGCCGTCGGTGTCGTACCAGATCTCGGGGCCGGTGGTCTCGTAGTGGGCGCGGACGTTGTCGGGGTTCTGGTGCTGGCGCGCGTACCAGGAGCCCGGCATGCCGGCGTGCAGCTGCTCGGCGCGCTCGACGCAGGCGGGGAAGCCGAGGGTGTGGTCGGTGAACTCCACCTCCGCCCCCAGCATGCGCAGCGTCAGCACGCGTTCGCGGGAGGCGTTGGAGGGGAGCACGATCAGGCAGCGGTAGCCGCGGGCGGCGGCGAGGGCCGCGAGGGCGATGCCGGTGTTGCCCGAGGTGGACTCGATGACGGTGGCGCCCGGCTGGAGGGCACCGGACTCCTCGGCGGCTCTCATCATGAAGAGGGCGGCCCGGTCCTTGACGCTGGACAGCGGGTTGGCCGCTTCCAGTTTGGCGAGGACCTGGGCCGTTTCGGGCAGGCCGTCGAGCTGGAGCCGGAACAGCGGTGTGCCGCCGACGAGGTCCTCGAATGATGCCGCGATGCGGCGGGTGCGCGCGTGGTTCACGTGCCTGCCCCTTTGGTACTGGACGTGCGGTGGGTCTTTGCAAGGTAGTCAGACCCGGTAGCGCGCGATTGGTGTCCGGCTCGGGCCGGACTCGGGTACCGGTCGCGCGCCGCGGGCGTCCGTGGACCTGGGGCCGGTCAGAGGGAGTTGAGGTCCACCGCCTCGGCCATCGTCCGGTAGCCCGCGTCGTTGAGGTGGAGGCGGTCGGCGAAGGCGAGTTCCGCTTTCAGCTCCTGCGGGTGTTCCGGATCGGCGACGGCCCGGTCGAAGTCCACGACCGCGTCGTAGGACCCGCTGGTGCGGATCCACGTGTTGACCTCGTTCCGGACGGCTTCGGCGGCCGGGTTCCAGTACGGGGCTCCGCCGTAGGGCGGGAGGGTGCCGCCGAGGATCCGGACCCCGCGCTGGTGGGCCTCGCGGATCAGCTGCCGGTGACCGGCGATGATCTCCTGCGCGGTGGCCCGGGGGCCGGCCGTGCAGCGGTCCTGCGGCACGTCGGGCTGGATGATGTCGTTGGTGCCCTGGAGGACGATCACCGTGCCGGTGTCCGGCCGGCCGAGCGCGTCGCGGCGGAAGCGGTGCAGGGCGCTCTCGCCGTAACAGGGCGAGTCGTTCAGGACCTTGTTGCCCCCGATCCCGGCGTTCAGGACGGGGCGGGGCCGGCCCTGGCCCGCGAGGCGTTCCGCGAGGGCGTCGGGGTAGCGGCGGTCGGCGCCGGGGGTGGCGCCGAAGCCGTCGGTGAGGGAGTCGCCGAAGGTGACGACCGCTCGGCGGGCGCCGCCCGGGCCGCCGCCCCTCACGTCGATCCCGGCCAGGTGGTACCAGGACCAGCTCTGGTTTCCCGGGGCCGCGAAGGCGTCGCCCGCGGTGTCGCGCAGGTGGTCGCCGTCGGCCCGGTAGGAGGTGCCCATGGCCACGTTGTGGAAGGTGGCGGGGCCGGTGGGGCCCTGGAACCAGAGGGTGACGGTGAGCTGTTCGAAGGCCTTGACGGGAAGGGCCACCGGGTCGCTCGCGAGCGTGCCGCCCGCCGGGACGGTGGCCGTTCCCGCGCCGCCGAAGCGCAGCGTGCGTACGGAGCCGGCCTGGACGGCCGCACCGCCGGCGCTGCGGGCGACGGTCGCGCCGGTGAGCCGCAGCGGGGTCTTCCCGTACGCGTTGGTGAGCCGGACGCGCAGTTCGGAGCCCTCGGCGCCGGCCCGGACCACCTGGCGCACCGACTGGTCGCGGAAGCCCTCCTCGGACCAGTTGGGGAACCAGTCGGTGTGGGTGGGGGCCTGCGGGGCGGCGCCCCAGGCGCTGTCCCAGGGGGTGTGGGCAGCGGCGGGGACGGCGGCGGTGGCGGTGGCGGCGACGGCCAGGAGGGCGGCGGCGAGCGGGACGGCGAGGGCGGTCTTCTTCGTGGTCATACCCCTCTGACCCGGGCCGCCCCGCGGATGTGACGGGCGGGGCGGCTTCCTGCGTGTGGGGCCGGTCACACGGGGGGCCGCCCCGGGTGGCGGTCCGGCGGGCGGCCCCCGCACCGACGGCCCGTCAGCGGCGCAGGCCCGCCAGCTTGTCGGGGTTGACCTGGATGCGGATGTTGCGCATCAGACCGCCCTCCAGGTCGTAGGTGAGCGAGCCGATCGGCTCGTCCCCGGCCAGGGCGAGGACGCCGAGCTCGCCGTTGATGACCGCCGGGACGACGGTGACCCCGGCCATGGCCGGCTTGGCCAGCACCCCCTGCAGGAACCGGCCGACGTGGTCCGCGCCGTACAGCGGGCGGCGGGCGGCGGTGACCTTGCCGCCGCCGTCGGACCAGGCGGTGACGTCGGGGGCCAGCATCTCCAGGACGGCGTTCAGGTCTCCGCCGGCGCAGGCCTTCAGGAAGCGCCGGGTGATCTGCTCGCGCTCCGCGCTGTCGGAGTCGTAGCGGTGGCGGCGCTCCGCGACGTGCTTGCGGGCCCGGCTGGAGATCTGCCGGACCGCCGGCTCCGGACGGTCGAGGAAGCCGGCGATCTCGGCGTGGGAGTAGCCGAAGACCTCGCGCAGCACGAACACGGCGCGCTCCACGGGGCCCAGGGTCTCCAGGACGACCAGCATCGCCGTGGAGACGCTCTCGGCGAGCTCCTGCTCCTGTGCCACGTCGGGTTCGGTGAGCAGGGGCTCCGGCAGCCAGGGGCCGACGTACTCCTCCCGCGTGGCGCGGGCGGAGGTGAGCCGGTTCAGGGACAGGTTGGTGACCGTGCGCACGAGGTACGCCTTGGGGTGGCGGACCTCCGAGCGGTCGGCCTTGTTCCAGGTCAGCCAGGCGTCCTGGACGATGTCCTCGGCGTCGCTGACGGTCCCCAGCATGCGGTAGGCGGTGGCGAACAGCAGCCGCCGGTGTTCGTCGAAGGGGTCTGTCCCGGGTTCGGTCGTGATCACCGTTCGATTCTGCCCGGCGCACGGCGGAAGCTGCCACTCCTCCCCCGCCGGACGTCGGTTGGGGCCGGACGTCAGTTGAGGGTGTTCACCCGCTGGTCGTGCAGGTCGTAGCGGGCCGCCGCGATGGCGAGCTTCCCGGCGGCGACGGCGCGCGCCAGGTCCGGTTCGGCGGCCAGCCGGTCGCGGGTGCGGCGGGCGTGGGCGTCGATGGTGGCGCGGACGCGGGCGTCGCCATGCTGGGTCCGGTCGATCGCGGGGCTGATCTGATCGGCCAGGTACTGGATGTGCGCGGGCAGTCGTTCGCCGGTCTCGTCGGCGTGGACGGCCGCGCCGACGGCCCCGCAGGACTGGTGGCCGAGGACCAGCACCAGGGGGATCCTGAGCTCCAGGACGCCGTAGGCGATGCTGCCGAGCACCGCCTCGTCCAGCACCTCGCCCGCCGAGCGGACGGTCAGCAGGTCGCCCAGGCCCTGGTCGAAGACGAGCTCCGGCGGGACCCGGGAGTCCACGCAGCCGAGGACGACGGCGAAGGGGCTCTGTCCCTTGGCGAGCCGCAGCCGGGTCGACGGGGACTCGTGGGGGTGCTCCTGACGGTACGTGCGCCAGCGGCGGTTGCCGGCGGCGAGTTCGCGCAGGGCCTGCTCGGGGGTCTGGGGACGGGATCCGGTGGCGGGAGCCGGAGGGGCGGCGGAGGCGGGGAAGGCGGAGGCCAGGCCGAGGACGGATCCGGCGGTCGCGGTGCCGGCCACGGCGGTGCGCAGCAGGGTGCGCCGGCTGGTCGAACCCGCCCTGTGCACAGCACGGTTGGGGGGAGCGACCTCGGGAGAGATGTTCGAAGTGCGTATGTTCGAAAGCATGCGCGACGGTACCCGGCTTTACCGTCCCTTGACCCATGCATACAAGGTCATTGACGGAAATCCGTCGGGCGGTGACTCAATCCACCCGGGCCGTGGAGTGCAATCCCACAACGGCCACCCGCCCCTCGGTACGGATCGCACAGGCCGGGAACTCCCGCAGCAGGACGGCGTCGTAGGGGCCGAGCTCGGTGCGGGCCTCCTGGAACCCCGGGTGGTGGAGCGCCGCCGGGCCCTCGAGGGCCACGACGAGCAGGGTCTCGTCCGGCAGCGCGGTGAGGGCGAGTTCGCCCCGTACGACGGCGGTGCGGGCCCGGACCCTGTCCCGGTGGTACATCACGTTGAAGTTCACGACGGGGCCGCCCAGCAGCCGGCAGTCGGTCGCCCGGTCCCCCGGGAAGTGCTGCGGCGCGTACCGCTCGCCGACGAGCCGCCGAGTGCCGCCGACCGTGAGGTCCATGCCCGCCCCCTCGGCCAGGGTGAGGATCCGGTCGACGCCGGGGAAGTGCGAGAAGGGGCCGTCGGCCTCCACCTCGGCGAGGCTGACCCGCCAGGCGAAGTCGGCGGTGCCCGCGCCCTCGGGCCGGGCCGCGATCTCGCGCGTGAGGCCGCCGCCGTTCTTCCACGGTGCGGCCGGCCGGTCGGCGGCGCGCAGGATCCGGATCTCGGCGGGGCCGGGCATGGTGGTGTTTCCTTCCTTCGGGTCCGTACCGCCGGGCGGGCGGTACGGACCCGGGCGGCCGGGGCCGAGCCTATCCGGGATGCGTCAGCAGCCCGTCGACCAGGTGTGGGAGCCGCCCTGGTCGTTGGCGCCGGCGTTGTAGCCGACCTCCTGGCCGGGGGCCAGACAGAGCGTCACCCGGCCCAGGTGCTTGCGGCCCTCGTACACCTTCACGTGGTCGGGCACGCCCGGGCCGGACACGCCGTGGTTGGCCCAGGAGGAGTCCTGCTTGAACATGTCGCCCTCCCACCAGGAGTCGTCGCCGCTGTGCTCGATCTTCATGCCGTCGAAGTTGGCGTGCGTCCAGACGCAGAAGTAGCCGCTGCGGCAGTCCGCCGCCTCGGCGGCGGCCGAGGTGGCGAGGATCCCGGCGGTGGCGACCAGGACGGTCGCGAGGAGGGTGGTGAAGCGCTTCATGCGGGCGGGTTTCCCTTCGGTGGTGGTGACGTGAGGACGGTCGTGGCTTCGGTGACGGCACGGGCGCGCAGCCGCTCCCAGTCGGCGATCTCGGCGCGGTGGCGCGCCCGCACCTCGGCGAGGTCGCGGTGGGTGTGGTCGGCCTCGGGCCGGAGGTTGTTGACGACCACCGAGGCGCGGAACCAGCCGGGCTGGTCCCCGTAGAGCCGCTGCTGCGCCGCGGCGAGGCAGCCGTCGGTGTGGGCGCGTACGACGTGGCCGGTGGGGAGCGCGAGGGACAGCTCCGCCGGGCCCGCGCCGAACAGGGCCGCGCTGACCCGCCGGTCGCCGGCGTCGCGCGGACGGACGGGCCCGGCGCGGGGTGGTACGAGCCCCTGGCGGGTCAGGCACGCGTCGGTGAGGCGCTGCGTGGCGACCTTGATCAGCTCGTCGGGGTCGGCGCCGGAGCCCGGCCGCGGGGCGGGGGCCTTCCCGGCACAGCCCGCCAGCACCGCCCAGCCCGCCAGAGCGGCGCAGGCCACCGCGAACACCCGGACCACGCCGGACGCGCGGGCCGGAACGGCGGCGGACGAGGGCCGTCCGCGGCGGCGCAGGCGGCGGCGCGTCCGGGAGCCGGCGAGTTCCTTGATCACGCCCAGGTGTCTAGCCGCCGGAGGCCCCCGCGCGACAGGCCGGGCGGGCCCGGCTCACCCGACTGGCCGCGCGTTTCACCCGGGGAAACGTTGCTGCTCTCCCCGCGCCCGGGGACGGGTCAGCGCAGGATGCCCGCCTGCCGGGCCGCCCGCAGCCAGGAGGGGAACTCCGACAGGATCCGGTCGTACAGGTCCTGGTCCGAGACCTTGTCGATGTCGTCGACGGCGAAGAAGCCGACGTTGTCGACGCGCCGCCCGGGCATGGTGTCGAAGCGCTCCAGCACGCCGAAGCCGGCCCGGCCCAGTCCGACGAACTGCCAGAACACCGGCTCCTCCACGGCCGCCCGCAGCTCCCGCTCGATCTCGTCGTTGCGGTACACCCCGCCGTCGGAGAAGAACAGGACCAGGGTCGGGGCCGGTACCGGGTGGGAGCGCACGAAGTCCCGCACCTCGGCGATGACCTTCTGCTCCTCGTTCTGGAAGCCGACGTGCCGCATGTCGACCTGGCCGGGGACCAGGCCCTTCGGCGGCTTCTTGCGGCCGAAGAGGCTCATCTGGCCGACGCGCACGTGCAGGCGCAGCCACTCGGGTAGGTCGCCGACGGCGAGGTCCGGCAGCCGGGCCGGGTTGGTGGCGAAGGTCCAGGCCTGCATCTCGCCGTCGTCGTCCAGCTGCGCGGCGACGGCCGCCATCCGCTCCACCACGCTCGCGACGGTGCCGCGCGCGTACAGGGTGCTCATCGATCCCGAGGCGTCGAGGACGAGGACCACGCGGGCCGTGACGCCTTGGGCGCCGGCCTTGCTCAGGCTGACGGCCACCTGCTTCTTGCGCAGCGACAGCCGTCCCCGCATGTCCTCGGGGAGCCATTCCTCGCCCTTGACCAGCCGCACGACCGCCTCACCGGCCGGCGGGGCGGCAGCGGGCGCGGGTGCGGGCGCGGGAGCCGGCCGAGCGGGGGCGGCAGCCGGAGCGGCGGGCGGCGGCGGGGCCGGCGCGGGGACGGCCGCGGGCGGCGGGGCGTCGTCCACGGTGATGCCGTAGTCGGTGGCGAGTCCGGCGAGCCCGCTCGCGTACCCCTGGCCGACGGCCCGGAACTTCCAGGCCCCGGCCCTCCGGTAGAGCTCGCCGCTCACGAAGGCGGTCTCCGGCCCGGCCTCCATGTCGAAGCGGGCCAGTTCGGCGCCGGAGACGGCGTCGAGGAGGCACAGGTGCAGTCCCGGGACCCGGCCGAAGGTGCCGCCGTCGGCGGAGGCGCAGAGCACGACCCGCTCGACGTCCCCTTCCAGGGCGGCGAGGTCGACGTCGAGGGTGTCCGCGCCGGGCCGCTTGCCGCGGTGGCGTACGGCGCCGGAGGCGTGGCGCGGCTGGTTGTAGAAGACGAAGTCCCCGTCGGAGCGGACCCGTCCGGTGCCGGCCAGCAGCAGCGCGGAGGCGTCCACGTCGGGCACTCCCGGCCCGGGCGACCAGCCGAGCACGGCTCTGACGGAGGGGGCGGCGACCGGGAGGTTGGCGCCTTTGCTCATTGTCGTCACGTCGGACAGTCTGCCCGCTGGGACCGCTCCCCGGGCCGGAATCGGCCCGGAACGCACGCCGCCGGGGTCCGCACCCACAGGTGCGGACCCCGGCGGCGCGGGGAAGCCGGCCGGAGCCTCAGGCGGGCACGATGTTCTCGGCCTGCGGGCCCTTCTGGCCCTGGGTGACGTCGAAGTTCACCTTCTGGCCCTCCTGGAGCTCGCGGTAGCCCTGGGTGGCGATGTTCGAGTAGTGGGCGAACACGTCGGCGCCGCCGCCGTCCTGCTCGATGAAGCCGAAGCCCTTTTCCGCGTTGAACCACTTCACGGTGCCGGACGCCATATCGATTCTCCTTCGGGGCCGTACCCGGGTCCGCACTGTGCGGGCCCGGCGTCGCCGTGATGATTGACCCCGTCCGAAGAACCGCGGGAACCACACCTGCAACTGCCAGGACCGTAGCACAGGGGTCCCGGGCAAACGCAGAGCGTTACATCGACCGGGTGTACGGAATCAGCCGCGGAACTCGTCCGTGCGAACGGGTGACGCCTCGGCCAGGGCCCGGGTCACGGCCTCGACGCCGCCGCGCAGCCCGTAGACGGGGGTGTTGGGCTGCTGGCGCCAGGACTCGTCGAGGCCGCCCGCGTCGACGGTGTCAAAACCGAGCTCGTCGATGAGTTCACGGACCGTCTTCTTGGCCTCCTCGTGGTCGCCGGCGACGGGGAGCGCGATCCGCTCGGGGTGCCCGGCGGGCCGCGCCCGGTCGATGATGTCCGCCGCGTAGGTGCCGTTGAAGGCCTTCACCACCGGGTGCCCGAGGTGGCGTTCGGTCCAGCGGCTCTCGGTCAGGCCCTCGTCCTCGACGCCGGCGATCCGGCCGTCGCGCTGCTTCGGGTAGTAGTTGCCGGTGTCGATGACGGTGAAGCCCTCGGCCGCCCCGTCGAAGAGTCCGGCGGGCAGGTCGGGGATGTTCTTGAAGGGGATGGTGACCACCACGATCTCGGCGCCGCGCGCCGCCTCGGCGACGGTGACGGGGGTGGCCCCGGTCTCCTCCGCGAGGGCGGTGAGGGTCTGCGGGCCCCGGGAGTTGGCGACGGAGACCTGGTGGCCGAGCGAGGTGAGCCGGCGGGTGAGGTTGCCGCCGATGTTGCCGGCGCCGATGATGCCGATCTTCATGAGCTCTCCAGTGCGTACGGAGTCGGATGTCGCGTCCGTCGCAACCTCCTGGCGGGGCGCCGCATTCCGCCGTCGCACGACGCGGCGGAACGGATCGCCCGTACGGGCGAAATCTCGCCATTTCCGGGACAAGTAGAACCGGTGCGCGTTCGGGGTCCGTCATCCGGGGCAGCCGGGAAACGTACCGGCACGCGATCCCGGGGAAAGGCCACGACCCATGCTCCAGCTCCCGACCAAGCGCGTCACGTCCCTCGCCCTCACCGCCGCCGCGGGTGCGGCCGCCCTGTCCCTGGCCGTCGCCGCGGGCACCTCCGCGACCGCGGCGGCGCCGCCGTCCGTCTCCGGCAGCCCCGAGGGGGCGTTCACCCGGATCGCCGACTTCTACGGCTCGTACGTCGACGCGGTCTACGACGGGGACGGTGCCACCGCCGACCGGCTGCGCGCGTTCTACCTCTCGGAGCCCCTGCGGCGGGAGCTGCGGCAGTGGGAGGACACCCACCACGCCGACGGGGTGCTGCGCGCCCAGAACGTGCCGCTCGAGTGGAAGGTGACGTCGGTGGACAGCGGGATGGGCAAGACCAACGCCGCGGTCACGCTGACCTGGAGCGCGAACACCACCACGACGGTCCACGTCCAGGCCGACCTGGCGACCAGGAAGATCACCGCCATCCGGGACTGATCCCGGACACGCCGGTGGGGCCCGCCGACGGCGGGCCCCACCCGTGGTCTCAGGCGCCGCTCGCCCCGAGCATCTCCTCGCGCTCCACGATCTTCACGCGCTCGCGGCCCTGCGGCTCGCCCAGCGCCTTCTCGGCGGCGTCCAGCTTGTACCAGCCCTCCCAGGTCGTGTAGCGGACCCGCCGCTCGGCGAGGAAGGCCTCGACCGCCTCCGGCTCGGGGGCGGCGGGGGTCAGCAGACGCCCCTCGGCGTGGTCGGCCAGCAGGTTGGCCACGGTCTCGTTCGCGTCGCCCTTGGTGTGGCCGATCAGGCCGATCGGGCCGCGCCGGATCCAGCCGGTGACGTACGTCGAGGCGAGGTGCCCGCCGTTCTCGATGACGCGGCCGCCCTCATCGGGCACCGTGCCGGACTCCACGTCCCAGGGCAGCTTGGGCAGTTCGTCGGAGAGGTAGCCGACGGCCCGGTAGACGGACTGGACGTCCCAGTCGGTGAACCGGCCGGTGCCCTTGACGTTGCCCGTGCCGTCCAGCTCGGTGCGCTCGGTGCGCAGGCCGACGACCTTGCCGTCCTCGCCGAGGATCTCCGACGGGGACTCGAAGAAGTGCAGGAACAGCTTGTGCGGGCGGTCGCCGATGTCGCGGATCGCCCAGTTCTCCAGGGTCTTGGCGACCATGTCGGTCTGCTTGTTCTTGCGCCGCTCGGCGATCGAGCCCTCGTCGTACTCGATGTCCTCGGGGTTGACGATGACCTCGATGTTGGGCGAGTGGTCGAGCTCGCGCAGCTCCATCGGGCTGAACTTCGCCTGGGCCGGTCCGCGGCGGCCGAAGACGTGGACCTCCAGGGCCTTGTTGGCCTTGAGGCCGTCGTACACGTTCGCCGGGATCTCGGTCGGGAGCAGCTCGTCGGCGGTCTTGGCGAGGATGCGGGCGACGTCGAGGGCCACGTTGCCGACGCCGAGGACGGCGACCTTCTCGGCCTCCAGGGGCCAGGTGCGCGGCACGTCCGGGTGGCCGTCGTACCAGGAGACGAAGTCGGCCGCGCCGTAGGAGCCGTCGAGGTCGACGCCCGGGATGCCGAGGGCGCGGTCCGCGGTGGCGCCGGTGGAGAAGACGACGGCGTCGTAGAAGGTGCGCAGCTCGTCCAGCGAGATGTCGCCGGGGTAGTCGACGTTGCCGAAGAGGCGGACCTGCGGCTTGTCGAGCACCTGGTGCAGGGCGGTGATGATGCCCTTGATCCGCGGGTGGTCGGGGGCCACGCCGTAACGGATCAGGCCGAAGGGCGCGGGCATCCGCTCGAAGAGGTCGATGGACACACCGGGGTCGGCCGCCGCCTCGGACTTCAGCAGCGCGTCGGCCGCGTAGATACCGGCGGGGCCGGCACCGACGATTGCTACCCGCAGAGAGCGAGGCATGACTGGGTTCCCTTCGACCGACAATCTGACTGATCAAGGAAACCCTAAACTAAGGCCACCCTAACCCGGCACCCGCCCCCGGGTTATGACCCCATAACCGGATCTTATGGGGTGCCAAAGCCGGGCTTTGGGGCGGCTCAGGCCTCGTACTCGCTGAGGTCGATGCTGTGGAGGGTGACCCGGGCTCCGGTCTCCGGGTCGGAGGTCTCCCCGTCGCTCTCCATGCCGAGCTTGCGGATCACGTTCGCGGACTCCTCGTTGCCGACCCGGTTGACGGCGACGACCCGGTCGAGGCCCCGGTCCTGGAGGGCGAACTCCAGGGCCGCCTGGGCCGCTTCGGAGGCGTAGCCCTGGCCCCAGAAGGGCCGGCCCAGGCGCCAGCTGATCTGCACCTGGTGCCGCGTCTCGGGCAGGTCGTCGGCGGCGGACAGGCCGACGGCCCCGATCAGCTCGCCGGAGGCGAGGAGCTCGACGGCGAACAGGCCGAAGCCCTCGTCGTCCCACTCCTCCTCCCAGCGCTCGATGGCGTCGGCGGTCTCCTCCAGGCCGAGCGCGGAGCCGTCGCCGGTCCAGCGCATCACGTCCGGGTCTGCGTGGATCTCCGAGAGGGGGACGAGGTCGTCGTCGGTCCAGCGGCGGAGGAGGAGGCGGGGGGTGCGGATCTCGGTCATGCCCACATCCTGCCGAACGCGGTCCGACCAGGGGTAATCGGGCCCGCCCGGACCGCGCGGGAGGCCGCCCTCAGGGCACCGTGATGGCGTCCAGCTTCGCCCGGAGGTAGACGTGCGAGTCGACCGGCTCGTGCGCCACCCGGCCGACCGGGGCGGGCAGGGACTCGACGCGGGTGTGCGCGTCGCACTCGTAGAAGTAGACCAGCGACAGCAGCTCCTCGGCCGGGGCGTGCGCGGGCGGCGGCAGCACCCGGTGGCGGCCGGCCCGCCAGCGGTCCCCGGTCCAGCGGGCCAGCAGGTCTCCGATGTTGACGGTGAGCGCCGCCGGGTCCCAGGGTGCGTCCTGCCAGCCGCCCTCGTCGGTGTGGATCTGCAGGCCGCCCGCGCCCCTCTCGCGGTCCAGGACGGTCACCGTCCCGAAGTCGGTGTGCGGCCCGATGCGGAACTGCCCGGGCAGCGGCTCGCCGGTCACCTCGGCACCCGGGTACCAGTTGACGTTGAACCCCCAGGTGGGGTGCCCGGTGTGCCGGGTGAAGTGGTCCGCGGGCAGGGCCAGGGCGACGGCCAGCAGCTCCAGCAGTTCGTCCGAGAGGGCCCGCATGGCGGCCAGGTACTCGGCCACCGGCGGCCGCAGCGCCGGCACCTCGGCGGGCCAGGTGTTGGGGCGGAACCACTCGGCGTCCACCGCGGCCACCCCCGTCGGCTCCTCGGCCGCCCAGGACCAGGACTCCTTCAGGTCGGGCGGCGAGGCCGTCCCCTCCGCGTAGCTGTTGGCCTCCGCCCCGGGACCGAGCCAGCCGCGCCCGCCGACGCTCACGGCGTACGGCTGCTTCGCCTCGGGCGGCAGCCTGAAGAAGGCGCGGGCGGCCTCGCGGATCCGGGCGGGCAGTTCCGGGTCCACGCCGTGCCCGGTGACCAGCAGGAAGCCGGCCGTCTGGAGCGCCTCGTCGACGCGGGCGGCGGTCCGGGAACGGGCGGCGGGGTCGCCGGAGCGCCACGGCCCGAGGTCGATGACGGGTACCTGGGTGCGGGGCATGGGGACCTGCCTTCCGGGAAGGGGGCCGGGTGTCCGCTCCGAGCGTAGGGGCCGTGGGACCACTGTGACCGCCGAACGGGCCCGAGTGCTCCGGACGTGGCCGGTAGGTTCCGGGCGGCGGGCCGGGGCCGGGGTGGTCAGTCCGGGAGGGGGGTGCCGCAGCGGGAGCAGTAGCGGGCGGCGGACTCCGTGGCGAGGCGGCCGCAGTCGGGGCAGACCCGGTGCAGCAGGCACGCCGTCTCCCCGCCTTCGGCGGTGCCGATGCCGAGGCCGGGGCGCCGGGTGTGGACGGTGAGGTACGCCAGCCCCTGCGGGCCGGCGGTCAGGGAGCGCCGGGCGCCGCGCGCGAGCCAGCAGGCGGTGTGCGGGCGCAGCCGGTGCGGGCCGTCCTCGGTGTCGAGCCGGCCGCCGCCCTCCACCACGACCAGCAGGACGTCGAGGGCGGGCTCCGCGTGCTCCGCGATGACCGTTCCCGGACGCAGCCGGATCAGGTTGGCGTCCAGGCCGCGCCCGGTTCCGGTCAGCCGCCACAGGGCGCCGGTCGCGTCGGCGGGGGCTTCGGCGATCACCGCGTCGAGGTCCGTGAGGATCCCGGCGAGGTGCGGGTGCGTCGTCATGGCTGGTCCTTCCCTGCCGCGAGCTCGTGCCTCCGCAGTCATACACGATCACGGCCGACCGTTTCCGGCCGATCCGCTGTTTGTGTTCCGACTGCCCGCAGTCCCTCCCGTCGCACCCCGGCCACACCCCGGCGGCGTCGCCCGCGGGCCCGGGCGGTAGGGTCGTGTCCGGATTGCGCCGTCCTCGACCGGATCGGGCGCAAGGGGGTGTCCGCGGACGCGCCCCGGGCCCGGCCGACGGTCGATCACCGTCCAGGCGCGGCCGCTCCTGCCTCCCTGCCCCGCCCGTACGGAAACCTGCCCCGCATGCACCCCAGCACCACCGTCGCCGACGCCCCCGGCGACGCCCCCGCCCCCGTCCCCTCCCCGCGCAGGCGCCTGATCACGCCCC
This sequence comes from Streptomyces racemochromogenes, assembly GCF_039535215.1. Classification (GTDB taxonomy): domain Bacteria; phylum Actinomycetota; class Actinomycetes; order Streptomycetales; family Streptomycetaceae; genus Streptomyces; species Streptomyces racemochromogenes. Next base: position 359,057 of record NZ_BAAAWT010000001.1, read on the forward strand.
GGGCCCCCGCCCGGCCGAGCACGGCCGCCGCCGTCCACAGCGTCAGCGCCGCCACCACCGTCCTGCTGGTCCTGGTGGGGATCGGCGCGATGATCCACGAGCCGGTGCTGATACCCCCGCTGGCCGCGAGCGCCGCGCTGGTGCACAGCGCCCCCACCCTGCCGCTGGCCCAGCCGCGCGGGGTGGTCATCGGGCACCTGATCGGCGCTGCCACCGGTTTCGCGGTCCTGGCCGCGGCGGGAAGCAGCGCCTGGGCGGCGGCCCTGGCGGCCGGACTCACCCTGGCCCTGCTGACGCTGGCCCGCACCCCGCACTCCCCGGCGGTGGCCACGGCCGTGGTGACCGTGCTCCAGAGCCCGGCGCCCGCCCGGTTCGTCCCGCTGCTGTTCGGGTCGACCGTGCTGCTGGTCCTCACCGGCTACGCCGGTTCCCGCATCCGCCGCGGCGCTCCGAGGTACCCCGCGTACTGGTGGTGACCTCCGGGCGCGCCTGCGCTGCGGCGAGGGGGCACGGACGCTACTCCTTGTCGTGTGGAAATTTCTGCGAAGGACGTCTTCGGGGCCCCCTGCTGGGTGAGTCTGATGGCCCGCGACCTGGAGGCGTCCCAGCGCTTCTACGCGGCGGTGGTGGGGTGGAGCTTCCGCCGGGCCCGGCTGGGCGCGGCCTTCTCGGTGGCCGTGATGGACGGTGTACCGGTGGCCGGGATCGGGGCGCTGGCCACGGATCTGGCGGTGGCGGTGGCCTGGACCCCGTACTTCGCGGTCGACGACGTGGACGTGGCGGCCGCCCGGATCCGCGAGCGCGCCGGCACGGTCGCGGTGGGCCCGGTCTCCTTCCCCGGGGGCGGGCGGGCCGCGCTGGTCGCCGACCCGGACGGCGCGGTCTTCGGGGTCTGGCAGGGGCCCGTCTCCTCGGGCTGGCGCGTGGGCGTGGGACCGGCCCCGGCCTGGCTGGAGCTGCGGACCCGCAACGCCTTCGACGCCGCGCTGTTCTACGGCGAGGTGCTGGAGTGGGCCACGGGGCGCGAGGGGTGCTGTGAGGTCTCGTACGAGGAGGAGCGGGTCGTCCTGCGGCAGGGCGGGGAGCCGGTGGCCCGGCTGGACAGCGGCCCGGCCGAGCAGGGCGCCTACACCCCGCACACACGGGCCCGCTGGCACGTGCACTTCCGGGTCGCGGACCTGGACTCCGCCGTGGAGTCGGCGCTCGACCTCGGCGGGCGCGCCGTGTCGGTGGTCACCTCGGACGGCACCGAACGCTTCCTGCTGCTCCGCGACCCGGACGGGGCCCTGTTCACCCTGACGGAGCGGGTCGGCCCGCCCCCGCCGCGGGAGGACGGCCCGCGCTGACGGGTCCGCTCGCCGGTCCCCGGCCCCGCGGGGAGACTGGGTCCGGGAGGAGGTACGCCATGGACCCGGTGGCGGCACTGGACCGGATCGCGTTCCTGCTGGAGCGCGCGCAGGCACCGACCTACCGGGTGCGGGCCTTCCGTACGGCGGCGGCCGCCGTGGCGCACCTGGGCGAACGGGAGACCGCCGAGCGCGCCGCGGCCGGCTCGCTGGAGGCGGTCAAGGGCATCGGCCCCAAGACCGCCAAGGTGGTGCGCGAGGCGCTGGCCGGCGGGATCCCCGAATACCTGGGCGCCCTGGAGGAGGAGGCCGCGGCGGTGCCGCAGGGGCCGCCCCCGTCCGCGGCCGCCACCGCGCTGCGCGCCGCCCTGCGCGGGGACTGCCACCTGCACTCGGACTGGTCCGACGGCGGGAGCCCGATCGAGGCGATGGGGCGGGCCGCGGCGGAGCTGGGGCACGAGTGGGCGGTGCTGACGGACCACTCGCCGAGCCTGAAGGTCGCCCGGGGGCTGTCGCCGGAGCGGCTGCGCGAGCAGCTTCGGGTGGTGGCGGAGCTGAACGCGCGGTGGGCACCGTTCCGCCTGCTGACCGGGATCGAGTGCGACATCCTCCTCGACGGCTCCCTCGACCAGGAGCCGGAGCTGCTGGAGCAGCTCGACCTGGTGGTGGGATCCGTCCACTCGAAGCTGCGGATGGAGTCGCCCGCGATGACGCGCCGGCTGCTCAAGGCGGTGCGCAATCCGCTGCTGGACGTCCTCGGGCACTGCACGGGCCGGCTGGTCACGGGCCGGACCCGTCCCGAGTCGGTCTTCGACGCCGAGGCCGTCTTCGCGGCGTGCGCGGAGTCGGGCACGGCCGTGGAGGTCAACAGCCGTCCCGAGCGCCTCGACCCGCCCCGACGGCTGCTGCGGATGGCCGTCGCGGCGGGCACCCTCTTCGCGGTCGACACCGACGCGCACGCGCCGGGCCAGCTGGACTGGCAGATCCTGGGCTGCGCGCGGGCGGCGGAGTGCGGGGTTCCGGTGGATCGGGTGGTCAACACCTGGCCCGCCGAGCGGCTGCTCGCCTGGACCCGGTCGTAGGCGGGAAACGGCGGGAAACCGCGGGAAACGGGAAGGGCCCCGGCCGCGCGATGAGCGGCCGGGGCCCGTCGGTGGGCGGGTGCCCGGGTCAGCCTCCCGTGCCGGTGGACGGGCGGCGGTAGGTGAGGGCCAGCCCGGCCAGCACGGCGCCGGTGCCGGCGCAGAGCACGGCGGTGACGCCGGACCATGCGTAGGGCCCGCCGAGGGCGCCTTCGAGCGGGTCGAAGAGCACCAGGCCGCCCACGACGTGCAGGGTGACCACGGCGAGCGCGGCCACCGCCGCCACCCGCCAGACCGCCGGGGTGTCGCGCACGGCGAGCAGGGCCCCCAGTGCCAGGCAGAGCAGGGAGACCGCGAGCGCGGCCAGGGTCTCCGGCGCGGGCGGCCGGGCCAGGTTGCCGGGGAGGTGGAGGACCCCGCACAGCAGCAGTACGGCGGCGGTCGGCCAGCGCAGTACGTGGCCCAGCGCGCCCTCCCCCGGGGCGGCGGCGGGGCTCCGGTCCGGCGCGGCGGCGGACCGGTCCGGCGCTATGGGCGCCCGGTCCGTCCCGGCCGGCGCCCGCTCGTCCTCGGGCGGTGCCGGCGCGGCGACGGCCGCGGCGGCCTGCGCGGCGGGGGCCCGCACCGGCTCCGGCGCGGCGGCCGCCGCAGCCGGGTCCTGCGGTGGCGGGGGCAGGTCCGTCCGCTCGGGGGGCGGGTCCGTGCGGGGGGTGCCGTCGGGGCCGAGGATGCTGGCCAGCAGGGCCACGTCCTCGATGGGCCGGCCGACGGCCGCCGCCCGCAGGGTGATGTCGGCCTCGGCCTCCTCCAGGGGGTGTTCGCCCAGCAGGGCGACCATGTGGCGGACGTCGTCCACGGGCCGGGCGACGGCGGCGGCGCGGAGCGCGTCGTGCCCCGGAGTGTCGAGCCGGCCGCTCTCCTTCAGGAGGCTGACCAGCGCGGTGACCTCCTCGACGGGCCGGCAGGTGGCCGCCGTCTCCAGCAGGGTGCGGACGGGCTCGGGGTGCGGGGCGGCGGGGTGCGGGGCGGGGCCGGGTGCGGGGTCCGGTCCGGCCGGGGCCGGGCCGGCGGACGGCGGGTCCGGGGCGGCCTCGGGGGCCGGGGGCGCGGGTCCGTCGGTGGGGTGCGGGGTGGCGGGGAACCCGTCGCGGTCGCCGTGGTCCGTCGCCGCGAGGGTGCTGGGGTCATTCATGGAAAGCTCCGTTCGCCGACGCGCGGGTCTACACATCGCGCGCCGGTCATCGTGCGTCATGGGAATCGCACGCTTTGTTACATTCAGCGGCACCGGCGACGACTGCGCCATTCGGGGCGGGCAAACGGGGGGGCGTCCCGGCGTGTCCGCGCCCCGGGCCGGACACGCCGGGGGCGGGGCGGGACGGGTGCGGCGGCGGCGCGCACAGTGGCCTGACCGACCGTCGAGGAGGGGCTGAGCCGTGCCGGATCCCCGTCCCGCCCGCCGCCGCCGCGTCCACCGCGGGCTGCTGGGCGCGCTGTTGCCCGCGCTGGTCCTGCTGATGCCCGGTGCCGCCGCCTCGGGGCCGCCGGCCGCGGTGGCGGGGGCCGGAAGCGGGGAGCGGCCGCAGGTGCGGACCGCCGAGGGACCCGTTCGCGGCCGCGGGCACGGGGCGTACGACACGTTCGAGGGAATCCCGTACGCGGCGGCGCCGACCGGCCCGCTGCGCTGGCGTCCGCCGCGGCCGGCGCCGCGCCGGACGGGGGTGCTGGACGCCGGGGCTCCGGGGGCGCGCTGCGCGCAGCTGCCGGCACTCGGGCCGGGCGGGCCGGCCGGCTCGGAGGACTGCCTGTTCCTGAACGTGACCGCCCCGGCGGGGCGGGGGCGGGCGCGGCCGGTGATGGTGTGGTTCCACGGCGGCGGCTTCCGCTTCGGCTCGGGGGACGCGTACCGGCCGGAGCCGCTGGTGGCCGCGGGCGGTGTGGTGGTGGTGACGGTCAACTACCGGCTCGGCGTCTTCGGGTTCTTCGGCCACCCCGAGCTGGGCGGCGCCCCGGACTTCGGGCTCGCCGACCAGCAGGCGGCGCTGCGCTGGGTGCGGGCGAACGCGGCCGGTTTCGGGGGTGATCCGGGCCGGGTCACCGTCTTCGGGGAGTCGGCGGGCGCCTTGAGCGTCTGCGCGCACCTGGTCTCCCCCGCCTCGGCGGGCCTCTTCCACCGGGCGGCCGTGCAGAGCGGCTCCTGCTCGACGACGATGCCGCCGTACTCGGTGCTGCCGTCGGTGGGGACGTACGAGCCCTTCGTGCCCGAGGAGCGCACGGTCGCGGCCGGCGCGACCGCGGCGTCCTCCCTCGGCTGCGGCGGCCGGCCAAAGGGGCGGGTGCTGGAGTGCCTGCGCGCCCTGGACACGGGCCGGCTGCTGACGGCGGAGCTGATGGAGCGGTTCTCGGGGGTCGCGTACGGCAACGCCCTGCTGCCGCTGGAGCCGGCGCGGGCGCTGGCGGCGGGGCGGTTCCAGCGGGTGCCGGTGGTGCAGGGGAGCAACCTCGACGAGATGCGGCTGTTCCTGGCGCAGACGCTGGCGGCGTATCCGGTGGGCGGCGAGGAGGGCTACCGGGCGCGGCTGCGGACCTCCTTCGGCGCGGCGGCCGCCGAGGTGGGGGCCGCGTACCCGCCGGACGCCTTCGCGACGCCGTCGCTGGCGTGGGCCGCGCTGCTCACCGACGCCTCCTTCACCTGCCCGACGCTGCGGGACGGCCGGGCGCTGGCCCGGCACGTGCCGGTGTACCAGTACCTGTTCGCCGACCGGGGGGCGCCGGACTTCACCGGGCTGCCGGAGCCCGCCGGCTTCCCCTTCGGGGCGGCGCACGGCTTCGAACTGCCCTATCTGTTCACCACGGTGGCGCTGGCGGAGCCGCAGCGGGCTCTGTCGGGCCGGATGACCGGCTACTGGACGCGCTTCGCCGGCACGGGGGCGCCGAACGTGCCGGGCGCCCCCGCCTGGCCCCGGTTCGCACCGGGCTCCCGCTCGGTGCTGGAGCTGGCGCCGGGACCGGGCGGGGTCCGCCCGGTCGACGCGGCGGCGGAGCACCACTGCGCCCTGTGGGACTCCCTGTCCTTCACGCGGTCACCCGCTCCGTGAGCGGGGCGCGTTCAGAGCCGGACGTCCCAGGTGAGGCTGGTGGTCAGTGCGCGGGCGGCTTCGGGGTCGCGGACCGAGGGGGTGCGGTCGGCGACGCCGACCGACAGCTTGTGGCCGCGCAGGTCGAGCAGCCACAGTTCGGCGACGCGGACCTCGGTGCGTCCCGCGAAACGCTTGAGCTCGCGGCCGTCGAGGTACCAGCGGATCTCCGGCTGCCGTCCGTCCGGGCCGTGCAGGCGGGGGACGGTCACCTTGGCGGTGTGCCGCAGCCGCAGGGTGCGGTCGGTGGGGGTGAGCGGGGTGGCCAGGCGCGCGTGCCGGTGGAAGCCGGTGGTCATGGCCTCGACGCCGGGGAGGTTGAAGGGCTTGCCGAGGACCCGCATCAGGGAGTTGTCGGTGGGCCGGTAGAGGCCGGTGACGTAGTAGCCGCCGCCCTCGTAGGCGCCGACCGTGCCGCCGTCGGGTGAGGTCTCGCCGAGCCAGCGGTACCACTTGGTCCGCTCCGCCGCCATCCGGCCGGCGTCGAGGGTGGAGGTGTTGGGGTCGCCGGGTTCGGCGCCGGTGTACTTCTCGTAGCCGGGGACGCCCGGGTAGAAGTACTCGTCGGCGAGCTTGCCGAGGGAGTGGCCGGTCTCGTGGATGGCGACCTGGCCCGACTTGGGGTGGCCGGCGGAGGCGGTCGAGATGCCCTCGTAGCCGAGGGCGGCACTGGGTTCGTTGTATCCCGCGCCACCGTACTTGGCGCTGTTGGCGAGGACGATGACGAGGTCGGCGGCGGGTGCCCTGGCGACGTACGCGTCCACCTTGGGCTGGTCCACGCAGAGCAGCCGCTCGATGGACTCGCACCAGAAGTACGAGCCGAGCGCGGTGTCCCGGACGGTGTCGGGGCCCGGGTCGCCGGAGACCCCGGACTGGGCGGAGACGGCGTCGACGGTCCAGACGTTGAAGAGGTCGCGGTAGGTGGTGTACGGCTCGACGGCGGTGACCTCGGCCCATTTGGCGCGGGCGTCCGCGTGGAAGCGGTCCAGTTCGCCGGCGGTGTAGCCGTCGCCGATGACGACGACGTCGAGCCGGTCCGCGGTGGGGCCGTTGTCGATCGTCTTGGTGACCCGGCCGTCGGCGGCGCGCGCGGCCTCGGAGAGGCGGGGTGCGGCCTGGGACCGCCCGGCGGCGGGTACCAGGGCGTGGCCGGACCCGGCGTCGCCGCCGTCTTCCGGCCCGGGTATCTCGACGCGCACGCCGGCCGGGCGGGGCGGGTCGGCGGCGGTCGCGGGGGCGGCAGCGGCGGCCAGCAGCGCGGCGCTCGCGCAGGCCGCGGCGAGCGCCGTGCGCAGGGTCGGCCGGACGGTTCGCCTCATGAAGTCCTCCGTGGGGAAAAGGAGTCGGGCAGGGTGTTAAGCATTGGATTAACTCTGCTGAACCGGCTGCTTAAACTAGGCGGCGCGCCGGACCGTGCGCAATGGCCGACTCCGGTTCGATACTGGGGAGTTGGCACGAGCAGGGCGACAACAGGGGGAATTCATGGACGAGCCGGCCGAGATCGGACGCCGGGTACAGCGGCTGCGCACCGAACGCGGTCTCACCCAGCGGCAGTTGGCACAGCCCTCCTACACCCCGGCGTACGTGTCGACCCTGGAGTCCGGCAAGGTGCGCCCCTCCGAAACCGCGCTGCGCTTCCTCGCCGGGCGGCTCGGCACCTCGTACGAGGAACTCGCCACGGGCCGTCCGGCCCACCTGGCCACCGAGCTGCGGCTCGCCCTGACCGACGCCCAGCGCGCTCTGGCCACCGGCCCCGCGGGGGAGGCCGCGGCGCAGTTCCGGCGGCTGCTGGCCGAGGCCGAGCGGCTGGAGCTGGCCGACGAGCGGGCCGAGGCGCTGCTCGGGCTCGGCGACTGCGCGCTGGAGGCCGGGGAACTGGCGGACGCGGCACGGCACTTCGAGGCGGCGGAGCTGCTGCTGGCGGACCAGCCGCTGCCCCGCCGGGCCCGGGCGGTCCGGGGCCGCGCGGTCGCCCACCTGCTGGCCGGGGAGCTGCGCTACGCCTGCTACCTGCTGGAGTCGGCGATCGACGCCCTGAACGCGGGCGGGCTCGGGGACCCGGAGGCGCTGGTGCTGCTGTACTCGGCGGTCATCGGCCCGTACATCGACATGGGCGCCCACGCCCGCGCGGCCCACGCGGCGGAGCTGGCGCTGGCACTGGCTCCCCAGGTCGGTGATCCGGCGCTGGTGGCGGGGATGCACCGGCAGGTGGCGCGGACCTTCCTGACCGAGGGCCGGGTGGCCGACGCCGACGCCTCGCTCGCGAAGGCCCAGGCGGTGTACCGGCAGCTGCGGCTGCGGACCGATCTGGCGCACTGCCACTGGATGCGCGGCTACGTCCAGGCGCAGCACGGGGAACTGGCGGCGGCGGAGCGGGAGTTGCGGACCGCACGGGAGATGCTGGTGGCACGGCGGGCGGCGCTCTACACCGCGCAGGTGGAGGTGGAACTGGCCGACGTGCTGCGCCGCCTGGGCCGCTACGAGGAGGCCGCCGGGCTGGTATCGGGGCTGCTGGAGGAGGGTTCGGGCCCGGGCGCGGTGCACGCGGGCGGCGCGCACCGGCTGCTGGGGCTGATCGCCGAGGAGCGCGGGGACGCCGAGGCGGCCGAGGAGCACTACGTACGGGCTCTGGCGCTGCTGGAGCGCAGCGGGGCGGGCGGGGACATGGCGGACCTGTGCAGGCTGCTGGGCGACCTGCTGCGCAGGGAGGGTCGTACGGAGGCGGCGATGGACGCCTACCGCACCGGACTCGGGCACCGCGCGGCGCCGGGCACCACCACCCTGGGCCCGGCGCCGGCGGCCCCGGCGCACCTGGCCCCGCTCCCGGCGCCGCCTCGCTGAGGCCGCGCCGGGGTGGGGCCGGCCGGTCAGTGGTTCTCGGTGGGCCGGAGGTCGCGCGGGATCAGCGCCCAGGCGGTGGCCGCGGCGGCGACGGCGAGGGCCGCGGCCAGGAGGAAGGCCGGGGTGATCGCCAGGGTGTAGGCGTGCGTGGCGGTCTCCAGGAGGGTCTGGCCGACCGCGCCGCCGAGCCGCTCGGCGGTGTGCGCCGCCTCGCCGACCGAGTCCCGTACGGCGTTCGCGGCGGGGCCGTCCAGGTCGAGCACCGGCAGGTTGCCCCGGTAGAGCGCGGCGGCGGTGCTGCCGAGGATGGCGACGCCCATCGCGGAGCCGAGTTCGTAGCAGGTCTCCTCGATGGCGGCGGCGCTGGAGACCTGGTCGGCGGGTGCGGCGGAGACCAGGGTGACGGAGGCCACGGTGGTGGCGAGGCCTGCGCCGAGCCCCATGACGGTCAGGCCGGCCGCGAAGGCCGCGTATCCGGGCTCGGTGAACTGCTGGACGGTCCAGGGCATCGCCATGCCGGCCGCGAGGACCACGAGTCCGGCGCCCAGCACGTGCCGCACGGGGTGGCGCTGCATCAGGGCGGGGGCCACCATCGAGGCGCAGATCAGCGCCAGCGGGGCGGGCAGGAGCCGCAGTCCGGCCTCCAGCGGGGTGTAGCCCTGGCCGTACTGGAACCACTGGGTGACGAGGAAGAGGACCGCGCCCATGCCGACCATCGGGAGGAAGATCGCGGTGGCGGCGACGCTGAAGGCGGGCTTGGCGAACAGCCGCACCTGGAGCAGCGGGTGCTCCAGGCGCAGCTGGCGGCGGACGAAGACGGTGAGCGCGACGGCGGCGAGGGCGAGCAGGGCCCAGGACAGCGGGTCGGCGATGCCGCTCTTGCCGAGCTGCTTGATGCCGCCCGCGAGGGCGAGCATGCCGGCGACGGACTGGGCGACGCCCCACCAGTCCCAGGCGCCGTCGCCGCGCGGGGCGCGCGATTCGGGCAGGTACCGCAGGCCGGCGGCGACGATGACGGCGGCGACGGGGAGGTTCAGGAGGAAGGCGGAGTGCCATCCGTGGTCCTGGACGAGGAGGCCGCCGACGACGGGGCCGAAGGCCATGCCGCCGCCGAACACGGCGGCCCAGACGGCGAGGGCGAAGGCGCGCTCCTTGGCGTCGGTGAAGACGCTGCGCAGGATCGAGAGGGTGGCCGGCATGATCGCCGCGCCGCCGACGCCGAGCAGGGCGCGGGCGGCGATCACGTGCCAGGCCTCGGTGGAGAACACGGCGATCAGCGAGGCGGCGGAGAAGATGCCGAAGCCCGCCATCAGCAGCCGCTTGCGGCCCCAGCGGTCGCCGAGGGCTCCGGCGGTGACGAGCAGTCCGGACAGCGCGAGGGCGTAGACGTCGATGATCCACAGCTGCTGCACGGCTCCGGGCTGGAGATCGGCGACGAGCGAGGGGAAGGCCACGTTGAGGATCGTGGTGTCCATCGAGATGAGCAGGAGGCTGCCGGAGAGGATCGCGAGGACGATCCAGCGGCGGGGGTCCCGCGTGGGGGTGTGCATGGAATTCCGTTCGAGGGGGTGCCTGTGCGCACCAGAATGAGTCTCCGTCGCCCCGAATGATACAAGGATGTCTCAATCGGAGCAACGAAGACTCATAGCAGGGTCCTCGTCCGGCAAGCGCGGGGAGCCGGCCGCTCCCCGGGTTTCACGGGGCCGCCCCCGGGCACAAGCCCACTGCCGCCCCGCGCATTCGCGGGGCGGACCAATGTGCGGGGGGCGGGCCTCAGCCCTCGCCCGGGGTGCGGGCGCGGGCCCCCGAGCGGGTACGGGCCGCGGAGCGGGCCCGGTCCGGGTGGCGGCGGACGTACTCGTCCTCCAGCTCCTTCAGCCGCTGGGTGTGCGTGGCCAGCGCGTCGTCCGAGCCGTGCAGCAGGGTCTCGTGGCGCGTGCGGTGGATGGTCTCCAGCTCCTTGAGCAGCCGGCCGTCCTCCAGCTTCCGCGCCGCCGCACCCTCGGCGTGCTCCGCCATGGCAACCACCTCCAGGTCCTACGGTAGACGCGTCGCGGCGGATCAGCCGTCCGGGCCCGGCTCGGGCTCCGGGGGCCGCGCCGGCGCCGGTTCGTCCCCCGGCTCGCCGGCCCCGGAGCGCAGGGCGCAGTAGACCGACCAGGCCACCGAGACCAGCGGGACCGCGACCACCGCGCCGACCACGCCGGCCGCGATGGCCCCGGCGACGACCGAGACGGCCACGACGAGCGGGTGCAGGCGCACGGCCCAGCTCATCACCAGCGGGTGCAGCAGGTGCCCCTCGATCTGCCCGATCACCACGATCAGCGCGATCACCACCGCCGCGATGACCGGCCCCCGCGCCGCCAGCGCCACCACTGCGGCGACCGCGAGGGCGACGGGCGATCCCACCAGGGGCACGAAGGCCGCGAAGAACTCCAGCAGGGCCAGCGGGAGGGCGAGCGGCACCCCGAGCAAGTACAGCGCCACCCCCACGAGCACCGCGTTGGTCGCCGCGACCAGCACGATCCCGTGCGTGTACCCGGTGAACGTACGCCAGGCCGCGCTCCCGGCGAGCGCCGTGCGGCCGCGCGCCCGCTCGGGCAGCTGGGCGCAGAACCATGCCCACTGGCGGCCGCCGCCGTGCAGGAAGAACACCGAGGAGAACACCGCGAGCGCCAGCACGGTGAGCACCTGCACCACGTGGCCGGCTCCGCTCACCGCCGTGCTCAGCAGGGTCGAGCGGTGCGTGGACAGGTAGTCGCCGATCTTGGCCTGGAGGCCGGTGAGCGCTCCCGGGTCCAGCCGGAAGGGCGGCCGCTCCAGCCATGTCTCGATGCTGGCCAGGCCCTCGCGGAACTCCCGGACCAGGGTGGTGCTCTCCCCCGCCACCGCTTCGCCGACCAGCGCGAGGATGCCCAGCAGCAGGACGGTGCTGCCGACGAGGGTGACCGCGACGGCCGCGGAGCGGGGCAGGATCCGGGCCAGGCCCCGGGTGGGCGGCGACAGGAGGGCGGTCACCACGAGGCCGAGGAAGAGCGCCACGCCGATCTCGTGGAAGCGGCCGAGCAGCGAGAACACGGCGTAGACCGCCCCGCCCACGACCAGCAGGCGCCAGGCGTAGGCGGCGGCCGTACGCAGGAACGGGGACACCGGCGGCATGACCCATGGGTGCCACCGGCGGCGGCCGCTGCCACGCCCCGGGTGCCGTTTTGACCCGTCCGGGGCGAAAATGCGTTGCCCGGGTGTGCGCCCGCCGCGCAGGATGGTCGGCCGTGAGCAGATCCCGCTTGGCCTCCGTACTGCCCGACCTGGCCCCCTGGCGTTCCGGCCGTGACTTCCGGCTGCTGTTCTTCCAGGGGACGGTCACCTTCTTCGGCTCCTTCATGGCGATGATCGCCCTGCCGCTCCAGATCAAGCACCTGACGGACTCGCCGCTGGCGGTCGGTGCCATGGGCGCGGTGGAGCTGGTCCCGCTGGTGGTCTGCGGGCTGTACGGCGGGGCGCTGGCCGACGCGGTGGACCGGCGCCGGCTGATCCTGCTGACCGAGGCCGGGCTCGGGCTGCTCGCACTGGTGCTCCTGGTGAACTCGCTGCTGCCGGACCCGCTGCTGTGGCCGCTGTACGTGGTGGCGGCCGGGGTGTCGGCGCTGACCGGCCTCCAGCGTCCGGCGCTGGACTCGCTGATGGCCCGGATCGTGCCGCACGACCAGCTCAGCGCGGCCGCCGCGCTCAACGCGCTGCGCTACCAGTTCGGGGCGATCGCAGGCCCGGCGCTGGCCGGTGTGGTCGTCGCGTACGCCGGCTACGCGTCTGCCTACGCGGTGACCGTGGCGGGCTTCGCCGTCTCGGTGGCGCTGTGCGCGCGGCTCAGCCCGGCACCGCCGGCCGGGGGCGCGGAGCGGCCCTCGCTGCGGGGCATCGCCGAGGGCGCCCGGTACGCGTGGAGCCGGCCGGTGCTGCTGGGCACGTACGCCGTCGACCTGGCGGCCATGTTCTTCGCGTTCCCGAACACGATCTTCCCGTTCCTGGCCGACGAACTGGACGCCGTGTGGGCCCTGGGTCTGATGTACGCGGCGGGCGCCGTGGGCTCGCTCGTGCTGGGACTGACCAGCGGCTGGGTGTCGGGGGTGCGCCGGCACGGACTGCTGGTGGTCTTCGGAGCGGCCGCGTGGGGACTGGCCATCGCGGCGGCGGGCTGGTTCTCGAGCATCTGGCTGGTGCTCCTGTGCCTCGCGGCGGCGGGCGCCGGCGACATGCTGAGCGCGCTGGGCCGCTCCACGATCTGGAACCAGACGATCCCGGAGGAGCTGCGGGGACGCCTCGCGGGGATCGAGGTGCTCTCGTACAGCGTCGGCCCCCAGCTCGGACAGGTCCGGGCGGGCACCATGGCGGGCTGGACGGGGACCCGGCCGGCGTTCTGGAGCGGCGGGCTCGCGTGCGTGGCGTCCGTGGCGCTGCTGGCCGCCCTGCTGCCGAAGCTGATCTCCTACGACGCGGACACCGACGAGGACGCGCAGCGCCGCCGGGCCGCCCGGGAGGCACAGGCCGGGCCCCAGCCGGACCCGACGGGCGCGACCGCCTGACCCGGGCGCCCGAACGGCGGTCCTCGCGGTGCGCGGCGCGGCCGGGGCCGGGAGGGTGACGGCATGGGCGACTGGTGGTACCGCAACATCCTGGAGCCGGGGAAACTGCCCCTGCTCCTGGCGCTGTCGGCGTTCGTGGTGACGTTCACGGTGACCCGGGTCGTCACCCGGATGATCCGGGCCGGCAAGGGGCCGTTCCGCAACGTCACCCCGGGCGGCCTGCACGTGCACCACTGCGTCCCCGGCGTGATCCTGATGACCGTCGGCGGCTTCACCGCCATCGCGGGCGGCCGTACGGGGTGGGGTTCCTGGGTGGCGGCCGTGCTGTTCGGGATGGGCACGGGCCTGGTCCTGGACGAGTTCGCGCTGATCCTGCACCTGAGCGACGTCTACTGGACCGAGGAGGGCACCCTCAGCGTCGAGGTGGTGGTCATGACCTCCGCCCTGGCCGGCCTGCTGCTGTGCGGGTTCCTGCCGCTGGGCGTGGACGGGCTGACCGAGGACCAGCAGGCGAACCGTCTGTTCCTCGGCGCCACCGTGCTGTTCAACCTGCTGCTCGCGGCGGTGGCCCTGTTCAAGGGCAAGCCCCGGCTCGCGGTGTTCGGGGTGGTCGTCCCGGTGATCGCCCTGTTCGCGGCGGTACGGCTGGCCCGCCCGGCCTCGCCGTGGGCGCGCCGCTTCTACGGGCACCGCCCCAGGACCCGGGCCCGCACCATCAAGCGGGCGTACCGGCACGACCGCCGCTGGGGCGGGCTGGAGCGCCGCGTCGGCTACCTGATCGGCGGCGCGCCCAGCCGGTAGCCAGCCGGTGTGCGGGCGCGCCGCGCGTCCGGGCTCAGGCGGAGGCGGGGGCCTCGTCGAGCTCCCACGCGTGGCGCTTGAACTCCCGCTGGAAGTCGGCGTGGTCCTCCCACTGGCGGGCGATGCCGCGCAGCACGTCCCAGTGGTGCTCCACGGACTGGTCGATGACCTTGCGCAGGAGCGGCTCGGCGGTCTCCCGCGTCGCGATGAGCCCCTTGACGGCGGAGGCCTCCAGCACGCTGTTGCGCAGCGCGCGCAGGGCGCGGGAGGTGTCGTCCATCGCGAATCCGCGCTCGCTGCCGGTCTCCGCGTCGAACAGCGGGGTGAGCCGGGCCTCGATGAACGCGGTGATCCGCTCGAAGTGCTGCACGTCCATCAGGGTTCTCCCGTTCCCGCCGGCCGGCGCCCGTCGCGCGGCACGGCTCGTCGATGCTGATCACAGGTGTGTCAGGTGCAGGATACGAGGTCGCCGCGGGCGGCCGGGCCCCGCCGTTGTCAGACCCGTGCGCGACGATCACGGCATGACGATCACCACCGTGTCGGCGCTGGCCGGCCGTGACGAGTACGCCGACGCAATCGCCACCGCCGTGAAGGCCTCCGCGGCCTACTACGGCTCGGGCGATTCCCCGCTCGACGACGCCTCCTTCGACCTGCTCGTGTCCCTGATCCAGGCGTACGAGGCCGCCTACCCGGAGCACGTGGACCCGGCCTCCCCCACGGGCAAGGTCGCGGGCGGGGCCGTGGCCGGCGGGGAGGTGGCGCACACGGCGGCGATGCTCTCGCTGGCCAACGCCTTCGGCCCGCAGGACCTGCTGGACTGGGAGGCCTCGCTGGTCAGACGCCTGGGCGGGCCCGTCACCGGCGGGTACGCGGTGGAGCCGAAGCTGGACGGGGCCTCGCTGGCGGCCCGTTACCGCGCCGGCCGGCTGGTCCAGCTCGTGACCCGGGGCGACGGCACCAGCGGCGAGGACGTCTCGCACGCCATCGGCACCATCGCCGGGCTGCCCCCTCGGCTGGCCGTGGAGGCCACCTTCGAGGTGCGCGGCGAGGTGCTGCTGACGGCGGAGCAGTTCGAGCGGGCGAACCGGATACGCGCGGAGCACGGGGCGGGCCCCTTCTCCAACGCCCGCAACGGGGCGGCGGGCACGCTGCGGGCCAAGGGACGCGCGTACACGGTGGAGATGAGCTTCTGGGCCTTCGGCGCGGTGGAACTGGAGGGCGGCACGGCCCTGCCGGGCACCACTCACTCCGAGGTCATGGCGTACGTGGCGGCGGCCGGCGTCCGCACCGCCGCGGACACGGCGGCCGGGCTGACGGTGGCGGCCACCGCGGCGGGGGCGCAGGAGCAGGTGGACCGGATCGCGGGGATGCGCGCCGGGCTGCCCTTCGGGATCGACGGGGTCGTCGTCAAGCTGGACTCGCTGTCCGAGCAGGCGGCGGCCGGCACCGGTTCGCGCCACCCGCACTGGGCGACCGCGTACAAGCTGGCGGCCGTCGAGCGGCGGACCCGGCTGCTGGACGTGACCTGGGCGGTGGGCCGTACGGGGGTGCTCGCGCCGACCGCCGTGCTGGAGCCGGTGGAGGTCGACGGCTCCGTGGTGCGGCACGCCACCCTGCACAACCCCGCCGACATCGCGCGCCGGGGCCTGCTGATCGGCGACACGGTGACGGTCTACAAGGCCGGTGACGTGATCCCCCGGGTGGAGGCCCCGGTGGTGGAGCTGCGGACCGGGGCGGAGCGGCCGGTCGCGGTGCCCGAGGTGTGCCCCGGCTGCCAGGGGGAGATCGACCGCTCGCAGGAGCGGTGGCGGTGCGCGCAGCCCGCGGACTGCGGGCGGATCGCCGCGATCCTGTACGCCGCCGGGCGCGACCAGCTGGACATCGACGGGCTGGGCGAGCGGTACGTACGGGCCCTGGTCGAGGAGGAGGGGGTGCGCGACGTGGCGGACCTGTTCACGCTGGACCCGGCGGCGCTGGCGCGGGCCGCCGGGAGCGAGAAGCGGGCCGTGAAGCTCGCGGAGCGGATCGAGGCGGCGAAGGCGCTGCCGCTGTCGCGGGTGTTCTGCGCGCTGGGCGTGGTGGGGACCGGGCGGGGCATGTCCCGGCGGATCGCCCGCCACTTCGGGACGATGGACGCGGTGCGGGCGGCGGACGCGGCGGCGATGACGGCCGTGGAGCTGGTCGGGGAGAGGAAGGCGGCGGCGATCGTGGCGCAGGTCGCGGAACTGGGCCCGGTCATCGACAAGCTGGCGGCGGCGGGCGTCCGCCCGGTCGAACCGCAGGTGGCGGCCGCGGCGCCGGCGGGCGGGGCGGACGCGGGGCCGCTGGCCGGCCAGAACGTGGTGGTCACCGGGAAGATGACCGGCGCCCTGGCCGCGTACGACACCCGCGACCGGGTCCGCGAGCTCATCGAGCGGGCCGGCGGCCGGTCCTCCGGCTCCCTGTCGGGCAGGACGACCCTGCTGGTGGCCGGGGAGAAGGCCGGCGGCAAGGTGGCCAGGGCCGAGGCCGCCGGGATCGAGATCCTCGGCGAGGAGGCGTTCGCCCTGCGGATCGCCGCGGTGCTCGGAGCCCGTTAGGGCGCAACACCCCCTCAGGGGGTGACCGCCAGGACGGGCGGGGCGGGGGACGTCCAGCGGTGGCCGCAGGGGTCGAAGACCAGGACGACCGGTTCGCCCGGGCGCTGGCGCCAGGAGATCCGCTCGGGCGCGTCCGCGCACCGCGGACAGGCCGGCAGCGGGGAGGCCGGTGCGGCGAGTACCGGCGGCGCGGTGTGCGGTTCACGCATGGGGGCTCCCTGGTCCGGCGGCTGTGCTCCTGGCACTGTGCCATGCGCGAAGCCCCCCGCGCACCGGCGGATCATCCAGGGTTCTGGCTGGTCAGGGGTGCGAGGGCCCGGGTGATTCCGGGTGTCTGCGGGCATTTGGGTCTCAACCGCTCCTCCGCTCGGCCTCGACCAGCCCCGTCTCGTACGCGGCGATGACCGCCTGGGCCCGGTCGCGGACGCCCAGCTTCCCGAAGACGGCGGTGAGGTGGTTCTTGACGGTGGAGACGCTGATGTCCAGTTCGGCGGCTATCGCGGCGTTGTCCAGGCCCCGGGCGAGGAGCCGCCAGATCTCCAGCTCGCGCGGGGTGAGTCCGTCGGGGGCCGCCGGGGCGGGCCGGGGTTCGCGCGGGGCGGTCCGTACGTAGGTGGAGAGCAGCCGGGTCAGCAGCCTCGGCGCGACCGCGGCCTCGCCGGTGTGGACGGTGCGGACGGCTGCGATCAGCTCCTCCGGGGAGACGTCCTTGGGCAGGAACCCGCAGGCGCCGGCGCGCAGCGCGGCGACCACGTACTCGTCCATGTCGAAGGTGCTCAGCGCGAGCACCCGGGTCGCGGGCCGGACCTCGGCCAGCCGCGCGGTGGCGGCCACGCCGTCGAGGACGGGCATGCGGATGTCCATGACCACCACGTCGGGACCCAGCTCCTGCGCGAGGGCGACGGCCTCGGCGCCGTCGGCGGCCTCGCCGACGACCTCGATGCCGGGGTCGGGGGCCAGGATCAGGGCCAGGCCACGCCGGACCAGCGGCTGGTCGTCGGCGATCAGCACGCGGATCATCGGTGGAGTTCCTCTCGCTTCGGGTGGGGCCGGCGGTGCGCTTCGGGCTCGGCCGGTGCGGGAAGGCGGACCGCGACCCGGAAGCCGCCCTCCTCGCGGGGTCCGGCCTCCAGGGTGCCGCCGTGCAGGGCGACGCGTTCCCGCATGCCGATCAGGCCGTACCCGCCGCCGCGGTGCGGGCGGCGGGCGGCGGTGCCGTCGGCGGGTCCGTCGTCGCAGACCTCGACGGCGACCTCCTCCGGGCCGTAGGCCAGCCGTACCCGGGCCGGCGCGTTCCCGGCGTGCTTGCGGGCGTTGGTGAGGGCCTCCTGCACGACGCGGAACACCGTCAGGCCGACGGTGGGCGGCAGCGGGCGGGCGGGGCCGGTGACGGTGAGCTCGGTGTCCGACCCGGCGGCCCGGGCCTCGGCGACGATCCGGTCGAGGTCCCCGGCTCCGGGCTGCGGGGCCGGCACGGCGGTCTCCGGTTCCTCCCCGGCCCGCAGGACGTCGAGCAGCTGCCGCATCTCGCCGAGGGCCATCCGGCCGGACTGCTCCAGGGTCACCAGGGCCTCGCGGGCGACACCGGGGTCGTGGGCGAGGTTGGCGCGGGCTCCGCCGGCCATCAGCTGCATGGTGGTGATGTGGTGGGCGACGATGTCGTGCAGCTCCCGCGCGATGCGCCGGCGTTCGTCGGCCACCGCCCGTTCGGCGAGCAGGGCCCGCTTGGCCTCCGTCTCCCGCTGCCAGCGCCTGACCAGGACGCCGGTGACCACGATGAGGAGGGTGGCCGCGCAGTTGGCCAGGAGACCGGGGCCCGGGTCGAAGAGCAGGCCGCCCTGCCCGAGGCTGTTGAGCGGCGCCGTCACGAGGGCGGCGCCCGCCACCACCGAGGGCCGGCAGGCCGCCGCGACGGAGTAGAGGGCGACGGCCGGGGTGAGGCCGAAGTGCGGGGACACCGAGGCGGTCAGGTTGACCACCGCACCCAGCAGCAGTACCGCGCAGAGCGTCATCACCGGGTGACGGCGCCGGGCCAGCAGTGCGAGTGACGAGGCCACCACGGTGAACGCCGCCAAGACCTCCAGGGAGGCTCCCTCGAACTGGGTCTCGAGGGCGAAGCCCGTGAGGTCCACGGCGGCCGCCCCGACCGCCACCAGTGCGTCGTTGCGCGTCCACGTCAGCCTCTCGGCGCGCGTGCCCATCTCCTCGGCCCCTCTTTCCGCGGACCGCCGTGGGCCGCCCTCCTGACTCCATTCTCCCATCGGGCCGGCGGCCGCGGACCGCCCGCGGGGACCGGTCCCGACCAGGACCACGGTCCTGGTCGGCGCCGGATCCCGGACCGTGGTACCGGCGGCCATCTCCTTCTCCACCAGGACGTTTCCCGCTCCTCGCGCTGATGGTCTGGAGACCGGACGGCCACCGGGGCCGGACCGCACGGACAGACCGGAGGAGAACAGTGATCCGCGCCCTGACGGGATGCTCGACCAGGAACCCGTGGAAGGTGATCGCCCTGTGGGCGGTGCTGGGCATCGGGCTGACGATCCTGGGCCAGGTGTTCGTCTTCCGCGCCACCCAGCCCGGCGACGACGGCTTCCTGCCCGCCTCCTACGATTCGGCGGCCGCGCTGCGGATCGCCGAGGAGCACTTCGGGGCCCGGCCGGACTCCGACCCGCTGACGGTCCTGGTGGCCCGTACGGACGGGGCGGCGCTCACCGCTCCCGACGAGCGCCGCGTCGAGGAGGTGGCGCGGCGGCTGGCCGGGCAGCGGGTGGTCATGCCGAAGGACAAGGAGGAGATGCCCTTCACGCAGGACCACTCCCAGACGCCCCGGATCAGCGCCGGGATGACGGCCCCCGACCGGTCCTTCCGGCTGCTGTCCGTGGAGCTGAAGGGCAATCCGCAGGACCCCGGGGTGCAGAGCACCTACAAGGAGTTCCGCGAGCGGGCGCGGTCCGCGTTCGGCGAGGCGGGCCTGCGGACCGGGTTCACGGGCGGGCTGGCCGCCACGGTGGACACCGCCGACGCCGAGAAGACCCGGTCGACGGTGGTCGGCGCGGTGGTGACGGGGCTGATCGTGCTGCTCCACGTCCTGGTCTTCCGCAGCGTGTTCGCCGCGCTGCTGCCGCTGCTGGCGATGGCGGTCATCGGCGGCGCGGCGGCCGGGACCGTGGTCATGGCGTCGGTGGCGAGCGGTGTCCGGCTGGCCCCCTCCACTCCCGGGCTGATCAACGTGGTGCTCATGGGCATCGGCATCGACTACTTCCTCTTCCTGCTGTTCCGCTTCCGCGAGCAGCTGCGGCAGAACCCGGCGCAGAGCGGGCGCGGGGCCGCGGCGGAGGTCGCGGGCCGGGTGGGCACGGCCGTCACCTCGGCGGCGCTGACGATCGTGGCCGCGTTCGCCACCCTCGGGATCGCCTCCTTCGGCCAGTTCCGGGTGCTGGGCCCGGCGATCGCGGTGTCGGTCCTGGTGATGCTGCTGGGCAGCCTCACGCTGATGCCGGCGCTGCTGGCGGTGACCGGCCGGAGGATGTTCTGGCCCTCGCGCGCCCTGCGGCGCGCGCCCCGCGAGGGTGTGGCGGGCCGGCTCGGCCGGCTCACGGCCCGCCGCCCGGTGGCGCTGGTCCTCGCCTCGCTGGTGCTGCTCGGCGCGCTGACGGCTGGTCTGGCGGGGATCCGCATGGACTACGGGCAGTCCGGCGCGGGCGGCGAGCGGACCGCGGCGGTGGAGACGGCCGAGGAGATCTCCCGCGCCCTGCCCGCCGGGGTCTCGGACCCCACGAGCGTGTTCGTCGCCGCGAAGGACGGCACTCCGCTCGGCGCGCAGCGGGTGGCCGGACTGGCCGGGGCCCTCGCCCGGGTCCCCGGGGTGGGCGGCGTCGCGCCGACGGTGCTGAGCCAGGACGGGAAGGCGGCCCGGATCGACCTGCTGCTGAACGTCGAATCCGGCGGGCAGCAGGCCCGCGACCTGGTCTCCGGGCCGGTCCGGGCGGCGGTCCGGGCGAACCTGCCGGCCGGGACCGAGGCGCATGTCGGCGGCACCGCCTCGGTGTTCGCGGACATCGCGGTGGCCGTGGACGAGGACCTGAGGGTCATCTTCCCGGTGGCGGCGGTACTGATCGCGGTGATCCTGCTGGTGCTGCTGCGCAGCGTCCTCGCGCCGGTGGTGCTGATGCTCGCGGTCGGGCTCGGCTTCGCGGCCACGCTGGGGGCCTCGGCCCTCGTCTTCCAGCACGGGCTGGGGCGGCCTGGCGTGGACTTCACGCTGCCGCTGGTGCTGTTCCTGTTCGTGGTGGCGCTGGGCACCGACTACAACATCCTGATCAGCGACCGGCTGCGGGAGGAGATGGAACGCCCCGGACCGGCCCGCGCCGCGGTGGCCCGAGCGGTGCGGCACACCGCGCCGGCCATCGCGACGGCCGGGCTGGTGCTCGCCGCGTCCTTCGGCAGCCTGGCCGTGAGCCCGCACGCCGGGACCCAGCAGACCGGTTTCGCCACGGCGGTGGGGATCCTGCTGTCCGCGTTCGTCCTGTCGGCCGTACTGGTGCCGGCACTGGCCGCGCTGCTGGGGCGCGCCCTGTGGTGGCCGCTGCGCCCGCGGGTGCGCGGCGACGAGCCCCGGGCCGCCCGGCCGGAAGCGGACCGGGTGCCGGTGGGCTGAGCCGCGTACGCGTACGCCGGGGCGCCCCGGACCGTGTGGTCCCGGGCGCCCCGGCGCGTGGTCCGTCAGGCGAGCGCGGCCACCTCGGGGTGGTCGGCCAGCCAGGCGCGGACCGCCTGCTGCTCCTTGCCCTTGCCCGTCTCCTGGATCTTCGCCTCCAGGCCGGTGAGCTGGGCCTCGGTCAGCTTGAACGAGCGCAGCCAGGCGGCGGCCTCGGGCTCGTCTTCGGCGAAGCCCTTGCGGGCGAGGGTGTGGATGCCGTCGCCCTCGCCCCAGACGCCCTTGGGGTCGGCCAGTTTGGTCAGCTCGTAGGTGGAGTACGCCCAGTGCGGGGACCACAGGACGCTCACCACGGGTTCCTTCTTCTCGTAGGCCCGCTTGAGCTCGGCGAGCATGCCGGGGGTGGATCCGTCGACGACCTGGTACTCGCCTTCGAGCCCGTACTCCTTGAGGACCTTCTCCTTCAGTACGGACATGGCTCCGGCGCTGGGCTCGATGCCGATGATCCGGCCCTTGAACCGGGCGCCCTTGCCCTTGAGGTCCTCCAGGGAACGCACGTCCTTGACGTAGGAGGGGACCGAGAGCTCGAGGGAGGTGGGCCCGTACCAGGAGCCGAGGTCGTCCAGCTTGTTCCCGTACTTCTCCCAGTACTGCGCCTGGGTGACGGGCAGCCAGGCGTCGGTCTGGAGGTCGACCTGGCCGCCGGCGAGCCCGGTGAACAGCGCGCCGAGTTCCAGCTGCCGGGCGTCCACCTGGAAGCCGCGCCGTTCCAGCAGTTCCTTCCACAGGAAGGTGGAGGCGATGCCCTCGTCCCAGGGGATGTAGCCGATGCTGATCTTGCGGCCCTTGCCGGTGTTCTCGGCCCCGTCGGCGGCGGCCGGCGAGCCGGAGCCGCCGAAGGTGCTCAGTCCGCCGGCGACGAGGGCGAGGACGACGGCCGCGGTGACGGCGTACGCGGGCTGCGGGCGGTGGTTCCACAGACGGGCGGTGCCGCTCGCCGCGGACCGGGCCAGGGCCTGTGCCCGGCGGCCGACCGGGGAGACCTGGCGGCCCAGGGCCCCGGTCATCCGGTCCAGGTACATGGCGAGGACGACGATGGACAGGCCGGCTTCGAAGCCGAGGCCGATGTCGACGCTGCCGATGGCCCGGTAGACGGCGCCGCCGAGTCCGCCGCCGCCGACCATGCCGGCGATGACGACCATGGACAGGCCGAGCATGATGACCTGGTTGACGCCGGCCATGATCGTGGGCAGGGCCAGGGGCAGCTGGACGCGTACGAGGGTGTCGCGCGGGGCGGTGCCGAAGGCTTCGGCGGCCTCGACCAGCTCGGTGTCCACCTGGCGGATGCCGAGTTCGGTCATGCGTACGCCCGGCGGCAGCGAGAAGACGATGGTGGCGATGATCCCGGGGACCACGCCGACGCCGAAGAAGATGATCCCGGGGATCAGGTAGACCATGGCCGGCATGGTCTGCATGAAGTCCAGTACGGGCCGCAGGGCGGCGCTGACCCGTTCGGAGCGTGCGGCCCAGATGCCCAGCGGCACGGCGAACGCCAGCGTGACGAGGGTGGCGACGAGGACCAGGGCCAGGGTGGACATGGCCTCGTCCCACAGGGCCACGGAGTCCACGAGCGCGAAGGCCCCGAAGGCGAGCAGGCCCGCGAGGAGGCCACGCAGCCACCAGGCGGCGAGGGCGAGGAGGCCGGCGAAGAGCAGGGGTGCGGGGGCGGACAGCACGGCGTTCACGCCGTCGTAGAGCCCCCCGACCAGCATGCTGACGGTGTCGAAGAGCCAGGACAGGTGGCGCTGGAGGAAGTCGACCGCGCTGTCGGCCCAGGCTCCGAGGTGCAGGCGGGGCATCAGGCGGCCACCTCCGCGCAGGCCATGGGGGGCCGTTGTTCGTCGCCGATGAAGGCGACGAGCCGGTCCTTGGGCACGGATCCGACGACGGTGCCGTCCGCGCCGGTGACGGCGACCGGGTGGGGGACGCGGGCGCTGACGGAGCAGAGGTCGGCGAGCGGGGTGTCGGAGCTGACGGTGGGGCAGGCGCAGGCTTCGGCGTCCTCGGCGACCTCGTCCATGACCGCGTCGGCGGTCAGGACGCGGGAGCGGTCGACGTCCTGGACGAAGGAGGCGACGTACTCGTCGGCGGGGCGGGTGAGGATGTCCTCGGGGGTGCCCTGCTGGACGATCCGGCCGTCGCGCATGACGGC
This sequence comes from Streptomyces racemochromogenes, assembly GCF_039535215.1. Lineage (GTDB taxonomy): Bacteria > Actinomycetota > Actinomycetes > Streptomycetales > Streptomycetaceae > Streptomyces > Streptomyces racemochromogenes. The sequence continues at coordinate 382,292 of NZ_BAAAWT010000001.1, forward strand.
GACCCGGTCGCCGATGCGCATGGCCTCGTTGAGGTCGTGGGTGATGAAGACGATGGTCTTGCGCAGGGTGCGCTGGAGTTCGAGGAGCTGGTCCTGCATGTCGCGGCGGATCAGCGGGTCCAGCGCGCTGAAGGACTCGTCCATCAGGAGCAGGTCGGCGTCGGTGGCCAGGGCGCGGGCGAGGCCGACGCGCTGCTGCATGCCGCCGGAGAGCTCGTCGGGCCAGGAGTTCTCCCAGCCGCCGAGCCCGCACAGCGCGAGCGCCTCGGCGCCGCGGCGTTCGCGCTCGGCCCGGGGGACGCCCTGGACCTCCAGGCCGTAGGCGGCGTTGGCCAGGACGTCGCGGTGCGGGAAGAGCGCGAAGTGCTGGAAGACCATGGAGACGCGGGTGGCGCGTACGCGGCGCAGCTCGCGCGGGGTCAGCGAGGTGAGGTCCTCGCCGTCGAAGAGGATGCGGCCGGAGGTGGGCTCCAGCAGTCCGTTGAGCATCCGCAGGAGGGTGGACTTGCCCGAGCCCGACAGGCCCATGACGACGAAGATCTGGCCGGGCTCGACGCGGAACGAGGCGTCGATCACCGCCGCCGTGGTGCCGTCGGCGCGCAGCTCGTCGCGGTCCGCGCCGCTTTCGAGCGCGCGGACCGCGGCGGCCTGGCGGTCGGGTCGTCTGGCGAACACCTTGTAGACGTGCTCGGCCTGGAGCGTGGACACATACACCTCGCGGGTCGTACCGGGTCCGGCCCGCCGCCGGAGGCCGCGGGCCGGGGAGCGGGGCGGGATCGGCCCGCGCGTACCGCGCCGCCCCGGCCAACCGACCGGAGCACACAGTTCCGCTCCAGCGGCCCACATTCCCGGCCTTCACCCAAGCAAACGGTGAAGTGATCCAACTCACGTCGGAGAAGGGTGTGAGGCGTGTCAGCGGCCGGGCTGTCCGGGACCCGGCTCGGGGTCGGCCAGCATGGAGGTGCGCAGGTGGGCGAGGAGCCGGGTGAGGAGCCGGGAGACCTGCATCTGGGAGATGCCGAGCTCCGCGCCCATCTGGGCCTGGGTCATCTCTTCGCCGAAGCGCATGCGAAGCATGGTGCGTTCGCGGTCGCTGAGCCGTTCCAGCAGCGGGGCCAGGGTCTGGATGTCCTCGACGAGCTCCAGGGCCGGCTCCTCCTCGCCCAGGACCTCGGCGAGGGTGTGGCCCTCGGCGGGACCGTCGCCGTGCTCGGCGTGCGGGGCGTCGAGGGAGCCGCTGGTGTGCCCGTTGGCGGCGACCAGGCCCTCTATGACCTGTTCCTCGGAGAGGTCCAGGTAGGCGGCGAGGTCGCGGACGGTGGGCGAGCGGTCGAGCCGGACCGTCAGTTCCTCCTTCGCCTTGGCTATCTCGATGCGCAGCTCCTGGAGCCGGCGGGGGACGTGGACGGCCCAGGCGGTGTCGCGGAAGTGGCGCTTGATCTCACCTGTGATGTACGGCATGGCGAGGGTGGCGAACTCGTTCTCGCGGGCCGGGTCGAACCGGTCGATGGCCTTGATCAGGCCGATGGTGCCGACCTGCACGAGGTCGTCGACGTCGCCGGCGGCCCCTTCGGCGCGCCCGCGGAAGCGGCGGACGGCGTACTGGACGAGCGAGGCGTTCATCTCGATCAGGGTGTTGCGCACGTACTGCCGCTCGGCGGTGCCTTCGGGGAGTTCGCGCAGGCGGGCGAAGAAGACCTTCGACAGCTCCCGCGCGTCCGCCGGGGCCACCTCCCGGGGCTCGTCGATCCGGGGCAGCCCGGCCTCGTGGGCCGCGGCCCGGCCGCTGTGGCGGGGGCCGGGGAGGACGGCGCCGGCGGTACGGGCCTCGGCGGGGTCGGCGGTACGGATGGCGTGGGCGGGGACCTGCATGGGGTTCGCTCCTTGGGCTGGTCGGCTTGCGGCGCGGGACCGGGACTGCCCTCGACTCTGGACCGTTTCCGCTCGCACGTCAAGAAATACCTGAAATACTTTTCGCGTCTTGTTTTGCGTCAAACACATGCCGCATCATGACGAGATGGGGAGCATGACACGTCGACAGAACTGGACATTTCTCACAAACCACGCGCGCGTCCTGGTGACCATCGCCCGGGACCCGGCGGCGCGGCTGAGGGATGTCGCCCAGGTGTGCGCGCTCACCGAGCGCACGGTCCAGGCGATCGTGGCCGACCTCGAATCGGACGGCTACCTCCGGCGCGCCCGCGACGGGCGGCGCAACCGCTACGAGATCTCGCCGGGGGCCATGTTCCGGCACCCCGCGGAGGCGGGGGTGGCGGTGGCCGGCCTGCTCGCCCTCCTCACCGGCGCCCCGCCCTCGGGGGAGGCGGGTGAGGAGGACGCGGACACCGAGGGCGCCGACGCCACCGCGGCCTACGCCCCGGATCCGGTCGCCGCAACCGCCGGGGAGACCTACACGGCGGGCCCCCAGCCAACCCACCCCCACTCCAGCCCCGCGGGCGTGTGAGGCGCCCGTTCAAGCCTCGCCGGCGTTTGAGGCGCGGGCGTCCGGGGGCCGAGCCGGCACCCCCCAGCCTCGCCGACGTGTGAGGCGCGGGTCCGGGGGCCGAGCCGGCACCCCCCAGCCTCGCCGGCGTTTGAGGCGCGGGGGTCTGGGGGCGGAGCCCCCGGGAGGGGTCCGGGCGCAGCCCGGGGAACGGGCGAAGGGTGGGGCGGGGAGCAGCCCGCGCAGCGGCACCCGCACCCCCGCAGCGGCGCCCCCACCCGCCCCGACCGCGATGTGCGCTATGTCACGCGGAAGCCGATCGCCGCAGGCTCCCGGTGGAACGTCAGCCGGTCCCAGTCCGTGAACGCCAGGTCCGTCACGGCCAGCAGCCGGCCCGAGCCGTCGTGCACGGTGCGGCGCACGGACAGCCCGCAGGCGGTCGCCCCGCCGGCCGGACGGGTGGTGCGGGTCATGGTGATGGTCTCCGAGGTCCGCCCGTGCGCGGCAGCCCGCTCCAGCCAGCGGTGCAGCGGCCGCAGGTCGTCGCCGCGGGCCCCGTCCGGCCGGTCGAGGTAGGCCGCGAGCTCCGGGGTCCGGGCCACGGTGCGTGGGCAGAGGTACGTCACCGTGTGCCGGACCGCGCGCCCGCCCGGCCCGTACACGTGGTGGTGGTGGACCAGGGTGCGTTCCCCGCCGCCCATCCCGAGCAGCCCGGCGAGCGACGGCGGCACGGTGACCAGCGCGAGCCGGGTCCGCGTGAGGCGGGGACCGGCACCGGCACCGGCGGCGGACGGCCCGCTCCGGGGGCCCGCGCCCGCGCGCCCGGCGCCCGGGAGGACCACGGCCCGCGTGCCCCGGCGCCCGGTGACGACCAGTCCGTCGGCGCGCAGCTCCTGGAGCGCGGCCCGGACGGTCTGCCGGTTGACCGCGTAGCGGGCGGCCAGGGTGCGTTCGGAGGGCAGTCTGCCGCCGGATGTCCGGGCGGCGAGGTCTAGTTCGTCCCGCAGTTGTGCGGCGATCCGCTGGTACTTGGGCGTGGCGGCCGGGCCGCCGCCCCGCGAAGGGGAGGGCATGGCTTCTCCTCTGACGGGTGGTCAAGGACTGCGCGGTCTGACCACCCAACCTAGCATTGGTCTATACCTTTCCACACGGGGGCTGCGGCGGCCCGGCCCAGCTTGGCCGAATCCCACGCCCGGCCGCCGCCCGCTCACTCCCCCCGCAGCGGGTTGGGCAGCGGCAGGTAGCGCGCGTCCGCCCCGTCCGCCCGGGTCCAGCGCAGCAGGAGGTTCGTCTTGGCCGGAAGCGCCGGGGCCGCGAGCAGCTCCGCGATCTCCGGCAGGCCGTGCTCGGCGTCGTAGCGCAGCAGCTCCTCGCGGACCGCCGGCCAGACCCCGCCGGCCGCCCCGGGGTGCCGTTCGGCCAGGGCCCCGCCCACCTCCGCGAGGTGGTTGACGACCAGGCAGTAGACGAGCCGCTGCCAGGCGTCCTCGCGCGGCATGTCCCCGGGGAGTTTCACGCCCTCCGCGTCGCGGAAGAGGGCCTGCACCGGCACGCCCCGGCCGTCCACGGCGACCAGGCAGTTCTGGAGGTGGGCCTCCAGCACGATCCCGTGCCGGGCGAACAGGTCCAGGACCGGAGGCACGACATGGCGCAGATACGCCCGCCACCAGCCGGCCGGGTCGGGCGCGGACTCCAGCGGGCTGCCGGGGTAGCCCTCCGCGAGGGCGGCGGACAGCAGCGGCACCGCGCCCGCCGCCACCCCGCCGCGCAGCCCGTCGCGGACGAGGACGGCCAGCTCCTCGAAGGCGAAGGCGGCGGTGCGGTACCCGCGGTCGGCCAGCCACACCGCACCCGATCCGGTACGGCGGCGCAGGTCGGCGAAGCCGGCCTCCACCGCGGAGTCGGTGCGGCGCAGCTTCAGCAGGTCGTGGCGCCACAGCCGGCGCACGTCGTTGGTGATCCGGACGTCGAGGCTGAACTTCGCGAACAGGTCGGCGTCGGCCCCCGGCGCGTACACGGTCCGCACGGAGGCGGTCGGCCACACCGGGAGCCGGGTCGGGCCGAGCCGCAGCAGCCGCCCGTCGGCGAAGGCCTCGCGCACCTCCCGCCGGCCGCCGACCAGCTCCAGCTGCCAGGGGTGCGCGGGCAGCGCGCGGTAGCCGGCGGGCGGGCGGGGGCCGTCGAGGATCCCGGCCAGCGCGTCGACCGCGTCGGCGGCGGCCCGGCCGCCCTCCTCGGCCACCTGGTCCTCGCGCAGCCCGAGCATCACGAGCGGGAAGCGGGTGTGCGCCTCGGGGGCGTACGGCAGCCAGCTCGCGGCGGGCGCGCCGCCCCGGGCCTTGGGCGCGGGGTGGTGCGGATGGCCCGTCACCAGGGCCTGCTCGGACAGGACGTACGGGTCCTCGGGCGCGTCGGCGGCCGCCCGGGCGGCCAGCAGCGCGGCGACGGCCCGGCGGCTGTCCTCGATCTCGCCGGGCAGCTCGTCGTTGGAGACGCCGGTGTAGCGGTGCAGTTCGTCGGAGACCAGCTTGACCAGCTCCGCGTGGCCCAGCGGGTGCCAGCCGTCCGCCGTCCGCAGCTCCGCCCGGTCGGGCCGGCGGCCGCCGGAGACCCGCAGCAGCCGCCCGCTGCCGCGCAGCCGGTGGACCTGCCCGCCCTCGGCCTCGCCCACCTCCCGGAGCAGGCAGTTCAGGAGCGGGGCGGCGCTGCGGGCGTCGGCGTCGGTGTTGAGGTCCACTGGTTCCATTCGGTCCGTCCGAGGTGTGCCGGCGGTGCGCGGGAGGGACCACCGGCCGTGATCTTCAGTATCCGCGATGATGACCTGATCACCGGTTGAACCGACCCGAGAGGACCGGACCCCTGGACCGCAGCAGGCATGTTTCCCCGCCCGACCCCGGGCACTCCCCCGCCACCGCCGCCGAGGCGGCCGCCGCGCTCGCGCTGGCCGGCGTACGGCCCGGGCTCGGGGCCGCGTACGAGGCCTCGCTGGACGGGGCCCGCTCCGCCGTGCTGACCCGGCTCTGGCGGGCGCTGGCCTTCGAGCCGCTGCCGTGGGTGGCGGGCCGCGAGCCGGGGCCGGACTCCCTCACCCTGCTGCTGGCCGACGGCCGGCGGCTGGAGGGGCCGCGCCCCGACCCGTACGCGACGGGCTCGCGCGTCGCCGAGGTCCGGCTCGACGGGCGGCCCCACCGGCAGGCGGCCCGGCTGGTCGAGGCGCTGGGGGTGCCGCACGGCGCCGCCTTCGCCGCCGAACTCGACGACAGCACCGCCTCCCTGGCCCTGTCCCGGGCGGGGCAGCCGGACGGGGAGCGGGCGGAGCCGGCGGCCGGGTGGGAGTGGGAGCAACGGGTGGTGGACGGGCACCCGTACCACCCCAACTGCCGCTCCCGGCCCGGATTCACGGTGGCCGAGCAGTTGGCGTACGCGCCGGAGCACCGGCCGGTGGTGGAGCTCGGGCTGGTTCCCGTACGGGCCGCGGAGTGCCTGGTCGCCGGCCGGTGGCCGGAGCACCTGCGCGACGGGGACCGGATCCTGGTGCCGGTCCACCCCTGGCAGGCCGAGCACGTCCTGAAGGGCGAGGAGGTCCTGCCGGGGTTCGCCGCGCACCCGCTGATGGCGCTGCGCACGCTCGCCCCGGCGGCGGGCGGCCCGCACGTGAAGACGGCGCTGAGCACCCGGCTGACCTCCTCCGTCCGGGACATCTCCGCGTACTCGGTGGAGACGGCAGCCGTGGTCTCCTCGTTCGCCCACGCGCTGACCGAGCGGCTCGACGGCCGGCTGCACGTCACCCGCACGCTGGGCGCGGCCACCGCGTACAGCCCGGACCTGGCGGCGGTCCTCCGCGAGCCCCCCGAGGCGTACGCGGGTCCCGGCGAGCGGGTCGTGCCGGTGGCGGCGCTGGCGGGCACGGACCTGGCCGGGTCCGCGGCCTGGCGGGCCGCGTTCGCCCGGCTGGCGCTGTCGGTGTGCCTGCGGGTGCTGGACCTCGGGGTGGCGCTGGAGGCCCACGGGCAGAACCTGCTGGTGGTGCTGGCGCCCGACGGGAGCCCGCTGCGGCTGGTCTACCGCGACCTGGCGGACATCCGGATCAGCCCGGCCCGGCTGGCCCGGCACGGCCTGCCGGTGCCGCCGCTCTCCGGGCGGCTGGTCACGGACGACGGGACGGCGCTGCGGCGCAAGCTGTTCGGCTCCCTGGCGGCCGGGGCCCTCGCCTCGACGGCGGGCTCGGCGGAGGCGTTCGCCGACTGCCTGGCGGCCGGGCTGGACGCCGCGGAGCCCACCGCCGACGCGGACGCGCTGCGCAGCGGGCCGCTGCCGGTCAAGGCGCTCACGCTGATGCGGCTGAGTCCGGGGGTGCCGGGCGACCAGTGGGCGGAACTGCCGCCGCCGCTCGCCGGGGGCTGACCGGCGTCGGGCTGCCGGGGTGAGCGGGGCTGCCGGACGGGCTACTGTTCAGGGGCATGACACAGACCTCGCGGCTCAGTGCCGTCCAGGCGTCCTACGACACCGTCGCGGCCGACTACGCCCGGCTGCTGGACGGCGACCTGGAGGGCCGGCCCCTGGACAGGGCGCTGCTGAACGCCTTCGCCGAGTACGTGCGCGGCGGGGGCGGCGGGGCGGTCGCCGACCTGGGCTGCGGCACCGGCCGGGTGACGGCTTATCTGGACGGCCTCGGCGTACGGGCCTTCGGCGTCGACCTCTCCCCCGCGATGGTGGCGGTGGCCAGGCGCAGCTATCCGGGTCTGCGGTTCGAGGTGGGCCGGATGGCCGGGCTGGACATGGCGGACGGCGTGCTGGGCGGGGTCCTCGCCTGGTACTCCACCGTGCACACCCCGCCCGGGGAACTGCCCGCCGTCTTCGCGGAGTTCGCCCGGGTGCTGGCGCCGGGAGGCCATGCGCTCGTCGCGTTCGCGGCGGGGGACGGGCAGCGCCGGCTGGAGCACGCCTACGGGCATCCGGTCGACCTCGACGTGTACGGGACCCCGCCGGAGCTGATCGCTTCGCTGCTCGCGGGGGCGGGCCTCGCGGAAGTCGCCCGCACGGTCCGGGAGCCCGGCGCCGACGAGCAGGACCCCCAGGGCTTCCTGCTGACCCGCAAGCCCCCGCGGGGGGCTGCGGGCTGAGCCGCGCGGGTTCCTGCCGCCCCGCAGGGCCCGGCGGGGGCTGTGGGCTGAGCCGCGCGGGGGCGCCGCGGGCGCGCTCGGGAAACCGGGGGCGGCTCCGGACGCGCCTGGTGCGCGGGCTGGCCCGCGTGCCGGGGCGTTGCGGGGCCGGGCGGGCCCGCACGGGTGGCTCCGCCGTCCGCCCGGTGTCGTCAGCTCTGCCGGCCGGTCCAGCTGCCGCTGTTCAGGCGGTGGCGGAACCAGAGGTCGCCGTCCCTGCCCACGGCGGAGATCGTCGGGTTCCAGGTGTGGTTGCCCTCGATGCGGACGCCGCCGCGGACTTCGCCGCCCATCGACTCCCAGCCGGACCAGCCGCCGCTCGTGTTGCCGTAGCGGGTCCACACGGCGAAGTCGGTGCCGACGATGAAGACCTGTCGCGTGCCGTCCGGGAAGGTCTGCCAGGCCTCCCCGTACTCGCAGACGTAGTCGCCGCCGAGGCCGGACACGTGGCAGGAGCCGGCCGCGGCCGGGTTCCGGGCCGGGCCGGGGCCGCCGACGCCACACCGGTCAGTCGGCCGCACCGGGCACCCGCCCCCACGGGGCGGGGAGGACGGGTGTCCGGTGTGGGCCTCCCCCGACGAGGAACAGCGTTCCAGCGCCCGCAAACGCGGCCCTAACGCCGGGCTAAGGAACCGCCGCCGGATCCTTGCGCCACACTGTCGTCCGAGTGCCCGTCCGCGCGTCGTCACAGGTACGGGCGGTGCGGGGCGGTTGCGCGGGCCGGTGACGATTGGCCGGGATCCCCCTCATCCACCGAAATACCGAGACATATGCTCGGGCGGGGAAAAGCAGATGGAAGGGGCATGCATGCGGTTCCGCGTGCTGGGGACGGTCTCCGCGGTGGCGGAGTGCGGGAGGCCCGTGCAGTTGGGTCCCGCCAAGCGGCGGAGCCTGCTGGCGATGCTCCTGTTGCGGCCCAACGCGGCCGTCGGGGTCGACCGGCTGACCCGGGCGCTGTGGGACGAGGACCCGCCCCGGCACTCCCGGACGGTGCTACAGGGTCACGTCTCGCGGCTACGGGCCCTGCTCGCCGAGCACGGCGCCGCCGACCACGGCGTCGAACTCCTCACCCAGGGGCCGGCGTACGCGCTGCGGCTGCCCGAGGCCCGGGTGGACGCCCACTGCTTCGAGCGGTTGCACCGGGAAGCCCGGGAACAGTGCGAACCGGCCGACACGGTACGGCTCCTGCGGGACGCGCTCGCGCTGTGGGAGGGGCCCGCGCTGGGCGGGACCGTGGGCGGGCCCCTGCTGGAGGCCGCCGCGCACGGGCTGGACGAGCTGCGGCTGGCCGCCGTGGAGGAGCTGGCCGGGGCGCACTCGCTGCTGGGCGAATACGCGGCGGCGGCGGCGCTGCTGCGGGTGGAGGCCGTGCTGCACCCGCTGCGGGAGCCGCTGATCGCCGCGCTGATGCTGGCGCTGGGCCGGTCGGGCCGGCAGTCGGACGCCCTGGACTGGTACCACCGCACGCGGGAACTGCTCGCCGAGCAACTGGGTGTCGACCCCGGAGCGGTGCTCTCGGACGCGTACACCGCTCTGCTCCGCTCCGCGACGCCCCCCGGTGCGGCCACAAGGCCCCCAGCCCGGCCGGGCCGTGGAGCCGGCGGGGCCGCAGGCCCGGGAGTCGGCGGACCCGGGCGGCAGGCCGGGCCGGCGGGCACGGCAGGCAGCGGAGCCGGGCGGCAGGCCGGGGCGGCGGGAATGGGAGCCGCCGGGACCGGTCCCCGCCCCGGAACGTCCGAGGTGGCCGGGGTAGCCGGGACGCCCGGGACGCCGGGGGGATCCGGGACGCCCGGGACCGTAAGGGCCACCGAGGCCACGAGCGCAGCCGAGGCTGCGGGGGCGGCAGGGGCGGCAGGGGCAGCGGGGGCCGCAGGTACCACCGGTGCCACGGATGATGCCGGGACGTCAGGTGTCCCCGGGGCCAGGGGGGTCACAGGGGCTGCCGGGGCCACAGATACCCCCGGCATCATGGGGGCCGCCGGGACCCCCGGGGCCACGAGTACCGGGGCCGCGTGTACCCCCGGAACCACAGGGACCCCCTGGGGCACTGGCGCTGCCGGGACCCCGGATGCCTCCAGAGACGAAGGGGTTGGGGGTACTGCCGGGGCCGGTGGAGTCGTAGGGGCTGCCGAGGGCGTACGGACCCCCGAGGCCGACGGAGCCGCAGGGGTGGCGGGCACTCCCGGAGCCACCGAGACAGCAGGCACCCCTGGGGCGGGGGGTACCGGCAGCGCTGCGGGGAACCCTGGGAGACCCGCGCAAACAGGCACCGCCGGAGCCACCGGCACCCCTGAGGCCGCGGGTACTCACAACCCCGCGAGGACCCCCGAGGCACTCGGGGGCACAGGCACCGCCGGGACCACCGGCACCCTCGAGGCCGCGGGTACTCACAACCCCGCGAGGACCCCCGAGGCACTCGGGGGCACAGGCACCGCCGGAGCCACCGGCACCCCCGAGGACGCAGGTACCCACAATCCCGCGAGGACCCCCGGGGCATCCGGGGGCACAGGCACCGCCGGGACCACCGGCGCCCCTGAGGCCGCGGGTACTGGCGGCCCCGCGAGGACCCCCGGGGCATCCGGAGTCATTGGCCCCGCCGGGGCCACCGGCACTCCCGAGGCCGCGGGGACTACCGGCGCGGCGGGGACCCCCCGGGCCGTAGGCCGCGGCGGGGCCGCGGACGGGGCCACAGGGGCCGGCAGGACCGCAGGTACCCCCGGGGCACCCGAGGCCGCGAGTACTACCGGGGCCGAGGGGTCCCCCGGGGCCATAGGGGCCCCCGGGGCCATAGGGGCCGTAGGGGTCACCGGCACCCCCGGCACCCCCGGGGCTCGGTATGGGGAGGCGTTTTCGTGGGGGCGGGACTCGGTGGGGCCGCAGTTGTTGCCCCGGCGGCCCGGGGGGTTCACGGGGCGCGGCGGGGAACTGGCGGCGCTCGACCGGGCCGTGGCAGCCGGCCCCGGCCCCGTCGTCATGCTCACCGGCAGCGCCGGCGTCGGGAAGACCGCGCTGGCCCTGCACTGGGCGCACCGGCGCCGCGCGGACTTCCCCGACGGCCGGCTCTTCGCCGACCTCCACGGCTACAGCCCCATCCCCGCCCGGGACACCACCTCCGTGCTGCGCGAGTTCCTGCTCGCGCTCGGCCTCCCCGCCGAGCGGATGCCCGACTCGCCGCAGGCCCTCGGTGCCCGCTACCAGGAGCTGACCGCCGGGCGCCGGATGCTGGTCGTGCTCGACAACGCCCGTGACTCCGCGCAGGTGCGGCCGCTGCTGCCCGGCGGCGACGACTGCGTCACCCTCGTCACCAGCCGCAGCCGGCTCGGTGAGCTGGTGGTCTCCGACGCCGCCCGCCCCGTGCCCGTGCGCGAGCTGCCCGCCGCGCAGTCCACCGAGCTGCTCGCCGCCGTGCTCGGCCCGGAGCTGGTCGCGGCCGAGCCGGAGGCCGCCGCGCGCCTCGCCGGGCTGTGCGACGGCCTGCCGCTGGCGCTGCGCGTGGCGGCGGCCCGGCTCGCGACCCGCCCGCACCAGGGGCTGGCCGCCTTCGCGGGCGAACTCGCCGACGAGCACACCCGGCTGGACCTGCTGAACGTGGGCAACACCGGCGTCGCCGCCGCGCTCCGCCTCACGCTCCAGCACCTGCCGGAGCCGGCCCGGCGGATGTTCCACCGGCTGGGGCCGCACACCGGGGCCGCCCTCGACGTCCGCACCGCCGCCGCGCTCGGCGGCTGCCTGCCCAGTCAGGCCGCCGCGGCGCTGGACCAGCTGGCCGCCGCCCAGCTGGTGGTGGAGGCGGGCCCGCAGTCCTACGTACTGCACGACCTGGTGCGGCTCTACGCCCGCAGCCTGTCGCCGGGGCACGACCCGGAGGGGCTGCTGCGGCTGCTCGACCACTGGCTGCGCACGCTCCTCGCGGCCTGCGCCGCCGCCGAGCCGGGCAGCGAGCCCTGCTGTGCGCTGCCCGACGGGGTCCGGCGGGCCGCCCCGGTACGGCCGTTCGCCGACCGCGCGGACGCCCTGGCCTGGTTCTCCGCCGAACGGGACGCGCTGCGCGGCGCGGTCGAGTCGGCCGTCGCCGCCGGGCTGCACGACCGGGCCTGGCGGCTGGTGCTGCTCCAGTGGCCGCTGATCGTGTGGCAGGTCCGCGACGGCTGGGTGCCGTTGCTCGAACGGGCGCTGGCCTGCGCCGAGGCCGACGGCGACCCCGGCGCCCAGTCCCGTACCCGGGCCCTGCTCGGCTGGGTGCTGTCGGAGGAGGGCCGCCCCGAGGAGGCCCTCGCGCAGCTGGAGCTGGCGCCGGACCTCGCAGCCCTGGCGGGCGACGCCAACGCGGAGGCCATCGCCCGGATCAACCTCGCCGTGGCGCTCGTACGGGCGGGGGAACGTGCCCGGCCCGCGGAGTTGCTGGGCGCGGCGCTCTCGCTGGCCGAGCGGGCGGCCCGGCCGGACACGGCCGCCCTGGCCCTCCAGCACCTCACGGAGCACCTGCTGACGGTGGGAGCGGCCGAGGCGGCCGCCGACCACGCGGTCCGGGGCCTGGCGCTGGTGGCCCCGCCGGCGGCGGCGCCCCGACGGGTGGTGCTGCGCACCCTTTACGGCGAGGCTCTGGCCGCGACGGGCCGCAGGGGCGAGGCGGTGCGCCAGCTCGACGACGCCGTGCGGGAGGCGCGGGCCCACGCGTACGAGGAGGGCGAGAACGCGGCCCGTGCGGCGCTGGCCGCGCTGGCGGAACGTTAAAGCCGGTCGGGGGGCCGCCCGCGGGCGCGGCCGTGGTCCGTTCGGGCGGGAAGCGGCGCCCGGCGGGCCCGCCTGCTCGGCGATCGGGCCCGGCGGTGGCAGGAAGGAGGAATGAGCCTTCCACGCCGCCGGATTCTCGCGAGTACGGCAGCCGCCGTGCTCGCCGCCACCGGGACGGGCGCGCGGGCGGACGGCGCGCGGACCGCCGGCGCGCGGACCGGCGGCGGGCGGACCGGCGGCGGGCGGACCGGCGGCGGGCGGCCAGGTGCGCGTTCCGCGGGCGGGGCGGGGCCCGACTTCGGGGCGCTCGGCCGTGCGATGGACGGCCGGCTGGTCCTTCCGGGGGACGCGGACTACGCGGAGGCCCGGCAGCTCTTCCAACCCCGCTACGACACCGTCGCGCCCGCGGCGGTGGCCTATCCCGCGCACGCCGGGGACGTGGCCGTCTGCCTCGACTTCGCCCGGCGCTCCGCCGCCGCGGTGGTGCCGCGCGGCGGCGGCCACAGCTACGCGGGGTGGTCGACGACCGCCGGCGCGCTGGTGGTGGACACCGGGGCGATGGCCGCCGTCACGGCCGACGGCGACGAGGTGCGGGTCGGCGCCGGGGCCCGGCTCGCGGAGGTGCACGAAGCCCTCGCCGCGCGCGGCCTGGGCGTCCCCGCCGGGCTGTGCCCCTCCGTCGGCATCGCCGGGCTGGCCCTCGGCGGCGGGCTGGGGCTGGGCTCGCGGGCGTACGGGACGACCTCGGACCGGCTCTCGGGCGCCCGCGTGGTCACCCCGGACGGGGTGGTCCGCGAGGTCGGCGCCGACCGGGACCCCGACCTGTACTGGGCGCTGCGCGGCGGCGGGGGCGGCAACTTCGGCGTGGTCACCGAGCTCCGGCTGCGCACCCATCCGGTCGGGGACGCCGCGTACGCCGAACTGCACTGGCCCGCCGGGGACTCCGCGGCGGTGGTGCGGGGCTGGCAGCGGTGGCTGGGCGGGCTGCCGGACCCGTTCTGGAGCCAGGTGGAGTTCACCGTGGAGGCGGGGCGGGAGTCGGTCCCGGCCCTCCGGGCGGTGTGCCTGGACGGGCGGGCGGAGCTGGAGCGGGAACTGGCCCGGCTGACCGGCCTGGTGGGCCGGGAGCCGCGGGACGCCTGGTCCGCCGTACGCGGTTACGGGGACACCGTGCGGGCCATGGCCGGCTGCGCGGACCGCGGCGCCGGGGAGTGCCGGCTGCCGGGGCGGCTGCCCGGCCGGGATCCGCGGGGGCGTCTGGGCCGGGAGTCGTACGCGGCCCGCTCCGACTTCTGGGACGGCGGGGGCCTGCCGGACGCCGCGGTGGCGGCGGTGCTCGCCGCGATCGGGCGGTACGGGCGCGAGGTGCCGGGCGGCGGGTTCGGGGTGGTCCAGCTCGACGGGGTGTGCGGCGGGGCCGTCAACCGGGTGCCCGCCGCGGCCACCGCGTTCGTGCACCGGGACAGCGCCTTCCTGGCCCAGTACCTCGCGTACTGGCCCCGGTCGGCGGCGCCCGCCGAGGTCGTGCGGCACCAGGGCTGGCTCGACGGACTGTGGCAGGACCTGCGCCCGTGGGCGGGCGGCCGCGCCTACCAGAACTACGCCGACCCGGGACTCGCCGGCTGGCGCGGGGCCTACTACGGGTCCAACCTCCCCCGCCTGGAGGAGATCAGGCGTGCCTACGACCCGGGCAGGCTGTTCCGCTTCCCCCAGGCCGTCTAGGCGGCGTCTTGTGGATCAGGCCGGTCACGACAGGAGCGAGCGAGACATGCGACGTTTGTTGACGGTGGTGACGGCCGCGGCCGCGGCGGCCGCCGCCCTGATGCTGCCGGGCGGGGCACTGCCCGTCGCGCCGGCGGAGCGGGCCGAGGCCGCCTCCGAGCGCTGGTCGGCGCGGGAGGCCACGGCCTTCTGGACGGAGGACCGGATGGCCTCCGCCCTGCCCGTGACCGAACCGGAGCCGGGCTCGGGCGCCGTCCCGGCCTCCGGTCCCGGGCCGGCGGCGGCCGGTCCCGCGTCGCCGGGGCCGTCCCCGGCGACGGCCCCGTCCCCGGCTGCCGACCCGGCCTCGCCGGCCCGGCCGGAGGCGCCGCCCGCGCCGGCCTCCCCCGATGCCGCCGTGCCCGCTCCGGACGCCGCCGTGCCCGCTCCTGAGGCACCCGACGCCGCCGTCCCCGGCCCGGCGTCCGCCACACCCGCGCCGGCCGCACCGGCACCGGCACCGGCACCGGCACCGCCGACCGAACCCGCCGTGCCCGTACCGGCGCCCGCGCCGAGCGGGTCCGACAAGGCGGCCGTGCCGGCCACGAACGGCGTCGGGCAGGACTTCGACGGCATCCCGGTCGTCGGCCGGATGTTCGTCATGCAGGGCGGCGGCGCCTACTTCTGCACCGCCAGCGTGGTCTCCTCCCCCAGCCGCGACATGGTGCTCAGCGCCGCGCACTGCCTGCTCGGCACGGACACCCGCCAGGTGGCCTTCGTACCGCAGTACACGCGCGCGAAACCGCGCCCGTACGGCCTCTTCCCCGTGCTGCGGGACGCGGCGGGCCGCTCGAAGGTGTGGATCGCCCCCCGGTACCGCACCGACGGGCCCGATCGGGCGGCCACCCTCGACGTGGCCTTCGCCCAGGTCGGTCCGGGCTCCGACGGCCTCCCGGTGGAGGACGTCGTCGGCGGGAACCGGCTCGTCACCGGGGCCACCTTCAACCACCCCAAGGTCACCCTGATCGGCCATCCGGCGGCGGCGGCCCGCCCGCGCGTGTGCGTCAACAAGACGACCAAGTTCACCAGCGGCGACCCGAAGAGCCCCGGCTCCTTCCTGCGGATCGACTGCACCGGCTATCCCGGCGGGACCAGCGGCGGCCCCTTCCTCGCCCGCTACGACGCGCAGACGATGACCGGGGACGTCGTCGGGGTGATCGGCGGCTGGAAGACGGGCGGGCCGACCGCGGACACCTCGTACAGCTCCTACTTCGGGGCGGAGATCAGGAAGCTGTACCAGACGGCGGTTGCCGGGGCACTGGTGCGGTGACCACCCGCTCCCAGCGGGTGCGGCGCGGGTTGCCGACCGTACGGGGCGTCGCCGGGACGCCCGCGGCGGTCAGCGGGTCGGCCGGGGAGAGGGCGAGCTGGCGGCGCAGGTCCGCCAGGGCGGCGTGCACCGGCGCGAGGATCACCTCGGCGCGCGGGTGGACGTACGCGAGGGCGTGCGCGGTGGTCTCGATGGTCTCGGCGGCGTCCTCGGCGGCGGTCCGGCTCCATCCGCCGGGCCCTCCCCCGCTCCAGGGCGCGACGGCGTCGTAGAGGTGGCAGGCGGCGTCGGCCGCGGCGTCGGCCCGTTCACCGACGCCCGGCCCCGCGATGGTCGGCAGCAGCTCCATGCCCGCTCAACGAGCGGGACGCGCCGGGGGAACGAGACCCTCGCGGATCCCGCCCAACGGCGCGTGCGCATAGGCTGGCGGGATCATGAGCCTGAGAGTGCGCAAGCCCGTCGGCGGGAGAAGGCCGGACGCGGGGCCGGCGACGGCCGGCGCGGCCCGTGAGCCGCGGCCGTCCGTCGGGTGGGACCGGTTCGCGCGGGCGCTGCGGACGCCCGCGCGGGCGGGCGAGCCGTTGCTGGCGCGGGCGGCCAGCCCGTGGCTGCGGATGCTGCCCTTCGCCGTGATGGGCGTCTTCGTGGTGTCGCTGCTGCCGGTGACGATCGCGGTGCTGACCAACGACTACGGCATGGGCGGCGGCCTGGCCGGGGCCCTGGGCGTGGCGCAGACGGTGCCGCTGCTGCTGGCGGTGTCGCGTCCGGTGGCCGCCTGGGGCGCGGTGCTGCTCGCGGACGTCGTGGGGGCGGTGCTGCTGCTGGTGGGCGCGGACCGGGTGGCGGGGCAAGCCTGGCCGTGGACGCCGATGGTGGTGGTCGGCTACCTGGCGCTGATGGTGTGCGTGGGGCTGCGCGAGCCGGTGCGGACGCTGGTGCGGGTGGGGCTGGTGACGGGTGCGGCCGGGGTGGTGCTGGGGTTCTTCGCGCCGGCCGGGGTGACGAACACGGTGGCGCTGCTGTTCGTACTCAGCGGCTGCGTGCTGGCCGTGACGGGCGCGCTGCGCGGGCTGGGTGACGCTCGGCAGCGCGTCGCCGAGCAGGAGAGCATCAGCGAGGCGGAGCGGGCCCGGCGCACCCTGCTGGAGGAACGGGCGCGGATCGCGCGGGAGTTGCACGACGTCGTGGCCCACCACATGTCGGTGATCACGGTGCAGGCCGACTCCGCCCCGTACCGGCTGTCCGGCCTGGAGGGGCCGGTGCGGGAGGAGTTCGCGGCGATCGCGGCCAGTGCGCGCGAGTCCCTCGGCGAGATGCGGCGGCTGCTGACGGTGCTGCGGGGCGACTCGGGCTCCGACGGCGCGGAAGGCGACCGGGCGCCGCAGCCGGGCATCGCGCGGATCCAGCAGCTGGTGGAGGCGACGGTGCGGGCGGGGCAGCCGGTGGAGTGCTCCCTGGCCGCCGCTCTGGCGGACGCGCCGGTGCCGCCGGCGGTGGACCTGTCGGCGTACCGCATCGTGCAGGAGGCCCTCGCCAACGTGGTGCGGCACGCCCCGGGCGCGCCGGCCCGCGTCTCGGTGACGTACTCCGCGCAGGACGGGGAGGTGCTGGTGCTGGTCGTCAACGGGCCGGCCCGGGACGCGGTGGTGGAGCTGGAGCGTTCCGGGACGGGGCACGGGCTGGTGGGGATGCGCGAACGCGTACGGTTGACCGGCGGGACGCTGGACGCCGGCCCGCTGCCCGAGGGCGGTTTCCGGGTGGCCGCCCGGCTCCCCCTCGACCCGCCGCCCGACCCCGTCGCCTCCCGCACCGAGGAGCCCAGTTGACCATCCGCGTGATCATCGTCGACGACCAGGCCATGGTCCGGGCGGGGTTCGCCGCGCTGTTGTCGGCGCAGGCCGACATCGACGTGGTGGGCGAGGCCGCCGACGGCCGCCAGGGGATCCGGGTCTCGCGCACGGTGCACCCCGACGTCGTGCTGATGGACGTACGGATGCCGGAACTGGACGGGCTCTCCGCGGCCCGCGAGCTGCTGGACCCGCCGCCGGGGGTGACGCACCGGCCGAAGGTGCTGATGCTGACCACCTTCGACATCGACGACTACGTGTACGAGGCGCTGCGCGCGGGCGCGTCCGGGTTCCTGCTGAAGGACGCCCCGCCGGCGGACCTGATCGCGGCGGTCCGGGTGGTCGCCTCGGGCGAGGCGCTGCTCGCGCCGTCGGTGACGCGCCGGCTGATCGCGGACTTCGTCCGGCAGCGGCCGGCCCCGCGCAGGGATCCGGCGCTGCGGCTGAACGGGCTGACGCCGCGCGAGACGGAGGTGCTGGAACTGATCGCGCGCGGGTTGTCGAACCAGGAGATCGCCGCGCACCTGGTCCTGGCGGAGCAGACGGTGAAGACGCACATCGGCCGGGTCCTGGGGAAGCTGGACCTCCGCGACCGGGCCCAGGCGGTGATCTTCGCGTACGAGGCGGGCCTGGTCCGCCCGGGCGACGCCGCCTGATGCGTGGTGGCGGTGCCTGGTGGCCGGTGCCTGGTGGCGGGTGGCTAGTGCTCCAGGGCGACCGGGCCGGTGGTGACGGGGTCGGCGTTGCGGCGGGTCTTGGACCAGCCGGTGCGGCCCCGGAGGATGCGGACGAAGGCCCGGGCCGCGACGGGGAAGAGGTGGTAGGCGTACAGCCACAGGGCGACGCCCCACAGGAGCCCCCGGGCCCGGGAGGCGTCGGGGGTGAAGTCCCTGCGGTAGACCGGGCCCCACAGGAGGAAGGGCAGCACCGAGAGCACCGCCAGGCCGAGCGCCAGGGGCCACCAGGCGAGGGCACCGGTGAAACCGTTCAGGGCGAGGACCGCCAGCAGGACGGCGGAGAGCACCAGGGAGAAGAGGTGCGCCAGCGGCTGGCCGAAGGTGTACAGGGTCTCCAGGACGCCGCTGCCGGTGTAGTGGCGTGAGGAGAGGATGCGCGGGGCGTAGCGGACGCACTGGAGGTTGCCCTGGGCCCAGCGGGTGCGCTGGGCGAGCAGGCGCCGGGCGTGCGGCAGGCCTTCCTGGGACACCCAGGTGTCGGCGACGTGGCTGATCCGGTGGCCGGTGAGGATCATGTGGAGGCCGAGTTCGTAGTCCTCCAGCAGGGCCGCCTCGCGCCAGGGGCGGCGTTCGGCCTCGGCGATCCGGTCCAGCGCCGACAGGCGGGTGAACTGGCCGTTGCCGCCGAGCCCGACCGATCCGGTGCGGGCGCGCAAAAGTTGCATGCCGGCGTTGGACACGGCGAACTCCATGTCCTGGACGCGGACCAGCAGGCGGGCGAGGGCGTTCGCGGCGCGGCCGCGGTCCGGCAGCGGCCGCGGGTCGTCGACGTTGCGCATCCGCACGCTGACCTGCACTCCCCCGGTGTCCGGGTGACCGAACCCCTGGGGGCCGCTGACCAGGGACGGGGCGGCGGGGTCGAGCCGGCCGTCGGCGTCGACGACGCAGACGACGATCCGCTCCCGGTCGGCGCCGGGGCCGAGCAGCTCGCCGAGTTCGCGGTACGCGGCGTTGAGCGCGGCGCCCTTGCCGGTACGGGCCTCGGGCCGGAACCGGCTCACCAGGTGCAGCTGTACGTCGTCCTCGGCGAGGGCGGCGACGATGGCGCCGGTGCGGTCGTCGCTGGCGTCGTCGACCACCCACACGTGGGCGTACGGGAAGTCGGCGCGGAGCCGGGCGACGGTGGTGGCGACCACGGCCTCCTCGTCGCGGCAGGGGACGAAGAAGTGCCAGTCGAAGGCGGCCGGATCGCCCGGTTCGGTCGCCGGCCGGTTGCGGTAGGCGTGCCGGGATCCGGCGGCGTAGAGGAGGAAGCCGGCGAGGAGGAGGAAGGGGAAGAGGAACAGGAGGAGGTGGTCGGTGTGCGGCACGGGGGCGGGTCCTCAGGCGGCGAAGGGCCGGGCGGCGGGGGCGGACGCGGTGGCGGCGGGGGCGGGGGTGGCCGGGCGGGCCAGCAGGGCGGCGATCCGGCGCGAGGCCAGGCCGTCGCCGAACGGGCTCGGCAGCGCGGCGAGCCGCTCGCGCAGGGCCCGGCCCTGGCCGAGCCGCTCGCGCGCGGCGGCGCCGAGCTCCGGTCCGGGGCGTACGAGGGTCGCGAAGTCGGCCATGGCTTCGGGGCGTTCGGTGGAGTTGCGGACCACGACCAGCGGGCGGCCCAGTACGGTCGCCTCCTCCTGCACCCCGCCGGAGTCGGAGACCAGCAGCGCCGCGTGCCGGGCCAGCCCCAGGAACTGCGCGTAGCCCAGCGGCGCGGTGACCCGCAGTGCGTCCAGGGCCCCGGCCAGGCCCTCGGCCTCGATCCGGGCCCGGGTGCGGGGGTGCAGCGGGAGGACGATCGGGAGGGTCCGGGCCAGGCCGGCCAGTTCGCCGAGCACGGCGCGCAGCGCGGCCGGGTCGTCGGTGTTCTCGGGCCGGTGCACGGTGGCCAGTACGTACGCGTCCGGGTGCACGCCGAGCGGGGCGAGCAGGGCGTCGCGGTCCCGCGCACCGGGCAGGTGGGCGCGGACGGCCTCGACGACCGTGTTGCCGGTGAGTTCGATCCGGTCGGCGGGCAGGCCCTCGGCCAGGAGGTTCTCCCGGTTCTCGGGGGTCGCCGCGCACAGCACGTCGGCGAGCCGGTCGATCAGCACCCGGTTGTGTTCCTCCGGCATGGCCCGGTCGTGGCTGCGCAGCCCCGCCTCGACGTGGACCAGGTGCAGGCCGCGGGCGTTGGCCGCGAGGGCGCCGGACAGGGCCGCGTTGGTGTCGCCCTGGACGACGACCGCGCGGGGCCGGTGCCGGGTGAAGAGCTCGTCGAGCTGGGCGAGGCCGGCCGAGATCTGCACGGCGCGCGGCCGGCCGCCGATGCCCGTCAGGTACGTCGGCTCGGGAAGGCCCAGTTCGCCCAGGAAGCGGCCGGACATGTCCTCGTCGTAGTGCTGCCCCGTGTGCACGAGCCGGGCGGCGGGGCCGAGCAGCCGGCACAGCTCGGTCAGCTTCACCAGTTCGGGACGGGTCCCGAGGACGACGGCGATGCTGCGCGGGGGCAGGCCGGTCATGCGGAGGCTCCTTGCGGCCGGACGGGGCGGGACACCCCGGAGCGTGGGGAGCGGGGGTTGCCGCACACCGCCGTACCGGTTGCCGGACGGTTGCGATCACGGACGGCGGGGCGGCTCGGGCCTTTCGGCCCGTGCCGGCGGGGCCTTTGCGCCCCGCCGGGGGCGGGCCCTACGTCCCGGGCCTGGGCGACGGGACCGGCAGCGGGACCGGGACCGGCAACGGCCTCAAGGCCGCTCGTCGCGTTCGTCGCCCTGGTAGCGGTAGCCGAGTCCGCGCACCGCCTCGATGGGGTCCTCCGCGTGGCGGCCGGCGGCCTGCTGGATCTTGCGCCGGACCCGCAGTACCGCGAACTTGACCCGGTCCCGTCCCAGGCCCGCCGGGTCGTCCCACACCTGGACGAGCAGCTGGTCCGTGGTGACGACCCGCCCCCGGTTGCGTACGAGCGTCTGCAGCAGCCGGTACTCGATGTCGCTGAGGCGGATCTCGGCGCCGTGCCAGAGGACGGCGCGGCGCTCGGGGACCAGGTGCAGCGCGGAGTCCTGCCGGTCCCCCGCCCAGCCCGGCCGTCCGGCGCGGCGCAGGAGGGCCTCGATCCGGGCGAGCAGTTCCTCCTGCCC
Organism: Streptomyces racemochromogenes; assembly: GCF_039535215.1. Taxonomy (GTDB): domain Bacteria; phylum Actinomycetota; class Actinomycetes; order Streptomycetales; family Streptomycetaceae; genus Streptomyces; species Streptomyces racemochromogenes. The sequence continues at coordinate 403,341 of NZ_BAAAWT010000001.1, forward strand.
GAAGGGTTTGGGCAGGTAGTCGTCGGCACCGGCGCGCAGCCCCCGTACCCGGTCCGCCTCCTCCCCGCGGGCGGTGAGGAGCAGGACCGGGAGGTCGGTCAGGTCCCGGGTGCGTTCCAGCACCTGCCAGCCGTCGAGCTCCGGCAGGCCGATGTCGAGGAGCATCAGGTCGGGACGGTCCGCGAACAGGCGGCGCAGGGCCTCCCTGCCGTCGGCGGCGTGCCGGACCTCGTACCCGGCTCGGCCGAGGAGGGCGCGCAGGGCGGCGGCGAGGTCGGGGTCGTCCTCGACGAGGAGGATCCGGCTCACGGGACGACGGCGCCGGTGTCGGCGCCGGTGTGGGGGCCCGGCCCGGCGACGGGCAGCCGTACGGTGAACACGGCTCCGCCCTCCTCCCCGCCGGGGGCGTCGGCGACGAACAGGTCGCCGCCGTGGCGCCGTACGATGTCGCGGCTCAGCGCCAGGCCGAGGCCGGTCCCGGGGTATCCGCCGTTCTCGGCGTTGGGGGCGCGGACGAAGCCGGAGAAGATCTCCTCCCGGTAGTCGGCGGGCACCCCGATGCCGGTGTCGGCCACGTCGACGGTCCAGTGGTCGCCGTCGACGGCCGAGGTGACGGTGATGGTGCCGCCGGGCGGGGTGAACTTGGCGGCGTTCTCCAGCAGGTTGGCGAGGACGTGTTCGAGGCGGAGCTCGTCGCCGTGGAGGGGCGGGCCCGGAGCCGCGTCGAGGACGACGAACACGCCGGCGGCCTCGGTGGTCGCGATCCGGTCCAGGACGGCGTGGGTGAGCATGCGCGGTACGTCGACCTGGCCGAACTCCAGGTTCAGCTGGGGTGCGCGCATCCTGGTGGTCTCCATCAGGGTGGTGATCACCCGTTCCATGCGGCGGGCGTTGCGGTGGACCGCGTCGAGGAACTCGCGCTGCTCCGCGGTGAGCGGGCCGGAGACGGGATCGGCCAGCAGTTCGCAGAAGCTGATGACGGAGGCGAGCGGGGTGCGCAGGCTGTGCGAGGCCAGGGCGACGAACTCGTTGCGCTGGCCGGCCAGTTCGGCGAGGGTCCGGTTGTCCCGTTCGAGGGCGTGCGCGCGGCGCTTCTCCTCGGTGACGTCCTCGGCGGTCCACAGCGAGCCGAGCAGGTTGCGGTCGGGGTCGTAGAGGGGCTCCACGTCGCGGCGGATGATCCTGCCGTCCTTCAGGGGGATCTCGGCGGTCCGGTGGATCCTGCGGGCGGCGATCGCGTGCGCGGTGTCGACCACCCAGGCGGGGCGTTCGGCGAAGGTCGCGCAGACCGCCTCCACCACGGGGCCGAGGGGGGCACCGGGGGTGTGGGCGACGCCCACGGCGTCGAGGCCGAACATGTCGGTGAAGCGGCGGTTGACGGCGATCACCTGCTCGTCCCCGCTCTGGACGATGGCGGCGCGCGGCAGTGCCTCCAGGACGGCCTGCACCTGGGCCGGGGCGGTGTGCACCCCGCCACGGTACGCCGGGACCCGTGACCCGGCGGTGAGGACACCCCCGGGGCGGTCCGAGCGGCGGATACACCCCAATAGACCCCATTCCTGACAGTTGACGGCCGGTGTGTCCGCCGGTCCGGTCCGCGTCGGGCCACCCGGCGCCGCGGCCCGCTCCACCAGGGCGGTTAGGGTGGCCGGGTGAACCTTTCTTCCGCGCTTCCCCGTTCCTTCCGGCTGCTCGTCACTGGCGGGGGGACCGGTGGGCATACCTACCCCGCCCTGACCGCGATCCGTACCCTGCAGGGCCGTCTCGCGGCCGCCGGCAGCACGCTGGACGTGCTGTGGATCGGAACCGCCGACGGCCTGGAGGCCCGGGTCGCCCCCGCCGAGGGGATCGCGTTCAAGACCGTCGCCACCGGGAAGATCCGCCGTTCGGCGAACCCGCTGAAGATGCTGTCCGCGGCGAACATGAAGGACATGGCGAAGGTGCCGCTCGGCGTGGCCCAGGCCCGGACGATCGTGTCCGAGTTCGCCCCCGACGTGGTGCTCGCCACCGGCGGGTACGTCGCGGTGCCGGCCGGACTGGCGGCGCGGATGTGCAAGCGGCCGCTGGTGCTGCACGAGCAGACCGTGCGCCTGGGCCTGGCCAACCGGAAGCTGGCCGGGTCGGCCACCCGCATCGCCGTGTCCTCGGAGTCCTCGCTGCCGCTGCTGCCGGCCGAGGTCCGCGAGCGCGCCGTCGTCACCGGCAACCCGGTCCGCCCGGAGGTGCTGTCCGGGCACCCCGACAAGGCCGTGCACGCGCTGAACCTCACCGGTTTCGACCGCCGCCTTCCGACCGTCTACGTCACCGGCGGCGCGCAGGGCGCCCAGCAGATCAACGGCGTGGTGCGCGAGGTGCTGCCGTGGCTGCTGAGCCACGCGAACGTGATCCACCAGTGCGGCCCGGCCAACGTGGACGAGCTGCGCTTCGCGGCCGCCGGCCTGGACCCGGTCCTCCAGGGCCGCTACCACGTGACGGGCTTCGTCGGCCCGGAGCTGCCGGACGTCCTGGCGCTCGCCGACGTGGTGCTGTCCCGGTCCGGGGCCGGCACGCTGGCCGAGCTCACGGCGCTGGGCAAGCCGGCGGTGTTCGTCCCGCTGGCCACCTCGGCCGGCAACGAGCAGGCGCACAACGCCCAGCACCTGGCCGACGCGGGCGCCGCCGTCGCACTGCTCGGCGAGGTCACCGCCCAGCACCTGGCCGACGCGATCGGCCCGCTCCTGACCGACCCCAACCGCCGGGCCCACATGGCCGACCGCGCCCGCGCGTACGGCCGCCCGGACGCGGCCGACCGCCTGGTCGACGTCCTCCTGGAGGCAGCCGCCCGCTGACGCGCGCAACCGGCCTCCCGGAAGCCCTTTCCGGGAGGCCCCTGTGACAGACCGCCGGTGACCGCACCCGGCCCGCCTTGGAGGCACCACCCCGGCGACCCCGCCCTCGGCCAGGGCCCGGGTCAGCCGCTCGGCCGCTCCGTCACGAGGCGCAGACCTGTGTCCGTCGTCGCGCCGGGACAGGCCGTCGCCGAATCTTTCGTCGCCCCATCACATATTGCAATTTCAATCGCATTTGACGACTTGCCGTACCGAACGCAGTCGTACGTTCGAAGAGTAGCCGACTTTCCGCTGCCGCCAATCGGTCAGCTTCTCCTGGATCGACTACCGCCCGTCTTCCATCTCGGAGGATCAAGCGAGCGACTTCAATGAACAAGTGCGGATCACCACGGCGGATGGCGTAGTTACCCTGGTGGCAAAGGCCAATGCCACAGCAGTCTCGGGCGTGAGCAAGGACGGATTCGGGGTCGAGGGGAGAGCACGCGGGAGTGGCGTCGTAGGGGTGAGCGAAACCTGGATCGGCGTCTACGGGGAGTCAACAGGCGGAGCGGGAACAGACGCTGTACGCGGACAGGGCAAGGGAAGTACCTGCGGGGTCGCAGGCCACAGCGAACAGGGCATCGGCGTCTACGGCAAGGGCCAGCAGTACGCCGCGAGATTCGATGGCAGGGTCCTGGCTTCAGGAAATGTCAGAATCGAGGGCAACCTGGAGAGCACCAATCAAGTAAGCGCGAAAACCGGGTATTTCCCCGATGAGGTGAGCTCTTACAAATTCAGCGCGCTGGGCGGCGACTATGCGGAGACCTTTGCGTCGGAAGACGATTTCGAACCGGGTACCGTGCTCGTCATCGGAAACGAAGGTCTCCTCACACCCTGCGGCACGCAATACGACACGCGCGACCGGAGTCGTATCAGGGGCCGGCGGCCTCAACCCTGGATCCGTCATGCAGAGCAACCCCGACTCCGAGCACCACGTAACGCTGGCACTCGCAGGGCAGGTCTACGTCAAAGCAGACCCTCAGTACGGGGCGATCTCCACGGGGGACCTCCTCACGACCTCACCCACCGAGGGGTGCGCCATGCGCGTGTCCGACCGCGGGCAGGCAATCGGGGCCATCCTCGGGAAGGCCCTGTCGTCACTCGAAGGCGAACCCGGGCTCCTGCGCATGCTGGTGACGCCGTCCTGAGCGCCGTGCCGGAGGCGCCGTGCCGGAGGCGCCGTGCCGGAGGCGCCGTGCCGGAGGCGCCGCCCGGGGCTCGTCACACGGCGGGGCACGTCAATGGCGTGTCACTTCGCTTCGACCGTCACCTTCCACGGCGTGATCACCGAGGGACAGACCCGGCCCGCGTCGGGGCGGCAGCTTCGTTGCGCGGTGATGGTCGCGGCGCCGTCCTGTTCCGCCTGGAAGGCGGCCGACGCGTCTCCGTTCGGCGCCGTGCGTCCCGCCGTCCGCCGGAACACCGTGGAATCGCCGGACGTCGGCGTGCTCCAGGTCCAGGTGAGTCCGTTCTCGCGGTAACCGGTGAGCCGGACTTCGATTTCGTCACCCGGGTTCGCGACTAGGGTGCGGCCGTCGTCCGAGTTCGTGAGCACGATGCGCTGTGCCAGCTGAGCGGCCGGCGCTGCGTGCGTGGTGGCGGGAAGGGAGAGGGGGACGAAGGCCAGGGCGAAGGCGGCGGCCCGGCGGGCGAGGGTGCTGGTCACGAGCTTGGTTCTATCGGCCCTCCGCGTCCTCGGGAAGGTCCGTCATCCGATCAGGTGGCCACCTTCACCCGCAGGAACGCCTCCGATGGCGACCCGCCTCCTCCACCCCCTACCGGGGTATGACATCCGGCTTGGCTCCACGGTCCGACGTGCGGCCGGGTACCTGCTTCCTACCTTCCTCCTCGGCAACGGCCCGGCACGGGGGCCGGCTCGAGGAGAGGGGGAAGGGGCATGCGCCGCTTCCGTAGGACGGTCGTCGCGGCAGCGCTGGCGGTGGCCGTGGTGGCGGGGACCGCCGGATGGGCCGCCGGGGACAGCCGGCCGGCCGTCACCGGGCCGCCGCCCGGGAGTGCCGCCTGGCGGGCGGGGTCGGCCGGGGGGCGGGCGCTGCCCGATCCGGAGGCGGCCTCCCCGTACGAGGTGGCGCGGTTCTTCGCCGCCCTGGACGGGGACGCGCGCCGGGAGCTGGTACGGGCCCACCCGCTCGTGGTCGGCAATCTGGACGGGGCGCCGCTCCCCCTGCGGTACGAGGCCAACCGGCTGGCCGTCCTCGCGACGGGCGAGGCCCGCTACGCCTCCCTCGCCGGACCCGGCCGGCGGATCCTGGCCTTCGACCCGCGCGGGCGGGGCCAGGTCGTGGAGGTGTTCGGGGACCTGGAGCGCGCGGCGCACGTCTCGGTGGTCGTACCGGGGTCGGACAACGACGCCGGCACGCACGACGCGGCACGGGCCCCGCACACCGGACCGGCCGGGATGGCCCGCGCGCTGCGGGGGGCCGCCGGCGACGGGACGGCCGTCATCGCGTGGACGGGCTACACCACCCCGGTGGGGGTGGGCCTGGACGCGGCGACCGGGCGGCTGGCCGGAGCGGGGGCGGTCCGGCTGGCCCGGTTCACCGCCGGGCTGGACGCGGTCGGGGCTCCCGATCCGGTGCTGTTCTGCCACAGCTACGGCTCCGTGGTGTGCGGCCTGGCGGCCCGTCACACGGACGCCTCCGACGTCGTCGCGCTCGGTTCCCCGGGCATGCGCGCGGACACGGCGGCGGGCCTCGGCACCCGGGCCCGCGTGTGGGCGGCACGCGGGCCCTCCGACTGGATCGCGGACGTGCCGAACGTCGAGTTCGCGGGCCTCGGTCACGGCGCCGACCCGTCCTCCCCCGCCTTCGGCGCGCGCCGGGTCCCGGCCGGCGACGTCCGGGGCCACACCGGCTACTTCACGCCGGGCACCCGGTCCCTGGCGGCGTTCGCCGTGATCGCGAAGGGGGAGGTCCGATGAGCGCGGTGGCGCTGCTGCGGGGCGCGGCGGAGCGGATCGAGCGGCGGACGCCGGCCCACCGGGACCGGGCGGTGGACGGCCTGCGGGCGCTGGCCCTGCTGGCGGTGCCCACGGGGCACTGGCTGCTCGGCGGATTCACCCTCGACGCGGAGGGCGGCCTGCACAACGCCAGCCCGCTGTCGGCCTTCGGCGCCCTCGCCCCGGCGAGCTGGGTGCTCCAGATGCTCGGCGTCTTCTTCCTGGTGGGCGGCTACGCGTCGGCGCTCTCCTTCGGCCGCCGCACCGGCTCGACCGGGGCGTGGCTGAAGGGGCGGATGGTCCGGCTGGGGCGGCCGGTGCTCGGGGTGACGGTGGTGTGGGCGCTGGCCGCTCCGGTGCTGTACGCGGCGGGCGTGCCGGAGGCCACGTTGCGTACGGGGGCCACGCTGGTGGTGCAACCCCTGTGGTTCGTCGGGGTGTACGCGGTGGTCACGGCCCTGACCCCGTACTGCGTGCGGGCGGCGGGGCGGCTCGGCGGGTGGGCGGCAGCGCCGCTGCTCGGGTCGGTCGCGGTGGTGGACTTCCTGCGGTACGGGCCGCTGTCCGGGGCGGTGCCGTCCTGGCTGTCCGTGCTGAACGTGCTGCCGGGCTGGATGTTCGCGTACCAGCTGGGCGTGGCGTGGGCCGGGCGGCGGATCGGGCGGCGCGGGGCGTGGCTGCTGCTGGCGGGCGGGGCGGCACTGTTCGCGGTGCTGCTGCTCGTCTTCCACTACCCGGCGTCGATGGTCGGGGTGCCGGGCGAGGCGCGGACCAACTCGCATCCGCCGTCGCTGCTGGTGCTGGCGCTGGCCTCGGCGCAGTCGGGGGCGGCGATCCTGCTGCGGGACCGGCTGGCGGGGCTGCTGGCCCGGCCGGTGCTGTGGGCGCCGGTGGTGGTGGTCAACCTGTCCGCGATGACCGTCCTGTGCTGGCACCAGACCGCGATGCTGGCGGCGGCCGTCCCCGGCGGGCTCGCGGGCGCGGTGCCCGGGCTGACGACGGCGCCCGACACCCTCGGCTGGATCGCGGCACGGGCGGCGTGGATGCCGGTGTTCGCGGTACTGCTGGTCGTCATCGCCCGGTACGCCCGCCGGTTCGAGACCGCCCCGGTCCCTTCGCGGGGCCGCCTCGCCCCGGCGGTACGCCGCGCCGTGGCGGGGCTGCTGGCCGCGGGCTTCGCCGTCTTCGCCCTGGGACTCGCCTGAGGGGTGGGGCGAACGTCCCGCACGGCACGGCACCTGGCGGCCCCTAGGCCGTGTCTTCCGGATCTTGCTCCCCCAGCTACCGCTGGGAGGTGCCCCCAGACCCGCGCCGCCCGGCACCGCACCTCGTCGCGTTGGCCGAGCACCCGAGTACGCCCAGCACAAGGGCGCCCCGCCAACGCGCCGATGCACGGCACCTGGGGGCCCCTCCCAGCGGTAGCTGGGGGAGACGCGGGCTTAACCGGCAAGATCCAAAAGACACGGCCTAGCCCGTCTCCCCGCGGAGGGCGGCGGCCGCCGGGCCCTCGCCGTGCACCTTCAGGCGGCCCGCACGGACGGCCTGTGCCACGTCGAGCGCGCCCTCGCCGAGTTCCCGGCAGGTGTCGGCGTCGAGGACGAGGCGGGCGTCGGCCGCTTCGGCGGGCCCGTCGCCGTAGACCGGGCCGCCGCCGTGGGCCGGGCCGTCGCCGCCGAGCCGTAGGTGGAACACTCCCTCGTCGAGGACCACGTCGACCACGGCCGGGACCCCGGTCGGGGGGAGGCGGCGCAGCAGGGGCAGCGCGTACCAGTGGGCGCGCAGCGCGTCGGTGGGGCGGCGGTCGGCGAGGTCGGGGGCGCCCCATTCGGCGAGTGCGGTGAGCACGGGCAGCAGTCCGGCGCCGCGCGCGGTCAGCTCGTACACGGTGGCGGCCGCGGGCGGCGGGAGCTTGCGGCGGGTGGCCAGTCCCTGCGCCTCCATGTCCTTGAGCCGGCCGGCCAGGACGTCCGTGGAGACGCCGGGCAGGTCGGCGTGGAGGTCGGTGTACCGGCGGGGGCCGGCCAGCAGCTCCCGGACGATCAGCAGGGTCCAGCGGTCCCCGACGGCGTCCAGGGCGCGGGCCGAGGCGCAGTACTGGTCGTAGCTTCGACGGCGTGGCTGACGAGGTGACATGCAGCGCAGTCTAGACAACATGTTGGACTTTCCAAGCTCTTGCTTGGTAAAACCAAGCAAGAGGTCCGGTGTACGGGAACAGGGAGGGCACGGCATGGAGTTCCGGCAGTCGAGCAAGCTCAGCGAGGTCTGCTACGAGATCCGGGGCCCGGTGATCGAACACGCCAACGCGCTGGAGGAGGCGGGCCACAGCGTGCTGCGCCTGAACACCGGCAATCCGGCGGCCTTCGGCTTCGAGGCCCCGGAGGAGATCGTCCAGGACATGATCCGGATGCTCCCCCGGGCCCACGGCTACACCGACGCGCGCGGCGTGCTCTCCGCCCGCCGGGCCGTGGTCCAGCGCTACCAGGCCATCGGCCTGACCGATGTGACGGTGGACGACGTCTTCCTCGGCAACGGCGTCTCCGAACTGGTCTCCATGGCCGTCCAGGCGCTGCTCGAGGACGGGGACGAGGTCCTCATCCCCGCACCGGACTTCCCGCTCTGGACCGCCGTCACCACCCTCGCGGGCGGCAAGGCCGTGCACTACGTCTGCGACGAGTCCGCCGACTGGTACCCGGACCTGGAGGACATGGCGTCCAAGATCACGGACCGCACCAAGGCCGTGGTCATCATCAACCCGAACAACCCGACGGGCGCCGTCTACCCCCGGGAGGTCCTGGAGGGCATCCTCGAACTCGCGCGCCGCCACGGCCTGATGGTCTTCGCCGACGAGATCTACGACCAGATCCTGTACGACGACGAGGTCCACCACAGCGCCGCCGTCCTCGCCCCCGACCTGGTCGTCCTCACCTTCTGCGGCCTGTCCAAGACGTACCGGGTGGCGGGGTTCCGGTCGGGCTGGCTGGTGGTGAGCGGCCCCCGGCAGCACGCGCGCAGCTACCTGGAGGGGCTGACCATGCTCGCCTCGATGCGACTGTGCGCCAACGCCCCCGCGCAGTACGCCATCCAGGCCGCTCTCGGCGGACGCCAGTCCATCAAGGAACTGACCGGTCCCGGCGGCCGGCTGCGCGAACAGCGCGACCGCGCCTGGGAGAAGCTGAACGAGATCCCCGGCGTGTCCTGCGTGAAGCCGAAGGGCGCGCTGTACGCGTTCCCGCGCATCGACCCCAAGGTGCACCCGATCCACGACGACGAGCGGTTCGTGCTCGACCTGCTGCTGCGGGAGAAGATCCAGGTCGTCCAGGGCACGGGCTTCAACTGGCCGCGCCCCGACCACTTCCGGATCCTGACCCTGCCGTACGCCGACGACCTGGACGCGGCGATCAGCCGGATCGGCCGTTTCCTGAGCGGGTACCGGCAGTAGGCCCGGCGGCACACGGCGGCGCGCCGCGACGACGAGAGCGCCGCTCCCGGTGGGGAGCGGCGCTCTCGTCGTGCGGTCCGGGCGCCGGTCAGGCGATCGAGGCGGCCACGATGGCGGCGACCGCCAGGTTGCAGGAGGCGGTGACCCACACGGCGGGGTGCGGCTCGGGGTCGACGACGATGGCACCGAGCTTGCCCGGGGTCACCAGGTCCAGCACCAGGAAGGCCACGGCCATCAGGACCAGGCCCAGCACGCCGAAGGCGGCGGTGGACAGCAGGCCCTTGCCGAAGTCCTCGTAGGTCGTCCAGATCGAGGTGAAGACGATGCCGCCGATGCCCAGGAGGGCCGAGCTGAGCAGGAGGGCCGCGTTGCGGTTGCGCTCCTCCCAGATCTGCTTGGGGAGCTTCCCGGGCGTCAGCACGTCCACCAGGACGATGCCGAGGATCAGCAGCACCAGGCCGAGGGCGCCGTAGGCGCTCGTACGGCCAAGTCCGTTGACGATGTCGCTCATTGAGAAGCCTGTCTCCGCGTGGGTGGGAAAGGATGGCCCGGTACGGGCCGGATCGGTGCCGTGGGGAGGCCGAATCTATCGCACGGCCCCGCCCCGGACCATGGGGAGGTCAGGAAATGGCAAAGGTCAGGGCCGCGCGGGCCGGTGAGGCGGAGGCGCTGACGGCGCTGGTGATGCGGTCGAAGGCGCACTGGGGCTACGACGCCGCCTTCCTCGCGGCGTGCGCGCCGCAGCTGCGCGTACGGGAGGCGGAGCTGGCCTCCCGGCGGATCGCGGTGGCCGAAAACGCCCGCGGGGAACTGCTGGGCCTCGCCTCCCTGGACGACGTCGGGGACGGGCCGGACGCCCGGCTGGGGCTGCTCTTCGTGGAGCCGTCCGCCATCGGGCTCGGCACCGGCCGGCTGCTGTACCGGGACGTGCTGCGCCGGGCCGCCGCCCTGGGCGTGCGCCGGCTGCTGATCGACGCCGATCCGCACGCGGCCGGCTTCTACCGGGAGATGGGCGCCGAGGAGCGCCCCGGCGCCGCCCCGGAGGGGCTCGTACGGTTCGAGGCCGCGCCGGTTCCGCTCGCGGAGTGGGCCCGGGCCTGGACGGGCGGCGTCCCGGCGGTGCACGTGGGCAACGTCGCCGAGTTCAACGCGCAGTTCGCCGACGCCTCCCTCGACGCCGGGCAGCGCGCCGCGCACGACTACGCCTGCCTCGCCGCCTTCTACAGCCCCCGCCCGGCGGCCCTGGTGCTGCCCCGCGCGGTGTCCCCCGGCTGGGTCGCGCTGGTCGGCCGGCAGCTGGGCTGGGACCCGGAGGTCGAGGTGTACGACGGGCTCGCGGATCGGGGCCCGGGGCTGTCGGACGCCGTGGCGGCCCGGCCGGCGCTCGCCCGGCGGCTGACGGAGGGCGGGCTGCCCCTCGTCCCGTGGGGGCTGACCGGGCCGTACGCCCGTCTCGCGGGCCTGCCGTGGCGGCCGGAGGGACTGCGGTACGAGTCGAAGTCGGCCGCGCACGCCCTGTTCGGGCGGATCCTGGCGGGCGGGAAGCACCCGGGGATCACGCTCCCCGCGCAGTGGCGGGCCCGCACCCGGCGGGCGGCCGTCCGGCTGCTGGCGGCGCGGGCCCGGTCGGGCGAGAGCACCGTTCTCAAATCGGAGCACGGTGTCGGCGGTTCGGGCACCACGGTGGTCTCGCCCGGGGAGGTGAAGGCGGCCGGAGGGGCCCGGGCGGTGCTGCGTCGGCTGCCGCGCGGGCCGCTGCTTCTGGAGGAGTACGTGCACGGCCCGGGCGAGGCGCACCTGCCGCGGGACCTGACGTACGACGGGTTCGTGGACGGCGACGGCCGGCCGCACGAGGTCGGCGCGGCGGTGATGGACGTGGCCGGCGGCGGCTACCGCGGCGCAACGGTCGGCCCCTCGGTGGTGCCCGACCGACTCGCGGGGCCGCTGCTGGCGTTCGGGGCGGCGGTGGGCCGGGAGCTGGCCGCGGCCGGCCACCGGGGCTGGTTCGACGTGGACTTCGTCACCGACGCGGCGGGGCGGCTCGCGCCGACCGAGGCCAACCTGCGGCTGACCGGCCCGTCGGTGGCCTTCATGGTGGCGGCCCGGCTGGACGAACTGCGGGGCGCGGGACACCTCGTACGGATCGCGGACCGCGTGGAGCTGGGGGCGCGGCTGCCCGACGCGCAGCTGGAGGCGCTCTGCGCGGACCTGGTGCGGGACTGCGCCGCGCTCGGGGCGGTGTTCGTGCCGGCGATCCCGACGGGGGCGTTCGACCCGGAACCGTGGGTGGGCGTGCTGGTGGCCGCGCGCGGCGCGCGGGCACTGGACGCGGCCGAGACCCTGGTGCGACAGCGCGCCCGCGCGGCAGGCACCGCCTTCGGCCCCACCCCCGGCCCGACTCCCAACCCCCGACCCTGACCCCGGCCCCGGCCCGACTCCCAACCCCCGGCCCGGCTCCCGGCCCCGGTCCGACTCCCAACCCCCGGCCCGGCTCCCGGCCCCGGTCCCGGTCCCGATCCGGCTGTCGGCTCCCGGCCCCCGGCCCCGATCCCGGCCCCGACCCGGCTCCCGGCCCCAACCGGGCTCTCGGCCCCCGGCCCTGATCCCGGCCCTCCGCTCCCGGCCCCCGGCCCCGATCCCGGTCCCGACCTGGCTGCCGGCTCCCGGTCCCGGCTCTCACCCCGGTCCCGACCGGGCTCTCGGTTCCCGGCCCTGATCCCGGCCCCGGCCGGGCTCCCCGCCCCGACTCCAGGCCCCGGCCCTGATCCTGCCCCCTCCCGGTTCGTGGCCCCGGCCCCGGCCAGGCTCCCGGCCGACCGACCCGGCCCCCGCCCCCGAAACCGGCGGCGGTCAGGCGTCGAAGTCGAAGGGGCTGGCCGGCTTGCGCGTCGCGTAGACGGCCACGACCAGGGCCGCGATCATCAGCGGGACGTTGAAGGCGTACACCAGGGCGGCCTGGCGCGGCCAGTCCTGCTTGGCCGCCAGCCGGTAGAGGTTGTCCTGCGGCCACCAGGCGATCAGCAGGTAGACGATCGCCAGGTGCGCGGCCGTGGTGATGCCGCGCCCGCGCCGCTGGGCCAGCATCGGTCCGCGGCCGCTGAAGAGGAACACCATCCCGGCCCCGAAGGCGAGGCTCTCGCAGAGGTAGAGGATCCAGAAGAGCGCGGCCCACGGGTTGGGGACGCCGGTCAGGTCGGTGGAGCCGGGCCAGATGACGCCCGTGAACGCCAGCGCGAGGAGGCCGAACAGCGGGGCGCCGCAGCCCAGGGCGGAGGCGAGCGGCAGCGCCTCCTGGCTCCCGGCCGCTCCCGCCGTCCGGGAGGATCCCCCGTACTTGCCGCCGCCCCGGCGCCCGGCGACGGGGGCCAGCAGCAGCGGGGGCTGCGGGACCTGGGTCCGGTCCTCGCGGCCGGCCCGGGTGCGGGGCAGGGCGCGTACGCGGACCACCGCGCGCGGGACCGCGCCGGGGGGCACCTTCCCCGACAGGTGCTCCCTGAGCCGGGCGGTGTCCGGCAGGACCTCGGCCGGGAGGCCGGGCGGCGGGGAGAGGTACGCGACGAGCCGGTGCCCGCCCCCGGTGACGGGGACGCGGGTGACCAGGGCGCTGCCCACGGCGTCGTGCGCCCGGATCTCGGACTCCAGCGGGTAGGGGTCGATCCGGGTGCCGTCCTCGGACTCGATCCGGTCCGCGGCCCTGCCTCCGAACTCCAGGAGCCCGTCCGGGCGCAGCACCCCGAGGTCCCCGGTGGCTATCGCCTCCCCGCCGGCGGGCGGGTCCACGGTGAGCCGGCCGTCCAGCACCCGGACCCGGCAGCCGGGGAAGGGGGTGCCGAGCAGGGAGATCCGCTCGGGCCCGTCGAGCGGGCGGGGCAGCTGCGGCAGTTCGAAGAAGGCGCCGGTGCCGGCGGCCTCGGTGAGGGCGTAGACGTTGAGGACGCGGGCGCCGGGGCGCAGCCGGTCCTGGAAGGCGCTGTGTTCGTCGAGGTAGAGGCGGTCGCCACTGACGGCGAGCAGCCTCAGCGACCGGAGTTCGGCGTCCGGCTCCAGGCGGAACGGGGCGATGTCGGACGCCGGGGGCGCTTGTGCGAGCAGCAGGTCCGCGGCACCGGCCGGGTCGGTGTGGACCACGCTGACCTCGGCCTTCCGGACGGCCCGCCGCACCTGTCCCGGCAGCCACGCCGCGCTCTCGGGCAGGACGAGGGCGCCTCCGGAGCACAGGGCGCGGGTCCAGCCGGCGGCGAAGGGCGTGGTGTCGGGGCCGGCGGTGAACAGGTGCCGGTCGCCGGGGGCCAGCCGGGCCGTGCGGGCCCATCCCTCGTAGGCGGCGAGGAGCAGTGCGTGGCCGACGGGGACGGGGCGGGGGGTGGCGGCCCCGGTGAACAGCACGGCCGCGCCGGCGGCGGCCTCGGGCAGGGGCGGCGGGGCGGTGCCGGCGGCGCCTTCGCCGGGGCGCAGGACCCGCAGCTCCTTGCCCGCGTCGAGGCGGGCCGCGTCGGCGGGGCCGGCGATCAGCAGGTCCGGCGCGAGGGCGGCGAGTTGCCGCCTCCCGCAGCGCGGGTCGGCGACGTCGAGGACCGCGTAGACCCCGCCGGCCTTGAGCACGGCGAGCAGGGCCGTGACCAGCTCGCGCTGCCGGGGCAGGGCGAGGGCGACGAGGCCGTTCGCGGGCAGGCCCCCGTCGGTCAGCTGCCGGGCCAGCCGGCCGGACTCCGCGTCGAGCACGGCGTACGGGACGGTCTCGTCCCCGGTGATGAGCGCGGGGGCCTGCGGGGTCCGGCGGGCCCATGCGTCAAAGCGGTGCAGGACGGTGTCGGCGCCCTGGCGGGCGGGTCGGTCCGGCTGTGAGGACTGCGATGACTGCGGTGACTGCGTCATTCCCCGATGATGCCACCGGGCACCGACAGGGCTCGGTGATGGCGAAGTTCCTTTGGCAAAACGTGAGTTGACCACACCTCGGAGTGAGGGGCGGCCAATCCGTTGACCTGAAGGCCGGTTGAGGTTCTAGCGTGGGGGCCATGGACATGGAAGTCACCGCCTGGCATTCGCTGCACAGCGCGATCAACGCCCAGCAGGACCGCCGCCCGCTCTCCCGGGCGAGCCTGCGCCGGATCGCCGCCTTCGCCCGCCCGCACCGGCGCGGGCTGACCCTCTTCCTGGTGCTGAGCGTGGTGGGCGCGCTGCTGGCGGTGGCCACTCCCCTGCTGGCCAGCCGGATCGTGGACACCATCGTCGGGCACGGGGCCGAGGGGGACGTGGTCCGGCCGGCGCTGCTCATCGCGGTGATCGCGGTGGCCGAGGCGGGGCTGGGCCTGATGACGCGCAAGCTGTCGGCCACCCTCGGCGAGGGGCTGATCCTGGACCTGCGCCGGGCGGTCTTCGACCACGTCCAGCGGATGCCGGTGGCCTTCTTCACCCGGACCCGGACGGGGGCGCTGGTCAGCCGGCTCAACAACGACGTGATCGGCGCGCAGCGGGCCTTCAGCAACACCCTCTCCGGGGTGGTCTCCAACATCGTGACGCTGCTGCTGACGCTGGGCGTGATGCTCACCATCTCCTGGCAGATCACCCTGCTGGCGCTGGTGCTGCTGCCGGTGTTCGTGCTGCCGGCCCGGCGGATGGGCGCCCGGATGGCCGGGATGCAGCGGGAGGCGTCGGCGTTGAACGCGGCGATGGGCACGCAGATGACGGAACGGTTCTCCGCGCCGGGCGCGACCCTGGTGAAGCTGTTCGGGCGGCCCTCGGACGAGTCCGCCGAGTTCGCGGCACGCGCGGCCCGCGTCCGCGACATCGGGATCCGTACGGCGATGGCCCAGTCGGCCTTCATCACCGCCCTGACCCTGGTCTCCGCGCTGGCCCTGGCCCTGGTGTACGGGCTGGGCGGGTACTTCGCGCTGCGCGGCACCCTGGAGGCCGGCTCCGTGGTGGCCCTCGCTCTGCTGCTGACCCGGCTGTACGCCCCGCTGACGGCGCTCGCCGGGGCCCGGGTCGAGGTGATGAGCGCCATGGTCAGCTTCGAGCGGGTCTTCGAGATCCTCGACCTGGAGCCGCTGATCGCCCAGAAGCCGGACGCCGTCCGGGTGCCCGACGGGCCGGTGTCGGTGGAGTTCGACCGGGTCTTCTTCGGCTACCCCTCCCCCGACAAGGTCTCCCTCGCCTCCCTGGAGGAGGTGGCCGTGCTCGACGCCCGGGGCGGCACCCGGGTCCTCCACGACGTGTCCTTCCGCGCGGAGCCCGGCCAGATGATCGCCCTCGTCGGCTCCTCGGGCGCCGGCAAGTCGACCATCGCCCAGCTGCTGCCCCGGCTGTACGACGCGGACGCCGGCGCGGTCCGCCTGGGCGGCGTCGACGTACGGGACCTCACCGCGGACTCGATCCGCGACACGCTCGGCATGGTCACCCAGGACGGCCACCTCTTCCACGAGTCGGTACGGGCCAACCTGCTGCTGGCCCGGCCCGGGGCGGGCGAGGACGAGCTGTGGGAGGCCCTGCGCCGATCCCGCCTGGACACCCTGGTCGCCGCCCTCCCGGACGGCCTGGACACCGTTGTCGGCGAGCGCGGCTACCGGCTGTCGGGCGGGGAGCGCCAACGGCTGACCATCGCCCGGCTGCTGCTGGCCCGTCAGCGGGTGGTGATCCTCGACGAGGCCACCGCCCACCTGGACTCCACCTCGGAGGCGGCCGTGCAGGAGGCGCTGGCCGAGGCCCTGTCGGGCCGTACGGCGGTGGTGATCGCGCACCGGCTGTCCACGGTGCAGGCCGCCGACCTGATCCTCGTGGTGGAGGACGGCCGGATCGTCGAACGCGGTACGCACCCGGAGCTGCTGGCGGCGGACGGCCGGTACGCCGAGCTGTACCGGACCCAGTTCGCCACGCGCGGGGCGCCCGCCGCCGGGTAGGCGGCCGGGGGGCCGGCTCGTACGGCCGGGCGGATCCGGGGCGGGGCCGGTTCGCGGGGGCCGTATCTCAGGGGGCGAGCACGTCGAGTTCCTCCAGGGCGCCGAGGGCGATCCGGCGGGTCAGCGCCTCGGCGGCGGCCGCGTCGCCCTCGCGGACGGCTTCGGCGACCCGTACGTGCAGGGTGACGGCGGCCGGGTCGGGGTCGTGGAACATCACGTCGTGCTGGGTGCGGCCGGTGAGGACCTCGGCGACGACGTCGCCGAGCCGGGCGAACATCTCGTTGCCGGAGGCGTCGAGGACCGTCCGGTGGAAGGCCACGTCGTGGCGGAGGTAGCCCTCCAGCTGGTGGCCGCGGGAGGTGCGGACCATGCCGAGGGCCGCCTCGGTGAGCCGCGCGCACTGCTCGGGGGTGGCGCGGGTGGCGGCCAGCCCGGCGGCGACGGGTTCGACGGCAGAGCGCAGCACGGTCAGGGAGCGCAGCTGGCGGGGGCGGTCGGGGCCGGCCAGCCGCCAGCGGATGACGCGCGGGTCGTAGACGTTCCACTGCTCGGCGGGGCGGACGGTGACCCCGACCCGGCGGCGGGATTCGACGAGCTGCATCGACTCCAGGACGCGGACCACTTCGCGGACGACGGTGCGGGAGGCGTCGAAGCGCCCGGCGATCTCGTCGGTGCGCAGGACGCTGCCGGGCGGGTACTCCCCCGCCGTGATCGCGAGGCCGAGGGTGTCCAGCACCTGGGAGTGGAGTCCTTGGCCCGGACTGCCTTCGGTGGTCATGGCGTAAGCGTACGGTGACGGCCGGGGCGCCAAAAGGTGTGATGTTTTACCACCCGGACCTTGAATAAGTACTACTTAATAGGCTTCAGTGGTGCTCCCAGCAACGAGGACCACCGAGGACAGCGAGGTACGACGTGAGCTCCCAGCGCGTCATTGTGGTGATGGGCGTCGCCGGAACCGGCAAGACGACCGTCGGGCGGCTGATCGCGGAGGCGCTCGGCCTCCCGTACGCCGAGGGCGACGCCTTCCATCCGGCGGCCAACGTGGCCAAGATGTCGGCCGGCGTCCCGCTGGACGACGCCGACCGCCGGCCCTGGCTGGACGCGATCGGCTCGTGGATCCGCGACCGGGCCGGCACGGGCGGCGGTGTGGTCGCCGCCTCCGCCCTCAAGCACTCCTACCGCGAGCGGCTGCGCGCGGCCGCTTCGGACGTCGTGTTCGTTCACCTCACCGGGGACCGGCCGCTCATCGAGCGGCGGATGGCGGACCGCAAGGGCCACTTCATGCCCGCCTCCCTGCTGGACTCCCAGTTCGCCGTGCTCGAACCGCTCCGGGCGGACGAGCGCGGGTTCGCCGTCGACGTCGCCGGCACGCCCGAAGAGATCACCGAACGGGCGCTGGCCGCCCTCCGCACGTCCGAGAGTTGAGGAACCCCACCGTGACCGGTCTCAGCGTCGAGACTCTGGCAGCGGCCGCCCCCGGCCCCATCACCTCGGCCGGCGACGCGCAGCTGGGCGTCGCCGTCCTCGCGGGCATCGCCGTCATCGTCCTGCTCATCACCCGCCTCAAGATGCACGCCTTCCTGGCCCTGACGGTCGGTTCGCTGGCCCTCGGGTCCTTCGCGGGCGCCCCGCTGAACAAGACGATCGCCAGCTTCACCGCCGGCCTCGGCGCCACGGTCGCGGGGGTCGGCGTGCTCATCGCGCTCGGCGCGGTCCTCGGCAGGCTGCTGGCCGACTCGGGCGGCGCGGACGAGATCGTGGACACCATCCTGGCCCGGGCGCGGGGCCGGGCCATGCCCTGGGCGATGGTGCTGATCGCCTCGGTGATCGGGCTGCCGCTCTTCTTCGAGGTCGGCATCGTGCTGCTGATCCCGGTGGTGCTGCTGGTCGCCCGGCGCGGCGGCTACTCCCTGATGCGGATAGGCGTGCCCGCGCTGGCCGGCCTGTCGGTCATGCACGGGCTGATCCCGCCGCACCCCGGCCCGCTGGTCGCCGTCGACGCGCTGCACGCGAACCTGGGCGTCACCCTCGCCCTCGGGGTGCTCGTCGCGATCCCCACGGTGGTCATCGCCGGACCGCTCTTCTCCCGGTACGCGGCACGCTGGGTGGACATCCCGGCACCGGAGCCCCTGGCCCCCGAGCGCCCGCCGGTGGAGGCCGCGCACCGCCCCCGGTTCGGGGCGACGGTCTTCACGGTGCTGCTGCCGGTGGCGCTGATGCTGGTCAAGGCGCTGGTCGACATCGTTGTCGACGACCCGGCCGCCCCCGTGCAGAAGGTCGCCGACGTCGTCGGATCCCCGCTGATCGCCCTGCTCGCCGCCGTCCTGGTCGCGATGTTCACCCTCGGCCGGGCCGCCGGGTTCAGCCGGGAGCGGCTGTCGTCCACGGTGGACAAGTCCCTCGCGCCGATCGCCGGGATCCTGCTGATCGTGGGCGCGGGCGGCGGCTTCAAGCAGACGCTGATCGACGCCGGCGTGGGCCAGATGATCCTCGACGTCTCGAAGGACTGGTCCGTTCCGGCCCTGCTGCTGGCCTGGCTGATCGCGGTCGCCATCCGGCTGGCGACGGGCTCGGCGACGGTCGCCACCATCTCGGCGGCCGGGCTGGTGGCGCCGCTCGCGGCGGGCATGTCCACCACGGAGACGGCGCTGCTGGTCCTGGCGATCGGCTCGGGCTCGCTGTTCTTCAGCCACGTCAACGACGCCGGGTTCTGGCTGGTCAAGGAGTACTTCGGGATGAGCGTCGGACAGACCCTCAAGACGTGGTCGGTGATGGAGACCGTCATCTCGGTCTGCGGCCTGGGCTTCGTGCTGCTGCTGTCGCTGCTCCTGTGACCCGCGGCCGGACGTCGCCGCGGGGGTCACCGCCGCCGGACGTGCGGCCCCTCCAGCTGCGCCGCCGCCAGGGCGAGGCCCGCGGCGGCGCGGGCGCAGCGGTCGGCGAGGGCGGTGACCTCGGCGCGGTACGCGTCGGCCTCCCGGCCGCGCCACTCCAGGGCGGCCGCGCCCGCCCGCAGCCGCCGCGCGTGCGAGCGCAGGGCGGCGGAGTGGGTGCGCAGGCCGTCCGCCGGCGCGGGACGGCTCGTCAGGTGGCAGTCGTTCACGGGCTCCTCCGGCGGTTCGAGGGCGCGGGCGCCGCCGGGCCGGGACTGCGGGCGCAGAAGGCCCGCAGGGCGGCGCCGAGGCCCAGCAGTGGTTCGGCGGTGACGGCCCGGCCGGTGGCCACCTGCCAGCCCGCGTGGTCGTTGAAGGGGTTCTCGTCGGTCAGGGCGTGCCAGGCCAGCACGTCCGCGAACGCCGGGCTCAGCAGGGCGAAGGCCCGCGGGGCGCCCCGTTCGCGCAGCAGGGTGCGGAAGGCGCGGGCCGCGTCGGCCTGCCGGTCCTCGGCGACCGCCCGCAGCAGGCCGGCGCAGTCCGGGTCGGCCAGCAGTTCGGGGCGGCCCGCGGTCGCCCCGCGGATCCGGCCCTTGAGCCCGCAGACGGCGGTACTGACGGCGAGGCTCTCGCGGCCGCCCAGGATCCCGGCGAGCCAGCCGGCCCGGGCCAGGCCCCGTCCGCGCGGGGCCCAGCCGAGACCGGCCGGGTCGGTGAGGGTGCGCAGCAGGGTGCGCCAGGCCCGGCGGCGGCTGCCGCCGCGGCCCACGAGCGCCCCTGTCGTCAGGCGGGGTCCGAGGGCGAGTCCGGAGGCGTACCGGGCGGCCTCGCCGACGGCGTCGGCGGCCTCGGCCAGGTCACGGCACAGGGCGTCGAGCGTGTCGGCGTCCGGGTCGGTGGCCAGGGCGGTCGCGGCGTCGGACATGGCTTCCTCGCGGGGGCTGCGGGCGGTGACTTCGGCATCACCGTACGTCCGCGCCGCGGCCGGCGCGCGCGGGAGCGGGCCCGAACGCGGCCTCGCGGAACGCCGCGCGGGGCGGGCCGGAGCCGTCGCTCCCGGGGCCCGGGACGAGCAGGGCCCAGCGGTTCTGGCGGGGCGAGATCCACACGGCCGGGCCGGAGCCGGACGGGGGGTGGTGGGTCCAGACCCCGGCGGGCGCGGGGTGCCAGAGCAGGCCGCGCGAGGGGGTGAGTTCGCCGGTGCGGATCCGCAGCGACTCGGCGGTCCAGGCGCGGCTGACGGGCCGTTCGGCGTCGTCGGCGCCGGCGCCCGCGGGGGCCGCGGGGCCGGGGGTGGCGGTGGTGGGGGCGGTGGGGGCGGTGGGGGCGGTGGGGGTGTCGTCGGTGCAGAGCAGGTGGCGCAGGAAGCGGGCCAGGTCGGCCGGGCTGGTGCGCAGTGTGGCGCCGGCGAAGCCGGTGCGGGTCATGCCGAGGGGTCCCCAGACCCGGGTACGGGCGCAGTCGGCCAGCGGGGTGCCGGCGAGGTGTTCGGCGAGGCGGGTGAGGGCGTCGAGGGGAGCGGGGCCGTCGCACCGGGTGAGCAGGTGGTGGGTGGTGGTGCCGCCGGGCAGCCCCGCCGCGGCGGCCTCCCCGTAGGCGGTGAGGGGGGTGTGCAGGGTCAGCTCGCCCCGGGCGACGAGACCGCCGATGACGGGCCAGAGGGCGAGCAGCGGGGTCAGGGCCCCGGCGTCCAGCGGGGCGTCCCAGTCTCGGGTGCTTCCGGTGTCTCCGGCGTCTCCGCTGTCTCCGGTGCTTCCTGCGTTGCCGGCGTCTCCGGTGCTTCCTGGGCTGCCGGTGTTTCCGGCGTCTGCGTCGGGGATGCCGGGGCGGGCGGCGTGGACGGCGTCGGCCGATCCCACCGCCCAGAGCGCGGCCGGGCCCGCGGCCCGTTCGAGTGCCTCGATCTGCGGCGTCATGGTCCTCCACGCTACGTCGCCCCACCGGGCGGTCCGGGCACGCCGGCCGGGACGTCCCGGCGAGCCGCCGCCCGCCACCCGATTGCCGGGCGGCGGGCGGCGGCGGGGCCGGGACCGGGACGCGCTAGTCCTTGTCGGGGCGGTCGGTGACCCGGATGGTGTTGACCAGGGGCTTGCCGAAGCCGCTGTGGGTGACGAAGCGGAGGTTGAGCACCCCGTCGGTGACCTTGACCGTGTAGGTCCTGGTCAGGGCGGTGTAGGTGCCCGCCTCCAGGGAGATGTCCAGCGAGGGCAGGATCTGGGTCCCCTCGGCGAGGACGTCGAAGACGCGCTTGTCGGGCCGGGTGGTGGAGAGCTCGGCGAAGCCCAGCTCCACGGTGTAGGTGCCGTTCGGGACGTTGTCGAAGCGGTACTCGTACATGCCCTCGCGGGCGCTGCGGAAGAGCCGCTGCTCGTCGGTGCCGGTGATGGTGCGGGCGGTGGAGTGGACGGAGGAGCTGCCCTGGTAGCCGTACGAGCCGGCGGTGTACTTGCGGTCCGGGGACCAGGCGTCGCCCGCCGCGTCCGTGCCGGCCCGGTCGGAGCCGGCGTCCACGGCGGTCTGGTAGCGCGGTACGACGATCTTGACGGGAACGGTGAGGACGGGGGTGCGGCCGCTGGCCGAGGTGATCCGCAGTCCGGTGCTCAGCACCGTGCCCGGGGCCAGCCCGGCGGTGTCCGCCGTCAGCGTGAGCGGGGCCTTGCCGCCGGTCGGGAGGTTGCCCTCCGCCGGGGTCACCGTCAGCCACGGCGCGTCCTCGGCGACCGCGTAGGCGGTGGTGAGGCCGGAGTTGGCGAGTTCCAGGGTGCGGGTGCGCCGCTGGTCGGCCGGCAGGACCAGTTCCACGGCCGGTGCGGCGGCGGTGACCCGGCCCGTGCGCAGCGACTGGCTGACGGCGGTGACGTCGGCCGGCTTGACGTCGGCGGTGGTGGTGGCGGTCTCGTAGGAGGGTGCGGCCAGGGTGACCGTACGGGCGCCCGAGGGGCTCTGGACGACGTATCCGCCGTCGGCGGCGGTGGTGGCGGAGACGGCCGAGTCGCCGCTGCCGACGGTCACGGTGGCGCCGGGGACGCCGCCCCCGTCGTTGGCGTCGAGCACCCGGCCGGTGACGACCCCGCTGCGCGTGGTGCGGAAGGCGATGGAGAGGCCGTCGGTGAGGGCGGGGGTGTTGAAGGAGTACTTGAAGGCGTCGGTGCCGGCCGCGTTCTCCACCCCGACGGTGGCGGAGGAGCCGCCCTTGAGGCCGGTTCCCCCGGTCCCCTTGTAGGAGTAGGTGACGTTGCCGTCCTCGCCGATGGACGCCGAGAAGGAGAAGGCGTCGGCCTGCGCGGACCAGTGGGCGACCTTGCGCCACTCGATCACGTAACTGCGGTGCGGGGCGGTGCCGGTGACGGCGGTGAAGACGCCCGAGCCGCTGTCGGCGGCGCCGACGACGAGGTCGTCCCAGAAGGGGTAGAGGGCCGCGTTGGGGGTGGCCGCGCTCGGGATGTCCGCGTTGACGTCGCCGGTGTGGTTGCCGCCGAGGCTGACCGTGCCGTTGGTGCCGATCCAGGCCTGCGCGTACGTCTTCCCGTACAGCGGCAGCGGGAAGGGCAGGTCGACGCGCTCGGTGGTGTTGTCGCCGGTCAGGGCGAGGCGCCGGTCGCCGGCGGAGTACGGGCGGCCGCCGTCCGCGGCGCAGGCGTAGCCGTAGCCGTCGGTGCGCTCGGGGAGGGCGACGGTGACGGTGGTGTCCGCGCTGACGGTGGCCTTGGCCGTACCGGCGGTGAGGCAGCGGGCGGGGTGGGTGGCGGTCACGTCGTAGGTGCCGTGCGGCAGGGTGACCTCGAAGCGTCCCTGGGCGTCGGTGGTGGCGGTGACGGGGGTGTCCGCGATGGTGACGGCCGCGCCGGCGGCGGGCCCGGCGGGCGAGGTGACGGTGCCGGTGAGCCTGGCGCTGGCCGCCCGGGGCAGGGTGAGGTCGGCGGTGGCGGTGGCCTGTTCGGTGACGGCCGCGGTCGTGCCGCGTGGGCCGTAGCCGAACTTCGAGGCGGTGACCTCGTACGCGCCGGCGGACAGGACGGCGAAGCGGTAGGTGCCGTCGGCGGCGGTGGTCGCGGTCCGGTCGATCGGGCCGTGCGCGGTGACCCTGGCGCCCGCGACGGGTGCGCCGGCGTCGTCGCGGACGGTGCCGGCGAGGGCGCCGACCGCGCCGCGCGGGGCGGAGTTCACCGCTGCCAGGGCGTCGAGCCGGCCCTCGCCGAAGACGTTGTTGTCGGCGGCGGTGCCGCCGCACTGCCCGTTGTCCGTGTCCTGGGCGGTGCCGTCCAGGAGGGCTTCCGTCTGCGCCACGTCACCGGCGAGGGAGGGCGCGGCCGACCACAGCAGGGCCACCGTGGCGGCGGTGTGCGGGGAGGCCATGGAGGTGCCGGAGAAGGAGGCGTACTCGCCGCCGGGGACGGAGGAGCGGACGTTCACGCCGGGGGCGGCGATGTTCGGCTTGACGATGCCGCCGGGGCCCGCGCCCCGGGAGGAGAAGGAGGCGATGGCGCCGTCGCTGCCGAAGGCTCCGGAGCTGTAGGAGCGGGCGTAGTCGCCGGGCGAGCCGCTGGTGCCGCAGCCGGGGCCGGAGTTGCCGTTGGAGAAGGCGGGGAAGATCCCGGCGGCGCGCCAGGCGTCCACGACCTGCTGGTACCAGTCGTCGTGCGCGGCGCTGCCCCAGGAGTTGTTGACGACGTGCGGGGCGAGGTCGGGGCGCGGGTTCTGGCCGTGCAGGTCGGTGGGGGCGACGATCCACTGTCCGGAGGCGAGCAGGGAGGCCTCGGAGCAGGAGTTCGTCTCGCAGCCCTTCGCGGCGATCCACTTGGCGCCGGGCGCGACGCCGATCTTGTTGGCCCCGCCGTCGTCGCCGACCATCGTGCCCATGGTGTGGGTGCCGTGGTCGTTGTTGTCGCAGGGCGCGGCGCCGGCGCAAACGCCGGCCGGGTCGAACCAGTTGTAGTCGTGGTCGTAGGTGCCGTCCGCGTTCCTGCCGCGGTACTGGCGGCTGACGGCGGGGTGGGTGTGGTCGACGCCGCTGTCGATGTTGGCGACGACGATGCCCTCGCCGCGTACGCCGAGCTGCTCCCAGACCTGGGGGGCCTTGATCCGGTCGACGTTCCATTCGACGGCGTCGGCGGCGGTCTTCTCCCGGGTGCCCTCGGCGGGTGCGGGGAGGCTGACCTTGTCGTCGGCGTCGATGCGGGCGACCTCGGGGCGCTCGGCGAGGGTCCCGGCGAGTTTGCGGCTGCCGACGACGCGGACGGCGTTGACGATCCAGTACGAGGTGTACTCCGCCCCGGCCGCGTCGAGGGCCTTGCGCACCTCGGCCTGGGTGCGCGAGGCGTGCTCCCGCTTGGTGCGCAGAACCGTTTCGGCCTTGGCGGCGCGGGTCTGCTGCCTGCCCGCGGCGGTCAGGTCGGCGGCGCTGTCGAGGTAGACCCAGAAGACCGCCTTCTCGGAACCGTCGAACTGGGTGCGCAGGGCGGGCTCGAGCTTGCGCTCGGCCGCGGTGGGCGCGGGGCCGGGCTCCGGGGCCGCGGCGGCGACGCCCGCGCCGACCGGGAGGAGCAGGGCCGCGCCCAGAGCGGCGAGCGCCGTGCGTAAGGAACGTCGTCGGGTGCGTGGTGGCACGTGTCGTCTCCTCTCGCGCCGTGTGCGGCGCGTGCAGATCGTCCGGAGCGTGCGGGTCGCGCGGATCGCGCAAAGCGTGTGGGAAGGCCGTGCGGGAAGTGCGCGGGCCATGTTCTGGGAGGTGCCATGTGCATTACAAGAGGGCCTCGTGAGCCATGGAACGGGCGGGGCCGTACGGGTCCGCCCACAGCGGGGCGCCCCGCCCGGTGGCCTTTCGGACGTGGGCGCGTCAGCCTGGGGGGATGAGCTCGCAGCCCGGCGGACCGGCGCCCGAGCCCGGCCCCTCACCGGCACCCGGGCCCGGCCCCCGGCCCGCTCCGGAACCAGGGGCCGCGCCGGAGGCCGCGCCCGCCTCGGGGCCGGCGGGCGTTCCCGAGACCGAGTCCGTGGCCGGCCGGGGGCTCGCGGTCGCCCCGGAGCCCGCGGTCGCCCTCGGCTCCGCGCAGGGGCGGTGGATCGTGGTCGCGACCGTGCTCGGCTCGGCGATGGCCCTGCTGGACTCGACCGTGGTCAACGTGGCGCTGCCCCGCATCGGACAGGACCTCGGCGCCGACCTCGCCGTGCTCCAGTGGACCGTGAACGCCTACCTGCTGACCCTGGCCGGGCTGATCCTGGTGGGCGGGGCGCTCGGTGACCGGTTCGGCCGGCGCCGCGTCTTCGTCCTCGGCGTGGTGTGGTTCGCGGCGGGTTCGCTGCTGTGCGGACTCGCGCCGAACGCCGGGGTCCTGATCGCCGCCCGGGCCCTCCAGGGCGTCGGCGGCGCGCTGCTGACGCCCGGCTCCCTCGCCCTGATCCAGGGCTCGATCCGGGCGGACGACCGGGCGCGCACGGTGGGCCTGTGGTCGGGTTTCGGCGGCGTCGGCGCGGCCGTGGGGCCCTTCCTCGGCGGCTGGCTGGTGGACGGGCCGGGCTGGCGGTGGGTGTTCCTGCTGAACGTGCCGGTGGCCGCGCTGTGCGTGCCGGTGGCCCTGAAGCACGTACCGGAATCGCGGGACCCGGCGGCGGCGGGGGCGCGGTTCGACGTGCTCGGCGCGGTCCTGGGCGCGGCGGCACTGGGCCTGCTGACGTACGCGCTGATCGAGGCCCGGTCCGCGGCGGCCCCGGTCATCGGCGCGGCGGTGGGCGGGCTGCTGCTGGCGGCCGTGTTCGTGTACGTGGAGCGGCACCGGCCGGATCCGATGGTGCCGCCGGACATGTTCGCCTCCCGGCAGTTCACCGCCGTCAACCTCGTCACCCTGTTCGTCTACGCGGCCTTCGGCGGCTTCTTCTTCCTCGTCGTGCTCCAGCTCCAGGTGGTGTCCGGGTACTCCGCCCTCGGCGCCGGTGCCGCGCTGCTGCCCACCACCGTCCTGATGCTGCTGCTGTCCTCGCGGGCGGGCACGCTCGGGGAGCGGATCGGCCCGCGCGTGCCGCTCACCGTCGGGCCGTTGCTGTGCGCGGCCGGGACGCTGCTCACGCTGCGGGTGGGCCCGGACGCCTCCTACCCGCGGGACGTGCTGCCGGCCATGGTGGTGATGGGCGCGGGCATGACCGTACTGGTGGCCCCGCTGACCGCGACCGTCCTGTCGTCGGTGCCGGCCGGCCGGGCGGGCCTGGCCAGCGGGATCAACAACGCCGCCGCGCGGGCCGCCGGACTGCTCGCGGTGGCCGCGCTGCCGCTGCTGGCCGGAATGGGCCCGGACGCGTACCTGTCCGCCGAGGCCTTCGACTCGGCCTTCGGACGCGCCATGCTCTGGTGCGCGGGCGCCCTCGTGGCGGGCGCGGCCACCGCCTGGGCGACCGTACGCTCCCCCGCGCCCGGGGCCTGCCACCCCGAATGCCGCACGCACTGCGCGATCGGAGCCCCGCCGCTGGAACACCCCTCGGGAACGGAACCCGCACCGGGACCGCACTGACCGCGGCGCCGCCGGCTCGGGGGCGGGGCTACTGGTTCTGGCCGCCCAGGACGAAGAGCAGGTAGACGAAGAAGGCGAAGAGGTGCCCCACGAAGAGGTACGCGATCAGCCGGATGATCAGGCCGCGCGGGAACTTCGACTCGAAACGCTCGCGGATGGTGGGCGACGCGGGCGCCTGTGCCTGCTCCTGCTCCTGCTCCTGCTCCTGCTCCTGCTCCTGCTCCTGCTCCGGGACGGCCTGCTCTGCGGTACGGGACATCTGGTCTCCTCGGGACTCGGATTCGGGCACGGTGACGGTTCCCCCTAGTGCTGGTGCGTGGTCTTGGTGCCGAGGCACAGCCCGGCAAGGCTGCTCTGCAGCAGGGTGTGGACGAACAGCAGCTCGCACCCGCCCGGCCCGGCCGCGCCGATCCGGTGCGGGGTGAGCGAGTCGAAGTGCGCGCTGTCCCCCGGCTCCAGGAGGTGCTCGGCCTCCCCCAGGTGCAGCCGGAGCCGTCCGCTGAGCACGTACAGCCACTCCTCCCCGGGGTGTACGCGCACCAGCTCGCCCTGGCTGCGCCCGTGCGGGACGTGCACGCGCAGCGCCTGCATCCCCCGCCCGGAACCGCCGGCCTGCCAGTACGTCCACCCGTCGGCCTCGCGGGCCCCGGGGCCGCCGGCCCGTACGATGGGATCGGCGACGGCGGGGGTCTCGCCGAGCAGCTCGGAGACGGTCGTACCGTAGGTGCGGGCGAGCCCGAGCAGCAGCGGCAGCGAGGGCTGGCGCCGGCCGGTCTCCAGCCGGGACAGGTGCGCGGGCGAGAGCCTGGCCCGCGCGGCGGCGGCCTCCAGCGTGAGCCCGGCGCGGCGGCGCAGTTCGCGCAGCTGCGGGGCGACGGCGGGCAGCTCGTCGGCGAGGGCCTCCGCGGGGGCCGCGCCGCCGGTGCCACTGCCGTGGGTGCCGTCTGGATCCTCGGAGCGGGGCGTCATACCCCGATTGAGCCAGAGGGTTGCCTCCCTGGCAAACGTGCTTGCCTCTGAGGCAAAACGCCGCGCCCGGACCCCCGGTCGGCGCCCCCTCAGCCGTCCCGGCGGCCCTGTTCCAGTACGGTCTCCACCGTGTCCGCCTCCTCCGCCGTCTTGTCCGGGCGGTGCCGCAGGACCCGGGCGAAGCGCAGGGCGACCCCAGACGGGTAACGCAGGGAGCGCTGGAGGCCGTCGTAGGCGATCTCCACCACCAGTTCGGGCCTGACCCGGACGGTGAATCCGTCGTCCTCCACCGCCAGCTCGTGCAGCCGCGCGGTCTGCCAGCGCAGCATCTCGTCCGTCAGCCCCTTGAAGGTCTTGCCGAGCATGGCGTAGCCGCCGTCCCCGGTGCGCGCGCCCAGGTGCAGGTTGGACAGCAGGCCGGTGCGGCGCCCGTGGCCGCGTTCGGCGGCGAGCACCACCAGGTCGAGGGTGTGGACCGGTTTCACCTTGAGCCACTGCTTGCCGCGCCGGCCCGCCGCGTACGGGGAGTCCAGGGCCTTGACCACGACCCCCTCGTGGCCCCGGCGCAGGGTCCGCGCCCAGAACTCCTCGGCGGCGGCCGCCCCCGCCCCGGCGTCCTCCACCACCAGCCGCCGCACCCGGGCCGGCTCGGGGACCAGGGCGGCCAGGGCCGCGTGCCGCTCGCGGACCGGCAGGTCCAGCAGGACCTCGTCGCCGAGGGCCAGCACGTCGAAGAAGTAGACGGTCACCGGGAGGGCCTCGCGCGCCGCCGCCACGTCCAGCCGGGAGCCGACCCGGCCCGCGATCTCCTGGAAGGGCACCGGCCGCCCGGCGGCGTCCTGCCCGATGACCTCCCCGTCGAGGACGAACCGCTCGCCGGGCAGGCTCCGGGCCAGCTCGGCCACCTCCGGCAGCCGGCCGGTGATCTCGTCGAGGGAGCGGGTGTGGATCCGTACCTCGTCCCCGTCCCGGTGCACCTGTACCCGGATCCCGTCGAGCTTCTCCTCCACCGCGCAGGGGGCGAGCGCGGCCAGGGCGTCGGCCAGGGAGCGCGCGGTGCCGGCCAGCATGGGCTGTACGGGCTGCCCGATGCGCAGGGTGACCCCGCGCAGCGCCTCGGCGCCCCCGGCCAGCGCGGCCGCCGCCGTGCGGGGCAGCGAGCCGTCCAGCATCACGGCCCGGCGCAGCTCGGCGGCCGGCACCCCGGAGGCCTTGGCCACCCCTTCCAGGGCGACGGCGTCCAGCGCGCCCTGGCGCACCTCCCCGGACAGCAGACTGCGCAGGAAGCGCTGTTCGTCCGCGGTGGCGGCGCCGAGCAGGCCGGCGACGATCCGGCGGCGTTCGGCCTGCGCCCCCGGCCCCGCCACGGCGGCCAGCTCCGCCACGGCGGCGTCGACGGCCGTCACCGTGAGCGCCGGCTCCTCGGCGGGGGCGGTGTCCTGGGCCAGGGTGCGCCACCCGACTCCGGGGCGGCCCTGCGGGAGCCGCCCGGAGAGGTAGGCGATGACCAGGGCGGCCTCCTCCGCGGGGGCGGCCGCGAAGAGCTCCGCGAGCAAGGCGGTCTTGCGGGAGCGGGCGGAGGTCTCCGCGACCTCCCGGGACACACGTGCGACCTCGGCAAGCAGCATGCCGCCCATCCTCCCGCCGCTCGCCCCCCACCGCAGACCCACCCCGCCGGAACGGGTCCGCCGCGTGACGAAACGCGGCCCCGGATCCCGGACCCCGGGCCTCGGGCCACAGCCGACGGGCCATGGCGTCGGGCCACCGACGAGCGGCGCCGGGCCACGGGCCACGGCGTCGGGCCACGGGCCCACCGGCGACCGGCAGCGGCCGGGGTCTACTGCGGGTGCGGTACGGCCGTGCGTGCGGGTAGTCCTGGAGAAGGGGCCGAGCTCACCCTGAGGGAGCTCGGGGAAGACGATCACGGGCTTTAGGGTGCCCGTATGAAGCTACGACTGCCCCGGCGGCCCCGGGACCGCCTGCTCGCCGGCGCCGCCGCCCTCGCCGTCCTGGTGGGCGCCGGCTCCTGGACGGCCGCCGCGTCCGGGGACGAGCCGGCCGTGCGCCGCGAGGACCGGTTCGTGCAGGTGCCCGGGCTGGACGCCGCGGGTCCGGGCGCGCCCGGTGCCGGGATCGACACCTCCTTCTTCACCTCCGGGGACCCCTCGGCGAAGCGGCCCGCCGTGCTCCTCGGCCACGGCTTCGGCGGCAGCAAGGACGACGTCCGCGCCCAGGCCGAGCGCCTGGCCCGCGACGGCTACGCCGTCATGACCTGGTCGGCGCGCGGCTTCGGCCGTTCCGGCGGGAAGATCGGGCTCAACGACCCCGAGCACGAGGTCAAGGACGTCTCCGCGCTCGTCGACGCGCTGGCCCGGCGGCCCGAGGTGCGGCTCGACGCGGACGGCGACCCCCGCGTGGGCGTTGCCGGAGCCTCCTACGGCGGGGCCGTGGCCCTGCTGGCGGCCGGGTACGACCGGCGGGTGGACGCGATCGCCCCGCAGATCACGTACTGGAACCTCGCCGACTCCCTCTTCCCCCAGGGCGTGTTCAAGAAGCTCTGGGCCGGGATCTTCTTCACCACCGGCGCGGCGGGCGGCCTCCAGCAGGCGCAGCCCCTCGCGGACGCCGGTACGCCGACGGCGGGAACGGCGGGACCGGCGGGACCGGCCGGCGCGCCCGGCTGCGGCCGGTTCGAGCCGCAGCTGTGCGCCATGTACGAGCGCGTCGCGGTGGCCGGGAAGCCCGACGCCGAGGCGCGCGAGCTGCTGGAGCGGCGCAGCCCCTCGGCCGTGGCCGGCCGGATCAAGGTGCCGGCGCTGATCGTGCAGGGGCAGGAGGACTCCCTCTTCCCGCTGGACCAGGCCGACGCCATGGCGAAGGCCATCGCCGCGAACGGGGCCCCCGTGGCCCTGGACTGGGCGGCCGGCGGGCACGACGGCGGGATGCGCGAGGCGGCCCGGGTCGAGGCCCGGGTGACCGCCTGGTTCGACCGCTACCTGAAGGACGACGGCTCGGCGGACACCGGCCCGGCGTTCCGGGTGTCGCGCTCCGGCGGGTTCGACTCCACCGACGGGCGGCTGACCCTGCGCGGCGCGAGCGGGGAGCGCTACCCGGGACTGGCCTCCGCTCCGCGCGGGTTCGCCCTCTCGGGCCGTGAGCAGACCTTCGCCAACCCGGCGGGCGGGGCGCCGCCGGCGCTGTCCGCGCTGCCCGGGGTCGGCGGTCAGCTCGCCGCCCTCGGAACCGGGCTCTCGCTGGACTTCCCCGGGCAGAACGCCCGCTTCGAGTCGGAGCCCCTGACCGAGGCCGTACGGGTCACCGGCTCGCCGACCGTCACCCTGAAGGTGAGGTCGACGGCCGCCGACGGATCGGCCGTGCTGTTCGGCAAGGTGTACGACGTGGGGCCGGACGGGCGCCAGCAGGTGCTGCCTTCCCAGCTGGTCGCGCCCGTACGGGTGGAGGACGCCGGGCAGGGCCGGAGCGTGGAGCTGCGGCTCCCGGCGATCGACCACGCCGTCCAGGCAGGGCACCGGCTGCGGCTGGTGGTCGCCGCCACCGACCTCGGCTACGCCTCACCGGCCGCTCCGGCCTCCTACACCGTCTCGGCGGAGGGCCCGCTGCGGGTGCCCGTCGCGGACGGGGTGGAGACCGCGGCCGCCGGGCTGCCCGCCTGGACCTGGTGGATGCCGCTGGGCGCGCTGGCGCTGGCCGCGGGGCTCCTCGGGATCCGGCGGACCGGCGGGGGCCGGGCGGGGACGCGGGTGCGGGAAGCGCAGCCCGAACCCGCACTGGCCGACGTACCACTGGACATCACCGGGCTGACGAAGCGGTACGCGAAGGCACAGGACCGCTACGCCGTGCGGGACCTGTCCTTCCGGGTGGAGAAGGGCCAGGTGCTGGGCCTGCTCGGGCCCAACGGCGCGGGCAAGACCACGACCCTGCGGATGCTGATGGGCCTGATCACGCCGGACGCCGGGGAGATCCGGGTGTTCGGGCATCCGATCCGGCCCGGCGCCCCGGTGCTGTCGCGGGTGGGGGCGTTCGTGGAGGGCGCCGGGTTCCTGCCGCACCTGACGGGCCGGACCAACCTGGAGCTGTACTGGCAGGCCACGGGCCGTCCCGTCGAGGACGCGCACATGGCGGAGGCCCTGGAGATCGCCGGGCTCGGCGACGCGCTGGAGCGGGCGGTGCGCACGTACTCGCAGGGCATGCGCCAGCGGCTCGCCATCGCGCAGGCGATGCTCGGGATGCCGGACCTGCTGATCCTCGACGAGCCGACGAACGGTCTGGACCCGCCGCAGATCAGGGAGATGCGGGACGTGATGATCCGCTACGCCGCCGGCGGGCGGACGGTCATCGTCTCCAGCCACCTGCTGTCGGAGGTGGAGCAGTCCTGCACGCACCTGGTGGTCATGGACCGCGGGCGGCTCGTGCGGGCCGGCGAGGTCGCCGAGATCACCGGCGGCGGGGACACCCTGCTGGTGACCCTGGCGGAGCCGGTGGACGAGGTGACGGTGGGGAAGGTCGCCGCCCTGGAGGGCGTGGCCTCCGCGGTGCCCTGCGACGAGGGGCTGCTCGTCCGGCTCGACGGCGCGTCGCCCGCGGCGCTGATCGGCGATCTCGTGCGGCTGGAGCTGCCGGTGTCGGCGGTGGGGCCGCACCGGAGGCTGGAGGACGCCTTCCTCACCCTGATCGGAGGTACGGCATGAGCACCGTGGAGGAGACCCGGGTGGAGGAGACCCGGGTGCGGGAGACCGCGCCCGGCTACCGGGCGGGGCGGACGCTGCCGCTGCGGGTGGAGGCGCTGCGGCAGTGGCGCAGGCGGCGGACGATGGTGATGGGCGGGGTGCTGGCCGCCCTGCCGTTCGTGATGATCATCGCGTTCGCGGTGGGCGGCGGCCCGGACGGGGGGCGGGGCGGGGGCGGCGCCGACGGGCGGATCAGCCTGATCGACACGGCGACGGCCTCCGGCGCGAACTTCGCGGTGACCTGCCTGTTCGTGTCGGCCGGGTTCCTGCTGGTGGTGCCGGTGGCGCTGTTCTGCGGGGACACGGTGGCCTCGGAGGCGAGCTGGTCCTCGCTGCGGTACCTGCTGGCCTCGCCGGTGCCGAGGGGCCGGCTGCTGTGGAGCAAGCTGGTGGTGGCGCTGGGGTTCAGCCTGGCGGCGATCGTCCTGCTGCCGGTGGTGGCGCTGGCGGCGGGCACGGCCGCGTACGGCTGGGGGCCGCTGCGGCTCCCGACGGGCGGGGCGCTGGACGCCGGTGACTCCGTGCCGCGGCTGGCGCTGGCGGTGGCGTTCGTGTTCGTGTCGCAGCTGGTGACGGCCGGGCTGGCGTTCTGGCTGTCGACGCGGACGGACGCGCCGCTCGGCGCGGTGGGCGGGGCGGTCGGCCTCACGATCGTGGGGAACGTGCTGGACGCGGTGACGGCCCTCGGGTCGTGGCGCGACTTCCTGCCCGCCCACTGGCAGTTCGCCTGGGCGGACGCCCTGCAGCCGCAGCTGGAGTGGGGCGGGATGGTCAAGGGCGTGGTGGTGTCGGTGTCGTACGCCGTGGTGCTGTTCGCGCTCGCCTTCCGGGGGTTCTCCCGCAAGGACGTCACGTCCTAACCCCCCGGGTCCGGCCGCGGGCCCGCGCGACCACGCGCGGGCCCGCGTCTACGCGTGGGCGCGCGCGACCTCGTCGATCTCGGCCAGCAGCTCCGCTTCCAGGGGCCGTTCGGCCGTCGCGGCGTTGGCGCGCACCTGCTCGGGCGAGGTGGCTCCGGCGATGACGGAGGAACAGCCGGGCTGGGCGGAGAGCCAGCCGAGGCCCAGTTCCAGGACGCTGCGGCCGTACCGGTCGGCGATCGCGGCCAGCGCCTCCACGGTGTCGAGGCGCTCCTCGGTGAGGTAGCCCTCGCGGCCTTCGAGGCGGGAGCCGGCCGGGACGGGGGCGCCCCGGCGGATCTTGCCGGTGAGGAGGCCGTTGGCCAGCGGAAAGTACGGGAGGACGCCGAGGCCGTAGTGGCGGGCGGCCGGGACCAGTTCCCGCTCGGCGGAACGCTGGAGCAGCGACCACTCGTTCTGCGCGGAGACGAAGGGCGCGGCACCGGTCTCGCGGGCCGTGTGGGCGGCTTCGGCGAGCTGCCAGCCGCTGAGGTTGGAGTGCCCGATGTAGCGGACCTTGCCCTCGGCGACGAGTTCGGTGAGGGCGGCGAGGGTTTCGGCGACGGGCGTCCCCGGGTCGGGGCTGTGCAGCTGGTAGAGGTCGATGTGGTCGGTGTCCAGGCGGCGCAGGGACTCCTCGACGGCGCGGCGGATGTAGGCGCGGCCGCCGCGGGATCCGGCGGCGGGGCCGTATCCCATGTCGACGCCGTCGTAACCGAACTTGGTGGCGAGGACGACCTGGTCGCGGCGGCCCTTGAGGGCCTGGCCGAGGTGGCTCTCGGAGCCGCCGCGGCCGCCGTAGATGTCGGCGGTGTCGAGGAGGGTGATCCCGGAGTCGAGGGCGGCGTCGACGACGGCGGCGGTGGCCCGGGCGTCGAGGCGTCCGCCGAAGTTGTTGCAGCCGAGGCCGACGGCGGAGACCTTCAGCCCTGAGGTGCCCAGGGGGACGTAGCGCATGCGGGTTCTTCCTCCGTGCTCGTGCGGTGGGCCACGTCGCAGTCTAGGGAGACCGGTCGGCCGGGCCGGCCCGCGGGGCGTGAACAGTGTGTGTCGGCCGCGGCCGGGACGGCGCGCACACGGCGCGAAAGGGGTGGACCGCACCGGGACGGTCTGTTTAGGATCAAGTTGACGGCATCGCGTGTCGGTCACCGACCGGGTGAGGCATGGAGGTGCCGTGACTGCCTTTCGGAGGCATTCACCCATGTCGGTCCAGCTGAACCACACGATCGTCCACTCCCTCGACAACAAGGCGTCCGCCGCTTTCCTCGCGGACGTCCTCGGTCTCGAAGTCGGCCCTGAGTGGGGCCCGTTCGTCCCCGTGTCCACCGCCAACGGCGTGACCCTGGACTTCGCGACCATCCCGGCCGAGTCCATCACGCCGCAGCACTACGCGTTCCTGATCTCGGAGGAGGAGTTCGACTCCGCCTTCGCGAAGATCCGGGCGTCGGGGGTCGAGTACTTCGCCGACCCGCACGGCCGGCACCCGGGCGAGATCAACCACAACGACGGGGGCCGCGGGGTGTACTTCATGGACCCCGCCGGGCACGCGATGGAGATCATCACCCGTCCGTACGGCGGCTAGTACGGCCTTCCGGCCCGGCCCGCACGGGCCTGGCCGGATCCCCGGACGGCCGGGCCGGCTCCTTTCGGGGCCGGCCCGGATCCGTTCACGGCCGTGTCACGGCAGGTAGACGATGCTGGGGGCGCCCGTGGTCGGGTGGACCCCGACGCGGGTGCGGACCCCGTACACCTCCGCCAGCAGGGCCTCGTCCAGTACGTCGCCCGGCGGACCCGCGGCGACGACGCGGCCCGCCGACAGGACGTACAGCCGGTCGCAGAAGGAGGCCGCGAGGTTCAGGTCGTGCAGGACGAGCAGGGCGGTCGCGGGCAGGCCGCGGACCAGGCCGAGCACCTCCAACTGGTAGCGGATGTCCAGGTGGTTCGTCGGCTCGTCGAGGGCCAGCAGGCCCGGTTCCTGGACGAGGGCGCGGGCGACGAGGGCGCGTTGGCGCTCGCCGCCGGAGAGCTCCTCGAAGCGCCGCTCCGCGTAGCCGGCCGCGCCGACCGTCTCCAGTGCCCCGGCCACCTGCCGCCGGTCCCTCGGGCCGTCCTGCTCCCAGAAGCGCTTGTGCGGGCTGCGGCCCATGGCGACGACCTCGCGGACGGTCAGCCCGAAGGTGCCGGTGGCGTCCTGCGGGACCACCGCCACGCGCCGGGCCCGTTCCCTGGCGCCGAGCGCGCCGGCGTCGGCCCCGTCGAGGAGCACCCGGCCGGCGGTGGGCCGCAGCGTGCCGTAGACGCAGCGCAGCAGGGTGGTCTTGCCGCTGCCGTTCGGCCCCACCACGCCGACCGTCTCGCCGGGGCGGGCGGTGAGGTCGACGCCGTGCAGCAGGGTGTGCCCGTCCACTTCGTAACGCAGGGCCTCGACGGTGAGTTCCGCCGGTCCGCGCGTCATCCCGCCACCCCCTCGGTGCGGCTGGTGCGGCGCAGCATCCACAGGAAGAACGGCCCGCCCACCAGCGCGGTGACCACCCCGACCGGGATCTCCTCGGGGGCCGCGGCAGTACGGGCGACCAGGTCGGCCAGGACCAGGAAGACGGCCCCGGCGAGCGCGGCCACGGGCAGCAGCGCGCGGTGGCCGGCGCCGACGGCCATCCGGGCGGCGTGCGGGACCATCAGGCCGACGAAGCCGATGGCCCCGCTGTAGGCGACGAGCACCCCGACCACGAGGGAGGCGAGCACGAACACGGCCGCCCGGAAGCGGCCGGTGTCCAGGCCGAGGGTGCGCGCACCCTCCTCCCCCGCGAGCAGCAGGTCCAGCGGCCGGGCCAGGGCGGTGAGCAGGACGGTGCCGGCGAGCAGCGCGGCGGCCGGCAGGGCGAGTTCGTCCCAGCGGGCCCCGCCGAGGCCGCCCAGGGTCCAGAACAGGGCGGTGCGCAGCTGGTCGGGTTTGGCGGACAGGACGAGGACCAGGCTGGTCAGCGCGGAGAGGACGTACTGCACGGCGACCCCGGCCAGGATCAGCCGGCCGGTGGTCATGGTGCCGCCGCGGCGGGCCAGGGCGTAGACGGCGACGAGCGCGGCCAGGGACCCGGCGAAGGCGGCGGCCGGCAGGCCGAGTCCGCCCGCCGCCGCGGCGCCCGCGCCGGACACGATGACCAGCACCGCGCCCGCCGAGGCCCCGGAGGAGGCTCCGAGCAGGAAGGGGTCGGCGAGCGGGTTGCGCACGAGGGCCTGGAGCACGGTGCCGGTCACGGCCAGTCCGGCCCCGACGACGGCTCCGAGCAGGACGCGCGGCATCCGCACGTCCCACACGATGGAGGCGAAGGCCCCGCGCGCGCCGGGGCCGCCGAGGACGATGTCGAGGACCTGGCCGGGCGGTATCCGTACGGGTCCCAGGGCCAGCCCGGCCACCATCGAGACGGCGAGCGCGGCGGCGAGCAGCACCAGCGACAGCCCGCGCCTCACGGGGCGTCGGGGTGCAGCTGGCGGCCGAGGGACTCGACGGCGTCGGCGACGCGCACGCCGAGCACGGCGGAGGAGAGCGGCAGCACCACGAACCGCCGGTTCTTGACGGCGGGAACCTCGGCCAGCGCCGGGTCGTTCACCAGGCGCTGCTTCTTGGCCTCGACGGTGGTGCCGCCGTAGTCGTAGATGAGGACGACCTCGGGCGCGCGCTCGATGACCTTCTCCCACGGCACGTCGCCGAAGGTGTCCTTGAGGTCGGCGAACGCGTTCGTGCCTCCGGCGAGGGAGACGATCTCGTTGCCGATGCCGTTGCCCCCCGAGGTGAAGGCGGAGGCCTCGCCGGAGTCGTAGACGAAGACGGACGGCCGGGGCCGGTTCTTCACCCGTGCGGTGACGGCGTCGACGCGCCGCTGCTCCTCCCGGACGAGTTCCTCGCCCCGCTCGGGCACGCCGAAGGTCCGGGCGACCTCGGTGATCTCGGTCTTGAGCTGTTCGAGCCCGACCGGGCCCTGGGTGCAGTACTCCACGCTCAGCCGTGACCCGATGCCGGCCTTCGCCAGCGCGTCCCGGTCCCGGCCCTGCCCCTTGTCGAAGGCGCTGGCGTAACCGCCGTACACGAAGTCGGGGTTGGCGCCGAGGAGCACTTCCTTCGAGGGGTACTCCTTCGCCAGCACCTTGATCCGGTCGTAGGCGGGCCGGTAGGCGGGCAGCACGGAGTCGTCGAGATAGGCGGTCCCGGCCATCCGGTCCTGCAGCCCGAGGGCCAGCATGAGTTCGGTGGCGTGCTGGTTCATGGTGACGGCGCGCTCGGGCGGCGCCTGGTAGGTGCTGCTGACACCGCAGTTGGTGACGGTGTACGGGAACCCGGGCGCGGCCTGCGCCCCGCCCCCGGACCGCTCGGGCCCGGCGGGCCCGCCGCAGGCGGCGAGCGGCACGACGAGGGCGAAGGGCAGGAAGGAGCGCACGGCGGCGCGGACACGCGACATGGTGAGGCCTCTCCGGGGGATCCTCGTCCCCGGTCGAAGTGAAGAGGCGGTGCGTCAGTGTCTGACTCCCGGCCCCCACGCACGCGCACGCGGCGACCGGTCACAGTGGCGGGACCGCACCGGATTCACACCGGTTTCCTGTCCTGCACCGCCGGGACAACCCGGCCAAGTCTGCCAGACGCGGCCTTTGCACCCGGAAGGGGTGGTGGCGGACTCAGGAGAGCGGCCGTCCCCCGTCGCGGAGGAGTTGGTTGTCGGAGAGGTTGTCCGCCCTCTCCCGCAGCAGAGCCCGGCGTTCCGCGGACAGGTGCCAGACGACCTCCGCCTTCCTCATTTCCGGGAGCTGCTTCAGCTCCCTGTAGCCGGCCTCGACGTCGTAGGTTTCGAGGGTGCGGGCCACGCCGTGGGCCCACCGGGAGTCCCAGACGGCGGCGGCTTGATGGCGTGGAAGGGACTCCAGCAGACGGTCGGCGTCGATCGTCGACACGACGAGCGCGGCCGCCAGATGACGGTGGACGTGATGGGCCCTGCCGCTCAGCTCATCCGCCAGCAGCATCCCGGAAACGCGTTCCACGAGGGGGCCCTCCTGGTAGCGCTGGAGGAGGTCGGCCAACCGCCGGTCGTCCGTGTACCGGAGGAGACCCGCCCGGGTGTCGGGCGAGAACGCCTCGTAGATGCCGAAGCCGATGTCGGAACCGGTGACCAGCTCGACCAGCCGCTGCGGCCGCAGCGCGCTCAGCACGTCGGCGACCTGTGGCAGGCCGACGCCCTTGGCCGTACACAGGAGGCGCAGCTCCTCCGGCGGTTCCCACAGGGCGACGACGGCAGTCGTGAGGAACTCGAGGGGCATGTGGTCGAGGAGCGCGAGCCGGGCGCTCGGATTGCCGATCAGGAGCCAGTTGACGAACTCCCGGTCGGCCACTGCCCGCAGGACACGTGCGGCCGTCTCGGGCGGCATTCCGCCGGATGACAGCAGCGTGGTCATGACGTCGGTGGGGAGACGTGTGGCGAAACACTCCAGGACGTCGGGCTGGAAGGTGAAGTTCCCTCCTTCGCCGAGTTCTCCGATCAGTCGGAGCGTCTGTTCCAGCGTCAGCCTGGAAAGAAGACCTGTACACCACGCTTGCGGTGCCGCCAGCGCGAGGCGCCTGGCGCTCACCGCGTCCATGGCAAGGAGCCGTTCGACGGCGAGCAGCTCGTCGATGGACACCAGGACGTCCACTGCGGCTGACGACTCCAGGAGCGCCATCCGCGCCGCCGCCGGCCCGGTTTCCATGGCCGCGATGACCGAGGCGCGCTCCTCCGGGGACATCTCGACGAGCATCTCGGCCGCCTTGGAGACCGGCAGAGTAGCCAGCTTCCGGGCTGTCACCTCGACGGGGTCCCGTCCGATGAACATGTTTCCCTGGGCGACCTGGTAGACGCGGCTGTTGTCGGCCGCCTCGATGTTGACGCTGATGCTGCGCGATTCTTCCGTGTTCATGATCCTGAGATGTGCATTTCGCCTTGGCCGAGTTGGTACACGCGCGCTTCGCCGGACGCCTTTGCGACCTGGCGGACGTCGCCGCTCCAGGTCTTGTGCGTCGAGGCCCCGTCCTCGTTCAAGGAGGCGACGATATTGCGCAGCTCCTCGGCCACCGCTTCCCTCGCCGCTCCCGCCCGGGACTCCAGCAGGTCCTCAAGGCGTGCCTGCCAGCTCCCTTCCTGCAGGATGCGGACCCGGGCGGACTGTTCGGGCAGGGCGTCGGCGATCAGCTGCGCCGTCCGTTCGAGCCGCTGCAGTTCAGCGGCGGCCCGCTGGGCGTCGCCGTCGCCCATCAGGGTCGCCAAGCGGTGCCGGAGGCTCGCCCAGGCATCGGTCCCGGCAGCCTGGACCACTGCGGTACTGCACGACGCGGCCACCGCCGCCAGCGCCTCTGTCAGCATGCTTCCTCCCCGACGATCGCGTGGACCACGCAATGTACCGATCGGCGGCGCTGCGGGTGCCTCGATCCGTGGAAGTGAACTCTGTCGACGGACGAACGGGCCTCGGGTGGACCTCCGGCTGGGCGAGCGCCCGCGGTTCAGCCGTCGGACAGGCCGTCCGTCCACGGCTTTGGCTCGAGGGTGAACACGTGGCCCGGCCCGACTTCCCAGGAGCGGGGCGGGCGTTGGCCTCGGAGGTAGTTGAGCGGTGTTCTGAGGAGGCCTCGTCCCTCCATCACCCGGCGTGCCTGGTCCATGAGGCCGAGCGGAACGGCGGCCGCGTCGGTGTCCTTGAACTCGTGCAGGAGGACGATGCCGGCCCGATGGAGGTAGTCGATGGCCCTGGCGTACTTGCGCGTGTCGTAGTAATGCCGGCCGATCCTGCCGCAGACGGCGGCATGGGCACGCAGGTTCCCCGATTCCTCCAGGAGATCGGCGGCCCTCTGCAGCATCCGGAGGGCCTCGCGCCGTCGGCGGGCCGTTCCGTCGATCAGGCACTCGCCGGCCCCCCGGAGCGCCGCGCCCTGGAGGCCGGGGTTCTCTGCGTCTTCGGCCAGCTGCAACGCGCGGTTGTAGTAAGGCAGGGCCTCTTGCGGTGGTCCCGCGAAGCGCAGGAGTTCACCGAGGGAGTTCAGCACTTCTGCCTCGCCGTCCAGGTCCCCGCGCTGCCGGTACACCTTGATCGATTCCGTGTAGGCGTGCCGAGCGGCATCGAGCTCGTCGGCAGCGGCCAGCGTGTCGCCGGCGTTCTTCAGACACATGGCTTCGAGGCGGGTGTCTCCGAGCGCGAGGAACTCTGCGGCCACCTCCCGGTAGATGACGTAGGCCTGCTCGAACTCACCTCGTTCGTAGTGGATGCTGGCGATGTTGCCGAGGGTTTTGGCGCGGCCCGGCCGGTCGTCCAGTGCGGCGAAGATGTCGTGGGCCTGCGTGTACTGTCCCAGCGCCTCATGGTGCCCGCCCAGTTTCCGAAGCCAGCCGCCTCGGACGTTCAACAGCTCCGCCTCGGTCGTGCGGTCGCCCGCACGCCTGGCCGCGCCCACTCCCGCCTTGGCGCAGGTCGCCAGCTCGTCGAAGCGGTGATGGTGCAGCAGGAGCTGGCACACCGGGAGGGCGAGTTCCGCGGCGTGCCGGTCGAGGCCGGCCGACACGGCCATGTCCACGCCCGGGACGAGGTTGGGGCATTCGGCCTCGAACCTCTCCCGGGATGCCTTGCGTCCCGCACGCAGGTGGAGGGCGGAGCCCTCGCCGTTCGTTTCTTCGACGGCGATCCGGGCGATCCGCGCGTACTCGTCGAGCAGCCGCCGCTGCGCCGCCTCCCGGACGGCCTGCGGGAGCCGTCGGGCCAGGGCTGTGGCCTCGCGGCGGGCGTGGGGGTGCAGTCGCCAGCGGTCGCAGCCGACCCGCTCCTCCGCCACGAGGTGCGCCCGGGCGAGAGCGGCGAGCCGGGAGCGGATGTCGTCCCGGTCCGGACCGGCGAGGTGGGCCGCCTGTCGCGACGTGATGTTCGGACCGGGCACCAGACCGAGCAGGGGGAGCAGTTCCGCGGCTTCGGGGCCGAGGCGCAGGTAGGTCTCGTCGAAGCCGCGCCGCAGGGGAGCCAGCAACGGCCCGTCCGGGGGGCCGCCCTCCGTGTAGGAGTCGAGTGCCTTGGTCAGGTCGCCCAGGAGTTCCTCTGCGGTCAGCCCGCCGTCCTGCGAGAAATGGTGCGCGATCTCCGTGATGGCAGCGGGCAGGAGCCCGCTCAGCTCCAGCAGGCCGTGGAGATGGTTGATCTCCGTCGACGTGAGGGACTCGATGGAGCCGATACGGGAGAGGCCCCGCCGCTCGACGGCGTAGTGCAGCAGCAGGAACGAGTCGGCCGCGTCCAGCGGCCCCGTCACCACGGTGCGTGCGCCGGCGATCGGCAGCAGTTCACGGCTGGTGACCAGGAGCCGGTGCTCACCGCTGCCGGGGAGCAGCACGTCCACCTGGTCGGGCCGAGAGGCGTTGTCCGCGACCACCAGGACCGGACCGCGAGCGACGGCCCGGTCCTGGAGCAGGGAGCGGTAGAGGGATGTGCGGTCGGCGTCTGACCCGCCCATTTCAGCCGAGTGCCGCAGGCCGAGCGAGAAGAGGGCCGAGGCCAGTGCCTGACCGCGACTGAGGGGCTGGCCGTCGTCGTGCTCCAGGTCCACGAAGACGACGCCTCCGGTGAAACGCCCCCTCTGCAGTGCCTGCCGGGCGGCAGCCGTGGCCAGGGCCCGCTTGCCGGAGCCGGCGAACCCGGTGATCAGCGCGATGTTGGTGAAGCTGGGCCCCTCGGGCGCGGCAAGGAAGAACCCGCTCAGGGCGTCGAGCTGCTCGGCGCGCCCGACCAGGTACGCGGGTGCCGCCGGCAGAGCGGCCATGGCAACCGGGGCGGGCCCGTCGAACACGATCATGTCGCCGCCGGCCACGAAGGCTTGGCCCGTGCCGCTCACGTTGGTGGTGAAGTGCATACCGGCCCCAACCGGTTCGGGCTCCTGGTTCACCGGCCCTCGATCCGCGCCCGCGTTCCGACGGTGACGTGCATGATGCCCTGACCGAGCTGGTGGACGGTGCCGTGGTCTTCCGCCACCGCCTTCATGGTCACGTCGCAGGTATACGACGGCTCCCGATCGGCGGCCGACAGGAGAAAGCCGTCGGCCACGAGCATCCGCAGCTCGGCGGCCGGCGCGGG
The DNA here is from genome assembly GCF_039535215.1 of Streptomyces racemochromogenes. Taxonomy (GTDB): domain Bacteria; phylum Actinomycetota; class Actinomycetes; order Streptomycetales; family Streptomycetaceae; genus Streptomyces; species Streptomyces racemochromogenes. The sequence goes on from NZ_BAAAWT010000001.1 coordinate 445,613, forward strand.
CCCCGCCGCCAGGAGCGCCCGGAACTGCATCTGCCAGGCTGTGACCGCCGTGCGCCGGGCCGCCAGGTCGGCGGCGGCGCCGGACGTGAGGAGTTCGTCGCGCATCCCGGCGAGCCCGCTCTCGACCATGGGGGCATCCTCCCGGCGGTACCGCCGCCACAGCCGCACCACTGCGGCGCAAACACGCTCCCAGTTGCCGGAGGGCACCTGCTGTACGAGCAAGGTTCCCGCCCTGTCGGCGAGGTCGAGCGCTTCCGGGTCCAAGGCGTCCCCCCACAGGCAGGCTCATGGCGTCAGCAGAGGAGCATAGGGACGCGCGTGGCCCTCCGTGAGGAAATCGCCCTCTTCGCCCTCCTGCGGGGCACGCCACCGGATTGTCCCCACCCTGTCCCCAGGAGAAGACAAAACGGGCTCCGGGAGTGTTCTCCCGGAGCCCGCTGTACGTGAGATGCCTGGTCAGGCATGGCAGGGGTAGCAGGATTCGAACCTACGACATCTGGTTTTGGAGACCAGCGCTCTGACCAGCTGAGCTATACCCCTTCGGTGGGTCACACCCTGCCATGAAGCGGCCGGAAGATCCAATCCATTTGCCGCGTCGCCGGTGGCGGGAGCCGGGCCGGCGGAGGATCGTGGGCGGGGAGGGGGTGGGTCGGCGAGGCCGGGAGGCGTGGTGCGTCACCGTCCGGGGCGTCTGCTGGGGCCCCTGCTCGTGCTGCTGCTCGTCGGTGCCGGGCCCGACGGGTCCGGGGAGACCGTGTCCCTCGACGGGGACCGGCCCGGGGAGCGGGTCGACGTGACGCTGACCCGGGTCGTGGACCCCGCGGGCCGGGCGGACGCCGAGCGGCTGGTGGCGGTGGAGCTGCGGCTGGAGAACACCGGGTCGGTGCCGTACGAGGACTCCCCCGCGCCGGCCGCGCACCTGCTCGACACGGCGGGGCAGCGGTTCACGGGGACGGCCGCCGCGACCGGGGCGGGGCCGAGCCTGCCGGAGACGGTGAGCCTGGACCCCGGGGACTCGGCATCCGGTTTCGTCACCTTCCGGGTTCCGGAGGGCGCCGGGTTGGCGGCCGTGCAGTTCGCGCTGGACGCGGGGCTGGGTGACGACGTCGGGCAGTGGAGCCTCTCCTGAGCCGTCCCGACCGTCCGACCGTCCGGAGCCGGCCCGAGTCTTCCCGAGCCGCCGCGTCAAGGGGCCGGAATCAGCCGGAAGTTGCTGCGACGCGTGTAGTGACTTAGCAGGCGTTCGCCAGTAGAACTTGTTCCCACTCCGTCGAGAGTGAGGAACGTCACATGAGTGACAAAGGCCTGCACAACAAGGTATCCGGGGGTGTCTCCCGCCGTGGATTCATCGCTGGAACTGGTTCTATTCTCGGGGCGCTGGCACTGACGGTCAACGTCACCCCCGCCCATGCCGAACCGGCCACCGCCACCACCACCGCCGGTCCCATCGAATCCGGGGCCCGCGTCCCGGTCCTCGTGATCGGTACCGGCTACGGCGGCTCCGTCGCCGCGCTCCGGCTCGCCCAGGCCGGGGTCCCGGTGCACATGGCCGAGATGGGCATGGCCTGGGACACCCCCGGCAGTGACGGCAAGATCTTCGCCAACACCACCAAGCCCGACTACCGCTCGTACTGGCTGCGCACCCGGACCAAGGCGCCGCTCAGCAACTTCCTCGGCTTCCCCATCGACAAGGACGTCCCCCGCTACACGGGCATCCTCGATGCCGAGGAGATGGGCGGCATCATCGTCTACCAGGGCCGGGGCGTCGGCGGCGGCTCGCTCGTCAACGGCGGCATGGCCGTGACCCCCAAGCGGCAGAACTTCGCGGCCATCCTGCCCTCGGTGGACGCCGAGGAGATGTACCGGACCTACTACCCGCGGGCCAACGCCGGGCTCGGGGTGGGCCTGATCGACCCCGACTGGTTCGAGACGGTGGACTGCTACCAGTTCGCCCGCGTGGGCCGCAAGCACGCCCAGCGTTCCGGGTTCCCGTTCGTCTTCGTCCCGGACGTCTACGACTGGGACTACATGAAGCAGGAGGTGGCGGGCACCGTCCCCAAGTCCGCGGTGGACGGGGAGATCCTCTACGGCAACAACGCGGGCAAGAAGTCCCTCCAGCAGACCTACCTGGCCGCCGCCCGGGCGACCGGCAAGGTCACCATCTCGCCCCTGCACCGGGTCACCACCGTCTCCCCCTCGGACGGTGGCGGCTACACGGTCGTCATGGAGCAGCTCTCCACCACCGGCGACGTCCTCGCCACCAAGACCGTCACCGCCGGCCGGGTGTTCTTCGCGGCCGGCAGCGTCGGCACGAGCAAGCTGCTGGTGCGGCTGAAGGCGACCGGCGCGCTGGCGAACCTGAACGACGAGGTGGGCAAGGGCTGGGGCGACAACGGCAACGTCATGTGCGGCCGCGCCAACCACATGTGGGACCCGACCGGGAAGGTGCAGGCCTCCATCCCCTGCGGCGGCATCGACAACTGGGACGCGGGCGGCGCCTTCGCCGAGGTGGCCCCGCTGCCGACGGGGATCGAGACGTACGCGTCCTTCTACCTCTCCATCACCAAGAACCCGAACCGGGCCCGGTTCTCGTGGAACGCGGCGGCGGGGAAGGTCGAGCTGGACTGGCAGACGGCGTGGAAGCAGCCGTCCATCGACATGGCGAAGACCATCTTCGACAAGATCAACGCCAAGGAGGGGACGATCTACCGCACCGACCTCTTCGGCACCAACAAGGTCTGGGGCGACCACCTCACCTACCACCCGCTGGGCGGTGCGGTGCTGGGCAAGGCCACGGACAACTACGGCCGGCTGCACGGGCACCCGGGCCTGTACGTCATCGACGGAGCGCTGATCCCCGGCAACACCAGCGTGAACCCGTTCGTGACCATCACGGCCCTCGCCGAGCGGAACATCGAGAAGATCATCGCCACGGACCTCTGAGCGGGTCCGCGGGCCGGCCCGCGAGCGGGCCGGTGACCGGGGCCGTCCGGACACTCCGGGCGGCCCCGGGCGGTGCGCCGGGAGCCGGGGCGTCACCGGTCAACCGCCGGGCAGCACGCAGACGCTGTCGAGGCCCAGGACGTGGTTGAGCCGGCCGAAGGCCAGCCAGGAGCCGATGCTCATGCTCAGCTCGACGATCTCCAGCTGGCTGTAGTGCGCGGTCATGCGGGCCCAGAACTCCTCGTCCAGGTTGTGGTGGTCCAGGGCGTAGCGCTCGGCGTACTCGGCGGCGAGCCGGGTGCGGTCGTCGAACGCCTTCGTGGTGCGCCATGCGGTGACCGCGTCCGCGAACTCCTCCTCGACCTTCTCCCCGTCCCGGTCGGTGCGCCAGTCCAGGCAGAAGACGCAGCCGTTGATCTGCGCGATGCGCAGCCGCGCGGCCTCGAACTCGCGCAGGCCGAGGGTGGTGTGGGCGTACACGGACAGGGAGAAGTTGGCGGCGGCCATGCCGATGCCGGGGACCATGTCCCCCCACACGTACTCGATCGGGTGCTGACCCTCGGGGATGTCGATCCTCATGGCTGTTTCCTTCCGAGTCTGCCGACTGCGGGCCGCAGCGGGACGTCCAGGGCGTCGTAGAGGCCGGGTTCCGCGTCCACCAGCCAGTCGATGGCGCCCACCAGGCGGCCGACGGCGGTGGCGTTCCCGCCGGCCGAGCGGTTCTCGCCCTCGTCGGTGGCCTCGACCGTGACCTCGATGCGCGGGCGGCCCTCGATGACCACCCGGTGGGCTCCGGCGCCGCCGCCGGGCGGTACGGGCCAGTCGGGGGCGCAGGAGGGGTGGATGCGGGTGACGTGTTCGATGACGATGCGGGGTTCGCCGCCGACGACGCCCTGCACCTCGAAGCGGATGGCGCCCTGGGTGCCCGCCTCGAAGTCGCCCATGGAGGGGGTGCTCACCGTGGTGTCGAGGGCGCGGCGCTGGGAGGTCTCGCGTATCTCGTCGAGTTCGACGCCGAGGGCGCGGGCCATCATCCGGATCTGGCCGCCCCACACCATGGTGGGGATCGAGGGCATCAGCATCATCGGCTCGTAGTCCATGGGGTGGCCCATGCCGACGAGGTGGCGTACGGAGTCCGGCTGGTCGTACGTGGAGTAGTCGAAGATCTCCTGGCAGCGGATGGCGTCCACGGTGGTGCCCAGGCCGCTGATCAGCAGCGGGAGCACGTCGTTGCCCCAGCCGGGGTCGACGCCGGAGGCGAAGAGCGAGCCGCCGCCCTCCGCGATGGCGGCCAGGACGGGGTCGCGGAACTCCGGCGGGGCGCTGCGGTGGTCGTAGAGGGGGTAGAGGGCGGGGCTGACGACGACCGCGCCCGCGGTGATGGCGTGGGTGATGTCGGCGAGGGCGTCGTCGGGGCGGATGTCGCCGGAGGCCGCGTAGACGACGGCGGCCGGGCGGGTGGTGAGCACCGCTTCGACGTCTCGGGTGGCCGCCACCCCCAGCCGGTGGGCCAGGCCCGCGAGTTCGCCGGCGTCGCGGCCGGCCTTCGCGGGGTCGTGGACGATGACTGCCGTGAGTTCGAGCGCCGGGTGGGCGTCGACGGCGCGGATCGCCGCGCGGCCGACGTTGCCGGTGCCCCAGACCACCGTGGGAATCATGCGCGGAGGGTAGCGAGGGGGCGTGGAGGTGCCCAGCGTCGTGAAGGAGGTTTTTCGGACGGGCCGCGGCCGTGTCGCGCGCACGGGTGAACACCCCCTTGACCGGGATGGTCCAGACCAATACGTTCCCGGGTGGGACGGGCGCCGCCGGTGCAGGGCCGCGCCCGTCCCCGCACGGCTCAGGAGCACCACTCCCCCGCATCCGCAAAGGAAGCCCATGCGTCCCACGCGCCCCATGCGCCGCAGTACCCTCGGCCGGCTGGCCGTCGCCGCCTGCTCCCTCTCCCTGCTCACCGCCTTCGCGCCCGCGGCGGCCGCCGGGAGCGGGGACCGGGATCCGGCGGGCGGGCACGACCGCTCGTACCGGAAGGTCGGCTACTTCACCCAGTGGGGCGTCTACGGACGCGACTTCCAGGTCCAGGACCTGGAGGCGAACGGCACCGCCGGCAAACTCACCCACCTCAACTACGCGTTCGGCAACATCGGCGCCGACGGCAGGTGCTTCACCGGCAACGTGGCCGGCGAGGCCGACGCCTGGGCCGACTACGCGCGCCCGCTGGACGCGGCGAACTCCGTGGACGGTGTCGCCGACACCGCCGACCAGCCCCTGGCCGGCAACTTCAACCAGCTGAAGGAGCTCAAGGCCAGGCACCCCGGCCTCAAGGTGCTGATCTCGCTGGGCGGCTGGAGCTGGTCCACCCACTTCTCGGACGCGGCCCTCACCCCCGCCTCCCGCAAGGCCCTCGTCCGCTCCTGCATCGACCTCTACCTCAAGGGGAACCTCCCGCAGGACGGCGCCCGGGGCGGGGCCGGCGCCGCCGCCGGGGTCTTCGACGGCATCGACCTGGACTGGGAGTGGCCGGGCTCGGAGGGCGACACCGACACCAGGTTCCGGCCGGAGGACAAGCGCAACTTCGCCGAGCTGGTGCACGAGTTCCGCACCCAGCTCGACGCGTTCGGGCGCGAGCGCGGTCGCCCGTACGAGCTGACGGCCTTCGTCCCGGCCGCCCCCGCCAAGATCGACGCGGGCTTCGACGTCCGCCGGATCATGCGCGACCTCGACTTCGTCACGCTCCAGGGCTACGACTTCCACGTGTCCGGGGAGAAGACCACCGCCCAGCAGTCGGCGCTGTACGCCCGGGGCGACTTCAGCGTCGACGGCACGGTGGACTCCTGGCTGCGGCGCGGGGCACCGGCCCGCAAGCTGGTGGTCGGCATGCCGTTCTACGGGCAGGGCTGGACCGGGGTCACCGGCGGCGGTGACGGCATGGGCAAGCCCGCCACGGGACCGGCACCCGCGAAGTGGGCGGCCGGATACGCGGACTACAAGGAGCTGAAGGAGCTGGCCGCCTCCGGCACCTTCCGGCTGCACCGCGACCGGCGGGGCGGCCACGCCTGGCTCTTCGACGGCACCACCCTGTGGACGTACGACGACCCGCAGGTGCTGCGCACGAAGGCCCGGTACGTCCGCGAACAGGGCCTGGGCGGCGCCATGTTCTGGTCCCTGGACGCCGACACCGCCGACGGGGAGCTGACCTCCGCCGTCGACCAGGGCCTGCGCGGCCGCTGAACCGGCGCCGCCGGGCCGAGGAGCAACGGTCCGGCCCGGCGGCGCCCCACCACGTACCCTCCCCTGCATGAGGAACTCGACGGTACGGGCGGTCAACCGGCTCACGGCGCGCTGGGCCGCCGAAGCCGCCGGCGGGGACGGGGGTACGGTCCTCACCGCGGCCGGGGTGTGGCCGCTGCTGGCCCTGCTCGCGGACGGCGCGGCGGGCCCGGCCCGCGCGGAGCTGGAGCAGGCCCTCGGTATACCCGCCGGGGACGCGGCGGGGGCCGGGCGGGAGCTGCTGGCAGCGCTGGCCGGCGTACGGGGCCTGCGGGCGGCCACGGGCCTGTGGGCCGCGGCGGACCTGCCGCTGGAGGCCCCCTGGACGGCCCGCCTCCCGGACGCCACCCGCGGCACCCTGACCGGCGACCCGGAGGCGGACGGCAAGTCGCTGGACGCGTGGGCCGCCGAGCGGACGGACGGCCTGATCGAACGCATGCCGGTCGCGCTGCCCGAGGGGCCGGACGCGGTCCGGCTCGTCCTGGCCTCGGCGCTCGCGCTGCGGCTGAAGTGGATCCGGCCGTTCCAGGAGTGGCCCCAGCAGATGCACGAAGGCCCCTGGGCCGGCCGGGAACTGGTCGTGCTGCACCGCAGCACCTCCCTGCTGGACCGCGCCAAGGTGGCCCACGGCGCCGCCGGTCCGGTCACCCTGCTGGAGGTCGTCGGGGACACCGGGGTCGACGTCCACCTCGTCCTGGGCGGGCCGGACGCGCCGCCGGGCACCGTCCTGACCACAGGAATCGAGGCCGCCACCCGGGCCCGTCCCTGGACGCCCGCGAGCCTGCTGCCCGACGGGAACCCGGGCCCGGGCCTGACCGTCAGGACGGTGCGCTCCGAGTCGCCCGAGCCCCGGCTCAGCATCGCGACGCCCGCCTTCGAGGTCCGGGCGGACCACGATCTCCTGGCCCGTGCAGGGCTGTTCGGCCTGGTGGCCGCCACGGGCCGCGGCTCCGGCAGCTTTCCCGGGATCAGCTCCGAGCCCCTGGCCATCGGCTCGGCACGGCAGTCGGCGGTCGCCCGCTTCCACGCGACGGGTTTCGAGGCGGCCGCGGTGACGGCGTTCGGTGCGGTGGGGGCCGGCATTCCCCACCTGCGCCACCGGACCCGCCACGCGCACGCGTACGTCGACCGCCCCTTCGGCTTCCTGGCCGTGCACCGCACCTCCCGCCTGGTCCTGGCGGCCGGCTGGGTCACGGACCCCCTCCCGTACGAGGAGCCGGACCGGGAGGCCGAGGAGGCGGAGTTCTGGGCCGACTAGGGAGTGTCCTGCGCCACCCGCGCCGCCAGCGCCGCCGTCTCCGTGAAGGCCGGCACCCGGCCCGTGCCACCGCGGCCCGCCACCGACAGGGACGCCGCCGCCACCCCGTAGGCCACCGCCCGGGCCAGCGGGTCGCCCAGGGCGAGGCGGGCGGTGGCGGTGCCGGTGAAGCAGTCACCGGCGCCGGTGGTGTCGACCGGGGACGGGTCCACGGGGACGGGCTGGTACGCCGCCCGGGTGCCGTCGTCCAGCAGCAGCCGCCCGGCTCCGGCGGTGACGGCCACCGCGCGGGCCCCCAGCGCCCGGTAGCGCGCGGCCGCGGCGGGCGGGTCGGCGGTGTCGACCAGGGCGAGCGCGTCGGCCGGGCAGGAGGTCTTCAGCAGCCCGGTCAGCGGGGCGACCTCGGCGAGCAGGGACCGGGCCTCGGCGCGGCCGGTCAGGCGGGGCCGGTGGTTGGGGTCGTACGTGACGTGCCCGCCCGCCGCGTGGACGGCGCGGGCGGCGGCCAGTACGGCCGCGCGGCTGCCCGGCGAGAGCGCGCCGGTGATACCGCTGGTGATCAGCGCCCGGCAGCCGGTCAGCAGCGGGAGCCAGTCCTCGACGTGGGCCGGGGAGAGGGTGGAGGCGGCGCTGCGGGTGCGCCAGTACACGAACTCGCGGTCCCCGTCGGGGTCGGCGCAGAGCAGGTAGGCCCCGTTGGGGCGGGGCGCGCGGTGCACGTGGGCGGTGTCCACGCCCAGCTCGGCGGCGCGGCGCAGCAGCGGGACGCTCAGCTCGTCGTCCCCGACGACGGTCAGCAGCGCGGTGCGGGCCCCGGCCGCGGCGGCCGCCGCCGCGGCGTTGAGGGCGTCGCCGGAGTAGGAGATGCGGGCGGGGGTGCCGTCGGCGGCGTCGCGCAGGGCGGTGCCGGCGTGGACCTCGACCAGGACCTCGCCGAGGACGAGGACGTCGTAGCGCGGGGCGGTCACGGCCGGCACCCCTCCCCGCCGCAGCAGGGTCCGGCCAGCTCCGCGAAGACGGCGGCCAGTTCCCCGGGGTCGTCGGGCAGGCCGCTGCCGACGCCGACGGCGGCCGCGCCCGCGTCGAGCCACGCGCGGACCTCGCCGGGCCGGATCCCGCCCGTGGGGACGAGCAGGGCCCCGGACGGGAGCACGGCCCTGAGGGAGCGGATGAAGTCCGGCCCGCCCACGTGGGCGGGGAACACCTTCGCGGCGCCGCCGTCCCGCACGGCGGCGGCTATCTCCCCGGGGGTGAAGCCGCCTTCGAGGAAGGGCGTCCCGTGCCGTGCGGCGGCCTCGCGGACCTCGGGGGCCGGGTGGGGGGAGACGAGGAACGCGGCGCCCGCTTCGAGGGCCGCCCGGGCCTGGGCGGCGGTGGTCACCGTGCCCACCCCGATGACGGCGGTCCGCCCGCGGGCGTCGCGGAGCCCGGCGGCGCGGGTGACGGCCCGGGCCCAGCCGGGGGTGGAGGTGGTGAGCTCCACGGTCCGGCAGCCGGCGCCGAGCAGCCGCGCGGCGGCCGCCACGGCCCGGTCGGCGTCGGCGCTGCGCAGCACCGGGAGCAGGCGCTGGGCGGCCAGCACCGCGTACGGATGGCAGGACAAGGAACCCTCCCGGCTGCTCAGCGGCGTGGAACGGTACGTCACACGGCCCGGCTTGATGGTCTAGACCATACACAGTGCGGCGCCGTCCGGTCACCCCTCGCCCGCCCGGTCCTGCGCCGCCACGGCCGGGGTACCCGCGCGCGGGCCGCGCTCCGCTCCCCCGAACCTCGCAACCGCCTGACCCACCGTCACCGGGCCCGTAGGGTGCGACGTATTGATCACCGATGACGGGAGTGGGCGTTATGGGGGGCGAGCGGCGGCGCCGCAGCGGGGTGGTGGGGTACTGGCGGGCGGTGGAGCTGTTCAGTCCGCAGAAGGTGCCCGCCCTCTCCGTCCGGGACCGGGTGTACCCGGTCGAGGCGGGGCGGCCCATGCCGTGGGACGCGGGCCATCCGGTGCGGGCGGTTCCGCTGGAGGGCGGGTACGGGTGGCAGCACGTCGTCTACGGCGGGGTGTTCGCCCTCGGCTCCGTACGCGACACCCTGCTCGACGTGTTCGGGGAGAGCGGCGAGGACCACGACGGCCGGATGGACGGCGAGAGCGCGCTGTTCGCCCTCACCGTGACCGACCGGGGGCGGCTCCTCCTGGACTCCGCCGTGTTCTCCTCCTGTGCCTGGGCCACCGGCCGCGCCGTCGCCCCCGGCCCCGGCACCCCGGGCTGGCTCGACGGGTTCCAGGAGGACGCCGACGCCTGGGGCCGGCGGGCCGGGGCGCTCGGGGACCCCGTCCGGTACCCCGCCGGTGCCGTGGGGGGCGAGGGGGACTCCCCCCTCGGGCCGGGGGTGGTCTCCGCCGGCCACCTGCTGGAGTTCACCGGCGAACTGGCCCGCACCTGGGGGGTCTCCGTCGCGCTGGACCCGGCGACCGTGCGGGTGCGCAGCGTCCCCGTGCGGCTGGACCAGGCCGACGCCGCCGACCAGCAGGACTTCCTCAACAGTTTCATCGCCGCCGACCTGGACCGGGTGGCGGCCGTGCTCGCCCGCGAGGAGCCGGGGGCGGGGCTGGCCGCCTACCTCACCCCCGACTCCGGCTTCGACCGGGCGAACCGCGTCGACCTGCGGCTGCAGCCCGAGGCGGCGCTGGCCGGCGTCGCGCCGGAGCGCACCCCCGCCGGGCGCTGGCCGGCCGACGCCCGGCACCCGCTCGCGCTGAGCCAGCAGTTCGCCGTCAACGCCGTGCACTGCGAACTCGCCCCGACCGCCGGGATCTTCGCCGTCAACGGCCCGCCCGGCACCGGCAAGACCACCATGCTGCGCGACTGCTTCGCCGCCGCCGTCGTCGAGCGGGCCCGCCGCCTCGCCGCGCTGCGGCTGCCGTCCGAGGCGTTCGAGCGGCAGTCCCCGTACGTGTGGAAGAGCGGCGACCACACCCGCACGGTCACCCCGCTGCGGGCCGAGTTCACCGGCTTCGAGATGGTCGTCGCCTCCGCGAACAACGGCGCCGTCGAGAACATCTCGACCGAGATACCCGCCCGCGCCGCCCTCGGGGCGCGCTGGCGCGAGGACGCCGACTACTTCGCCGAGCAGGCCACCCGGCTGCTGAAGGGCGAGCCCGCGTGGGGCGCGGTCGCCGCCCGGCTCGGCAGCAAGCGGAACCGGCTGGAGTTCGTCAACCGCTTCTGGCACGGCAAGTACCGCCGCACCGACGCCGGCGCGCCTGCGCCGCCGCCCGCGCCGCAGCAGGGCCGCCGCGGCCTGCGCGACCCCTGGATCGACAGCGGCAACGGCCTCGCCCACCTCCTGCGGCAGTGGCGCGACACCCCGCAGACCGGCGTGTGGACCGAGGCCCGGAAGCGGTTCGGGGACGCGCTGGCCGAGGTCGAGCGGCTGCGCGGCGAGCGTGCGGACGCGGCGGCGGCGTACGAGGGCCTGCCGGCGGCGTACGAGGCGCTGCGCCACACCCGGGAGGCGGTCGACCGGGACACCGCGGCGCTGGACCGGGCCCGGGAGGAACTGCCGCCGGCCGAGGACGCGCTGGCCGGCGTACGGCGGTCGCTGGAACGGGCCGAGGAGGCGCACCGGGAGCACCTGGCCCGGCGCCCGGGCTTCTCCGTCAGCCTCTTCACCCTGGGCAGGGCCGCCCGGGCCTGGCACGCGGAGGAGTCCGTGGCGGCGGGGGCCGTGTCCGCCGCCCGGCGGGAGCAGGACGCGGAGCGGGCCCGGCTGGACGGCGTACGCGCCCGCGTGGCCGCCGCCTCCGCGCGCCTGGACGGGGCCCGGGGAGCCGCGGAGGCCGCCCGTGACCGCGCCGCGCGCATGGAGGAGGCCGTCGGGGCGGCCCGCGCCCGGTGGGAGGGCTTCGTGCCGGAGGGGGCCTGGCTGACGGACGACCCGCTGCGGGAGCGCTCCGCGCCCTGGTCGGACCCGGAGATCACGCGGGCCCGCACGGAGCTGTTCCTCGCCGCGCTCGACCTGCACCGGGCGTTCCTGCGCTGCACCGCCCGCACCATGTACGCGAACCTGATGGCCGGCATGGACGCGGTCGTCGGCACGGTGCCGGGGACGGTGCCCGAGGCGCACGTGCGGGCCGCCTGGCAGAGCCTGTTCCTGGTGGTGCCGGTGGTGTCGACCACGTTCGCCTCCCTGGACCGGGTCTTCGGCCGGCTGGGGGCACAGGCGCTGGGCTGGCTGTTCGTGGACGAGGCCGGGCAGGCGACCCCGCAGATGGCGGTGGGCGGCGTATGGCGGGCGCGGCGCACGGTCGTCGTCGGCGACCCGCTCCAGCTGGAGCCGGTGGTGGTGCTGCCGTGGACGGCGCAGCGGGCGCTGCGCGAGGAGTCCGGAGTGGCCGAGGAGTGGGCGCCGGGCCGTACGTCGGTGCAGCGGCTGGCCGACCGCGCCAACCGCTACGGCACGCTGCTGCCGGCAGAACTGCCCGACGGCGGGCACGAGGTGTGGGTCGGGGCACCGCTGCGGGTGCACCGGCGGTGCGACGACCCGATGTTCTCGGTCAGCAACGCCGTCGCCTACGACGGCCTGATGGTGCAGGGCGTGGACCCGGGGGCCCGCGAGCCGTACGCGTACCGGCCGGCCAGCAGCTGGGTGGACGTCGTCGGCTCGGAGGCGGACGGGCACTGGATCCCGGAGGAGGGCCGGGCGCTGCGGCGGGTGCTGGAGCGGCTGCGGGACGAGGGGGGCGTGGACCTGGCCCGGGACGTTTTCGTCATCAGCCCGTTCCGGCAGGTGGCGGCGGGCGCGCGGCGGGCCTGCCGGGACCTGGTGCCGCACGGGCGGGTGGGCACGGTCCACACCGCCCAGGGCAAGGAGGCGGACGTCGTCGTCCTGGTCCTCGGCACGGACCCGCGCCGCCCGGGCGCCCGGGCCTGGGCGGCCTCCCGCCCGAACCTCCTCAACGTGGCGGTGAGCCGCGCGAAGCGCCGGCTGTTCGTGATCGGCAACCGCGACGCCTGGCGCGACCAGCGCTTCTTCACCACCCTGGCGGAGTCCCTGCCGTCCCACTCCTGGAGCCCGTCCGGTCACGGCGAAAGAAATTCTTCCGGATAACCGTTATCGGGGCCCCACTCGACGGTCTCCCAGTTATCGGGCAACATCGACCGCCGGTACGGACAGGGAACTTCACATGAGTACACAGCACACGGCAGAGCTGGTGGCAGCGGCCCGCGCGGGCGACCCCCGCGCGCAGGACGAGCTGGTCAGTGCCCATCTGCCGCTGGTCTACAACGTGGTCGGGCGGGCTCTGAACGGGTCACACGACGTGGACGACGTGGTGCAGGACACCATGCTGCGGGCACTCGACGGGCTCGGCACGCTGCGCAGCGACGAGAGCTTCCGGTCCTGGCTGGTGGCCATCGCGATGAACCGCGTACGGGCGCACTGGCAGGCCACGAGCGGCGGCCCCGGGCAGAGCGGGCTGGAGGCCGCCCAGGACGTCGCCGACCCCGGCGCCGACTTCGCCGACCTGACGGTCACGCGGCTGCACCTGTCCGGGCAGCGCCGCGAGACGGCCCGGGCCACGCGCTGGCTGGAGCCCGACGACCGGGCGCTGCTGTCGCTGTGGTGGCTGGAGTGCGCGGGCGAGCTGACCCGGGCCGACGTGGCCTCGGCGCTGGAGCTGACCCCGCAGCACACGGCGGTGCGGGTGCAGCGGATGAAGGCGCAGCTGGAGTCGGCCCGTGTGGTGGAGCGGGCCCTGGAGACGCAGCCGCCCTGTGAGGGGCTGCGGGCGATGACGGGCACCTGGGACGGCCGGCCGTCCGCGCTGTGGCGCAAGCGAATAGCCCGGCACGCCCGCGAGTGCCTGCGCTGCTCGGGGCTGTGGAACGGGCTGGTGCCGGCGGAGGGGCTGCTGGCGGGTCTGGCCCTGGTGCCGGTGACGGCGGCGCTGCTGGCGGGCGTACGGTCCGCCGCGGCGGCCGGTGCCGCCCCGGCGAACGCGGCCTTCGCGGAGGCCGCGACCCAGCTCTCGCCGGTGGTGTCCGGCCCGGGCCGCGCCGCCCGGCGCAAGGGCGGGGCCGAGGCCGGCGGCGAGGGCCCCGACGGCCGCGCGGCGCAGCGCAGGCGCCGCCGGAGCCGGCGCCGGGCCATCGGCGGCGCGGTGGTCGCCGCGTGCGTCGCGGGCGGCGGCCTGGTGTACCTCGGGCAGCTGCCCGGCGCGAAGAAGACCGAGGCGGGCGGGGCGCCCGGCTCGCCGCTGGCCGCCCTGTCGGCGCCCGACTCCGGCGCGCCGCAGCCGTCGGGCTCCGCCTCCGCCTCGCCTTCCGCTTCGGCGTCGGGCTCGCCGTCCGCGTCGGCTTCCGCTTCGGCCTCCCCGTCGGCCTCGGCGAGCGCCGCGAAGACCTCGGCGGCTCCCGCGCCGGCGAAGAGCACCGCGAAGCCCCCGGCCCCGCCGGCCCCGGGCCCGGCTCCGGCGGGCGTGGCGGGGCAGGTCATCGCGCTGGTCAACCAGGAGCGCGCGGCGGCCGGCTGCGGCCCGCTGAAGGAGGACGCGCAGCTGCGCAGCGCCGCGCAGGGGCACTCCGACGACATGGCGCGGCGGGACTTCTTCGACCACACCAACCCCGACGGGGCCGACCCGGGGGCGCGGACGACGGCCGCCGGGTACCGGTGGTCGACGTACGGGGAGAACATCGCCAAGGGCCAGCAGACCGCGCAGGCCGTCATGGACTCCTGGATGAAGAGCCCGGGCCACCGGGCGAACATCCTCAACTGCTCCTTCAAGGACATCGGCGTGGGCATCCACACCGGTTCCGGCGGCCCCTGGTGGACGCAGAACTTCGGGGCGCGCTGATCCGGCCCGCCGCCCCTGCTCCTTTTTGACTCAGAATCCGGGCAAGATAGGAGCTGGAGCGGAACGAGCAGATCAACGCGGGTGAGGTGGGTGTATGCCGAAGCAGGAGCTGCGCCCTCATCAGCGTGAGGCCGTCGACGCGGTCGTGCGCGCGCTCCAGCTGCCCGCCACCGGGCGGGTGCCCGAGCGGGGCCTGCGGACGCAGGTGATCATGGCGACCGGGTCCGGGAAGTCCCTGGTCGCCGTGCGCTCGGCCGAGGAGCTGCGGGCGGGCCGGGTGCTCGTGCTGGTCCCCTCCCTCGATCTGCTCGTGCAGACCGTCGCCGCCTGGCGGGAGGGGGGCCGTACGGGCCGGGCGCTCGCGGTGTGCTCGCTGCGCGGCGAGGACGTGGGAGTGCCCACCACGACCGCCCCGGGGCAGCTGGCCCGGTGGGGGTCGCGGCCGGTGGAGCGGCTGACGGTGTTCGCCACGTACGCGTCGCTGGGCCTGGGGACCATCGAGGGGGCGCACCTGGCGGGGCTGCCGTCCTGGGACCTGGTCGTGGTCGACGAGGCGCACCGCACCTCGGGCAGGATCGGCAAGCCCTGGGCGGTGGTGCACGACAACACCCGTATCCCGTCCGTACGGCGGCTGTACATGACGGCCACGCCCCGGGTGTGGCGCGACGGCGAGGACAGCGAGGAGGCCGAGGAGCCGGAGGAGGAGGCCGGGGCGGGCGCGTTCGCGGCCGAGACGGCCGGGGGCGCCGAGCCGCGGGGGCGCGGCGAGCTGGTCGCGTCCATGGAGGACGATCCCCAGGGGCCGTTCGGCGCCCGCTGCTACACCCTGTCCCTGTCGGAGGCCATCGACCGGGGCGTCTGCGCCCCGTACCGGGTGGTGTGCGTGGACGTCAGCGACCCGGGGTTCCAGTCGGCGGTGCTGCTGGGCGCCGACGGCCGCTCGGACCGGGTGCGCGGGATGCGGCTGGCGGCGCTCCAGGCGGCCCTGGTGAAGGCGGCGGCGGACCAGGGCTTCCGGCGGACCCTGGTGTTCCATCACCTGACGAAGGAGGCCGAGGCGTTCGCGGCGGGGCTTCCGGCGGTCGCGGCCCGGCTGCGGGCGACCAGCCGGTCGGTGCGGCCGGTGTATCCGCGTACGGTCTGGGCGGACTGGCTGTGCGGGCAGCACACGGCCGCGCACCGGCGCCGGGTGCTGGAGGCCTTCGCCGCGGACCGGGTCGCGGACAAGGCGTTCCTGGGCAGCGTGCGGGTGCTGGGCGAGGGGGTGGACACCAAGGAGTGCGACTCCGTCTTCTGGGCGGACGTGCGCGGTTCCATGCCGGACCTGGTGCAGGCGGTGGGCCGGGCGCTGCGGATACGGCCGGGCGAGGGGAAGGTGGCCTCGCTGGTGGTGCCGGTGCTGCTGGGGCCCGGGGAGTCCCCGGAGTCGATGCTGACGTCACGGGCGTACGGGGACCTCGCGCGGCTGCTGGAGGCGCTGCGGGCGCACGACTCCAGGCTGGTGGAGGGCCTGGCCCAGCCGCAGGCGCCGAGCGCGGCGGCGAAGTCCCCGGCGGCGGCCGGGACCGGCACGGGCCCGGGGGCGGGTGCGCGGGCGCTGCTGAGCTTCTCGGTGCCGCGGGATCCGGCGCTGCTGGCGGCGTTCATCCGGCTGCGCGTGCTGAACCCGGAGCACGCGCAGTGGCGGCGGGGTGTCGAGGCGGCCCGGGTCTACGCGGCGACGGCCGGGGACCTGAAGGTGCCGTTCGCGTTCCGGGTGCCGGCGGCGCGGGAGGAGTGGCCGGCGGCGCTGGCGGGGTTCCCGCTGGGGCAGTGGATCGCGGACGCGCGGCGCACGTACCGCAGGGGCGCGCTGGGCCGGGAGCGGACCCGTGAGCTGGAGGAACTCGGCATGGTGTGGAGCCATTTCGACGTGGCCTTCGAGGAGGGGCTGGCGGCGGCCCGTGCCTGGGCGGCCGAGCACGGGCACCTGCTGCCGCCGGTGGACGCCACCTGGCGGGGGGTGCCGGTCGGGGTGTGGATGAAGAACAACCGGGCCGCGGCCCGGCGGGAGGGGCCGGGTGCGCTGCCGCAGGAGCGCCGGGAGGCCCTGGAGGAGATCGACGCGTCCTGGTGCCCGGCGTGGGACATCGGCTGGCAGCGGGCGTTCCGGCTGACCCGTGCCCATCTGGACGCGGGCGGTGCGGTGCCGCTCGGGCCGGGCTCGGTGGTGGTCCAGGGCGAGGACCTGGGGCTGTGGGTGCGCGCCCAGCGGCTGGGCTGGGAGCGGCTGGCGTGGGCGCAGCGGTGGCTGTTGGAGCACGGTCTGGGGCTGTCGCCGGCCGCGGAGGCGGAGCGTCCGCCGCCGCGGCGGAGCCATGCCGACGCCTGGGCGGAGCACCTGGAAGCGGCCCGGCGGTTCCACGCCCGCGAGGGGCACCTGCGGGTGCCGCGCACGCACGTGGAGCCGGTCGGGGGGCGGGAGCTGCGGCTGGGGGCGTGGATCGCGAACCAGCGCTCCCGGGCGGCGGGGCTGGCCCCGGAGCGGGTGGCCGCGCTGACGGAGCTGGGGATGCGCTGGTCCGCGGCGTCGGAGCCGGCGTCCGCGGCGGCGTCCGCGTAGGAGCCGGCGGCCGCCTCCGCGTAGGAGCCGGCGGGCCGCCGGTCAGTGGTGGAAGCCGGACCGGGGTGCGGCGGCGGGGACGGGCTGCGGCGTGGCGGTGAGGTGTTCCACGGCCCGGCGCAGGTCGTCGACGAGCAGGGCGGTCTGGTCGCGGGTCACCCCGTGCCGGATCAGCACGCGCTGGACGACCGTGTCCTGCCGGTCGGCGGGCAGCGGGTACGAGGGGACCTGCCAGCCGCGCATCCGCAGCCGGTCGGAGAGGTCGTAGAGGCTGAAGCCGGCTCCGGCCGGGTCGGTGAGGGTGTAGGAGACGGCGGGCAGGCCGCCCTGGCCGTCGTAGAGCAGGGTGAAGGGCCCCATGCCCTCGATCTCGGCGGCCAGGTAGCGGGCGGTGTCGGCGCAGGCCTGCTGGACGCGCCGGTAGCCGCCGCGGCCGAGGCGCAGGAAGAGGTAGTACTGGGCGATGACCTCGCCGCCGGGGCGGGAGAAGTTGAGGGCGAAGGTGGGCATGTCGCCGCCCAGGTAGTCCACGTCGAAGACGAGCTGGGCGGGGAGCAGGTCGGCGGTGCGCCAGACGATCCAGCCGACGCCGAGGGGGGCGAGCCCGTACTTGTGGCCCGAGGTGTTGACGGAGGCCACCCGGGGCAGCCGGAAGTCCCAGACCGTGTCGGGGTGGAGGAAGGGGGCGACGAACCCCCCGCTGGCGGCGTCCACGTGGACGGGGACGTCCCAGCCGTGTTCGGCCTGGATCCGGTCGAGGGCGGCGGCGATCTCGGCGACGGGCTCGTAGTCGCAGGTGTAGGTGACGCCGAGGATGGCGACGACCCCGATGGTGTTCTCGTCGACGTACCCGGCGAGCTGGTGCGGGCGCAGGCCGGTGGCGCCGGGTTCCAGGGGGACCTGGCGCAGCTCGACGTCGAAGTAGCGGGCGAACTTCTCCCAGCAGATCTGGACCGGGCCGCACACCAGGTTGGGGCGGTCGGCGGGTTTGCCCTCGGCGCGGCGGCGCTCGCGCCAGCGCCATTTGAGGGCGAGGCCGCCGAGCATGGCGGCCTCGCTGGAGCCGGTGGTGGAGCAGCCGGTGCCGACGTGTCCGGGCGGGGCGTTCCAGAGGTCGGCCAGGATGTTGACGCAGCGGGCCTCGATCTCGGCGGTCTGCGGGTACTCGTCCTTGTCGATCATGTTCTTGTCGAGGCACTCGTTCATCAGGCGGTGCACGGCGTCGTCCGACCAGGTGGTGCAGAAGGTGGCCAGGTTCTGGGCGGCGTTGCCGTCGAGGAGCAGCTCGTTGTGCAGGAGCGAGTAGACGACCTCGGCGGGCGAGTGGTCGTCGGGGATCCGGTACTTCGGGAGGACCTGGCCGCTCAGGGCGGACGCGAACACGTCCGTCCCGTCGTCCATGCCGTGCGTGTCCTTCGTCTGATGGAGAGCCATATCGGAACTATAAGGGCAAACCGCCACATATTCCGGCTCCAGGAACCGTGGAGGACCGGTCGTGCGGGGCGGTTTCCGGCGCTGCTTCCGGCCGACTACGGGGTGTGACCCCCTCCATAGGGACCCCCGGTCGGCCGAAAAAATTACCGTCGAGTAGCATTCCTTCCGTAGATCTTCCCGTCCGGGCCACTGGAGCCGGTCCGGACGGGAAGATCACTCAAATGGTTCTATATAGAACTTATCCGGCGTTGTCCGGATAGCGGTCAACTGTCGTACAGGCACTGATAGTTCTTCCGCCATGAACAAGATCACCCGTCGGCAGGCCTTGGGCACCACTGCCGGCGCACTCACCGTCCTCGGCATCGCCGGCGCCACCGCGCACGCCGCCGCCACCGACTCCCGTGCCGCCACCACCCCGGCCGGCACCGTCGACGAGGTGTACCAGGGCCGTCGCATCCAGATATCCCCCGCCACCGGCGGCGGTCACCACGGTGGCCACCACGGCGGCGCCGGGACGCCGACCGTCCGCATAGACGGCCGCGAGCTGCACGTCATGCGCAACGCCGACGGCACCTGGATCAGCGTCGTCAACCACTACGAGACCTTTGCCGACCCCGCCTCGCTGGCCCGGGCCGCCGTGCGCGAACTCCAGGGCGCCCAGCTCGCCCCGATGCAGATGGGCGGTATGTGATGACCGTCCGCAAGAACCAGGCCACGCTGACCGCCGAGGAGAAGCGCGCCTTCACCAACGCGCTGCTCGAACTGAAGCGCACCGGCCGCTACGACCGCTTCGTCACCACCCACAACGGCTTCATCATGAGCGACACCGACTCGGGCGACCGGGTGGGCCACCGCTCCCCCTCGTTCCTCCCCTGGCACCGCCGCTTTCTGCTGGAGTTCGAAGCGGCTCTTCAGGCGGTGGACAAGAGCGTCTCGCTCCCGTACTGGGACTGGACCGCCGACCGCACCTCCCGCTCCTCCCTCTGGGCCGCCGACTTCCTCGGCGGCACCGGCCGCGCCCGCGACGGGCAGGTCATGGACGGCCCCTTCGCCTACGCGACGGGCAAGTGGGAGATAGCGGTCCGCGTCGACGGCCGCTCCTACCTGCGGCGCGCACTCGGCGAGGGCGTCGCCCAGCTGCCGACCCGGGCCGAGGTGGACGCCGTACTGGCCATGCCGGTCTACGACATGGCCCCCTGGAACAGCTCCTCGGGCGGCTTCCGCAACAACCTGGAGGGCTGGCGCGGCGCCAACCTCCACAACCGGGTGCACGTGTGGGTCGGCGGCCAGATGGGCACCGGCGTCTCCCCCAACGACCCGGTCTTCTGGATGCACCACGCCTTCGTGGACAAGCTCTGGGCGGACTGGCAGGCGAAGAACCCGAACTCCCCCTACCTGCCCGCCGCGGGCACCCCGAACGTGGTCGACCTGCGCGACACGATGCGGCCGTGGAACGACGTGACCCCGGCGGACATGCTCGACCACCGGAAGTTCTACACGTTCGACACCGAGCCGGCCGCCGCCAGCCAGCGGTAGTGCAGTTCGGGGCGGCCCACCTGGCCGTACCGGGGCGTTCGGTCCGCGCGCCCGGTGTCCACCAGGTGCTCCAGGTAGCGGCGGGCGGTGATCCGCGAGATCCCGGCCGCCTCGGCCGCCCCCGCGGCGGTCAGCCCCCCGGGCGCCGCCCGCAGCAGCGCCGCGACCCGGTCCAGGGTCGGGGCGCTGAGTCCTTTGGGCAGCTGGGCCGAGGCAGGCGCACGCAGTGCGGCGAGCGCCCGGTCCACGTCGTCCTGGCCCGCCGCCTCACCGGCGGCGGCCCGGAACTCGGCGTAGCGGAGCAGCCGTTCGCGCAGGGTGGGGAAGGCGAAGGGCTTGAGCACGTACTGCACCACGCCCAGCGACACGCTCTCGCGGACCATGGCCAGGTCCCGCGCCGAGGTCACCGCGATCACGTCGGCGGGATGGCCGGCCGCCCGCAGCCCGCGCGCGAAGCGCAGCCCGTGGCCGTCGGGGAGGGTGAGGTCGAGCAGCAGCAGGTCGACGGGGGTGCGCTCCAGCACCCGGGTGGCCTCGGCCAGGGAGTGGACGGCCGCCACGGCGGTGAAGCCGGGCACCCGCCCGACGTAGAGCGCGTGCGCGTCGGCGGCGACGGGGTCGTCCTCGACGACGAGGACCCGCACCGGCCCGCTCACGCCGCACCGCCCGCGAGCGGGAGCCGCGCGGTGAACGCCGCGCCGCCGCCGGGGGCGTCCCCGGCCTCCACCGTGCCGCCGTGCCGCTGGGCCACCTGCCGGACCAGGGCCAGGCCCAGGCCCCGCCCCTCCCCCTTGCCCGACCAGCCCCGCCGGAAGACGTCCACCCCCTCGGGCAGGCCCGGCCCGTTGTCCGCGACCCGCAGCAGCAGCCCGGCCGCGTCCCGGCGCACGGTGACGGTGATCCGGCCGCCCGGGACCCCCGTCAGGGCGTCCAGGGCGTTGTCGACGAGGTTCCCGAGCACGGTGACCAGGTCCCGGGCCGGCGGCACCCCCGGCCCCGTCTCGATCGCCCCGCACTCCGGCGTGACGACCAGCTCGATGCCGCGCTCGTGCGCCTGGGCGGCCTTGCCGAGCAGCAGGGCGACCAGCACCGGCTCGCCCACGGCGGCGACCACCTCGTCGGTCAGCGCCTGGGCGAGCTCGAGTTCGGCGGTGGCGAACTCCACCGCCTCCTCGCTGCGGCCCAGTTCGATCAGGGAGACCACGGTGTGGAGCCGGTTGGCCGCCTCGTGCGCCTGGGAGCGCAGGGCCTGGGTGAACCCGCGCTCGTGGTCCAGCTCCCCGGCCAGCGCCTGGAGTTCCGTGTGGTCCCGCAGGGTGACCACGGTGCCGCGGCGCCCGCCGCCGGCCACCGGCGAGCTGTTGACGACGAGGACCCGCTCCGCGCTTAGGTGCACCTCGTCCACCCGGGGCCGGTCGGCGAGCAGCGCCCCGGTGAGCGGCGCGGGCAGGCCCAGGTCGGCGACGCCCGTGCCGTCGACCTCCCCGCGCAGGCCCAGCAGTTCCCGGCCCGCGTCGTTGATGAGGGTGATCCTGCGCCGGCCGTCGAGCATCAGCAGCCCTTCCCGGACCCCGTGCAGGGCCGCCTGGTGGTAGTCGTACATCCGGCTAAGCCCGGCGGCGTCCATCCCGTGGGTGTGGCGGCGCAGCCGGGCGTTGACCACGTACGTACCCACCGCGCCGAGGGCCAGTGCCCCGGCGGCCACCCAGGCGAGGGCGCTGAGCTGCGCCGCGAGGCGGGCGCTGATGGCCCGGACGGTGATCCCCGCGCTGACCAGGCCGATGACGGAGCCGTCCGCGTCCCGGAGCGGGGTGACCACGCGGATGGAGGGGCCGAGGGTGCCGGTGTAGGTCTCGCTGAAGGTGGCGCCGCGCAGGGCCGGGGCGGTGTTGCCGAGGAAGCGCTCGCCGATGCGGCGCGGGTCGGGGTGCGTCCAGCGCCGCCCGTCCGGGGCCATGATCGTCACGAAGTCCACGCCGGAGTCGGTGCGCACCCGCTCGGCGTAGGGCTGGAGCGCGGCGGAGGGATCGGCTCCGGGGGTGCCGGCGCGTACGGCCTCGCGTACGGAGGGCGCGTCCGCGACGGCCCGGGCCACCGCTCCGGCCTGCCGGCGGGCGGCGTCCTCGGCCTGGTCGCGGGCGGTGGCGTACGCGAAGACCGCGCAGCCGGCGACGACCAGCGCGACCAGCAGGACCTGCATGGCGAAGAGCTGGCCGGCGAGGCTGCGGGGCGGCCGGGGGAAGCGGAACATGGCGCTCAGTGTGCACCGGGCCGTGAACTCAATGAACGCAAGGGTGACCGGGGTCACAGGCTGGGCGATGGTCTCCCGGAACGACCTCACCACCCAGGAGCGCGACATGGCCGCCAGACGCGACAGAACCCACTACCTCTACATCGCGGTGATCGCCGCGGTGCTGCTCGGCATCGCCGTCGGCTTCGCCGCACCCGGCGTGGCCGTGGAGCTCAAGCCGCTGGGCACCGGCTTCGTGAACCTCATCAAGATGATGATCTCGCCCGTGATCTTCTGCACGATCGTGCTGGGCATCGGGTCGGTCCGCAAGGCCGCCAAGGTCGGCGCGGTGGGCGGGCTGGCCCTCGGCTACTTCATGGTGATGTCCACGGTGGCGCTGGCCATCGGGCTGCTGGTGGGGAACCTGCTGGAGCCGGGCAGCGGACTGCACCTGACCGAGGCGGCGGCACGGGCCGGCGAGGCGCAGGCCAAGGCGGGCGGGGCGGAGAGCACCCAGGAGTTCCTGCTGGGGATCATCCCGACCACCCTGGTCTCCGCCTTCACCGGGGGCGAGGTGCTCCAGACGCTGCTGGTGGCGCTGTTGTGCGGGTTCGCGCTCCAGGCGATGGGCCGGGCGGGCGAGCCGGTGCTGCGCGGGATCGGGCACGTGCAGAAGCTGGTGTTCCGCGTACTGGCGATGATCATGTGGGCGGCCCCCGTCGGTGCCTTCGGGGCCATCGCGGCGGTGGTCGGGGCGACCGGGATCGACGCGTTGAAGTCCCTCGCGGTCATCATGATCGGCTTCTACACGACCTGTCTGATCTTCGTCTTCGTGGTGCTGGGCACCCTGCTCAGGGTCTGCACGGGGGTCAGCGTCTTCGCGCTGCTGCGCTACCTGGGCCGGGAGTTCCTGCTGATCCTGTCGACCTCCTCCTCCGAGTCGGCGCTGCCGCGGCTGATCGCGAAGATGGAACACCTGGGCGTCTCCCGCCCGGTCACCGGGATCACCGTGCCGACGGGCTACTCGTTCAACCTGGACGGGACCGCCATCTACCTGACCATGTCCTCGCTCTTCGTCGCGGAGGCGATGGGCAAGCCGCTGGCCCTGGGCGAACAGGTCTCGCTGCTCCTCTTCATGATCGTGGCCTCCAAGGGCGCGGCCGGGGTCACCGGCGCGGGCCTCGCCACCCTGGCGGGCGGCCTCCAGTCGCACCGGCCCGAACTGGTCGACGGGGTGGGCCTGATCGTGGGCATCGACCGCTTCATGAGCGAGGCGCGGGCGCTGACGAACTTCGCGGGCAACGCGGTGGCCACCGTCCTGATCGGGACGTGGACCAAGGAGTTCGACCGCGTCCGGGCCGCCGAAGTCCTGGCCGGGCGGCTGCCCTTCGACGAGACCACGCTGGTGGACGACGGCCACACCGCGGCCGGTGAAGCGGTGGAGCCCGCCGCGCCGGCCGAGCCCGCCGCGCCGGCCGTGCCCGGTCCGGCGGCCGGCCCCAAGGACGGTGTGCCGGCGGCCTGAGCCTCCGGGCCCCGCACACCCGCGGGTTCCGGCCCGGCAGGGCTCGCCCCCACGGTGCCCAGCCCGGCCGGACCCCGCCCCATACGCCCACGAACGGCCGCGAACCGCCACTTTCGGCCATGTGATCTTCAACTCTGCTGCGCTAAAAGGTACTTCCCTCAGGGGCGGCGCGTCTGACATCTTGCGTCCACCACTCGTTTCGTACGGCCCGGTAGGTGCCACCAGCACCGCCGGGCCGTCATCGGAGGACGCATTGATACCCCACATATCCAGCCGACCTCGACGTGCGATGGTGCTGGCGGCCGCCCTCGGCGCCGCCCTCACCTTCGGAGCTCCCGCCGCGCTCGCCGGCACCGCTCCCGTCGGTCCCTCCGGCTCCCCGGCCTCCGCCACGGCGGCGGCCCCCAAGGCTGCGGCCCCGGCTTCCCAGAGTGCGACCTGGGCCGCCGGCACCCGCGCCTACCTCGTGATCACCGCCCCCGGTGACAGCTCGGCAGTGCGCTCGGCCGTGACCGCCAACGGCGGCACGGTCTTCTCGTACTACGACGCCATCGGCGTGATCGTCGCCCACTCGGCCTCCGGCACCTTCGCGCAGACGATGCGCGGGGTCAGCGGGGTCCAGAAGGTCGGCGCCACCCGTACCTCGGACGTCCCGGCCGACGCCTACAACCCGGCGCTGCCCGCCAACCCGGCCCAGTCGACGACCCCGGCCGGCGAGCCGGTCCGCGCCGACATGAGCCAGATCAAGGCGGACCAGGCCTGGGCCGTCAACGCCGGTTCGGCCGCCGTCAAGGTCGGCATCCTCGACACCGGTGTGGACGACCAGCACCAGGACCTGGCGCCGAACTTCAACGCCGCCGACTCGGTCTCCTGCGCCTACGGCAAGCCCGACACCCGCGCCGGCGCCTGGCGCGACGTCGGCGACCACGGCACGCACGTCGCCGGCACGGTGGCCGCGTCCAAGAACGGCAAGGGCGTCGTCGGCGTCGCCCCGGGCGTGAAGATCTCCTCGGTCCGCATCGCGGAGCCGACCAGCTCGCTCTTCTTCGCCGAGAACACCATCTGCGGGTTCGTGTGGGCCGGTGACCACGGTTTCAAGGTCACCAACAACAGCTACTACACCGACCCGTGGCAGTTCAACTGCCCGGACAACCTCGACCAGGCCGCCATCATCGAGGGCGTCAACCGCGCCCAGGCGTACGCCGAGGGCAAGGGCTCGCTCCAGATCGCCGCGGCGGGCAACGAGAACTACGACCTCGCCCACAAGACGACCGACACGGCGAGCCCGAACGACTCGACGCCGGTCACCCGCACCATCACCAACGCCTGCGTCGACATCCCGACCGAACTGCCCGGCGTGGTCACGGTCGCGGCGAACGGCACCGGCACCACCAAGGCCTCGTTCTCCAACTTCGGCCAGGGCGTCATCGACGTCGCGGCCCCGGGCCAGGACGTCTACTCCACGCTGCCCGGCGGCAAGTACGGCTCCAAGAGCGGCACCTCGATGGCCACCCCGCACGTGGTGGGCGTCGCCGCGCTGATGGCCAGCGCCAACCCGGCGCTGTCCCCGGCGCAGATCCGCGACCGGCTGGCCACCCAGGCCAACGACATCCCCTGCCCGTCGGACAACCGCTGCACCGGTACCGCGGCCAACAACGCCTTCTTCGGCGAGGGCCAGGTCGACGCGCTGAAGGCGGTCGGCGGCTCCACTCCCCCGGCCGGCAAGTACTTCGAGAACACCGCGGACTTCGCCATCGGCGACAACACCACGGTCGAGAGCCCGATCACCGTCACCGGTGTGACCGGCAACGCCCCGGCCACCCTCAAGGTCGGCGTGAACATCGCGCACACCTACATCGGTGACCTGAAGGTCGACCTGGTCGCCCCGGACGGCACCGTCTACACGGTCCACAACCGGGCCGGCGGCAGCACGGACAACATCAACCAGACCTACACCGTCAACGCCTCCTCCGAGGTCGCGAACGGCACCTGGAAGCTCCGTGTGAACGACAACGCGGGCGGCGACACCGGCAAGATCGACTCCTGGAACCTCACCTTCTAGGACGCCCAGCCGCCAAGGGGCCGTCGGGAAGCGGTACGTCCGCTCCCCGGCGGCCCTTCGTCGCGTCACCGGGTGCGCAGCACGCAGTCCCCGCAGAGCCCGCCGCCCGGCACCCGGTAGTAGAGGCAGCAGCTGCGCCGTACGAAGGCCACGCCCAGCCCGGGTTCGTGGATCAAGGAGCCGCTACCGGTCAGCGCCCCGCCGTCGGCGAGGAGGCCGCCCGCCAGCTCCACCGCCGCTGCGCCCTCCTCGGCGGGGACCCGGTCGAGCAGCACGCGCAGGGCGCCGACCAGCCCGGAGGCGGCGTTGCCGCGCAGCACCTTGCCGGAGACCCCGTACCGCTCCCGCAGGGCGGCGTCCAGGTGGGCGAGGTTCCCGAGGACGCTCTCCCCGAGGGCGTCGGCGGGCAGGTCCGCGGCCGGCTCGGGCAGCCAGAGCTCCAGCGAGCCCGCCGCGGGCAGCCGCCACCACACCCGGCCGGGGTCCAGGTCCGGCAGCCGCCCGGACAGGGCGGCGCAGCCGAGGCCCAGCGACCACAGCCGGGAGGCGATCCCGAACTGGGCGGTGGAGGCGGCGACCCGCCCCGGGCCGCTGCGGGTCCGGCGGCCCACCTCCTCGACGTAGGGGCCCAGCCGCTCCCCGTAGAGCTCCGCGAGCGGCCGGAAGCCCGGTCCGGGCGGTTCGGCGCCGTACGGGACGGAGAAGAAGGGCCCGACGGCGGCCAGCCGGCGCAGTACGTCGTCCATGTCCATCCCCGGATGTTCTCAGGCGGGCCGGCCGGCGCCGTCGGCGAGCCAGCCGAGCATCGCGGGGGTGGCGTCGAAATGTCCGCCGTGCCCGGCATCCGCCTGCAACCGCAGGCCCGCGCCCGGGATGCGCGCGGCCAGCCACTCGCCGTGGGCGGGCGGGACGAGGGTGTCCAGGCCGCCGTGCCAGAGCCGCACCGGCACCTGGACGGCCGCCGGGTCGAACCCCCAGCCGGTGCCGAAGAGCGCCATGACGTCGTCCACCCAGCCGTCCAGCCCCGGGCGGACCGCTTCGGCGAAGGCCGCGCCCAGCATCGCGCTGACGTCCGGCCGGGAGAGGACCTCCCGCTCCACCTCCGGCAGCGGCGGCAGGCCGGCCGTACCGACGTTCGCGAGGTGCTCCAGGACGGCGGCCCGCCCGGTCAGGGCGGCCGCGGCGCTGCGGCGGTTGCCCTCGTTCATGCCGGCGGTCCACTCCAGCCCGGCCGCGTCCCGCGGCGCCAGGCTCGCCAGCACTCCCGCCCGGGTGACGCGTCCGGGATGCACGGCGGCGCACGCCAGCGCGTGCGGTCCGCCCCCGGAGACCCCGAGCACCGCGAAGCGGTCCAGCCCGAGCGCGTCGGCGACGGCCGCCACGTCGGCCGCGGCGTCGACGACCCGGCGCCCCTCGGACGCGGTGGAACAGCCGAAGCCCGGCCGGTCGTAGGTGATCAGCCGTACGCCGAGCTCGCGGAACAGCGAACCGTCCGGGTGCCGGGCCAGCCGGCTCATCGGGCTGCCGTGGAGGTAGACGACCGGCGTACCACCGGGCACGCCCCACTCCTCGACCGCCAGCTTCCGGCCGTTTTCCAAGATCACTTCGCGCATGACGGCCAACCTAGCCCCGCCGCCCGTGCGCGGCCAGGGCGTTCATCGACGGCGGAACGGGCGCGACGACCGCCACCGCGGAGCAGCGCTCACGGCAGGGTGGCGAGGAACTCCAGCAGGGCCCGGTTGACGGCCTCCGGCTGCTCCACCCCCGGCAGGTGCCCGGCCCGCTCGATCACGGCCAGCCGGGCGTGCGGTACGAGCGCGCACATCGCCTCGGCCTCGGCGACCGGGGTGTAGACGTCGTCCGCGCCGACCAGCACCAGGCAGGGAACCTCCTGGGGCAGGGCGGCGAGCACGGGCCGGTAGTCGGGCCGCTCGGCCCGCCCGCGCAGGGCCGCCGCCGCTCCCCGGGGGTCGGTGGCGCACATCATGGCGGTGACCCGGGCGGCGGCCTCCGGCTGGCCGGTGACGTTGTAGGGCGCCAGCATCTTGTCAATGACCTCTTCGGTATACGGACGCATACCCTCCGCGAGGAGCCGTTCGGCGAGCTTCCGGCGGAAATCCCTGCCGTCCCCTGACTCCGGAAGGGGGGAGGTGTCGCAGAGCACGAGGGCCCCCACCAGACCCGGGTGGCGCAACCGGAGCTCGAGCGCGATCTGCCCGCCCATGGAAACTCCTCCGACGACCACCCGTTCGATTTCCAGGCGGCGGCACAGAGCGGCCAGGTCGTCGGCGAAGTCCGCGAGCAGGGTCCGCTCGCCGACCGCCGGGTTCTCCCCGTATCCCCGCAGGTCAGGGGCTATGACCCGGTAGCCGGCGGCCGCCAGCGCCGCCGCCTGCGGGGCCCACATGGACCGGTTGAACGGGTGTCCGTGGACCAGCAGGACGGGCTGCGCACCCCCGGGACCGAAGTCATCCCAAAACGATGCCGCGCCATTGCCAAATTGGGGGTTCATGAGAGGAGTTTAAGGAGCTACATTGAGCCACTCGCGTTCACCTGACAGCCCGTTGCCTTTCACTCGCGTTTTGCGCGGGGGGTGACGTCAGGAGCGCACACTGTGCAACCACCCCACCGCCCAGAAGGACCGAAGGCTCCGTGCCCGTACCCGTACTCCTCGCGGGCCGCTCCGTGCGGCTCGAGCCCCTCGCCCCCCACCACACCGAGGCCCTGGCCGTGGCCGGGGCCGAGGATCGTACGACTTACGCCTTCACTCCCGTTCCGCACGGGTTGCAGGCGTCCCACGAGTACATCGACCGTGCCCTCTCCGATCAGGCGGCGGGTCGATCGCTCGCGTTCGCCGTCGTCAGAGCCACTGACGGTCGGGTGGTCGGTTCGACCCGCTTCCTGGAACTCGACTACTGGCAGGGTCCGCTGGTGTGGCCCGCCGTCCCCGGGGTCCCCTTCGGTGATCCGGCGACGGCGATCCCCGATGCCGCCGAGATCGGGAACACCTGGCTGTCCCCGGGCGCCCAGGGCACCGGGATCAACACCGAGGCGAAGCTGCTCATGCTGCGCCACGCCTTCGAGACCTGGGGCGTGCGGCGGATCTCGCTGCGCGCGGACGCCCGCAACGGGCGCTCGCGGGCCGCGATGGAACGCCTCGGCTTCACCTGCGAGGGGGTCCGCCGGGCCCATTCGCGGGGGCTCGACGGAGCGGTGCGCAGCACGGCCTTCTACTCGGTCCTCGACGAGGAGTGGCCCACCGTCCGGTCGGTCATCGAGCTGCGGCTCTCCAGCGCCGCCCCGCGCCGCCGCCGGCGCCGGACGCTGATCCCGGCGTAACGGTCCTGCTGCGCCCCGGCCCCCGTCCCGCCCTTCCCCCGCTGGTTCAGCCGAGGAAGGCCGGGGCGAGGGCCGAGTCCGCCAGGCGGACGGGGGCGCCGCTCCCGTCGGCGGGCAGCGTGTACAGGTCGGCTCCGAAGTCGCCCGGCAGGGAGTAGACGAGGGTCCGGTCGTCGCGCCACACCACCTGGTCGTCGACGCTGCGCTCCTCGGCGAGCGGGGTCTCCCGCATCGAGGCCAGGTCCAGCGCGTACAGCCGCCACGGCGCCTCGGCGGGCAGTCCGGGCACCCGCTTCTTGAACACCAGCCGCGTCCCGTCGGGGGACAGCGAGGGGCACTCCAGGTTCTCCCGGAGGGTGGTGACCGTCCGGGCGGCCAGGTCCCCGCGGACCAGGTGGGTCGTGCCGCCGGTGGCCAGGGTCGCGTAGAAGGCCTTCTCGTCGGCGGTGAAGGTCACGCCCCAGAAGTTCACGTCGGCGTTGCGGTACTCCTTGCCGTCCTTGAGGACCGTGAAGTCCTCCAGGGAGGCGTCCAGCTTCCCGGTGCGCAGGTCGAGCAGCGAGGTGCGGGTGGAGAAGTCCGTGCCCGCGTACGAGTCCCCGCCGACGAAGACGGTCCAGGCGGCGAGGCGCCCGCCGGGCGAGACCCGGGCGCGGGTGGGGATCCCGGCGAGCGGGTGCGTCGACACCTCCTTGAGGGCGGCGTCGAGGACGACGGCCCGGTAGCTCTCCTGGACCCCGCCCTTGTCCGCCCGCAGGCAGATTCCGGTGCCGGCCGCGGCGTGGAAGCGCAGGCAGCTGACGCCGGAGGCGGTACGGGGACCCCCGGGCGCGTCGGCCGGGACGGTGGCGAGCTCGTCGCGGTGCGGGCCCCAGGCCATGTTCCGGAAGACCATCCGGCTGCCGCCGCCCGGGGCCAGGGACACCTCGCCCGGGGTGACCCGTGGCCCGCCGGCGCGGGCCTGGTCCTTCTCCGCGGCGCGCGAGGAGGCCCGCACGACGGCGGACACCCCCACCCCGGCGAGCAG
Organism: Streptomyces racemochromogenes; assembly: GCF_039535215.1. Classification (GTDB taxonomy): domain Bacteria; phylum Actinomycetota; class Actinomycetes; order Streptomycetales; family Streptomycetaceae; genus Streptomyces; species Streptomyces racemochromogenes. The sequence continues at coordinate 475,686 of NZ_BAAAWT010000001.1, forward strand.
CAGGACGGCGGTGAACAGGATCAGGATCCGGCGCTGGAGGGTCATGGGGGCCTTTCGGGGACGGGGGGATCAGGCCTGCGGGGCGGCGGCGGGCCGCAGCCACAGGCATCCGGCGAGGGCCGCGGCGAGCAGGACCGCGGCGACGGCGAGGGCGGGCCGGGCACCCCAGAGGGTCCAGGCGGCGCCGAAGCCGAGGGAGGCGGCGAACCGGGCGAGTGCCTGGCCGGTCTGGACGAGGGCGAGCCCGCCGCCCCGGTGTTCCTCGGGGACGGCTCCGGCGGCCTCGGCCATGAGCACCCCGTCGGTGGCGGCGTAGAAGCCGCCGTGCAGCAGGAGCACCGCGTAGGGCAGCACCGGGTGCTGGGCGCCGGTGAGCAGCAGGGCGTACACGGCGAGCAGGGCGAGGTGGCCGCCGAGGAAGACGGTGCGGCGGCCGGCGCGGTCGGCGAGCCGGCCCAGCGGCAGGGCCAGCAGGAAGAACGCGGCGGCGGTGCCCAGCGGGAGGAGCGCGAACCAGCGGTCGGCGATCCCCGCGGCCCGTTGCAGCAGCAGGAAGACGAAGGCGTCGCTGACGGTGCACAGGCCCAGCAGGAGGGCGCAGAGGCCGGTCCGGCGCAGGTCGCGGACGCGCAGCAGGCCGAGGGCGCCGCGCAGGGAGACGGGGGCGGCCGTGGCGGGGGTGGTGCGCCGGCCGGGTACGAAGAGGACGAGCACCAGGACGCCGAGCGCGGCCACGCAGGCGCTGACGGTGAAGACGGCGTCGTAGCCGTCGGCGGCGCCGCGCAGGATCAGGAAGGCGAGGACCGGTCCGATCAGGGCGCCGGCGGTGTCCATCGCGCGGTGGACGCCGAAGGCGCGGCCGCGTTCGGCGGGGGCGGCGGCCAGGGAGATCAGCGCGTCGCGGGGGGCGGTGCGCAGGCCCTTGCCGGTGCGGTCGAGGGCGAGGACGGCGCCGATGGCGGGCAGGGTGTGGGCGAGCAGCAGCAGCGGCTTGCACAGGGCGGAGAGGCCGTAGCCGATCCCGGCGAGCGCCTTGTGGCGGCCGAGGCGGTCGCCGAGGTGGCCGCCGGTGAGCCGGACCAGGGCGCTGACGCCGTTGTAGAGGCCGTCGAGCAGGCCGAAGCCGAGGGGGCTGAGCCCGAGTCCGGCGACGAGGTAGAGCGGGAGCACGGCCGTGACCATCTCGGAGGAGACGTCGGTGATCAGGGAGACGGTGCCGAGGGCGAGGACCGTGGGGGCGAGGGCGGCGCGCCGCCCCGGGCTGTGGGTCCCCCCAGCGGTGGCTGGAGGAGTGCCCGGGGCGGCGGCCTGCGGCTCGGCCGGGGCGGGGGTACCGCGACTGTCCGCGACGTACATGGTCAGGAGGCCCAGATCCCCGTGATGTCCTTGGCGGTGGCGGCGTTCCCGGCGTGGGTGGTCAGCCCGGCCAGGCCCTCCAGGGTCCGCAGCACGTCGTAGTGGTTGTAGGTGGTGGAGGAGGTGGAGCCGGGGGTGACGGGCTGGCCGTAGAGGACGGTCGGGATCTTGTTGCCGGCGAGCCGGTTGTCCTCGTCGAAGGTGACGACGAGGAGGCTGTTGTGGGTCTTGGCCCAGTCCGCGTAGGCCTTGAGGTTGTTCTTGAGCCAGGTGTCGCCGGTGCCGACGGAGCAGTCGTGCATGTCGTTGCACAGGTCGGGGACGACGAAGGACACCTTGGGGAGGGTGGTGAAGTCGGTGGGGAACTGGGCCATCGTCTTCGCCGTGCCGGTGGGCACGTTGGAGAAGGCGAACCAGGGGTTGTGCTTGCGGGCGTACCTGCCGCTGGAGCAGGTGGTGGAGCCCTGGCTGGGCAGGCCCTCGTTGTAGCTGCCCCAGCTCTTGCCGGCGGCTATCAGCTCGGAGGCGAGGTTGGGGGCGGAGCTGAAGCCGGGGGTGTAGCAGCTGTCGCCGGTGACGCCCTGGTTGGAGCCGGAGAACAGCTGGAGGTAGTTGGGCTGGCTGGGGTGGGTGATGCCGTAGGAGTTGGTGAGGTTGGCACCCCCGGCCTTGAGGGAGTTGATGTAGGGGGCGCTGGAGCTGCCGACGACCTGGTTGTAGGCGTGGTTCTCGAAGACCACGACGACGGTGTGGTCGGGGGCGGGCAGGCCGGCCGCGTGCGCGGGCTGGGCCGTGCCGATGCCGGCCCAGAGCGCGGCTCCGGCGGCGGTGGCGCCGAAGGCGGTGGCGAGGGCGGTCCTGCGGCGAGGTCGTGAAATGGTCATGCCAAACATGGGGACGTACCTCCGGGCGTGGGGAAGGTGCGGGGGTCTGGGGTGGCGGCGCGGACGCACCATACCCACCGCCATGTGCATGAGCCAGGGATGCTTGGATAACGGGAAGGGAACACGGGGGGCACCGTGGGTGACGGGTAATGACCTTCTCCACGAAATCCCAAGAGAAGTAAAAATGAGGAACCCAGCAGCGCTTTCGCTCATCATTCGAACGGAAGCAGACCATCCCCAGACGGGGCAGCAACAGCCGGAGAGCCACCGCACATGTCGTACGAACCCGACGGCCAGGACCAGCCGCCGTACCGGCCGCACGGGCAGCAGCCCGGCCGGCAGCAAGGCCGACAGCAGGGCCCGCCGCAGTACGCGCCCCAGGGCGGCCGGCCCCAGCAGCCGTACGGCCGCGCCCCGCAGGGGGCCGGCCCCCACGGCGGCCCGCCGCAGGGCCGTCCGCAGCCGCCCCGGCCCCCGCAGGGCCAGGACCAGTACCGCCCCGGCGGCTTCGACGAGCCCACGCAGGCCCAGCCCCGCTACGAGCGCCCCGACTACGAGCCGCCCCGCTTCGACCAGCAGCGCCCCGGCCAGGGGTACCAGCCGGGCCCGGGCCAGCCCCCGTACGAGCAGCAGCAGTACGGCTACTCCGAGCCGCCCTACGGCGAGGAGCCCCGCCGCAAGTCCAAGGTGAAGCGCTGGATCATCGCGGGCGTCACCGTCCTGGCCCTCGGCGGCATCGCGGCGGGCACGATGGCCTACTTCGAGATACCCCCCTTCACCGACAAGGGCAAGGACGTCTCCTTCGGCGGGCCCGCCGCCGGCGACAAGAACGGCGCGGCCAAGCCGGCGCCGAACTCGAAGATGTCGATGCCCACCGGCCCGAAGACCGAGTTCAAGAACACCTCGACGCTGAGCGACGGCACGCAGATCGGCGTCGCCACCGTCACCGGCAAGAAGTCCGGCTTCACGGGCAAGGTCTGGGTGTGGGCGCCCAAGGAGTACAGCGACCCCAAGTTCGCCAAGAGCGGCTTCCCGGTCATGATCGCCCTGCCGGGCGGCCCCGGCTTCCCCGGCAACTACTGGATGGGCACCGACCTGGGCCTCCAGACGAGCATCAGCAAGTGGTACCACGAGGGCAAGGGCAAGCCCTTCATCCTCGCCATGCCGGTGCTGAACCCGGCGCCGGACGACGGGGGCGTCTACTGGGACGGCTCCGACATCCCCGGCCAGCCCAAGATGGGCACCTGGCTGACCGAGGACGTCCCGGACCTGATGCGGGAGAACTTCCGCACCGTCAAGTCCCGTGACGGCTGGGCCTTCATGGGCTCCTCCACCGGCGGCTTCGCCGGCCTGAAGGCCGTGCTGAAGCACCCGGACAAGTTCAAGGCCGTGATCGCCTCCGGCCCCGACATCGTCCCGGACTCCTCCCTGTGGAAGGGCCACGACAAGGAGAAGGCCGAGAACAACCCGGAGCTCCTCGCCAAGCAGCTCATCGACAAGAAGGGCCCGGACGTCTACCTGGCCTTCCAGGTCGGCGACAACGAGAGCAACAAGAAGACGCTCCCGGACGTGCAGAAGTTCGTCCAGACGTACACCAAGGGCCCGATCCACACCAGCCTGAGGGTGATCCCCGGCGGCCAGCACAACGCCAAGACCTACGTCCCCAACATGGGCCTGGGACCGATGGAGTTCATCAGCAAGGTCATGGAAGGACCAGTGGAGTAACGGCCTCCGCGCCCCGTCCTGCCTCCGGCTCCGGCCCGTCGAAGAACTTCGGCGGGCCGTCGCCGTCCCAGGGCGCCCAGCCGGGGTCCCCGGTGGCCGCGAAGCGGACCCAGGCCCCGTGCATCTCGTCGGCCAGCTCCTGCGGGGCGTCCGGTCCGGCCAGCCACGTCGACTCCGGGACCCCCAGGGTGTCGAAGACGAACCCCAGCTCCAGGGCGTGGCAGGCGCCCAGGCCCGGTACGCCGCTGGGCCAGCGGAACTCGTAGAGGTGGCTCGGAGCCGGGCGCGGCGCCCCGGCGAGCCTGCGCAGGGGGTCGCGCAGCAGCCGGTCGGTGACCAGGTGCCCCGCGAGGTCGGCCGGGGTGGCCCCGGGCAGCGCGGCGCGCAGCGCCCGTACGGCCGCCCGGTCCTTGCCGCCGCGCAGCCGGCCCAGCGCCACGGCTGCCGGACCGAGCCGGTCCAGGAGCCGCCCGCCGCCGGTCGGCGCGAGCCACAGCCGGTGTTCCTGGGCGGTCCAGCCCAGCAGCAGCGGCACCTTCGAGGCGCAGGCGGCCTCCAGCGGGTCGGCGGGCAGCGAGTCCGGGTCGGTGACCAGCCCGAAGGCGGCACCGCCCAGCACCGGGGAGGACCGCCGCAGCACCGCCGCCTGGGCGGCGAGCAGCGCGGGCAGGCCCACCCCCGCGAAGGCCCGTGCGGTGGCGGGCACCTTGAGGAGCGAGGCCATCCGCCGCACCATGGTCCGCACCCCGTCGCGCGGCAGCGCCTCGGGGGCGCCGCTCTGCAGGGCCGCCCGGGCGAAGAGGCCCTCGGCGGCCGGCGCGCCGAGCAGGGCGCCGACGCTGATGGCGCCGGCGGACTCCCCGAAGACGGTGACCCGGGCGGGGTCGCCGCCGAAGGCCGCGATGTTGTCCCGCACCCAGGCGAGGGCGGCGATCTGGTCGAGCAGGCCCCGGTTGGCGGGCGCGTCGGGGAAGAGCCCGTAACCGAGGACGCCGAGCCGGAAGTTGACCGAGACCAGCACGATCCCGTCGCGGGCGAACGCCGAGCCGTCGTAGACGGGGACGGCCGAGGAGCCCCGGGTGTGGGCGCCGCCGTGCAGCCACACCATGACGGGCAGGCCGGCCCCGGGAGCCGGGTACGGGGTCCAGACGTTCAGGTTCAGGCAGTTCGCGCCGGGGACCTTCGGATCGGGCAGCAGAGCGGCGAAGGCCGGCGGGTAGGGCACCTTGGGCGCGGTGGGCCCGAACGCCCCGGCGTCGCGTACGCCGTCCCACGCGGCCGGGGGCCGCGGGGCGTCGAACCGGCGGGGACCGACGGGCGCGGCGGCGTACGGGATCCCCCGGAAGACGGCGATCCCGTCACCCTCCCAGCGGCCCTCCACGACGCCGTGTCCGGTACCGGCCCGGGGTCGTCCGCCGCCCGCTGCGCTCATCCGTGCTCTCCTCGCCAGGGTGTCCTCCCGGGCACCGTCGCACAGGCGTCCATGGCCTGACAAGGCACGATCGGGTCGTGCGGGCGGATCGCGCCGGGCCGGGAGTGTCGCTCGTGCGGGCGGGAAGCGGGCCGGAAGCGGCCGGGAAACGGTCACTCGGGTGCGGTCGTACTCCGGCTCTGTCCGTTTTCGTGTCACCCGGTAGCCGAACGGACCGTGACCACTCGGCTCCCACCGCGTTGTACGCCATGTCACGCGCCGCAGGAATGCGGCGCCCCACATCCCATGAGGAGATCTTGATGTCGCGTATCGCGAAGGCATTCGCCATCACCGCTGTGGCGGGCACCGCCGTGGCCGCGGGTGCGGGTCTGGCTGTCGCCGATGCCGGAGCGCACGGTGCGGCGGTCGGCTCCCCCGGTGTCGGGTCCGGCAACGTGGTCCAGGTCCCGGTCCACATCCCGGTCAACGTCTGCGGCAACACCGTCAACGTGATCGCCCTGCTGAACCCGGCCTTCGGCAACACCTGCGTCAACGCCTCCGGCGGCGGCGACAAGCACCACACCGAGGGCGGCAGCTACGGCGAGTGACCCTCTCGCCCGCCTGAGCCTGACCGGCTGAAGGGCCCCCGCCACCCGGCGGGGGCCCTTTCCGTGTCCGCGTACGGATACGGGGCCCGGCCCCCCGCGTACTCGGGGAGCCGGCGGTCACTCGTAGCGGTAGACGCCCCGGTGTCCCAGCATCTCGCGCGGGGTGACGTCCCACGGCGGCATCGGCTCGTCGAGGGAGATGACCCGGCCGCGCTGCAGGTCGCCCAGTTCCAGCGGGGCCGCCGGAAGGTAGCCGGAGCCGGGGTGCCGCTGCTGCCAGCGGTCCCAGAGCAGGTCCACGAAGGCGTGGTGCAGCCAGAAGGCGGGGTCGTTGGGGGCCGTGCCGCCGGTCATGTGGCCGCCGATCCACTGGTGGACCTTGTTGTGGTTGCGCCAGCGCTCGCTCCGGGGCGCGGCCCACCCCTCCAGCTTGTTGCGGAAGCCGCCTTCGCGGGCGGTGGAGTCCCAGGGCGCGGAGTCGTAGACGGGGTCGTCGAGCGCCCACTGGAGTTCGGCGGCGGTCGGCAGGGTGATCGGGCTGGCGGGCCGGCCCAGGTTGCGGGTGAGGAACGGGGCCTCGCTGACCCCGACGGTGACCGTCCAGTTGCCCCGCGCGTAGGCGAAGGGGCCCGTGGTCACCTGGCGGTCGCCCTCCCGGCCGGTGCCGCCGAGGAAGTCCTCGGCCCAGAGGGAGGAGACGGGACTGTTGTCGGTGGTCCAGTCCCAGTACGGGATGGAGACCTGCGGGTCGACGGCCCGCAGCCGCCGCTCGAACTCCAGCAGGTAGCGGCGGTGCCAGGGGAAGAACGACGGGGACATGTGCCCGACGCGCAGCTTCCGGTCCCGGTCGGGCACGAAGTAGGTGCCGTGGGTGCGGACGAAGTCGTCGTAGACGCCGTTGCGCTTGAGTTCCAGCAGGGCGGCCGTGAACCGCTTCTTCTGGGCGCTGGTCAGGTTCTTCTGGTTCTGCCGGGTGTACAACGCGGGGCTCCTCCCGTTCCCGTCCGTCAGCCGTGGTGCGGTGCCGCGAGGGCCAGTTGGCTGGTGCCGAGTTCGTCGACGGCCGCGCGGGCGAGTTCCAGCGGGGTCCCGTAGGACTGGAAGTGGTTGACCCCGCTGAGGTAGGTCCCGTCGGCGCGCCGCATGACGTGCAGGGGCCGGCCGTCGATGCGGACCTGCGCGGAGGCGAGGTCGACGCTGATGTGGCGGCCGCGGTACGTCTCCTCGGCGAGGGGGGCCGGGGTGAGGGTCTGGCGGGGGCCCCGGGCGCGCAGTACGGGGGCCAGGGCCGCGGCCACGCCGCCGGCCACGGCCGCGCCGAAGGCCGTACGCAGGACCGCGCGGCGGGTCAGTGGGGCGGCGGGTGCTGCGTACATACGGTCTCCCTCGCTCGGCGGGCGGTGTTCGCCTGTCCAACGAGGAGCGGCCGTGCGAGGTCACCTGTCACCCGGGGTGTCTCGGGGGGCTTCGGGTGGAGCCGGGCGGGGCGGTCCCCGCCCGGCGGGTCAGGGCGCCGGGAGTTCCGCGAAGTCGGCGACCAGGCCGCGGTGGTGGCCGGCGGTGCCGAGCGCCAGGGAGTCGGCCTTGGCGCGCTTGAGGTAGAGGTGGGCGGGGTGTTCCCAGGTCATGCCGATGCCGCCGTGGAGCTGGACGCATTCCTCGGCCGCGCGGACGGCGACCCCCGAGCAGTACGCCTGCGCGACGGCGACCGTGAGCGGGGCGTCCGGGGCGCCGGTGGCCAGGGCGTCGGCGGCGGCGCGGGCGGCCGCCCGGGCGGAGGCCACGTCCAGCCACAGCCGGGCGAGGCGGTGCTTGAGCGCCTGGAAGGAACCGACGGGGCGGTTGAACTGGTGGCGCTCCCGTACGTACGCGACGGTCTCGGTCAGGCACCACTCGGCGAGCCCGAGCTGCTCCGAGGCGAGCAGTCCGGCGCCGGACAGCAGTGCTCCGGCGACGGCTGCGCGGGCGCTGGCGGGGTCCGCGAGGCGGGTGGCGGCGGCGCCGTCGAGGGTGACGTCGGCGAGGGGCCGGGTGAGGTCCAGGGGGACCCGGGGGGTGAGGGCGGCGCGGTCGGCGGGGACGGCGTACAGCCCGGTGTCGGCCTGGACCAGCAGGACGTCGGCGGCGACCGCGTCCGCGACCGAGGTGACGGTGCCGCTGAGCACCCCGCCGCCGCCGTCGTGGACCGGCGCCGGCAGGGGCGCGCCGGGGGCCAGGGTGAGGGGGAGGGCGGGGACGCAGACCAGCCCGCCGGAGGCGGCCTCCGCGACCAGGGCGGCGGCGTCGGCGTTGTCGCAGGCGACGGCGAGCAGGATCTCCGTCGCGAGGACGCAGGACGTCAGGTACGGCACGGGGGCGACGGACCGGCCCAGTTCCTCCAGGACGACGGCGGCCTCGCGGTGGGTCGCGCCCGCCCCGCCGAGCTTCTCGGGGACGAGCAGGCCGGCGGCGCCGATCCCGGCGGCGAGGGTCCGCCACAGCTCGGGGTCGTGGGGGCGGCCGGTCTCGGCCCGGGCCAGGACGCCGGCGGGGGCGCAGCGGTCGGTGAGCAGGGCGCGTACGGCGGCGCGGAGCTCCTCCTCGGTCTGCGAGTAGAGCAGGTCGTAGGGGGCGCTGGGGGCCGCCGGGGCGGGCTGCGTCGTCATCGGGAGAGGTCCTTCCAGGCGGTGTCCTTGTCGTCGCGCGGTTCGGGGGGCAGGCCGAGGACGCGTTCGGCGACGATGTTGAGGAGGATCTCGCTGGTGCCGCCCTCGATGCTGTTGCCCTTGGCGCGCAGGTAGCGGTAGCCGGCGTCGCGGCCGGTGAAGTCGACGGTCTCGGGGCGGCTCATGGTCCAGTCGCCGTACAGGAGGCCCTCCTCGCCGAGGAGTTCCAGCTCCAGTCCGCTGATCTCCTGGTTGAGGCGGGCGAAGGTGAGCTTCATGCCGCTGCCCTCGGGGCCGGGCCGGCCGGCGGCGAGCTGCTGGCGCAGCCGTTCGCCGGTGAGGCGGGCCACCTCGGACTCGACCCACAGTTCGAGCAGCCGCTGGTGCAGGGCGTGGGTGCGCAGCTCGGGGCGTTCGCGCCAGGCGGCGGCGACGGGGGCGATCATGCCGCCCTCGCGCGGGATCCGCATGCCGCCGATGGAGACGCGTTCGTTCATCAGGGTGGTGCGGGCGACGGCCCAGCCCTGGCCGACGGCGCCGAGGCGGTGGGTGTCGGGGATGCGGACGCCGGTGAGGAACACCTCGTTGAACTCGGCCTCGCCGGTGATCTGGCGCAGCGGGCGGACCTCGACGCCGGGGGCGTGCATGTCGCACAGAAAGTAGGTGATGCCCTGGTGCTTGGGGAGGTCCGGGTCGGTGCGGGCGAGGAGGATGGCCCAGCGGGCGGTGTGGGCGCTGGAGGTCCACACCTTCTGGCCGTCGACCACCCATTCCCCGGCCTCCTCGTCGAGGACGGCGCGGGTGCCGAGGGCGGCGAGGTCGGAGCCGGCTCCGGGTTCGCTGAAGAGCTGGCACCAGACCTCCTCCCCCAGCCAGAGGGGGCGCAGGAAGCGGGCCTTCTGCTCCTCGGTGCCGTGGGCGAGGATGGTGGGCGCGGCCATGCCGAGGCCGATGCCGATCCGGCGGGGGTCGTTGTCGGGGGCTCCGGCGGCCTCCAGTTCGGCGTCCACGGCGGTCTGGAGGGTGCGGGGCGCGCCCAGCCCGCCGAGGCCCTCGGGGTAGTGGACCCAGGCGAGGCCGGCGTCGAAGCGGGCGCGGAGGAAGTCCGCGGGGGCGGTGGCGGCGGGCGGGTGCGCGGCGAGGAGGGCGCGGGTGCGGGCGCGGAGGTCTTCGGCGTCGGCGGTCATCGGGCGGCTCCGCGGTCCCGGGACGGTACGACGACCAGCCGGCCGGTGGTGGTGCCGTCGGCGACGCGCTGGACGGCGTCGGCGGCCCGGTCGAGCGGGACGCGTTCGCTGACCAGGGGTTTGATCGCGCCGTCGGTGGCGAGGCGGGTGAGTTCGGTGTGGCAGGCGAGGATCGCGCCGGGGTCCTTCGCCGCGTACAGCCCCCAGTGCAGGCCGAGGACGGAGTAGTTCTTGATCAGGGCGTGGTTGAGGGCGGGGGCCGGGACGGTGCCGCCGGCGAAGCCGACGACGACGATGCGGCCCTCGAAGGCCGCGCACTTGGCGGAGGCGGTGTAGGCGTCGCCGCCGACGGGGTCGTAGGCGACGTCGGCGCCGTGTCCGCCGGTGAACTCCTTGACGCGGGCGACGACGTCCTCGGTGGTGCGGTCGATGACGAGGTCGCAGCCGAGTTCCTCGGCGGTGCGGGCCTTGGCCTTGCCGCCGACGACGCCGATGACGGTGGCTCCGGCGGCCTTGCCGAGCTGGACGGCGGCGCTGCCGACGCCGCCGGCGGCGGCGTGCACGAGCAGGGTCTCGCCGCGCTGGAGGCGGGCCCTGCGGTGGAGGCCGAACCACCCGGTCTGGTAGCCGATGTGCAGGGCGGCGGCCTCGGCGTCGTCCAGGGCGTCGGGGGCGGGCAGCAGGGCGCGGGCGGGGGCGGTGACGTACTCGGCGAGGCCGCCGTGGGGCAGGCTCGGGTTGGCGATGACGCGGCGGCCGTCCTCGGTCAGGCCGCAGACCTCGACGCCCGGGGTGAAGGGCAGGGGCGGGCGGATCTGGTACTGGCCGCGGACGAGGAGCGCGTCGGGGAAGTTGACGTTCGCCGCGAGGACGCGGAGTTTCATTTCGCCCTCGCCGGGCACGGGTTCGGGCACCTCTTCGAGGCGCATGGCCTCGCGGGGTTCGCCGGTCGTGTGTACTCGCCATGCCTGCATCCGGGGCCTCCAGCCGCCGTCGAGGGACCACGCTCGGCGGCATACTAAGCGGTCGCTTGCCCCCTTGGGAACCCTCGTCCCCGCCATCCCCTGCGGGCGCATCCCGGCCCCGCGGCGGGCCCGCCCGCCCGTTCCGGAAATCGGACGGACGAACCACGGGTGAACACCCGTATCCGTAGATAACATCAACGGGCCGCTCGCACAGGGCATATGACGCACCAGGGGATTCCGCGCGCCCGGAGCCGACCGCTCCGGGCGCGCCTCTGCGCACGCCCACACCACAGGGGGAACCGAACGATGAACAGCACACGCACCCGCACGCGCCGGACCGGCGCGGCGGCCACCGCCGCCCTCGTCCTGGCCGGGATCGTCACCGCCGCCGGACCGGCCGCGGCCGCACCGTCCTGCACACCCCGGATCCAGGTCCTCGGCTCCATCGGCACCGGCGGGTACAACGTGGGCAACGAGCAGACCGAAGGGGTCCTCGGCCTCGGCACGGGCACCCTGTCCGTCGGCGTCTCCGGCGGCAAGCCCGTCTACTGGACCGGCACCCGGCTCCACCAGGTCCCGCTGCCCGACGCCCTTCCGGGCGCGGTGCTCGCCGTGAACAAGAGCGGCCTGATGGTCGGCGCCACCCACGGCGCCGACGGCTACCTCTTCACCTACCGGGCGGGCGATGCCACGGCCAGGCGGCTCCCGGGCAGCGACTGGCTGTCCGACGACGCCGACGTCAACGACGCCGGCTACGTCGTCTCGCGCACCCGTCCGGGCGCGGGCGCCGTGTGGAAGGACGGCCTGAAGGTACGCGACCTGGCCGTGCCCGCCGACGCGGCGCCCGGCACCCGGATCGAGCTGGTCTCCGGCATCAACAACAAGGGCGACGTCATCGGCATGGCGCGCGAGGACTACGAGGTCCCGGAGACCGGCCAGCACCTGGAGGGCAGCTACCCCGTCCTCTGGCCCGGCGACGGCGGACCGGCCAGGGCCCTGTCCCGCACCTCCAACGACAGCTGGGTGCAGGACATCGACGAGAGCGGCCGCGTCGTCGGCTACGACTGGTACGGCATGGGCTACCAGTTCCGGCCGGTGACCTGGACCCCGCCCTACACCGGGCCCGTCGGCGCCCCCGGCGCGCTGAAGACCCACCCCTACGGCACCTTCGAGGCCGTCAGCCCGACGACCGGCGTGTCCGTCGGCACCGCCAAGTTCCACCCGGACATCCAGACCCTGCCCGACCAGGCGCAACTGTGGACGGGCACCGGGCCCGTGCTCGCCCTGCCGCGGCTCGCCGCGAACCAGGCCAGCGCCGCCTCGTCGGCCGCCGACGACGGCCGGGTCGGCGGCGCGGCCGTCAACGCGGGCGGCACGCTGAAGCCGGTGATCTGGACCTGCGCGACGAAGCAGGCGTACCTGCCGAAGTAGCGGCCTGCGTCACGGGCATGGCGGTCTGCGCCCCGGCGCGCTATCGATGCCCCCATGACGGACGAGATCCAGCGCGGCCTGCCCGCGCCGCCTCCGCTGGGCGCCGCCGCCCTGCCCGCCGGCACGTACGCGGGCCAGGTGGTCCTCGTGACCGGTGGCGGCACCGGGCTGGGCAAGGCCATCGCCGCCGAGTTCGCCCGGCTCGGCGCCGACCTGCTGATCGCGGGGCGCCGTGCCGGGCAGCTGGAGGCGGCGCGCGAGGAGCTGGCGGCCGTGCCCGGGGCGGGCCGGGTGGCGGCCGCGGTCTGCGACATCCGGGACCCCGAGCGGGTGGCGGACGTCTTCGACGCCGCCGGGGCCGCGCTGGGACTGCCGGACGTGCTGGTCAACAACGCCGCGGCGAACTTCCCCAGCCCCGCCGAGGACCTGTCCCCGAACGCCTGGCGGGCGGTGGTCGACACCACCCTGACCGGGACCTGGTTCATGACCCGCGAGTTCGGCCGGCGTCACCTCGGTGCGGGCAGCCCGGGGGCGATCGTCAGCGTCGGCGCCTCGTACGCCTGGACCGGCGGGCCCGGCTTCGCCCACAGCGCCGCCGCGAAGGCCGGGGTGAAGAACCTGGTGGAGACCCTCGCCGTGGAGTGGGGCCCGTACGGCATCCGCGTCAACGGGCTGGTGCCCGGCCTGTTCCCGCACGCCGACATGCCGCAGGACATCCGGGAGGGGCTGGAGCGGGCCGCCCCGGACTCCAAGGACTCCCGGCAGCCCGCCCTGCGGGTGGGCGCCCCGCGCGAACTGGGCTGGGCCGCCACCTTCCTCGCCTCGCCCTACGCCCGTTTCGTCACCGGCCACACGCTGGTGGTCGACGGGGCGAACTGGCAGCGGCGGGCGCTGGTCCAGCCCGAGGTGGTGCCGGTGCGCGAGCAGCTGGGGCGCGGGCCGTTCCAGCCGTGAGGCGTTGTCAGTGCAGGGGTTGTCAGTGGAGGCGTTGTCAGTGGAGGCGTTGTCAGTGGCGTGCGGCACCATCGGGGCATGAAGACCGACGACTGGGAACCCTTCCTGCGCGCCTGGAGCGCCGAGCGGGAGACGGCCCTGCGCGCCGAGGCCCCCGCGGAGCCGCCCCTCGGCTGGCTGGGCTTCGACCCCGCTCCGCCGGAGCGGATAGCGGCGCTCGAAGCCAGGCTGGGGCTCGATCTGCCGGCTTCGTACCGCTCCTTCCTGGAAGTCACCGACGGCTGGCGGTGGGCCGGGGAGTTCGTGGAACTGCTCGCCCCGGCGGCGGAGGTGGGGCCGCTGCGGGAACGGACGGAGCACCTGTACGAGATGCTCAGCGAGTGGGAGCAGGAGGACCTCGCCGAGGAGGAGGACCAGGAGGACGCGGACGAGGGCGGGGACGATGACGAGGAGGACGCGGAGGCGGGGTCCGTGCCGTACGAGTCCGCGCGGTGGGGCCGGGCGGTCCAGATATCCCTGGAGGGGGACCAGACCTGGCTGATCCTCGACCCCGGCGACGTCAGCGCCGAGGGCGAGTGGGCGGCGTACCGGTTCTCCAGCTGGAGCGGATCCGGTCCGGAGCGGCACGAGTCCTTCGCCGATCTGATGTACGCGGAGTACCTGGGCTTCCGCGCCCTGCGCCGGCCCGACGGCGGGACCCCGCCGGTCACGCTCCCCTGAACCGCGGGGGCCGGCGGGCGGCCTTGGCCCCGTAGCCCTCCGCGGCGTCCTCGGAGGTGAGGGTGAGGGCCGCCGTCATGGCCACCCGGTCCAGGGCGGCGGGCAGGGCGGCGTCCGCGTAGGCGTCGATCGAGCGCTTGATGCCCTGGACGGCGAGCGGGGCGTTCGCCGCGATCTCGGCGGTCAGGGCGCGGGCCTCCGCCTCCAGTCCCGCCCGGGGGACGACCAGTTGGACCAGGCCCAGGCGCTCGGCGGTGGCCGCGTCGATCCGGCGGCCGGTCAGGGCGAGGAACTTGGCCCAGCCGGCTCCGGCCTCCCTGGCGATGCGCAGGTCGCCGCCCGCGTCCACCGCCACGCCCAGCTGGGCCTCGGGCAGGGCGAAGACCGCGTCGTCGGCGGCGATCCGGATGTCGGCCATCAGGGCCAGTTCGAAGCCGAAGCCCAGGCAGTAGCCCTGGACGGCGGCGACGACCGGCTGTGGCAGGCGCGCGAGGACCGAGAAGCGCTCGTGTACCCAGCGGATGCCCTCGTAGTAGTTCCGGGCCCGTTCGGCCGCGGAGTCACCGGTGATGGCGCCGCCGGGGGCGGTCACGTCGATGCCCGCGCAGAAGGCCCGGCCCTGTGCGCGCAGCAGGACCGCGCGCACGTCCGGGTCGAAGCGGATCCGGTCGGCGAGCAGGCCCAGCTGGCGGGTGGACTCCCAGCTCCAGCCGTTGAGCTTGTCGGGGCGGCAGAGGGTGAGGAGCGCGATGCCGTCCTCGACGTCCAGCCGGATGCGCTCCGCGCCCTCGCCCACCTGCCTGCCGAGCGTGTCGATCACCGGGTACCCCACCCCCAAGCCGACTGACGGAGCGTCAGCTTAGGGGGGTCCGGTCAGCGGGGGAAGACCTCGAACGGCACCGCCGGACGGCCGCCGAAGCGGGCGGCGGTCTGCTGGACGTTGCCGGTGAGGAAGGCGCGCACGTACTCCTCGGGGTCCTGGTCGGTCAGCGCGGAGATGTACGCCTTGTGCTCCAGCAGGGACCGGATGGCGCGCTCCAGCCCGGGGCCGGCGTCGACGGCGTGGGTGGGCGTGGTGGTGTTCGCCACCGCGACCCAGCGCACCCCGTCCCACGGCTCCAGGCCCTGCTCGGAGACGAGCTCGGGGAAGATCCACCGGTTGCCCGCGTCGGCGGCGGCGTCCAGGACGGCCCGGCCGACGGCCTTGTGGTCGGGGGTGTTCCAGTACCCGCCGCCGCCCACCCCGCCCCAGGTGTCACGGTGGTTGAGGGTGATCACCAGCTCGGGGCGGTGCCGCCGGATGGCCGCCGCGATGTCCCGGCGCAGGCCGAGTCCGTACTCGACGACGCCGTCGCGGTGGTCGAGGAACTCCACGGTGGAGACCCCGACGACCGCCGCGCTCGCCCGCTGCTCGGCCTCGCGCAGCGGGCCGCACTCGTCCGGGGCGACCCCGTCGATGCCCGCCTCGCCGCGCGTGGCCAGGAGGTAGGCGACCTCGCGGCCGCCGTCCGTCCACTCGGCGATGGCGGCGGCGCAGCCGTACTCCAGGTCGTCGGGGTGCGCGACCACCGCGAGGGCGCGCCGCCAGTCGGCGGGCATCGGCTGCAAGGGCGGCTGCTGCTCAGCTTGTTCGGTCATACGCCGCACCTTAGGCGACGTACCCCCGCCGGGCCCGCACGCACCTCTAGACCTCGTCGCGGACCAGGGACAGCAGCCGGTCCAGGACGCGGGGGCCCCCCGCGCGGAGGCCGTCGTGTTCGAACTCGTCCGTCACCCAGGTCCGCAGGCCGCGGACGGCGCGGGCCGTGGCCAGCGAGTGGGCGGTGTCCACGTACATGTCGTCGTGGTAGACCGCGGCCGCCACCGGGACCTCGTTGGCGGCGAGCCGGGCCGGGTCGTAGAGGGGCTCCCAGCCGGTGCGGGACGCCAGCACGTCGGCCGTCTCGCGGAGGGGGGCGAGGGCCGGGTCACTGGTGAAGTGCCAGGGGTGGATGCTCTCGCCGGTGAAGAGCACGGGGCCGTCGCCCGCGAGGGCCTTCGCGGCGTCGAAGCGGGGGTGCGCGGCGCGGACCCGCTCGGCGGCCCAGTCGGTGGGGGCCGCCGGGTCCTGGGCGTAGATCGCCTCGTGGAGCAGGGCGTAGAGGGGGTGGCCCGCGAAGGAGAGGTGGGCGTGGACGGCGTGCAGGAAGGCGTCCGAGAGGGCGGGGCCCGCCGGGGTGGTGACGAAGGCGTCCTCCAGGAGGTAGTGCAGCTGGTGGCTGCCGTCGCCGGCGCCGAGCATCAGGCCCAGGGACTGGAAGGCCTCGGTGGTGAGCCGGTAGCCGCCGGGGAGTTCGGCGGGGCGCTCGGCGAGGTGGGCGGCGATGCGGCGGGCGCGCTCGACGTCCATCGGGTAGCGGGCGTAGTGGGCGAGGTTCTTGCGCTCGACGCGCGGGTACGCGGCCTCGTACACCTCGGCGGCGGTGGCGTGGAGGGAGGGCAGCCCGCCGGTGATCAGGGCGGCGGCCAGGCCCTCGGGCGCGGTGGAGAGGTAGTGGGTGGCGCAGAACCCGCCGAAGCTCTGGCCGAGCACGGTCCACGGCGCGCCGCCGGTCAGGGCGGGGCGGATGGCCTCGGCATCGCGCACGATGGAGTCGGCGCGGAAGTGCGTGAGGTGGGCAGCCTGCTGGTCGGGCGTGCCGCGCGCGGGCAGGGTCTGCCGGTTGAGGGGGGTGGAGCGGCCGGTGCCGCGCTGGTCCAGGAGGAGCACCCGGTGGTCGGCGAGGGCCCGCTCCAGCCAGGCCTGGCGTCCGGTGAACCGCCGCGCCCCGAAGCCGGGTCCGCCCTCCAGGTACAGCAGCCAGGGCAGCCGCTCGGGGTCCTTGTCGTGGGCGACGACCTCGCGGGCGTACAGCTCGATCCGTTCGCCGCCGGGGCGGTCGTGGTCGAGCGGCACGGTGAAGTGGTGGTCGGTCAGGACGACACCGGGCTGGCGGTAGCTGCGCGGGAGGGTCACGGACGGCCCCTGGGGTGTGGGTGCGGATCCCCCTCCCCGCGCCTTCGCCGGATCGCGGCGGGGCCCGTGGCCGGGGCTGACGTCCCGGCCGAGTTTATGCCCCGTGCCCCGGGGCCCCTGGCCGGGCCCCGGGGCGGCGGGTCAGAAGACCACCACGGAGCGGAGCACCTCGCCGCGCTCCATGCGGGCGAAGGCGTCCTCCACCCCGTCGAGCGGGATGGTCTCGGAGACGAACGCGTCGAGGTCGAGCCGGCCCTGGAGGTACAGGTCGACCAGCAGCGGGAAGTCGCGCTCGGGCAGGCAGTCGCCGTACCAGGAGGACTTGAGGGCGCCGCCGCGCCCGAAGACGTCCAGGAGCGGGAGTTCGAGCCGCATCTCGGGTGTCGGTACGCCGACCAGGACCACGGTGCCGGCCAGGTCGCGGGCGTAGAAGGCCTGCCGGTAGGTCTCCGGGCGGCCGACGGCCTCGATGACCACGTCCGCGCCGTTCCCGCCGGTCAGCTCCTGGATCGCCTTGACCACGTCCTCGGTGCGCCCGTTGACGGTATGGGTGGCGCCGAGGCCGCGCGCCCACTCCAGCTTCCGCTCGTCCAGGTCCACGGCGATGATCCGCGAGGCGCCGGCCAGCCGCGCGCCGGCGACGGCCGCGTTGCCCACTCCCCCGCAGCCGATGACGGCGACCGAGTCGCCCCGCCCGACGTTGCCGGTGTTCAGGGCGGCGCCCAGGCCCGCCATCACGCCGCAGCCGAGCAGTCCGGCGGCGGCCGGCGATGCGGCGGGGTCCACCTTGGTGCACTGACCGGCGGCGACGAGGGTCTTCTCGGCGAAGGCCCCGATGCCCAGGGCCGGGGAGAGCGGGGTGCCGTCCTCCAGCGTCATGGGCTGGGTGGCGTTGTGGGTGTTGAAGCAGTACCAGGGCCGGCCGCGCTTGCAGGCCCGGCAGGCGCCGCACACCGCACGCCAGTTGAGGACCACGAAGTCGCCGGGGGCGACGGAGGTGACGTCGGGGCCGACGGACTCGACGACGCCCGCGGCCTCGTGGCCGAGGAGGAAGGGGAACTCGTCGTTGATGCCGCCCTCGCGGTAGTGCAGGTCGGTGTGACAGACCCCGCAGGCCTGGATCTTTACGAGGGCTTCGCCGGGCCCCGGGTCGGGCACGAGGATCGTGGTCGTCTCCACCGGTGCGCCCTTGCTCCGCGCGATGACCCCTCGTACGCGATGTGTCACGTCGTACCCCGTTCTGTTCGGATCGGTCCGATCGGCCGGATCGGTCTGGATCATCGAACGTACACGGGCGCGGCTGTCCAAGGGAGTTGTGCGGGCCTTCGCGTCACCCCCCGCTTCCGGTTCCGGCCAGATCCGGCGGTACGCAGGCGCGCAGCGCGGCGGTGAAGGCGGCGACGGCGGGGTGGGCGGCCGCGCCGCTGCGGAAGGCGACCTTGGTGCGGCGTTCCATGTGCAGCCGGGTGAGGGTGATGGCGGGGTCCGCGGATCCGGTCATTCCGAGCTGGGGGACGACGGCCACCCCCTGCCCGGCCGCGACCAGCGCGAGGACGGTGTCGAACTCGTCGACCTCGTGCCGGATCCGGGGGGTGAACCCGGCCGCCTGGCAGGCCCGTACGGTCATGGCGTGGCAGAGGGTCCCGGGGGTGGCGGTGATCCACGGCTCGTCCTGGTGGGTGCGCAGGACCGCGCCCTGGTCGGAGCCGCCGTCCGGCGCCGGGGCGGCCCGGGTGGCCGCGGGGGGCGGGGCCGCGGGGGCCGCCAGGTACATCGCCTCCCCGTACAGCGGGCGGGTGCCCAGTCCCGGCTCCGGCGGCGCGGGGACGAAGTCGTACTCGTGCACCAGGGCCACGTCCAGGTCCCCGGCCCGCAGCGCGTGCGCGACGGCGGCCGGGTCGGTCTCGCGGATCCTCGGCTCCAGCCCCGGGTGGCGCCGGGCCAGGTGGACCAGGGCGGCCGGGACGATGGCGCGGGTGGCGGTGGGGAAGGAGCCGACGCGCAGGACTCCGGCGAGGCCGCTGCGGGCCTCCGCGAGGTCGGCGTCGGCCTGCTCCAGGCGCTCCAGGACGGCCTCGGCGTGGCGCACGAGGTTCTGGGCGGCCGGGGTGAGGCGGACGCGGCGGCCGGTTCGTTCCAGCAGGGGCAGGCCGGCCTCGCGTTCGAGGACGGCCAGCTGCTGGGAGACGGCGGAGGGGCTGAAGGCGAGGGCCTCGGCCACGGCGGCGATGGTGCCCCGGCGGGCGAGTTCCCGCAGCAGGCGCAGGCGGCGGACGTCGAGCATCGGCTCAGCTTACGGATCAGCGAAGAAATGCGAACTGGATTCGGCGCTCGGTCCGGGCGAAGCTCTTCTGCATGCGACAGGAAACGCCCCAGGGCGGGCAAACGGCCCATAGCGACCCTTTGATCCTCGACGGGATCCACGTCCCGCTCGTCACCCCGTTCACACCCGGCGGGGAGGTCGCCGCCGAGGCGCTGGAGGCCCTGGCCCACGAGGTCCTCGACGCGGGGGCCGCCGGGATCGTGGCCCTCGGCACGACGGGCGAGGCCGCCGCGCTGGACGAGGCGGAGCGGGACCTGGTGACCGGGATCTGCGCGCGGGTCTGCGGGGAGAGGGGCGTGCCGCTCACGGTGGGGGCGGGGGCGAGCGGGACCCGGGCGAGCGAGGCGTCGCTGGCGCGGCTGGCGCGGTGGCCACAGGCCCGGGCGGCGCTGGTGACGGTGCCGTCGTTCGTACGGCCCTCGGCGGCGGGGGTGCTGGCCCACTTCGCGCGGCTGGCGGAGGTGAGCCCAGTGCCGCTGATCGTCTATCACGTCCCGTACCGGACGGGGCGGCCCCTGGACGCGGACGCGCTGCGGGCGCTGGGCTCGCTGGCCGGGGTGGCGGGGGTGAAGTACGCCGCGGGCGGGATCGACGCGGAGACGGTGGCGCTGCTGGGCCGGCTGCCGGACGGGTTCTCGGTCCTGGCCGGGGACGACGCGTACGTGTCCCCGATGCTGGCGCTCGGCGCCTCGGGGGCGGTGCTCGCCTCGGCCCATCTGGCGACGGGGCGGTTCGTGGAGCTCGCGGCGGCCTGGCGGGCCGGTGACGTCGGGCGGGCCCGGGAGCTGGGGCACGGGCTGGCACGGGTGTCGGCGGCGGCCTTCGCGGAGCCCAACCCGGCGGTGGTCAAGGGCGTGCTGCACGCACAGGGCCGGATCCCCGCCCCGGACGTGCGCCTGCCCCTGCTGCCCGCGTCCGGGCGGGCCGTGGACGCCACCCTGGAGGCGCTGGCCTCCCTCCGAGGGGCCGGACCAGGCCGATGAGGAGCCGGGCCAGGCCGACGAGCGCCCGAAATGCCTGGTTGGGCACACTTCGGCACCCTCGTACCGGTCGCCCGAATCGGCAGTATCGGGCCGCCAATTGACCGTATTGCGCGAGGCGGACCCAAACCTGCCGGACCCGTGATGTGGGTCACGCGGGGCCGAACAACATCAATTCATCCGGAACGGCCGATTCCCTTTCCCCGGAAAGGAAATCGGCCGTTCCTTGATCCGCAATTCATGGTCAATTACCGCGCAATGCCCGAGAAGTCGATCTCCCGGTGGAATTCGTGTCTTGTTCCCGCGCCGCGCGCTCGCCTACGGTCACCTCACTCCCCGCGGCCGACTGCCGAATCCGGCCGCCGCCGGGGCTCTCCCGTACCCCCACGTGAGGAACAGCGCCATGCCCCGACACGGCAAGCACCGTCGGCCGAAGCAGCACTGGATCGCCCGCAAGCTGGCGGTCGCCGGCACGGGTGGAGCGGCTCTCGCCCTCCCTCTGATCAGCGCCACGACGGCCGGGGCGACCGGCACGCAGCCCGCCTCGCTCGTCAAGGCGGCCGTGGAGAAGGCCACCGCGGTGCAGCCGTCGGTCGAGAAGTCGGCCACGGAAAAGGCGTCCGTGCAAAAGGCGGCGGCAGCCCTGACCTATTCGGTGGTCGGCGGTGACACCCTTTCGAAGATCGCCTCCGCGCATTCCGTGAGCGGCGGCTGGCAGGCGCTCTACGAGGCCAACCGGAGCACCATCGGCTCCGATCCCTCGGTGATCCGTCCCGGCCTGAAACTGAGCCTCGGCGCGGCGGCCCGCGCGGCCGCCGTGAAGCCCGCCGCCAAGCCGGCCACCCCGGTCTACGCGAACAACCTCGACGGCTGGATCCGGCAGTCGCTGGCCATCATGGCCCGGCACGGAATTCCCGGCAGCTACAACGGAATCCACCGTAACGTGATGCGGGAGTCCTCGGGCAACCCCCTGGCCATCAACAACTGGGACATCAACGCCCGCAACGGCATCCCCTCCAAGGGCCTGCTCCAGGTCATCGACCCGACCTTCCGCGCCTACCACGTCCCCGGAACGCCCCTGGACTCGTACGACCCGGTCGCCAACATCACCGCGGCCTGCAACTACGCCGCCGCCCGCTACGGATCGATCGACAACGTCAACGGCGCCTACTAGGAACCCGGCCGACGGGCCGTCAGAGCCAGCCCTGGCGGCGGGCCGCGCGGACGGCCTCCATCCGGTTGCGGGTGCCGGTCTTGCCGATGGCCGCCGAGAGGTAGTTGCGCACGGTCGACTCGGACAGGTGCACCCGGCCGGCGATGTCGGCCACCGTGGCCCCGTCGGCGGCGGCGTTCAGCACGTCGGTCTCGCGCGCGGTCAGCGGATTCGGGCCGGCGCCCAGCGCGGCGGCCGCGAGCGCCGGGTCGATCACGGTCTCCCCGGCCAGTACCCGGCGGACCGCCACCGCCAGCTCCTCCACCGGCCCGTCCTTGACGAGGAACCCCGCGGCCCCGGCCTCCATGGCCCGGCGCAGGTAGCCGGGCCGGCCGAAGGTGGTCAGGATCAGCACCCGGCAGTCCGGCAGCCGGGTGCGCAGCTCCGCGGCGGCGTCGAGGCCGCTGAGACCCGGGAGCTCGATGTCGAGCAGGGCCACGTCGGGCCGGGCCTCCAGCGCGGCGGGCAGGATCTCGTCCCCGGCGCCCACCTGGGCCACGACCTCGAAGTCCTCCTCCAGCCCCAGCAGCAGGGCGAGCGCGCCCCGCATCATGCCCTGGTCCTCCGCCAGCAGCAGCCTGACCATCAGTGCGTTCCGTCCCCTCCTGCGGCCGGATCCGCCGGGAGCCCGGCGGTGACCCGGAAACCGCCGTCCGCCGCCGGGCCCGTGGTGAGCGTGCCTCCCGACGCGGCGAGGCGTTCGCGCAGGCCCGTCAGCCCGCAGCCCGACGGGGTCGAGCCTACTGCGCCCGTACCGTTGTCCGTGATCACCAGGCGGACCCGGTCCCCGGTGCCGTCCAGCTCGATCTCGCAGCGGGAGGCACCGCTGTGGCGGACGGCGTTGGTGGCGGCCTCGCGGACCACCCAGCCCAGCAGGGCCGCCGTCTGCGGGGGCAGCGGGGGCCCGGACTGGCGTACGACGGGCTCGATGCCGGCAGCGGTCAGCGCGGCGCGGGCCCGGTCGAGCTCGGCGGCCAGGCTCGCCTCGCGGTAGCCGGTGACGGCCTCCCGGATCTCGGTGAGCGCCTGCCGGCCCACCGACTCGATGTCGCGGACCTGGTCGAGGGCGGCGTCCACGTCGCGCGGTGCGATCCGGCGGGCCGCCTCCGACTTCACCACGATCACCGACAGGGTGTGACCGAGCAGGTCGTGCAGGTCCCGGGAGAAGCGCAGCCGCTCCTGGTCGACGGCGGCCCGCGCCAGTTCCTGCCGGGTCTCGCGCAGTTCCCGTACCGTCTCGGCCAGCGCGAGGATGGCGGCGGTGACCATGCCGGACAGGAAGGTCCCGTAGACGATGCCGAGCGCGTCCCAGCCCTCCCACAGCCCCGCGACGACTCCGGCGACGGCCGTGACGGTGAACATCACCGGGGCGAGCCCGCGTCCCCGGACCACCGCGCCGGTGGCGAGGCCCAGCAGCGGGAAGAAGAGCAGCCAGTCGCCGCCGTAGCCGCCGGCCATGGCGCAGGTGACGGCGGCCAGGGCGCCCAGGCACCAGCGGGTGGCGACGGCCTCCCGGGCCGGCTTGTGGAAGGCCCGGAAGACCAGGGTGACGTAGAGGGAGTTGAAGACCAGCAGGCCGGCCACGCCGACCCAGGGGTCGGGGGTCTCGCCGTGGACGATGTTGGAGATCGCCCCCATGCCCAGGAGCAGCCAGGGCAGCAGGGTGAAGGCGTTGGGCGGGCCCATCGGGCCGCTGCCGTAGTCGGGGGCCTCCCCGCGCGCCTTGCGGGCCTTCTCGCTCGCCCGCCATTCCGCCTTGCGGGCGGCCCATTCGGCCTTCCGGTCGGCCTTCCGGTCGGCCGCCGCCCCCTTGCCCCGCATGTCCGGTCCCTCTTCCGTCCTCGTGCCGCCCGTTCGGGTGTGCTCTGTCATGTCCTTCACGTTAGGTACCGGGGCGGGGCGGCGGCAGATCCGGCCGTACGGTCCTGAGCAGTACAAATGTCACCGCGGGTCGAGGTCACCGGCGCCGCAGTGCGCGGACCAGGGTGCCCACGGGGGCGGCCAGGCCGTAGCCGACGTCCTTGCGCAGGGCGCCGGTGCCGGCCTTCTCCACCGCGGCCAGCTGGTGTCCCATCAGCTCCGTCATGGCGGCGACCACCGGCCGCAGGCCGGGCTCGGTGAGGTCGAGGACGCCCCCGGCCGCGGCGAGGGCGGTGCGCGCGCGGGCGCACTCGGCGGCGAGGAGGGCGCGTACCTCCGGGGTCTCGCGGGCCTGTTCGAGGTCGGCGCGGGTGACGGAGTGCTCGGCGAGGCGGGAGCGCGGGATGCAGAGCCGCCCCTCGGCGAGGTCGCCGGCCAGGTCGGCGAGGAAGTCGACCCGCTGGGCGGCGTCCACGAAGGCGCGCCAGCCCGCCGCCTGGGCGGGGTCGGGTCCGCCCTGGTACTGGAGCCCGGTGAAGACCATGATCCCGGGCCAGGCGTAGGCGTCGAGGTAGGCCTGGAAGTCCTCCTCGGCGGCGAAGCCGTCGAAGGCGGCCTCGGCGGTGGCAGCGCCGTCGAGGAAGCGGGTGATCCAGTGGTCCGGCAGGCCCCTGCAGCGGACGGCGTGGGCGTAGGCGCGCAGCAGCGGGTCGGGGCTGTCGCCGGTCGCCAGGGCCGACTCGACGCGGCCGGCCAGCGCGGCGAGTCCGGCGGCCCGCACGGCCGGGGTGCCGGTCTCGGCGACGTCGTCGACCAGGTTCATGAAGGCGAGGCCCGTGGAGAGCCAGGGCACCAGGGGCGGTGCGGCGAGCAGGCGCAGCGTGAGGTACGGGGCCGGTTCGCGGCGCAGCACCCGGCGGGCGGCGTGGGTGTGGTCGGCCCGCAGCCGGGGGTCGGTTATCCCGGCCTGGGTGAGGGTGCTGCGCCAGCTGGGCATGGGGGACCGTGCTCCTTGGACCGTGTCTGCCGTACGCGGGTGCGCGTACGGGGTGCGCGTACCGGTGCGCGTGTACGGCTACACGATGTCAGGAGCGGTACACCTTCTTCACGTTGCCCTGGGTGTCGGCGTGCACGTAGCCGCCGCGCCCGTACTCGTCGGTGAGGTAGGGGCGCATGGAGGCGGAGGCGTCGAAGATCCAGGGCTCGATGATGACGTAGCGGGAGGTGGGCTTGGTGACGCCCAGTTCCTGCTGCGCCCGTTCCAGGAGGCCCGGCAGGGCGTCCCACTTGACGGCCGCCATGTCGATGGGCGGCTCGTCCGGCTTGACGGTGCCGCCGGGTCCGTCGTTCTTGACCTGGCCGTCGCGGTACTCGTACCGGTCGTAGGTGTCGGCGCCGGGGGCGGTGGGGATGGAGGCCAGCACGTACCCCTCGTAGACGGTCATCTCCACGAAGGTGGTGGTGCCGGTCTTCTGCTTGAACGCCTCGATGACGGTACGGACCTTGTCGGGCGTCAGGAGGCTGCCCTTGGCGGCCGAGGCGGGGGTGCCCTGCGGCTTGGGCGTGGCGGCCCTGGGGGTGACGGGCGGCTGGGCGGCGTTGGTGGCCGGGGCGGAGGCCGTGGAGACCTTGGCGCCGGGGTCGCCGGACGTGCCGTCGGGCAGGGCCTGGACGAGCCCGGTGACGCCGCCGGCGAGGGCCAGCGCGAGGACGCCGCCGATCAGGGCAGCGCGGCCGCGGCCCCGGGCGGGGGCCGGGACGGGGGCGGGGACGGGGGCGGTGGGCCCGTACGGGGAGCCGCCGCCGGGGGTGAAGGGCCGGGTGCCGGAGGCCGTGGGGGGCGGCCCGTACAGGCCGGGGCCCGCGACCGGGGCCGGGGCCGGACCGGCGGCGGGGGCAGCGGCTCCGGCACCCGCGTCGAGAGCGGTGCTCGCACCCCGGAGCAGTGCTTCCAGTTCGGCGCCGTCGGGCCGCGCGGCGGGATCGCGGACCAGCAGCCGCTCCAGTACGGGTCCCAGCGGGCCCGAGCGCACGGGCGCCGGGATCGGCTCGTCGAGGACGGCGACGACGGTGGCCAGGCTGGTGGCACGGCGCAGCGGGTGCGTCCCCTCGGCGGCCACGTACAGCATCATGCCGAGCGACCACAGGTCGGAGGCCGCCAGGCCCTCCTCGCCCCGGCACCGCTCGGGGGCGATGTACTCGGGCGAGCCGATCAGGACGCCGGTGGAGGTGAGGGCGGTCGCCCCGTGCAGGGCGGCGATGCCGAAGTCGGTCAGTACGCCCGCCCCGTCGGGCCGCAGCAGGACGTTGGCCGGCTTGACGTCCCGGTGGAGGACGCCCTCGGCGTGCGCGGCGCGCAGCGCGGAGAGGATGTCGAGCCCGAGCCGCACCACCTCGGGCAGCGGCATCGGTCCGGCGGCGAGCCGGTCGTGCAGGGAGCCGCCCTTGAGGAGCTCCATCACGATCCACGGGTGGCCCTCGGTGCCCGGGGCGGGCTCCACGATGTGGTGGATCGTCACCACGTTGGGGTGGGCGAGGCGGGCCAGGGCCCGCGCCTCGCGGATGGCCCGCTCGCGCAGCTGGACGGCGAGGTCCGGCTGCGCGGCGGCGGTGGCGGGGTCCGGCGGGCGCACCTCCTTGAGGGCGACCTCGCGGTGCAGTGCGATGTCGCGGGCGCGCCACACCGTGCCCATGCCTCCGGCGCCCAGGGGGTCGATGAGTTCGAAACGGCCGTCGATCAGCCGTCTGCCGGCCTCACTGTTCTCCATGGGCGGTCATCGTAGGCCCCGCCACCGTCAGCAGCGGAGGCGGTCCTCCGTCAGCGTGCCCTGCGCGGTGGAGACCGTACGGTCGTAGCAGCCGCGGCCGGTGCCCGTCCCGTACAGGCGGTAGCGCTCGGTGGAGGTGCCGACGGCGTGCCGCTGGTCGCGCGGGACGTTCGCCGTGTACGAGGCGTCTCCCGTGTACCGGTCGTCGAGGAGGGTGCGGCCGGTCTGGCGGCCGCCGCGCAGGGTGGTGGTGTCGGCCCGGTCGCCGAGGGTCAGGACGGTGCGCAGCCGGTCCCCGGCGGCGAGGGTGGTCTCGCCGTCCATGGTGTAGGTGCGTGCGGTGCGGGTGGTGGTGGGGCCGCGGGTGACGCTGTC
This sequence comes from Streptomyces racemochromogenes, assembly GCF_039535215.1. Lineage (GTDB taxonomy): Bacteria > Actinomycetota > Actinomycetes > Streptomycetales > Streptomycetaceae > Streptomyces > Streptomyces racemochromogenes. The sequence continues at coordinate 502,086 of NZ_BAAAWT010000001.1, forward strand.
CTCGTCGGTCCAGGTGGCGGTGAGGGCGTCGCGGTTCTCGCCGTCGGTCCAGCGGTGCGCCGAGGTGTGGGAGACGGCGCGGGTGACGGTGGTGGTGATCCGGCCGTGGGAGGTGTCGAGGTGCCCGGCGACGGTGAGGCGGTGGGCGCCGTCGGTGTCCAGGCGGTGTTCGCCGCCGGGGGCGGCGGGGGTCCAGCGGGAGGAGCCGGTGGGGGCGCCCTCCTCGTGGCGGGTCAGGGCACCGGTGACGACCTGGCGGCCGTGGTCCTGCCAGAGCAGCAGGTTGGCCGGTGTGCTCCAGCCGGCCTGGCCGGCCGGGACGCCGGCGACGGAGACCTCGACGCGGTGCTCCCGGCCGTCGTTGAGCAGGGCGGCGTAGGGGGTGAGGTCGTACACGATCGGCTGGACGTCGAAGGCGCGCGGGCCGGGGGTGACGTACCAGAGGAAGGGGTTGGACCAGCCTCCGGTCCACACGGTCGGGAAGGGCGCGGCCAGGCCGGCGAGCTGTCCGTCGACGGCGATCCGGACCTCGCGGTAGGGGCCGTCGGCGGCCTTGCAGGAGTAGGGCGCGGCGTCGGGGACCGTCATGTACCAGTACTCCTCGCAGCCGCCGCCGGAGCCGGTGGCGTACACCTCGGCGAGGAGCCGTTCGGTGTTGCGGGGGGTGGTGACCGCCGGGGAGGTGAGCGGCAGGACCCGGTCGGGGGTGTCGGGTGCCGGGGTGTGCCGGTCGGCGGCGTAGAGGGTCAGGGTGACCTTGACGTCGATGACGCCCGTGTAGGTGTCGTTGACGACGTTGCCGATCAGCATCTCGACGGGTCCGGGGCGGCCGAGGACGTCGCGGTAGCGGGTGACGTCCTTCTCGACGGACCACTCGATGCCCTCGGGCGAGGGTTCGGGGGTGGAGGTGCGCAGGATCTCCACGCCGCCGAGGGTGAGGTTGCCGAGGCGGTCGTACTGGCGGCCCTTGACCTTGCCGTCGAGGCGCAGGACGGCCTTGGCCCAGTCGGAGCGGCCGCAGCCGGCGGGCGGGGTGTAGGTCCCCTTGTAGGGGGTGAAGTCGCGGAACTGGGCCTCGGCCAGCGTCACCTCGCAGGAGCGGGTGGCGGGGTGTTCGACGGGCGGGGCGGCGGTGAGCGGGTCGTGCCAGTCGGTGCCGAACTCGGCGGGCGGGACGGGGCCGGTGGTGGCGGCCGGGGGCGCGGCCGCGGGGGTGCCGGCGGCGGCCGCGGGGCCGGCCAGGGCGCCGGCGGCGAGGGTGAGCGTGCCGAGCAGGCCCATGATCCTGTGTCGTCTCATGGGCCCGCAGTGAAACCCCTGGCGGCCCGCCGCCGCCAGGGCCGGGGCCGGCGGGTGGCGCGAAACCGACGGGTCAGTGCGCGGCGGGCAGGACCACGACGCCGTCGTCGTCCACGTACACGGTGTCGCCCGGGCGGAAGGTGACCCCGCCGATGGTGACGGGCTCGTCGACGGCGCCCTCGCCGGTCTTGCCGCTCTTGCGCGGGCAGGTGCCGAGCGCCTGGACGCCGAGGTCCAGGGCGCCGAGGGCGACGCTGTCGCGGACGGCGCCGTTGACGATCAGCCCGGCCCAGCCGGAGGCGTGGGCGGCGCCGGCGATGAGGTCGCCGACCAGTGCGGTGCGCAGGGAGCCGCCGCCGTCGACGACGAGGACGGCGCCTTCGCCGGGGGTGTGGAGGAGCTCGCGCAGCAGGGCGTTGTCCTCGTGGCAGCGGACGGTGCGCACGGGTCCGGCGTACAGGTGCCGGCCGCCGATCCGGCGGAACTGGACGGCGCAGATGCCGAGGTCCTCGCCGTGCTCGTCGTACAGGTCGGCGGTGGGGATCGGGGTGGGGCTCATGGGGTTCCGGGCTCCTCGCATCTCGTACGTCGCGCGGGGCCCAGCCTAGGAGGTGTCCTCGGGCGGGCGCTCAGCGGCGGGAGTTGCCGAAGAGGACGCGGTAGCCGACGAGCAGGACGAGGGAGCCGACGATGGCCGAGCCCCAGGTGGCGAGGTCGAAGAACTGGGCCTGGATCGGGCGGTCGAGGAACTTCGCGGAGAGCCAGCCGCCGATGAAGGCGCCGGCCACGCCGATGAGGGTGGTGACGATGAAGCCGCCCGGGTCGCGGCCGGGGAGCAGGATCTTGGCTATGCCGCCGGCCAGCAGGCCCAGGATGATCCAGCCGATGATGCCCATGCCGTTCTCTCCGCTCGTCGTGTGCGTCCGTGCCCCTGAGGACGCCAGCGGGGGCCCGGCGGTTCTCAGCGGTGGCGGGCCCGCCACAGTGCGGCGGCCGCGGCCGCTCCCGCGACGGCGCCGGCCACCGCGACGCCGCCCCGGGAGCGGTAGGCGAAGAGGGAGAGGGTGGAGCGGGCCGAGAAGGCGGATCCCGCGCTCAGCCAGGAGGCGGTGGAGCCGACCGAGAGCGCGGACCCGACGGAGGCGACGGAGAGGAAGCTGCCCGCCGAGCCGATGGAGAGCACCGAGCCCACCGAGCCGATGGACAGCACGGAGTTCCTGGACCAGAGGGAGAGGTACGAACGGTCGTCCATGCCGATCATGCTGTCACATGGCCGGCCGGTACGGGGCGGCTTTCGGCGGGCTGCGCGGCGGGCGCGCCCCGGGTGAGCAGCAGGACCCCGCGGGTGGCCGCGAGGCCTCCGGCGGCGGCGAGCAGGATGCCGAGGGCGCCGCCCTGGAGGCGTTCGCCGAGCAGGATCATGCCGATCGCGGCGGCCGCGAGCGGGTTGGCCAGGTTGACCACGGCGAGCGGGGCGCCGAGGCCGCCCCGGTAGGCCCGCTGCGAGAGCAGCATCCCGCCGACGGCGAAGACCACCACGAGCAGGGCCACGGTGACCACCCGGCCGCTGAGCAGCGCCCCGCCCCGGCCGCCGGCGACGGCGACGGTCTGGGTCAGGGCGGAGGCGACGGCGGAGGCCAGCCCGGAGGCGGTGGCGTGGCGCAGCCCCGGGCCGGGGTCCTTGCGGGCGGTGAGCAGCAGGATCACGGCGACGGTGGCTCCGGACACGGCGAGCGCCTCGGCCAGGGTGAGGGTGTCGTCGGGGGCCGGGCCGGAGGCGGGGAGCAGCAGCAGCCCGAGGCCGGCGACGGTGGCCAGGGTGCCGCGCCACTCGGTGGCGGCGACCCGCCGCCCGGCGCCGCGGGCCCCCAGCGGGACGGCGGCCACCAGGGTGAGCGCGCCCAGCGGCTGGACCAGGGTCAGCGGGCCGTAGCGCAGCGCGGCGGCGTGCAGCAGTGCGGCGGCGGCGTTCAGTCCGGCCGACCACCACCAGGCGCCGTTGCCGAGCAGGGCCCGGGCGCTGCGGGCGACGGCCCGGCGGGCGAGGCGTTCCTGGGCGACGGCGGCGGCCGCGTAGGTGGCGGCGGAGGCGAGGCAGAGGGCGACGGCGAGGAGGGTGGCGTTCACCGGTCGCCTCCGGCGGGGACGGGCGCGGGAGCGGGGTGGCCCGCGGCGTCGGGTGCGGCGTCGGGTGCCGGGCGGGGGCGCGGCAGGCCCCGTACCGGTGGCGCGGCGTCGGCGGGGGCCGGGCGCGGGACCAGCAGCAGGGCCGCGCCCAGCAGCAGGGTGGCGACGGCGGCGTCGATCCAGTAGTGGTTGGCGGTGCCCACGACGACGAGCAGGGTCACCAGCGGGTGCAGCAGCCACAGGGCGCGCCACCGGGACCGGGTCGCGGCGATCATCCCGAGGGCCAGCATCAGTGCCCAGCCGAAGTGCAGCGAGGGCATCGCGGCGAACTGGTTGGCCATGGTGTCGGCTTCCGGGGCGGTTCCGTAGACGCTCGGCCCGTACACCTGGGCGGTGTCCACGAGCCGTGCGGCGTCCAGCATCCGGGGCGGCGCGAGCGGGAAGGAGAGGTGCAGCACGAGGGCGGCGGCGGTGAGGACGGCGAGCACGCGGCGGGTCCACAGGTAGTGCCCGGGGCGGCGCAGGTACAGCCAGACCAGGAACAGGGCGGTCGCCGGGAAGTGCACGGCCGCGTAGTACGTGTTGGCGGTGTGGACGACGGCGTCGGAGTGGAGCAGCAGCCGCTGGACGGCGCCCTCTCCGGGCAGGTGCAGGGCGCGTTCGGCGTCCCACACCCGGGCGGCGTTGCGGAAGGCCTCGTCGGTGCGGCCCGTCGAGAGCGTCCGGCCCGCCTTGTAGGCGGCGAACAGTCCCGCGACGAGCAGCAGCTCGCGTATGAGCCGCCGGCGTGAGTCGCTCTTCCCGGCCGGTGGCCGGTCCGGTGTGGTCTGGGAGGTCATCCCCCGGTCTCGCTTCTTTCGGTTCCTGTCGACACGCCAGTGTATCGATACATCAGCGTATCGATACGCTGGTGTCCCGATAAGCTCGGATGGCCGTACACTCGGAGCACGGACCCACCGCTGGATCCCGCGAGGAGAACCCCACCCCATGACGTCGACGCCGCAGGGCCCCGCGCGCCGCTCCAAGATCAGCCCGGAGCGCGAGCAGGAGTTCTACGACGTCGTCCTCGACCAGCTGCGCGAGCACGGCTACGAGGCCCTGACCATGGAGGGAATCGCCGCCCGGGCCTGCTGCGGGAAGTCCACGCTCTACCGGCAGTGGCGGACCAAGCCCCGGCTCGTCGCCGCCGCCCTGCGCGCGGGCCGCACCCGGCGCGGGGAGCGGACCCTGGCGGACGTGGACACCGGGACCCTCGCCGGGGACCTCCGCGAGGCCGCCCGGATCGCGGCCGGCACCTCGGGCCCCGACACCCGGCTCACCCAGGCGCTCGGGGTGGCCGTCTTCGCCGACGAGGAGCTCCAGGCGGCGCTGCGCGAGGCGCTGGCGGAGCCCGAGCTGGCGGCCTTCGACGCGATCGTCGAGCGGGCCGTGGCGCGCGGGGAGCTCGCCGCGGACCACCCGGCCGTGGAGTTCCTGCCGGCGCAGCTGATGGGCGTCCTGCGGATCCGGCCCGTGCTGGAGGGCCGGTACGCGGACGCCGACTACCTGGTCAGGTTCGTGGACGCGGCGCTGCTGCCCGCGCTGGGCATCGGCCCGCCGAACCCCTGACCCCCTGAACCGGTGGGCCGCCGTTCACGATGACCGGACGGCGACCCACTCGCGCTGCCTCGTGGGGACGGTGGCAGCGCGCCACCCGGACGGGGCGGCGGCCACTCCCGAGCAGGGTGACCGCCGCCCGGTCCGGTACGGACGCACCGGCACCCGCCCTCAGCCGCGTACCGCGCCCATGACCCGGGCGTACTCCTGCGGGTCCGCGTCGAAGCCGCGCGTGCGCGCGTCCAGCGTCCAGCCGCCCGCGCCGTCCCGGGTGAACTCGGCGACGGTGGCCGCCGTGGCCCCGGCGAGCTCCGCGAAGTCGGTCGTGGCGAGGTCGGTGTACCCCTCGCGGACGCGCAGCCCCGTGCCGCCGACGGCGGCGAAGGTCTTGCGGTCCGGCGCCGCGGCGGACCCTGCGTCCTGGATCACCACGCCGACCACCACCCGGCCCAGCTCGGGCGCCAGCCGGTCCAGTTCGAGCGTCATCACCTCGTCGAAGCCGAAGCCCTGGCCGGTGCGGCTGTCCCGGGCCAGGGTGATGGTCCCGTCGGGGGCGCGGCTGCCGAAGTGGACGAGGTAGACGGGCTCCCCGTACGGGTCCGCGGCGCCGTACACGGCCGCGACGATGTCCAGGTCGTTCGCGGGCGTGCCCGCGGGGCTGGGGTCCCAGCGCAGCGCTATCTCCACCCTGGCCAGGCTCTTGCGTACTCCGCTCACCGAACTCCCCCTCCGCGTGGCCGCTCCGGCCGCCTCGCCGTGCTGTCCGTCGCCATGCTGCCACGCGGCCGTGATCACCGTGCGAACGACCGTACACAACCGGCCAGTTCGCGGCACCGCCCGGTCAGCGGCCCGGTTCGGCCGGGTCCAGGCGTACGGTCTCCACCCAGCCCGGGGGCCGGGGTGCCCGCGCCCCGATCAGTGCGGCGATCAGCCGGCAGGACGGGGGCTGCGCGGGCCAGGGGGTGTGGCCGTCGGTCAGCACGACCACGATCGAGGGCCGGTCCGGCCGGGCCAGCGCGGCCGCGATGCCCACCCGCATGTCGGTGCCGCCGCCCCCGGCCAGGGTCACCTCCCCGGCACTGGCGACCCGGCTCACGGCGTGCACGTCGGCGTCGCAGGCGAGGACGGTGACCCGGTTGCCGCCCACGCCGACCTCGCGCAGCACCCCGGTGACCTCGGCGAGGGCGGCGGCGAGTTCCGCGTCGCCCATGGAGCCCGAGGTGTCGATGACGACCGCCACCCGGGGCAGCGGCCGGCGCAGGCTCGGCAGCACCACCCGGCCGCCCAGCGCGGGCGTGCGGCGCGAGGGCCGCCGGTAGGTGTAGTCCACCGCCCCCGCGGCCCAGGCGGCGGCCTCCCGCACCGCCCCCGACAGGGCGCGCCGCCAGTCGACGGCCGGCTCCAGCACCTGCTCCGCCCAGCGCTCCCAACCGGCGGGCACGCTCCCCCGGCCCCGCGAGCGCAGGTGGGCGCGTACGGCCTGGGCGGTCTGGCGGCGCAGGGCCTCCGCCTCGACCGGGCCGATCCGGGCCGTGCCGTCGCCGCCGCCGAGTTCCCAGGGCGCCTGCCTGCCGTGCGCGCCGGAGCCGCAGTCCACGGCGTGCGGGGGCGTCGGCGGGATGCCGGGCAGGTAGCCCTCGAACATCCCGCCCTCCGGCAGGCCGAACCGACCCGGCTCCATGCGGCCGGCCGGCAGGACCAGGCCGTCGGCGAGGAGGTCGTCGTTGATCTCGCAGTCCTGGGCGATGTTGATCCGGACCGGGTCGCGCTGGTCGGCGGGCGGCAGCCGGTCGGCGCGCCCGTGGTGGTCGCGCAGCAGGTGGGCCACCTCGTGGATCCACACCCCGGACAGTTCGGGGACGGGGGTGCGTGCCACGAACTCCGGCGCCACGTAGCAGCGCCAGTGCCGGTCGACGCCCATCGTCCGCACCCCGGACGGGCCCGGGGAGGGGACGACGGTCAGCGCGTACAGGGCGGAGGCGAGGTAGGGCCGGGCCTCGGCGGCCGCATAGCGGGCGGCGAGCAGCCTGGCCCGGTCGAGCGGGACGTCCACCGGCGCGGCCCGCCTCTCAGCGGGCGCCGGGCAGGGCCCCGGCCAGCTGGAGCAGTTCCACGAAGGCGTCGATCCCCGCGGGGACGGGCCAGGACAGGTCGCGCATCGCCGCGAGGTCGGCGGCGGCCCGCGCGGCCACGTCGGGCACGCCCGCGTCGACGGCCTTGGCGAGGACCTCCCAGCCGGCCTCCCAGCGGGGGCGGGTGGGCTCCGCCTGGACGGCGGCGACGACCGCGATGAGGAAGGCCAGCTGCCGGTCCCCGCGCTCGGGCAGCGCGAAGGCCGCGGGGTCGGCCAGCACCCGCTCCGGGTCGGGCAGGTCCAGGTGCTCCAGGTAGGTCAGCAGTTCCAGGCCGGCTCCGTCGCCGACGGCCCCGGTGAGGGCGGCGGACAGCGCCTCGCGGCCCGCGCCGGCCGCGTAGCCGGTGGCCAGCAGGCGCAGCGCCATCTCCCAGGTGCGCGGGGAGGGCCAGGCCCTGCCCCGGGCCTCGGCGTCGTCCGGCATGTGGTGGACCAGACCGGGGCGGGCGGTGAGGAAGCCGGACACCGCGCCCCGGGCGCGGGCGACCGCACCGGCGGAGCGGGCGGGGTTCACCGCGGGGAGGACGGTCTCGGGCCAGGTCCCGGCCATGCCGCGGGCCACGGTGCGCGGGTCGTGCGTCCAGTCGAGGTGGACGAAGCGGTTGGCGAGGGGCGCGCTGAGGTGCCAGCCGTCGGCCGCGCTGGCGGGCGGGTTGGCGGCAGCGACGATGCGTACGGAGGCGGGCAGTTCCAGGCTGCCGACCCGGCGTTCGAGGACCACGCGCAGCAGGGCGGCCTGTACGGCGGGCGGGGCGGAGGAGAGCTCGTCGAAGAAGAGCAGGCCGTGTCCGGTGCGGGCCAGGCGCACCGCCCAGTCCGGCGGGGCCATGGGCACGCCGGTGGTGGCGGGGTCGTCGCCGACGATCGGCAGGCCGGCGAAGTCGGAGGGCTCGTGGACGCTGGCGACGACGGTCTCCAGGGCGACCCCGAGGGACGCGGCGAGCCGTTGCATGCCGGCGGACTTGCCGATGCCGGGTTCGCCCCAGAGCAGGACGGGCTGATTGGCCGTCACCGCGAGGGCGAGGGCCTCCAGCTGGTGGTTGGCGGCGGGCTCGGTACGGGTGGCGCCGAGGCGGGCGCCGAGCTCGTCGGCGGCGGCCAGCGCGGGCGGGGGTGCGGTGCTCATGCCCGGACCTCCCCGTCACCGGCGGAACCGGCCGCGGTGCGCGCGCCCCCCGCTCCCGAGTCGCCGGCCGCTCCCGGCTCGTCGGCCTCCGGACCGGCGGCCCCGGAGACGCCCGGGCCGGAGACGCCCGGGCCGGAGCCGTCCGCGGCCGGGTCACCCGTCTCGGCGTAGCCGTCCTCTTCGTAGTCGTCGTCCTCGAAGTCGCCCCATTCGGCGCGCTCGGCCATGAACTCGTCGTACTCCTCGAAGTTGATGCCGGGGTGGCGCTCCTCGACGAGTTCCTTCAGGAAGGTCAGGTCGGTCCGCTTGTAGCGGGACACCACCTGGCCCAGGGACAGCTCCATGTCGTCGACGACATCGGTACGGGCGCCGGCCGCGAGGAGCGCCCGGACCAGGGACGCGGTACCGCCGTTCTGGACGGCGGACTGCAGCGGGGTGCGTTCGAAGTCGTCCTGCTCCTCCAGGCCGAGTCCGGCCTCCAGCAGCCTGGGCAGCAGCTCCTCGTGCCGTACGAAGGGCAGCAGGTGCAGCAGCCCCTGGCCCCTGCCGTTGCGCACCCGCGGGTCCAGCCCCGCGTCGAGGAGCGCGAGCACCCCGGCGGTGTCGCCGTGCTGGACGCGCTCGAACAGCTCCCGCCGCTCGGCGCGCAGGGCGCGCGGCAGCCGGCCCTTGCCACAGGCCCAGGCCTCGCGGACGGCGAAGCAGCCGGCGACCTCGCCGCCGAAGGCCCGCAGGGCGCGCTCGCGCTGCTGCTCCTCGGCGCTGTGCGGGAGTTCGAGCACGCCGCCCCGGGAGCGCACCTCGTGCCACTCGCCGACGCAGCGCACCCGGACGGTCCGGGGCGCGGCGGGGCCGGGCGGCCCGCCGGCCGGTCCGGCGGCGGGGAAGAGGGCGGCGGTGACGAGGGGGTGCAGCTCGCGCGGGGCGGTCCGGCCGGTGCGTACGAGGTGGAGGTCGGGCAGCGGCCGCCAGGCCTGGTCGGGCAGCCGGGGCACGTCGCGCACCTCGGAGGAGTCCACGAGCCGGGCCCGCAGCGCGCCGTCGGGGCCGGCGGGTTCCACCAGCAGCATGCAGCGCCAGTGCGGGGCGAACGTGAACCGGTCGCCCGCGCCGGCCGCGGCGAGGCGGCGTACCCCGGCGGCGAGCAGGGCCGGGTCCAGCGCGGCGCCCTTCAGCGCGGCGACGGCGTCGCTCCAGCGGTAGGCGTTCGGCGGGAGGGTCAGGTCGAGCGCGATCCCGGCGGCGGCGAAGGCCTCCACGCTCTCGCCGCGCCACTGGAGGACGGCGGCCCACTCCGCCCGCCCGGCGGGGTCGGCGGGGCCGGGGTCGGCGGTGGGCAGCTCGTCCTCGCGCAGCGGGGTGCCGTCGGGGTGGAAGAAGGGGATCCGGTCGGCCGGGCCGGCGCTGGCGCGCAGCTCGGCGGTGTGCCGGGCGTCCCAGAACCAGCGGGCCCGGGTCCAGTCCTCGGTGACCCAGGAGGCGTAGGAGTGGCGCCGTGCGTGCGGGTCGACGGGGGCGCAGTGCAGCCGCAGCCGCTGGGGGCCGTCCACCATGGCGCGGGTGGTGACGTACAGGACGGGCGCGTCGGAGCCGGTGCCGTAGCGGGCCAGTACGACGCGGCGGTTGGGGGCGACGACGGTGCGGCCGCCCAGGACCCGGGGCAGGTGCCAGCGCAGCAGGTCGGGGGCGAAGTGGCGCAGGTCCTCCGTGACCGCGGCGGCGACGGCGGAGCCGTGTTCCGCGGCGAGCGCGGCCGGGTCGACGGTGGTCTCCGTGCCGGCGGCGGCGCAGGCGGCGCGCCAGTCCCCGGCCAGGCGGTGTGCGGTGGCCCGCTCGATCATGCGGGCGGGCACGGCGTAGCGGCGGATCCGCTGCCAGGCCGCCGCGTCCTCGGGCGGGAGCCCGCCGGGCGGTGTGGTGCGGGCGTTCTCGCTCACCGGTACACGCTCCCGATGGCCCGCAGGTCCGGGTGGGAGGCCCGGGCGGGGCGCAGCCGTTCGGCGAAGGAGCGCTTGAGGCGGCGGGGGGTGCCGGGGCCCAGGCCGACGTGCTCCAGCGGGGCGTTCTCGGGCAGGGCGGCGAGCAGGCTCCTGGCCCCGCGCCCGGTGATGCCGGTGTGGCGCAGCTCCAGGCGGCGCAGCGGGCTGCCGGGCAGGGCGGCGGCCAGGGCGTACGCGCCTTCGTCGCCGGTCTCGTTGCCGGCGGAGCCGAGGCTGCGCTCGGACATGGTGCGGCCGAGGTCGAGGGCCTCGATGCCGCCGAGGGCGTCGGCGAGGGCGCGTGCTCCGGCGACGCCGATGCCGTTGCCGCCGAGGCCGAGGCGGACGGGGCGTGCGGGGCCGGCTTCGGCGGCCGCGGCGGCGATGACGGCCGTGCCTTCGTCGCCGAGGTGGTTGGCCGGGACGTACAGTTCGCGGACCCCGGCCTCGCGGATGAGGGCGGCGAGCAGCGGGGCGGCTTCGGCGGTGAGCCCGTTGCCGCCGAGGAAGACCCGTTCCAGGGGTGCCTCGCGGTCGCGGAGGGCGTCCAGCAGGAGGCGTACGCCGTCGGCGCCGATGCCGGTGTTGACGAGGTCGAGGGTGCGCAGCGCGGTGTTGCGGCGCAGCAGCGCGGCGAGGGTGCGGGCGCCGTCCTCGTGGAGGGGGTTGCGCTTGAGCCAGAGGGCGCGGACGGCGGTGTCGTCCGCGAGGGCTGCGGCGAGGGCGAGCGCGCCGTCGGGGCCGATGCGGTTGCAGCCGAGGTAGAGGGTGTGCACCCCGTGGCGGCCGTCGGCGCCGGCGAGGGCCGTCGCGAGGGTGCGGGCGCCCCCGTCGGTCAGGGAGTTGGTGCCGAGGAGCAGGTGCGCGGCGTGCGGGGAGGTCAGGGCAACGGGCAGCAGCCGGGCCGTGCCGGCGGGGCCGAGGCCCTGCTTGCAGAGATCGACGCGGCCGTCGGGGCGCAGGGTGCCGAGGGGGAAGGTCTCGTCGGCCTCGACGGGGCGCTCCTGCCCGAGGCGGGCGAGCAGCGGGCCGAGGTCCGCGGGGTCGGCCAGGGGCAGGTCCGGGTGCTCGATTGCGGGGCACCGTACGGGCGTCGGCCGTGTCATCAGCATTCCACCGGTTCCTTCGCCGGCGCCCGGCGACCCTGCGACTTCGCGGAGCCGCGGCAGGCCGGCACGCCTTCGCGCCGTGCTGCCGCCGTTCCGACATGACGTGAGAGAAAAGGCAAGACCGGTCGGATTCGAACCGACGTCCTCCAGCTCGATGCTTGGGCGCGACGACCTCTGCGCTACGGCCTTGCCGACGGTGATCATAACGGCTCGACGGCCGAAAATCGATCACCCGTTTGATTAAGCTTCCCCGGGCTACCAGTCCCCGTCCTGAACGGGCTTGCTGGGGCGCGGCGCGTTGCCGAGCGGGAGGACCTGGCCGGGCGCCGGGGGCGTCCAGGGCGTGTGGTCGTCGCCGATCCAGTCGCCCACGGGCTTGACCTCGGCGAGGGGACCGGCCGCCGGGAGGTCGGTGCCGGTCTCGTCGTAGTAGTCGTACCAGGGCAGGCCGGCCTGGGTGTAGGCGGCCCGGTCCACGGGCGAGGGCGGCGCGTCCTCACCCGTGATGCGGCGCCATTCGGGCGGCGTGACCAGGTGGACGAAGACCCGCGCGGCGGGCCGGTCGGCCCAGGCGGAGAGCTTCCGGTCGTCCTGGTAGACCTCCTGGCGCATCGCGCCGCCCACGCCGAGCCCCATGGCCGGGGCGGGGGCGCGGCGCGCGGCCGGGCGGGCGGGTGCGGCGCCCGGGGCGGGGGCGGCCATCGCCACGGGCGCCGCCCCGGGCGGGGCGGGCATCGCGGGCGGCATGGCGGGCGCCGCACCGTAGCCGCCCCCGCCGAAGAGCTGCTGCGGTGCGGCGCTCTCGTGCCGCAGCCGCTCCTCCTCCCGCCAGGCGGCCAGGGCCTTGGGGCCGAGCGGGAACGCCTGGAGCTGCACGCCGCCGGTGACCTCCTCGCCGGTGACCTGCCCCTCGACCGTGGCGCCGAGGCCGAGCGGCACGGCGACGAACTGGCGCACCGTCCCCTTGCCGGAGTTGATCCCGTCGAGCCAGGGCTGGCGGGGCAGCACCAGGTAGTTCTGCGGCTTGCGTTCCAGCCGGCCGGTCCACCGCTTGCCGGAGACGGCGCACACCTTACCCACGCCTACCTGGAGGGCGGCGGGCTCGTGCGAGCCGCCGAAGCTGAGCCACATGGCCTCACGGAGGTAGACCGGCAGCATCACGCCGCCCTTGGCGAGCCATTCCGGCGGAACGGTGTCCGGGTAGTCCTCGACCCGCCGCAGCGGGAACTCCCCCAGGCCGGGCGGGAGCGCGTGCGTACCCGACTCGGGCAGGCGCAATGTCCGAATGAACCTGATCCGCACCCCTTCGCCCAGCAGGAGCGCATTGCCCTCGATCCTGGCCGCGCCCATTTCCTCGTTCGCCACTGCGGACAGCCCCCTTCTCCCGCCACTCCCCGGATCCGCCGGAAGATCTCGACTGAACCGGATCGTTATGCTCAAGTTTTCCTCAGATGTAGTGACGGTGCGGCCGTCACCTTCCTAGCTTCCTCATACACGTGCCCCCGCGCCCCCGCGGTTCCGCACGCCTGCCCCCGTTCCCGCGTCATCCCCCGGGATTCCGCGTTCCCGAGGAAAAGAGTTCAGCATGAAGGTTCCCAAGGCCGGTGCGGTCGCCACGGTGATCGCCCTCGCCGCCACCGCCTCCGGCTGCGGCGGTGAGGCCCCCAAGGAGCCCATCTCCATCGGCATCAAGTTCGACCAGCCCGGCATCGGGATGCGCGAGCCCGACGGCACCTTCACCGGTTTCGACGTCGACGTGGCCACCTACATCGCCAAGGAGCTCGGCTACAAGGCGAACGAGATCGAGTTCAAGCAGGTCTACAGCTCGGACCGGGAACTGCTGATCCAGTACAACGAGGTCAAGTTCGTCGCCGCGAGCTACACGATCAACGACAAGCGCCGTGAGAAGGTCGAGTTCGCCGGACCCTACTTCGTCGCCCACCAGGACCTGATGATCCGCGCCGACGACAACTCGATCACCAAGGCCGAGGACCTGAACAACAAGCGGCTGTGCACGGTGAGCGGCTCCACCTCCGCCGAGAACATCCGCAAGAACCTGGCACCGAAGGCGAGCGTCCTGGAGCTCGGCGGCTACTCGGAGTGCCTCGTGGCCATCCGGGACAACACCGCCGACGCGATGACCACCGACAACTCCATCCTCGCCGGGTACGCGGCGCGCAAGGAGAACGCGGGCAAGTTCAAGCTGCTCGGGCTGAACATGAGCAACGAGAACTACGGCATCGGCCTCAAGAAGGGCGACAACGACCTTCAGCGGAAGATCAACACGGCGATCACCAAGATGGTCTCCGACGGCTCCTGGGAAGCGGCCGTGAAGAAGAACTTCGGCCCGGCCAACTACAAGTACGAGCCGGCCCCCCAGGTCACGACCGGCCACTGACGGACCCCGGGGCGGGGGCCCCGTCCGGCCCCCGCCCCGGTCCCCGGCGCCTCTACGCGAGCGGCGCCTTGCCGCGCAGCACGGTCAGGAACTCCCGCATCCAGGCGGGGTGGTCGGGCCAGGCACGGGCCGAGACGAGGGTGCCGTCGACGACGGCCTCGGAGTCCCGGAAGGTGGCCCCGGCCGCCTTCATGTCGGGCTCCAGCGCCGGATAGGCCGTGACCCGGCGCCCGTCCAGGCCGCCGCTCGCCGCGGTGATCAGCGGGCCGTGGCAGATCTGCGCGACCGGCTTGTCGTCCCTCGCGAAGGCGGCCAGGATCCGCCGCACCTCCGGGTCGTTGCGCAGGTACTCCGGCGCCCGCCCGCCGGGGACGACGACGGCCGCGTACTCGGCGGGGTCCACGTCCGCGAAGGCGATGTCGGCGGGCCAGGTGTAGCCGGGCTTCTCGGTGTAGGTGTCGAAGCCCTCCTCGAAGTCGTGCACCACGAACCGCAGCTTCTTGACCGCGGGCGCCGCGATGTGCACCTCGTACCCCTCCTCCCGCAGGCGCTGGTACGGGTAGAGCACCTCCAGGGACTCCGCCGCGTCGCCGGTCACGATGAGGATCTTCACTGCCATGGGCCACTCCGGTGAGAGCTGTCGGCGGCCGCGTCGGGGCCGCCGGGGGCACCCGCTACCGTGCCCGGGGCACGCCGGGGACAAACCCCAAGGTCCACGCGGCGGACACATGGTTTTTACTTGTTCGGCACATGACAATAGGATCCTCGCTCTGCCACCTGATCCCCCGCCAACTGCCATGGCGGGAACGGTGTTTGTAGAGAGGTATCCCCCACGTCATGAGAATCTCCCGTACCGCCCCCTGGGCCGCCGGGCTCGCCGCGGCCGCGCTGCTCCTCATACCGGCCAGCGCCACCGCCGGCCAGCACCGCGCCACCGCCGACACCGCGCAGGCCGCTCCCCAGGCCTACCCGGTCACCGTCGACGACTACTACGCGCCCGCGGCGGGCAAGACCGGTGCCGCGCTGAAGACCGCGCTGCACGACATCATCAAGACCCAGTCCAAGGTCACCTACGACGGCGTGTGGAACGCGCTGAAGGTGACGGACCAGGACCCCGCGAACCCGAACAACGTCATCCTGGTCTACTCGGGCCGCTCCCAGTCCAAGTCCACCAACGGCGGCGGGGTCGACGACTGGAACCGCGAGCACGTCTGGGCCAAGAGCCACGGCGACTTCGGCACCGCCACCGGGCCGGGCACCGACCTGCACCACCTGCGTCCCGAGGACGTCACCGTCAACAGCACCCGCGGCAACAAGGACTTCGACATGGGCGGCAGCCCCGTCGCCCAGGCGCCGGGCAGCTTCACCGACGCCGACTCCTTCGAGCCCCGGGACGCCGTCAAGGGCGACGTCGCGCGGATGCTGCTGTACATGGCGGTGCGCTACGACGGCGGGGACGGCTTCGCCGACCTGGAGCTGAACGACAGGGTGAACAACGGGACCGCCCCGCTCTTCGGGCGGATCAGCCTGCTGAAGCAGTGGAACCAGATGGACCCGCCGGACGCCTTCGAAAAGCGCCGCAACCAGGTCATCTACGACACCTACCAGCACAACCGCAACCCGTTCATCGACCACCCGGAGTGGGTCAACTCCATCTGGTAGCCGCCCGCTTCGCGTCCGGCGCTACGTGACGTATACCTCCTGGAGGGTGTCGATGACGCCGGCCGCGTTCAGCTGGTGGCGGAAGGGCAGGCCCGAGCGGAGTACGGACCTCCGCTGCCACTCGACGGACGCGGGTCACCGCTCGGCGGGCACCGGTCACCGCTCGGCGGTGACCCGGCCGGCGAGGGACTGGAAGTCGGTCCAGGCGGCCTGCGGCGGGCGGGGGTCCCACAGCTTCTGGGACAGGGCGGCCAGCGGCAGCCGGATGCCCGCGGCGACCTGGTCCGGGGTCTGCGAGGCGGCCAGGTCGCACCAGACGGCGAGGCGCCCGCCGAGCACCTGCGGGTCGTAGCGGGCCGGGACGGGGGTGGTGCCGCGCAGTACGAGCGGGGTCCACTGCTCGTAGATCCGCTTGCCGGTGGGGTACGTGAACTGGTTGGGCTCGCCGAGCACGTAGTAGAGGTACTCGTCGTTGAGGTTGACCACCTTGCGGCCGGCCTCCAGGTACTCCAGCGGTGGCCGGGCGCCGATCTCCTTGCCCGTCCAGTACTCGGCCTGGATGTCCGGGGCGGCCTTGGCGACGCCGCCCCGGAAGAAGCCGTCGTTCCAGGCCTTGAGCGCCTTGCCCGAGGGCCGGACCACGGCCGCCCGGTCGTTCAGCCAGCCCGTCGCGAGGTCCTGGACCCGGGCGGTGGGCCCGTAGCGGGCCCGGGCGGCGCTCGCGAGGGCGGGGAAGGAGGCCTGGGGGTCGCGGACCACCAGGGCCTGGTACTCGTCGGCGCCCAGGTGCCAGGCGCCCGCCGGGAACAGCGGCAGGTACTCGCGCAGCAGGTCGTCCACGAGCTTGGCCGACGCCGGCTTGGATATGTCCACGGCGCCCTTGACGGCCCGGCCCGCCACGTCGCGCAGTTGCAGTTCGGGGTGGACGCGGAGCACGGCGCCGAGGTGTCCGGGCGAGTCGATCTCGGGGACGACCGCGATGTGCAGGGCGGCGGCGAGCGCGTTGATCCGGCGCACCTCGGCCTTGGTCAGGTGCGGGGTCGAGACGATCTCGGGGTGGGTGGCGGACTCGATCCGGAAGGCCTGGTCGTCGGAGAAGTGCAGGCCGAGCTGGTTGAGTTTGAGGTCGGCCATCTCGCGCAGCCGGCCTTCGATCCACTCCGGGGTGAAGTACTTGCGCGCGATGTCGAGGTTGAGTCCGCGCTGCGGTTTGGCCGGGGCGTCCTTCACCGTGCCCTCGGGGGCCGAACCGGCGCCGCGTATCTCCTGTTTGAGGGTGCGGGTGCCGTAGAAGACGCCCGCCTCGTCCGGGCCGGTGATCCCGACCCGGCCGTCCTTGACGGTGAGGGTGTACGACTCCGCCGGGCCGGAGCCCTTCGCGGCGAGGCCGAGCCGGACGTCACCGGGCGCGCTCTGGTCCGACTCGGCGTACCCGAGGCCCAGTTCGCCGGCGAGCAGCTTCCCCTCGTCGGACAGGGCGGCGCTGTCGGCGGGGGCGACGAGGACGCGTCCGCCGGGGGCGGGCTTCCAGCCGGGGCCCCGGGCGGGCACGTGCTCGCGTACGGACGGCACGGTGCGCGGGGCGGTGGAGAGGGGGTACGACGACGCGGGCGGCCCGGTCGGCGTCGGCGTCGGGGAGACGGCGGTCGGGACGGGGGCCCGGGATCCGGTGCCCGGAGTGGCCCGGGTGCCGTCGGCTCCGGCGGAGCAGGCGGGTACGGCGAGGGCGACCAGCGTGGCGGCCGCTGCCGTCGCGATGGCCCGACTTCCGCTGAACCGCCCGGTCGTCTGCCTCATGGTGCACCGTGTCCCCCGTACCAACCTGGCACGGGGGACGTGGTCGCGCGACCCGGGGCGGGCCTCCTTACGCGGCGGAGCCGGCCCGCTCCAGGGCCTCCAGGGCGGCCGCGCCGAAGCCGTGGTCCTGCTCGGGGGCGCCTCCGCCGACGCCGACGGCTCCGATCAGGTGGCCGTCGCGGTGGACGGGGAGCCCGCCGGCGATGAACAGCAGCGGCCGGTCGAGTGCCGTGGGCAGGCTGTGGAAGGGGCCGCCGGGCAGTACGGCGTCGGTGAGGTCGGCCGTGGGGGCGTTCAGCTGGAGGGCGGTGTAGGCCTTGCGGGTGCTGGTCTCGCCGGAGATCAGGACGGCCCGGTCGTCGCGGCGGAAGGCGAGCGGGTGGCCGCCCGCGTCCAGGACGGTGACGCTGACGGCGACCCCGGCCGCGTCGGCGGCGGTGCGGGCGGCGCTGACGAGCAGCTCGGCGTCCTCGGTGGTGAGCGGGAAAACGGCGGTGCGGGACATGGGGTGCTCCTGTTGCTGTGCGGGTGGTGCGGGTGGTGCGGGTGGGGGGTCAGTGGTGGACGGGGGCGGGCGCCGCGGCGGGTGTTCCGGCCGCGACCACCCGGCTCGTGCCCGCCGCGGCGTCCGACGCGCCGTCCGCCGCGCGGCGGGCCGTACGGCGCTCCAGTGCTCCGGAGACGAGGGCGAGGACGAGGGCGGAGGCGGCGAGGGCGGCGCCGACCCAGTTCGGGGCGGTCCAGCCGAGCCCGGCGGTGATGACCAGCCCGCCGAGCCAGGCGGCGAGGGCGTTGCCGAGGTTGAAGGCGCCGATGTTGACGGCGGAGGCCAGGGTGGGGGCGCCGGCGGCCTGGTCCAGGACCCGCTTCTGCAGCGGCGGCACGGTCGCGAAGCCGAGGGCGCCGATGAGGAAGACGGTGACGGCGGCGCCCGCCTTGTCGTGCGCGGTCAGGGTGAAGAGGGCCAGGACGACGGCCAGCGCGCCCAGGGACGCGTACAGCATCGGCATGAGGGCCCGGTCGGCGTAGCGGCCCCCGACGAGGTTGCCGGTGACCATGCCGAGTCCGAAGAGGACGAGCAGCCAGGTGACGGAGGTGTCGGCGAAGCCGGCGACGTCGGTCAGCATCGGGGTGATGTAGGTGATCGCGGCGAAGACCCCGCCGAAGCCGAGGACGGTCATCGCCATGGCGAGCAGTACCTGGACGTTGCGGAACGCCGCCACCTCGTGGCGCACCCGTACGCCCTCGGGGCGGGGCAGGTCGGGGACGAGGCGGGCGATGCCGAGCAGCCCGAGCACGCCGAGTGCGGCGACGAGCAGGAAGGTGACGCGCCAGCCGAGGTGCTGGCCGACGAGGGTGCCGAGGGGGACGCCGACCACGTTGGCGACGGTCAGGCCGGTGAACATCATGGCGATGGCGCCGGCCTTCTTCTCGGGTGCCACCAGCCCGGCGGCGACCACCGAGCCGATGCCGAAGAAGGCGCCGTGGGCGAGGGAGGCGACGACGCGTCCGGCCAGCATCACGCCGAAGGCGGGGGCGAGCGCGGAGAGCACGTTGCCGGCGATGAAGAGGCCCATGAGCAGCATCAGCATGCGCTTGCGGGGGACGCGGGTGCCGAGGACGGTCATCACCGGGGCGCCGAGGACCACGCCCAGGGCGTAGCCGGTGACCAGGAGGCCGGCGGTGGGGATCGAGACGCCGTAGCCGGCCGCGACCTCGGGGAGGAGGCCCATGATCACGAACTCGGTGGTGCCGATCCCGAAGGCTCCGATGGCGAGGGCGAGGAGCGCGAGAGGCATGACGAAGCTGCCCTTCAGAGTGCGGGGGGGGGGTGGGGGTGGGCGCCGGGCGAACGTTTTTGCGCTCGCCGGTTACGCTCGTCCACATTAATTGCAGACGCGGGATATTTGCAAGCGCGGGCTATTGCACCCGTGTCCTATCCTTGGCGGTACACGCGCGGACACGGCCACGCTCGCGCCACGCCCACGACGGAGGAGCCACATGACGGCCACGGACAGCGCACTGACCGGCCTCGCCCAGGGCTGGTGCGCCCTCTCCCTCCTCCACGGCCGGATCGAGGCGCACATCGAAAGGGCCCTCCAGGCGGGCCACGGGCTGAGCGTGCGCGAGTACTCGCTGCTGGACGTGCTCAGCCGCCAGCACGGCGGCCCGGGCGGGCACCTGCGGATGCACCAGGTCGCGGACTCGGTGGTGCTCAGCCAGAGCGCGACGACCCGGCTGGTCAGCCGGCTGGAGGACCGCGGGCTGCTGAGCCGCTACATCTGCGACACCGACCGCCGGGGCATCTACACCGACGTCAGCGAAGCGGGCCTGGCCCTCCTGGACCAGGCCCGCCCGACGAACGCCGCCGCCCTGCGCGAGGCCCTGGACGAGGCCGCGCTCGTACCGGAGCTGGCCCCGCTGGTGGCGGCGGTGGAGAACGGCACCCGCTAGCAGGGCGCGCCCTCCGGTCAGCCCCCCGGCTTCGCGGAGGGGCTCGGGCTGCCCGTCGGCGTGCCGGCCCCGCCGGAGGGGACCGGCGTGGCCGAGCCCCCGGCCGGCACGGTCGCCGGCGGCGCGGACCGCGGCGGGCGCACCGGCGCCGTCGAGGTCGACGCGGGCGGCGTGGGCGAGGGCGTTCCCGTCCCGGTACCCGATCCCGCGGGGACGGACGACGCGCCCGGCGGCACCGAGGCCGACGGCGACACGCTCGGCGCAGGCGAGCCCGAGGGGTCGGTCGGGCTGAGCTCCGGCGGCGCGGCGGGCGGCTCGGGGCGGACCGGCCGCTGGTCGGGCCCGCCGAGCACGAGGTATCCCGCCAGGGCTGCCGCGGCCAGGCCGGACACGCCCGCGAGGGTCCACGCCCCGCGCCGCAGCCACAGCGCGCGCGGGGACAGCCGCCGCAGGTGCGGGCCGGGCGGATCGGCGGGCCGCAGCGAGACCACCGTCACCTCCTCGGCCCGGGCTTCCAGGGCCTGGCGCAGCCGGCGCTCCACGGGGCGTTCGCCGTCGGGCGCCGTACCCGTAGGACCGGTCATACCCTTCCCTCCAGAATCCGTTCCAGCGCGTCCAGGGCGCGGCTGGCGTTCGACTTCACCGCGCCCCGGCTGATGCCCAGGGTCTCGGCGATCTCCGCCTCGCTCATGTCCGCCCAGTACCGCAGCACCAGCACCTGGCGGCGGCGCGCGGTCAGTTGCCCCAGGGCCGCGAGCACCTCGCGGTGGGCCTCCCCCAGGACCACGGACGCCTCGGCGGAGGGGACGTCGGCGGTGGCCGGCGGGGTCCAGGCGCGGGCCGTGCGCCGCCGGCGCAGCACGGACCGCGCGGTGTTCACCACGGAGGTGCGCAGGTAGCCCAGCGCGTTGTCGACCTCCGCGATCTCCTCGCCGTACCGGCGGTAGAGGGCGGTGAAGGCGTCCTGGACCACGTCCTCGGCGGTGCCGAGGTCGTCGACGAGGAGCACCGCGAGCCGGACCATGCCCAGGCGGTGGGCGTGGTACAGCTCGCTGACGGTCGGCGGGCGCGGGACCTCCCCCGCGCCGGGGCCGCCGTCGCCGCCGTGACCGTACGCGGAGTCGTGCGCGTACGTGTAGGCGCGGGTCCCCGCCGCGGGGGCGCCGGGGCCGTCGCCGTACCCGCGGGGGCCGGCCGCGGCCGGTGCGGTGCGTTCGCGGCGCGTGATCCACCACCACAAGCCCCGCCACGTCCGGGCGGGGCCGGACGTGAGGGGGCTGGCGGATGGTGCGAGTTCGAGCACGGGTGTCCTCAGTTGGCGGCGCGGCGCCGCACGGCGAACAGGGCGCCGCCGCCCGCGGCGACGAGCGCGGCCGCGCCGCCGCCGAGGGCGAGGGTGGTCGCCGAGGAGCCAGTATGCGCCAGCTCGGAGCCCTCACCGGAACCGGCCGCCCCCGACGGGCTGGACGACGGCTGGGCGGAGGGCCGGGCGGAGGCCGGGTGCGAGGGGACCGGGGTGGGCGTGCCGCTCGCGGGCGAGGTCGGGGCGGGGCTCGGAGTGGCGCTGCCGCTGCCGCCGTTGCCGCCGCCCGCCGGGTGCGAGGGGACCGGGCTGGGCTTCCCGCTCGCGGGGTGCGTCGGGACCGGGCTGGGCACCGCGGAACCGGAGGGGGCGGGCGACGGCGAGGCGGATGCTCCCTGCGCGGCGGAGGCCGGCCCGGCGAGGGCGAGGACCGCCCCGGCGGCGGCAGCGGCGACGGCCGCCCGGCGGGCGGTGGCGGGAACAACGCGCTTCAGGTTCTTCACAGTGGCTCTCCACGGTCGGGTCCGGGGCGGGAACTTCGCCCTTCACCCCCGCACGACGTGCGAGTGCCCGATCGGTTGCCGCCGTTTCGGAAAAACTTCTCGCGCGTTCCCGCCACCCGGCGTCTCACGGCCGCGGCGGCGGCCAGGGGACCTCCTCCAGCAGGGGCAGCAGCACCTCCTCCTCGTGGTCGAGGTGGGCGTTCAGCTCCGCCGTCATCCGCGCCAGCTCGGCGCGGAACCGCTCGGGTTCGGCGATGGCCACCCCGCCCAGCAGGGCCACCAGTTCGCCCTGGATCCGGGCGACCGTACGGTGTTCCTCCCGCAGCCGCTCGAAGACGGGGGCCAGGTGCGGGTGGTGGGCCAGGGTGCCGGGGAACAGGTGGGCGTCCTCGCTGGTGTGGTGGAACTCCAGGCCCTGGCAGAAGGCCAGGCAGCGCTGGCGGATCTGGAGCCCCAGCCCGGGCGCCGGGGGCCCGCCGGGGCCTGTGTGGGCGGCGCGGGCGGCGAAGTGGGCCTCCGTCTCGGCGCCGACGTGGCGCAGCTGGGCCCGCAGCCAGGTGTGCACCTCCAGGAGTTTGCCGGCGAGGGTGCGGACCTCGGCGGGGGGCTGCCAGCCGTCGGGCTCGGCGGGCTCCAGCCGGACGACGGGGAGCGGGCGGGTCGTGCGGGCCTGGTAGTCGGCGTATCCGGGGGCGGCGCGGACGACGGCTGCGAAGAGCTCCTCGCGGCGGGCGCCTTCCGCGGGGACGGCGAGGGCGTCGAAGGCGTCGGTGCCGAGCTCGACCCGTACCTGGGGGTGGGCCAGGAGGTTGTGGTACCAGGCGGGGTGGGCGGGGGCGCCGAGGTTGGAGCCGACGACCAGCAGGACGCCCTCGTGGCGGACGAAGCCGAGCGGGGTCGTCCGTTCGGCTCCGGTGCGGGCGCCCGTGGTGGTGAGCAGGAGCAGGTCCTCGCCCTCGAACCAGCCGCCGACCTGGCCCCCGTTGGCGCGGAACTCTTCGATGACGGAGCGGTTGAAGTCCTGGGCGGGTGTGGTCGCGGGCACGGTCTCGGGTGCGGTCTCGGGTGTGGTGGGCACGTCTTTCGTTCTCTTTCTGGGCAGGCCGGTCCGGCACGCCCGCGCTCCCCCGACGGGCCGCGGTGGAGCGGGAGTCGCCGGGGCGGGGCGTGCGGGAGCGGGCGTACGGACCCGCGTGCGTGCGCGGTCGCGTACGGAGTGACGGAAGAAGGGGAGGCGGCGGCTCGATGGCCGGCCGCGACGCGGGAGCCGGCGGTGCGGCTGCGCTACGTCAACTGCGGGGCGCGGAGTACTGACTCATGGCGTGTCCCTGAGTGAAGGGTGTTCGCCCGATCACCGGCCGGCCCACTGCTCTGTGGCCGGAGTCACGCGACACCGTCGGCCATTAGACGCGGAGGGCAAGGGAGTTGTCAATGCCGATGATCTTGGAGGTGCTCCCGCAGGGCCCGGCCCAGGACGGCGACGCCCTCCTCGATCTCGCCCGCCGGCCCGGCCGCGTAGCCGAGGATCAGGCCCGGTGGGCCGGGGCGCAGCCGGTGCCAGGACAGCGGGTGCGTCTTGACCCCGAGGGCCAGGGCGGCCCCGGCGACGGCGGTGTCGTCGAAGGCCGCGCCGTCGAAGGTGACGGTCAGGTGCAGCCCGGCGGCGGCGCCGTGCACCCGGGCTCCGGGCAGGTGCCGGCCGACGGCCCGCAGCATCGCGTCGCGGCGGCGGCGGTGGCGGCGCCGGACGAAGCGCAGGTGGCGTTCCAGTTCGCCGGAGTCCATCAGGCGGGCGAGGACGAGCTGCGCGAGGACCGGGTTGCCGAGGTCGGCGTAACGCTTGGCCTCCACGACCGGTTCCCGCAGCCGGCGCGGGACCAGCAGCCAGCCCAGCCGGAGGGCCGGCGCCAGCAGTTTGGACACGCTCCCGGCGTAGCAGACCCCCTCGGGCGCCAGGGCCCGCAGGGCGGGGACGGGGGCGCGGTCGTAGCGGTGCTCGGCGTCGTAGTCGTCCTCCAGGACCAGTCCCCCGGCGGCGGCCCAGGCCAGCAGGTCGCGGCGGCGCTCGCCGTCGAGGACGACCCCGGTCGGGAACTGGTGCGCCGGGGTCATGAGCACCGCCCGCGCCCCGCTCGCCCGCAGCGCGGCCACGTCCAGCCCGGCCCGGTCCACGGGTACGCCGACGACGTCCAGGCCGCCGTGTTCCAGCTGTTGCCGCGCCCCCAGCGAGCCGGGGTCCTCCACCGCCACCCGGCGCACCCCGGCCGCGGGCAGCACCTGCGCGAGCAGCCCGAGGGCCTGCGCGACCCCGGCGACCACGACGACCTCGGCGGGATCGACCCGGATCCCCCGGTTCCGGGCGAGCCACCCGGCGACCGCCTCCCGGAGGGCGGGCGCGCCCTGCGGGTTGCCGTAGCCGAAGTCGGCCGGGGTGAGGGCGGCGAGGACCCGGCGCTCGGCCTGGAGCCAGGCGGTGCGCGGGAAGGCGGTGAGGTCGGGCACGCCGGGCGAGAGGTCGATGTGGCAGGGCTCGGCGCGCAGCGCGTCCACCAGCCCGCCGCGCGGTACCGCCGCCGCGGGCCCGGCCGCCGGGGGCGGCGGTGCGGCGACGACGACGGTGCCGGCCCGGCCCCGGCCCGCCACCTGGCCGGTCTCGGCGAGCCGCTGGTAGGCCTCGGTCACCAGCCCGCGGGAGACGCGCAGTTCGGCGGCGAGCACCCGGCTGGCGGGGAGCCGGCTGCCGACGGGCAGGGTGCCGTCGGCGATGGCGGCGCGCAGCCGGCCGGCGAGCCACTCGGTGCGGTTGCCGGGCGGGGCCTGGCCGATGTCGAGCTGGAGGAAGTCCGAGCCGGTTGTGGACCCCTCGGTGGCGCCTTCTTTGGACCTGCTCACGGGACCATTGTGCCTCCAGGCTGGACGGCATGAGCACCTCCACTCCCACTCCGTCCGCCCCGCCCGCCCCCTCCCCCTCCCCCTCCGCCTCCTCCTCCGTCCCGCTGCGGGACCTGGCCCCGGGGGCCATCGGGATGGCGCTGGTCGGCAGCAGCGTCACCGTCTCCCGCTCCCTGGTGGACGCCCCGCTGTTCGCCGCCCAGGCGGTCCGCTACGTGGCCGCCGCCGTGATCCTGGTCCTCCTGGCCCGGGCCGCCCGGGTGCCGCTGTCCCGGCCGCGGGGGCGGGAGTGGCTGTGGCTGGCCGGGATCGCGGCCGGCGGGCTGGTGCTGTTCAACGTGGCCGTGGTGCGGGGCGTGGCGCACGCCGAGCCGGCCGTGATCGCCGTCGCGGTGGCCTCCGTACCCGTCCTGCTGGGGGTGGTCGGCCCGCTGCTGGAGAAGCGCCGGCCCAGCCGCCGGGTGCTGCTGGCGGCGCCCGTGGTGGTCGCGGGGGCGGTCCTGGTCGAGGGGACGGGGCGCACCGACGCCGCCGGGGTGGGCTGGGCGGTGCTGGCGCTGGCCTGCGAGGCGGCGTTCACGCTGCTCGCGGTGCCGGTGCTGGGGCGGCACGGCGCGTGGGGGGTGTCCGTGCACGCGGTGTGGATGGGGGCCGTGATGCTGGGGGCGCTGTCGGTGTGCACGGAACGCCCGTCCGCCCTGGCGGAGCTGACGGCCCGCCAGTGGGGTGCCGTCGGGTACCTGGCGGTGCTGGTGACGGCGGTGGCCTTCCTGCTCTGGTACCGCACGGTGGCGGCGGTGGGCTCCGGCCGGGCGGGGCTGCTGACCGGCGTCGCCCCGCTCGCGGCGGCCTGCGCCGGGGCCCTGTCGGGTGGCGGGGTCCCCCGCCCGGCGGTGTGGCTGGGCCTGGCGGTGGTGGTCACCGGCCTGGCCCTGGGCCTGCGCGGCGGCCAAGACGCCTCCCCCGCCGCCTGATCCCGCCCCGCCCGCTCTGGCCGTCGAGCGGACGGCGCAGGGACCTCCGGCTCAGGTTCCGGCGGGGACCAGGACCACGGCCGTGCCGTAGGCGCAGACCTCGGTGCCGGCGTCGGCGGCGTCCGTCACGTCGTAGCGCATCATCAGCACCGCGTTGGCGCCGCGCGCCCTGGCCTGCTCGATCAGCCGTTCCATGGCCTGGTTGCGGGTCGCCACGAGGGTCTTGGTGAGGCCCTTCAGCTCGCCGCCGATCATGGACTTCAGGCCGGCTCCGATCTGGCTGCCGAGGTGCCGGGAGCGCACGGTGAGCCCGAACACCTCGCCGATGACCTGCTCGACGCGGTAGCCCGGGACGTCGTTGGTGGTCACGACCAGGACTCCGGTCTGCTGGGCGCCGGGGCCGCCGCCGTAGTCTTCGATACCCATGGGCCCACTGTGCTGCCCGTGGCGGCCGCGCGCATCCGCTGGGCTCCGGGTCTCACATGGGGGCCAACCTGAAGATATTGGGCATATCGGGCTAATCGGCGGTGCGTCGGCCGGGGCTGCGCCCCCCGCCTCGTCATAGTCGTCCGTGGCAGCCTGCGGGCTGCCGCCCCGAGCCGCGCCCTGCGGCCGGGCGGAAGACTTCGTGGAGGAGCGGCTCATGCTGAAGCCCACCAGGACCATCCTCGCTCTTGCCGCCGGCAGCATGGTGCTCGGCCTGTTCGGCGCGGGCGTCGCCGTCGCGGACGAGGGTCCGGTGGACGGGGCGCCGGGCAAGGCGCAGGTCCGCGGCGACGACGACGGCTACGACGAGTACAGCGAGTACGACGACGGGGACGGGTACGAGGACTCCGACGGCGACGAGGGGTACGACGACGGCGACGAGGGCCGGCCGGGCGGCGACGGGCCCGTCATCTACCCCAAGCCCAAGTACGCCCTGGGCCGGGTCGTCTCGCAGGGCCCGCTGAAGATCCGCAGCAAGCCCACCACGCACTCCAAGGTGCTGGGCCACGTGCACCCCCACCAGAAGCTGACGCTCGTGTGCAAGAAGCGCGGCGAGAAGGTCGACGGCAACGGCATCTGGTACCTGCTGGAGCGCAAGGACGACGACGACCGCGCGGCGGGCAAGAAGTACGACCACAAGCGCGCCTGGGTCTCCGCCCGCTGGGTCAAGGACGTCACCCCCGTGAAGTGGTGCCGCTGAGCCTCGCCGACCGCGCCGGAGGGCGTGCGGGACGGGCCTCGCGGCCCCGTGTCCCGCACGCCCTCCGGCGTGTCAGAAGTCCCCGTAGTTGACCTGCCAGGTCGGCAGTCCCATCCGGCGCCAGACGGCGACCACCCGGTCCCGGTCGTCGAGCGAGACCCGCACCGCGTAACGGTCGCGGACGTGCGCGTCGAAGAGCTCGGCCTTGACCACGTCGTCGCGGCGGGTGTCGCCCTTCGCCCGCATCCACAGCTCGTCGTAGGGCACCTCGTGGCGCCGCAGCCAGGACTCCGTCTGCTCCCGGTGCTCCTCGCCGCGCCCGGACAGCAGCACGATGACGTCGCCGTCCGCACGCCGGAAGGCGTCGAGCGCGTGCCGTACGGGCTCGTTCAGCAGGTCGATGTCGCAGCGCGAGAAGTCGTACGGGCCCCGGTCGCCGGTGAGGGCGAGGGTGCCGTCGATGTCGCACATCACGGCCGGCGGCAGTTCCGGGTCGGCGACGTACGGGCGGACGGGCGGCTGGTCGTTCAGCCACTCCGCGGTGAGCCGCCAGCCGCCCTTCTTCGCCTTGGCGTGCTTGTCGGCCAGGATCCGGATGATCTCCTCGCCGACCGGCCGCTCCCGTGCCGCGTCGCGGCGCAGGCACTCCTCGACCGGCACGTCGGTGAAGTCGTGCACGACGAAGGTGGCGCGCCCGGCCACCGCCGCCTTGAGCCGCTTGGGGATGTTCGAGGTCAGGTGGGTGTTGTCGACGACCACGTCGAAGCCGTCGTCGACGGCGGCGCGGACCGCCGCGTCCTGGACGGCGAGCACGGTCTGCTCGTGCCGGTAGGACCGGCCGCGCTCGGGGTCGGGCAGGTCGAGCATGGCCCGCAGGTCGTCGAGGTTGACCCGGCGCACGCGGCCGCCGGCCTCGGCCTGGAGGGCGCGGGCGGCGGTCGTCTTGCCCGAGGCCGGCAACCCCGTCATGACGTGGACCACGGGGAGGCGGGGCTCTTCGGACACGTTCAGTTCTCCTCGTCGGTGGTGTAGGGGTCGGCCGTCTCCGGCCGTACGGCCCGCCAGCTGACGAGCTCGGTCGAACGGCCGTCCAGGCGCAGGAACACGGCCGAGCGGATCGTGCCGTCGGGAACCTCCCGCACGGCGCGGGCGAAGGCGGCCCGGTCGCCGGCCAGGTGGGCCAGGGAGTCGAAGGCCTCGTCGACGGCCCGCTCGCGGCGGGTGAACTCCGCTTCCAGGCCCTCGATCACCTCGCGCACCCAGGCGTCGAACTCGTCGGGGACCTGTTCCAGGAGCTCGTCGAGCGGGCGGCCGCCCTTGGAGCGGACGCCCTGGAGCTCGGCCACCGACAGGCCCAGGCCCTGGGCGAGGCGCTTGACCGACGTCCCGGCGAAGCGCTGGATGCCGTGGCTGCGCCACACGTCCCGCTCGGTGACGCCGGTCAGCAGCTTGTGCAGGCGCACGTACTCCGAGAGCTTGGCCTTCGCCCGGACGCCGGAGGCGAACCGCAGCACGAACCCCTCGGCGTCGGTGCCGGCCGCGGAACCGCCGCCGGGCAGGGTGTTGGACTCGGCCAGCGCGAGGAGCTCGTCGAGCGGCATGGCGGGCCACACCCTGACGACGGAGCCGATGCCCTGCCAGTGGCCGGCGGCCTCGGCGAGCGGCACCTCGGCGCCGTCCGGGCCGAAGGCGGCGAGGAGAACGAGGTCGCGGCGGTCGCCGTAGTCCACCACGATCCGGTTCTGCGGGTAGAGCATCTCCGCGAGGTAGGTCGTGCCGGGCACCAGGGCCGAGGTATCGCGGGTGTCGAGCAGGCGCTGCGCCCAGGCGGCCTGGGAGCTGATGAAGGACCCCTTGGAGGCGACCCGCCAGTGGTCCGCGTAGTGGAAGACCACGGCGAGGCTGCCGTCGACCTTGTCGTACACCTCGAACGTCTCGTCGGGGAGGACGGGCGCGTAGGGGCGGCCGGAGGTGTGCTCGCCGACGTTGAAGAACTTCGGCAGCGGCAGCGCGACGACCGCTCCGGTCTCGTCGTCGGCGACGAGACCGCGGCAGCGGGTGGTGACCGCGTTCCACACCTGTTCGTACTGCGCGGTGCGCGTGTACGTGTAGATGGACAGCGGCAGTTCGGGGTGCCGCTTGCGGCTCACGTGCCCGGCGTCGATGGCGTCCGCCAGCTCCTGCGCGGGCAGCAGGCCGTGCAGAGTCAGGTGCTCCTGGCTCATGTGGGGTTCCTCCCGGTTCGAGATGGCTCATTCTCGCCTGCGGGAGGGAGCCCCCGGTAATCAATTACTACTGGTCACCGGCGAGGCGGTTGATGTCCGGGGAGCGCAGGATCCGGGTGCCGGGCTCCGATCCGGGGGTCGCCACCGCGATCATCGCCCGGCCGAGGGCCTTCGTGGTGGTGAACTGCTTCGGTGCGAACCGGCCCACGAGGGGGTAGAGCGGTTTGGTGACGACGTACCCCACGCGGTGGAGCCAGGTCCGGGTCGGCATGCCGCTGACGGGCTGGACGATGCTGGGCCGGAACATGTAGGCGCTGAAGGGCAGGGCGAGCAGCTCGTTCTCCGTCCTCCCCTTCACCCGGGCCCACATGGTGCGGCCCTGTTCGGTGCTGTCGGTGCCCTCGCCCGTGACGTAGGTGAAGGTCAGGGCCGGATTGGCGGCGGCCAGCGGGCGGGCGACGGCGAGCGTCAGATCGTGGGTGACGGCGCGGTACTCCTCCTCCTTCTTGCCCAGGGAGGAGATGCCCAGGCAGAAGAAGCAGGCGTCGTAGCCGGACAGTTCACCGGCGAGGTCCGACAGGTCGCTCGGGTCGGGACGGATGTGCTCGCGCAGCTTGGGGTGGCTGACGCCGAGCGGGGTACGGCCGATGGACAGGACGCTCTTGACGGAGTCGTCGCGCAGGCATTCGAGCAGTACGCCGCGCCCGAGCATTCCGGTTCCGCCGTAGAGGATGACGTTCATGGGCTCAGCGTAGGTGCGTGCCCGGCGGCCCGGGCCGCGGGTGCGGCTGCCGTCGAGCGGCTGTGGGCCGTCCTTCGAGCGGTGCCGGCCGGCCCCCGTCAGGCCGCCCCGCGGCCGGGTCGGCGGCTGAGGGCGAAGGCGAGGAAGGTCAGGACCCAGGCGGCGACCGCGATCCACAGCAGTACCTCGCCGAGGGGGCGCAGCCAGGGGACGCCGGTCGCGGGGGCGGCGGTGAGGCAGGCGGTGGCGGTCATGCCGAGAGGGAAGACGGTGGACCAGCGGCGGACGTCGTAGCCCGGGCGGGGGCTGCGGAGTTCGGCGGCGAGGAGGACGGCGTAGCAGGCCAGGGAGATGCCCAGCGCGCAGAGGGTGACGGCGCGCAGGGCCGTGTGCGCCGGGCCGGTCCACAGGGGCAGGGTGGTCAGTTTCGCCCCGGCGAGGGCGGTGATGGACAGGGCCCCGCCGGCCACCCAGTGGTCGCCCGCCCCGCTGACGACCTCGCGGAAGTCGAACCGGGTCAGGGCGAGGCCGTACAGCAGCAGGCCCAGGCAGAAGCAGGCCAGGGCGGCGAGGGCGAGCCAGCGGAGGTTCCCGGCGGCGGCGAGGGCGGCCGCGAGGACGGCGAGGCCCTGGGTGGCGACGCAGACGAGGAAGGCGGCGCCCGGCATGCGGCGGCGCCAGTGCCGCAGGACGGAGACGAGGAGCCCGGGCCACAGCAGGGCGGCCAGCGCGAGCAGGGCGGCGGCCTCGCGCTGCCGGCCGAGCTGGGAGAGGCGGGCGCCGAGCACGGTGGTCGCGGCGACGGCGGTGAGGGCGGCCGGGGTGTCCGCCTCGGCCCGGAACCGGCCCCGGTCGCCGACGAGCCGGACGGCGAAGTCGCCGGCCAGGACGAGCCACAGCCCGCCCGCGACGACCAGCGCGGCGAGGGAGAGCCGGGTGTGGCCGGTCAGCTCCAGGCCGATGGAGAGGATCCCGCAGGCCATGACCGCCCCGCCCGCGGCGGGCTCCAGGGCGGAGCACCAGGACCTCGGACGGCTCCCGCTGCGCATGGCCTCACATTACGCCGCGGGTGCGGAACTGGACGCTGATCCGGGGGCCGACGGCCCGTGCCGTCTTGGGGACGGCGTGTTCCATGGTGCGCTGACAGGAGCCGCCCATGACCACGAGGTCGCCGTGGCCCAGCGGCAGCCGCAGCAGGGTGGGGCCGCCGTCCCGGGGGCGCAGGACGAGGTCGCGGGGGTCCCCGACGGAGAGGATGGCGACCATGGTGTCCTCGGTGGAGGAGCGGCCGGTGCGGTCGCCGTGCCAGGCGACGCTGTCGCGGCCGTCGCGGTAGAGGCAGAGCCCGGCGGTGGCGAAGGGCTCGCCGAGTTCGGCGGCGTAGTGCCGGCCGAGGGCGTCGCGGGCCTCGGTGAGCACGGGGTGCGGGAGCGGCTCGCCCTCCCCGTAGTGGGCCAGCAGCCGGGGGACCTCCACCTCGCGGTCGTACATCTGCCGCCGCTCGGCGCGCCAGGGGACCTCGGCGGCGAGCCGTTCGAAGAGGGCGTCGGCGCCGGTGAGCCACCCGGGGAGGTGGTCGACCCAGGCGCCGGCTCCGAGCACGGTCCTGCGTACCGGTGAGAGCGGTCCGAGGCGGATCTCGTCGGTCTGGTCGAAGAGGGAGCCCTGGAGTGCGTGCATGGGACCAGCCTACTCCTCACCTCGAACACATGCTCGAAAGAACGGGTGGCTCCGGGGTCTGGCCCGGCGGCCGCCGGAAGAGGATCATGGCCGCACACCGGCCCCCGCCGGGCCACAGAGTCGTGGAGGTACACGTGTCGGTCGCGCCCAGTCATGCGTCAGGAAGCCACCGGGTCCCCCTGCTGGAGGAGACGATCGGGGACAACCTCGACCGCACCGTGCGCCGCTTCCCCGACCGGGACGCCCTCGTCGACGTGGCCGCCGGACGGCGGTGGACGTACGCGGAGCTGGCCGCCGACGTGGACGTCCTGGCCCTCGGCCTGCTGGACCTCGGCATCACCGCCGGCGACCGCGTCGGCATCTGGGCCCCCAACCGGGCCGAGTGGACCCTGGTCCAGTACGCCACCGCGAAGATCGGGGCGATCCTGGTCACCGTCAACCCGGCGTACCGCTCGCACGAGCTGGAGTACGTGCTGAACCAGTCCGGGATGCGGCTGCTGGTCGCGGCGGACAGCTTCAAGGGCTCGGACTACGCGGCGATGATCGAGGAGGTCCGGCCGCGCTGCGCGGACCTGGAGTTCACCGTGCTGCTGGGCGGCCCGCAGTGGGACTCGCTACGGGAGCGCGGCGCCCTGGGCGACCCCGCGGACCTGGCGCGGGCGGCCGCGGCCCTGGACCCCGGGGACCCGGTCAACATCCAGTACACCTCGGGGACCACGGGCTTCCCCAAGGGCGCCACCCTCTCCCACCGCAACATCCTCAACAACGGCTTCTTCGTCGGCGAGCTGTGCGGCTACACCGAGCGGGACCGGGTGTGCGTACCGGTGCCCTTCTACCACTGCTTCGGCATGGTCATGGGCGCCCTCGCCTGCACCAGCCACGGGGCGGCGATGGTGATCCCGGCGCCGGCCTTCGACCCGGCGGCCACCCTCGCCGCGGTGGAGGCGCAGGCGTGCACCTCGCTGTACGGGGTGCCGACGATGTTCATCGCCGAACTGGCCGCGCCCGGCTTCGACGGGTACGACCTGTCGAGCCTGCGCACCGGGATCATGGCCGGCTCGCCCTGCCCGGTCGAGGTGATGAACGAGGTGATCGAGCGGATGGGGATGACCGAGGTCTCCATCTGCTACGGCATGACGGAGACCTCCCCCGTGTCGACGCAGACCCGGGCGGACGACTCCGTGGAGCGCCGGGTCTCCACCGTGGGCCGGGTCGGACCGCACCTGGAGGTCAAGGTCGTCGACCCGGAGACCGGCGCCGTCGTCCCGCGCGGCACCCCGGGCGAGCTGTGCACCCGGGGCTACTCGGTGATGCTCGGCTACTGGGGCGAACCGCAGAAGACCGCCGAGGCCGTCGACGGGGACGGCTGGATGCACACCGGCGACCTCGCGGTCATGGACGCGGACGGCTACCTGAGCATCACCGGCCGGATCAAGGACATGGTGATCCGGGGCGGCGAGAACCTCTACCCGCGCGAGATCGAGGAGTTCCTGCACGGCCACCCCGACGTCCTGGACGTCCAGGTCATCGGCGTCCCCGACGCCAAGTACGGGGAGGAGCTGATGGCCTGGGTGCGGATGCGCGAGGGGGCGGAGCCGCTGACCGCGGAGGCGGTCCGCGCGTACTGCGCGGGCCGCCTGGCCCACTTCAAGATCCCGCGCTACGTCCACGTCGTGGACGAGTTCCCAATGACGGTCACCGGCAAGATCCGCAAGGTGGAGATGCGCGAGACGGCGGCCCGCCTGCTGGAGTCGATGTAGTACGCATTTCGTTGCTCAGGGCGGCAGTTGGGGCTTTGATCACGCATGGCAGGCTGTCGCCATGCAGTTGCGTGATGTGATCCTCTCCGGCGGCCCGGCGCCGTTGCGGTACCTCGTCGGCGGCGAGGAGGGGCTCCGGCGGCCCGTGCTCGCCGCCGTGACCATCGACCTGCCGGATCCGGGGCGGTTCGTCTCCCCGGGCGACCTGGTGCTGTCGGGGCTGGTCTGGCTGCGGCCGGACCTCGGGCGCGCCGACGCCTTCGTACGGATCGTCCTGGAGGCGGGCGCCGTCGCGCTGGGGGCGGGCGAGGCGGAGTTCGGGAACGTCCCGGACGAGCTGGTGCGGGCCTGCGAGCGGCACGGGCTGCCGCTGTTCGCGGTCGGCGTGGACGTGCCCTTCGGCCCCGTCGCCGAGTTCGTGGCGCGCGGCCGCAGCGGGGCCCGCGTCGGGAACCTCGCCGCGCTGGTGGACCGGCACCGGCGGCTGATGGCGCCCCGGCCCGGCAGCGGCGCCGGGGCCGGGGCGCTCCTGGACCTGCTGCTGTCCGAGCTGGACCTGCGGGCCCATGTCCTGTCCCCCACCGGGCGGCTGATCGCCGGCGCCCGGCCGCCGCTGCCGGAGCGGACGGCCACCACCCTGGCCGGGCGGTTCCTGGCCGCCGAACGCTCCGGCCGGCGCGCCCCGCACCGCACGGCCGCCCACGGGGTGCCCTACTCGCTGTTCCCGGTGCGGTCGGCGCCGGGGGCCGGGCCCGCGCTGACCGACTGGGCCGTCGCCGTGGAGGCCGACAGCGGGGACTGGCACGACGAGCGCATCGGCCTGGTGGAACGGCTGGCCGGGCTGATCGCCGTGGAGCGCGGCGGCCGTGACGCCGACCGCACCGCGCGCCGGCGGGCCGCCGGCCGACTGCTCGGACTGCTGGACTCCGGCGGGAGGGGCACCGGGGCGCGCGACCAGGTCCGGGACGCCGCCGGGCGGCTCGCGGCGGAGGCGCCCGGCGACGGGGGCCGCTGGCAGGCCGTCGCGGCCCGGCTGGACGGCGTACCGGGCGGCGACGGGCCCTCGCCGGTGCGCGGCCTGCTGGAGGAGGTGCTGCTGCACCCCGCCTGCCTGGGGCCGGGCGCCGCCCGGCGGATCGGGCTCGCCGCCGCGCTCGACGGGCGCGAGGCCGTGGCCTTCGTACGGGTCGCCCCGGGCGGGGAGCTGACCGCGGAGGCGGTCCGGGAGGCCGCGGGCGGTGCGCTGCCGCGCGGGCTGCGCGGCGGGGAACGGCTGAGCCTCGGCCTCGGCGACCCGGTGGCCGAGCCGGACGACCTGCGGCACACCCTGGCGGAGGCCCGCGGCGCCCGCCGGGCGGCGGCCGGCCCGGAGGCGGAGGCGGTCGCCGTGTGCGGCACCGGGGACATGGCGGCGCACGTCATGTCGTTGCTGCCGCTGCTCCCCGCCGAGGTCAGGCGGGCCTTCAGCCGCCGGCTGCTGGCGCCGCTGCACGCGTACGACCGGCGCCACCAGTGCGAACTGGTCCCGACGCTGCGCTCGTTCCTGGAGCACGACGGCTCGTGGGCGCGCTGCGGGGAGGCCCTGCACCTGCACGTGAACTCGCTGCGGTACCGGATCAGCCGGATCGAGTCGCTGACCGGGCGGGACCTGGCCCGGCTGGAGGACAAGATGGACTTCGCGGCGGCCCTGCGCATGGACTGATTCCCGCACCGGCCCCGCTCACCGCGCGTGCCGGATCCGGGCCAGGAGCAGGACCGTGTCATCGGTGGCCGCGTCGGGGACCATGGCCGACAGGACCCGGTCCACCTCCTCCTCCAAGGGGCCCCCGACCGCCGCGAGCCGCTTCCGCAGGGCGTCCAGGCCCGTCTCGATGTCCTGGCCGCGGGCCTCGACGAGCCCGTCGGTGTAGAGCGCGAGGACGGCACCGTCGGGGAGACGGGCGCCCTCCGAGCGGAACGGCACCCCGCCGACGCCGAGCGGGACGCCGAGTCCGCCGCCGAGGGTCTCGACGGTGCCGTCGGGGCGGCGCAGCAGGGGCGGGGGGTGGCCGGCGTTCGCGATGCGGGCCCGGCCGGTGTGCGGGTCGTACTCGACGTAGACGCAGGTGGCCAGTTCGATGCCGGACTCCCGGG
The DNA here is from genome assembly GCF_039535215.1 of Streptomyces racemochromogenes. Taxonomy (GTDB): domain Bacteria; phylum Actinomycetota; class Actinomycetes; order Streptomycetales; family Streptomycetaceae; genus Streptomyces; species Streptomyces racemochromogenes. The sequence continues at coordinate 537,165 of NZ_BAAAWT010000001.1, forward strand.
CGCACGCGTCGAGTTCGCCGAGGATCCGCTCGGGCTCCGGGCCGTGGCGGGCCAGCGCCTTGGCGGTGATGCGCAGCCTGCCCATCGAGGCGGCGGCGGGCACCCCGTGTCCCATGACGTCGCCGACGACGAGGGCGACCCGGTCCCCGGGCAGCTCGATCACGTCGTACCAGTCGCCGCCGACCTCGGTGGCCCGGCTGCCCGGCAGGTAGCGGTGGGCGATGGCCACGTGCTCGCTGCGGGCCAGGGCGCTCGGCAGCAGGGCGCGCTGGAGGGTGAGGGCGATGTCCTGGACCCTGCTGTAGAGGCGGGCGTTGTCCAGGCACAGGGCGGCGCGGGAGGCGAGTTCCCCGGCCAGGCTCAGGTCCTGTTCGGTGAAGTCGGGGCGGGCGCGGGAACGTCCGAACATGGCGATGCCCTGCACCGTGCCCCGGGCGACGAGCGGGGCGATCACGATGCGGTCCAGGCCGCTCTCCAGGAGCAGCCGGGCGCGGCCGGGCCGGTCGGTGGCCCCGGCCGCGAACTCCTCGTCGACCCCCACGCACAGCGGGCGGCCGCCGGCGAGCATGCGGTGGATGCCGGAGCCTGCCGGGTACTCCACCCGCTCCAGGCCGGCCACCAGCTCCGGCGCGGGCGGCGGCAGGACGGTGCCGGAGGCGATACGGCGGGTGAACAGGGGCAGCCGCGGGTCGAAGGCCTCCGCGGGGTTCATCCACTCCACCAGCTCGACCACGCAGCCGTCGCAGAAGTCCGGTACGGCCACCTCGACCAGTTCCCGGGCGGTGGTGTCCACGTCCAGGGAGGTGCCGACGCGGGCCGCGGCCCGGTCCAGCAGGGCCAGCCGCCGGCGGGCCGCGGTGGCCTCCAGCAGGGCGCGCTCCCGGTCGGTGACGTCGACCAGCAGGCCGCCCACGCCGGGGCGGGTCTCCCCGGCCCGGCTGAGCGGGAACAGGCTGACCGAGCGCACCTGGTCGCGGTCGGGGCGGCCGGGGGTGCGCATCCCCACCAGGGCGTCGACCAGGGGGCGGCCTTCCTCGGCGACGGCGCGGAGCATGCGCTGGAACTCGCCGTCGTCGGAGGTGAGCATGATCTCGTCGGTGGCGCGGCCCAGGTGGGCGGCGACGGGGAGGCCGTCCATGTCGGCCAGGGCCTGGTTGAGGTGGACGTAGCGCAGGTCCTGGTCGAGCATGACCAGGCCGATGGGGCAGGTCTCGAAGAGGGCGTCGAGGAAGGCGAGGTTGGTCTTCACCCGGTCGAGCTCGTCCCCCCGGCTGGCCAGCCCCATGACCACCGGGTCGTCGGCGCTGCCGGCCACCGGGAAGACGCGGAACCCGCAGTCGAAGACGGAGCCGTCGCGGTGCAGGGCCGGCAGCCGCACCCGCCAGTACCCGAGGGTGCGGGCCCGCTCCGTCAGCCGCGCGGCCGAGCCGGGGGTCCCCGCGGGGGGTTCGGGGAAGAGGGCGGCGGCGGGCCGGGACAGCACGTCGGCCGCCTCGTGCCCGAAGAGCTCCTGCGCGCCGGGCCCCCAGAAGCGGATCCGGCCGTCGGCGTCCATGCCGAAGACGGCCACGGGCACGTGCTCCAGCAGGGACCCCGGCTCCGACCGGATCGGACCGGCGGCCCCCGGGCCCCGCGCCTGCTCCGACGGCACGGGAAGCCTCCTCTGCCCCGGGCGCGCGGGGGGACGCGCGCCGCTCCCCTACATTCTGCGCGCCATCGGCGGAGCGGACATCACGGCGCGGGCCCGTCCCGCGCGACCACCCGGCGCGGCTCGAGGACGATCTGGCGCCGGGCGAAGCGGCCGGGCGGGATCCGTGGCGGGCGCTCGCCCTCGGCCTCGCAGGGCAGCGGTCCCTCCCGCTCCGGGAGGGGCACCTCCTCGACCTCGGCGGTGACGGCCGTACCGCAGCTGGCACACCGGAAGACGGTCATCCCCCGTCCCTCACGCGGAGCGCACCGCCCGGGGCGCGGGCGGCCCGGGCGGGGCGCAGCCGTACCGGGACCACCCCGCCGGCGCACGCGTCGCCCGGGGGCGGACGGAATCCCAGGCCGCTGCGGGGCCTGCCGGGCCTGGCACCCCCTACCGCGCGGAGGCGCCCCGGCCGTTCAGCGGGGTGTTGGCGGTGATGGTGCCGTCCGAGCCGGAGACCGTCACCGCGTGGCGGACGCCGTCCGGGCCGAGGACCACCGCGCGCCAGGCGCTGCCGCCGCCCTGCTGGGCGACCGCGCGCAGGCCCTCGACCTTGCCTCCCTCCACCGCCGCGGCCGCCTTCTCCGCCGCCTGGCCGATGGGCAGGGCCGGCAGCGGCGCGGGCGCCTGCCCGTGCGCCGGGGCGTGCCCGGCGAAGCCGCCGCGCGCGGGGCCGGCGCCGTCGCGGACCTTCGGGCCGGCCTTGTGTGCGCCCTCGGGGGCGTGCGGGCGGCCCGGCTCCGGGCGGACGAGGTGGCGGGCCCGGTCGGCGTGGCCGTGGTGGTGCGCGGCCACGGCCACCGCTGTCGCCCCGCCGCCCACGATCACCGCGGCCGCGCCGACGGCTACCGCCCAGCGCGCGCCCGTGCCCCGGGGGACGACGCCGCCCAGCCCCTTGCGCGCGGGCTTCGCGGGCTGCTCGACGGGCTGCTCCGACGGCTGTTCGGGCTGCTCGGACGGCGGCAAAGACTCAGACATACCGGCACTCCTCAGGCACAACCGGGCACCACACCCGGCTCGTCGCCGAGCATGCCGGGGCCATGCTGAAGCCCACCTGAAGCCGCCTGAAGACCCCTTCAGCAAAGCCCGCACCCCACCTGAGACCCTGGTCGGCATGCGCGTACTGGTGGTGGAGGACGAACGACGGCTGGCGCTCGCCCTCCAGCGGGGGCTCCGGTCGGAGGGCTTCTCGGTGGACGTGGCCCACGACGGGCCGCAGGGCCTGTGGATGGCCTGCGAGCACGACTACGACCTGATCGTGCTCGACATCATGCTGCCCGGCCTCAACGGCTACCGCGTCTGCGCCCGGCTGCGCGCCGCCGGCAACGAGTCCGGGATCCTGATGCTCACGGCGAAGGACGGCGAGTACGACGAGGCCGAGGCCCTGGACACCGGCGCCGACGACTTCCTCTCCAAGCCCTTCTCCTACCTCGTCCTCGTCGCCCGCCTCCGCGCCCTGGGCCGTCGCACGGGCCGCCGCGGCCCGCGGGCCATGGAGTTCGGCGACCTGCTGGTCGATCCCGCGCGCCACCTGTGCTCCCGCGGCGGGACGCAGATACGGCTGACCGCCCGCGAGTTCGCGGTGCTGGAGTGCCTGGCCCGGCGCGCCGGCGAGGTGGTGCCCAAGCGGGAGATCCTGGAACAGGTCTGGGACAGCGCCTTCGACGGCGATCCGAACGTGGTCGAGGTGCACGTCAGCGCGGTGCGCCGGAAGATCGACGCGCCGTTCGGCCGGTCCGCCCTGGAGACCGTGCGCGGTGCCGGCTACCGGCTGGCGGCCGACGGTGGCTGAGGCGCCCGCTCCGGCCGGGACCGGCGCGGTGCGCCGCCCGCCCGGCCGCGTACGCGGACCCCTGCGCCGCCTGCTGCGGCGGCTCGGGCCCGCCACCGTCCGTGGACGGGCCACCGCCGGCGCCGTCGTCGTCGTGGCGGCGGCCCTCGCCCTGGCCTCGTTCGCCCTGCTCGGGCTGCTCAGGGCCAACCTGCTGCGCAACGCCGAGCGCGACGCCGAGCGGCAGGCGCTCACCATCGCCCGGCTGGCCGCCGCCGGCGGGCTGGACCGGATGCGCGCGCCGCTGCCCGGCGCCGACTTCGTCCAGGTGGTGGGCGCCCGCGGCCGGGTGCTGCGGGCCACCCCCAACCTGGCCGGCGCGCCCGCGCTCGGCCCCGGCGGGCCGGCCGGCCCCGGAACGGCCTTCCACACCTGGCGGGTCAGGCCGCTCGGCGGCGAACACCGGCTGAGGGTCGTCCAGGTCACCACGGACACCCCGCAGGGCCTGGTCACCGTGTACGTCGGCACCTCCTTGCGCGACGTGGACGCCGCCGACGACACCACCACCGCCGCGCTCGCGGTCGGCGGGCCGCTGCTCCTCGCCACGGTGGCCCTGGTCACCTGGCGGGTGACCGGCCGCGCCCTGCGGCCCGTCGAGGCGATCCGCGCGGAGGTCGCCGAGATCACCGACCGGGACCTGCACCGCCGGGTCCCGGTACCCCCCACCCGGGACGAGGTGGCCCGCCTCGCCGAGACCATGAACGCCACCCTGGACCGGCTGGAGTCCTCCGGGCACCGCCAGCGCCGGTTCATCGCCGACGCCTCGCACGAACTGCGCAGCCCGCTCACCGCGCTGCGCACCCAGCTGGAGGTGGCCCTCGCCGTCCGAGACCCGGAGCTGTGGCCGGAGCTGATCGGCGGGGCGCTGGAGGACACCGAGCGGCTCCAGCACCTGGCCTCGGACCTGCTCCTGCTGGCCCGGATCGACGCCGCCCAGCCCCTCGTGGCGGCCCGGCTGGACCTGGGCGACGTGGTGCGGTCCGCGGTGGAGGCGCGCCACGGCGACCGGGTCCCCGTACGCACGCGGCTGGAGGCCGGCGTGGAGGTGGAGGGCAGCGAGCTGTGGCTGACCCGCGTGGTCACCAACCTGCTCGACAACGCCCAGCGGTTCGCCGACCGCCGGGTCGAGGTCCTCCTGCGCACCGCGACCGCCGACGGGGCCCGGACGGCCGTACTGGAGGTGCTCGACGACGGCCCCGGCATCCCGCCCGCCGACCGGGAGCGGGTCTTCGAGCGGTTCACCCGGCTCGACGACGCCCGCAGCCGCGACCACGGCGGCGCCGGCCTGGGCCTGGCCATCGCCCGCGACCTGACCGCCCACCACGGCGGCACCCTCACCGCCGAACCGTCGGACCGCGGTGCCCGCCTGCGGGCCGTCCTGCCCGCGGCGGCCGTTTCCTGACGGGAACCTGACGCCCGCCAACCGGGTCCATACGCACCGCTGACGTACGGGCGGCGTCGGCGGGCGTTCAATGGAGTCCGGACGGTTGGCGGCGCGACGCGGGAGGGGCCGGCGGTGGACGAACGGCGGGTGGTTGCGGGTGTGAGCGGCGGGCCCGGGAGTCTGACGGCCCTGCACCGGGCCGCCGACGAGGCCCGGTTGCGCGGGGCCGGGCTGTGGGCGGTGCTGGCCTGGCAGCCGCCCCGCGGGGGCCTGGGCAGCCGGGGTTCCTGCGTCTGCGACACCTACCCCGAGTACCGCGACGCGGCGGCCGCCCGGCTGCGCGACGCCCTCGTCACCGCCTTCGGGCCCGGCGGTCCCGGCGTCCCCCTGAAGGCGCAGATCGTACGGGGCACCCCGCGGGCCGTCCTGACCGACGCTGCCCGGGACACGGACGACCTGCTGGTGGTCGGCGCGGGCCGGCGGTACCGGCCGCTGGGCGCGCTGTGGCCCTCGGTGGCCCGCCACTGCCTGGCGCACGCGCCGTGCCCCGTGCTCGCCGTGCCGCCGAACCCGCTGGAGGCCCAGCTGCACGCCGTGCGCCGCCGCAACGCCTGGCGCCTGCGGCTGGACGCGCGGGAGCTGGCGGGCTGACCCCGCCGGGCGGCCCCGCGCCGGCGGACACCGGCCGGGAAGCGGTCGGCGATTGTCCGGTTCGGGTCCGCCCCTCACGCGGGGGACGAGCTAAGATCACGGCGTGGTCACAGCCAGGTCCTCGCGCACGCCGCGGACCCGCACCTCCGCGGGCCTGCCGCACCTGCTCGGGCTGACCCTGCTGCTGCTCGGCCTGCTCTGCGCGCACGGCGCCGGATCGCACGGCGGCGCCCACACCACCCTCACGGCATCGGCCGCCCGGACGGCCGCGACGCCCGCCACGGCGGCTCCCGCCGACCACCACGCCCCCACCCATCCGGTCCACGACTGTGCTCCCCCGGCGCCGCGGACGGCCACCCCCGCGGACACGGCCGCCACCTCCCCGGCAGACGCCACCCGGCCCGTCCCCGCGGCCCCCCGGAGCGCCACCGGCCACCCCGGCCCGGTCCGCCGGCCGGCCGGAGCCGTCCCCCCGGCACCCCCAGCGCCCTCCGCCGTCCTCCAGGTGTAGGCCGTCTCTTCCGGATCCTGCCTGACCCGCGCCGCCCGGCAGGATCCGGAAGACACGGCCCAGACCCGGGATCCTTCCGGGTCCGTCCCGCGATCCCCACCACCCTCCGCCCGCACGGGCCCAGGGGTGCCCGCCGCATGGAGGAACCTTGCCCACCCACCGCCACACCCGACCCTTACATCCCGGTTCGCCCTGGTATCGCGTGCTGGTCGTCGGGATGCTCGGCGCGCTGCTCCTCGCGGCCCTCGCCTGCTCCTCGCACGGGCACACCGACGTCTCCTCCGGCTCGCCCACCGCCGGAGCCGCGCTGGAGCCCGGGCCGACAGCGCCTGCAGAGCCCCTGGGCCACGCACACCCGCATCCCGGCCACGGCGCCGGCTGCGCCGCCTCCGACCCGGTCCCCGCCGGCCCCGGGCCGATCCCCCTGTCGGCCGGGCCCGCACGGCCCTGCGCGCCGCCGGCCGCCGCTGCGACGGCCGCCCGGGCGGCTCCCGCGGGCTCCGACGGGCCCGCCGTCGCCCGCTCAGGACGTTCCACTCTGACCATCGTCTGTCGATGGCGGCTCTAGTCCGCTCCCGTAAGCCCGTTCGCAACGGCTGACGTATGCCCCAACGGGCGGACCCTGCCCTGCCCCGGCTCGGCATTTCCCACGAGCGCGACCACCGACGCACCATCGAACGAGAGCGGAACAATGCATTCTTCGGCCACCGACGTCACTCCTCCCGCCCGCTCCGGCCTCTCCGGGCTGGTCGGCAACACCCCCCTGCTGCGCGTGTCGGAGCCACTGGCCCCGGCGGGGCGCGGCTTCTGGGCGAAGCTCGAGGGCTTCAACCCCGGCGGCATCAAGGACCGGCCCGGCCTGCACATGGTCGAAAGGGCCCGCGCCCGGGGCGAACTGAAGCCGGGCGCCCGGATCATCGAGTCCACAAGCGGCACCCTCGGCCTCGGCCTCGCCCTGGCCGGCATGGTCCACGGGCACCCCGTCACCCTCGTCACCGATCCGGGCCTGGAATCGTCGATGACCCGCCTGCTGACGGCGTACGGGGCCCAGGTCAACGTCGTCTCCGAACCCCACCCCACCGGCGGCTGGCAGCAGGCCCGCCGCGACCGCGTCACCCAGCTGCTGGCCCAGCACCCCGGCTCCTGGTGCCCGGACCAGTACAACAACCCGGACAACACCACCGCCTACACCCCGCTGGCCCTCGAACTGGCCACCGAGCTGCACCACATCGACGTCCTGGTGTGCAGCGTCGGCACCGGAGGGCACTCGGCGGGCGTCTCCCGCGTCCTGCGCCAGCTCTACCCCGAGCTGAAGCTGGTGGGCGTGGACACCGTCGGCTCCACCATCTTCGGCCAGCCCGCGCGCACGCGCCTGATGCGCGGCCTCGGTTCGAGCATCTATCCGCGCAACGTGGCCTACGAGCAGTTCTCCGAGGTGCACTGGGTCGCCCCCGGCGAGGCCGTGTGGACCTGCCGCCAGCTCGCCGCCTCCCACTACGCCGCAGGCGGCTGGAGCGTCGGCGCCGTGGCCCTCGTGGCCGGCTGGCTGGCCCGGACCCTGCCCGAGGACACCCGGATCGCCGCGGTGTTCCCCGACGGGCCGCAGCGCTACCTCGGCACCGTGTACGACGACGACTACTGCGCCGCGCACGGGCTGCTGGACTCCCCGCCGGCCGCGGAGCCCGAGACGATCGGCCGGCTGGACGAGAAGGAGGTCACCCGCTGGACGCGCTGCGCGAGCGTGGTGGACCCGCTGGCCCTGCGCGCCTCGGAGGTTCCCGCCTGATGAAGGGCACCCTCGCGCAGGTCCGCACGTACGAGCGCAGCGTCCAGCTGCTGATGGTGAACCAGTTCACCATCAACCTCGGCTTCTACATGCTCATGCCCTACCTCGCCACGCACCTGGCCGGCCCGCTCGGGCTGGCCGGCTGGACGGTGGGGCTGATCCTCGGCGTGCGCAACTTCAGCCAGCAGGGCATGTTCCTGATCGGCGGCACCCTCGCCGACCGCCTCGGCTACAAGCCGATGATCATCACCGGGCTCGCGCTGCGCATCGCCGGGTTCGCGACCCTCGGACTGGTCGACTCCGTCCCGGCGCTGATCGCAGCCTCCGCGGCGACGGGGCTGGCCGGGGCGCTGTTCAACCCGGCCACCCGGGCCTACCTGGCGGCCGACGCGGGAGAGCGCCGGGTGGAGGCCTTCGCCCTGTTCAACGTCTTCTACCAGGCGGGCATCCTGCTGGGCCCGCTGGTCGGCATGGTGCTGACGGGCGTCGACTTCCGCGTCACCTGCCTGGTCGCGGCCGGGATCTTCGCGGTGCTGAGCATCGTGCAGGTCCGGGCCCTGCCCGCCCGCCGGGGCAACGACGCCGGCGAGCGGGCCGACGGCCCCCGGGAGGGGGTGCTCGTCCAGTGGCGCGGGATCCTCGCCAACCGGCCGTTCCTGCTGTTCTCCGTGGCGATGATCGGCTCGTACGTGATGACCTTCCAGGTCTACATGGCGCTGCCGCTGGAGGTCCGGCGCGTCGGCGGCGAGGGCGGCTTCGGCACGGCCGCGGTGGCGGTGCTCTTCGCGGTCTCCGGGCTCAGCACGATCCTCTTCCAGACCCGCGTCACCGCCTGGTGCAAGGCCCGTCTGGAGCCGGGCAGGGCCCTGGCCTGGGGGCTGCTGGCCATGGGGGCGGCGTTCCTTCCCCTGCTGGCGGCCACGGCACTGCCCGTGCCCGGGTCGCAGCTGGGGACCCGGCTGCTGGCGGCGGTGCCGCCGGTGCTGGCGGCGCTGCTGCTGGCCGTCGGGACCATGATCGCGTACCCGTTCGAGATGGACACCATCGTCCGGCTCTGCGGGGACCGCCTGGTGGCCACGCACTACGGGCTGTACAACACGGTGTGCGGGGTGGGCATCGCCGTGGGCAACCTGCTCACGGGGGCGGCGCTGGACGCGGCCCGCGCCGCCGGGATGTCGGCGCTGCCCTGGCTGGCGCTGTTCGTCCTGGGCCTCGGGTGCACCGCCGCGCTGTACGGCCTCGACCGCACGGGCCGCCTCGCCCCGCCCGGCCGCGCGCCCCGCGCCGAGCCCGTGCCGGCCTGAACCCGTGCCCGCCGCCCGGCTCGGGCCGGGCGGCGGGCACGGGGCGGGCGGCGGGCACGGGGCGGGGGCGCTCAGGAGGGGCGGGGGCTCAGGAGATCCCGTACCACTGGCTGGCCCAGCCGGTGTTGATGGTGCTGGTGGACTGCTCGGCGAGGTTCACGCTGGCGGGCAGGGAGTTCTGGCCGGTCAGCAGGGTGCTGTAGCGCAGGTTGGGGGGCGTGAGGCCCGCGTTGACCGAGATGCCGGCGCCGGTGGACTTCAGGGTGAGGGCGTTGGTGGCCCAGTTGCCGTTGAGCAGAAGGGCGATGAAGTAGGTCCCGGGGGCGGCGGTGAACGGCTTGGCGAGGGCCAGCGGCTTGGCCACGGGGTCGGTCATCAGCTGGGGGGAGATGTCCGGGCTGGCCGCGCGCAGGGTGCCGGTGGCGTCGTACACGCCCACGTAGCAGTGGGAGAGCTGGGCGTTGGGATCGAGCCCGGCCAGCCCGAGCCAGATGTTCGACCAGGTGATCTCCTGGCGCAGGACAATCCGGACCAGGGTGACGCGTCCGCCGACGCCCGCCGCCGACTGGGCGGTGACGTGGCCCGCGTCGTTCGGGTCGCCGGTCCAGGCCAGCAGGTTCTGGTCCTGGGGGCGGGGCCCCTCGTACCCGGCTCCGGCGCCGGCCGGTGCGGGCGGCGCCGCCACGGCCGCCGGGGAGCCCGAACCGCCCGCCGCCTTCGGGTCCTTGTCCGGCGAGGTGCATCCGGTCAGGACGATCAGTGCGGCGAGTGCGGCGGCGAGAGCGCGCGCTGCGGTGGTGCGGGTGGACATGCTTCCCCCAGGTGGTGCGGATGTACCGGGGGCCATGGTCACATGCCCGTCAGGGGCCGGGTCCGTCGGCTGACGGTCCCGGCCCCTGGCGTCCGCGGGCGGGCTCGGTCGGAGCGGCCCGCTCAGAGCCTGGTCAGACGCGGTCGGCGGCGATCAGGACGTACTGGAAGGAGCCGTCCTCGTAGGACTTGATGAACGCCTCCTCGATGCCGGTGACCAGGGAGGAGGTGGCGCGCAGCTTCCAGTAGGGCAGCGTGTCGGGGGTCAGGTCGATGACGGCCTGCGGGACGAGACGGTTGTCGGCCATGGCCCGCAGGTACTCGCGGCGGGAGTGGATGTTGCACTCGAAGTGCGCGTTGATCTGCGAGACCCACTTGGAGGGCTGGCCGTAACGCGGGTTCCAGCAGCCGGTGATGGTGACGTAGCGGCCGCCGACGGACAGGACCCGGGAGTGCTCGGCGAACAGGTCGTGGAGGTCGACGTACATGCTCGACTCGTTGTTCCACGAGGCCGCGGCCCGGCCCGTCTCGAAGGGCGTGTTCAGCATGTTGCAGACGCGGGCGCGGACGTGGTCCTCGATGCCGAGTTCGCGGGCGCGCTGGTTGGCGAAGTCGGCCTGCTTGGCCGAGAGGGTGACGCCCTCGACCTTGCACCCGAAGCGCTGGTGGGCCATCACCATCGAGCCCCCGCGGCCGCAGCCGGCGTCGACGAGGGTGTCGTCGCGGGTGATCGGACCGAGGTGGTCCAGGAGCAGCTCGGCCTGGGCCGACTCCAGCCGGTGCAGTTCGGCGATCAGCTTCTTCTCGTACGCGCTGTCCTCGGTGTCGCCGAGGGCGGCGCGGTCGATGTCGCCGATGCCGTAGTGGTGGTGGTAAAGACCGTCGACGTCGCCGAGGCGGAGGTTGACGGGGCGGGCCTCGTTGTTCCAGTAACGGGCGATGTCGCCCTGGTAGGGCGTCGTCGGCGCGGGGATGAGCACGGAGCCGACGGAGGGGGTGGTGGTGAGATCAGTGCTGGTCACGAATAAGTCCGTCCTTACCAGAAATCGGGCAGGCTGTAGCGATAGGTGTTCGTCTGGTGCCAGTAGTGGTTGCCGTCGACCCATACGGCCACCCCCCGCAGGAAGCGCAGCGCGCTCGGTACGGGGCAGGCGGCGGCCAGGGCGGCGGCCTCGGCTTCGAAGGCGTGCATGAGCTCGTTGTGGACCTCGACCGCCTTGAGGTAGCCCTCCCGGTCGGAGACCCCCTCGCGTTCGGCGATCACCACGGGCAGGTTCAAGTGGCGCCCAGGGCTGGCGAGTTCCTTGGTGTAGGAGTAGAGGTCGTTGACGATGGTGCTGACGTTGCCGGCGAGTGCGAGGACGCGCTGCATCGCGGGCTGCGCGTGCAGGTCGGCGGGCAGTTCGTAGCCGCCGACGGTGTCCGTGATGGTCGGGCACGGCCGGAAGTTGTTGAACTGCCGCATCACGAGGTATTCCCACACCTCGGGCATGTGGTCCGTCTGCGCCCAGGCGGCCTCGGCGAGGTACCCCATGTGCAGCCGGGCCATGTCGTGCCGGAAGCGGTCGGCCTGGGAGGGCGTGGACTGCTGGACGAAGTACTCCATGGCGGAGCGGTAGGAGCGCCTGGGGGCGTCCTCGTGCAGCGACTCCGCCCACCGCGGCCGGTACTCCTCGGTGGTGTGCAGCGGGTCGAGGGCGCTGTGCGCCAGCAGCAGGCGGCCGCCGAGGCCGACGGGCGACCCCCCGTGGTCCTCGCAGTACATGTCGTCGACCGCGTTCTCGGCGACCATCAGCCGGGCGGCGACCATCAGGTGCTCGATGGTGGGGGCGTCCGGGTGGCAGGCGACCATGTAGCGGCCGGTGGAGAAGCCGTCGAACTCGCCCTCCCAGTCGTCCGGGTAGAGCTGGACCTCGTCCAGCGCCCAGGCCTTGATCCGGCGGCTGAGCTCGGCCACCCGCGCCGGGTCGGGTTCCGGGACCGGGTGGTAGTACAGGCCGGGGATGTGGAGGGCGTCCACCGGGGCGGCGGGCGCCGGCGGCTCCGTGTACGGGGCGAGGTGCAGGGCCGTCGTGCCCAGGCCGCTGGGTCCGCGGATGATCCGCTCCAGTGCCTCGCCGGCCTGCCGTACCGTTCCCTCTCCCGCCGCCGCGGGAGCGGGAGCGGCCGCGGCGGGGGTGCGGGTGCCGAAGGGCAGGACGGGCGCGGACGGCAGGGCGGAGCGGGTGGCCGCGGGGGCCGTGACGACGGGCGTCGCGGCGAGGGCCGCCTCGGGGACGGCCTCGGCCGCGGCGGCTTCCGCGACCGGGGTGCCTGCCGGTGCCCGGCCCAGGCTCAGGGTCTGGGCGAGGACGTGCGCACCGAAGTGGGCGGCGGCGGAAGGCAGGCTCGACTGCAGAGGGGAAGGCCCGGGATCGGGCATCCGTGACTCCTTGGTGAGGTGGGTGAGGTGGCCCGGATCCCGGGCGTGCTCGGCCTGCCCCGGGGCGTGCCGGGGGTCGCGGCCGGTGGGCAGGTCCTCTAGTCGCGCCTGCGGGCGATCTGCACGTTCTCCAGGACGCCGAGGGCGTCGGGCACCAGGATGGCGGCGGAGTAGTAGGTGGTGACCAGGTACGAGATGATCGCCTGCTCGTTGATGCCCATGAAGCGCACCGACAGGCCGGGCTCGTACTCCTCGGGCAGACCGGTCTGCCGCAGGCCGATGACGCCCTGGTTGTCCTCGCCCGTACGCATGGCGAGGATGGAGCTGGTGTTCTCCTTGCTGATCGGGATCTTGTTGCAGGGCAGGATCGGCACGCCCCGCCAGGCCGGGACCTGCTGGCCGCCGACGTCGACGTGGTCCGGGTAGAGCCCGCGCGCGTTGAACTCGCGCCCGATCGCCGCGATCGTCTTGGGGTGGGCGAAGAGGAACCTGGTGCCGCGGCGGCGGCAGAGCAGCTCGTCGAGGTCGTCCGGGGTGGGCGGGCCGGAGTGGGTCTGGATCCGCTGCTTGAAGTCGGCGTTGTGGAGGAGGCCGAACTCGCGGTTGTTGATCAGCTCGTGCTCCTGGCGCTCGCGCAGCGCCTCGATGGTGAGCCTGAGCTGTTCCTCGGTCTGGTTGTGCGGGCCGTTGTAGAGGTCGGCGACCCTGGTGTGGACGCGCAGGACGGTCTGCGCGACGGAGAGCTCGTACTCGCGCGGGTTGAGCTCGTAGTCGACGAAGGCGGTGGGGAGCTCGTACTCGCCGGTGTGGCCGGCGGACAGGGCGATCTCGGCCTCGCCGTGACGGTTCTGCCGCTGCTGCGGCAGCGAGCTGAACTCCTGGATGTGCGCCTGGAGGGTCGGAGCGGAGGCCAGGACGGCGGCGAACTCGCTGCGGGAGAGGGTCAGCAGGGTGCCCGGGGTCTCCGCGGTGGCGGTGTAGTCCCAGCCGGCGTCGCCGTCGAGCAGGGCGTTCTCGCCGAAGCGGTCACCGTCGGCGAGGGTGGCGATGGCCACCTCGTCGCCGTACTTGCCGAGGGAGGTCTGGCTGATCCGGCCGTGGGCGATCATGTGGATCTGGTCGGCGGGGGCACCGCGCTCGACGAGCACCTCGCCGGCCCGGAAGTCGCGCTGGACGCACCGGCCGGCGAGCGCGGTCAGCACCTCCACGTCGTCGAAGCCGCGCAGCAGGGCGAGTTCGCCGAGCTCCTGGGGGATCACCCGGACCGAGGCGCCGTCCTGGACGAACTCGATCCGCCCGTCGCCGACGGTGTAGCTCAGCCGGCGGTTCACCCGGTAGGTGCCGCCCTTGGTCTCGACCCAGGGCAGGCTCCGCAGCAGCCAGCGGGAGGTGATCTCCTGCATCTGCGGGGCGGACTTGGTCGTGCTGGCAAGGTTGCGGGCGGCCGCCGTGCTCAGGCTGGACTGCTGCGGCGGATCCAGCTGGGCTTCCGGGCTGGTGTCAACGGTCATGCGACGAGCTCTCCTTCGTAAGCTCGGCGACGGACATAAGCGCACGTCACCGGTGAAAAGGAAAAAGAAGGGCGAATTTCCGGAATCCGTCCAGATCCCGAGTGACAGTAACCGCCGCTCCGCTCGGATGACCTTGAAATGCCAGGGGCATTACCTCAATGCAGTGATCTTGATGGCCGGGAGGTTTGGCGCGGAAAACCACGGGTTCCGGCCAGGTCCGGGCATGCGGAAGCCCCTCCCGCCGACGGGTGTTCCGCCGGCGGGAGGGGCTCAGGAGGCCGACCGTCAGGTGCGGTACGCGAAGTAGCGCGCGTCCGGGTAGGACGCGATGATGCTCGCGAGCGACTTCCGGTACGTGTTGGTGGAGTGGTACGTGAGGTACGGCATCCCCGCACGGCTGCGGTAGCTGACGATCATGGAGTGGTCCTTGGACCCGTCCTTGTTGAAGTCAACCTGAAGGATGTCGCCGATGTCCATCTGGTACACGTTCGCCAGGTTCGCGGCCCGCTCGTTGGAGAGCGTGAACCAGGCCCACTCGTTCGCCCCGACCCAGGAGTCGGACTGGCGGGTGCCGTCGTACCACCAGTTGCGGTAGTCCGACGAGGTGCCCGGGACCGGCTTCCAGCCGCCGGCCTGCAGCGACTGGCTGATGAAGTTCGTGCAGTCGCCGCCGGCGCCGTTGAACTTGCGGAAGGCCGGGTTGTAGTTGCTCCAGTACTTCTCCGCGTACTTCGCCATGGCGTTGTAGTCGTACGCGCCGCCGGTCAGCGTCTTGGGCTTGGGCGCCGGGGCCGGGTACTTCGTGGACGCGGGCGTGCCGTCCGGGTACTGGTTGCCGTCGTCCTTGACGGTGGCGGCGACCTTGGCGGCGACCGGCTCGTTGACCGCGACGGGGGCGTTGGCGCTGTCCTGGGACTTGATGGAGTTCAGCTCCCAGGAGCCGCCCTTCTTGCCCGTCAGCGTCAGCTCGTAGCGCGTCTTGAAGTCCGTGGTCTCCGGCTCGTCCCCGCGCACCTTCTTGTAGGTGAGCGTGGTCTGCTCGGTGACCTGGACGGTCGCCTTGCCGCCGGTGATGGTCGCCTTCTCCACCACGACGCGGGTGTCGGCGGCCGTGTAGGCCTCACCGAGCTCCGCGAGGCGGGTCTTGCGGGACTTGAGCGACGCGATCGCCGCGTCCTCGTCCTTCTTCAGCTTGTCCGACAGGCGGGCCTTCCTCTTGGACGAAGGCGCCGCGTCTCGGTGCTTCACGTGGCCGTCGACCAGGGCCTGCGTGCGCTGCGAGAGGACGTCGTCGGCTATGCGGCCGAAGGCGTCCGCGGTGGCGCGGTCGGCTTCCTCCGTCGTGCCCGCGCTCGCGGAGTAGGCGAACAGGCTGCCGGACGCTATGGCCACGGTCAGGGCCCCGATGGCGGCCAGCCTGAACCTCTTAGGTATCACTGTGCATCCCCTTGTCACCCGGTCCACACGGACCGGGAGGACGGAATCTTCGCACAACTGGGCGATGCTGTGGCCGCGTTCCGTTTCGTCCCCGGTTGCCCGGCAATGATCGTTCCGCAAGCCGGCCGCCACGACTCCGCTTCCGCATCGCGAGACGCGCCCGGACGGCGCTCCGGTTCCCACCACCTCCTCACCGTCTTCACAGGAAATGCATCTAGGGTGTACGTGGCAGCGGAGTACGGGGGGCATACGGAGTGAGCAGGCAGGACATGTCCTCGAGAGGGCGATCACGGGGCAGGCGCGCGGCCCCGAAGGGCACCGGCACGGCCCCCGCCGGCCGCCGCAGGAAGTCCGGGAGCCGCCGGGCGGCTTCCGGTTCCGGCCTGGCGAGCCGCCTCGCGCCGGTCCTCGGCCCGGTCGTGGCCAAGGCGCGCCCGGCGCTGCGGCGCCTGCGTCCGGCGTACCCGCGGCCGGGGCGCAGCGGCTGGCGCAGGTGGATACCCTCGGGCCGCCAGTGGCTCGGAGCCGTTCTGTACCTGTTCGTCGGCATGGTCGGCTTCGTCGGAATCGCGTACGCCACAACGGACATACCCGACGACCTCAACTCTTTCGCGACACAGCAGGACAATGTCTACTACTGGTCCGACGGGTCCACGATGGCCCGCACGGGCTGGGTCCAGCGCCAGGAGATGCCGCTGGAGAAGGTGCCCGAGAAGGTCCAGGGGGCCGTCCTGGCGGCCGAGAACGCCAGCTTCTACTCCGATCCCGGCGTCTCGCCCTCCGGCGTGCTGCGCGCCGTGCGCGCCGCGCTGACGGGCGGTGAGACCCAGGGCGGGTCCACCATCACGCAGCAGTACGTGAAGAACGCCTACCTCAACCAGGACCGCACCCTGTCCCGGAAGTTCACGGAGCTGCTGCTCGCCGTGAAGCTGGACAGCCGCGCGGGCAAGAAGCAGATCCTCGAGGACTACCTCAACACCAGCTGGTTCGGGCGCGGCACCTACGGCATCCAGCGCGCGTCCCAGGCGTACTACGGCAAGGACGTCTCGCAGCTGAACGCCAGCGAGGGCGCCTTCCTGGCCTCGCTCCTCAAGGGGGCCGGCCTGTTCGACCCCTCGCTCGGCAAGGAGAACCACGCCCGCGCCGTCGAGCGCTGGAGCTGGATCCTGGACCGCATGGTGGAGACCGGCCGGCTCTCCGCCGCCGAGCGCGCGACCTACACGAAGTTCCCGGAGCCCTCGGACGCCTCCCTGGTGGGCATGCCCGGAGCGCAGAACGGCTATCTGGTGGAGATGGCCAAGGCGTACGCGATCAAGGCCGGGCACCTGAAGGAGTCCGACTTCGACCTCGGCGGCTACCAGATCTACACGACCTTCGACAAGAACCGGATGGCGGCGCTGACCGCCGCGGTCCAGCAGGCGCAGAAGGACTTCGACCCCGAGAAGCGGCCCGACACCGACAAGTTCGCGAAGGTCGGCGCGGCCAGCGTCGCCCGCGACGGCCGGCTGCTGGCCGTCTACGGCGGCCCCGACTACCTGAAGCAGGGCTTCAACGAGGCGAACGCGACCACGATCCCGGCCGGGACGGTGTTCACGCCCTTCGTCTACGCCGCCGCGCTGGAGGACGGCGTGGTGCGCACGCGCGGCCAGGCCCGTACGCCCGTCTCGTCCTCCAGCATGTACGACGGCAACGACCAGGCGACGGTGCAGACGCCCGAGGGCCCGTACTGGGACCGCAGCGGGAAGGTGCTCAAGGGGCACAACGAGGGCGACCGCAGCTGGGGGCAGATCACCCTCCAGCAGGCGGTCGCCAACTCGGTCAACACCCCCATGCTCCAGCTCGGCATCGACGTCGGGGTCGACAGGGTGGAGGCCTACGCCGAGCGTTCCGGGCTGCTCCCGTCGAGCCTCGGGCCGCGGATCCCCACCTTCGCCCTCGGGGAGAACTCCAAGCCCAGCGCGATCCGGATCGCCGGCGCCTACCAGACCTTCGCGGCGGACGGCATGCACACCGACCCCTACTCGGTGCGCTCGGCCACCCGGGCCGGCGCCGCCGTGCCGCTGGACCCGCCGAAGGCGGTCAAGGCGATGTCGCAGAAGACCGCCCGCACGGTGACGGAGGCCCTGCGCTCGGCCGTCAGCGAGGGTTCGGCGAAGTCCGCCGCCAAGGCGCAGCCGGGCGCGGCGGGCAAGACGGGCACGACCTCGGCGAACACGGCCGGCTGGTTCGTCGGGAGCACCGCGCAGGAGACCACGGCGGTGGTGGTCTACCGGATGTCGCTGCTGGACCTGATCCCGCTGCCGCTGACCGGGCTGGGCGGCGACGCCCCCACCAGGCCCGGCAGCGCGCGGGCGGTCGACCTGTGGGCCGACTACGCCAAAGCCGTGAAGTAGCCGGGGCCCGGAAGCGGACGGAAACGGCCCGGGCGCCGGGAACGGCGCAGGGACCGGACACGACGGAGGGGCCGGGTGGCGTGTGCCGCCCGGCCCCTGCGCCTTCCGCGTCCCGCGGTCCTACTTGACGACCGCCTTCCAGTCCGGCGCCTGCGCCGGGTCGAGCATCCGCAGCTGGGCCAGGACCTTGGGGTCCTGGGCGTCCATCCAGTCCGCCACCTCGCGGAACGAGGCACAGCGCACGTCCTGGCGGTTGCAGACGTCCTTCATCACGTCCTCGACGGCCTTCATGTAGATGCCGCCGTTCCAGTCCTCGAAGTGGTTGCCGATGAACATCGGGGCCCGGCTGCCGTTGTAGACGCGGTTGAAGCCGTTCATGTAGGAGCCGCGGACCTGGTCCCGCCACGCGGGGAACTTCGCCGGGTCGCCCTGGGTGCTGTCGCCGGACTGGTTGTAGAGGAAGTTGAAGTCCATGGAGAGCACCTGCACCTCCTTGCCCTGGAGCGGGACCAGCTGGAGGGGGAAGTTCCAGATGCCGTCGATCTTGGACGGCCACAGCTGGAAGTCGCCCGAGGAGCTCGCGTCGTAGCGCCAGCCGTACGGCTTGATCGCGGTGATCAGGTTCTTCTGCCCCTCCAGGCAGGGCGCGCGGCCGCCGACCACCTCCCGGTCCGGGTCGAAGGGCAGGGGCGCCTCGGTGCTGAAGCCGGTGTTGGTCTTCCAGGCCTTCATGAAGCCGTACGCCTGGTCGATCTCGCTCTTCCACTCCTCGGGGCTCCAGTCCCCGCCGCCCTTGGGCCCGCAGAAGTGCCCGTTGAAGTGGGAGCCGATCTCGTTGCCGTCGGTCCAGGCCCCGCGCAGCTGCTGGAGCGTGGTCTTCACGTGCGGGGCGGTCGGGTACGAGATGGCGGCCGAGCCCTGGCCGTGCTGCGGCGGGCGGTAGAGGTTCTTCTTCGCGTCGGGCAGGAGGTAGATGCCCGTGAGGAAGAAGGTCATGTGGGCCTTGTTCTGCTTGGCCACCTGGCGGAAGTGCGAGAAGAGGTGGTCGTCGCCCTCCAGGGCGCCGTCCCAGGAGAAGACGACGAACTGCGGCGGCTTCTCGCCCGGCTTCAGCTTCTCGGGCTTGAGCTGTCCCGGCTGCGGCCCCGTGTAGGAGGTGGAGCCGTCGCCCAGCACCTCGACCTTGCCGTCCCAGTTCGGCTTCGGCCCCTTGCCGAAGCCCGGGCCGCCGGTCACGCCGCCCGCGCCCGCCGGGGCCGCGAGGCGCGCGTCGCGCTGGGCGTCGGAGGAGCCCGAGAACCCGACCGCGAACGCGGTGGCGGCCCCGCCGACGACGAGGACGGCGCCGGCTATGCCCAGGCGCTTGCGGTTGCGGGTCTTGCGGCGTGCTTTGCGGGCCGTCCGGGACTTCGCCCGTGCGCTGCCGGCGGCGTCGGTCTCGGCCATCGCGGTCGTACCCCCCTGAATCTCCGCAGCCGGGCCGCGCGTGGATGCTTCGTACGAATATAGAACTTGTTGGCACACCACCCGTACCACACCCCCCGCGGAACACCCTTTCACAGCCGATCCACAGCCCGGAGGCCGTTCGCGGCACCGGGTGTGCGGCACTCGGGTGAATCCCGGGGTCCGGCGGTGTGGCCCGCCGGACCCCGGGTGTCTTCGGGCGATAACGGCAGCATGACGCAGCCCCCCACGGCCGAGGCCGCCGAGATCAAGGTCAGCTTTGCCGGGACGGAGGCCGCGGCGGCGTTCGACGCCCTCGGTCTCGACCGCGACGAGGGCCGGCGCCGGTCCGTCCACTTCTGGGACAGGCCCGTGAGGACCTCCGGGGCGGAGGTGGACCTGCCGCTCCTGGAGCACGGCGTCATCCTGCGGCTGCGCCGGGACCGGGAGGGGCACGGCTCGAAGGAGGAGGCGGACGTCACGGTCAAGCTGCGTCCGTGTCCCGGGCTGCCGCCGCGCTGGCTGGAGGGGCGGGAGGGCGAGGACTGGGAGTACCGGATCGAGGAGGACCGGGCGGCGCCCGCGTTCAAGCCCGTGGTGGCGGCCTCGCTGCAGGCCGGGGTGGGCTTCGCGGCCTCCCTCGACCCCGGCTCGCCCGGCCGGCTGCTGGTGGAGGAGCAGCTGGAGCTGCTGGGCGCCGCCGGGCCGGCGGACGGAGGGCTCGGCGGGCTGACGGCGCTGGGGCCGGTGCACGCAGTCAAGTGGAAGCAGGAGTGGGAGGAGCTGCCCCGGGCGGTGGCCGTCGAGGAGTGGACCACCGAGGGCGGGCTGCGGTTCCTGGAGGTCTCGGTACGCGCGGACGTGGAGGACGCGGCGGACGCCCAGGACCTGCTCGAAGGGGCCCTGCGCGCACGCGGCCTCGCCCTTCCCCCGACCGGCGACACCAAGACCAGGATCGTGATGACGGCGCTCGCCCGCGCCCTGCCGGCGTAGCCGCGCGTCACCCGGTTGCCTCCTGCGGTGGGCGTCCGCGCCTTGGGGGCGTTGACTGGGAGGCCCGGAACAGCTTGGGAGGCATGATGGCGGCGTTCGCGTGGGCGCGTGGTGCGGCGGGTGGCGCGGTGCTGGTGGTGCTGGCGTTCGGTGCCGCGGGCTGTTCGGACGGCGGCGGCACCCCCTCCGGTGCGGTGTCGAGCGCAGCGGCGGCGGTGAAGTCGGCCGGCGAGGCGGTCTCGTCCGCCGCAGCCGACGCCGCGCGGGCCGCGGAGTCCGCCGCGGCGGTCGCCAAGGACAAGCTCGCCGGGGTGAAGGACGGGGTGGACGCCTCGGGCCAGGTGTCCCTGGGCCCGGTCGCCACGGACGCGGAGGGCCGTACGACGGTTCCCGTGACCGTACGGAACACCGACGGGGAGCAGAAGTCCTTCGCGGTGCAGGTCGAGTTCAAGGACGAGGGCGGCAAGCTCCTCGACACCGTGGTGGTCACGGTCACGGACGTCGCCGGCCACGGTACGGGGACGGGCACGGCGCGCAGTACGCACGGGCTGTCCGGCACGGTGCGGGCGGAGACCGGTACGGCCCTGCGCTACTGAGGGGCGGTGACGCGGTGGCCCCGGTACCCGCCCGGCCGCACCCCGGCGGGCGCCGGCCGGGCGGGTCGCCGGCGGGTTACGCGGCCGGCTGCTGCTGGGTGACGCAGTGGATGCCGCCCCCGCCGGTGCCGAGGCGGTCGATGTTGAGCTGCTCGACGACGCGGCCGGGGAAGAGCCGGGCGAGGGTGGCCCGGGCGGCCGTGTCCGCGCGGGTGTCGCCGAACTGGCCGGAGATCACCGCGCCGTTGCAGACGTAGTAGTTGGCGTAGGAGGCGAGGAAGTCCGGGTTGGTCGAGCGGATCTTGTAGTAGTCGGGGCCCTGGAGCTGGTCCGCCGAGATGCGGGTGCCGTTCGCGGCGGTCGCCGCGGACAGGATCTGGTACTGCTGCCGGGCGTCCTTGGCGTAGGCGTCGGTGTCCGTGGCGAGCGGCATCTGGACCAGGGCCCTGCCGGGCGCCAGGAAGCGGGAGGTCGCGTCGACGTGGTCGTCGGTGATGTCCTGGCCGCGGACGCCGTCGAACCAGATGACCTTGGAGGCGCCGTACGCGGTGCACAGCGCGGCCTCGATCTGCGCCTGCGACATCCCCGGGTTGCGGTTGCCGTTGACCAGGCTGCTGCGGGTGGCCATGAGGGTTCCCGCGCCGTCCTGCTCGACGGCGCCGCCCTCGCCGACCAGGGCCGCGCTGGTGAACGGGACCCCGGTGTAGGCGGCGACGCGCCCGGCGACCAGGGCGTCCTTGGCGTGGGCCTGGCGGTTGCCCCAGCCGTTGAAGTTCAGGCCGACCGCGTCCAGGCCGCCGGCCCCGTCCGTACGGAAGACCGGGCCGGAGTCGCGCATCCAGCAGTCGTCGACGGGGATGGAGGTGAGGACGGTGACGGTGGGGCCGCACAGCGAGCGGGCGCGGGCGGCACTGCCGGAGTTGGCGCACAGGTGGACCGGCTCGTACTTGGCGATGGTGCGGGCGATCAGGGCGATGTCCGACTGGACGCCGGAGAGCTTGCTCCCCCAGATCGCGGTGCTGTCCGGCCAGGCCATCCAGGTGCGGGTGTGGCGTACGTCCTCGATCGGGACGCGGAAGGCGCCCGCGGCGGCCGGACGGGCGGCGGGCCGGGCCGACGCCGGTGCGGCGGCGGTGACGGCGGCGCCGGCGGCGGCGAGGCCCGCGGCCGTGAGGAAGCGGCGCCTGTCCATGCCCGGGCGGGGCGGACCGGCTGCGTGGTCGCTCATGGGGATCTCCTTCGGGTCTCCGACTCCCCCGCGGCGGTGCGGGGGTGACCGGAAAGCTAAAACTGGCCAAGCGCTCGGTCAATAGTTCTGGCAGGACCGTTCCGGAGGTTCCGGGAAAGGCGCAGGTGGGGTGCGGGAGGCTGACTAGAGTGACGCCATGGCTGCTTCCGCGAAGGACTCCCCGGACCTCTCCCCGCCCCCCGCGCCGGCGGGGGCGGGCGCGGGCCGTACCCGGGTCTCGGCCAAGGGCGAGCAGACCCGGGCACGGCTGATCGCAGCCGCGCGGACCCTCCTCGCGGGCGGTATGAGCGAGCGCTTCACCACCCGGAACGTGGCGGCCCTCAGCGGCGTGTCGCACGGGATGTGCCACTACCACTTCCAGGACCGGACCGATCTGGTCCTCGCGGTCGTCGCGGACATGCGCCCCGAGTGGATCCTCCCGCTGGAGGACGCCGTCGCGGCGCCGGGGTCCTTCGCCGAGCGGGCCGAGCGGGTGGTCGGGCTGCTCTCCCGGCCCGAGGGCACGGAACTCTCCCACCTCCACTCGGCGCTGCACTGGCACGCCCTGAACGACTCCCGGGTCCGCGCGTCCCTGGAGGCCGAGTACCGGCGCTGGCGGGGCTGTTTCACCGCCCTGTTCGAGGTGCTCGCCGAGGAGCGGGGCGGGGGCGTCGACCCGCGCCTGCTGGGCGAGGCCGTGGCTGCCGCCGTCGACGGCCTGGCCGCCGTGGAGTCGCTGGGTGCCGAGGTCGACCCGGGCCCGGTGCTGCGTACGCTGCTCCGCACGCTCGCCGCCGGGTCCTGAGCCGCCCCGTCCTACAGCGCCCGCCGGGCCCCGGCGATGGCGTCCGGGTCCCAGCCCGGCCGGGGGACGGAGTCCAGCAGCAGCCGGGTGTACGGGTGCCGGGGCGCGGCGAGGACCTCCTGCGTCGGCCCGCTCTCGACCACGGCTCCCCGGCGCATCACCACGATCTCGTCGGTGACGGACCGGACGACGCCGAGGTCGTGGGTGATGAACAGGTACCCGATCCCGGTCTCCTCCCTGATGTCGGCGAGCAGGTTGAGGATCTGCGCCTGGACGGAGACGTCGAGGGCGGCGACGGCCTCGTCCAGGACGAGTACGGCCGGCTCGACGGCCAGCGCGCGGGCGATGGCCACCCGCTGGCGCTGCCCGCCGGAGAGCTGCCGGGGCCGGGCCTCGGTGGCCCGGGCGCCCAGGCCGACCTGGTCGAGCAGTTCCCGTACCCGCGCGGTGTGGTCGCGGCCGGGGAAGTGGAGGGCGAGGGTCTCGCGCAGGGCGGCCCCGACCGGGGTCCGCGGGTCGAGCGAGAGGTACGGGTCCTGGAAGACCATCTGCACCTGCCGGGCCCGGGCCAGCCGGGCGGCCCTGCCGCGGGTGCGGCCGGGCCGGGTCAGGCCGCGTACGAGGACCTCGCCCGCGTCGGCCCGCTCCAGGCCGACGACGATGCGGGCGGTGGTGGTCTTGCCCGAGCCGGACTCGCCCACCACGCCCAGCGATCCGCCCTCGGGCAGGGCGAAGGACACGTCGTCCACGGCGCGGACGGAGCCGAAGGTGCGGTGCAGGCCCCGGACTTCCAGCAGGTGCGGGGTGGCGGCGGGGCTATCGGGCATCGGCGGTGCTCCCTTCGAGCCGGTCGCTGTGGTGGCAGGCGGCCCGGTGGTCCGGTCGGCCGGGTGCGGACGCCGGGTGCGGGGCGCGGTGGTCGCAGATCTCCGTGGCGAGCGGGCAGCGGGCGGCGAAGCCGCAGCCGGGCAGCTCCTCGCGCAGGTCGGGCGGGCGGCCGTCGATGGCGGCGAGCCTTCCGCGGGGGCCGTCCATGCGCGGGGTGGAGGCGAGCAGGGCGGCGGTGTACGGGTGCCGCGGCCGGGCGAAGAGGGCCTCGGCGGGTCCGGTCTCGGCGATCCGCCCGGCGTACATGACGTAGACCCGGTCGCTGATGGCGGCGGCGAGGTCGAGGTCGTGGGTGACGAACAGCAGCCCGGTCCCGAAGCGTGCGCGCAGCGACGCGAGGAGGGAGATCACCTCGGCCTGGCTGGTGACGTCGAGGGCGGTGGTCGGTTCGTCGGCCAGCAGGAGGGCGGGGTCGCCCATGAGGGCGGCGGCGATCACGACGCGCTGGAGCATGCCGCCGGAGACCTGGCCGGGGTACCTGCGCAGGACGGACTCGTCCAGGCCGACGGCCCGCAGCAGTTCCGTGGCGCGGGCGGTGGCGGCGGGCCGGCCGAGCGTCCCGTTGAGGAGGACGCTCTCGGTGAGGAAGTCGCCGACGCGGCGCAGGGGGTTGACGGCGGCGCGCGGGTCCTGGAAGACCATGGCGGCCGTGCCGGCCCGTACGCCGCCCAGCTCGGCCGGGGTCATGGCGAGCACGTCGCGCCCGCAGACCCGTACGGCCCCTTCGGCGCGGGCGCCGGGCGGCAGCAGTCCCAGGGCGCTGCGGGAGGTGATGCTCTTGCCGGAGCCGGACTCGCCGACGAGGGCGACGGTCTCGCCGCGGGCGACGGTGAGGTCGATCCCGTCGAGGACGGGCCGGGCGGTGCCGGGGAGGGTGACCCGCAGCCCGCTGACGTCGAGGGCGTGCTCGGGGGTGGTCGCGGGGGTGCTTGCGGGGGTGTTCATCGGTCTCTCCTGGCGACGCGGTCGGCCCAGCGTTCGCCCACCACGTTGAAGGCGACCACGGTCAGCACGATGACGGCGCAGGGCAGGACCGCGGACAGCGGGTAGCCGTGCTGGATCGCGGTCTGTCCGTCGAAGACCATCCGGCCCCAGTCGGGGGTGAGGGCGGGGACGCCGAGGCCGAGGAAGGACAGCCCGGCGAGGTCCATCAGGGCGTAGCCGAAGTTGATGGTGGACTGGGCGAGGACGACAGGGGCGATGTTGGGCAGGACGTGGCGCAGGCAGATCTGGAGGGCGGAGTGGCCCTGGACCCGGTAGGCGCTCACGTAGGGGCGGGCCGCCTCGGCGAGGACGAGGGAGCGGGTGAGGCGGCTGACGTAGGGCAGGTAGGCGACGGCCAGGGCGATGACGGGGGCGAGCAGTCCTTCGCCGTACACGGAGATGATCAGGATGGCCAGCAGCATGCCGGGGAAGGCGAAGACCAGCTCGGTGCTGCGGGAGAGCAGCGAGTCGAGCCAGCCGCCGCGCCAGGCGGCGGCGGTGCCGACGGCGACCCCGGCGAGGGTGGAGAAGACCACGACGCCGAGCGGGCCGAGCAGGGAGGTACGCGCGCCGAGCAGCAGCCGGGAGAGGGTGTCGCGGCCGGCGGCGTCGGCTCCGAGGGGGTGCTCGGTGTCGGGGCCGGCCAGGGCGTTGCCCAGGTCGACGGCGTTGGGGTCGTGGGGTACCAGCCAGGGCGCGAGGAGCGCGGCGAGGACGACCAGGCCGACGAGGCCGAGGCAGGCGAGGTGGAGCGGGGAGCCCGCGGCGCGGATCCTGGAGATGCCGGGGCGGCGGGTCAGTACGGCGGTCATACGGCGGCCCCTCTGGTGCCGAGGGTGACCCGGGGGTCGACGAGCGGGAGCAGCAGGTCCACGACCAGGTTCACGGCCATGAAGAGGGCGACGATGATCAGCGAGATGGCCTGGACGGTCGGGAAGTCCTTGGTGCTGGTGGACAGTTCGAGGAGCTGGCCGATGCCGCCGACGCTGAAGGCGGTCTCCACCAGGACGGTGCAGACGAGGAGGGTGGAGACGATCAGGCCGCCGGTGGTCAGGACGGTGCCGAGGGAGTTGCGGAACACGTGCCGGCGGATGACGTGGCGTTCCGGTACGCCGCGGCTGCGGGCGACGGTGACGTGGTCGCTGTCGAGGGCTTCGGCCATGGCGGAGCGGGTGACGCGGGCGAGCATGCCGATGAGGTAGAGGGCGAGGGCGGTCGCGGGGAGCGCGAGGTGCCAGAGCGTGTCGGTGAGGCCCTCTCCGGCCCCGCTGGTGGGGAACCAGCCGAGCTTGACGGCGAACAGGCCCTGGAGCAGGACGGCCGCGACGAAGGACGGGGTGCCGACGGCGAAGGTGGTGGTGACGAGCACGGCGGTGTCGGTGGCGCCGCCGCGGACCGCGGCGAGGCGGCCGAGGAACAGTCCGACGGCCACCACCACGAGGAGCGCCATGGTGACGAGGAGCAGGGTGGTGGGCAGCCGGTCGGCCAGCAGGCGGGAGACGTCGGTGCGGTAGGTGATGGAGCGTCCGAAGTCGCCCTGGAGGACGTCGCCGAGCCAGCGGCCGTAGCGTACGAGGAAGGGCTCGTCCAGGTGGTACTGGGCCTTGACGGAGGCGAGCGCTTCGGGCGAGGCCGAGCGGCCGGCGAGGAGGAAGCTGGCCGGGTCGCCGGGGGCCAGGTACATGGCCCCGAACACCACGAAGGAGGCGGCGAGCAGGGTGGCGGCCATCTCCCCCAGCCGGCGTGCCGCGAATCGGGCGAAGCTCACTGTGCGGCTCCCACGGCGGCGGCCCACGGGTGGTACATGTACGAGATGGTGGTCGGGGCGCCGGTGATCCGCTTGTTCAGGAACACGGCGGTGGGCCATTCGGCGACGGGGATCCACAGCAGCTGTTCGGCGGCCTGCCGCTGGAGCCTGGCGACGGTCTCCAGCCGTTTGCCCGGGTCGTAGGCGGCGGTGGCCTCGTCGACGAGCCTGTCGTACGCGGGGTCGCTGTGGCCGGCGAAGTTCATGTAGGCGCCGGTCTTGAAGTTCGCCAGCAGGTCGAGCGGGTCGGTGATCGAGTCGTAGTAGGTGAGGGGGAACATGTCGATGCCCTCGCGTGCCTGCGGGTCGGTGAAGAGCGCGGTGAAGGCGTTGGGGGCGATGGTCTTCAGCCGGATGTCGAGGCCGATGCTCGTGCCGGCGGCCTGTACGGCGGTGGCGAGGAGGGAGACGTCCTGGCCGATGGAGCTGGTGGCGACGGTGAGGGTCTTGCCGGTGGCGCCGGCCTCCTTGACGAGGGCCTTGGCCCGCTCGACGTCCTGGCCGCTGGGCGGCAGTCCGTCGAAGGCGGTCTTGAGGGTCTGCTCGGGGGCGGCGGCCCAGGCGGCGCGGGTGGTGAGGGAGCTGGTGACGGTGCCGGCGCCGCCGAGTCCGGCCTTGACGAAGCCGGTGCGGTCCAGCGCCAGGGACAGGGCGCGGCGGACGCGGACGTCGCCCAGGGGGCCCTGGGTGTTGGTGACGTTGACGTTGACGGTGCTCAGGCCCTCGCCGAAGTAGAGGGTGCCGACGCCGCTGCCGCGCAGCCGGCCGTAGCTCTCGGTGGGGATGAGGTAGCCGCCGTCGATCTCGCCGCTGAGCATGGCGTTGGTGCGGGCGGAGGGGTCGGTCAGGAACCGGAAGACGGCCTTCTTGGACTTGGCCCTGGTGCCCCAGTAGCCGTCGAAGCGGTCGAGTTCGATGGACTGGCCCTTGTTCCAGGTGCCGAGGGTGAAGGGGCCGGTGCAGCCGAGGCCGCCGGTGGTGCCGTAGTCCTTGCCGGCGGCCTCGACGACGGCCTTGGAGGCGACGACCCCGGCGGCGGTGGCCATGTACTGGGGGAACTGGGAGTCGGGCTTCTTGAGCTTGACGGTGACCTGGAGCGGGCCGCTCTTGGTGACGGACTCGACGTTCTGGAAGTTCTGGGCCCAGGCGGCGGCGTTCGCGGGGTCGGTCTGGCGGCCGAGGCTGAAGACCACGTCGTCGGCGGTCATCTCCCCGCCGCCGTGGAAGCGCACGCCGGGCCTCAGGTCGTACACCCAGGTCGTGGGGTCGGGGTTGGAGGCCTTGCGGGCGAGACCGGGCTCGGTGGTGAGGTCCGGGTTCCAGCGCATGAGGCTTTCGCACACGTTGGACAGGACGGTGTTCTGCGGGTAGTCGAACGCCACCGTGTAGTCGAGGGTGGGCGGTTCGGCGTAGACGGCCCAGGTGAAGGAGTCGATCTCGCCCTTGGCCTCCGGAGTGGAGGCGGACAGCTTGACGTCGGTGACGCCGCCGGACCTGTCCTTCGGCGGGCCCGCACAGGCCGCGAGGAGGGCGAGGGAGGACAGGACCGCGGTGGCGGCGGCCGCGGTGCGCGTGCCCGCGGGCCGGCGGCGGGGGCGTCTGGCGGTGCGGGGTGGTGGGGTGGTCATCGTCGCGCTCTCTTTTCCGTGAGGGATGCGGGGAGGAGCGGGCGGACCGCGCGGGCGGTCCGCCGGGCAGGTCCGGTCCGGTCAGCCGCTGGTGGTGCGGGCGGCCGGGACCTGCTGGGTGATGCAGTGGACGCCGCCGCCGCCGAAGGCGATGGCGAGCGCCCGGACGCCGACGACCTTGCGGCCGGGGTGGGCGGAGGCGATCACGGCGAGGGCCTCCTCGTCCTGGGGCAGGCCGGCCACCGGGACGACGACGCCGCCGTTGGCGACGTAGTAGTTGAGGTAGGACACCTCGATCTCGCCGCCGGCGAGGTCGGCGAAGGCGGTCTGCGGGACCTCGACGAGCTCCAGGCGGCGGCCCCGGGCGTCGGTGACGGCCTCCAGCACGGCGCGGTTGGCGCGCATCCGGGCGTAGTCCGGATGGGCCGGGTCCTCGGGGAGGGAGATGACGACGGTGCCGGGCGCGGCGAAGGCGGCGACGCCGTCGACGTGTCCGTCGGTCTCGGTGTCGAGCAGACCGCCGTACGGCAGCCAGATGACCTTCGTGACCCCGAGCCGGGCCTTCAGCTCGGCCTCGATCTCCTCGCGGCTCATGCCGGGGTTGCGGTTGGGGTGCAGCAGGCACTGCTCGGTGGTGATGAGCGTGCCCTCGCCGTCGACGGTGATCGCGCCGCCTTCGAGGATCATGTCGGAAGGGATGCGCGGGGTGCCGACGTGCTCCAGCAGCAGGGCGCTGACGCGGTCGTCGGAGTCCCACGGGTGGTGCTTGCCGCCCCAGGCGTTGAAGCGGAAGTCGACCCCGGCCCGGTTGCCCTGGGCGTCGAGGACGAACAGCGGGGCGGAGTCGCGGAACCAGGAGTCGTCGAGGGGCAGCTCGATGACGGTGACCGTGTCCCCGCAGTGGGCGCGGGCGTCCTCGGCGTGGCCGGGAGGGGCGACCATCGTGACGGGCTCGAAGGCGGCGATGGCGCGGGCCACGTCGGCGTACTCCTCCTTCACGGCGGGGAGGACGCTGCCCCACAGGTCCGGGCGGGTGGGCCAGGCCATCAGACAGCCATCGTGCGCGGACCACTCGGCGGGCATACGGTATTCAGCCATCAGGTGTCTCATTTCTTGCGTTGGCGGAGTCTGTCACCCGACTGAAATTTCAGTCAAGAGGCAGGGCATGCGTGCGGTCAGAGGAAGTAGAGGCGGTTGAGGGAGACCGCGTCGGCGGCCCCGGAGCGCAGGGGGGCGCCGTCGAGCGTGACCAGGCCGCTCCGGGGGTCCACGTCCACGGCCCCGAGGCGGTCGTTGCCCACCATGTCCTTGGGGCCGATGCCCCGGGTGCCGCGCACGGCGACCCTGCGGCGGCGGGTGCCGAGCGAGTCGTACGGGGCGCCGAACGAGCCCGATTCGGCGGCGGCCCGGCTGACGAAGGCCACCGAGAGGTCGGCGGGGGCCGCGCCGTGGGCTCCGAAGAGCGGGCCGAGGACGAGGGGTTCGCAGGTGTCGGTGGCGGCGTTGGGGTCGCCGGTGACGCCGTAGGCCGGGAAGCCGGACTTGAGGACCAGCTGCGGCTTGGCGCCGAAGAACGGGGGACGCCACAGGACGATGTCGGCGAGCTTGCCGATCTCGATGGAGCCGATCTCGTGCGCCAGGCCGTGGGCGATGGCCGGGTTGATCGTCAGCTTCGCCATGTACCGCAGCACACGGGCGTTGTCGTCGCCCTCACCGTCACCGTCCAGCGGGCCCAGCTCGCCCTTCATCTTGGCGGCCATGGCGAAGGTGCGGCGGATCGTCTCACCGGCCCGGCCCATGCCCTGGGCGTCGGAGGAGGTGATGCCGATCGCGCCCAGGTCGTGCAGGACGTCCTCGGCCCCCATCGTCCCCGCGCGGATCCGGTCACGGGCCATCGCCGCGTCCCCGGGAAGGTCCGGCTTCAGGTCGTGGACGGAGACGATCATGCCGTAGTGCTCGGCGACCGCGTCCCGGCCGAAGGGCAGCGTCGGGTTGGTGGAGGAACCGATCACGTTCGGCACGCCCGCCATCTTCAGCACGTTGGGCACGTGCCCGCCGCCGCAGCCCTCGATGTGGAAGGCGTGGATGGTGCGGCCTTCCAGCACCCGCAGGGTGTCCTCGACGGACAGGCACTCGTTGAGGCCGTCGCTGTGCAGGGCGACCTGCACGTCGTGCTCCTCGGCCACGCGCAGCGCCGTGTCCAGGGCCCGGGTGTGCGCGCCCATGTCCTCGTGCACCTTGAAGCCCGACGCGCCGCCCTCGGCCAGGGCCTCCACCAGCGGAGCGGCGTCCGAGGAGGAACCGCGCGCCAGGAAGCCGATGTTCACCGGCCAGGCGTCGAACGCGTTGAACCCGTGCCGCAGGGCCCAGGGCGAGTTCACGCCCACACCCCAGCTCGGCCCGATCTCCTGCCCGATGATCGTGGTCACGCCGCTCGCGAGCGAGGCCTCCATGATGCGCGGGGAGAGCAGGTGGACGTGGGTGTCCACGGCCCCGGCGGTGGCGATCAGACCCTCGCCCGGGATCATCGTCGTACCCGTTCCGACGACCACGTCGACCCCGTCGAGGGTGTCCGGGTTGCCGGCCCGGCCGATCGCGTGGATGCGGCCCTCGCGGATGCCGATGGACACCTTCCGGATGCCGAGGACGGCGTCGATGACGAGGACGTTGCTGATCACCACGTCACAGGTCTCACGGACGGCGGCGCCCTTCAGGTGCAGGCCGTCGCGGGCGGTCTTGCCGAAGCCCGCGAGGAACTCGTCGCCGGGCTTCTGGGCGTCGTACTCGACGCGGACGGTCAGGCCCGAGTCGCCGAGCCGGACCCGGTCCCCGGCCCGGGGGCCGTGCACCGCCGCGTACTCGTGCGGGTCGATGTGGCGGCTGTTGCCGGGGTCGCAGTGGTCGGCGTGCCGCGTGGGCCTGCTCACGAGGAGGTCCCTTCCGGGGTGCGCGCGCCGAGGTAGCCGCGGGCGGCGGCCCGGCGCAGGGCCTCTGCCCTGGCGCCGGGGGCGTCCAGGGGTCCGTCCACCAGACCGGCGAAGCCGAGGGCGATCCGGTCGCCGCCGACGGGTACGAGACCCACCTCGACGTCGGCACCGGGGTCGAACCGGGTGGACGAGCCCGCGGCGACCGCCAGGCGCATCCCGTAGGCCGCGGCCCGGTCGAAGTCGAGGCGCGGGTTGGCCTCGAAGAAGTGGAAGTGCGAGGTCACGCTGACCGGGACGGCGGAGGTGTTGCGGACCGTGAGGGTGACCTCCGCTTCCGGTGCCACCACGCCGTCACCTGCGGGCAGGACCGCGCCCGGCGCGGCATCGCGGCGGGGGTGCTCCCCGAAGGGGTCGCTCACGGCCGCGAGCCGGCTGCCGTCCTCGAACACCGCCTCCACCATGACCTCGGTGACGATGTCCGCCACGCCCGGGAGCACGTCGTCGTGGCCGAGTACGGCGCGCCCGCGCTCCAGGGCCTCGGCGAGGCGGAGACCGTCGCGCGCCGCCTCGCACACCGCGTCCGCGATCAGCGCCGTGGCTTCCGGGACGTTCAGCTTCAGGCCCCGGGCGCGCCGGGCCCGGGCCAGTTCGGCGGTCGTGAACAGCAGCAGCCGGTCACGCTCGGTGGGGGTCAGGGGCATGGTGTCCTTCCTCCGGAGACGGGAGGGGGGTGGCGTGGTGCGGCGTGGCGTGGTGCGCCGGGGCGGAGTGCCGGAGGGCCGAAGGGGTACGCCCGTCCGGGTGCGGCGGCGCGGGGCGCCTCGTAGGCGCGGCGCGGGAAGTCCGCGGGGGATGCGGCCGGGGCCGGTCTGAACTTCACTCTGACACTGACTGAAAATTCAGTCAAGAGACGGGACGGAACAACGTCCCCGTCACTCACGGCGGGGACGAAGGGGGCTCAGCCCTGCTTGAGCCCGGCGAGTTCGGCGTCGATGGCGCCGAGCATCAGCTCGCGGGCGTGGCCGATGCGGATGCCGCCGCTGAGCCAGCGCATGCTGAGCCCTTCCAGCAGCGCGGTGAGCCGCTCGGCCGCGGCGGCGAGCGCCGAGGCCGGGACCATGGGCTGGACCTGGCCCAGCAGTGCGGCGACCTCCTGGACCCACACCAGGGTGGCGCGGGCGAGGTCCTCGCGGAGCACCTCGTCGAAGACGGCGCTGGCCCGCAGCTCGCCCCACGCCGCGCTGTTCTCCCGCACCTCGACGGTGTCCTGGAGCTCCAGCAGGAGGGTCTCCTCCAGTTCCTGGCGGGGCGAGAGCGGCGGCTCGGAGGGGTCGCGGTCGGTGGTGTACCGCTCGGCGCGGTCGTTGATGAACTCCAGGGTCTGGCGCAGGACCCCGGTGCGGTCCTTGAAGTGGTAGTAGATCAGGGCGGTGGACACCCCGGCCTCGGCCGCGAGTTCTTCCACGCGCAGCCCGCGGACCCCGCGCCGGGCGATCACCCGGGCGGCCGCTTCGAGGATCTGAGTGCTGCGAGACGCCATGTCCCGCACCTTACCGGGGTGCTCCCGGCCGGACGTAAGCGGCCCGTCACCGGGCGTTCGGGCCGCGGCGGGCGCGGCCCGCCCCCGGACCGGTGCGGCGCCCGCCCGCCGGGGCACCCCGGCGGGCATCAGAGGGCCGGCGGGACGGGGTGCGACTGCGTGGCGCAGTGGATGCCGCCGCCCCCGCTCGCTATGCCGTCGATGTCGACCTGGACCACCTGGCGGGCCGGGTAGGCGGCCTGGAGGATCGCGTAGGCCACGCCGTCGGCGTACGGGTCGCCGAACTGCGGGAGGACGACCGCGCCGTTGGGCGTGTAGTAGTTGGTGTAGCTCGACAGGAACTCCTCCCCCTTGCCCCGGATCCTGCCGCGGTCGGGGCCGGGGAGTTCGGTGATGGCCAGGCGTCGGCCGCGGGCGTCGGTCGCGCTCTCCAGTACGCGCCTGGTCTCCTCGTACACGGCGACCCACTTGGGGTCGGTGCCGGGGGCCGGGCGGTCCAGGATGACCTTCCCGGGGGCCGTGAAGCGGGCCAGGCAGTCGATGTGGCAGTCGGTGATGTCCTGGCCGGCCAGGCCCGGCACCCAGATCACCTTGTCCATGCCGAGGGAGGCGCGCAGGGCGTCCTCCACCTGCGCCTGGTCCATCCCGGGGTTGCGGTTGGGGTTGACGAGGGAGCTGACGGTGGCGAGCAGGGTGCCCTCGCCGTCGGTCTCCAGCGAGCCGCCCTCGCCGGTGAAACCGGCCCGGATCCGGCGCACCTGGTACTCGTCGAGGAGGATGCCGGCCGCCGCGGCGTCGTTGGCGAAGGGCTGGGCGTACTTCGTGCCCGTCTTGCCCCAGCCGTTGAAGTTGGTGTCCACACCGGCGACGGCGCCCGGGCCCACCACGAAGGTGGGGCCGAAGTCCCGGATCCAGAGGTCGTCGACCGGGATCTCGATCACGTCGACGGCGTACCGGGCGCCCCGGCCGCACAGGTGGCGGGCGTCGGCGGCCTGGCCGGGGCGGGCCAGGACGACCACCGGCTCGAACCGCGATATCGCGTGGGCGACCTCGGCGATGTCGGCGCGGACCCGCTCCAGCGGGCGGCCCCAGACCGAGGAGAGCGCGGGCCAGGCCATGTACGTGCGGACGTGCGGGTCCGTCTCGGCGGGCACGGTCAGCGCGGCGCCCGCGCTCGGGGCGGTCGCCGCCCGGGCGGCGGTGGTGGGGATGACCGGCGCGAGGACCGCCAGCGGTACGGCTGCCGCGCCGTACCGGAGGAGATTTCGGCGGGTGGTGCGGGACGTGTCCATGGTGCTCCCTGACGAGGAAGGGGCGGGGATGACGGGCATCCTTGCGTTAACTGAAAATTCAGTCAAGCAGCGGGTCCGGTGGATTCCGCTCGGTGGGGACCCGGCGCTCACTCACGGTGGTACTGGTCCACCAGGATCGTGACGGAGCCGTCCGCGGCCGCCTCCACGAGCCGGACGACGACGATGCGGTCGTGGTCGGGGCTGCGCACGCAGAACGGGCGCCGCTCCCCCAGGGCGCTGAAGGGCAGGGCGGTCACCGGCTTCGTGGCGATGCCCTGCTCGCAGTCGGCGGGTGTCGGCGCGGCGCCCTCGGCCAGGTGGACGTCCGAGGACTCCGAGGGGACGAAGGACCGGCCCTCCGGCGCCAGGTACCAGGTGGCCGTGTCGGCGGGAACCACCTTTCCGGCCTCCAGGTCGAACTCGTAGCCGGCGTCGGGGGCGGTGAGCCGGGCCCCCGTGTAGCCGGGCACGAAGCCGTCGGCACCGCCGCCGTCGGGCTCGGCGGTGTCGAACCAGTACAGGGCCGCGCCGCAGGCCGCGAGGGTCACGGCGGCCGTCGCGGCCACCGCCGGCAGGCGACCGCGGCCGCGCCGCCGCGCCGCCCTGCGTCCGCCGCCCCCCGCCTCCGGTACGGGGGTCG
The DNA here is from genome assembly GCF_039535215.1 of Streptomyces racemochromogenes. Lineage (GTDB taxonomy): Bacteria > Actinomycetota > Actinomycetes > Streptomycetales > Streptomycetaceae > Streptomyces > Streptomyces racemochromogenes. The sequence goes on from NZ_BAAAWT010000001.1 coordinate 571,666, forward strand.
GCCCGGGCGCGGGCGCCACGGGGGCGGACGGGGCGGTCGGTGCGTGCGGGGCGGGTGGGGTGTACGGGGCCGGTGCGGCGGGCCGTACGGCGTCCCGCCCCGCGCCGACCTCCTCCTGCACCGGCCGCGGCAGCCACCCCTCGGTGAACTCCGGCCGCGGCCCGACACCGGGGTGGGCGTGGACGTACCCGATCAGCTCGGCGGTCGTGGGCCGGTCCGCCGGCTCCTTGGCCAGGCACCAGCGGACCAGCTGCTCCAGCTCGGCGGGGACCCGGGAGAGGTCGGGGTGCTCGTGGACCACCCGGTAGAGGGCCGTCGACTCCGGGCCGCCCCCGAAGGGCGGCTGCCCGCCCGCCACGTACGCGGTCAGCGCGCCGAGGGCGAAGACGTCGGTGGCGGGTGTCACCGGCCGGCCGAGGGCCTGCTCGGGCGCCATGAAGGCGGCGGTCCCGATCCGCAGTCCGGTGCCGGTCAGGGCGGCCGAGCCGGCCGCGTGCGCGATCCCGAAGTCGATCACCCGCGGGCCGTCGCCGGCGAGCAGTACGTTGGCCGGCTTGAGGTCGCGGTGGACCACGCCCGCGCCGTGGATGGCCTGGAGCGCCTCGGCGATGCCCGCGACGAGCAGCAGCACCGTGCGGCTCGGCAGCGGGCCGTGCCGGCGCACCACCTCGTCCAGCGAGGGACCCGGCACGTAGGCGGTGGCCAGCCACGGGGTGCGTTCGTCGACCCCGAAGTCGACCACCTGGGCCGTGAAGAGCCCGTGGATCCGGCGGGCGCTGGCCACCTCGCGGGCGAACCGCTCCCGGAAGGCCGGGTCCGCGGCGAACTCCCTGCGTACGGCCTTCAGCGCGATCGGGCGGCCGCCGGGGGTGTGGGCGAGGTAGACCTCCCCCATGCCGCCGGAGCCGAGCCGGGCGTGGAGGCGGTAGCCGCCGATCTCTCGGGGGTCGTCTGCGGACAGGGCCTGGTGGGCCGGCTGTACGCCGTAAGGCTGCACGGACATGCGGTGGCTCTTTCGGATATGCGGAAGTGACCGGATCGCATCGTCGCCCTAACTGGATTTTCAGTCAACGTGCGACAATGCGAGACGCGACATCGCCAGGAAGGATCACACCGTGACGGACCGCAGACGCGTCATCCTCGAAAGCGCCGCCCGGGTCATCGCACGCAGGGGCGTCCGGGGGCTGCGGGTGACGGAGCTGGCGGCGGAGGCGGGGGTCTCCACCGCCCTGGTCTACTACCACTTCCGGGACCGCCCCGGCATCCTGCGGCACGCCCTCGCCTTCATCGGGGACCGGGCCGACCGCTACACCGAGACCGGGCGGGACGCACTCCCGGCCGGTCCGGCCGGCGACCCCAGGGAGCGGCTGGAACGGATGCTGCTGCTGGAGGTCCAGGACCTGCCCGAGGTGCGCGAGAACAGCGCCGCCTGGGGGGAGCTGCGGGCCCACGCGGTGTTCGACCCGGAGCTGCGGGACGAGCTCGCCGCGGCCGGCGCCGCCTGGACGGCCGAGGTCGCGGAGCTGCTCGCCGGCGTGCACCCGGGGGCGCCCGCCGACGCCGTCACGGCCGCCGCGGAGCGGCTGACCGCCCTGCTGGAGGGGCTCAGCGTCCGCTGGCTGAGCGGGCTGACGCCGCCGGCGCACGCCCGCGAGCTGCTGCGGGCGGCGGTCCGGGTGGAGGCGGACCGGCTGGCACCGCCCCGCGCGTCGCGGTTTGACTGAAAATCCAGTCAGTGCCACAGTACCGACACGGGCCGTTCCGCTTTCCTGCCGAACGGCCGACCGCGGGGTTGACGCGCACCCTTGTGGTGAGAGCCCGGGGCCCGCCCCTGGTAGCGCCCCCGCGCCCGTCCCGGCGAGACGTTCCTGTCCCGCCGGTAAACGATCGGAGCCTCCCGTGACGAACCCGCCCCCCACCCGACGGACCGTCCTGCGCACCCTCTCCGGGCTCGGTGTCCTCGTCTTCGGCGCCGCCGCCTGCGGCCCGGCCGAGACCGCCCTGGGGTCCGGCGAACCCGCCGGCTCGGCCCAGTCCGCCTCCGGCACCGCCAAGCGCCGCCTGGGCGCCGAGTGGGAGAGCCACACCCGCACCTTCATGTCCTGGCCGGCCCTGGCCGCGGGGGTGTGGGAGGAGGACCTGCGCTACGTCCGCGAGGACATCGCCCGCATCGCCCGCGCGATCGGCGAGTACGAGGCCGTGGTCATGATGGCCCGCCCGGAGCAGGTGGCGGCCGCGCAGCAGGCCGTCGGCTCCCAGGTCGAGGTCATCCCGCTGGCCGTCGACGACCTCTGGGCCCGCGACACCGTCCCCGTCTTCGTCGAGGAGGGCGGCAAGGTCACCGGCGTCGACTTCAACTTCAACGGCTGGGGGAACAAGCAGAAGCACCCCAACGACGCCCAGGTCGGGCGGGCTCTGCTGCAGAAGTACAAGGTCCCCCGGGTGCAGGCGCCGCTGGTCGCGGAGGGCGGTTCGTTCGAGCCCGACGGCGAGGGCACGCTGCTGATCACCGAGAGCTCGATCGTCAACGACAACCGCAACCGCGGCAAGTCCCGCGACACCATCGAGGCCGAGCTGAAGCGGACCCTCGGCGTGGAGAAGGTCATCTGGCTGGCCGGCGTGCGCGGCGAGGACATCACCGACGCCCACGTCGACAGCCTCGTACGGTTCACCGAGCCCGGTGTGGTCCTGCTGGACCGCGCGCACCCCAGCACCCCGCCGGACTCCTGGTCGCGGTCGGCGGACCAGGCGAAGTCCGTCCTGTCGAAGGCCACGGACGCCCGGGGCCGGCGCTTCGAGATCATCGACCTCCCGCAGCCCGACCTGAACCGGATCACGGGGCACGGCGACGACTTCGTCTCCACCTACGCCAACTTCTACATCGCCAACGACGCGGTGTTCATGCCCAAGTTCGGCGACCGCGCGGCGGACGACCGCGCCCGCGGCATCCTCCGGGAGCACTTCCCCAAGCGCGACGTGGTGCCGGTCTCCATCGACACGATCGCCTCGGGCGGCGGCGGCATCCACTGCTCGACCCACGACCAGCCGGGCAAGCCCGCCGCCTGACGTACGCGTCGGTTCCGGATGATGCCGCCCTCGACCCCGCCGGCGTGCTGGACGTCGTCGGGGAAGTCCAGGCTCCAGCCGGCCGGGGCGCGGGGTCACGGCGTCAAGTGAGGCCCCGCGCACGGGGGATGACGCGGGGCCTCGCACACCACCATAGCGCGCCGCAGGCCGAGTGCGACGGGCGGCCCGGGTCATCGGCCGGGCCCGCTTCGGGGAACACCGTCCCGAGGGGGCGTGACCCGCGCGCCGGTCGCCGGCCCCAGGGGGCGTCGGGCGTGCCAGCATGGGGGTGCGTTCCGGCGTCACCAGAGTGAGGACAAGGACCTTGAGCAGCTGCGCGCCCCGTGCCGGGCGCTCCCGCGAGGACGGGCTTCCGGCGGAGACCGCCCGGCCGCCGCTCGCTGCCGCCGCGCACGCCGGCGCCGCCTCGTGAGCGGCCCCCGGCAGGACCCGCTGCGCGACCCGGCCTTCTTCAACGACCCCTACCCGGCCTACGAGCGGCTGCGCCGGGAGTGCCCCGTCCAGCGGATCACCACCGGTTCCGGCGGCCACCACGCGTACCTGGTCACCGGCCACGCCGAGGCCCGGCAGGCGTTCACCGACCCCGGCCTGTCCAAGGACACGGCCCGGTTCTTCGCCGGCCGGCCCTCGGACCGCGACCTGCACCCCGCCGTCTCCCGCACCATGCTGTCGAGCGACCCGCCCGTCCACACCCGCCACCGCCGGGTGGCGACGCCCCTGTTCACCACCGGCCGGGTCCGCGCGCTGCGCCCGTTCATCACCCGGGTCGTGGACGACCTCACGTCGGCATGGGAGCCGGGCGCGGAGATCGACCTGGTGGCCGGCCTGGCCGTCCCCCTCCCGGTCACCGTCGTCTGCGAACTGCTGGGCGTACCCGAAGCCGACCGCGCCGGCCTCGCCGCGTGGTCCCACGACCTCTTCGACGCCACGGACACCGCCCGCGTCGACGCGGCCTCGCACCGCATCGGCGACCACCTCACCGCCCTCCTCGACCGGGCCCGCACCACCCCGGGGGACGGCCCGCTCCACTCCTTCCTCCGCGACTGCGACGAGGGCGGCCTCGACCGGGACGAGGCCGTCTCGCTGGCCGCCCTGCTCCTGGTGGCCGGGCACGAGACCACCACCCACTTCATCGGCAACGCCGTCCTGGCCCTGCTCCGGCACCCGGAGGCGTTCGAACGGCTGCGCCGGGACCCGGACCTGATCCCCGGCGCCCTCGACGAACTCCTGCGCCACGACTCCCCGGTGGGCGTGGCCACCTTCCGCCACAGCACGCGGGACCTGAGCATCGGCGGGACTGTCGTCCCGGCCGGCCATCCGGTCCTCATCGCCCCCGGGGCCGCCAACCGCGACCCGGCCGCCTTCCCCGCCCCGGACCGCCTGGACCTCGACCGCGACGCCGGCGCCCACCTCGCCTTCGGCCACGGCGTCCACCGCTGCCCGGGCGCCCCCCTGGCCCGGGCCGAGGCGGAAACCGCCCTGCGCACCCTCCTGACCCGTTTCCCGGACAGCCGCCTGGCCGTCCCCCCGGAATCCCTGACCTGGCGCCGGACCCGCCTCACCCGGGGCCTGGCCGCCCTCCCCCTCGTCCTGGCCTGACCCGCAGGGCCCACAGCCGCCCGGCCAGGACGGCCGCCGAGGCGGCGAACAGGCATGCGGTGATCAGCAGCCACCGCCCGAGGAACACGTCGGACGGCAGGCCGGTGGCGGCCGTGTAGGGGCCGACCTCCCCGAGCACCAGCGGCCAGTACACGAGCAGCAGGACCCCGGAGACGAAGGCCGGCACCCGCACGTGGTTCACGCCGGCCCGGGGCGGGCGCGCCCCCGGCCCGGCCCCGCGGCCGAGGAGCCGCTGGACGGCCAGGTCGGCGACCGCGTACAGGGGCAGCAGGACGAGGTCGTGCAGGAGCGCGGCCCCGACGAACCACAGGGCCACGCCGAGGGCGTCCCCTTCGAGCAGGCGCAGGCCCGCGTAGCAGGCCAGGGCGAAGGAGGCGAGGACGAGGAGCAGGTGGAGCGGGGAAGCCCCGTAGCGGTGCCGGAAGGGGCTTACGGCGGAGTCGGCGGGCGGCGGCTTCACGAAGGCTCCCCGAAGGTCAGGCGGGTGACCCACTTGGTGTTGTGGACCCCGGGGGCGCCGGGCACGATCACCCGGGCCGGGTAGCCGTGGTCGGGGGACAGGACCGCCCCGTTGACCCGGACGGCCAGCAGCGAGCGCGCGTCGCGGACCTGGCCGCCGCTCAGCACGACGGAGGCGAACGAGCCGCCCCGCTGGACGGACTCCACCAGGACCTGCGGAGCGTGCGCGCCCAGCCCCACGAGCGCGGCCAGGTCGGTCAGGCGGACACCGCTCCAGTGCTGGTCGGCGGTCGACCAGCCCTCCACGCAGGCGATGGGCAGCAGCGCCTCGTTCTGCGGCAGGCCGAGCAGCCGGTCGTAGGTGAGGTCGACCTGGCGGCCCGCACCGCGCACGGTCAGCCGCCAGGCCGGACCGGTGTCGCTGGGGCGGATGCCCACGGAGGCGGCCGTCTTGTTGATCTGGAAGCCGTTGGGGCCGGGGCCCGGTTCCTGTCCGTGCGGGGCCAGCAGCGCCGTCCGGCGGAACCACCCGCCCACGCTCTGCCCCGCCGTCACGGCGAACAGCGCGAACGCACCCAGCCCGACCATGCCCAGCGCGCCCCGCCGCGAGATCGTCGGGGCGGCCGGGCGGGGCGCGACCAGGCCGGCCGCCTCCTCGCTGTCCGGGTCCGGCTGCCGCGGCCCCGCGCGCAGCGCCCGCACGGCCCGTCCCAGCCGGAACGCCACGTGGACGGCGAAGGCGCCGGTGAACACCCAGGCCCCGTAGAAGTGGAGCGTGTAGAAGGAGCCCGGGAAGACGTACTTGAGCTGCGTGTTGAGGATGCCGGTCGCGAACTCGAATCCGGCGCCGCCCACCAGCAGGAGCAGCGAGAGCCGCTCGGCGGCCTGGGCGGGCGACCGCACGGGGGGCCAGGCGAAGAGCTTCGGGATCACCGACCACAGCTTCGCCAGGAGCACCGGCACGAGCACCACGCCGAGGGTGACGTGCACGCCCTGGGTGACCCGGTAGAGCCAGTGGGGAGAGGTCGGCCAGGAGAAGAGGTAGAAGCCGAGCCATCCCTTGCCGGGGGTCTGGTCGTTGACCGCCGCGAGGTCCGGTTCGTACGCGGCGTACGACAGCAGGCCGGTGACGAACAGGATCGGGATGCCGAGGAGCAGGACGGTCCCGAACACCGCGGTCAGCCAGGGGCCGCGGAGCGGGCTGCGCCAGAACTCCGGGCGGAACGGGCCCCCGGGGGTGGGTGCCGCGCCGCTCTTCGCTGCCATGGGGTGTCTCCTCGGGTCGTGCGGTCGCGGGTTCACCGGGCTTCCCCCGCCGGGGAGGGCGTGCCGGTCGTACGGTCGGAGGTGGTGCGGCGTCCGCGGGGCCGCCGGCGCGCCGCCCAGCCGCAGAGGACGGCGAGCGCGGCGGCGGCGTACGCGGCCGTGCCGGCGTCCGGGACGACCCGGCCCGTGAGGTAGGCGGCCGCGCCGGCCACCGCGACGCCGAGCCACTCCCAGCGCCCGTCGAGCGCCACCAGGGCGATCAGCAGGAGGGCGTACCAGGAGTAGCCGGGGGTGGTCAGGAGGAAGGCGGTCCCGGTGACCAGGAGGGCTCCGCTCCACGGTCGCCCGGGGTCGCCCCGCCGCATCACGTACAGGCTGACGGCGAGCATGCCCGCGGCGACGGCGGGCACGGCCCAGGAGTCGGGGAGCAGCAGGCGCAGGAGGGCGTAGCGGTTGCCGGCGGAGGCGTCCTGGTAGCCCTCCTCGTCGGCGTAGCCGCCGAGGTAGCCGAGGACGGAGGAGCGGGAGAGCAGGACGTACGGCAGGTAGAGGGCGGTGAGCACCGCGGCGGCGGGGAGCAGGGTGGCGGCGGCGTCGCGGGGGCGGCGTACGCCGGACAGCGCGCCGGGGACCAGGACGGCCGGCAGGAGCTTGGCCCCGACGGCCAGGCCGAGCACGGCGCCGCCCAGGGCCCGGTGGCGGACCGTCAGCCCCAGGGCGAGGACGGACAGCAGGACGGCGAGGGCGTCGGCGTGGGCGTTGTTGACGGCTTCGACGGCGACCGCCGGGCACCAGGCCCAGTAGGCCGCGGTACGGGGGTCCCCGCGGCGGCGCAGGACGCGCAGCAGGACCAGGGTGGTGGTGACGGCGAGGAGGGCGCCGCCCGTCTGGAGGGCCTTGTGGCGCACCGCGTCGGGTGAGAGGGCGTGGACGAGGAGGAAGTACAGCTCGCCGGCCGGGGGGTAGACGGTGTGCACGCCGGGGCGGTTGATGCGGGTGCAGACCCCCTCGGACACCGGGGCGAGGTCCGGCTCGCCGCACGCCGTCCCGGTGGGGAACAGCCAGTCGTCGCGGTACGGCAGCAGGGCGGGGTCGGCGGGGGCGTGGTCGTAGGGGGAGATGCCCGCCGCCTGTACGCGGCCGTCCCAGGCGTAGCGGAACGAGTCGGTGCTGGTGCGGGGCGGGGCGCCGAGGCCCGTCAGGGCGACGGCGATGCCGCCGGCGAGGACGAGGACGGTGGCGTGCCGGGCGGGTACCCGGCGCAGGGACCACACGGCGGCCGCGAACAGCGCCCAGCAGGCGGCGTACAGCCAGGACAGGCCGGCCGGGTCGGCGAAGTAGCCGTCCTCGCGCACGGTGAGGACGAGCAGGCCGGCCAGGGCGGTCAGCAGGACGGCGGTGACGGCCGTGGCGCGCCGCGGGACGGCGGTGGGCGGCCGGGTCACGGCGCGGCTCCGGCGGGGGCGGGGGCCGCGGCGCGGCGCCGGGGGCCGGGGACGAGTTCGGCGAAGGGCCGGCCGGCCAGCGTCCAGCTGCGGACGGTGCGCCAGCCGGCGGCCTCGGCGTGGTCCCGCAGGGCCCGGATGCCGACCCGGGCCCACGGGAAGGGGGTGCCGAGGGTGCCGCGTCCGTCGTCGAGGCGCACCTCGCACCGCTCGTCCACTTCGACGGGCGCGGCCTCGGCTACCAGGCGGCCGCCGGGGGCGAGCAGGTCCGCGGTGCGTTCCAGGAGCGCGGCGGGGTCTCCGCCGATGCCGATGTTGCCGTCGATCAGCAGGGCGGTGTTCCAGCGGCGTTCGCCGGGGAGGGGGTCGAAGACGGAGCGGCACAGTGCCGTTCCGCCGCGACGCGCGGTCCGGGTCACGGCGGCGGGGGTCACGTCGATGCCGAGCGCGCGGTGGCCGCGTCCGGCCAGCGCCGCGACGAGCCGGCCTGGACCGCAGCCGATGTCGAGGACGGCTCCGTGGCAGCGGGCGAGCACGCTCTCGTCGGCGGCGTCGGTCCCGGCACACCACCGTTCGACGTCCAGGGGCAGCAGCCACCCGTCCGACCTGCGCAGGAAGAGGGGCCCCCGGCCGGCGCGCAGGGCCAGCACGTAGGGATCGTCCCGCCACGCCGGCCCACCCGCGACACGTGCCGGGGCCGCGGACGCGGCGCGGGAGGCAGGCGCGGCCGCAGGCGCGGGCGCGGTACGGGACGCAGGCGCGGGCGCAGGCGCGGGCGCGGTACGGGACGCGGGCGCGGGCGCCGAGCGGGGCGCGGGTGGGGGCCCGGGTGTGACCGCCGTGTGGGGCGGGGGTGGGGAGGTGGCGGGGGTGGTCATCGGGTCACCGCCGTGTCGGCGCTCAGGCGCCGGTGGCAGGTGGCGAAGCGGCCGGTCGGGGCGAGGGCGGCCACCTCGGCGGCGTCGGCGGCGGTGTCCACGTCGCGGAGCCGGGGCAGCAGCCCGGTGCGCAGTCCGGCCGCGCGCAGCCGCTCGTACTGCACCGCCCCGGTGTCGGGTGCGGACATGGGTACGCCGAGCAGCAGGGCCGGGTCGGGCGCCGCCAGGCCCAGGGCCCAGAACCCACCGTCGGCTGCGGGGCCGAACCAGGCGTCGTACGCGTCGAATTCCAGCGCCGGCGCCAGGTGCGCCGGGGTGACCTGCGGGGTGTCCATGCCGATCAGCAGCGCCGGGCCGGTGCAGCCGGCGAACGCGGCCGCGAGCCGTTCGTCGAGGCCCCCGCCGCTCTGCGGCACCACCTCGAAGCCGGGCGGCAGCCACCGCCCCGGGGCACCGTCCAGGACCAGCACGTGCCGGCCGGCCGGGGTGGCGGCGACGGCGGCCAGGGTGTCGGCGAGCGCGGCCTCGGCCAGGGCAGCCGCCTGCCCGGGGCTGAACGGCGGGGTGAGCCGGGTCTTGACCCGGCCGGGCACGGGCGCTTTGGCGATCACGAGCAGGCTGGTCACCTGGCGCCCCCGGACCGCTCGGTGCGGGCGGCTCCCGCGGGGGCGTACGGCGGCTCGGCGAGCACCGCGCGCATGTCGCGGACGGCCTGCCAGGTCCCCCGCCAGGTGCCGGTGACCTTGGACCTGCCGCTGCGCGGCAGGTAGGGCACGTCCTCCTCGCGCACCCGCCAGCCGGCGTCGGCGGCGCGCACGACCATCTGCAGGGGGTAGCCGGAACGCCGGTCGGTCAGTTCCAGGCGCAGGAGGTCCTCGCGGCGCGTCGCCCGCAGCGGGCCGAGGTCGTGCAGGCGCAGGCCGGTGCGGCGGCGCAGCATCCGGGCCAGGGCGAGGTTGCCCGCCCGGGCGTGCGCCGGCCAGGCGCCCCGGCCGCGGGGGCGGCGGCGGCCGAGCACGAGGTCGGCCTCCCCCGCGGCGACGGCCCGGACGAACCCGCTCAGCAGGCCGGGGTCGAGGGAGGCGTCGCAGTCGCAGAAGCAGACGTACTCGGCCTCCGCGGCCAGGAGTCCGGCGTGGCAGGCGGCGCCGAAGCCGCGCCGGGGCTCCTGGACGACGGTGGCGCCGAGGGCGCGGGCGAGGTCGGCGGACCCGTCGGTGGACCCGTTGTCCACGACCAGGGCCCGCCAGCCGGCGGGGATGCGGGCGAGTACCCAGGGCAGGGCCCCGGCCTCGTTCAGGCAGGGCAGGACGACGTCCACGGAGATTTCGGTCACGACTGCCACCGTAGGAATTCCCCGGGGACATAGCGGACATCGACTCCTTACGAAACGCGGACGTCGGCCGTCCGGGGTCGGGCCGCCGGGGACGGGAGGGGGCCGGCGGTGGGAGGCTTGCCTTCATGAGCACGACCGCGAGCACGACCGCGAGCACGACCGCGAGCACGACCACGACGGCGACCCCGAGCACGCCCCCGCCCGTCCCGCCAGCCCGGGTCCTCGTCGTCGACGACGACCCCACCGTCGCCGAGGTCGTCACCGGCTACCTGCGCCGGGCCGGCCACGACGTCGGGCACGCCGCCGACGGCCCCGCCGCCCTCGACGCCGCCGCCCGGTGCGCCCCGGACCTGGTCGTCCTCGACCTGATGCTGCCCGGGATCGACGGGCTGGAGGTGTGCCGGCGGCTGCGCGCCGAGCGTCCCGTTCCGGTGATCATGCTGACGGCGCGCGGCGACGAGGACGACCGGATCGCCGGGCTGGAGCTCGGCGCGGACGACTACGTCACGAAGCCCTTCAGCCCGCGCGAGCTGGTCCTGCGCGTCGAGTCCGTGCTGCGCCGCAGCCGGGCCGCGACGCCGGGGCCCGCCGGGCGGGGTCTGCTGACCGGGGCGGGGATCCGGCTGGACCCGCGGACCCGCCGGGCCGACCGGAACGGCCGGGAACTCACGCTCACGCTGCGGGAGTTCGACCTCCTGGCGTACTTCCTCACCCAGCCCGGCCGGGCCCACGGGCGGGAGGAGCTGATGCGGGACGTGTGGGGCTGGGACTTCGGCGACCTGTCCACCGTGACCGTCCACGTACGCCGCCTGCGCGCCAAGATCGAGGACGACCCGGCGGCGCCCCGGCTCATCCAGACCGTCTGGGGCGTCGGGTACCGCTTCGACGCGGGCGGGGAGGAGGGGTCCCGGTGAAGGACGTCCTGCTGATCGCGGCCTTCGCGTTCGGGGGCGCGGCCTGCGCCGGCCTGCTCGGCGCGGTCGCGCTGCGCCTGCTGCGGCACCGGTCCGTCACCGTCTCCCTGGCCGTCGTCGCCGCGGTCGCCGTGGCCGCCATGCTCGCCGGCACCCTCGCCGTCGCCCGGGCGATGTTCCTCTCCCCCCACGACCTGAGCGTCGTCACCCTCGTGGCCGCCATGGCCGCCGTCGTGTCGCTGGCCACCGCGTTGCTGCTGGGCCGCTGGGTGGTGGCCCGCAGCCGCGAACTCGCCCGCGCGGCACGGGACTTCGGCGAAGGCGGCAGCTTCGCCGCACCCCCGGCCCGGGCCACCGCGGAACTGGCCGCCGTCACCCGGGAGCTGGCCGCCACCAGCGCCCGGCTCGCGGCCTCCCGGGAGCGCGAGCGCGCCCTGGAGTCCTCCCGCCGCGAGCTCGTCGCCTGGATCTCCCACGACCTGCGCACCCCGCTGGCCGGACTGCGGGCGATGGCCGAGGCCCTGGAGGACGGGGTAGCGGCCGACCCCGCCCGCTACCACCGGCAGATCCGTACCGAGGTCGAACGCCTCGGCTCCATGGTCGGCGACCTCTTCGAGCTCTCCCGCATCCACGCCGGTGCCCTGGAGCTGACTCCCAGCCGGGTCTCGTTCCGGGACCTGGCGGCCGACGCCCTCCTCGGCGCCGACCCGCTGGCCCGCGAGCGGGGGGTGCGGCTGTGCGGCGAGGACATCTCCCACGTCCCGGTCGAGGTGGACGGCAAGGAGATGACCCGGGTCCTGACGAACCTGCTCGTCAACGCCATCCGCCACACCCCGGCCGACGGCACCGTGGCCGTGCGCGTCGACCGGCACGAGGACACCGCCGTGCTGTCGGTCACCGACGGCTGCGGCGGCATCCCCGAGGAGGACCTGCCCAAGGTGTTCGACACCGGCTGGCGCGGGAACCGGGCCCGTACGCCCCCTGCCGGTGCCGGGCTCGGGCTGGCGATCGTACGGGGCATCGTCGAGGCCCACGCCGGGCGGGCCCGGGTCCACAACGTGCCCGGCGGCTGCCGCTTCGAGGTCACCCTGCCGCTCGCCACCGCGAACACCTGACCGGGGCCGCCGCCGGGGCCTAACCGGCCCCGGCTGAGGCCCGCTGCCCGGCCCGCGCGAACTCGGCCATGCCCTGCGCGAACCCGACCTCGGGACGCCAGCCCAGCTCCCGCCGCAGCCGGGAGGAGTCCGCCGTGACGTGCCGGACGTCGCCCAGCCGGAACTCCCCCGTCACCACGGGCGCCGGGCCTCCGTGCTCCGCGGCGAGCGCGGCGGCCATCTCCCCCACGGTGTGCGGGTCGCCGCTGCCGACGTTGTACGCCCGGTGGCCGCCGTCCGGCGGGCCCGCGAGGCCGGCCAGGGCGGCCGCGTTGGCCCGGGCGACGTCCCGTACGTGGACGAAGTCCCGCCGCTGCCCACCGTCCTCGAAGACCCGCGGGGCCTCGCCCCGGGCCAGGGCGGACCGGAAGAAGGAGGCGACGCCCGCGTACGGGGTGTCCCGCGGCATGCCCGGCCCGTACACGTTGTGGTACCGCAGCGACACGGCCGTACCTCCGGTCGACCGCGCCCAGGCGGCGGCCAGGTGCTCCTGCGCGAGCTTGGTCGTCGCGTAGACGTTCCGCGGATCCGCCGGCGCGTCCTCGTCCACCAGCCCCGGGACGAGCGCGTCCCCGCAGCGCGGACAACGGGGCTCGAACCGGCCCGCCTCCAGGTCCGCGGCCGCCCGCGGCCCCGGCCGCACCACCCCGTGCCCGGCGCACTCGTACCGCCCCTCCCCGTACACCACCATCGAGCCGGCCTGTACGAACCTGCGCACCCCGGCCCGGGCCGTCGCGGCCAGCAGCACCGCCGTCCCCAGGTCGTTGCAGGCGACGTACTCCGGCGCGTCCGCGAAGTCCTTCCCCAGGCCCACCATGGCGGCCTGGTGGCACACGGCGTCCACGCCGCGCAGCGCGCGCCCCACCGCCTCCGCGTCCCGGACGTCGCCCCGGACGAACTCGGCGTCCGGCAGCCGGGGGGCCCGCGGATGGGCGGCCGGCAAGAGCGCGTCCAGCACCACCGGGGTGTGTCCCCCGGCGGCCAGGACGGCGACCACGTGCGAGCCGATGAACCCGGCTCCTCCTGTGACGAGTACGCGCATGCCCGGCACGCTACGGAACCGGGACCCCGGCGGACGGCTCCCGCACCGTGCCGTAAGACTTCCGTCACCCTTCCCCCCGGGATGTCCGCTTCGGGGAACCCGACAGGCCCGACCAGCCTCCCATTCCGGAAAATATCCGGCGCGAACGCCCTCTGGCAGATGTTTTTGCGGTGATCCATTGACCGGGGCCGAAGCGCACGGATAGAAAGATCACGATCAGGGCCGCGATCCGGTCCAACACAGCACTGCCCCGGGGGAATTCGCTTTGCCGCACACAGATGCACTTCGTCCTGCCCGCGTCCTCGTGGTCGAACCCGCCTCCTCCGGGGGCGCCACCCTGATCGGCGTCGCCGCCGAGATGGGGCTGCGGGTCGTCGTCGCCACCGCCGACTCCGGCGACCGCCGGCTCTCCGACGCCGTGCGCGCGGCGGCCGATTCGGTGCTGACGGTGGAGACCAACGACCAGGCCGCCCTCGAAGCGGCCGTGCTCGAACTGCACCGGGCCGAGCCGTTCGAGGCGGTGCTGCCGGGCTCCGACATCTACGTGGTGGCGACCGCGCGCGTCGCCGCGGCGCTGGGCCTGCCCGGCCTGCCCGTGGCCACCGTCGACCGGGTCCGTGACAAGAGCGTCATGCGGGCCGCCGTGGCGGAGGCCGGGCTGCGCACCCCGCGCTTCGCCCAGGCCACCACCGACGCCGAACTGCGCGCCGCGGCCGAACGGGTCGGCTTCCCCTGCGTGCTGAAGCCGGTCGCCTGCTCCGGCAGCATCCACGTCAGCCGCGCGGACGACCTCGACCAGCTCACCGCCGCGTTCCAGCGGCTCGTGACCGACCCGGAGCCCGACATGGGCAAGCTGCACGAGCACCGGGTGCTCGTAGAGGAGTACGTCCAGGGGCCCGAGTTCAGCGCCGACGGCTACGTCCTGGACGACGGCCGGGTCACCGTCGTCGCCCTCAGCCGCACGCTGCTCGGCCCCGAGCCCGACTTCGTGGAGATGGGCCACCTCACCCCGGCCCTGGTCGACGACGCCACCCTGAAGAGCGTCGAGGCCTACGTCGGCGACGTCGTCCGCGCGGTCGGCATCACCAGCGGCCCCTTCCACTGCGAGCTGCGCCTGGCCGCCGACGGTCCGGTGCTCATCGAGATCGGCGCCCGGCTGCCGGGCGACCGGATCGTGGAGCTGCTGCGGCTCGTGACCGGCGTCTCCCTGCCCAGGGTGGCCGTCGCCACCGCGCTCGGTCTCGGCCCGGAGGCGGTCGGCGCCTTCGCACGGCCGGAGGCCGAGAGCGCCGGCATCCGCTTCTTCTCCGCCGCGGGCCGCTCCTCGTACCGGGAGCTCTCCGGGTGGGCGGAGCTGGAGGCCATGCCGGAAGTCCTGGAGACCGCCGTGTACTTCGCGCCGGGCGAGACCATCCCGGGCGTCGAGGACTGCCGCTCGCGCCTGGGCCACGCCCTGTTCACCGCCGGCTCCCCGCAGGGCGCCGTCGACCGCTGGCAGGCGCTCGGCGACCTCGTCGTCCCGGCCTGACCCGGCGGATCCCACCATGAACGCACACGTACTCGACTACGCGGCCGTCGGCATCGGCCCCGCGAACATGAGCCTCGCCGCGCTCGCGCATCCCGTCGAAGGGCTGCGCGGCGCCCACCTGGAACGCCGTGAGAGCTTCTCCTGGCACCCCGGACTGCTGCTGCCCGAGGCCACCCTCCAGGTCTCGCTGCTCAAGGACCTGGTGACGCTGGTCGACCCGTCCAGCCCCTTCTCGTTCCTGGCGTTCCTCGCGAGCGAGGGCCGGCTCTACCGGTTCCTGGCCGCGGACTTCCCGGCCGTCCTGCGCGCCGAGTTCAACCAGTACCTCCAGTGGGTCGCGGCGCGGCTGCCGAGCCTGACGTTCGGGGCGGAGGTGCACGGCGTGGACTTCCACGACGGCGCCTTCCACCTCCGCGCCGGGGAAAACGAGGTGACGGCGCGTCACCTGGTGCTCGGTACCGGGCTCACCCCGTCCGTACCCGAGCCCTTCCGCCCCTTCCTCGGCCCCACCGTCTTCCACTCCGGGGAGTTCCTGCTGCGGGCCCCCGAGGTGACCGGACGGCGGGTCGTCGTGGTCGGCGGCGGCCAGAGCGGCGCGGAGATCGTGCGGCACCTGGCGGCCGGCGCGGCGCCCGAGAGCATCACCTGGGTCAGCCGGCGCTCGTCCTTCCTGCCGATGGACGACTCGCCGTTCGCCAACGACCTCTACACGCCGGACTACGTACGCCGCTTCCACGCGCTGCCCGCCGGCCACAAGGCCCGGCTCCTGGACCGGCAGAAGTACACGAGCGACGGCATCGACCTCCAAGTCCTCCAGGACATCTACCGGTTGAGCTACCGCGACGAGTTCATCGAGAACAGGCCCGGCAGGCTCCGCTTCATGGCCGACTGCGCGGTCACCGCGATCGAGGGCGGCCCCGACGAGTGGAAGCTCACCGTCGAGTCCTCGGGCCCGGACGCGTCCGCCCTGCTCGCCGCCGACATCGTCATCCTGAGCACCGGATACGCCTACGCCCTGCCGGACTTCATGGCTCCGCTCGACGCCCGGCTGCGCCGGGAGGACGGGATGCTCGTCGTCGGCGACGACTTCTCGGTCGCGTGGGACGGGCCCGCCGAGAACCGGATCTACCTCCAGAACGGCGCCCGGCACTCCTGGGGCGTCGCCGATCCCAACCTCAGCCTGCTCGCCTGGCGCAGCGCGGTGATCCTCAACAGCATGCTCGGTGAGACGAGGTACAGGGTATGACCACCCATCAGGCCCCGCAGTTCCAGGCGGAGGCGACCGGCGCCCTGGTCCCCTTCGGCCCGACCGAGGTGGAACCCGACGGAGTGAGCGTCGCCGAGGCGGACTTCGCCCGCTCGGTCTTCCCCCGCGTGCCGTTCGAGGCGGCCCGCTTCACCGTGCCGGCGGGCGGGACCAGCTCTCCCGACCAGCACGCGGTCCAGGAGATCTGGGTGGTCCACGCCGGATCCGGCACCCTGGAGGTCGACGGCGAACGGACCCTCGTCGGACCCGGCTCCATGGTGGGCTTCGCCTCGCGGTCCGTCCACGAGATCTTCGCCGACCAGGGCGAGGACCTGGTCGTCTACTCCTTCTGGTGGTCGGCGCCCGATGAGTGACCGCACCACCGGGACCGGTGGGGCGCCCCACTTCGACCTCGCCGTCGTCGGCGCGGGCGCGGTCGGCTCCCTCACCGCGTACTACGCCGTGCGCCGGGACCCGGGCCGCCGCGTCGCCGTGATCACGCACGCCGGACGAGGGGCGGGCGCGACCCGCCTCTCGGCGGGGTTCGACACGCCCACGGGGCACAACCCGGCCCAGCGCGCCCTGGCCGCCCGCAGCACCGCGCTCTTCGACGAGCTCGCCGCCGCACTCGGCGACGCCGGACGCGCTCCGGTCGACGTCCGCTGGCTCGTGGCGCGGGAGAACACGGCCGCGCTCGACGCGACCATGGCCGACGGCGGCCGCACCCGCCCGGTCACCGCCGAGCAGCGGTCCCTGCTGGAGCGGACGTTCCCCGGGCTCGCCCACGGGGACGCCGAAGTCCTGCTGGCCAGCGACCCCATGACGGCCGGTCAGCCGCAGTGGCTCGCCGACCGGCTGCTCGACGAGGTCCTCGGCCGGCCGGGCAACACCCTCCTGGAGGGCTTCCGGGTCACCGGTGTACGCCGCACGGACGGACGGCTCGAACTGGCCGCCGCCGACGGCAGCCGGATCACCGCCGACCAGGCTGTCCTGGCGCCGGGCCCCTGGGCCCTGGACGGGCCGCTGGCGGCGGCCGCCCGCGAGCGCGGGGCCCGGGTCAAGAAGGTGGTGGCGTTCCACATCATGGCCCCGCCCCCGCCGGGCGCCCCGGCGCTCGTGCTGGAGGACGCCGACGCCTTCCTGCTGCCCCATCACCCGGGCGGCCACTGGATCCTCAGCATCACCTCGCCCGACTGGGACCGCGGCCCCGACGGACCCCTCGCCATCGACGCCCGTGACCGGGAGCTCGCCCGGACCCTGCTCGCCCGGCACGTACCGGGCTTCCTGCCGCACCTGCTCGGCGGCCGGGTCTTCAGCGACTGCTTCACCCCCGGCCACCTGCCGGTCGTGGACACGGCCGGCGACGACGACGTGGTCATGGCCATCGGCGGCTCCGGCTCCGGCTACCGACTCGCCCCGGCCATGGCCGAGGACGCACTGAACCTGCTCGACTGGAGAACGCGATCATGAGCCTGCTGACCGGGGACGCGCACGTCCCCCGGCACTACCTCCTGGTGCCGCCGGAGGCCACGCCCAACGGCCCCCTGCACCTCGGCCACATCGGCGGCCCCTTCCTGTGGTCGGACATGATCGCGCGGCACCTGCGGGTCCGGGGCGACCTGCCGCTGGTGATCACCGGCAGCGACGTGTACGAGTCGTACGTGACGCTCAGGGCGCACGCCGAGGACTCCACGCCCGGCGAGGTCGCCGCCCGCTACGGACAGCGCATCCAGGACGACCTGGCCGCGCTGCGCATCGGCGTCGACGCGTTCATCGTCCCCGACCGGCAGCCCTGGCGGGAGCAGTTCGAGCAGGAGGTCGCCGCCTCGATCGAGCGGCTGACGGCCCGCGGCGCGGTGCTGACGCGCACCGAGCGCGTGCCGCACTGCGCGGCGTCGGACCGCTGGGTGGTGGGCGGCTGGCTCCAGGGTCGCTGCCCCGAGTGCGGTGCGGGCATCGCCAGTTACTTCTGCGAGGAGTGCAGCGCGCACTTCCTGCCCGAGGCGGTCGTCGAGCCGCGCCCCCTGCTCGACGAGGGGCCGCTGACCTGGCGGGAGATCTCCAGCCTCTTCCTGCGGCTGCCGGACCGCGACCTCCTGGACCGCACGCTGGTGGACCTGGGCGTCGCCGACCGCTACCGGGCGACCGTGGCGCGCTTCCTGGAGCGCGACGGCCTGACCGTACGGCTGAGCGCCCCGCAGACGTGGGGGCTCGCGCTGCCCGCGGCGGAGCCGGACGTGCCGCGCGCCCTCTTCCCGTACGCGGGGATCTTCATGTTCGCCCGTCTCGCCGGCGCCGTCCACGGCAGGCTCTCCGGCACCGGCGTGAACGCCTTCGACCCGGACTCCGGGGTCACCACCATCACCACCCTGGGGATCGACAACGTGATCCCCACACTGGTCTCGATCGTCGGCACCAGCCTGCTGCACGGCGACATGAAGCCGTACGACCGGTGCCTGATCAACCACTTCTACGAGCTGGCCGGGCGGAAGTTCTCCACCAGCGCCCGGCACGCCATCTGGGCCGCGGACATCGCCGCGTCCGACGCCATCGGCGTGGACACCGTCCGGTACCACCTCGCCGGGGCCGATCTGGAGTCCGGCGCGGCGAGCTTCGAGACCGCGGACTTCCTGGAGACGGCGAACGCCGTGCTCGCCGACGGCCTCGGCAAGCGCATCGGCGCCGCCTGGAGCCGGCTGCCCGAGGGGCCGCCGCAGGCGCCCGCCCCGGCCGCCGTCGGCCTCCTGGAAACCCTGCTCGCCGAGCAGTCCGCCGCGCTCGACGGCACCCGCGTCTCGACCCGGCGCGCGGTCGCGGCCCTCGACCGCTGGTGCGCCGACGACGCGGTCGCCCACGCGGACGGGGACGGCGCCTACTGGTGGCTCAAGGGCCTGTCCCTGCTGGCGTTCCCGGTGATGCCGGACCTCGCCGAGCTCGTCTGGCAGCGCCTCGGCGGCGCCGGGGAGCCCCGCGCGGCGGCCTTCCTGGCCAGGACCCCGGCCCACCGGGACCTGCCCGCGCCCGGCTTCAACCGGGTGAGCGCCGCCGATCTGGACGCCTGCCTGCCCGACACCCTGCGACCGGGAGCGGACGCGTGACCGACCGGACCACACCGCTGTACGTCGTCCTCAACCGCTCCGGCGACGAGTTCGGCGAGTACCACCGCTTCCTCGCCGGCCACCCCTGCCGGACGGTGTACCTCACCACGCCCGGCGGGCTGCCCGCGCTCGACCGGGACGGGGCGACCGAGGTCCACGTGCGCGACAGCCTCGCCCACGACGACCTGCTGCCCCTGGTACGGGAGATCGCGGACCGGCACGGCACGCCCGAGGCCGTCTTCGGCCAGTCCGAGTACGACGTCCTGACGGCCGCCCGGCTCTCGGACGCGCTCGGCGTTCCCGGCGGGTACGGCCTCGACCTCGTCCGGCGGTTCAAGGACAAGCCCGCCATGAAGAGCGCGGTGGGCGCGGCCGGACTGCGGGTCCCCCGGTTCCTGCGCCTGGACGACGCCCCGTCGGCGGAGGCGGTCGTCGACGCCCTCGGCGGTCTGCCCCTGGTCCTCAAGCCGCGCGCCGCGGCGGGCTCCCAGGGCGTCACGGTCGTCCACGGCACCGGTGAACTGCGCGAGGCCCTCAAGGGTGTCGACCCGCAGGCGTACGAGTGCGAGGAGTACGTCGAGGGGGACATCTTCCACGTCGACGGCGTCCGCCGCTCCGGCCGCCTCCACTTCGTCACCGCCTCCCAGTACGTCCACACCTGCCTGGACTACGCGCAGGGCCGCCCGCTCGGCTCGGTCCTGCTCGACCCGGGCCCCGAGCGCGACGAGCTCACCCTCTTCGCCGACCGCTGCCTGCGGGCACTCGGGCTGCGCGACGGCGCGTTCCACCTGGAGGCGATCCGGCGTCCGGGGGGCGAGCTGGTGTTCCTGGAGGTCGGGCTGCGGCCGGGCGGCGCGCAGGTGCCGTTCCTGCACGTCGACCTCTACGGCATCGACCTGTTCGCCGAGGCGTTCCGGGCGGCCCTGGACCTGCCCCCGCTGTGGCAGCCGTCCCCCGAACCGGCCGGGCACCGGGCCGGCGGCTGGCTCATCTACCCCGCCCCGCGCGAGCTGCCCGGACGGGTCGTCGCCCGCACCTCGCCCAGGGCGGCCGTCCCCGAGGTCTACCACGAGGAGCTGCCCGCGATCGGCCAGGTCATGACCGGGCCCGGCAGCTATGACGAGGGCTGCGGGATCTTCCGGTTCCGGGGGCGCAGCGCCGCCGGGGTGCGGGCCGCCGTGCACACCGCGATGGAGGTGTACGGGCTGCGGACCGACCGGGCCCCGGGAGCCGGGGAAGCCGAGCCGCATGGCTGAGGCCCGCCGGTACGGCTCCGTGCTGCGCGCGTGGCTCCGGGAGACGCTTCCGGCCGCCGGGAACGCGCGCAGGCTCGGCGTCCTCACGCTCGTCCAGTCGCTGGGGCTCGGGGTGTTCCTCACCTCCAGTGCCGTGTTCTTCACCCGGACCATCGGCATCCCCGCCCAGCGCGTGGGCCTCGCCCTGTCGGTCGCCGGGCTCTGCGGCCTCCTCTGCACGGTGCCTATCGGCCGGCTCGCGGACCGGCTGGGCGCGGGCCGGGTGCTCACCGCCAACTTCCTGCTCGCCGCCGCCGGGTTCACCGCGTACTGCCTGGTGGACGGCTTCGCCGCGTTCCTCGTGGTCGCCTGCGCCATCGCGGTCCTGGAGACCTCGGCGGGCGCGCTCCAGGCGTCGCTCACCGACGCGCTGGTGGGCGAGGGGGAGCGGGTCAGGGTGAGCGCGCAGATGCGCAGCCTGTTCAACCTGGGCTTCCTCGGCGGCGCCGCGCTGGCCGGGGCCGCCATCGCGGCCGGCACCCCGGCCGCCCTGTACGCCACGGTCCTCGCCAACGCCGCCCTCCAGCTGCTGTCCGTCGCCGTGCTGCTCGGGATGCGGCTGCCCGCGGGCGCCGGGCCCCGGGCCACCGCCGCCGGGGCGCCGGGCGGGGTACTGCGCAGCGGCGCGCTGCGGGACGTGCGCTACGTGGCGGTCGCGCTGGTGTGCGGCGCTCTGGAGCTGTACCACCCGCTGCTGACGGTCGGACTGCCGCTGTGGATCGTCACCGCCACCGACGCGCCCGCGCTGCTGGTGTCGGGGCTGCTGATCGTGGACACCGTCCTGGTGCTGTTGTTCCAGGTCGCGGTCAGCGGGGGCGCGCGCACCCCGGCGGGGGCTGCCCGTATGCTGCGCTGGGCGGGGTGGGCGCTGGGGGCGTCCTGCCTGGTCTTCGCGGTGAGCGGGGGCCACGGCGCGCTCCTGGACACCGCGGCCCTGCTGGGCGGCACGCTGGTGCTCGTCCTCGGCGAGCTGTACCAGGCGTCGGCGAGCTGGGGCCTGTCCTTCGGGCTCGCCCCGGCGGGCCGGCAGGGGGAGTACCAGGCGGTGTTCTCCCTGGGGCGCGGGCTCCAGCAGTTCGCCGGGCCGTGGCTGATGACCTCCCTGGTCGTCGGCACGGCGGCGACGGGCTGGCTGGTCCTCGCGGCGCTCTTCGCCCTGCTCGGGCTGGCCGCGCCCGCGTTGGTGCGCGGCCTGGAGAAGGCCCGCGCCCGGACGGAGCCGGTGCCGGCGCCGACCTGAGCGCGCCGGCAGCCGCCCGTGCGGCCCCCCGCGTGTCACACCCCTACGACCGAGACAAGTAAGCGAGCAGCGAGCACCATGACCGTACAGCGACGACACGACCCGGACGAGCGCGGCTTCGCCAGCGACAACTACGCGGGCGCGCACCCCGAGGTCCTTGCGGCGATCGCCCTGGCGAACGGCGGCCACCAGGTCAGCTACGGCGCCGACGTCTACACCGAGCGCCTCCAGGAAGTGGTGCGCGGGCACTTCGGCCCCACCGCGCGGGCGTACCCGGTCTTCAACGGCACCGGCGCGAACGTGTTCGCGCTCCAGACCATGCTCGACCGCTGGGAGGCCGTGGTCTGCGCCGAGTCGGCCCACATCAACGTCGACGAGGGCGGCGCGCCCGAGAAGATGGCCGGCATCAAGCTCCTGACGGTGCCGGCCTGGGACGGCAAGCTCACCCCCGAGCTGATCGACCGTCAGGCGTGGGGCTTCGAGGACGAGCACCGGGCCCGGCCCAGGGTCGTCTCGATCGCCCAGTCCACCGAGCTCGGCACCTGCTACACGCCGGACGAGATCCGCGCGATCTGCGACCACGCGCACGACCTGGGCATGCTCGTCTACCTGGACGGCGCCCGGCTCGCCAACGCGGCCGCCACCCTGGGGGTTTCGCTGCGCGAGATGACCACCGACGTCGGCGTGGACGTCCTCTCGCTCGGCGGCACCAAGAACGGCCTGCTCTTCGGCGAGGCGGTGATCGTCCTCAACCAGGACGCGGTGCGCGGCCTGGCCCACCTGCGCAAGACGAGCATGCAGCTGGGCTCCAAGATGCGTTTCATGTCGGTGCAGTTCGAGGCGCTGCTCGGCGGCGACCTCTGGCTGCGCTCGGCGGCCCGCTCCAACGCGATGGCCCAGCGGCTGTACGCGGCGGTGCGCGACCTGCCGGGCCTGGAGATCGCCCGTCCGGTGCAGGCCAACCAGATCTTCGCCGTGCTGCCCCCGGCCGTCACCGAGCGCCTGCAGAAGCGTTTCCGTTTCTACACCTGGGACGAGCAGGCGGGCGAGGTCCGCTGGATGACCTCCTTCGACACCACCGAGGACGACGTGGACGCGTTCGCGGCGGCCATCGCGCAGGAGCTGGCGGCGGAGCGCGGCGAAGGGCCGTCGGGCGCGCTGACCACGTCCGAGCGCGAGGAACTGGCGCTGCTGCGCCGACGGGTCCGCGAGATGGAAGAGGCCATCGAAGCCCTCGGCAAGGCGCCCGCCTTCTCCGCGGACCGCACCACGAAGTAGCCGGCGGCCGGCCCGGCGGGCCGGCGCGAACGCGCCGACCCGCCGGCCGCGTCGAGCGCCACGGCCTGGAACCCCTAGGGACCGTGGTCGTCCTGGAGCATGTGGCGTCGTTCCTGTTCGCGCTTGGAGTAGGCGGCTGCCCGGATGGCCTCGTCGCTCTCCAGGCCGGAGCCCAGCGCGCCGCCCACCGTCGCGGTCGAAGCGACGAACCATGACAACGTCCAGTACTCGGTCGCGTCCAGCGGTTCCCGTGTCATGGAAGCGAAGACCTGGTCGTTGAGGATGAACAGCGCCCACACCACGTTGACGAGCAGGAGACCCGCGTAGCAGACCAGCACCCCGATGCCCACGGTCAGGACCGTCGACGCGTTGTAGAGCCTCGTCTTCTGCCTCGCCTCCGGCGAACCCCCGGCCGGGCGGTGCCACAGCTCCGCGTCCACGATCAGCCAGCCGATCATGAGCGTGACGGACCCGACCATGGCGATCACGAGGCGCGGCGCGCTCAGGGCCTCGGCGAGACTCCACACGGTGGAGTTCACGGTGGCGACCGCTCCCGTCGCGAGCGCGGCCGCCAGGGCCTTCGAAAGCCCCGGCACCAGGCGCCAGGGCCGGTTGGCGCGGACCATGCCGAGGAGCACGCGCAGGTAGCCGCGCGGCCCGCTGATGACGTAGCGCAGATCGGCGGTCTCCTCGTCACCGACCTGGCCCGGATGGACGGGCGTGAGACGGCCGGCGAACGGCCGTGGACGCCGCTGCCTTCGCGCGGGCTCCTCGGCACCGGTGTCCCGCGGACCCGCCAGGCCGAGCACGGCTTCCTCCACGGCCCGCCGGGCCCTGGTCTGCAGGCGCAGACCCCCCAGGGAGGGAAGCGAGAGCAGCGCCAGCCCGTGCGCGTGACTGAGATCCACGACGACCCTGCGCCCGTGTGCGTGCAGCGGGAGGTCGGTGAGGGCCACGATGATGTCCCAGTCCTCCGTACGTCCGCGCTCCTTGACCCGGCGCATCAGGGTGTGCGGGTCCTCGGCCCCCGCGGTGAAGGGCTCGCTGACGACCCTGACCTCGAAGCGCCGCCCCGGGCCCGACCTGTCGGCGAGTCGTGGGGCGAGCACCCGGGCCATGCGCTGCGCGACGTCCGTCGGCGCGTCCGGGTCCGCGAGAAGGGCTACGACCGTGACGTCCTGGGGCGGCGTGTGCATGACCCGATCCTTCTCGTTGGCGCTCTCCCCCGGCCGGCTCCCGCGGGCGGCGGGGCGGTCACCGTCAGGCCACCGGATGGCCCGCCGCAGGCTGGGGCCCCTCAGGGCCTGCGGGGCGGACCAGGTTGCCCGTCACCTCCCGGTGCTCGTGCACGAAGCGAATCGCCATGGCTCCCTCACCGGCGGCCGAGGCCACGCGCTTGACCGAACCGCTCCTGACGTCACCGGCGGCGAAGACCCCCGGGAGGGTCGTCTCCAGCAGCAGCGGATCGCGGCCGAGGGAGTCCCACCGGGACGCGTCGGCCACCGCTTGCGCGTCGGCGCCGGTGAGGACGAAACCCTTCTCGTCCAGGGCCAGCACGCCCTCCAGCCAGTCCGTGCGCGGCCGGGCCCCGATGAACACGAACAGCGCCGCGGCCCGCAGTTCGCGGCGCTCACCGCTCGCGTTGTCCTCCACGGTCAGCGACTCCAGCTTCTCCTGCCCGCGGACGCCCCGGACCTCGGTGTGGAGCGACACCTCGATCTTCGGGTGCCGTTCCACCTGGTCCACCAGGTAGCGCGACATGTCCGCGTTGAGGTCGCCGCCCCGGACGAGGAGATGGACCCGGGACGCGTGGTTCGCGAGGAACAGCGATGCCTGTCCGGCGGAGTTCCCGCCGCCCACCACGGCGACCGGGTCCGCCTGGCAGAGGCTGGCCTCGTGGACGGTCGCCGCGTAGTAGACGCTGACGCCCTCCAGGCGGTCGATGTCCGGGACCTCGAGCCTGCGGTACCACACGCCCGAGGCGAGCACCACGGCGCCGGCCCGCGCCGTGGACCCGTCCGTGAAGGTGACGACGTACTCGCCGTCCTGCGGGGTGAGCTCCGTGACCTGGGCCGGCACCATGAGGCGGGCGCCGAACTTGTGGGCCTGGAGCACCGCCCGTTCGATGAGCTCGCCCCCGGAGACGCCCGACGGGAAGCCGAGGTAGTTCTCGATGCGGGACGAGGTGGCGGCCTGTCCTCCGGTGGCCACCGCGTCGACGGTGACCGTGGTGAGGCCGTCGGAGGCGCCGTACACGGAGGCGGCGAGTCCCGCGGGGCCCGCACCGACCACCATCACGTCGCACCGCGCGGCTTCGGGTGAGGGGGCGGGCAGCCCGATGAGCCGGGCGAGTTCGGCGTTGCTCGGATTGCGCAGCACCCGCTCGCTCTTCCAGAGGACCACCGGGGTCTCCTCGGGCCGGATCGAGAACCGGCGCAGCAGCGCGTCGGCCTCCTTGTCCTTCTCCAGATCCACCCATCGGTGGGGCAGCCGGTTGCGGGCGGCGAACTCACGCAGCCTCAAGGTGTCCGGTGAATAGCACGAGCCCAGGATCCGGAAGCCGGCGCCGAGGCCGATGAGCAGGTACCTGCGGCCCAGGTAGGCGCGGAGGATCAGATCGCCGAGGACGGGGTCGCGGTCGACCAGGGCGCGTTGCCGCTCCACCGGAACGGCCAGGATCTCGCCGGCCCGGCGCATCACCGCGGTGTCGAAGGCGGCTTGGCCCTCCAGCAGACCGAGCTCGCCGAGGAACCTGCCGGGCCCGTGCACGGCCACCGTGCGCTCCTCGGGCCCACCGTGGTCGTGGAGGATCTCGACGGTGCCGCTGAGGATCGCGAGGAACTCGCGGAACGGCTCGCCCTCGCGGTACAGCACCTCGCCCTCGGCGACGCCTCGGCGTTCACCGTGGCCCTCCAGGTCCTGGAGCTGCTCCGGTGTCAGACGCGGAAACGCCCCGTACCGGTCGGGTGTCTCGCGGACCGCACCGGTCACCGGGCGCACCCCCGTCGGGTGCGGGTCGGGAGTCGTGGCCATCAGCGTTCTCCTTCCGTGATCGCGGCGGTTCACCGGTCCGCCATCGCCCGCTCGACCCACGCGCGCAGGACGTGTGCGGGTGCCGCGCCGGCCTGCCGGGCGATCTGCTCGCCCTGGTCCAGGACGAGGAGGGTCGGAACGGCCTGCACTTCGAACCGGCGGCTGAGCCGTGGGTTCTTGTCGACGTCGACCTTGACGAGCTTGATCCGTCCGGCGAGGTCGCGGGCGACCTGTTCGAGGGCGGGGCTGACCATGCGGCAGGGGCCGCACCAGGTGGCCCAGAGGTCGACGACCACGGGCACGGAGGCGCGCTCGGCGACCTCGGCGAAGTCGTCGTCGCCGGCGTCCACGAGCCAGGGCAGGGGCTGCTTGCAGTGGCCGCACCTGGGCCGTCCCTCGGCGGCCACGGGAATCCGGTTGCCGCGCCCGCAGTGGGGGCAGGTGGCCGTCGTCGTCCGGGTGGTGTTCACGCCGCCATCGCCTCCCGGACCTCCTCCTGCTGGTCGTAGGTGACCACCAGCTCTCCGTGCTCGGCGTCGACGCGCACGGTCGCACCGTCCTGGACGTCTCCGCGCAGCAGGGCGCGCCCGACGAGCGTCTCGACCTCGTGGGAGATGTAGCGCCGCAGCGGCCGCGCCCCGTAGACCGGGTCGTAGCCCTGGTGGGCGATCAGCTCCCGTGCGGCGTCGGTCAGTTCGACGGTGATGCGGCGCTCGGCGAGCCGCCGGCGCAGTTCGTCGAACTGCAGCTCCACGATCCGCTCGATCTGCCGCTCGCCGAGCGGCTTGAACAGCACGATGTCGTCGACGCGGTTGAGGAACTCCGGGCGGAAGTGTCCGCGCAGCTCGCCCATCACCCGGGCGCGGGCGTCGGGCTTGATCTCGCCCTCGGCGGTGGCGCCGTCGAGGAGGTGCTCGGAGCCGATGTTGGACGTCATGATGATCACGGTGTTGCGGAAGTCGACGGTGCGGCCCTGGGCATCGGTGATGCGGCCGTCGTCGAGGATCTGGAGCAGCGTGTTGAAGACGTCGGTGTGCGCCTTCTCGATCTCGTCGAACAGCACGACCGAGTACGGCTTGCGGCGTACGGCCTCGGTGAGCTGGCCGCCCTCCTCGTAGCCGACGTATCCGGGCGGTGCGCCCATGAGCCGGCTGACGGTGTGCCGCTCCTGGTACTCGCTCATGTCCAGCCGGACCATGTTCTCCTCGGAGTCGAACAGGGCCCGGGCGAGGGTCTTGGCCAGCTCGGTCTTCCCGACGCCGGTGGGGCCGAGGAAGATGAACGAGCCGATGGGGCGGCGCGGGTCGCGGATGCCGGAGCGGGCGCGGATGATGGCGTCGGCGACGAGCCTGGCGGCTTCGTCCTGGCCGATGACGCGCTCGCGCAGGATCTCGTCGAGGCGGAGCAGTTTCTCGCGTTCGCCCTCCTGGAGGCGGGCGACGGGGACGCCGGTCCAGGCGGCGACGATCTCGGCGATCTCCTCCTCGGTGACGACCTCGCGCAGCAGCCGGTTCTGCCCTTGTTTGGCGGCCAGTTGCTCCTCCTCCGCGGCGAGTCGGCGCTCCAGTTCGCGCAGGCGGCCGTAGCGGAGTTCGGCGGCGCGGTTGAGGTCGTAGGCGCGTTCGGCCTCCTCCGCCTCGTGGCGGACCTGCTCCAGTTCCTGGCGCAGTTCCTGCACGCGGCGGATCGCCTGCCTCTCGGCCTCCCACTGGGCGTGCTGGGAGTCGGCTTCGGCGCGCAGGTCCGCCAGTTCCCTGCGCAGCTCTTGCAGGCGGGCTTCACTGGCGGGATCGGTCTCCTTCGAGAGGGCGGCGTCCTCGATCTCCAGGCGAGTGACGCGCCGGGTGATCTCGTCGAGTTCGGCGGGCATGGAGTCGATCTCGGTACGCAGCCGGGCGCACGCCTCGTCCACCAGGTCGATGGCCTTGTCCGGCAGGAACCGGTCGGTGATGTAGCGGTGGCTGAGGGTGGCCGCGGAGACCAGCGCGGTGTCCTGGATCTTCACTCCGTGGAAGACCTCCAGGCGTTCGCGCAGTCCCCGCAGGATGGAGATGGTGTCCTCCACGCTCGGCTCGTCGACCACCACCTGCTGGAAGCGGCGTTCGAGGGCGGCGTCCTTCTCGATGTGCTTGCGGAACTCGTCGAGGGTGGTGGCGCCGATCATGTGGAGTTCTCCGCGCGCGAGCATCGGCTTGAGCATGTTGCCCGCGTCCATGGCTCCCTCGGCGGCACCCGCGCCCACGACGGTGTGCAGTTCGTCGACGAAGAGCAGGATGCGCCCCTGGGCGGCCTTGACCTCGCTGAGCACGGCCTTGAGCCGTTCCTCGAACTCACCGCGGTACTTGGCCCCGGCGACCAGGGAACCCATGTCAAGGGCGAACACGATCTTGTCGCGGAGTCCTTCGGGCACGTCGCCGCGGACGATGCGCTGGGCGAGGCCCTCGACGATGGCCGTCTTGCCGACGCCCGGGTCGCCGATGAGGACCGGGTTGTTCTTGGACTTGCGGCTGAGGATCTGGGTGACGCGGCGGATCTCGGCGTCCCGGCCGATGACCGGGTCGAGCCTGCCGGTCCGGGCCTCCACGACCAGGTCGCGGCCGTACTTCTCCAGGGCCTCGTAGGCGACTTCGGGGTTGGCGGAGGTGACGCGCTGGTTGCCGCGGACCTGGGTGAGCGCGCTCAGGAACGAGTCCCTGGTGATGCCGGCCTCTTTGAGCAGGCGCCCGGCCTTGGTCGACGGGCCCTCCTCGGCCAGGGCGAGCAGGAGGTGCTCCACGGACACGTACTCGTCCTTGAGGCGTTTGGCCTCCCGTTCGGCGGCGTCGAGCAGGCGGGCGAGGCGCTGGGTGACGAAGACCTGGCCGGGTGCGGCGCCGGGGCCGGTGACCTTGGGACGACGGGAGAGTTCCTCGCGCACGGCCGTACGCAGTGCCTCCGGCTCGGTGCCGGCCTGTCGCAGCAACCTCGGGATCAGGCCGTCCTCCTGATCGAGGAGTGCGAGCAGCAGGTGTTCCCCGTCGACCTCGGTCTGCCCCATGCCGACGGCGGCGGTCTGGGCTTGCTGGAGGGCTTCCTGGGACTTCTGGGTGAGACGGTTCATGTCCATGGGGGGTTTTCACTCCTCGTGCCGCGCCCTCGCAGGGCGGCTTCGAGCAGGCTGATGCGATCGAGCAGGTCGAGCACCAGGCCGATCGAGGCGTAGTTGAGGCAGAGTCCGGAGCGCAGCCGCTGGATGCGGGCGAGCACGGCCGGGGCCGTGGGGTCGAACACCAGGTGTCCCGCGGCGTCGCGGTCGGCGTCGATCAGTCCCAGGGCGACGAACCGGAGGATCAGGTCGGGGTGGAGGCCCGAGAGACGGGCCACGGCGTCCAGGGAGAGTCTGCGGACGGGGACGAGTGCGTACCGGACGGCCGTCGAGGCGGTGATGTCGGCGCCCGTTCGTACCGGACGGTCGCCCCAGCCGGCCCGGCCGGTAGGCGCCGCTCCCGAGGGTCGGTCGTTCATCGTGTCCTCCGGGGGTCGAAGGAGGAGGCGGCGGCGAGCTCCTCGAACAGTTCGCGCTCCCGGTCGCCGAGGGTGGGCGGCACCATGACGCGGAGTTCGGCGTACAGGTCGCCGTCGGCGCCGCGCGGGTTGGGCATGCCCTCGCCGCGCAGCCGCAGTCGCCGGCCGCTGGACGAGCCCGCCGGCACCGTGACCTTGGCCGTGCCGCCGCCGGGGGTGGGCACGGGCACGGTCGCGCCCAGGGCCGCCTCCCAGGGGGTGACGGGTACCTGGACGTGGACGTCGCGGCCGTCCAGCCGGAACTGCGGGTGGGGCTGGATGCGGACCCGCAGGTACAGGTCGCCGCCGGGGGCGTTCCCGCTTCCCCGGCCGCCCTCCCCCGCCAGCCGGATGCGCTGTCCGTCGGTGACGCCCGGCGGCACGTCGACCTCGTACCGGCGCGGCTGCCCGGTGGGCCCGGCGAGGGTGACGGCGCGACGGCCGCCCCGGAACGCCTCCTCCACGGTGAGCGGCAGCTCGGCCTCCTGGTCGGCTCCGGGTACGCCGCCGCGGGCGGCGCCCGCTCCGAAGAACGAACCGAACAGGTCCTCGATGTCGATGTCCTCCGCCGCGAAGTCGTCTCCGAAGCCGGTGGCGTACCGGCCCCGGGGGCCGCCCGCGCCCGCGGTCCTGCGGGTGCGGAAGCCGCCGCCCGCGCCGGCCGCGACCCGTTCGTCGTAGTCTTCGGGGATCTTGCGGAAGTCCTCCCCGAAGCGGTCGTAGCGGGCCCGGGTCTTCGGGTCCGACAGGACGCTGTACGCCTCGTTGAGGCCTTTGAAGCGTTCCTCCGCCCCCGGGTCCTTGTTGACGTCGGGGTGGTACTTGCGGGCGAGCCTGCGGTACGCCTGCTGGATCTCGTCCTGGCCGGCGGTGCGCGACACGCCCAGCACCTCGTAGAAGTCCTGTGCCATCGCCGGTCACTCCCGCTTCGCGACGGTCACGGCGGCGGGCCTGAGCTGCCGGTCGCCGTCCCCGTAGCCCGGGCGCAGCACGTCGACGACCGTGCCCGGCGAGGCGTCGGGGTCCTGGACGACGCCGATCACCTCGTGCCGGGCCGGGTCGAAGGCGATGCCGGTCTCCGCGTGCCGGGGGTAGCCGAGCAGTTCGAGGACGTTCACCGCCTGGTCGCGGACCGCCTGGACGCCCTCCACGATGGCACCGGGATCGGCGCCGGCATGGGTCAGGGCGAGTTCGAGGTTGTCCAGGACGGGCAGGAAGGCGGCGGCCGTCCGGGAACGTTCGGCCTGCCGCTCCCGCTCCAGTTCCCTGACGTGGCGCTTGCGCAGGTTGTCGAGGTCGGCGAGCGCGCGCCGCCAGCGGTCCTCCAGTTCCCTGAGCTCGGCGGTGTACTCGTCCTCGGGCGGTGCGGGGCCGCCGGCGGCCGCCCCGGGGCCGGGGTGCCCGTCCGTGGCGGGCCCGGTCGGGTCGGGTTCCTCGGGGTGGATGGGCATGGCGGTTCCTCAGGTCCTGTCGAACTCGGCGTCGATGACGTCGTCGTCAGCGGCACTGCCACTCGTGGGACCGCCGGCGGTGGTGTCCTGCCCGGGGCCGCTCGTGTCGGCGGGGCCCTGGTGGGCCGCCAGTCCCGCGAGCAGTTGCTGGAGTTCGGAGGTGAGGGGCCGCACGCGCTCGGCGTCCGCCTCTTCCTTGACCGCCGCCCGGGCGTCGGACACGAGCATCTCGGCGCGTGCCCTCTCGTGCGCGGGCGCCTTGTCGCCCAGTTCCGCGAGGCGCTTCTCGACCTGGTAGGCGACCGCGTCGAGCTCGTTGCGGGCGTCGACGGCCTTGCGGAGCGCCTGGTCCTGGCCCTGGTTCCGCTCGGCCTCCTGGACCATGCGTTCGACCTCGCTCCGGTCCAGGTTGGAGCTCTCGCTGATGGTGATGCCCTGCTCCTTGCCGGTGTCCTTGTCGCGGGCCGTGACGTTGAGGATCCCGTTGGCGTCGATGTCGAAGGTGACCTCGATCTGTGCTTCGCCCCGCGGCGCCGGCCGGATGTCGGTGAGCTGGAACCGCCCCAGCACCCGGTTGTCGGCGGCCAGCTCGCGCTCGCCCTGGAGGACGACGATGTCCACGGCGGGCTGGTTGTCCTCGGCGGTGGAGAAGGTCTCGGACCGGCGGACGGGGATGGTGGTGTTCCGCTCGATGATCTTCGTCATCACACCGCCGCGCGTCTCGACACCCAGCGACAGGGGGGTCACGTCGAGCAGCAGGACGTCCTTGACCTCGCCCTTGAGCACCCCGGCCTGGATCGCGGCACCCAGGGCCACGACCTCGTCGGGGTTGACGCTCATGTTGGGCTGCTTGCCGCCGGTCAGCCGGCGGACGAGGGCCTGGACGGCGGGGATGCGCGTGGAGCCGCCGACGAGGATGACCTCGTCGATGTCGCTCTCACCGACCTTGGCGTCGGTCATGGCCTGCTGGACCGGCCCGAGGCACCGCTCCACCAGGTCGCCGGTGATCTGTTCGAAGGTGGACCGCATGATCGAGTCGGTGAGGTGCTTGGGGCCACCGGCGTCGGCGGTGATGAACGGCAGGCTGACCTGCGTCTGCGTCACCGAACTCAGCTCGGTCTTGGCCTTCTCCGCCGCCTCGAACAGGCGTTGCAGCGCCTGCGGGTCCTTGCGGAGGTCGATGCCGTTCTCCTTCTGGAAGTCGTCCGCGAGGTGATCCACCAGGCGCCGGTCGAAGTCGTCGCCGCCCAGGTGGCTGTCACCGGCGGTGGAGCGCACCTCCACCACGCCGTCGCCGACGTCGAGGACGCTCACGTCGAAGGTCCCGCCGCCCAGGTCGAAGACGAGGACGGTCTCGTGCTGCTGCTTGTCCATGCCGTACGCGAGGGCCGCGGCCGTCGGCTCGTTGATGATCCGCAGCACCTCGAGTCCGGCTATCCGGCCGGCGTCCTTGGTGGCGGTGCGCTGGGCGTCGTTGAAGTAGGCGGGCACCGTGATGACCGCCTCCGTGACCCGCTCCCCCAGCTGTTTGGAGGCGTCCTCGGTGAGTTTGCGCAGCACCTGGGCGCTGATCTCCTCCGGCGCGTACAGCTTGTCGCGCACCTTGAAGCGGGCCGCCCCGCCGTCGCCCTCGACGACGTCGTACGCGACCGCCCTGGCCTCGTCGGAGATCTCGTCGAAGTGCCGGCCGATGAACCGCTTGGCCGAGTAGATGGTGCCCTTGGGGTTGAGGATCGCCTGGCGCCGGGCCATCTGGCCCACCAGACGCTCACCGGTGTCGGTGAAGGCCACGACGGACGGTGTCGTGCGGTTGCCCTCGCTGTTGGGCACCACGGACGGCTCGCCGCCCTCCCACACGGCGATCACCGAGTTCGTGGTACCCAGGTCGATACCCACTGCCTTGGCCATGAGAGATCTCCTCTTGGTGCGGCGGTCCCGCATCTCCGCCGCTGCCGATGCCGCTGCCGATGCCCTTGCCCGCGGAGGCTTTCCGGACCCTCTCCAGGGTCGCCAGCCGGGTGGCTCCGCGCCTGCTCCTGACGAGTCAGAAGTGCACGCGCCCGGTAGCCCCGCGGGTAGGAGAGGGGAAAATCGAACATCTCGGGTGAGCCGCCCCCGAATGGGTAGACGGGGCAGACGATCGCCTCCCCGGAGACACGGGGAGAACGGAGTCAGCTCATGACCCGCAGCCGGACGCACCACGTCTACTCCGGCCCGGAGGGCGGCCCTGCGCCGGGCCCCTACGCCCCGAGCCCGGTCGATCATGCCCTCCACCAGCTGGAATCGCTTTCCCGCGCCCTGTTCGAGGCCTCGAACGAAGGCGAGATCCTGCGCCTGGCCATGCACCACGTAGCCGCCGCCGGGCCGTACCGCGCCGAGGCCGGATACCTCGAGGTGGACGGTCACCTGGCCCCCAGCCCCGGGAACGGTCGGCCGCATGCCGCAGCCGTGGACCGCAGGGTGCGGGAGCTGGAGGGACAGGACGGCCCTGTGACCGTGCCCGGCACTCCCTGGGGCCGGGCGCTGGGGCTGCGCGGGCTGGAGGGGCTCCACGGCTACCTCGTGGTGACGTCCCCGGCCCGCCCCACCTGGGCCCAGCAGGCCCTGCTCACCACGCTCGTCCGGCACACCGCCGCCGCCCTGTCCGTGGCCTTCGCGCGGCGCCGCGGACGCGAGGACGCGCGGGAACTCTGCCAGGTCAGAGAGGAGCGCACCGCCCTTCAGCAGCAGCTGATCTCCGTGGCGGCCGAGCTGGGGTACCAGCGGGCCGTTCACGCGCTCATGGCCGACATCGCCGCCTCCGGCGGCGGTGCGGAGGCCGCGACGCGCGCACTGCACGAGCTCACCGGACTTCCGGCGCTGGTCGAAGACCGCTTCGGCCGCCTGACGTCCTGGTCGGGTCCCGGCCGCCCCGAGCCCTACCCGGAACCGGATCCCGTGCGCCAGAACGACATGCTGCGGACCGCCGCCCGGGAGTTCGGGCCCGTACGGATAAGGGACCGGCTGATCGCCCTGGTCCGCCCGCACGGGGAGATCCTGGGCATGCTGGCACTGGTCGACGCCTCGGACGAGGCCGACGAGCACACCGTGTTCGCGCTCGAACACGCCGCCGCGGCCCTCGCCCTGGCCCTGGCGCACCTGCGCAGCCTGGCCGAAGTGGAGCTGAGGCTGCACCGCGAGCTGGTCGACGACCTCCTGGCGGGGACGGACGCCGCGAGCGCCTACGCCCGGTCCGAGGCCGTCGGACACGACCTGCACCGCAGCCACTACGTCCTCGTCGTGGAGTGGTCGAACCGGCCCGCGGACGATGCGTTCGCCCAGACCGTGGGCCGGGCCGCCTCCGCCGTCGGCATGCGCTCGCTGCTGACCCAGCGCTCCGACCACATCGTCCTGGTCGCCGACGACAGGCCGCACGCTCGCGCACTGCACGAGGCGCTCGCCCGGGAGACCGGAACGCGGTCCGGCACGATCGGGGTGAGCGCCCCTTCCGACTCCGTGCCCGACATCCCCCACCGCTACCGGGAAGCGCAGCGCGCCCTGGAAGTGCGCCTCAACTCTCGCGAGCGGTACGGCACGACCTTCTTCGACGAACTCGGCCTGTACCGCATCCTGGGACCCGGCGCCGGCCGCCGGGAACTGGAGACGTTCGTCCACGAATGGCTCGGGCGGCTCATCGACTACGACTCCCGCCATCACGCGGCCATGGTGGAGACCCTCTCCCGCTACTTCGACTGCGGCGGCAACTACGACGAGACCGCCGCGTCCCTCGCGATCCACCGCAGCACGCTGCGCTACCGGCTTCAGCGCATCCGCGAGATCAGCGGCAACGACCTCTCGAACGTCGAGGACCGGCTCAACCTCCAGGTGGCGACCCGGGTGTGGAAGATCGTGCTGGGCGGAGGCGAACCGGGCGGACCCGGCCCTCAAGGCCGCTCGGCGGCCCCTCTCGGATAGCAACGCCCGGGCCCGTGGCCCGCACCAAGGCCCGCAATCCCCCGGCGGAGTGACAGGAACCTGTTCGAGCGAGTTTCAACGCGGCCCCCGCAGGCCCGCCAAGCCCGCCGGGCCACATCAGAACATCAGTTCACCATCCGCTCCGGATCCGGCCGTGACGGCACCCGATCGAGAGCCGTTCCTAGAGCACCAGTACCAGCCGTGCGCCCATCCGGAGGACCCCGTTGCATCCCGCGTCGAACCCACCCGACACTGCCGCCGCAATCGAACATCCCCGGCCTGCCGCGTGCTCACGCCCGACCTGTGCGTTCCGCGTTGACGCCGTGTCCTCCCCCGGGAGGGCCGCGTGAGCAAGGATTCGACGAACGGATCCGACTCCGCGGGGGTGTCGGAGTCCGAGCGGCTCCTCTTCGGCGGTGAGCTCGCCTACGACATCGGCTGGGACCAGCACGAGGGCGCCTGGCTGGGGCTCGGGCTCTGGACGATGGCGCGGCAGCTCCCCCGGCTGGCGGGGACCGGCCTGCGGCTCGCCCACCTCGCCGACGCACGGGCCCTGCGCGTGGTCCTGGCCTCGGAGGCCGGGCGGGGCATCGCGCAGGCGGTCGGCCTTGTCGCGGTCAACAGCGTGCTCGGCCACGTCCTCGCGGCGGGCAGCACCAACGAGCGCCTCGTTCAGGCGCTGCCCGCGCTCACGGTCGTGTCCGTCACGGCGTTCCTCGGATCCCTCTTGCGCTCGGCCTCCACGGCGGCCACCGGGGCCCTGGAGCCGAAGGTGCAGCGCGTCGCCACCGAGCAGTACCTCGGCCTGGTGCACCGCACGGAGCTGTCGGCGATCGAGGACGACGAGTTCCACCGGCTGCTGGACGCGGCCCGCTACGGAGCCGACTCGGCCCAGCGGATGATCCGGTACTGCACCAACACCCTCAACTCCGCGGTGTCGCTGATCGCAGCGGCCGGCGTGCTCACCGTCCTGCACCCCCTGCTGCTGCCGCTCCTGGTCCTCATGACCCTGCCGAGTGCGTGGAGTTCGCTGATGATCTCCCGCCAGCGGTACATCTCCTTCCACGCCTTCGTCCAGCACGCCCGCGCCGGGCACCTGCTCGGCCAGCTGCTGACCCAGAAGGAAGCGGCGGCCGAGGTCCGCGTCCACGGCGTCGGCCCCTTCCTGCTCGGGCATTTCCGCACCATGGCCGAGACCAGCGAACGCGAACAGACCCGGCTGGCCCGCCGTGCCGCCCGCATCGGGCTCGCCGCCGACGGCGCCGGCGGCCTCGCCACCCTGCTCACCTACGGAGCGCTCGGGCTGCTGCTGTGGGGCGGGGCCATGGATCTCGCGGTCGCCGGCACGGCCGTGCTCGCCATCCGCAGCGGCGCCGGCAGCCTGGACACGCTCGTGCTGCAGATCACCGAACTCCACCAGGAGAGCCTGTTCGTCGCCGACTTCGAGCGGCTGTGCCGGGAGGCGACGACCCGGGCCATCCCCAGCGGCGGGCAGGCCCTTCCGGAACGGCTGCGGGAGGTCCGGTTCGAGAAGGTCACCTTCACGTACCCCGGCAGCGGCGGTGGCGGCGAACCGGAACCCACGCTGCGCGAGGTGAGCCTCTCGTTCCCGACGGGGAAGATCATCGCGCTGGTGGGCGAGAACGGCTCCGGCAAGTCCACCCTGGTCAGGCTCCTCGCCGGCCTCTACCTTCCGGACGAGGGCAGCGGCACGATCTGGTGGGACGACGTCGACGCCCGCACCGCCGACCGCGACCAGGTCTTCGGCCGCGTCGCGCTGATGTCGCAGGACTTCTACCACTGGCCCTTCACCTACCGGGTCAACGTCGGTATCGGCCAGCCCGGTCAGGCCATCGACGACCGGGCGGTCGAGGAGGCATCCGCCTTCTCCGGCGCCGACCAGGTCCTCGCCGACCTGCCCCGCGGCCTCGGCACGCTGCTGGCCCGCGGCTACCGCGGCGGGCACCAGATCTCGGGCGGTCAGTGGCAGCGCATCGGCATCGCGCGGGCGAAGTACCGGCAGGCCGAGATCCTGATCGTGGACGAGCCCACCAGCGCCCTGGACGCGGTCGCGGAGCAGCGGGTCTTCGACCAGATCAGGGCGCTGGCCGCGACCACCGGGCAGACGATCGTGCTCATCACCCACCGCCTGCACTCCGTACGCCACGCCGACCTCATCCACGTCCTGAAGGACGGCCGGGTCGCCGAGTCGGGCACCTTCGAGGAACTCATGGACCCGGCCACGGGTACGGGGGACTTCCGCGACGCCTACCGCCTCCAGGCCTCGGCCTTCGACGCCACGCTCCCCACCCAGCCGACCGGCGACCACGACACCTTGCGCACCCAGGACCACGCATGACCGTCGCCGCCCACGAACAGGCCGGCGGGGTGAACGTCCGCCCGGCCCGGTTCCCGAAGGCCCCTGTGCCTGGGCCACCCACAACCGTACGGCTGTCTCGGTGAGATCAAAGTCCTTGCCGACCTCGGCTCAACTCCACGATCTCCGCCTTGAAGTCCGGCGTGAACTGCCGCCGCGGCCTCCGCGGCTTCCTGTTCGCCATGCTCACCATCATGGACATCCCTTCCCGGGCACGCGCCCAGATCTGCGGATGTCCGCCAAACCGGAACAACCTCAGACCTCCTCCCCCAGGTTGAACCACGCCGCAACAGGGGTGAGTACCGCCAGCACGCACTGCGCACGCTACGGCCTGGGACCCGGACGGCCCCGGCACGGCTGTACATCCTCTCCCACGCCGTCGGCGGCGCGGTGAAGATCGGGATCTGGGCTGCAGACTCGCGAGAACCACATTGCACGCTTCCAGGACCGCGGGTGGACGCAATCTTCCAACGCGAGTCCCCGACAGGCGCGGACGCCTACCGCGTTGAGCGAGCGTGATCCGCCGGCATAAGGCTGAGGGTCACCCCGCGTTCCTCAGCAACGCGCAGACGCCGATGGGCGGCTACAAGGAGACGTCTGATGCGACATTTGTGTCCGTTGAGCGGCTACTCGCGCTGGTGCAGACCGAGCAGTAGCGGCGCGCGACGTTAGGCTGCGGAGCGAGTCGCCCCGGCCGATGCGAGACAGCGTGTCACCGTTACGAGATGTTCGGGTAGTAGCCCGTCGCGCAGATCCGGCTGGACCTCCAGTCCCCACCCATTCCTGGCGTGTCGGGACGCCGACCATGTCGCGGAACGCGTGGTTTCAGGCCCTAAAATTCGATCACTGCCCTCGGGTCTGACCAGACTGAGCGAAGTTCGACGATGTCGTGCAGCGGAGAGTGCTTCATTACCTCGACGATCCCGGCGACACAAGCCTGCACGGTGTCCGGGTCGCTGTCCTCGATCGCCCTGTCGAGTCGAGCGAAGAAGCTTCGGTGCAGTTCGCGACGCTCGCTGAAAACGCGGTCCAGGTAGTCCCGCAGGCCTTCGCTCGCGGCGTTGATTCTGGCGACCTCCTTGTCCCGGTCCGCGGCAATCCGGGCGCGCTCCGTCAGGCTGGCATCAATGCCTTTGGCGACGTCGATGATTGCCATGAGGTACTTGGCGGCATCCGCGGTGGTGGCCACACGGCCGACCGTTTCGACGACGGTACTTACGCGGGCGTCAGGCATTCGTGGACTCCGGGTTGTAGTCGCGGTACTTGACCACGAGGAATTCGCCGCTCGGGTCGAGCGTCAGATCTGGATTCATCACAGGTGCTTCGGCGAGTTCGACGACGCCCTTCACCAGCTGAAGCGCCGTATGGAGCCGATGCGCATGGTCATCGCTATCGAGGTCGAACCCGCCCGGCGCCTGCTCAGTCTCTTCCAGTCGGTCGAGTGCGTCGCTGGCCCGCCGAATCATTCCAGCCAGCACGGCGAGCAACTCGCCGATTCGGCTGTCTACGCCTTGAAGGAGCACCGTACCCCGGTGGTAAGTGGCGACGGCCTTCTTGACATCTGCGTCGAACTTCGCGACTGCCCTGTCCTCGTCGGACTTCTGCTTGATCAGCAACCCGACGGTCAACGCGACCGCCGGTACCACCGTGATGGTGTTGAGGCGACGAACTCCTGCTGCGATACCCCCGCCCCCCGCAGCCTGCGCGCCGCCTCCGATGGCAGCCAAGGTGGCATTCCTCTTGGCTGCGCCGCTCAGCGTGTTGATCGCAGCACCGGTAGACGCGGTGGCGACCTTCGCGACAGTTGCATAGGCGGCACCGCTCAGTCCGATTCCAGCGGCCGCGGAAGCGATGCCCCTCATCGCGGTCGCGGTCCCGCTGGGACCGGAGATTTCGGGCGACGTATCGATTTGGCAGGCCGCGGGCGCCTCTCCGCCCTCAATGACTTGGCGCCCACGCATCCGGAGCTGCCGCTCGTTGCGTTCAGCAAAGGCCCGCAGTCGAGGCGTCACCGCTTCGAGAGCGGACTGTTGCCGAACTCCCAACCCTCGCAGTTGCCCAATGGTGGAGTCGGCGATGTCTCGGTGCTTCGCGTGCTGGGCATCGTGGTGAGCCTGAAGGTCTGCGATCTTCTTCTTTGCCCGGTCCGCGAGAACCTTGTTTCCGATCACGCTGACGGCCGACGTGCCAACGGCGACGGCCACGGGGATCAGCGGGAACCGCATAGTTGCCTCCGGATGACGTACGGAGCCACGAGCCCCAGGGCGCTCACGCGCGCCGCCTGATGGGTAACCAAAAAAGTTGAGGACACGTCCACTTGCCCTTGTCGGAAATCGTGATCGTCGTCAAGAAGGTTGGAATCCTCAGGTGAGGGAGCGTAGCGGGTCGTACCGGTCTGTCTGACCGAGGGTAGTGGTCACCGCGAGCCTCCACGCAGTCCAAGGCCGTACTGGCGGGTGATCCATGCGATCTGGTGCCTGCCGGCCCGTAAGCACTGCCTCCCTCGATACCATCCGCACCGAACTCAGGTCCGCCAATCATTCCGTCACGCCTCTCGCCAGGCTCTTGCTTCCTCTGCCATCGCTGCGCGAGCCGCCTTGACTCTGCGGTCACCCAGGCTTCCCGTCTTCGCCAAGTTGAGGGGTGGCCGTAGCGCATTGAGTACAGCAGTCTCCGCCTCATCGAGGATCACACCGTCAGGCCTTACCCACACTGAGAGCCGCAGCCTGACGTGCATCCATTCCGTCAGCCGCGCATCGCCGCCGCTCTCCAAAGAGAAGTTGGCGCTGCCGTCAGGCCGAGCGAGGTTGCGGGGCACCGCTCGCAGCTCCAGTGGTTCCCGCAGGAGCGCCGCGAGCGTCCGTCGCAGGGTGGAGGAGCCAGTCTTGCCCGTTGCGAAGTGCGTATGCAGGTCACGTCCTACCAAGCTGCGCTCTGCCTTGCCCACGTAGAGGGGATGGCCAACCGCACCTGCTGCGAGTTCCCCGACCGCCAACAGGTCACCATGGACCGCATAGAGACCTGCCTCGTTCGGCACCACCCTAAGGGCTTCCTTTGCCGTGTGACGCGGGCCGTCGGCCAAGGCAGCGAGAGCGGCGTGCACGATGGCTTCGTCCATGGCGACAACCCTAGGGGTTGGTTACGACAGATCAGCGGCTCTGAGCCACGTGACCCCCTGCATGACCGCGCACGGCGTGGCCCCGCAATCGCGCCCTGCGCCTTACGCCGCGGGCAGCCGGCCACAGACGGGTTCCAAGCTAGGGTCGTTGGCGTCACTCGACCGCCGGCTGACGGGCAGTGGGTCGGGCCGCCAGCAGCGCTCGCGCCAGATGGCAGGACGGCAAAATCTCGCGCTTCGGCTGAGACACCATCCACCGTCGATGCCGAAGCACGGCGGTGGTGCGCGGCAGGTCGGTTGATGAGACAGGAGGTCCCTGAGACATGCGAACTGTTACTAACGGCGGGCACGTCGAGGCAGCAGATCGCTCGCTGCTGGAGACAGCGCTGCGCGAGGTCCACGAGGAGGCCGGCATCCCTCCCGGCGCCCTGTGCGCCACCGCCGCCTACGGTCACCTGCCCATCGACATCGACGTCTTCGACATCGACGCCAACCCGGCGAAGCGCGAAGGCGCACACCAGCACTGGGACTTCCGCTTCGTCTTCCATCTGGTGGACAGGGACGTCAAGGTCACGGCGCAGCCTGAGGAGGTCTCGGCCCCCCAGTGGGTCGCCTTCGACAGGGTCACGGCCCCGCAGCTGCGGGCGAAGCTCTCCGCGTCCAGGCTCGACGGCCGCATCGAGCCGGCCAACGCCTCGGCGCTGATCCACGACGGGCACGGCCGCTACCTGCTGCACCTGCGCGATGACATCCCCGGCATCTGGGCGCCCGGGGCCTGGGCGCTGCTCGGCGGAGGCCGCGAGCCGGGCGACACCTCGCTCGAAGACACCGTCCGCCGCGAACTGCGCGAGGAAGCCGGACTCGAGCCGGGCGTCGTGGAGCCGTTCGCCGTCGAGCTCGCCACCGGCACCGACGGCCTGACGGTGCCGGTGCAGGTGTTCACCGCCCGGTGGAACGGCGACCCCGCCCGCCTGCCCCTCACCGAGGGCGTGATGCTGGCCTGGTTCCGCCCCGACGCCATGGAGCGCCTGAGACTGAGCCCCTCCACCTTGGACCTCGTACGCCGGCACGCCCACCACACGGCCCGCAGCGGGCCGGACGGGCCGAAGGCGGGCAGCACAGGCGTCCCGCACATCGTCGGCGTCCACCTCTACCTGGAACGCGACGGCCAGGTGCTGCTCGGCCTGCGCCACCCCGGCTCCGCGTACGCCGGCGGCACCCACCACTTCCTCGCCGGGCACTGCGAGCAGGAGTCCGCCGTGGCCTGCCTGGTCCGCGAGGCGCAGGAAGAGGCCGGACTACTCATCGACCCGGACGATGTCGAACTCGCGCACGTGGTGCACATGGTGGACAAGGCCGGGGACCAGCCTCGAATCGGGTTCGTCTTCCGCGCCCGGCAGTGGACCGGGACACCCCAGGTCCGGGAGCCGGACCGGTGCGTCTCCTGGGACTGGTGGCCCGCCGACGCCCTTCCGGAGCCGATCGTCCCCTACACCCGCGCGGCGATCGAAGGCATCCGAGCCGGTCGCCCCTACACCGAGCTCGGCTGGACCTGACCGCTCGCGCTTCCCGCCCTGCACGGGCGGCCGTCGTGTGCCGTTGGGTCATACGGTCGCCGGGGGCGGGGTCCATCGGGCCTTCGGGGGGACGGCGGTGCTGACGCCGTAGTCGGCTTTGAGTTGTTCGGGGATGGCGTAGTGCATCACCCGTCCCCGGGTGAGCGAGGACAGTTCGAGGACGCTGGTCAGGTAGCCGAGGCGGTCCAGGGCCCACGCGGCCAGGGGGGAGCGGTCCTCTAGGGTTTCCAGTACGCCCAGCAGGGCGGGGGCGGCCTTGACGAGGGTGTCCCAGGAGGTGCGGGGCACCTGCAGCCAGTCGGCGCAGGTGTCGCCGATCAGGTAGCGGATGAGGGCGGAGACGACGGGGTCGAAGAGGGTGCCCGGCACTACCTCCTCGTAGAGGTCGATGAGCTGGCGGGTGAGGTGGGCTCCTTCCTCGCTCGGACCCATGTGGCGCGTCATGTACAGGTCGGAGAAGGCGCGGGCCTCCTGGAGCGTCTGCGGGGCGTGGGCCTGGTCCACGCCGAGGAAGGCGCCGACCACGCGCCACGCGTAGTAGTAGGCGTCGGCCCCTTCGTTGCTCATGTGGATGCCGAGGCGGTGCAGGGCGTCGAGGACCTGGATGGAGAACATCATCTGGCCGCCGATCATGTCCTCCTGGCAGATCGGCGTACCCAGGGTTCCGGTGTCCCAGCGGTCCTCGCGGGCCAGGTGGTGGCGGATGGAGGCGTGCAGCAGGCGGACCTTCTGGGCGGCGGGGATGAAGCGGCTGCCGGCTTCGAAGGCGTCGGGCCGCATGAGGTAGACGGTGAACTGGCCGGTCTCGGCCATCCGCTTGGACGGGTACTTCAGGGAGTGCGTGGCGGAGAGGAGTTTCGCGACGTGGGGAAGGACGTAGCAGGCGGGCATCGAGGCGAACGACAGCGCGGTGGAGATGTGCACGTTGTTGTCCGTGAAGAAGAGCCGGGCCTTCTCCATCTCGGACCAGTCGACCCAGTCCGGCGCGCGGCTGGTGGCGTGCAGGTACTCGCGGGCGACGTCGGGCAGCCCGTCGGGGAGTTCCTGGCCGACGGTGGAGAAGTAGCGCATGAGGGTGTTGAACTTGGCCACCTCGCCGCGCTCGAACAGGGTCGTCACGGTCGCGTCGGCGAGTTCGTCGCCCTGGGTGCGCAGGGCGTCCAGGGACGCCGGTGTGTACGTCATCGTGGTGTCTTCCGGTCAGTGGGTGCGGACGGTGGCGTCGGCGGCCAGGACGGTGAGCGCACGGCGGGCCTCGCCGGTCAGGTCGGCGTCGGCCAGTGCGTCGTGGGCCTCGCGCTGCCGGGCGGTGATCATGTGCTCGACGCGGGTGACGGCTCCGGTGCCGCGAACGATGTCCCGCACCCGTTGGACCTGCTGGTCGGTGAGGCCTTCCCGGCCGAGCAGGTCCTGGAGCTCTTCCCGTTCGGCGGGA
This sequence comes from Streptomyces racemochromogenes, assembly GCF_039535215.1. Taxonomy (GTDB): domain Bacteria; phylum Actinomycetota; class Actinomycetes; order Streptomycetales; family Streptomycetaceae; genus Streptomyces; species Streptomyces racemochromogenes. The sequence goes on from NZ_BAAAWT010000001.1 coordinate 615,040, forward strand.
GTGGCGGAGGCGAGTGCGTGGGCCATCAGGACGGTGGGGCGGTTGCCGCTCACATCGTCGGCCGGATCCTTGCCGGTCCTCGCGGGATCTCCGAACAGACCCAGCAGGTCGTCGCGGAGTTGGAACGCCTCACCCAGCGGGAGGCCGTAGTCGCTGTAGGCACGCAGGAGCCGGGGTGGGGCGCCGGCGAGGAGGCCGCCGATCTGCAGGGGGTGTTCGACGGTGTACTTGGCGGTCTTGTACCGGATCACCTTCACCGACGCCTCCGGATCGGGGGCGCGCCCGGTGCTCATGATCTCCAGGCACTCCCCGGCTATCAGTTCGCGGGCCAGGACCGTCCACAACGGCCTGGCCCGGTTGAGGAACGCGCCCGGTACGCCCGAGTCGGTGAACAGCTGTCCGGCCATCGCCATCAGCAGGTCGCCCACCAGCATGGCCAGGGCCCGGGCTGAGGCGTCCGCACCGTCGGCGGAGGACTGGTGCAGGGCCGTGTGGACGGTCGGGCGGCCGTGCCGGGTGCTGCTGCCGTCGATCAGGTCGTCGTGGACGACCGCGGCGGCGTGGACCAGTTCGATCGCGGCGGCAGCCCGTACCAGCGCGTCACTGTCGGGCTGGCCGGCGCCGCGCCAGCCCCAGTAGCAGAACGCCGCCCGCAGCCGTTTGCCATGGCGCGTCGCGGTATGGAGCTGATCACCGACCGGCCCGAGGGCGGCGTCGATGTCGGCCAGCGCCTCCGCCTCGGCGGTGACGAAGGCGGCGAGGACCTGATCGACCCGGCTTTTCAGCGGGGTGTGCTGGTCGGTCACGGGATGTTCGGCTGGGAGCGTGCCGCGACCGTGCGGGCGAGGACCTCCATGTGGGACGGCGCCGTTCCGGCATGCCGGTCGAGGAACAGCCTGCCCCGGGCCTTGGTGTCCTCGTGGCCGTCGGCCAGAAGATCGCCGATGTCCGTACGGCGCAGCAGGCTTCCCGCGGTGCCGACGGCGCTGCCCAGTCCGCTGAGGGCGAGGTCGGCCAGGCCGGCCAGCAGCGCCACCGCCTCCTCGACCGGGTTCGCCGTGCGGTCGCCGTGGTGTGCCACAGGTGGTCTCCTTCGGTGGTGGTGCGGCACGCCGGCTGGTGCGCGGCCGATGGGGGTGGAGGTACGCCCACTCTGGTCCGCCCTGTCGGCACACCGGATGCGTTCGGGGACGGTTCACTCGCAAGGAGGATGGACCAGGCGTCGTCTTCGAGGGGCCGCACCAACCGGGTCTTCTTCGCGCTCACCCGCGGCCGCAGACGGGGGCGGTCTCCTGATCCGGCAGGTAGCCCGCCACGGCCCCCGCCGTGAGCGCGAGGTCGACGCCGAACTCCACGGTGACCCCGTCAGGTCCGGCCTTGCGCAGCTGGTCGAGCACGGCGCCCGCCGCCTCGGTGACCGAGTCCAGCGCGGACTGGAGGTTCTCCGGGAGCTGCTGAATGGCGTCGCCGAGACGCCCCGCCTTCACCGGCCCCTCCACTGCGCCCGGGGCCTCGACCAAGATGGATCCGCCCTCCGCCAGCGGGATCCGAGCAAGACGCGTCAAGGATCCTCCTTCGCCGGCGCGATTCCGGTCCTTCCCAGATCGTCATCGAGCCGACGGCATGCCGCACCCCCGGTTGGCCATAAGGTGTCGATCCTCCGGTTGCGCCCAGACCTTCCTGGGCAGTCGGCTCGGCGGCGAAGCCGACCCGGTGGTCGTGTTCGTAGTCGTGGACCCGGTGAGGCACAGTTGCCGGCGGACCCAGCGGAACTTTCGCGAGTCGCGCTCGCTTCTGCGATCGCCCTGGGAGACCACACCGCGGACGTCCACCCTGAGACCCGCGGCTTCACCACGACCGCATTCCTCAAGTTCTCGGCGATGCGCTCGCGGGACGGACCTGATCGCCGACGATGCAGCGCGCATCACACGCCGGACCCCCTCCCGCCCGTGCCAAGTCGGCCGATCCGGCCCTGTGGGCCCAGGCGTTCCGGAGCATGACACGCCCTGTTGACGGTCCGGTAGATTCAGCGATACGGCTGATCTTCAAGGGAGCGGCACCATGCCGCGCGTGCGACACGGGGGCAGTGGGTGCGGAGCGGACACACGCAGGACCGTCGACGGAAGGCCCTGCTGGAGTGCTGGCGCGCGATCGAACTGTTCAGTCCGCCAACCATCCCGGCACTGCCTCGTCGGCGCCCCGCCGCGCGCTCCGGGCCTAGGGACGAGTACGTAGTTGACCTGACTCCTGAACCCGGCCGGGTGCCGCCGCTCCTGCCGTGGGCTCCGGACCATCCGGAGACGGGGGCACGGCGGGCACCGTACGGACGTATGTGGCGGCACGAGGTCTACTGCGGGGTCTTCGATCTGGAGCTGCTCCGCCAGGCAATGATCTCCGTACTGCCCGCGGGAACGGATCCCGACCCCGGCGTGCCTCAGACCGAGCTGGTGCTGTCGGGCCAGAGCGCGATGTTCGCGCTGGTCCTGGACGACGAGGGCCGACCGCTCGAAGACACGTCCGTGATCTCCGCGTGCGCCTGGGCGACCGGCCGCCTGTTCGATCCCGGGCCGTCCGCACCGGGGTGGCTGGACGGGTTCGAGGAACTCGACGACGCGTTCGGCACGGCGATCGACGAGCTTACGGCCACCGCGATCCCTTACGGCCCCACCTCCCCGACCGCCGGAACGGCGTACGAGCGGTGGTCCGGCTCCGTGGCTGGGCCGGGAGCTCCGGCCGGGGCCAGCGGCGGGAGCTGGCAGCGGCTGCTCGCCGAGATCCTGGGCGGCGCTGCTGTCGGCGCGGTCGGGGCCCTGTTCGGCGAGGTCGCCGGCGCCGCCCTGCAGGGTGCGGCGGAACCCCTGGTGCGCCGCGCCGCGGACTGGGTCGCCGCCCGCCGCCCCGCCGAGGAGCAGCCGCAGCCCGGGCGGCCGGACGGCACCCGGGGCGTCCACGAGGGGTCGTCGGCCGACGGTCCTGACATGTCGACCGAGGCGGATTACGAGGCTGGCGCCGGTGCCCGTGCACTCGGGTTCGCCGATCTGGTCGCCCTGACCGCGCAGATCGCCGACCTGTGCGGGGTACGGGATTACCTGCGCCCACAGGTGGTCCGGGTGCGCAGCAGGCTGGTCCAACGGCCGCGGGACCCGCAGGCGAAGGTCACCGCCTCCGCGCCGTTCTTGAACAGTCTGCTTCCCCCTGATCTGGCCCGGGTGTCCGCGGCCATCGGGAAGGGTTTCGGCCCGGCGCTGGAGGCGTACCTGACCGAGCTCGACACCGTCGCCGTGGGGGCGCGGACGGATGTGCGCCGGCAGCGCGGGGTCGTCCTGGAAGGGGTGGCTCCGGACCTGGTTCCGGCCGGCCGCTGGCCCGCACCGGCACGGTTCCCGCTCGCGCTGAGCCAGCAGTTCGCGGTCGACCGCATGCTCGCCGACCGAGCGGGAACCGAGGGCGGAATGTTCTCCGTGAACGGCCCGCCAGGCACGGGCAAGACCACGATGCTGCGCGACCTGGTCGCCGCACTGGTCGTCGAGCGAGCGGCTGTGCTGGCCACGTTCACCCGGCCCGAGAAGGCGTTCACCGGTCCGGCCTGGAAGGGCAGGGACCGCCAGGGCGCCTACCCCCGCACCGTGTCGCGGCTCGACCCGCGGCTGACCGGGTTCGAGATCGTGGTCACCTCCTCCAACAACGGCGCCGTGGAGAACATCACCGCCGAACTGCCCGGCATGGGCGCGCTCGGCGAGCACTGGCACGGCGGCCCCGACCACTTCTCCGACCTCGCCTCCGCGCTCCTCGGCGGGCCGGCCTGGGGTCTGGTCGCAGCGGTGCTCGGCAACAAGACCAACCGCAAGGAGTTCGGAAACCGCTTCTGGTGGGGCCGGCTGCCCGAGAAGGAGACCCAGGCTCGCTCCGCCGCGGGACTGCCGCCGCTGCGCGGCATGCAGGAGGTCCTGCGCGACTGGCTTCCGCCGAAGCCACCGCCCGGAGGCCGACGTCCCGTCACCCCGGCGGACCAGGCTGCGGCGGCGGGACCCGCCCAGCCCGTGCCGTCGTGGACCGACGCCGTCGCCGCGTTCCGTACCGCCCAGGCCGAGGTGGAGCGGCTGCGCGCCGGACGCGCCCGGCTGGCCGGTGCCCTGGCGGCCGTCGAGTCCCCGTCGGCCGGGCAGCGGATCGCGGACCTGGAATCCGCCGTGTCCCGGGCCGACCAGCAGGTCGCCGCCGCCGCGGCGGTCCTGGACCGGGCCGCCGCCGCCTTGGCCACCGCCCGGACGGCCACGGTGGTGGCCGAGGCCGGACACGGGACGGCCTCCGAACACGTACCGCGGGCCCGCCAGGAGCTGGCCACCGCCCGCGCGGACCTGTCGGCCGCCCGTGAACTGGCCGCGCACCACCGCGAGTACGTGACCGCGCTCACCGCCCGCCACGACGCGCCCCCGGTCATCGAGCGCGGCCTGCGCGGCGGGCTGCGCCGCCTGCTGCAGAGCGCGGCCGACCGGCAGGCCGCCGAACGGCAACAGGAGCGCACCCAGTCCGAGATCGCGCACCTGCTCGTCCGGCAGCGCACCGCGCTCGAGGACTCTCTGGAGCAGGTCGCCGCAGCCGTACGCGCCGAGTCCCTGGCCGCCGACCGGCACACACGGTCCGCCGCCGCCGTCGACGAGGCCGCCGCCAATCTCACCGCCGCCCGCGGCCACGAACGGGCCGCCGGCGCGCGGGAGTCCGCGGCAGCCACCGCCCTCCGCCATGCCCGGCAGGTCGCCGACTCCTCCCGCAGCGGACTACGAGCCGCCGTGGCCGAACTCGACGGCAGCCACCGCGAACTGCGGGAGGCGGCCCGGGCGCTGCCGTCCCTGCCGCTCGGCTGGTCGCACCTTGCCGAAGCCGACCAGGAACTCGGCTCGCCCTGGTCCGACGAGGCATGGTCCACCGCGCGCAGCGACCTGTTCCTGCGCGCCCTCGACCTGCACCGCGCGTTCGTCGCCGGAGCCGCGAAGAAGGTCCGCGGGAACCTCCAGGTCCTCATGGAACTGATGGCCGGTACCAACGGGCCCGTCCCCGACGAGGAGGTCGAGCGAGCCTGGCACACTCTCTTCCTCCTCGTGCCCGTCGTCTCCACCACGTTCTCCTCAATCGGCAGCATGTTCGCCCGCCTCGGCCGGGAATCGATCGGCTGGGTCCTCGTCGACGAGGCCGGGCAAGCCACCCCACAGGCCGCCGTCGGCGCACTGTGGCGGGCCCGCCGTGCCGTGCTGGTCGGCGATCCGCTCCAGCTCGAACCCGTCGTCACCATGCCCACGGCCCTCCAGCGCCGGCTGCTGCGCGCCTACGGCGTCGACGAGCACTGGCTGCCCTCGGCCACCTCCGCCCAGACCGTCGCCGACCGGACCAACCGCTACGGCACCTACCTGCCGGCCCCGGGCACCGACGACGAGCTCGTCTGGGTGGGCTCTCCGCTGCGCGTGCACCGCCGCTGCGAAGAGCCGATGTTCACGGTCAGCAACGAGGTCGCCTACGGCGGCCTCATGGTCTACGGCACCGCACCCAAGGCGTTCCCCGATACGGAACGGGACGGCCTGCTGCCCAGCCGCTGGCTCAACACCGACGACCCCAGCCGCCCGTCGGAGGCCCCCTGGGGCGAACGCGACCGCCGGGCCTTCGAGTTCGTCCTCGACCACTTGCACCGGCACGGCGTCACCGTCGAGCGCGTGCGCGTCATCGCCCCCTTCCGGTCCCTCGTCGCCGAATGCCAGAAGATCTGCCGCGGTCGGGACGGCTGGACGTCCGAACTGATCGAGGAGCGCTGCGCCACCGTCCACCGGGCCCAGGGCAAGGAAGCCGACGTCGTCGTCCTCGTGCTCGGCGGCGGTCGGCCCGGCGCCCGCGAGTGGGCGGCCCGCACCCCGCACCTGCTCAACGTCGCCGCGAGCCGCGCCAAACGCCGTCTCTACGTCATCGGCGAGCGCAACCTGTGGGCCCCGCTGCCGCACTTCGACGTCCTCGCCTCCGAGCTGACGGAGTTCCATCACCTCCGCGACCACGCCACCTGGCCGCCGGACGGCGAGTAACCGCCGACGAAACGGCAGAGCAGAGGCCCACACGGGCGTCCCGACACGACGCCGCAAGCCCGGCTCAAGACACAAGCCAGAATCGACCCCTTGGCCCGTGCACGACAGATTCCACTCATCCTCAGAACGGAAGCCGGCCGACTGACGCCTCAGCACCCAGTTCGCGCGTGATTCCCAGAACCCAGGCAGGCAGGTCCACTGCACGTCGGCTTTCGACGTCGACCGCAGCCGCTCGGTACGTCGACCGTATCGACGGGTCAGCCCCGGCATCTGCTCGACAAAGGGATTCGTACCCTCTCATCGTTCCCGTCGACCGACAGCACAGCCAAATCTGTGATTGACGGGCACAGCAACTCCTCCAGCCAGTACACCGCAGCCGGCCTCGAGACGGCGTCGGAGCCGCGCCACCGGTCACCTGGCTCCGTAGCCAGCGCCTTTTCTCTGGCGACCCGCCTCCCGCGGACGCCAAAACCGCCGGCGCCAGGTACCGGCGCTGGCGATGCCGCCGGACGTCATGAACAACGGCTCATCGCCTACGGCCAGAGTGACTCCCTGACTGAAGTCGCTTACAGGCTGTCACACACGGGACTCAGCCTGGCGCCGACGGCCGCCGCCCCACCTCCCGTGGCGTTCCCGCGAAACCAGGTCAACGAAAGGCCGTGGGCGCCCATCACACCGAGCGCCGACCCTGCACAAAGCAGCAGTTCAGCGCACCCTTCCCCGGGGCTTCAGGTGGGTCGGAGGGAGGTCGGGAGCCGGAATGGGAGCGCCTTCGTAGCCCTTTACCTCACCAAATCGGGACCCGTTCATCCAGTCTTCGCGAGCCAGCGCGATATCATCGTGTGACCGTCCGATCCAGTTCCAGAACCATTGAATCGAACGGCGTTTCCTCAGGTCAGAGCGCTGCAAGTCCGTTGAAGTCAGCAAAAGTCAGCATCGGGGGCTTCCGCCAGGCGCGCGCGAGGAGGACCCGCTCTCCCGCAACTTGATTCGAGCGCCCCACGGCTCCACTTTCACCATCAGTCGTCGATGGCCTGGTAGAGAGTGGTCCAGAAGTCCTGCATGGCCCGCGCCGAGTCCGGGGTGGACATCCCGGTCTGTGTGAGCAGGATGCCGACGAGCTGGTTGTGCGGGTCGGCGTAGGTGGTGGTGCCGGCTCCGCCGTCCCAGCCGAACTGGCCGATGGGCGCGTAGTCACCTCGGTAGGTGCGCACCGTCATTCCGAAGCCCCAGCCGCCGGTCTGTCCCTGGCCGTGTGACAGGTGGGCGACGCTGCGGGCCCAGGTCTGTAGGGCGGCTGTCTGGTCGGGGGTGAGGCGGTTGGTGGTCATCAGCTCGACGGCGGGCCGGGACAGGATGCGCTGGGTGCCGTGCATGCCGTGGTCGAGCAGCATCCGGAAGTAGGCGTGGTAGTCGTCGACGGTCGAGTCGAGTCCGCCGCCGCCCGACTGGAACGCCGGGGGCTTGCTGTGGTGTCCCTCCTCGGCCGGGTCTTCCACGATGAACTCCCCCGTCTGCGGGTCGGGGGCGTACAGCGGAGGCAGCCGGTCGATCTTGTCGGCGGGAACGTGGAAGCCGGTGTCCTCCATGCCCAGCGGATCGAAGATGCGCTCGCGCAGAAACGCCTCGAACGACTGACCGCTGACCCTGGCCACCAGCACCCCCAGCACGTCGTCGCTGACGTTGTACAGCCACCGCTCCCCGGGCTGGTACATCAACGGAAGCGTGCCGAGGCGGCGCATCCACTCGTCCGGCTCCACCGCCGGCAGCATCCATCCGTTCTCACCGTAGACCTTGCGCTCGAAGTAGGCGGTCATCATCGGGGAGCCCATCGCCGTCATGTCCAGCCCCAGCCCACAGGTGGAGGAGAGCAGGTCTCGTATGGTGATCGGACGCCGGGCCGGCACGGTGTCGTCCAGCGGACTGTCGGGCCCCTTGAGCACCCGCCTGTCGGCCAGTTCCGGCAGCCATCGGTCTATCGGTTCGTCAAGTCGCAGCCGGCACTCGTCCAGCAGGACCATGGTCGCGGCCACCGCGACCGGTTTGGTCGTCGAGGCCATCCGGAAGATCGTGTCCCGGCACATCGGCGCGCCGCCGTCATGACGCATCGTCCCGATCGCCTCGACATGGGTCTCCCCACCCCGGCCGACCAAGGCGACGAGCCCGGGGATCTTCCTGGACTCGACATGCGCTTCCAGCACCTCGCGCAGTCGGCGCCGACCTGCTTCGGACAATCCGCTGTTGCCGGTTTCCATCATGGATCTCCTTGTGCGCAGTGGTCAGTTGCGACGCCGCGGACATGCGGCGAGAGACAGCCGACGGGGCATGACCCCGTCGGCCCGCGCTGTGCAGAATGGCGATGAGCGCAGTGCTCGGCCCTTGGGCGAGCGTCGTGCTGAGGTGCTATCAGACCGTCTTGTCTTGCGTTCCGGTCTCAGCACCCGCGGCGCGCTCGATGTCGTCGGCCAGCTGCTTCCGTGCGCGGGCGGGGACGTAGCCACCCTCGGTGTAGTTCTGGGCGAACGCCTCGGCGAACTCGACCGGGTCCTCCCCGACGATCTCGCGGATCGGAGTTCCGTTCACCGCTGCCTGCTCGAACAGGTCGGCAAGGTCCTCGAACGTCAAGGCGTTGCTGTCTGCGTCGATGGGCACGAAGTACATCAGGTACCGCTCGATCGCCTCGACCGCCGTGCGGTAGTTCTCGGGAAGCTCCTTGACGCGGGCCTTGTACGCCCGCCAGCGCTTCTTGGGCCCGATCATCTTCGAGATGAAGCCGGTCTTTTCGCCCTCGGACATGGTCACTCGCCTCCCCGTTCGCGGAGCTGGTCCAGTCGTTCCGCGAGGAAGCTCCACGTCCTCCAGAACTCTTCGAGGTACTCCCGACCCTGAGAGTTGAGGGAATGCACCTTGCGCGGCGGCCCCTTCTCAGAGGGCACCTTCTCCACGTCGACGAGACCGCGCTTCTCCATCCTGATGAGCAGCGCGTAGACGGTTCCTTCGGCGATGTCCGAGAAACCCTGCTCCCGCAGTCGTGCCGTGATCTCGTAGCCGTAGGCGGGCCGGCCGGACAGGGACGCGAGGATGATGCCCTCCAGCGTGCCCTTGAGCATCTCCGTCAGCAGCTTGGCCATGGAACACCCCCTCCCCTAGCTAGTCGGCGTTACTGAGTACCGGTACAACGTAACACTGACTACTGGTACTCAGCAACACGGAATAGCGCGGCTCGGGTGGTCCGGCATGTCCCGGCGTACCTCACGGTCGCGGCAGTCGGGGTCGATGCCTCCGCCTTCACCTCCTGGAGCCACACGAGGTGACGCCTTATGGGGTCAGCTCCCGCAGGTCGAGCGGAACTCTCCAGATGTTGCGGCGGTGTACGGATTCCAGCTCGGCTTGGAGCGGAGAGGGAGGAACCGCCAGGACGGGGCAGGCGGCGTGGGCGAGGCAGTACCGGGCCACCGAGGGGCGGACGAGGCGGCGCACCCATGTGCGGGATCCCGTGCCGACCACGAGGAGGTCCTCCGTGTCACGTGCCGCGTCAACGAGGGCCGCTCCCGGAGTCCCCCGTACCGTGAGGCCGCCGAGGGTGACACCGGGTTTTACGGCGCCGAAGGCCGTGTCGAGGGCCTCGCGGAGTCTCTCGACAGCCGCGGCGCGGCATTGCGCAAGGACGGAGGTTCCGAGGCTGTGGCGGCTTCCGAGTTCTCCGCCGGGCGGCTGCCAGGCCAGGACGGCCAACAGCTCCGCACCACGCACGCGGGCTTCCGCAGCGGCCCGGTGCAGCGCGGCCAGATTCCCTGGGGTTCCGGTCACGCCGACTACGACTCTTCGCACGGCCTTTTCCCTCTCGTCTCGTCGATCGTCCCCATGGAAGGGGCTCGGCGGAGGGTGAGGTGCCGCTGTTGACGGCCTTCTAGCGCAGAGATCCGTAACCGTGACGGGTCTCTGATGCCGTCCCGCTCTCGCGTCAGTGATCCGTCAGGACTTGGCTCGCCTCCGTAAGGGTCTCGTTACGGGGCTGCCGTAGGCACGGGGATGCGGGGATAGCTTCGGTGTCGCGCCCCGGACTGCCTCCCCGCACCCTGGGCGTCACCTGCCGACTCGTGGTTCTCCAGGAGGGCCCCATGTGTTTGTTCCAGTACGACGACGATCCCGAGCCTGAAGAACGGATCCCGGCCGGGCCCCTGTACGTGCCGGTCCGGCCGGGAGAAGCGGAGGTCGTGGTTCGTCTGTTCCGGACCCCGCTGGGAGCGCGCACCGGCGTCGGCTTCACCAGCCCAAACCGTCTTGCCGCCACGCTCGGCGCCGAGCAGCCGTGGATCCGGCTCTCCGAGTCCGCGCTGCGCTCGATGGCCGATCCGCTCGGTGTATCTCTGCTGACCGTGGACCCGACGTTCACCGCTCCGGCGGTCGCCGCGGTGCCTCCGGTCGCGACGTCGCTGCCCCAGGCATCTCCGATCGCAGCCCGGTTCGCCTGATGGGGGATCACACGGTGGCGACGGTGGTCCTGTCCGAGGTACAGCCCCGTGCGGGTGATCTCTCGATCTGGCCGGCATCCACGACTCGGCTGGCGCACGGTGGGCTGGCCGTCGGCGGAGTACCGCTGGCAGAGATCGCCGAACGGTTCGACACCCGCGCCTACGTCCTGGACGAAGGCGAAGTCCGCGAGCGCTGTCGGACCTATCGGGACGCGTTCCCCGAAGCCGACGTCCTCTACGCCGCCAAGGCGTTCCTGTCCCGCGCCATGGTCCGCTGGGTGCGGGAAGAAGGGCTGGGCCTGGACGTTGTTCCGCCGGCGAGCTGGAACTCGCCGTCACGGCCGGATTCCCTCCCGAACGCATCGTGCTGCACGGCAACGCCAAGTCGCCCCGCGACCTGGAAGCCGCGCTGCGCCTCGGCGTGGGGCGGATCGTCATCGACAGCCCGTCGGAGATAGCCCGGATCGCAGCCGCCGTCGGAGCCGACGGGCGCCAGAAGGTCATGGTGCGGGTGGTGCCGGGGGTCTCGGCCGACGGACACGACAAGATCCGTACCGGTACCGACGACCAGAAGTTCGGTCTCTCCCTCGCCGACGGGGGCGCACAGCACGCCATCACCCGGGTACTCGGCCAGCCGCAGCTCGAACTCACCGGACTGCACTGCCACATCGGCTCCCAGATCACCGACGTGAAGCCCTATCCGGTCGCCCTGCGCCGCATGGTCGGACTGATGGCCCGTGTCCGTGACGCTGACGGGGTCGCCTTGGCCGAGCTGGACATGGGCGGTGGCCACGGCATCGCCTACCGTCCCGGGGAACCCGCCCTCGACCTCACGACACTCGCACGCAGGATGCGCGCCGAGCTCATAGAAGGCTGTGCGGCCGCCGGGCTGACCGTACCCCGTCTCGCCGTCGAACCCGGGCGGGCCATCGTCGGGCCGGCCGGAGTCGCCCTGTACCGGGTACTCACCGTCAAGCACAGCGGCGAGAAGGTCTTCGTCGCCGTCGACGGAGGAATGAGCGACAACCCGCGTCCCGCCCTGTACGGGGTGCGCTATGCGCCCCGCCTGGTCGGCCGCGCGTCGACGACTGGACACCGTACGGCCACGGTGGTCGGCCGGCACTGCGAGGCCGGCGACATCCTCGCAGCCGATGTGGAACTGCCGGCCGACATCCGCCCCGGAGACCTGCTCGCCGTACCGGTGGCCGGCGCCTACCAGCTGTGCGCTCGTAGCGACGGTGCAGACGGCGGCACCCGGACAGCCACGCCACCGTGCGCTCCACTGTCCACCGATGACGGCTCAGTCGCTGGGAGGATTCGATGCCCCGGCGCGCGATGCGCGGTGTGATGTTGCGGGAGCGGAGCCAGGTGGGAAGCCGGTCGAAGTCGTATCCCTTGTCACCGTGCAGCTTGGCCGGTCGACGGCGGCGCGGTCCGCGGCGGGACCGGATCGGGGGGAATGCCCCGCACGTGGATCTTTGATCCCTTCTTGCCGCGATCTACGGGATTCGGACCTGTCAGGTGCGATCCCCGTACCTTCGCCGGCCAACGCCCCGGGGTCGTACCGGAGCAGCCGGAACCACCCACGGGAACAACTCCCACAACCCGTCCGGCACCAGACGCTCCACCATCGCCGTCACGGCCGTCAGCCTACTGATCAAGCCAGTTGAGACGACCTCTAAGGCCGGTAGACGAGCTCGAGCGCCATCGCTGCAATGACGCCCCAGACCCCGATGCCGAGCAGCCACAGGGCGTCGAGGACGGCGCCGGTGGCGATGACGGTCAGTCCGGCCGCCCCGAGGGCGAGTACGGTCCTGCGGATTCCGCGGTCGGCGCGCGAGCGAGTGGTCACGGTACTGAGAATCCCGCTGGACCGTCGCCATGGCGAGGGTCCAGCGGGATTCCTGTCGGCGCCTTGATGCAGAGGGGTCAGCCGGCGTGGACGTGGGGGCGACGGGAGCGGTCCGGTTCTGCTTCGCGGATGACCTCGCGGGTGACGGGGGCTACCTCGCCCTGGCCGAAGAGGAAGAACCGGAAGAAGTTGGCCATCGGGTTGCCCTCGGTCCACTCGAAGTAGATGTGGGGCCGCTGGCCGGTCTCGTCGCGGACGTGGAGCAGGAGGGCGGCGAGGGCGTTGGGGATGCTGGAGCTCTCCAGGGTCAGGACCCGATAGCGGTCGTGCAGGACTTCGCCGCGTACGCGCATGCCGGACTCGAATTCGGAGGCGTCCAGGACGGTGACCTCGACGAACATGACGTCGTCCTCGGCCGGGATGTCGTTGTCCGCGCGGATCTGCGCCTTCTTCTGCCGGTACTCCTCGATGTCCCGGCTGTCCGGCTCGTTGGCGATGAAGCGGATCGTCCGGTTGGCGGTGTCGCGGATGAACCGCTGCGCCATGTCGTCGAACTCGATGTCCGTGACGCGCAGCTCGAAGACGCGGGCCAGGCGCGAGAGGAGGGAGAGCGCCATGATGCCTCCGATGAAGCAGGCGCCGATCTTGACGCCGTCCGGGCGCTCCACGACATTGACGGCCGTGGTGTAGATGAAGACGGCCGAGATGATCCCGAAGCCGATGGTCCAGCCGCGCTCCCCGGCCCGGCGGGCCGCGATGGTCACGGCCACGGCCGCCGAGGTGATCAGGACGAGGACACCGGTGGCGTATGCGCCGCCCTGGGCGTCCACGTCGGCGTTGAAGAGCCAGGTCACGAGGAACGCGACGAGGGTGAACACGATGACCATCGGGCGCAGGGCTCGGGCCCAGTGCGGGGCCATGCCGTAGCGGGGCAGGTAGCGCGGCATCAGGTTGAGCAGGCCGGCCATGGCGGAGGCGCCGGCGAACCACAGGATCAGGATCGTGGAGACGTCGTAGACGGTGCCGAAGGCGGAGCCCAGGTACTCGTGTGCCAGGTACGCGAGCGCGCGTCCGTTGGCCTCCCCTCCGGGCTCGAACTGGGCAGCCGGGATGAGCAGGGTGGTGATGAGGCTGGAGCAGATCAGGAAGATGCTCATGATCACGGCCGCCGTGGTCAGCAGCTTCTTCGCGCCTCGGATCCGGCCGGCGGGCTTGGCCTCGGTGTCGTCGGGGTCGCCCTTCACGTGCGGCATGACCGCCACACCGGTCTCGAAGCCGGACAGGCCCAGCGCGAGCTTGGGGAACACGACGAGCGCGATGGCGATCATCATGAAGACGTTGCCGTGCTCGGCGGTCAGCGCTGCCGTCCAGTCGGTGATGACCTGCGGTGCGGTGAACACGTTCCACAGCCCGACCGCCACGACGACGACGTTCAGGCCGAGATAGGTGGCCACCAGGACCACGGCGACGCCGATGGCCTCGCTGAAGCCCTTGAGGAAGACTCCGCCGAGCAGCGCGATCAGGATCAGGGTGATCAGTACCTCGTGGCCGTGCAGGGTGCTGGTGAGGTGCGGGTTCTCCACCATGTGCGCGGTCGCGTCGGCGGCGGAGAGGGTGATGGTGATGAGGAAGTCGGTCGCCGCGAACCCGAGCAGGGTCAGGACGAACAGTTTGCCCTTCCAGAACGACAGCAGCTTCTCCAGCATGGCGATGGAGCCCTCGCCGTGCGGGCTCTCCTCCGCCACGCGCCGGTAGACGGGCAGCGCGCCGAAGAGGGTCAGCAGCACGAGCACGATGGTCGCCAGCGGCGACAGCAGGCCTGCCGCGAGGAAGGCAATGCCGGGCTGGTAGCCGAGGGTGGAGAAGTAGTCCAGACCCGTCAGGCACATCACCCGCCACCACGGGCGGCCGTGCGGCTGGGCCGCCGTCTCCTTGGCGGCGGGCGAACTCGTATCGGCGGTCAGGCCTTCCAGCATCCACGCGCGCAGGCGCGAGGTGCGGGCAGGGGTGGCCATCGTGGGGGGCTCCTGTCGTGCAGCGTGGATTCGGCCATCGGAGTCGACGGCTGGGCCAGCGTACGCAGCGAGAGCACAGCCGATACGTCTATATCCCTGCCTGACGGAATCCTGACGCGCTCTTAACGTCTTTCCGTCCGGTGGTGTAGCGAGGGCACACTCATGCTCGGTCGGAGGGTGCAGGACGAAAGAAGCGGGGGCGACCCGAACGGGGGCCGCCCCGGCACGGGAACCAGCGGAGTGTGGATCAACGCTGGCCGGCCTGGTGCGGCCGTGGTCTGGCGTCCTTGGCTGATGTCAGCCGAGGCCGGGAATGCTGGACACCAGCAGGTCGATGAGCTTGATGCCGACGAAGGGCAGGATCAGGCCGCCGAGGCCGTATACGCCGAGGTTGCGGCGGAGCAGGTCGTGCGCGGAGGCCGGCTTGTAGCGGACGCCGCGCAGGGCGAGCGGGATGAGGGCGACGATGATCAGCGCGTTGAAGATGATCGCCGAGGTGATGGCGGAGGTCGGGCTGCTCAGGCCCATGATGTTGAGGGCTTCGAGTCCCGGGTAGGCCGCCGTGAACATGGCCGGGATGATCGCGAAGTACTTCGCGACATCTTGTCCTCAGGGGTGGCCTCGGCCAGGTACTCGTCGACGCCGGCCTCGGCGGCGATGGCGCGGGCCGTCAGTTCGTTGTCGCCGGTCACCATGACCGTGCGGATGCCCATGCTGCGCAGCTCCGCGAAGCGCTCGCGGATGCCTTCCTTGACGACGTCCTTGAGATGGATGATGCCGAGCACCCTCGGGCCGTCCCAGTCGTGGACCGCCACCAGCAGGGGCGTGCCCCCGGTCTCCGACACGGTGGCCGACCAGGTCACCGCCTCCGCCTGTACGGTGCCGCCGCGCATGGCCACCCAGTCGCAGACCTGGGCGGTCGCACCCTTGCGGATGGCGCAGCCCGCCCCGTTGTCCCAGCTCAGGGGTGAACCGCGGATTGCTGAGGTCCTCCGCGGCGGCCGGCCGCAGTCCGTACTGCTGGGCGAGGGCGACGACGGACCGGCCCTCGGGCGTCTCGTCGGCGAGCGAGGAGAGCTGGGCGGCCTCCGCGAGCTTGAGGTGGTCCACGCCGGGCAGCGGGATGAAGGCCGCGGCCTCGCGGTTGCCGAGGGTGATGGTCCCCGTCTTGTCGAGGAGCAGGGTGTTCACGTCTCCGGCGGCCTCGACGGCGCGTCCGCTCATCGCGATGACGTTGCGCTGGACGAGCCGGTCCATGCCCGCGATGCCGATCGCCGACAGGAGGGCGCCGATCGTGGCGGGGATGAGGGTGACGAGGAGGGCGACCAGGACGGTCGTGGACTGTGCGGCGTGCGCGTAGGCGGCCATCGGCTGGATGGCGACGACCACCAGGACGAAGATGACGGTCAGGGCCGCCAGCAGGATGTTCAGCGCGATCTCGTTGGGGGTCTTCTGCCGGGTGGCGCCCTCGACCAGGGCGATCATCCGGTCGATGAAGCTGTGCCCCGGGCGGGAGGTGACTCGTACGACGACGCTGTCGGACAGCACGGTCGTACCGCCGGTGACCCCGGACCGGTCGCCGCCCGCTTCGCGCAGGACAGGGGCTGATTCGCCGGTGACGGCCGACTCGTCGACCATCGCGGCCCCGTCGACGACGTCGCCGTCGGCCGGGATCAGCTCGCCGGCCTCGACGAGGACGAAGTCGAAGGGCTGGAGCTCGGCGGGCGTGACCACCTCGGTCTCCGCGTGCCGCAGGTTCGCGCCGTACGTCCAGTGGTGCAGCCGCACGGCGACCGTGTCCGTACGGGCCTTGCGCAGCGACTCGGCCTGGGCCCGGCCCCGGCCTTCGGCGACGGCCTCGGCGAGGTTGGCGAACAAGACAGTCAGCCAGAGCCAGACACTGATCACCCAGGTGAACACGGACGGGTGGATGAGCGCCGAGAGCGTGGTCAGCACGGATCCGACGGCGACGACGAACAGCACCGGCTTCTTCACCAGTTCGCGCGGGTGGAGTTTGCCGACGGCCTCTCGCGCCGAGGCGGCCAGCAGCTCGGGATCCACCACGTTCACCTGGCCGGAGCGCTTCCGGGACGGTCGGTGGGTCGGAGTCCGCGGAGGGGTCCCGAGACCCGGAGGAACGTGCTGCGCGGCGACGGGAGGCATCAAGACCTTCCGAATGGGGAGCGTGGCAGCCCTGGCGGCTGGTGGCCAGGTGCGGAAGAGGGGTGTCGCCGCCGGGGACTGTCTCCATGGACCCCCTCGGCCGTCATGTGAGTATTCGAGGTCCCCGGCGGCGCAACAGGCAGGAAACCACTGCCCGTCCCATGGGAAATGCCGATGTGGGAGCGGGAATTGGCGCCTTCTTGATGGCGGCGCACGAGGCGCGTCAAATCGCTGTCAGAGGTGCGTCAACACTCGTCAGTGTGCGTCGGCCGTGATGCGGAAGCGCAGCCGGCAGATGACCGCGTCGGTGTCGCGGCGGACCGCGTGGGCGACGACGGAGCCGCGCTGGTTCTGGAGCAGCCGCTGCCAGAGCCGGGCGGGTTCGGTCTCCGGGATCAGCACGGTCACCTGCGCGTCCGGGTGGGCCTGCGCCAGCTTCCGCACGTACGCCGACAGGGGACGGCCGAGCGAGCGGGATTCCGAGGAGAGCTCGATCAGCTCAACGCCGGGCTTCCACAATTCCCAGTCCCGCCGAAGAGCTTCGGCCGCCAGTCGGTCCTCGGGGGCGGGGTGGGTGACGGTCACGGCGAGGACTTCGTCGCCGAGCGAGCGGGCGGCGGTGAGGGCCTGGCTGGTCAGGCGGGACAGGCCGGAGACGGGGACGACGACCACGGAGCGGGAGCGCTGCGGGGCCTGCGGGATCCGGCCGAGTTCCAGGCGTTCGCCGATCTCGGTGTACGCACGGTGGATCTTCTCGAAGCCGAGGACGAGCAGCGGCAGCGCGACGACGATCAGCCACGCCCCCTCGGTGAACTTGGTGGCGGTGACGACGACCGCCGAGACACCGGTCAGCAGCGCGCCGAAGCCGTTCAGTGCCGCCTTCGCCTGCCAGCCGCGCGGGCGCTGCCCGTACCAGTGCCGGACCATGCCGACCTGGCAGATGGTGAAGCCGACGAAGACGCCGATGGCGAAGAGCGGGACGAGAGTGTTGGTGTCGCCGCCGGAGAGGACGAGCAGGAGGGCGGAGACGAGCGCCAGCCAGACCACGCCGTGGCGGTGGACCTGGCGGTCGGCCTTGAGCGCGAACACGTGCGGGAGGTGGTTGTCGCGGGCCAGGAGGCTCATCAGGACGGGCAGACCGCCGAAGGAGGTGTTCGCGGCGAGGGCCAGCAGCACCATCGTCGCGAACTGGACCACGTAGAAGGCGACGTTGTGGCCGAAGGAGGCGTCCGCGAGCTGGGCGAGGACGGTCACGCCCTCGACCGGCTGGAGGTGGAAGCGCCCGATGAGGATCGACAGGCCGATGAGCATCACGCCCAGGAGCGCGCCGAGCGCAACTTCGGTGCGCTGGGCGCGGCGGGCGGCCGGGGCCCGGAAGGAGGGGACGGCATTGGCGACGGCCTCGACTCCGGTCAGCGCCGAGCAGCCGGCGGCGAAGGCCTTGAGCAGCAGGAGCGCGCCCACGGTGGTCGCACCCTCGCCGAGGGCGGACGCGTGCCCGGCCGCGGAGGCGGTGCTGACGGGGCCGTCACGGAAGAGGCCGACCACGACCATCGCGAGGATCGAGCCGACGAACACGGCGGTGGGAACGAGGAACGCCTTGGCGGATTCCACGACCCCGCGCAGGTTCACTGCGGTGACCAGGACCAGGACGCCCAGGCAGATCCACACCCGCTCCCCGTACAGCTCGGGGAACGCCGAGGTCAGGGCGGCCACGCCGGCCGTGACGGAGACGGCGACGTTCAGGACGTAGTCCAGGATCAGCGAGGCCGCCGCGACCAGGCTCGTACGCCGGCCCAGGTGGCGTTTGGCGACGGCGTAGGAGCCGCCGCCGTCCGGGAAGGCCGCGATGACCTGCCGGTACGAGGCCACCAGCACCGCGAGGAGCGCTGCGATCGCCAAGGTGACGGGGAGGGTGAAGCCCATGCCGTAGGCGCCGGCCGCGGCCAGGACGAGCACGATCGACTCCGGCCCGTACGCCACGGACGCCATGGCGTCCAACGACAGCGCGGCCAGCCCCTGGAGGGCGGTCAGCCGGTGCCGGTCCTCTACCACCGCTGTAGAGATGCGGGTATCAGGCGGCTCCTCCGTGCCCGGAGCCTGCCCTGCGGTGCCAGTCTTTCCCATGTCTATCGACATCTCTCGCTGTTCCTCCGTTGGACAAAGCGAGGACAGCGTCGGAGATTCCATGGCCGGATCGCCAGGGTCCTTGACGTGGTCCATACGGCCGCCGCGCCAGTCCTCACGCGCTCTTGATGCCGAAGCGGGAGCACCATATGGGGTGCGTCAAGACTTCGCGGCGGCGGCTGCCCGCGCCTGCGGCGAGGAGCAGGGTTGAAGCGAACGGACAGGAGGCCCACATGTCCGGATTCCGACTCCACGACGCCGCCGCCCTGCTCGCGGCGCTCGTGGCCCCCCTCCTCGTGGCGCTCGCGCTCGTGCCCTTCCGTACGGACCTTTCGGCGACGAACGCGGCACTGGTCCTCGTCGTCGCGGTGGTCGCGGTCGCCGCCATCGGTACGCGGACCGCCGGCGCGGTGGCCGCACTGTCGGCGGCCGCCTGGTTCGACTTCTTCCTGACCGAGCCCTACCGACGGTTCGTGATCACTGACCGAGGCGACGTCGAGACGGCGGTCCTGCTGCTCGTCGTCGGCCTGATCGTCTCCCAACTGGCGGTACGCGCACGCCGACTGCAGACGACCGTGGTCACCGACGCCGCCCATCTGTCGAGCCTCCAAGGCACCGCACGGCTGGCCGAGGACGGCCGCTCGCCGGAGGCGGTCGTCGAGTACGTGCGCCGGGAGCTCGTCGGCCTGCTCGGGCTGCGGGGCTGCCGTTTCGAGTACGGAACCCTGATGGGAAGCCTGCCGCGCCTGGAGCACGACGGTGGCGTGTGGCTGCGCCGCCCGGGCCGGATCACGGAGTACGGCGACTGGCCGGACGGCGAGACCGAACTGCGGGTCATCGGCGGCGGACACCACTACGGCCGCTTCCTGCTGGATCCGCTCCCCGGCCCGCTGCCCCGGAACAGGACCGCCTGGTGGCCGTCGCGCTGGCCGCTCAGGCCGGCTCCGCCCTGGACACGGCCGGCCTGGCCCACCTGGGCTGACCGGGCCTTTTCCGTCCTTTCCCGTCCTTTCCCGTAAGGGTGTCGTTAAGAGTTCTCCTGCGCCCGTATGGACCCCGTCAAGGCGTCTTAACGCCGGGATGAAGACACGGTTATCTCGTCATCGGCCATCTGGCCGATTCATTACTTCCCACTTCACTCAGGAGCTCGCGATGGCCGATCTGGCCTTCGTCGTCACCACGGTCGCGGTGTTCGCGCTGGTGGCTCTCATCGCCAAGGGGGTGACCAAGCTGTGAACGCCGAGAACATCGTCGGCCTCCTCGTGGCCGTCGCCCTGCTGGGCTACCTCGTCCTCGCCCTCGTCAAGCCGGAGAGGTTCTAGCCACCGATGAGTCCCGTTCTCGCTGGTGTGCTCCAGCTCCTCGCACTGATCGCCGCGCTCGCACTGGCCTACCGCCCGCTGGGCGACTACATGGCCCGCGTCTACTCCTCCGAACGGCACTACCGCCCGGAGAAGTGGATCTACAAGGCGATCGGTGCCAACCCGTCCGCCGAAATGCGCTGGCCCGCCTACCTGCGCGGCGTCCTCGCCTTCTCCGCGGTCAGCGTCCTGTTCCTCTACGGCCTCCAGCGCGCCCAGGGCGTCCTGCCCGGCTCGCTCGGCTTCGCCTCCATCGACCCCGACCAGGCGTTCAACACGGCCGCCTCCTTCGTGGCCAACACCAACTGGCAGTCGTACGCGGGCGAGCAGGCCATGGGCCACGTCGTGCAGACCGGCGGCCTGGCGGTGCAGAACTTCGTCTCCGCCGCGGTCGGCATGGCCGTCGCGGTCGCGCTCGTACGGGGCTTCGCGCGCTCCCGTACCGGTGAGCTGGGCAACTTCTGGGCGGACCTGGTCCGCGGCACCGTCCGGATCCTCCTTCCGATCGCCGTGATCGGCGCGATCGTTCTGGTCGCCTGCGGCGCCATCCAGAACTTCACCGGCATTCACGAGGTCGGTCAGTTCATGGGCGGCTCGCAGCAGTGGAACGGGGGCGCCGTGGCCTCCCAGGAGGTCATCAAGGAGCTCGGCACGAACGGCGGTGGCTACTTCAACGCCAACTCCGCCCACCCCTTCGAGAACCCGACCCCCTTCTCCAACCTTTTCGAGGTCTTCCTGATCCTCGTCATCCCGTTCGCGCTGACCCGCACCTTCGGCCGCATGGTCGGAAGCCTGCGCCAGGGTTACGCGATCCTCGCGACGATGGCGACCATCTGGCTCGGGTTCACCGCCCTGATGATGTGGACCGAGTTCGCGCACCACGGTCCGGCCTTCGAGGTCGCGGGCGGGGCGTTGGAGGGCAAGGAGACCCGCTTCGGCATCGCCGGTTCGGCGATCTTCTCGGTCGCCACCACGCTGACCTCGACCGGTGCGGTCAACTCCTTCCACTCCTCCTACACCGGGCTGGGTGGCGGGATCCAGCTGCTGGGCATGCAGCTCGGCGAGATCGCGCCGGGCGGTGTCGGCTCCGGCCTCTACGGCATGCTTGTCATGGCGATCATCGCGGTGTTCATCGCCGGCCTGATGGTCGGCCGCACCCCCGAGTACCTGGGCAAGAAGATCGGCACCCGCGAGATCAAGCTCGCGGCCTGCTACATCCTGATCACCCCGGCGCTCGTGCTCTGCTTCACCGCCGCCGCCATGGCGCTGCCGACCCCGCCGCACTCGATGCTCAACTCCGGCGCGCACGGCTTCTCCGAGGTCCTGTACGCGTACACCTCGGGCGCCAACAACAACGGCTCGGCCTTCGGCGGCCTGAACGCCGACACCCAGTGGTACAACACCACGATCGGCCTGGCCATGCTCCTGGGCCGCTTCCTCCCCATGGTGTTCGTCCTCGCACTGGCCGGCTCGCTGGCCGAGCAGAAGCCCGTCCCCGAGACCGCGGGCACCCTTCGCACCGACAAGCCGCTCTACACGGGCCTGCTCGTCGGCACGATCCTCATCGTCACCGGACTGACCTACTTCCCCGCGCTCGCGCTGGGTCCGCTCGCCGAAGGGCTCGCATCATGAGCACCGCCACCCCGACCCGTGCCCCGCACGAGGACCTGCCCACGGGCCACAAGCCGCCGACCGGCCGCGTCGGCGGCGGCCTCTTCGACCCCACGCAGCTGGTCAAGTCCTTCCCCGACGCGATCCGCAAGCTCGACCCACGCGTCATGATCAAGTCGCCGGTCATGTTCGTCGTCCTCATCGGCTCGGTCGTGACCACCGTGCTGGCCGTCAAGGACCCGACGGACTGGTTCGGCTGGGCCATCACGGCCTGGCTGTGGCTGACCACGATCTTCGCCAACCTCGCCGAAGCCGTCGCCGAGGGCCGTGGAAAGGCGCAGGCCGACACCCTGCGCAAGGCCAAGACGGACTCCGTCGCCCGCCGCCTGACCAAGGACGGGGGCGAGGAGTCCGTACCGGGGACCGAGCTGAAGATCGGTGACCTGGTGGTCTGCGAGGCCGGGGACGTCATCCCCGGTGACGGTGACGTCGTCGAGGGCGTCGCCTCGGTGGACGAGTCCGCGATCACGGGCGAGTCCGCCCCGGTCATCCGGGAGTCCGGTGGCGACCGCAGCGCGGTCACGGGCGGTACGAAGGTCCTGTCGGACCGCATCGTCGTCAAGATCACGACGAAGCCCGGTGAGACGTTCATCGACCGCATGATCGCTCTGGTCGAGGGCGCGGCCCGGCAGAAGACCCCGAACGAGATCGCGCTGAACATCCTTCTCGCGTCCCTCACGATCGTCTTCCTGCTCGCGGTCGTCACGCTCCAGCCCTTCGCGATCTACGCGGGCGCCGAGCAGTCGATGATCGTGCTGACGGCCCTGCTGGTCTGCCTGATCCCCACCACCATCGGCGCGCTCCTCTCCGCGATCGGCATCGCCGGCATGGACCGCCTGGTCCAGCGCAACGTCCTGGCCATGTCCGGCCGGGCCGTCGAGGCCGCGGGCGACGTGTCGACGCTGCTGCTCGACAAGACGGGCACCATCACCCTGGGCAACCGTCAGGCCTCCGAGTTCGTAACCGTCAAGGGCACCACCGAGGCCGAACTGGCCGACGCCGCCCAGCTGTCCTCGCTGGCCGACGAGACCCCCGAGGGCCGTTCCATCGTCGTTCTGGCGAAGGAGAAGTACGGGCTCCGCGAGCGTCACCAGGGCGAGTTGGCGCACGCCACCTGGATCGAGTTCACCGCCCAGACCCGTATGTCGGGTGTGGACGTCGACGGCAGGCAGACCCGCAAGGGCGCGGCCGGTTCGGTCATCACCTGGGTCGAGGAGCAGGGCGGCCAGGTCGGCGACGACGCCGACCTCCTCGCGAACCGCATCTCGGAAGCGGGCGGTACACCACTACTCGTCGCCGTCAAGGACGACAAGGGCGCCCGCGTCCTCGGTGTGATCCACCTCAAGGACGTGGTCAAGGAGGGCATGCGGGAGCGGTTCGACGAGCTGCGCCGCATGGGCATCAAGACCGTCATGATCACCGGCGACAACCCGCTCACCGCGAAGGCCATCGCCGAAGAGGCCGGCGTCGACGACTTCCTCGCCGAGGCCACCCCCGAGGACAAGATGGCCCTCATCAAGCGGGAGCAGGCCGGCGGCAAGCTCGTCGCGATGACCGGTGACGGTACGAACGACGCCCCGGCGCTCGCGCAGGCGGACGTGGGCGTGGCCATGAACACCGGCACCTCCGCCGCCAAGGAGGCCGGGAACATGGTGGACCTGGACTCCAACCCCACCAAGCTCATCGAGATCGTCGAGATCGGCAAGCAGCTCCTCATCACCCGGGGCGCCCTGACCACCTTCTCGATCGCCAACGACGTCGCGAAGTACTTCGCGATCATCCCGGCCATGTTCGCCGTGGTCTACCCGGGCCTGGACAAGCTCAACATCATGGGCCTGCACTCGCCCGAATCGGCGATCCTCTCGGCCGTCATCTTCAACGCGCTGATCATCATCGCGCTCGTCCCGCTCGCCCTCAAGGGCGTGCAGTACAAGCCCACCAGCGCCGACAAGATGCTCCGCCGCAATCTGGGGCTGTACGGCGTGGGCGGTCTGATCGCCCCGTTCATCGGCATCAAGATCATCGACCTCCTCATCACCCTCATCCCCGGAATCGGCTGAGACGACATGAACAACTCTGTAGGCAACACCGCACGGTTGATAGGCGCAGGCCTGCGCGCCCTGCTCGTCCTGACCGTGATCTGCGGGGTCATCTACCCGCTCGCCGTCACCGGCATCGCCCAGGCCCTCTTCAACGACAAGGCCAACGGCTCCGAGATCAAGGACAAGAGCGGCAACGTCGTCGGCTCCTCCCTCATCGGGCAGACCTACAACCTCCCGAAGCAGAACCCCGACGACCCGGAAGAGGCCGCGAAGCCGGACCTGAAGTGGTTCCAGCCGCGCCCCTCCAACGGCCTCGGCGCCAACAGCGTCAACACCCAGTACTCGCTGATCCTGTCGGGCGCCACCAACCGCTCCGCCGACAACGGGGCCGTGGACGGCAAGTGCACCAAGGACGCCGAGGAAGGCACCCTCTGCGCGCAGGTCGTCGCTGCCAAGGAAGGCGTCATCGCCGACAACTCCACGGCCGGCTACAAGGTCAAGCCCGAGGACGTCCCGGCCGACGCCGTCACCTCCTCCGGCTCCGGCCTGGACCCGAACATCTCCCCCGCGTACGCCAAGCTCCAGGTCCACCGGGTCGCCGAGCAGAACAAGCTCGACGTCAAGCAGGTCGAGAAGCTCGTCGCGGACCACACCACCGGCCGGACCCTCGGCTTCATGGGCGAACCCCGCGTCAACGTCCTCGAACTCAACACCGCCCTCAAGGCACTGACCAAGAGCTGATGTGCCACATCGCACGGACCGGGAGCCGGCGGGGCGCGGATGCTCGCGTCTCGCCGGCTCCCGACCGTGCCCGCATCGAAGGAAAGGCTGCACACCCATGACCCGGGTGCTGGTGGTGGAGGACGATCCCCAGCTCGTCCGCGCCCTGAAGATCAATCTCCAGGCGCGCAAATTCGAGGTCGAAGAGGCTCCGGACGGCGACTCGGCCCTGCGCCTGGCGGCCGCGCGCAAGCCGGACGTCATCGTGCTCGACCTCGGGCTGCCCGACATGGACGGCGTCGACGTGATCAAGGGTGTTCGCGGCTGGAGCCGCGTGCCCATCCTGGTGCTGTCCGCCCGCCACACCTCGGAGGACAAGATCCGGGCCCTGGACGCGGGCGCCGATGACTACGTGACGAAACCGTTCAGCATGGACGAGCTCCTGGCCCGCCTGCGGGCGGCCGCCCGCAGACAGGAGCCGGCAGGCGCCTCGCGGGCCGACGAGGTCTCCAGCGTCACGACCGAAGAGTTCACCGTCGACCTGGTCGCGAAGAAGGTGTACCGCGGCGATCGCACGGTACGCCTGACCCCGACCGAGTGGCACCTGCTGGAAATCCTCATCACCCACCCGGGCCGACTGATCACCCAGGCCCGACTGCTGCTGGAGGTCTGGGGCCCGACCTACGGCGAGAACACCAACTACCTGCGCGTCTACATGGCCCAGCTCCGGCGCAAACTGGAAGCGGACCCCTCGCACCCCCGGTACCTGATCACCGAACCGGGCATGGGATACCGCTTCGAACCCTGATCATCCGCCCGACCGCCAACAGAGAAGAAGAGTCTGAACATGGGACGCGGCAAGCTCCGCATCTACCTCGGTGCGGCACCCGGCGTCGGCAAGACGTACGCGATGCTCTCCGAGGCGCATCGCCGGGTCGAGCGGGGCACCGACTGCGTCGTCGGATTCGTCGAGCACCACAGCCGGCCGCGGACCGAGGTAATGCTGCACGGGCTCGAGCTCATCGAGCGGCGTGAGCTGGAGTACCGCGGTTCCACGTTCACCGAGATGGACGTCGACGCGATCCTCGCCCGGCGCCCCGCCGTCGCGCTGGTGGACGAGCTCGCCCACACCAACGTGCCCGGCTCGCGCAACGCCAAGCGCTGGCAGGACGTGGAGGAACTGCTCCAGGCGGGCATCGACGTAGTCTCGACCGTGAACATCCAGCACCTGGAATCGCTGGGCGACGTGGTGGAGACGATCACCGGTGTCCGCCAGCGCGAGACCGTCCCCGACGAGGTGGCCCGGCGGGCGGACCAGATCGAGCTGGTCGACATGTCCCCGCAGGCGCTGCGGCGCCGTATGGCCCACGGCAACGTCTACAAGCCCGACAAGGTCGACGCGGCCCTCTCCAACTACTTCCGTCCCGGCAATCTGACCGCTCTGCGTGAGCTGGCGCTGCTGTGGGTGGCCGACCGGGTCGACGAGTACCTCCAGGAGTACCGGGGCGAGCACAACATCCGCTCCACCTGGCAGGCGCGCGAACGCATCGTCGTCGGCCTCACCGGCGGCCCCGAGGGCCGTACGCTCATCCGGCGCGCCGCCCGTCTCGCGGAGAAGGGCGCGGGCGGCGAGGTACTCGCCGTCTACATCGCCGCGAGCGACGGCCTCACCGCCGCCTCACCCAAGGAGCTGGCCGTCCAGCGAACCCTGGTCGAGGACCTGGGCGGCACCTTCCACCACGTCATAGGCGACGACGTCTCGGACGCGCTCCTGGAGTTCGCCCGCGGCTGCAACGCCACCCAGATCGTCCTCGGGGTCAGTCGCCGCAAGTCCTGGCAGTCCGTTTTCAGCCCCGGCGTCAGCGCCACCGTCGCCCGCGAATCGGGCCCGGACCTCGACGTCCACATCGTCACCCACGACGAGGCCGCCAAGGGCCGCGGCCTGCCCGTCGCGCGCGGCGCACGCCTTGGACGGTCCCGCCGCATCTGGGGCTGGCTGGCCGGTATCGGCGGCCCCGTCCTGCTCACCGTTCTGCTGAACCAGCTCGTCCCCGACCTCGGCCTCGCCAACGACATGCTGCTCTTCCTCACGTGCACGGTGGCGGCGGCACTCCTCGGCGGGCTGCTCCCCGCACTCGCCTCGGCGGCGTTCGGGTCCCTGCTCCTGAACTACTACTTCACGCCGCCGCTGCACCAGTTCACGATCTCCGACCCGAAGAACATCGTCGCCATCGCGATCTTCGTCGGTGTGGCGGTGTCGGTGGCCTCCGTGGTCGACCTCGCCGCCCGGCGCACCCACCAGGCGGCCCGGCTGCGCGCCGAGTCCGAGATCCTCTCCTTCCTCGCCGGCAGTGTCCTGCGGGGCGAGGACTCCCTCGACGCCCTCCTCGAACGGCTCCGTGAGACCTTCGCCATGCAGTCGGTCGTCCTGCTGGAACGCACCAGTGAAGTCGACCCCTGGACGACGGCGGCATCCGTCGGCACCGGTCCCGTCAGCCGTCCCGAGGAGGCGGACGTCGACCTGCCCATCGGCGACAACCTGGCGCTCGCCCTGACCGGCCGGGTCCTGCCCGCCGAGGACCGCCGCGTCCTCGGCGCCTTCGGCGCGCAGGCGGCCGTGGTACTCGACCGCCAGCGCCTCGTCGACGAGGCGGAGAAGTCGCGCTCACTCGCCGAGGCCAACCGCATCCGCACCGCACTGCTCGCCGCCGTCAGCCACGACCTGCGCACCCCGCTGGCCGGCATCAAGGCTTCCGTCAGCTCCCTGCGCTCCGACGACGTCGAATGGTCCGATGACGACAAGGCCGAACTCCTCGAAGGGATCGAAGACGGCGCCGACCGCCTAGCGGCCCTGATCGGGAACCTCCTCGACATGTCCCGCCTCAACACCGGCACCGTCGTACCGCTCATCCGCGAGACCGACCTCGACGAGGTCGTCCCCATGGCCCTGGGCGGCGTACCGGAGGACCGTGTCGAACTCGACATCCCCGAGACCCTTCCGATGGTCGCCGTCGACCGCGGTCTGCTGGAGCGGGCCGTCGCCAACATCGTCGAGAACGCGGTCAAGTACAGCCCTGCCGGCCAGCCCGTCAACGTCTCCGCCAGCGCTCTGGGGAGCCGCGTCGAACTACGGGTCGTCGACCGGGGCCCCGGCGTCCCGGACGAGGCCAAGGACCGCATCTTCGAACCCTTCCAACGCCACGGCGACGCCCCGCGAGGCGCCGGCGTCGGCCTCGGACTCGCCGTCGCCCGCGGCTTCACGGAGGCCATCGGCGGCACCCTCACCGCTGAGGACACCCCCGGCGGCGGCCTCACCATGGTCCTCACACTTCCCATGGCAGGCGGCACCCCGCCGGTCACCGCGGACCTGCCGACCTCTGCGGTCACCTGACAACGCGACAACCGGCCGATCCGTCGGGGCCCGCGGACCGGGTCCCGACGAGGCTGGTCACAGGCTGTGGCAGCCATCGCCCCGCGTATCAGTACAGCGGACCCGCGATTGCCGTGAGCGCGGCGACGTGGCGCCGGTAGGCGGCCAGTCCCTCCTCGGTCAGACACAGCCAGGTCCGTGGCCGGCGTCCTACCTGCCCCTTCTCGACCGTCACCCAACCCGCTTCCTCCAGGCGCGAGACCTGTTTCGACAAGGCGGAGTCGGTGATCTCGACGAGATCCCGTACGTAGGCGAACTCGGCCTTCTCCACGGCAGCGAGGGCCGCGACGATCGACAGACGCACGGCCGACGCCAGAAGGGGCGCGAGTCCGTGCCGCGGATGAGGGCCCTGCCCGGCACCCGCCGAGGCCACCGGCGTCATACGGCGCGCACCTCCCGCCAGGCTGCCGCAGCAGCCGGAAGCGCGCACGCGAGGGCGGCCACGGCCGCGAACGCGACGCTGTCCAGGAAGACGGTGAAGCCGAACACGAGGGTCAGGACGTAGGCAACCGCCCACCCTCCGATCACCCTGAGGTGCCTGCCGCCGTAGCCGCGCGGGACTACGGGCTGCCGCGTGGCGAACAGGGACAGCCCCATGACCACGAGAGCGTTCGACAGCGTGCTGACGAGTGTTCCCGTTCGCCCGTGCCACAGCAGCACCGCGGGAACGAGGGCCAGCTGCCACACGGCGAACAGCCAGAGGTAGCCGACATACCAGCCGCCTCGCCCCCGCACGGTCCCCTCGATCCGCGCAATTCCCTTCAACGATGCCGCTGCGTCGGCCTGTTCATGCATGGCAAACCCCTCCCGCCGTCGCCGAGCAACCTTGTACCTGCCAGCCCGGCATCTACTTGCCACATTAGCAACTACTTGCCAGCCGAGAGGACTCGGCTTCGCTTACGCGGGAAAACACGCGAGCCGTCCGGCCCCGGTATCCCCTCACCGGAGAGCCGGACGGCTCATGTGTTGCGCGACGGGTGACCGGCACGCGCTCGCTCAGGTCCGTACCCCCACGGTGGGACCCTGCGCCGCTTCGGACGATGTTCGGGTCACCGCCACCAGCCGCGTGCCGCCGGACCGTCTTCCGGCTCCGTCGCCACACCAGTCTGCGTCCAGCCAGCGGCCAGTCGTCACCGGAGCCACCTCCGGCATCGGCTACGAGACCACCCGCCAGCTCGCCGAGCGCGGCGCCACCGTCCTCCTCCACGGCCGCACCCCCGAGGAGTCCCAGGCGGCCACCGACCGGCTGATCGCCACCGCCGGCGTGTGCGAGACCGGCCTCCTTCCGCTGTACGGACACGAGGGCGCGCCGGCCGCGGAAGGCGCCCGTCACGTCGCACGGCTCTGCGACGCGGCCACGGAGATCGTCAACGGCGCGTACTACGACCGCTCCGAGCGTGTCGCCCCGGCCCCCGCCGCCACCGAGGACCGCACCGTCAAGCGCCTCAACAAGCTCGCCGACCTCCTCGTCGGCCACACCGTCTGAAGGGGTACACCGGCATGTCCAAGCGCGCACGCAGGAAGAGGGCCCGCCGCAAGAAGGGATCCAACCACGGCAGCAAACCCCCCTGCGGCCGCCGAGGCCAGGACCAGGCCGACGGCGAGCACGCTGACCGGCTCCCTCACGAGGCGCAGTTCGCGCCGGGACAGTCCTCCGCACTGGCGTAGAGCAGGGGCGAGCAGTGAGTGCGCGGGGATTCGCCATCGGCGGGCGCCCGTGGGCACGACCGTGGCCAGCAACACGAGGAACAAGAGCGGCCGTCAATACACCGTCAAAGTCCCGGCCGACCCGCGTCAGGAAGCCGTATGGGCCGTTTCGTTCAGTGTTCTGTTGATGTTCGCTGGTGAGGTCGAGGACGCACGGAGGAGTCGGTGTACGGGTGAGCACGGAGACTGTCGTAGGCATCGTCGTCGCGGTCAGCCTTGTCGGGTATCTGGTCCTGGCGTTGTTCTTCCCCGAGAAGTTCTGAGCGTGACGACCATCCACGAGGCCGCCCCGGCGGCCGGTGCGCGGCCGGACCTCTGGCTCGGAAGGCTCAAGGTCTTTCTGGGCGCGGCTCCCGGTGTCGGCAAGACGTACCGGATGCTCGACGAGGCGCACCGCCGGGTGGCCCGCGGCGCGGACGTCGTGGGCGGTTTCGTGGAGTGCCACCGGCGCCGGCACACCGAGGCGAAGCTCGACGGTCTGGAGATGCTCCCCCTGGCCTGCCACGACTACCGTGGGGGCCGGTACACGGAGCTGGACCGCGAGGCGCTGCTGGCCAGGAAGCCGCAGGTGGTGCTGATCGACGAACTCGCCCACAGCAACGTCCCGGGCGGAGACCGGCACCCGAAGCGCTGGCAGGACGTCGAGGACATGCTCGCCGCCGGGATCGACGTCGTCACCACCCTCAACATCCAGCACCTGGAGTCGCTGAGCGACGTCGTCGAGAAGATCACCGGGGTGCCGCAGCGCGAAACGGTCCCCAATGAGTTCGTACGCCGTGCCGACGAGATGAAGCTGGTCGACATACCCCCTGAGGGACTCCGACGCCGGATGGCCCACGGCAATATCTGTCCCCCGGAACGGATCGACGCCTCCCGCGCGAACTACTTCCGCCCCGGCAACCTCATCGCGCTGCGCGAACTTGCGCTCTTGTGTCTGGCCGGGCGGGTGGACGAAGCCCTGCACAAGTACCGGGTCGAGCACGGAATCGGGGACGTCTGGGAGACCCGGGAGCGGGTGGTGGTGGCGCTCACGGGCGGTCCCGAGGGCGAGACCCTGATCCGCCGCGCCGCCCGCATCGTCGGCAGGTCCGCCGGCGGCGAGCTGCTCGCCGTGCACATCACGCGCAGCGACGGTCTCGCCGCCGGGGTCTCGCACGCGGCACTCACCGCGCAGCGGGCCCTCGTCGAGGACCTGGGCGGCAGCTACCACTCCGTCGTCGGCGACGAAGTTCCCACGGCCCTGGTGGACTTCGCGATGGCGGAGAACGCCACCCAGCTCGTTCTGGGTACGAGCCGCCGCCGGAGGCTGGAACGTTTCCTCACCGGCAGAGGCATCAGCGAGACCGTGGTGGCGCTCTCCGAGGACGTCGACGTCCACATGGTCACGCACGAGCGGGCGGGTCACGGCCGGCTGCTGCCGTCCCGCCGCCGCACGCTCCCCACCTCCCGGCTCATCGCCGGCCCCGTGGCCGGGGTGGTGCTCCCGGTACTGCTCACCCTCGCCCTCGACCGGATGCGCGGCACGCTGAACCTCACCAGCGAAGCACCGCTCTTCCTGGTGGCCGTCGTCGGAGTGGCCTGCATCGGCGGAGTGGCCTCCGCCCTGGTCGCGGCGCTGACCGCCGCGTTACTCCTCAACTACTGGTTCATGCCGCCCATAGGCGAGTTCACCATGAGCGACCCGGACAGCGTGCTGGCTCTGGTGGTCTTCGCCTTCGTCGCCGCGACCGTGGCCGCCGCGGCGGACCGGTCCCTACGGCTCTCCCGCCGTGCCGCCCCCCGGGTGCGTTCCAGCAGCGCCGGTATGGTCTGGTCGCCGTGGACGATGCTGCCTGCGAGGGAGGGCATCGTCTCCGCCTCGGCCGTGGCCCGAGACCTTCGGCATGGACACCGTCGCGCTGGCCCCTCAAGCCCCCGACGCCGGTTCCGGCACCGAGAGGGGGCGCCGCGTCCGCGCGGGTTCGGACCCCGCCCTGGTGGTCGCGGCCGGATCCGGGGCCTTCCTCGTCCTGCGAGGCCGTACGCTGCCCTCCTCCGAGCGCCGTGTGCTGGCCGCCTTCGCCGCGCACGTCGGCGCCGCTGTCGAGCGGGCCCGCCTGGCCGAGGCCGCGGCCGAAGTCGAACCCATCAAGGCCGCCGACCGCCTGCGCACCGCCCTGCTGCGCGCCGTCAGCCACGACCTGCGCACCCCGTTGGCAGGGGCACTGGCCGCGATCACCTCATTGCGCGCCCCGGACATCGACTTCTCCGAGGAGGACCGGGCAGAGCAGCTCGAATCCGCCGAGCTGTCCCTCAACCGGCTGAACCGGCTCGTGGAGAACCTGCTCGATCTCAGCCGCCTGCAAGCCGGCGCCCTCACCCTCGAACTGCGGGCCACCACCCTCCAGGAAGTCCTGCCGGCCGCACTGGACTCCCTGGAACCGCTGTCCGCGGACGGGCCCGGCATCGACGTACAGAACCTGGAGACGGTCCCGGCGCTCCAGGCCGACCCGCCTCTCCTTGAACGGGTCCTGGCGAACCTGGTCGGCAACGCGGTCCGCCACGCCCCCGGGGACCTTCCCGTGCTGGTGACGGCGAGCGCCCTGGCCGGCCGGGTCGAGATCAGGATCGCCGACCGGGGCCCCGGATCCACGCCGACGACCGTGAGCGTGCCTTCGAACCGTTCCACGGCCCTGACCGGACTATCCTCCTCCCCCCTGTGACTTGAAGGAGACTGCCTGTGCGGTACGACGACGAACCGGTCTTCAGACGGAGCAAGTGGGGTACGAACCGCTACTCCTACAACCCCCACAACTCCGTCGGGCGCGCCCTCATCATCATCACTCTGCTCTTCACCGGGACGATGCTGATCCTCATGGCGAACCGGGCAGGACCCTTCAAGCCCTCGCCCACCCCCGCACCATGGAGCCCGCCGCCGTACGACGACTCCCGGCCGTCGCCGTCACTCACCCCACCGGGCCCTTGAGGCCGACGGGCTTCCGCTCGGAAGAGGGGAGTCTCATCAAGATGGCGTAGCCATCACATCAGCGGTGCGTCAGAGTCCGGCTCCAGAGCCTCTACCAGCCCTAACGTCGCTCTCATGGAACGACGTCGCACCCCTGCCCCGACCGGCGCACACGCCGCCGCGGCGGCACGTCCCGGCCCCCTCGCGCACGACGTCCACTGGGCTGGTGAGCTGCGCTCTGCGATCGGCGTCGCGTTCCTCCTCTTCGCCGCTCTGCTCGTCGTGGACGCCGGTTTCGGAACCCTCGATCCGACGCGTGGCGCCCTGTGGACCGGCCTCGCCGGCCTGCTCTTCGTGATCTTGCATCCGTCTCGGGTCTCCGTACGTCCTGGCCTGCTGAGCTCCCGCGGACTGCTCACGACGGACACGGTCCGCACCGACTGCCTCGTCTCGGTCCGCTGGTCTGACGGGGTGGCCCAGCGGATGGTCCTTCGCGACACGGACGGAAGCCGGGTCGAGATCGACCCGACCGTCCTGGTCCGCAATCCGGCGATGTGGCACCTCCTCGATACGGACGCACGCGCATCGATCCGGCAGGGCACCCTGCTCTCCGGCGTGACCGCCCTGCAACAGCTTGCGCAGCGCATCGACCGCGAGACGGCCCGAACGGTCTTCAGGGTCTCCGGCCTGGAGTGACCCCCTACGCCCGCCTCCAGTTGAAGGCCAACGACGGGCCACTACGACTTGGCACACCCGAATTTGGACTCGGCCGCCTTGACGAACGCGGTGAACAAATCCCGTGGGGCGGGTGCGCCGGCTCCGAGGGATTCGGTGTAGCGGAAGCCGGTTTCCATGGCGAAGTACGTGGGCTTTCCGGAGCAGTCGTCGACGGTGTGGGTGGCGTCGACCCCTGCGCCGCGAGCGCGCGCGGGGCGCAGCCGGCTCGGCCGCTGATGCGGTTCGCGGTGCCGGTCAGGAGCCTCGACCGCTGGCTCCGACGGCTGTCGCGCCACAGCCGGCCGACCCTCCTGCGGAACGCGAAGCGGAGGGCCGGGCGCGAACACTGCACCCGGCCCGGGTCCGCATGAAAGAGCAGGTCAACGCACCCTTCCCCGCGCTTTCAGGTGGGTTGGAGGCAGTTCCGGGGCGGGAATCGGAGGGCCGTCGTAGCCCTTTACCTCGCCGAATCGGGACCCGTTCATCCAGTCTTCGCGGGCCTGGGCGATCTCCTCGTGGGAGCGGCCGATCCAGTTCCAGAACATCACGATCTCCTCCTCGAACGGCTCGCCCCCCAGCAGCATCAGGCCCGCGTCCGAGGCCGCGCGCAGGGGGAGTTCGGTGCGGCCGCAGCCCAGGTAGAGCATCGAGCCGGGGAGGACCGGGACGTCGTCCACGTGGGCCTCGCCCGACATGGAGAGGACCGCGTACTCGAAGTCCGGGTTCAGGGGGAGGCGGGTCTCGGTGCCGGCGGCCAGGGCGAGGTCCGCGCCGACGATGGGGGTGTACGCGGTGCCCGGGGAGGTCGCCGTGTCCAGGGTGCCCAGGATCACCGTCGCGTCCAGGCCGGGGGCCGTGACCCGGGGGAGGTCGGCGTGGTGCTGGAAGTGCGGGGCGACGTCGCGGTGGGCGTCGGGGAGGGCCACCCACAGCTGGGCGCCGTGCAGGAGGCGGGCGTGCGGGCGGGGGCTCTCCTCGGAGTGGCTGATGCCCCGGCCGGAGGTCATCAGGCCCAGCTCGCGCGGGCGGATCGTGGCGAGGCTGCCCGTGCTGTCGCGGTGCAGCACCTCGCCGTCGTGCAGCCAGCTCACGGTCTGCAGCCCGGCGTGGGGGTGCGGCGGGACCTGCATGCCGGGTTCGTCCGCGATGTCGTCCGGGCCGTAGTGGTCGACGAAGCACCAGGCGCCCACCATGCGGCGGCCCAGGTTCGGCAGGAGTCGGCGGACCTCGGTGGATTCCCCCAGCTTGACCGTGCGCGGGCTGAGGAGCTCGCGCACCGGCTCGGCCACGACGAAGCCGCGGCCGCCGCAGGCGGAGAGAGCGGGCTGGCGATCGAGATTGCTCATGCCCACAACTTAGTGGCGCGGCGGCGGGCCGGCACCGCTCCTTGGCGTGGAATGTCAGGGCGCGGGTGCGGCCGGGCACGCGTCCGGGGCCGCCTCGGCTAGCCTGGGTGCCAATATGAACCGCCTGACCACGCCTTTCGGCTCCTACGAACTCACCCGCTTCCCCACCGACCCCCGCGACCGGCTCCGCGCCTGGGACGCCGCCGACGAGTACCTGCTGCGCCACCTCGACGCCGGTACCGGCGAGCGCGGCCCGGTGGACCTGGCCGGCGCCGGGCAGATCACGGTCGTCGGCGACCGCTGGGGGGCGCTGACCACGGCCCTGGCCGCGTACCGCCCCGCCCAGATCACCGACTCCTCGCTGGCCCGCGCCGCGACCGAGGCGAACCTGGACCGGGCCGGCATCGGCACCTCCAAGTCCACGGTGACCCTGCTGACCACGCGGGACGCGCCGCCCGCGCGGATCGACGTACTCCTCGTCCGGGTGCCCAAGAGCCTGGCGCTGCTGGAGGACCAGCTGCACCGGCTGGCCCCGCACCTGCACGCGGGCACGGTCGTCGTGGGCACCGGCATGGTCAAGGAGATCCACACCTCCACGCTGAACCTCTTCGAGAAGATCCTCGGGCCGACGCGCACCTCGCTCGCCGAGAAGAAGGCCCGGCTGATCTTCTGCACCCCCGACCCGGCGCTGCTCGCCGCCGCCGGACCCTCGCCGTGGCCGGTGACGTACACGGTCGACGAGGACGGCGGCTCGGGGGCCGGGCTGGCGACGGTCAACCACGCCGGGATCTTCTGCGCGGACCGTCTGGACGTCGGCACCCGCTTCTTCCTCCAGAGCATCCCGACCAACACCGACGGCGCCCGGGTCGTGGACCTGGGCTGCGGCAACGGCGTCGTCGGCACGGCCGTGCAGGTGGCCGACCCGGACGCCGAGGTGGTCTTCACCGACGAGTCGTACCAGGCCGTCGCATCGGCCCGGGCCACGTACGAGGCCAACGTCCGCCCCGGCCGGCGGACGGCGGAGTTCCTCGTCGGCGACGGGGTGGCCATGCTGGCGCCCTCCTCCGTGGACCTGATCCTCAACAACCCGCCGTTCCACTCCCACCAGGCGACGACCGACGCGACGGCGCTGCGCATGTTCGCGCAGTCCCGCAAGGCGCTGCGCACGGGCGGGGAGCTGTGGGTGGTCGCCAACCGGCACATGGGCTACCACACGCACCTCCAGCGCCTGTTCGGGAACTGCGAAGTCGCCGCGAGCGAGCCGAAGTTCGTGGTGCTGCGGGCGGTCAAGCGCGAGTCGCGGCCCCGCCCCATGTGACCTGCCGGTACACCCGCCGGTAGGTCCTACACTCGGCCGCGTGAGCACCGAGGCGCAGACGGACGGTACGCAGGACGCGGCGCAGGACGCCGGCGGGGACCGGCGCTACCGCCGGGAGGACGTGGCCCGCGCGGCGGGGGTCAAGGTGCGCAACCTGCGCTACTACCAGGAGCGCGGGCTGCTGCCCCCGCCCCGCCGCGAGGGCCGGATCGCCTGGTACTCCGACGACCACCTGACCCGGCTGCGGCTGATCAGCGACCTGCTGGGGCGCGGGTACACGGTCAACGGCATCGGCGAGCTGCTGGCCGCCTGGGAGCACGGCGGCGGACTGTCCGAACTGCTGGGCCTGGAGCGGGAGTTGACCCGGGACTGGGTGCAGGAGGAGCCGGTGACGATGACCCGGGCCGAGCTGCGCGAGCTGTTCGGCCCGGGGGCGACGGCCGAGCACACCCGGCGGGCGGCCGAGCTGGGCTACGTACGCCTGGACGGGGAGCGGGTCACGTATGCGAGCCGGCGGCTGCTGGAGGCGACGGTGGCGCTGGTGCGGCAGGGGGTGCCGCTCGGGGAGATCCTGGACGCGGGGGACTTCGTACAGGTCCAGGCGGCCGCGCTGGCGGACCGCTTCGTGGCGCTGTTCCGGCGGCACGTGATCGGCATGGAGGGGCTGGGGCGACTTTCGGCCAGTCAGCTGGATCATGTCCGGGAGGCGGTGGCGGCGCTGCGGCCGGTGGCCGGCGAGGTGGTGGCCACGGAGTTCGCCCGGGCGATGGGCCGCCGGGTGGAGGCGGAGGTCGCCGAACTGCTGCGTACGGAGCAGTAGGAGTCGGCTCAAAGGGTGCACTCGCACAACCTTGCCAACCACCATTGGCACTCTTACATTCAACTCGTCGGTAACAAAGGTGCACAGCCGAGATAGGGACCATCTCATGGCAAATTCACCGAACTTATCCGAATCCGGGCCCGGATCCGGTGCCGAGCCGCCCGGCGAGGAGCTCGTCAGAGACGGCGGGCGGGTCCGCTGGCGCAGGTTCGTCCTGCTGACCGCCCCCGCCGTCGCGGTCACCGCCGGTCTCGGCATCGCCCTCGCCCAGGGTGCGCTCGCCGCCTCCTTCGCGGTGTCGGGCCAGCAGTTCAAGGTGTCGGCGAAGAGCCTGGAGGGCGAGGGCTTCGCCCAGTACGGCAGCGTCGACGTCAACGCCCGTCAGGAGCTGATCCCGGTGGCGGTCACCGCCATCAAGGAGGCCAAACTGCACGAGCTGTGCCAGTCGGTGGTCACCAGCCTCCCCGTCATCGGGGACATCTCGCTCAACCTGACGGCCGGCAAGAAGGCCCCCGTCGAGGCCTCCAACCTGTTCGTGGACGCCACCCAGCTCGCCGGCGACGCCGAGTTCACGAACATCGAGATCGGGCGCGACGCCTCCACCCTCGACAAGGGTCCGGCGGAGGCCCAGGGCATGCAGGACCTGTTCGCCCAGCAGGCGGACAAGGTCAGCATCAGCAGTCTCCAGCAGACGGCGTGGGCGACCAACGCCGGCACCTTCAAGCTCTCCGGGCTGAGCATGGACATCAGCAAGGGCAAGAAGGAATGCTTCTGAGCCGCTGGCGGCGGTGGCGGCGCGGCAGGCCCTTCTGGGGCGGGCTCTTCGCCGTCCTGGCCGGCGCGTGGATCAGCGTGCTGCCGCTGGCCCCGCTGAAGATCATGCTCCAGCAGGGGGTGGCGGGCATCCCGTCCGTCCTGATGGGCGCCGTCATGATCGTCCTCGGTCTCACCGGCTGGTTCTCCCCCGCACAGCGCACCCTCGCCGGGATCCTCACCACGCTCGTCGCCACCGCCGCGCTGGTCATGTCGAACCTCGGCGGGTTCCTGATCGGCACCCTGCTCGGCATCCTCGGCGGCGGGCTGATGTTCGCCTGGCAGCCGTACGCCGCCCCACGCGCCGGGGGCTCCGCCGCCCCCGCCCGGCCCTCCCCCGCCGGGAACTCCCCCACTCCGCACCCCGATCCCCAAGGAGCACAGCCATGAGCCGTACGCGCACCGCGTTCGCCCTCGGCCTGGCCGCCGCGGCCGCACTGACGGCGGCCTCCGCCACCGCCACCGCCGCGCCGTTACCGGCGGCCGGGTCGACCACCGTCACCCCGGCCGGGCACGCCTTCAAGGCCACCCTCAGCGGGAAGGCCACCCTCAAGGCCGGTTCGGTCACGGTGACCTGCTCGGTCTCCGTATCCACCGGCTCGGTGCCGGCCGCCCCCGGCAACCAGAACCCGGCGGGCCCGGTCTCCTCGCCCATCTCCCCGCCGACCTACAGCTCCTGTACGACCAGCATGCCGGGCGTGAGCGCGACGGTGACCACCAGCGGGTCCTGGGCGGTGTCGATGCAGAACGGCTCCCCGATCACGGCGACCATGACGGTGCCGTCCGGCGGGCTCGTGGTGCAGACCTCGGGCCTGGCCTCCTGCACCGTCACCGCCGCGCCCGGCGGGGCCGCCAGCGCCCCGGGCAGCTGGACGAACGGCGCCCCGTCGAGCCTGACCTTCACCAACGCGACCGTCCCCGTGACCGTCACCGGCGGCTTCGGCTGCCCGACGAGCGCGACCACGTCGACCTTCAACGCCGTCTACAAGGTCACCGACACCACCGACCCGTCCCAGCAGATCGCCGTCACCCCCTGACGGCTCCCGCTGCGCGTCCCCCGCTCCCGGGCCGGCCCGGGAGCGGGGGAAAACGCGTTGCACGGCCCGATGGGCCCGGGCGAAGCTCTGGGCATGTCACAGACCACTGATCAACACGGCACCGATCAACACGGCGCCGAGCAGCGCGGCGCCGAGCAGCGCGGCGCCGAGCAGCGCGACACCGGCCGGCGGGAGCCCCGCGGGGTCGCCGACCTCTTCTCCGGCGGACGCCTCCTCGCCATCCCGCGCAAGGCCGCCCGCCGCGAACAGCTGCTGGAGCACCTGAGCGAGACCCTCTTCGCCGCGGACCGTGAGTACTCGGAGCCCGAGGTGAACGACGCGCTGCGGACCGTGCACGAGGACTGCTCCGCCCTGCGCCGCTACCTGATCACCTCGGGCCGGCTCACCCGGACCCGCGACGGCAGCAGCTACCGCCGGGCGACGACCACCCGGTAATGCGTCGTCAGCCGCCCGTCCCCACCCAGCACGTGGAAGGCGACGGCCGGCGGCTCGTCCAGGTGCACGTGGTGACCGGGGTCCCTCTGCTCCTCCCACGGGAGCCGCAGGGTGGACACCACCCCGGGCGCCACCAGCAGCGGGCGGCCCGCGAAGGTGGTCGCCGCCGCCGTGTGGGCGTGCCCGCACAGGAAGGCGCGCAGGTGGGGGTGGCGCAGGGCCAGCGCCTCCAGGCGTTCCTCGCCGAACTGCCTGATGTCGTCCACGTACGGGGTGTGCAGTGCGACCGGCGGGTGGTGGAAGGCGACCAGGACGGGCACCTCCGGCGGCGTGGCGGTCAGGACGCCGTCGAGCCACTCCAGGGTGGAGTCCTCCAGGTACCCGTGGTGCTCCCCCGGGACCGAGGAGTCGCACACCGCCAGCACGAAGCCCTCGCCCCGCAGCACCTGGTCGACCGGGGCGGCGGAGGGCTCCTCCTCCCCCCGCAGGCCCCGGCGGAAGGCGAGGCGCTCGTCGTGGTTGCCGGGGCAGATCACCAGCGGGTGCCGCGAGGTCAGCAGCTTCCGGGCCTCCTCGTACTCGTCCGGGGTCCCGTTGTCGGTGATGTCCCCGCTGATCAGGACCGCGGCGAGGTCGTACGGGAGGCCGTCCAGGTAGTCCAGCACGGCGCGGGTGCGCTCGGCGGCCCGGGGCCCGCCGTCGAGGTGGACGTCACTGAGGTGGGCTATCACGATCACGGGCGGTGGCTCCTTCGTCGCCGGTCCGGGCCCCGGGGCGTGAGGTGACGATCGGTCACCGTGCCTTCGGGTGGGCTTCGTTCAACCTATCCGACGTGATCAGCGGCGGTTCCGGCGCCCGCACGCCGCTTCGGCCACCCGCCGCCCCCCGGCCGGCTCCGGTTGCGGACGACCCGGGGATGGGGTTCGTTCGAGGGGGACGCCCGGAACGGGGTGAGCGGCTGTGATCTTCACCGACCGTGCGGACGCGGGACGGCGTCTCGCGGACGCGCTGGGCCGGCTGCGGGGCGAGGACCCCGTCGTCCTGGGGCTGCCGCGCGGCGGCGTTCCCGTGGCCTTCGAGGTGGCGCGGGCGCTGGGCGCCGACCTCGACGTGATCGTCGTCCGCAAGCTCGGCGTGCCGCACCACCGCGAGCTGGCCTTCGGCGCCATCGGCGAAGGCGGGGTCCGGGTCCTCAACGAGGACGTCGTCCGCCGCAGCCGCGCCCCGGAGCGGGAACTGGCCGAGGTCGAGCGCGGCGAGGAGGCCGAGCTGGAGCGGCGGGCTCACCGGTTCCGCGAGGGCCGGGCGCGCGTGCCGCTCGACGGCCGGACCGTGGTCCTGGTCGACGACGGGATCGCCACGGGCGCCACGGCCGCGGCCGCCTGCGAGATCGCGCGCGCCGCGGGCGCGGCGCGGGTCGTGCTGGCCGTTCCGGTCGCGCCGCCGGAGGCGGTTCTCCGGCTGCGGGGGGCGGCGGACGAGGTGGTGTGCCTGTCGTCGCCGCCCGCGTTCCGCGCGGTCGGCGAGTGGTACCGGGACTTCTCCCAGACCCCCGACGAGGAGGTCGTGGCCCTGCTCGCCGAGGCGGCGGCCGGGCGCGGGGACGGCGGGGGTCAGCCCCGGTAGGCCTCCAGGAGCCGCAGCCAGAGCTCGCTGATGGTGGGGAAGGCGGGGACCGCGTGCCACAGCCGGTCGATCGGCACCTCCCCCGCCACGGCCACGGTCGCCGCGTGGAGCAGCTCGGCGGCGCCCGGGCCGACGAAGGTGGCGCCCAGCAGCACCTGCCGGTCGAGGTCCACGACCATGCGGGCCCGGCCCCGGTAGCCGTTGGCGTACAGGCCCGCGCCGGACACCTTGCCGAGGTCGACGTCGACGGCGCGGACCCGGTGGCCCGCCCGTTCCGCCTCGGCGAGGGTGGGGCCGACCGCCGCCGCCTCCGGCTCGGTGAAGACGGCCTGCGGGAGGGCCTCCGTGTCGGCGGTCGCCGCGTGCGCGCCCCAGCGGCCCGTGTCCGGGGCCGGGGCACCCGGCCCGGCGGCCCGGGCGACGATGGCGGCGCCCGCGATGCGGGCCTGGTACTTGCCCTGGTGGGTGAGGAGCGCCCGG
Source organism: Streptomyces racemochromogenes (assembly GCF_039535215.1). Classification (GTDB taxonomy): domain Bacteria; phylum Actinomycetota; class Actinomycetes; order Streptomycetales; family Streptomycetaceae; genus Streptomyces; species Streptomyces racemochromogenes. Next base: position 656,225 of record NZ_BAAAWT010000001.1, read on the forward strand.
TGGTTGACGTCCCCGACGGCGTAGAGCCAGTCGTGGCCGGGGACGCGGCAGCTCTCGTCGACCCCGATCCAGTCCCCGGGCGTCAGCCCCACCGTGTCCAGCCCGATGTCCTGCGTACGGGGCGCGCGGCCGGTCGCCATCAGCAGCTCGTCGCCCTCCAGCAGCTCGCCGCCCTCCAGGACCACCGTGACCGGTCCCGCCGGGCCGTCGCGTACGACCGCCTCCACCGCCACCCCGGTACGGACCACCGCGCCGGCCCCGGTCAGCGCTTCGGCGACCAGCTCCCCGGCGAAGGGCTCCATCCGGGGCAGCAGCCCGGAACCCCGTACGAGCACGGTGACCTGCGAGCCGAGGGCCTGCCAGGCGGTGGCCATCTCCGCGGCCACCACCGAACCGCCGACGATCAGCAGCCGCCCGGGCACCTCCCGGGCGGAGGTGGCCTCGCGGCTGGTCCACGCCCCGGCGCCGGCCAGGCCCGGCAGGTCCGGGAGCACGGCCCGGCTGCCGGTGGCGACGACGACGGCGTGCCGGGCCGAGAGCACGTGGTGCACGCCCTCGGGGCTGGTCACGGCCACCTTGCGGATGCCGTAGAGGCGGCCGTGGCCCCGGTAGAGGTGGGCTCCGATGGAGTCGAGCCAGTCGACCTGGCCGTCGTCCTTCCAGTGGCCCGTCCAGTAGTCGCGGTGCGCGAAGACGGCCTCGGCGTCGAGCGGACCGCGGACGGCGTCCGCGAGGCCCGGCACGCGGCGGGCGTCCGCGCGGGCGAGGGCCGGGCGCAGCAGGGCCTTGCTGGGGATACAGGCCCAGTACGAGCACTCCCCGCCGACGAGCTCGCTCTCCACCAGGGCGGTGCTCAGGCCTGCGGCGCGGGTCCGGTCGACGATGTTCTCGCCGGCCGGCCCCCCGCCGAGGACCACGACGTCGTACTCCACGGCTTCGGTCATGCGGTCCAGTGTCCCCTCAACGGCCGGGCCGCGTCCGGCAAGCCGGGCCGTGTCCTGGTGATCAGGCCGAATCGGCCCGCGGCGCCCGGTGCGGTGGTACCACCCTTCAGGCCTCGGGCGTGCCGTGGGCGTCCTGCTCCGACTGGGAGGCGGCGATCTTCGCCCGGATCTCGTCCATGTCGAGGGCGCGGGCCTGCCCGATCAGGTCCGTGAGGGCGGCTTCCGGCAGCGCTCCGGGCTGCGCGAAGATGGCGACCTGGTCACGGACGATCATCAGCGTGGGGATCGAGGTGATCTGGAAGGCCGCGGCCAGCTCCTGCTGGGCCTCGGTGTCCACCTTGGCGAAGACCAGGTCCGGGTTGGCCTCCGCGGCCTTCTCGTAGACCGGCGCGAACTGGAGGCAGGGGCGGCACCAGCCGGCCCAGAAGTCGATCAGCACGAACGGGTTCTCGCTGACCGTCTCGTCGAAGTTCTCCTTGGTGAGCTCGACAGTAGCCACGGTTTCCAGACCTCCTGAATTGCGGGTGTCCTGAAGGAACGACCGGCCGCCCCGCCGCATTCCGCGACCGGGCGGGAACCACTAGAACGGGTGGCCGGGCGCGGTGGTGCGGGCCGTGGTCCAGCGCAGTTCGGTGAAGGCGTCGAGGTTGGCGTCCCCGCCGAACCGGGCACCCGTGCCGGAGGCACCGACGCCGCCGAAGGGGGCCACCGCCTCGTCGTTCACCGTCTGGTCGTTGACGTGCGCGATTCCGGTCGGGATGCGGCCCGCCAGCTCCAGGCCGCGCCCCGCGTCGGCGGTGACGATGCCGAGGGAGAGCCCGTACGGGCCCGCCGAGGCCAGCTCCACCGCCTCGTCCTCGGTCGCGAAGGAGCGTACGGGCGCCACCGGGCCGAACACCTCCTCGGCGTAGGCGGGGGTGTCGTCGGCCACGCCGGCGAGCACCGTCGGCCGGTAGAAGAGCCCCTGGTGGGTGCCGCCCGCGACCAGCTTGGCGCCCTGCTCGACGCTGGCCCCGACCAGGCCGTGGACCCGCTCCAGCTGCGTCCGGTCGAGCAGCGGGCCCAGGTGGACGCGCTCGCGGAAGGGGTCGCCGACGGCGAGGGCCTCGGCGCGGGCGGCGAGCCGCTCCACGTACTCGTCGTAGAGCGAGGTGTGCACGAGGTGGCGCCCGGCGGTCATACAGATCTGGCCCTGGTGGAAGAAGGAGCCCCAGGAGGCCTGCGCGACGGCCGCCTCGACGTCGGCGTCGGCGAGTACGACGAGGGCCGAGTTGCCGCCCAACTCCAGGTGCGCCCGCTTCAGGTGACGGCCCGCCAGCTCGCCGACGGCACGGCCGGCCGCGGTGGACCCGGTGAACGAGACCACGCGCACCAGCGGGTCCTTGACCACCGCGGCGCCCGTGTCGGCCCCGCCAGGCAGTACGTGCAGCAGCCCGGCCGGCAGTCCCGCCGCCGCGAACACGGCGGCCAGGGACAGCCCGCCGCTGACGGCGGTCCTGCGGTCCGGCTTGAGCAGGACGGCGTTGCCGAGCGCGAGGGCGGGGGCGACCGAGCGGATGGAGAGGATCAGCGGGGCGTTGAACGGCGCCACCACCCCGACCACGCCGGCCGGGACCCGGCGGGTGAAGGAGAGCCGGGGCGCCTCGCTCTGCAGCACCTGCCCGGCCGGGCGGGAGGCGAGCGCCGCCGCCTCGTAGCACTCCTGGGCGGCGACGTGCAGTTCGAAGTCGGCCTTGCCGGGTATGGAGCCCGACTCGCGGACCAGCCACTCGCGCAGCTCGTCCGCGTGGGCCGCGAACAGGTCCCCGGCGCGCCGCAGTACGGCCGCCCGTTCCAGGTGGGTCGCGCCCGCCCAGTCGCGCTGCGCGGCCCGGGCCCGTACGGCCGCCTCGGCGACGTCCGCGGGGGCGGCGAGACTGACGGTGGCGAGGGTACGGCCGGTGGCGGGTTCGACGACCGGTGCGGTACCGCCGGTGAGTGTGGGTCCGTCCTGCCAGAGGGTCGGTTCGAGCAGCGGCATGGCGCGGGGCCTCCGGGTGGGGGTGGGCGGGGCGGGGGGCGGCAGCAGGCGCCATCGTGCCAGACCGGGGGCTTCATCTCTGTTGGTTTATAGGGCAGTTGGCAGGACCCCGTGACCGGAAACGATCGACGGGGTCCTGTGGGGTGGTGGTGTGTGGTGCCGTTACCGCTCCAGGACCAGGGCGATGCCCTGGCCGACGCCGATGCACAGCGCCGCCATGCCGGTGCCGGAGCCGGCCGCCGCCAGCTGGTGCGCCACCGAGCCGGCCAGCCGGGCACCGGAGGCGCCGAGCGGGTGGCCGATGGCGATGGCGCCGCCGCGCGGGTTCACGACCGCCGGGTCCAGCTCCGGCCAGGCCGCCAGGCAGCCCAGCGCCTGCGCGGCGAAGGCCTCGTTCAGTTCGAAGGCCGTCAGACCGGAGAGGGAACGGCCCGCCTTGCCGAGGGCACGCTCGACGGCGTCGACCGGGCCGAGGCCGAACAGCTGCGGCTCGATCCCGGTGACGGCGCAGGCGCTGATCCGGGCGAGCGGCTCCCGGCCCGTCGCGGCCAGCCCCTCCTCGTCGGTGAGCAGCAGCGCGGCGGCGCCGTCGTTGAGGGGGGAGGCGTTGGCGGCCGTGACGGTGCCCGAACCGTCCGTCCGGAACGCCGGCTTGAGGCGGGCCAGCGCCTCGGGGGTGGAGCCCTCGCGGATGCACTCGTCGCGCGGGAGGTCCACGCCGGGGTACGGCACGACCTCGCCGTCGTACAGGCCGTCCGCCCAGGCGGCCGCGGCCTTGCGGTGGCTCTCCAGGGCGAAGGCGTCCTGCGCCTCGCGGGAGATGCCGTGCTTGTCGGCGACGAGCTCGGCGCCCTCACCGAGGGAGACCGTCCACTCGGCGGGCATCAGGGGGTTGGTCATGCGCCAGCCGAGGGTGGTGGACCACATCTGCTGGTGCCCGGCGGGGAAGGCGCGCTCGGGCTTCTGCACCACCCAGGGGGCGCGGGACATCGACTCGACACCGCCGGCGATGGCGACGGAGGCGTCGCCGAGGGCGATCGCGCGGGCCGCCTGGATCACGGCCTCCAGGCCGGAACCGCAGAGCCGGTTGACGGTCACGCCGGGAACGGTCACCGGCAGCCCGGCGAGCAGCACGGCCATCCGCGCCACGTCGCGGTTGTCCTCGCCGGCGCCGTTGGCGTCGCCGAAGACGACGTCGTCGATGCGGGCGGGGTCGAGGTCGGGCGTACGGTCCACGAGCGCGCGCACGACGTGCGCGGCGAGGTCGTCGGGGCGGGCCCCGGCGAGGGCTCCGCCGAACTTGCCGATCGGGGTGCGGACGGCGTCGACGACGTAGACGTCGCGGACGGTGCGGGTGCTCATGGCGGCTCTCCTGGGCGGCTCCGTACGGTCGGCGGCGGCCCGGGTGCCGGCGTCGACACCGGGACCCACCCCCGGTCACGCCCGGTGGGGCGCGCCCGCAGTCTCCGCCGAGGCGTCGGGGTGTGTCAACGGTAGCCCTTGCCCTGGCCGGGCGGTGCGCGGGCGGCCCTCGCTGGCCGTGCGGTGCGGCCGGACCCTTGCCCAGGCCGGGCGGTGCGCGGGTGGGCCCTTGCCCAGGCCGGGCGGTGCGTGGCCGGACCCTTGCCCAGGCCGCTGGGGGTCCGGGGGCGGAGCCCCTGGGAAGGGGTCCGGGGGCGGAGCCCCTGGGAAGGGGTCCGGGGGCGGAGCCCCTGGGAAGGGGTCCGGGGGCGGAGCCCCTGGGAAGGGGTCCGGGCGCAGCCCGGGGAACGGTGGAAGGGTGGGTAGGGGACCCCGCCCGCGCAGCGGCCCGGCACCCGCGGACGGCCGGCGGCTACGCGAACCGGCCCCGCCCAGCGGCCCGCTGGCAGCCCGACGGCCCGACGGCCACACGCACGGGGCGGGGCCTCACACGGACGTGGAATCGCGGGGCACCGCCACCGCCGCCATCAGATCGTGCCGCTCCGTGATCTCCGAAGGATCCCGCACCGCCGCGTCCACCAGCCCCGCCAGCCGCTCCCCCGTCGGCAGCTCGATCCGCACCGTGCTCAGCCTCGGCCGCAGCAGCCGCCCGATGAGCAGGTCGTCCGCGCCGATCACCGCCGCGTCCCCGGGGATCCGCACGCCGGCGTCCTGTAGCGCCCGCATCAGCAGCATCGCGTACTCGTCGTTGTACGCGAACACCCCGTCCAGCCCCAGCTCCCCCCACCGCGCGGCCAGTGCCGCCGCCGACTCCTCCGTGTAGGCCATCGGCAGTGCCCGTACGACGTCCGCGCCCGCGACCGATTCGGCGCCCGCCAGCCGGGGTGCGGAGAACAGTTCCAGGCCGTCCTCGCGCGGCACGATCACCCCGATCCGGCGGCGGCCGCGTTCCACCAGGTGCGCGGCGGCGCGGGCGCCCACCTCCGCCTGGTCCATCACGAGGGCGTGCGCGCCCGGGACCGTGTCGGGGCCCATCGTGATGACCGCGCGCGCCCCGGCCCGTTTGAGGGTGGCGACGTTCTGCGGGGACAGGACGGTCTCCCCGAGGGAGATCACCGCCACGGGCCGCAGTTCGGCCCAGGCGCGGGCGGCCTCGTCGCCGCTGAGGCCGAGGCTGCCGTACTGGACCACGGTGTAGTCCCGTCGGCGCAGGGCCCATTGGAGTTCGTTGAGGAAGTTGCTGTAGAGCGGCCCGGCCGGCACGTGCGCGGTGGGCAGCAGCACGATGCGGGTGTGCCCGGCGCGCAGGCTGCGGGCGGCGGCGTGCGGTACGTAGCCCAGTTCCTCGGCGGCCTCGCGGACCCGCCGCCGCGTCGGCTCGCTGATGCGTACGGCTTCCGCGTTGTTCAGGACGTACGAGACGGTCGCGCGCGAGACGCCCGCGAGGCGGGCGACGTCGGCGCTGGTCGGCACGGGTGCCGCCGCGGGCGGTGCGGGCGGGGTGCGCCGGCCCGGCGGGTTCGGTGAGTCAGACATGGCCCGGGCATCTTTCCAGACCGATCGCGTACGGGGGCTGGCGGTTGGCCGGAAACGGGTGCTAGACAGTGCTTACACGTTTCAGTGACACGTGTAACCCCCTCTTCGCCGGCCCCCTCCCAGACGTGCCGCCGCCCCCTCGCACCCCGTCGCACCCCGCCACCCGCGACGGGGCGGCGCACACCCCTCCACCCCTGCCCAGGAGGGCACCATGGCTCTTTCCTCCCCCGGCACCGGCACCGCCGCCGCCACCCCCGACAGACCCTCCCCCGGCCGCGGACTGCTGCCGCTGCTGCTGCTCGGCAACTCCGCGATGTACGCCCTCTACGTCGGCGTCGCCGGCATCCTGCTCGCGCTCCAGGTGGAGCGCGTCGACCCGGTCGACAAGGTCGCCAACTTCGGCCTGATCGCGGGGGTTTCCGCGGTCTTCGCGACGGTGTTCAACCCCGTCGCGGGTGCCCTGTCCGACCGCACCGGACGGCGCAACCCGTGGATCCTCGGCGGCGGGCTCGCAGCGGTGCCGGCGATGCTGCTGCTGGGCCTGGCCGACACGATCCTGCTGATCACCATCGCCTGGTGCCTCGGCCAGGCCGTGATGAACGTCTACCAGGCCGCCATCACCTCCGTCGTCCCCGACCGGGTGCCGGTGAGCGCCCGCGGCAAGGCCTCGGCGGCCGTCGGGCTCGGCCTGCCCCTCGGATCCGTACTGGGCGCGCTGGCCGGGGCGGCCTTCTCGGACGACTTCCGTACCGGCTACCTCGTTTTCGGCGCGATCGTGGCGGCCGCGGCGGTCCTGTTCACCGCCTGCGCCCGTGAGCCGCGGCTGCCGACGCGCGCCCCGCTGCCCGCGCGGGCCCAGCTCGCCGCCTTCGCCGGCGCCCTGCGCGACCACGACTTCCGCTGGGCGTTCATCGGGCGGGCGCTGCTCGTGCTCGGCTACTTCGCGGTGAGCGGGTACCAGCTGTACATCCTCCAGGACCACACCGTGCTGCCCGAGGGGATGGAGCCGGAGGCGGCGGTGGCCCTGCTGATGCCGCTGTCGAGCGTCGCGATGGTCGTCTCCACGGTGGCGGGCGGCTGGCTGTCGGACCGGCTGGACCGGCGCAAGCTGTTCGTGGGGGCCTCGGCGCTGCTGTCGGCGGTCGCGCTCGTCATCCCGGCCGTGTCCGCGAGCTGGGCCGCGATGCTGGCCTTCTCCGTGGTCAACGGCCTGGCGTTCGGCAGCTACATGGCCGTGGACACAGCGCTGGTCACGATGGTCCTGCCGGCCGCCGAGGACGCGGCGCGCGACATGGGCGTCCTCAACATCGCGAACGCCGGTCCGCAGATCGTCGCCCCGTTCGTCGCCTCCGTGGTGGTCTCGGTGAGCGGCGGCTACACCGCGCTGTTCCTCGTCGCCGCCGTGCTGGCGGTGGCGGGGGCGCTGGCGGTCCGCCCGATCCGCGGCGTCCGCTGACCTGTTGGCGATCCGGAAGGAACCGTACGGCGCGCCTGCCCGCGGTCCACGGCCTCATGACCGACCACCCCGCGCCCGCCGCCCGGCCGGGCCACGCCCCCAGCGCGGGGGTACCGACGCCGACCTCGTCGAGCCCCTCCCGCCCGGCACGAAGCCGGAGAGGGCGGCCGGCGCCGCCCACGGGTCCGGGCCGATTCCCCCGCGCCGCGCCTCCCGGACGGGCAGACCGACCGGGCCGGGCCGGGCCTCAGATGAGGATCGTGGTCGTCGTCACCACCGTGACCGCGGTCATCGCCGCCTGCGTGTCGCGGATCGCGGTGCGGACGCTCTCGGCCGCCCACTGGCCCTCGGATATCTCCGCCATCCGCGCTTCCACCGCCTTGCGCGGATCGTCCGGGAAGGCCAGGCCGTGCAGTTTCGCGGAGTGGATCAGCGCGATGAGGCCGGCCGTCCGGGTGTCCGGTTCCGCGCCGCCCAGCACGACGGCGGCGAGGCGGGCGCGCAGTTCGCGTTCGACCGTGCCGTCCGCTTCCGGGTAGCGGCGCACCGGGAACATGCCGAGCACCTTGCGCTTCTCCTCCACGATCACCCCGCGCTCGCACAGCCGCTCCACGGCCGCGGTGACGGCCCTGGGCTGGTCCCTCGTCAGCCAGTCCGTCGCACGGTGCCGTCCGCGTCCCCGCAGCCAGGTCCCGATCAGCTCGACGCGACCGTCGAGCAGCGGCTCCCCGGTCGGACTCGGGTCCGTCACGACGAGCGCCTCGCCACTGACGGAGACCCGCTCGGCCAGGACCAGTTCGAGCAGGAACCCCCCGGCGACGGCCCAGCCGGCCGCCTGCCGCTGCTGCGCCGAGCCGGACTCGTCGTCCAGCGAGAGCAGCACGATCTCCTCCGCCAGTGTGATCGCCATACCGCTACCCCCGCATGCTCCGTGATCGTCCTCTCAACAGGTGAGACGTAGGACGCCCGACAGGAGTTCCCGCCCGGCGCTGACGAGGCCGGGAACCGGGCGGGACTGCCGGGGCCCGGGTCCGCTGACGGACGCGCCGCTCGCCCCCCCGGTACGCAGCGCGGCCGGGCCGTGGACGGGCCGGCACCTCCCACGTAGCCGGGACGGCGTCCTCACGCCGACCGTGGTGTGGTCATCTCGCGCCATCCGAACATCCGTCAAGAGCGGCGTACTGAGGCGTCGTTGACCGCCACAGCCGCCCGTCCTACCTTGCAGGCATCTGCTCGCGACCTTGGAGGTCGACGTGACGGCCACCGGCTCCACCCCCCTCTCCTACCCCTTCAACACGGCCGAAGGACTCCGGCTCGCCGAGGAGTACGAGCGCGTCCGCGGCCTGCCCGGCCTCTTACGCGTACGGATGCCGTACGGCGAGGAGGCCTGGCTCGTCACCCGGTACGCGGACGCCCGCCTCGTGCTCGGTGACGCGCGGTTCAGCCGCGCCGCGGCGGCCGCCCGCGACGAACCCCGGCAGTCCGAGGGCCGCGGCGGGTCCGGCATCCTCGGCATGGATCCTCCGGACCACACCCGGCTGCGGTCCCTGGTGGCCAAGGCCTTCACCGTCCGGCAGGTCGAGAAGCTGCGCCCCCAGGTGCGCGCGCTCACCGCGGAGCTGCTCGACGAACTGGAGGCGGCAGGCCCCCCGGTCGACCTCGTGGACCGCTTCGCGCTGCCCGTCCCGGTGGCCGTGATCTGCCGGCTGCTGGGCGTGCCGGTCGAGGACCGGCCGCGCTTTCGGGTGTGGAGCGACGCGGCGCTCTCGACCAGCTCGCTGACGGCCGAGGAGTTCGGCGCCAATCTGGAGGAACTGCGCGGCTACATGGCCGGGCTGATAGAACTGCACCGCCGGCAGCCGCGGGACGACCTGATGACGGCCCTCATCGAGGCCCGCGACGGTGACGACGACCGGCTCTCCGAGCCGGAGCTCGTCGACCTGTGCGTCGGGGTCCTGGTCGCCGGGCACGAGACGACGGCCTCCCAGATCCCCAACTTCGTCCTCACCCTGCTGGACCACCCGGACCAGCTGGCGCTGCTGCGCCGCGATCCCGGTCTGATCGCCCCGGCGGTGGAGGAACTCCTTCGGTTCGTGCCGCTGGGCCGCGGGGCGAGCCAGGCCCGTTACGCCACCGAGGACGTCGAGGTCGGCGGCACGCTCGTCAGGGCCGGGGAGCCGGTCCTCGTCGCGACGGGCGCCGCGAACCGTGACGCACTGCGCTTCACCGCACCCGGCGTCCTCGACATCCGGCGCGCCTCCAACCAGCACCTCGGTTTCGGCCACGGCGTCCACCACTGCCTGGGCGCCCAGCTGGCCCGCATGGAACTCCAGGAGGCGCTGGCGGCGCTGCTGGCGCGCTTCCCGGGCCTGAAGGTCGTGGGGGACGTCGTCTGGAAGACGGAGATGCTGGTGCGCGGGGCGCGCGTCATGCCGATCGGCTGGTGAGCGCCGCGGCCAGCCGCGCCACGCCGAAGGCTCCGCGTACGCGCGGGTCGCGGACTCCGTGGCTTCGGAGGCCCGTTCGAGGAGGGTGGGTGTGCAGCTCTTCGGCGCGGCCCGAGTCGGCTGCCGGCAGTCCCCCGCGCGCGCGGGGCACGCCCCTGCTTCCCGCCGTCCGTTCCCGCGGTGGGACCCCACCGCCGAGAGGCGCAGCGGTCGCGTGCGGCGCCCGGTGAACGGCTGCCGTGCGCCCCGCCGGGGCCGGCACGGCGGGGCCCCGAAGCCTAGTACTCTCCGCGAAATGACGGCACTCTCACACCACGGCAGCAGCCACGTCGAGCAGCCCGGACGGGGCGGTCCGACGGCCACCACCGAGGCCGATCCGCGCGCCATCGGCCCGGTCCGCACCGAGTACGCGCCCGACCCGGACGGGGATCCGGACCCGGGGGAGATCGTGTGGACCTGGGTGCCCTTCGAGGAGAACGACGGGCGGGGCAAGGACCGGCCGGTGCTGGTGGTCGCGCGGGAGGCGGGCGGGGCGACGCTGCTCGCCGTCCAGCTATCCAGCAAGCGGCACGACCACGACCGGGAGTGGGTGGCGATCGGCTCGGGCCCCTGGGACGGTGCGGGCCGGGAGTCCTGGGTGGCCCTGGACCGGGTACTGCGGGTCCACGAGGCGGGCATGCGCCGGGAGGCCTGCGCGCTGGACCTGGCCCGCTTCCGCCTGGTGGTGGACCGGCTGCGCGTCCTGTACGGCTGGCAGTAGCCGCCGGGGTCAGTGGGGGGCGAAGGCCGCGGTGAAGGTTTCGCGGGTGCGGGGGTCGCGGTCCAGGATCCCGAACGCGACCCGCTCGAAGGTCCCCGCGAAGCGGCCGGTCAGGGCCGCGCGGAAGGCCTCCGCCACCTGCGCCGGGTCGTTGCGGAACACCCCGCACCCCCACGCGCCCAGCACCAGCCGCCGGTACCCGTGCAGCGCGGCCACCTCCAGGACCAGCCCGGCGCGCCGGGCCAGGGCGGCCGGGATCTCGTGCGCGCGCTCCGGTTCCTGGCGGCGGATGGTGCCCGCGTTCGGGGCGGGAGAGGTGAGGAACCCGGCCCGGAAGGGGGTGTCCAGCAGTTCGCCCCGGTCGTCGCGGAAGACCGGTACCCCGGGGGAGTGAATCACCCGGTCGGTGTAGAAGGTGCTCTTTCCCGCCCGGTGGACCTCGTAGTACTCCGGGGCCTCCAGCAGGGTCTCGTACAGGGCCGAGGCGCGGCACAGCGCCTCCTCCTGGGCCTTGGCGCCGCGGACGTACCCGCCCCCGGGATTGCGGGCCGAGGCGAAGTTCAGGACCGCCACGCCGCCCTCCGCCGCGAGGCGGCGCGCGGCGACCGTGCTGCTCTCCCCGGTGACCTCGAAGACCGTCGTACGGCCTCCCCCAACGGGCTCTTCGCCCGGTATGACCCGGTTCGGGCCGTATATCCTGGTTCCGGCCTTGGCTTCCGCCAGGTCGGCGGCGAGACAGACACGCCGCCCCGACCGCGTCCGGTACTCCCCGGACGCCGCGATCAACGCGTTTTCCCGCGCGATCTCGCGCAATCTGCTGCTCACGCCGCAATCCTGGGCCCCGGAACGGGAAACGGCAAAGGAATTAGCGCTCCGATGAGGGGTAGGGCACGGGTGACATCACGGCCGACGACAGGAGACGAGGTTCCGGTCATGCCCGAGAACTCGCCCGCTCCATCAGCCCCGAACGCCGAAGACGACCCCCTGACCGAAGCGGCCGCCGAGGACATCGTCCACGGCATCTGCTTCAAGACCGGACCGCCGCGCCTCCTCGGTGCCGAGCTCGAATGGCTCGTCCTGGACGCCGAACGGCCCTGGCTGCCCCTGCCCCCCGAGAGGCTGAACGCCGCCCACGCGGCAGCCCGCGCACTGCCCCTGAACTCCCGGCTCACCGTCGAGCCCGGCGGCCAGCTGGAACTCAGCTCGGCCCCCGCCGACTCCCTCACCGCCTGCCTGGACGGCCTGCGGGCCGATCTCACCGCGGTCCGCGGCGCCTTGGACGCCCAGGGCCTCGTCCTGCGCGGCCTCGGCCAGGACCCCCGCACGCAGCTCGAGCGGCTGCTGTCCAGCCCGCGCTACGACGCGATGGAGGCCCACTTCGACCGGACCGGCCCCGCCGGGCGCGCCATGATGCGCTCCTCCGCCTCCGTGCAGGTCTGCGTGGACGCCGGCCACGAGGAGCCCGGCCCGCTCGGGTACGGGCGGCGCTGGCACCTCGCCCATCTGCTGGGTGCCGTACTGGTCGCCGTCTTCGCCAACTCCCCCGGCCGCCGCGACGGCCCCTACCGGGGCTGGCGGTGCGCGCGGCAGGGCATCTGGAGCGACATCGACCCGCGGCGCGCGCTGGCCCCGCCCCTGGCGTCCGAGCCCCGGGCCGGCTGGGTCCGGCACGCCCTGGACACCGAGGTGATGTGCGTACGCGCGCCCGGTGACGGCCCCTGGACGGTGCCGAGCGGGCTGAGCTTCCGCGAATGGCTGCGCGCGGGGCCGCGTACGGCCGCCGGGCGCAGGCCCACCGCCGAGGACCTGGAGTACCACCTCACCACCCTCTTCCCGCCCGTCCGGCCGCGCGGCCACCTGGAGCTGCGGATGATCGACGCGCAGCCGGGCGAGGACGGCTGGCTGGTCCCGGTCGCGCTCGTGCACGCGCTCTTCGACGACCCCGGGGCCGCCGAGACCGCCTACCGGGCGGTGAAGGCGCTGGCCGACGCGTACGGATCCCAGTGCGCGCCGCGCAACCGCCTGTGGCGGACCGCCGCCCGGTCGGGGCTCGCGGATCCGGAGCTGCGCACGGCCGCCGCCGTGTGCTTCCGGGCGGCGGCCGAGGCGCTGCCCCGGCTCGGCGCGGGCAGGGAGGTCCAGGACGCGGTGGGCGCCTTCGCGGACCGCTACGTGCGGCGCGGGCGCTGCCCCGCCGACGACGCCGAAGCCGAGGCCGAATCCGAATCCGGAGCCGGCGCCGAGTCCGGAGCCGGCGGCAGAGCCGGAGCAGCGGCCCGAGCCGTCAAGCCCCACGCCACCGCCACCGCCACCGCCGGAGTCGGCGCGGGGGAACACCGGCGCCGTCCGACCGTCGCGAAGGGACCCCGCCCGTGACCGCCGAGACCCGCCCCGGAATCCACCCCGAGCTGCTGCGCGAGCGCGCCGCCGCCGCCCTGACCGCCGCCCGGGCCCGTACCGCGGCGCTGACCGACGCGGTGAGCGACCAGGACCTGACCGCGCAGCACTCCCCCCTGATGTCACCGCTGGTCTGGGACCTGGCGCACATCGGGAACCAGGAGGAGCTGTGGCTGCTGGGCCGGGTGGCCGGCCGGGAGTCCATGCACCCGGAGATCGACTCCCTGTACGACGCCTTCGAGCATCCCCGCTCCGAGCGGCCGAAGCTGCCCCTGCTGGGCCCGGAGGCGGCCCGCCGCTACGCGGCGGAGGTGCGCGGCCGCGTCCTCGGGCTGCTGGAGCGCACTCCGCTGGAGGGCACGGCGCTGCTCGACGAGGGCTTCGTGTTCGGGATGATCGCCCAGCACGAACAGCAGCACGACGAGACGATGCTGATCACCCATCAGCTGCGGGCCGGCGCTCCGGTGCTGACCGCCCCGGACCCGGATCCGCCGCAGGGCCCCCCGCCCCCGGCGGCCGAAGTCCTCGTGCCGGGCGGACCGTTCACCATGGGCACCTCCACCGAGCCCTGGGCCCTGGACAACGAACGGCCGGCGCACGTGCGGGAGGTGGCGGCCTTCCGGATCGACACGGTCCCGGTGACCAACGCCGCCTACCAGGCCTTCATCGCGGACGGCGGCTACCGCGAGCCCCGCTGGTGGGCCCCCGAGGGCTGGGAGCAGATCCGGGCGCACGACATCGGGGCGCCGCTGTTCTGGCACCGCGAGGGCGGCCAGTGGCTGCGCCGCCGGTTCGGGGTGACCGAGCCCGTACCCGATGAAGAACCGGTTCTGCACGTCAGCTGGTACGAGGCCGACGCGTACGCCCGCTGGGCGGGCCGCCGGCTGCCGACCGAGGCGGAGTGGGAGAAGGCCGCCCGCCACGACCCGGCCTCCGGCCGCTCTCGCCGCTACCCCTGGGGCGACGCCGACCCCACCCCCGCCCACGCCAACCTGGGCCAGCGCCACCTGCGCCCCTCCGCGGCGGGCGGCTACCCCGCCGGGGCCTCCCCTCTGGGTGTGCGCCAGCTGATCGGCGACGTGTGGGAGTGGACGGCCTCGGACTTCCTGCCCTACCCGGGCTTCCGCGCCTTCCCCTACCGGGAGTACTCGGAGGTGTTCTTCGGCCCGGAGCACAAGGTGCTGCGCGGCGGCTCCTTCGCCGTGGACCCGGTGGCCTGCCGGGGCACCTTCCGCAACTGGGACCTGCCCGTGCGGCGGCAGATCTTCTCCGGCTTCCGCACCGCGAGGGACGCCTGATGTGCCGTCACCTCGCCTACCTGGGGCCGCCCGTGGCGCTGGAACGGCTGCTGAGCGAGCCCGAGCACTCCCTGGTCCGCCAGTCCTGGCAACCGCGCCGCCAGCGGTTCGGCACCGTCAACGCGGACGGCTTCGGCCTCGGCTGGTACGCCGAGGGCGACCCGGTCCCGGCCCGCTACCGGCGCGCCGGGCCCGTCTGGGGCGACCTCACCTTCGCCGACCTCGCCCGCGTGGTGCGCAGCGGCGCCTTCCTGGCCGCCGTACGCGACGCCACGCTGCCGGGCGCGGACGGGGAGGCCGCCGCGGCGCCCTTCGCCTCGGGCCCGTGGCTGTTCAGCCACAACGGGGCCGTGCGCGACTGGCCCGACGCGGCGGGGCCGCTCGCCGCCGCCCTGCCGCCCCCGGAGCTGCTCCAGCTGGCCGCCCGCACGGACTCGGCGCTGGTATGGGCGCTGGTGCTGCGCCGGCTGCGGGAGGGAGACGACATCGGCACCGCCCTGGCCGAGCCGGTCCGCGAGCTGTCCGAGGCGGCCCCCGGCTCCCGGCTGAACCTGCTGCTCACGGACGGCGCCACGATCGCGGCGACCGCCTGGGGCGACTCCCTGTGGTACCTGGCCGAACCGGCGGCGGGGCGCGTGGTCGTGGCGTCCGAGCCGCACGACGACGACGCCCGCTGGTGCGAGGTGCCCGACCGGACCCTGCTGACCGCCACCCGCACGCGGGTCGCCCTGACCCCCCTCAAGGAGACCTCCCCGTGAGCGATTTCCAGTTGACCCGGACCCTGGACGAGCACGCCGCCGAGAAGGCGCTGCGCGCCGACGTTCTCGACGGCCTGACGCGCTTCCCCAAGGAGCTGCCGCCGAAGTGGTTCTACGACGCCCGCGGCAGTGAACTCTTCGAGGAGATCACCCGGTTGCCGGAGTACTACCCGACCCGGGCCGAGCGGGAGATCCTGCTCGAGCGGGCCGGGGAGATCGCGGCGGTGAGCGGGGCCCGCACCCTGGTGGAGCTGGGCTCCGGCTCCTCGGAGAAGACCCGGCACCTGATCGAGGCGATGCCCGCGCTGCGGACGTACGTGCCGGTGGACGTGAGCGAGAGCGCCCTCGTCGGCGCGGGCGAGCTGCTGCCCGCGCAGCATCCGGGCCTGCGGGTGCACGCGCTGCTGGCCGACTTCACCAAGCCGCTGCACCTGCCGGACTCCGAGGGGCCCCGGCTGGTGGTGTTCCTGGGCGGCACGATCGGGAACCTGCTGCCGCCGGAGCGGGCGGCGTTCCTGGCGTCCGTGCGGGCGATGCTGTCGCCCGGGGACGCGCTGCTGCTCGGCACCGACCTGGTGAAGGACGAGGCCGTGCTGGTGGCCGCGTACGACGACGCGCGGGGGGTGACCGCCGAGTTCAACAAGAACGTGCTGGCGGTGATCGACCGCGAGCTGGGCGCGGACTTCCACACCGCCGACTTCGACCACGTGGCGGTGTGGAACCGGGAGCACGAGTGGATCGAGATGCGCCTGCGGGCCCGGCAGGCGGTGACGGTCAAGGTCCGGGCGCTGGACCTGCTGGTGCCGTTCGAGGCGGGCGAGGACATCCTGACGGAGGTCTCCGCGAAGTTCCGTCAGGACGGGGTGCGCAAGGAACTGGCGGAAGCGGGCCTGGAACTGGCGCACTGGTGGACGGACGCGGCGGGCCGCTTCGCGTTGTCCCTCTCGGTGGCCGAGGGCTGATCCGGCTCCCCGCCGGGCCGCTGCTGTCCGGGTACGCCGGTCAGCAGCGGCCGTTCCCGCCCGGTGGTGCCGAGTACGGCCTCCCGCGCGGCCGCCGCCAGCGCGCGGCGGTCGGCGTGGCGGCCCGGCGGGATGCGCGGCAGCAGCCGGACCTCGGCCCGCACCCCGCGCGCCCGGGCGATCCGCCACAGGGAGGCGGTCAGCGGGTCGTCCCCGACGAAGGCCGGCGCCCCGGCGAGCGATCCGTCCGCCAGCCGGTACCCGATCCGCAGGGGCTGTACGGGTACCCGCGCGTCCAGCGCCGACTGGAACGCTGCCCGCCGGAAGGGCCCCTGGGCGCGCCCGCACCAGGTGGAGCCCTCGGGGAAGACGGTGACCCGGTCCCCGGCCCGCATCGCCCCGGCGAGGGCCGCGACGGTGCGGGGCAGGGCCCGGATCCGGTCGCGTTCGATGAACAGGGTGCCCGCCCGGGCGGCGAGCGGGCCGAGCACCGGCCAGGCGCCGATCTCGCTCTTGGCCAGCATCCGGCTGGGCAGGACGGCGGCGACGAGCGGGACGTCCAGCCAGGAGATGTGGTTGGCCACGATCAGGCCGCCCCCGGCCGGGCCCGGGCTGCCGTGCACGGTGATCCGTACGCCCATGGACCGGACGAGCGCGGCGGACCAGGCCCGGACCAGGGCGCGCCGGGGCCCGGCGGGGAGCAGCCGGACCGCCGGGGCGGCCGGGACGGCGAGCAGGACCAGGGCGAGGGCCGTGGCGAGCCGCAGCACGGCCCGGACCGCGCCGGCGGGGCGCCCCGGCTGGTGGGCGCAGGCCCCGGGGGTGCAGGGCGAGGTGGGCAGCCAGGTGTTCATGCGCCCGGGGCGAGCGAGAGGAAGTGGTTCAGGTAGCGCGGGTTGGTCCGGCGCAGGGAGAGCAGCACGTACAGGTCGGCGCAGCCGAACTCGGCGTCGAAGGCGGGCTCCCCGCAGACCCAGGCGCCGAGGCGGAGGTAGCCGCGCAGCAGGGGCGGCAGCTCCGTGCGGCCGGGGACGGTGATCGCGCCGGGGCTCCAGGGCAGGTGCGGGGTGACGCGGTACTCCTGCGGGGCGAGGTTGCGGGTGAGAACGGCCTCGCGGGTGGCGGCGGCGAGCACCCCGCCGTCGGCCAGCGGTATCGAGCAGCAGCCGGCGAGCCAGTTGTGGCCGGTGCGCTCCATGTAGCGGGCCAGGCCGGCCCAGATCAGGGCGATGACGGCGCCGTTGCGGTGGTCGGGGTGGACGCAGGAGCGGCCGACCTCGACCAGGTCGGGGCGGATCGGGGCGAGGGCGGAGAGGTCGAACTCGCCCTCGGAGTAGAGGCGTCCGGCGACGGCGGCGCGCTCCGGCGGCAGCAGCCGGTAGGTGCCGACGACCTGCCCGGTCTCCTCGTCGAGGACGAGGAGGTGGTCGCAGTAGGCGTCGAAGGCGTCGGCGTCCAGGCCGGGCTCGGGGCCGTCGAGGCGGGCGCCGAGCTCTCCGGCGAAGACCTGGTGGCGCAGCCGCTGGGCGGCGCGGACCTCGTCCTCGTCGCGGGCGAGGCGGACGGTGTAGCGGGGGGTGGCGGGGGCCTCGGGGGCCGTGGGGGCGGCGACCGGGGCCGGGTGTGCGAGGGGGGACGGGGACAGGGGGGCGATGGTCATGGCTGCTCCTGGTCCGGGCACGGGGAGCCGGGTCCGCGGGTGGCGGGCCCGGCTCCTCTACTTCTTCCGTGACCGGCTGGATTCGACATGGCCGACCGGCGGCCCCCGGATGTGCGGAGGCTGAACTCGGCGGTCGGCGCCGCGGCGGGTCCCCCGCCCGCGGCGGTCAGCGGTCGGAGTTGAGGACCCGGCTCATGGTGTCGGAGGCCGCCTTCGCCGCCTGGCGGGGGTCCTGGCCGCTGAGCACGGCCGTCATGTAGGGCTTGATCGGGTTGGCGGCCTCGACCTCGGCCCAGCGCGCGGACTTCGGGGTGGCGCGGCCCTGGGCGGCGCCGGGGGCCATGGCGGCGGCGCCGTCGTTGCCCTCGACCACGCGGGCGAGGGTGGTCTTGTTGGGGACGTAGCTCATGGTGCGGGCGAGCTCGGTCTGCCACTTCTCGCTGACCAGGGCGGTGATCACGTCCACGGCGCGGGCCCGGTGGGCGGTCTTCTCGGGGATGATCAGGTCGGAGCCGCCGGTGAAGACGGCGCCGGCCTTGTCGGCGGTCTTGCCGGGGATGGGGAAGAAGCCGAGCTTGCCCTTGAGGGCCGGGTTGGCGGCCTCGATCTGGGCGACCTGGCCGGGGGTGGCGATGATCTGGGCGACCTGCCCGCGGGCGAAGACCTCGGACTGCGGGGGCGTCTCCTCGTCGCCGCTCTTGGGGCCGTCGCCGAGGGCCTGGAGCTGCTTGTAGAAGTCCATTCCGGCGAGGGCCCTCTCGTCGTCGAGGGCGCCGACCCACTGGCCGCTGGT
This sequence comes from Streptomyces racemochromogenes, assembly GCF_039535215.1. Taxonomy (GTDB): domain Bacteria; phylum Actinomycetota; class Actinomycetes; order Streptomycetales; family Streptomycetaceae; genus Streptomyces; species Streptomyces racemochromogenes. The sequence continues at coordinate 674,678 of NZ_BAAAWT010000001.1, forward strand.
CTCGACGGCGAGGTCGCCGCCCTCGTCCCAGACGAACCCGGCGAGGACGTACCAGTTCTGGCCGGGCAGGTAGATACCCTGCTGCTCGCCCTTGTCGAGCTTCTGGGTGGCGGCGATCCAGTCCTGGCGGTTCCTGGGCGGGGTCTTGATCCCGGCGGCCGCGAACAGGTCCTTGTTGTAGATCACCACCCGGTTGGCGGCGTACCACGGGACGCCGTACTGCGCCCCGTTGACGCTTCCCGGGTCGGAGAGGCCCTTGAGCCAGTCCTTGCTGCCCCATTCGCGCAGGCCTTCGAGGGTGACCTCGGAGACGCCGCCGGTCTCGACGTACTGGGCGACCTGGGTGTTGCCGACCTCGATGACGTCGGCGCGGTCCTCGGACTTGCCACCGAGGACGGCGTTGACCTTGTCGCCGATGCCCTTCCACTCCTGGATCCTCACCTCCAGGTCGATGCCGGGGTGCTGCTTCTCGAAGTCGGCGGTGAACTTCCGGATGAAGTCCTCGGAGGCGCTGCCCTTCATCAGCCACAGGGTCACCTTGTCGGAGCCCCCGCCGGATCCCGCCGACTGGCCGCAGCCGGTGAGGGCGGTCGCTGCCGCGAGGGCGGTGCACACGGCGAGGAAGCGCATCTTCACGAGGGGTCACCTTCTGGGGATGGATCTCCGATGGCTTGAAATTGGCATAGACCAATGAGCGGGTCAACCCCCTTTCGCCCGGGATTGTTCACGCATAGTTCGCGGACCCGGGCTTACTGGGGCACCGTGGAACAAGGCAACAGCGACGACTGGCGGGAGACCCCCATGTCCAACCACACCTACCGCGTGACCGAGATCGTCGGCACCTCCCACGAGGGCATCGATCAGGCCATCCGGAACGGGATCGCCCGCGCGGGGCAGACCCTGCGCAACCTGGACTGGTTCGAGGTCACGCAGATGCGCGGACACATCGAGAACGGGCAGGTCGCGCACTACCAGGTCGGACTGAAGGTCGGCTTCCGCCTCGACGGCGAGGACTGAGCAACCGGCGGGACCGGGGAACGGGAAGGACCCGAGGGCGGGCGGGCGGCGGGGCGTCAGGTGCGACCCTCGTCCTCCTGCGCCTGCTTGAGTTCCGGCGCGTCCGCCGCCCAGTCCGCCAGGACCACCCGGAAGCCGGCCGCACGGGCGGCCTCGCAGACGAGTTCGTCGTCGTCGACCAGCACCCGCACCTCGCGCCCCCGGGCGATGCGCCGGAGCACCTCCAGCTTCGTCAGCCGGGCCGGGCGCCGGTCCTGGTCGCCGCGCATCCACACCCGGCCCTCCGGCAGCCCGTGCCGGGCCAGCCAGTCCAGGGTGTCGGCGCGGCACCGCTCGGGCCGCCCGGTCAGGTACACCACCTCGCAGTCGGCCGCGCGCTCCGCCGCCAGCGCCACGCCCCGGGCGAGCGGCGGATCCGCCGGCGCGGCCCCGAAGAACCCCGCCCAGTCGCGGGGGCGCCCCTCCAGGAAGTGCTGGCGGTGACTGGTGTCCGCGAGGGTGTTGTCGATGTCGAAGACGGCGAGCGGACGGCGGGGCGGGGTCTGTGTCATGCCCGCAGCCTAGGCGTCCGGTACGACAAACGGACGACGTCACGACCGGGGCCCGGGAATCACCGGCGCCGACGCGCGTTGAGACGGGTGTGATCCGAAAAGTCTCGATCCTCGACCGGTCCCGCACCCGCGAGGGGCACCCCGCCCCCGAGGCCCTGCGCGAGACCGTGGAACTGGCCCGCGCGGCGGACCGGTTGGGCTACCACCGCTTCTGGGTGTCGGAGCACCACAGCGTGCCCGGCGTCGCCGGCTCCGCGCCCACCGTACTGGCCGCCGCCGTCGCCGCCGCCACCCGGCGGATCCGGGTCGGCACCGGCGGCGTGATGCTGCCCAACCACCAGCCCCTCGTGGTGGCCGAGCAGTTCGGGGTCCTCGAAGCCCTCTTCCCCGGCCGGATCGACATGGGCCTCGGCCGCTCCGTCGGCTTCACCGGCGGCATCCGCCGCGCCCTGGGCCGGGACACCGCCGACGCCGACCGCTTCGAGGAGCAGCTGGCCGAACTGCTCGGCTGGATCGACGGCACCCAGCGCGCCCACCCCGAGGTGCACGCCCGGCCCGCCGAGGGGCTGCGGATCCCGCCCTTCGTCCTGGCCACCGGCGAGGGCGCGGGGATCGCCGCCCGGGCCGGACTCCCGGTGGTGGTCGGCGACCTGCGCGGGCGCGCCAAGGTCGCGGAGGCGGTGCGCCGGTACCGCGAGGAGTTCCGGCCGTCCCCGTGGGCGGCGCAGCCGTACGTGGTGGTCTCCGGGACGGTCGCGGTCGCCGCCACCGAGGAGGCTGCCCGGCGGATCCTGCTCCCCGAGGCCTGGGCCCTGGCCCGCTCCCGGACCCGGGGCAGCTTCCCGCCGCTGCGCCCGGCGCAGGAGGTCGCCGCGCTGGAGATGACCCCGAAGGAGCGGGAGCTGTACGAGGGCGGCCTCGCCGGGCACATCGCCGGGACGGAGGAGCAGGTGGCCGCCGCCCTGGCCGGGGTCGCCGGGGCCACCGGGGCGGACGAGCTGCTGGTCACCACCTCCACGTACGACCGCACGGCCCTGCTGGACTCCTTCACCCGGCTGGCCCGGATCACCGGGCTGAGCCCGGCCGGCCCGGCCCCCGGGGGCCCGGGGCTCTAAACTGGGGCGAATGCACCACTCCCCCGACACCCCCGACACCCCCGGCGAGCCCGGCCGGCCGGACGCCCCCGATCCCTGCGTACGGGTACGCGGCGCCCGGGAGCACAACCTGCGCGGGGTGGACGTGGACATCCCGCGCGACACCCTGACCGTCTTCACCGGGGTCTCCGGCTCCGGTAAGAGCTCCCTGGCCTTCGGCACCCTCTACGCCGAGGCACAGCGCCGGTACTTCGAGTCGGTGGCCCCCTACGCGCGCCGGCTGATCCACCAGATCGGCGCCCCGAAGGTGGACTCGGTGACCGGACTGCCGCCCGCGGTCTCCCTGGAGCAGCGTCGCTCCGCCCCGGGTTCGCGGTCCTCGGTGGGGACGGTGACCCTGCTCTCCAACTCCCTGCGGATGCTGTACTCGCGGGCCGGGACCTACCCGCCGGGCGCCGAGCGGCTCGACTCGGACGCCTTCTCCCCCAACACGGCCGCGGGGGCCTGCCCTTCCTGTCACGGGCTGGGCCGGATCCACCGCACGAGTGAGGAACTCCTCGTGCCGGACCCGAGCCTGTCGATCCGTCAGGGCGCCATCGCCGCCTGGCCGGGCGCCTGGCAGGGAAAGAACCTGCGCGACATCCTCGACGTGCTCGGCCACGACGTGGACCGGCCCTGGCGGGAGCTGCCGGCCGAGGACCGCGAGTGGATCCTGTTCACCGAGGAGCAGCCCGTGGTCACCGTGCACCCGGTGCGGGAGGCCGACCGGATCCAAAGGCCCTACCAGGGCACGTACATGAGCGCCCACCGCTACGTGATGCGGACCTTCTCCGACACCAAGAGCGCCACGCTGCGGGCGCGCGCGCAGAAGTTCCTCACCGACGCCCCGTGCCCGGCGTGCCAGGGGCGCAGGCTGCGGCCGGAGGCGCTGGCCGTGACCTTCGCGGGCCGCACGATCGCGGAGCTGGCGGCACTGGCGCTGGACGACCTGGACCGCGTACTGGCCGCCGCGCCGCCGGCGGACGAGGCGGCGCGGGTGCTGGCCGGGGACCTGCGGGCGCGGATCGCGCCGGTGACGGAACTCGGGCTCGGCTACCTGAGCCTGGACCGGACCGCGCCGAGCCTGTCGGCGGGCGAGCTCCAGCGGCTGCGGCTGGCGACCCAGCTGCGGTCGGGGCTGTTCGGGGTGGTGTACGTACTGGACGAGCCGTCGGCGGGGCTGCATCCGGCGGACACCGAGGCGCTGCTCGGTGTGCTGGAGCGGCTGAAGGCGGCGGGGAACACCGTCTTCGTGGTGGAGCACCACCTGGACGTGGTGCGCCGCGCCGACTGGGTGGTGGACGTGGGACCGCTGGCCGGGGAGCACGGCGGGCGGGTGCTGTACAGCGGGCCCCCGGCACAGCTGGCGGCCGTCGGGGAGTCGGCGACGGCACGGCACCTGTTCGCGCCGCCGGCGTCCGGGCGCGGGCGGACCCCGCGCCCGGCGTCCGGCTCGATCCGGCTGTCGGGCGTGGAGCGGCACAACCTGCGGGGCGTGGACGTGGAGTTCCCGCTCGGGGTGTTCACGGCGGTGACGGGGGTGTCCGGTTCGGGGAAGTCCACCCTGGTGGGGCAGGTGCTGGCGGGCGAGGTGGCCGGGCGGCTGGCCGAACCGGGCTTTCCCGTGCGGCGGTTGGTGGAGGTGGACCAGAAGCCGATCGGACGGACCCCGCGCTCCAACCTGGCCACGTACACGGGCCTGTTCGACGTGGTCCGCAAGCTGTTCACGGCCGCTCCCGAGGCGCGGGCGCGCGGCTGGAAGGCGGGCCGGTTCTCCTTCAACGTGCCGGGCGGGCGCTGTGAGACCTGCCAGGGCGAGGGCTTCGTCTCGGTGGAGCTGCTGTTCCTGCCCAGCACGTACGCCCCCTGTCCGACGTGCGCGGGCGCCCGGTACAACGCCGAGACGCTGGAGGTGCGTTACGCGGGGCTGACCATCGCGGAGGTGCTGGGCCTGACCGTGGAGGCGGCGGCCGGGTTCTTCGAGGAGGTCCCGGCGGCGGCGCGCAGCCTGCGGGCACTGGAGGAGATCGGGCTGGGCTACCTGCGGCTGGGGCAGCCGGCGACGGAGCTGTCGGGCGGCGAGGCGCAGCGCATCAAGCTGGCGACGGAGCTGCAGCGGCTGCGCCGGGACCACACCCTGTACCTGCTGGACGAGCCGACGACGGGGCTGCACCCGGCCGATGTGCGGGTGCTGCTGGGGCAGTTGCACGGGCTGGTGGACGCGGGGCACTCGGTGGTGGTCGTGGAGCACGACATGGAGGTGGTGGCGGGCGCGGACTGGGTCGTGGACCTGGGCCCGGGCGGCGGTGCGGAGGGCGGCCGGATCACGGCCGCGGGCCCGCCGCCGGCGGTGGCCGCCTCCCCGGATTCCCGCACCGCGCCCTACCTGGCGCGGGCGCTGGGGCTGTAGACGCCGGCGGCGGGGTCAGGCGTCGCCGGGCAGCAGTGCCTGCGGGAGTTCGCGGAAGGCCCACGTGCCGCGGGTGCGGGTGAGCGTCCAGACGAGGTCGTAGCGGTCGGGCCAGGCGGCGGGGACGCCGATGACGCGGTGCGCGCCGAGGGCGTGGACCAGGCGGGGGATCCCGGCGGCCTCCCAGCACACGAGTACGGGCGCCCGGGCTTCCAGTACGGCCCGCGCCAGCCCCGCTTCGGCGCCGAGCGCGAACTGCGAGCGTACGGGGACCCGCAGGGCGGCGGCCAGGGGCGCCAGGGTCTGCCGGGACCGGGCGGGGGCGGTCCGCGGCCCGCCGGTCGCGTACAGCGCGGCGGGCCGGGGCAGCCGGGCACTGTGGGCCGGGCCGAAGAGCCGGGGCAGCTCTTCCGCGCGGCGGCGGCCCCGGCCGGCGAGGAAGCCGGGATCCTCGTTGCCCTCGTCGTCCTCGCCGGTGGCTCCGGCGAAGGGTTTCTCCGCGTGCCGGATCACCATGACGAGGGCGTCCTTGTCGGCGGGCCGGCCGGGGGCGGGGCCGGGCGGCTTCCGGCGGGTCGCGGTGTCCTCGGCCGTGCAGCCGGCCGCGGCCAGGCCGGCGAGGGCGGCGGCCAGCGCGGTGCGGCGGCGCGGTCCGGACCCGGCGGGGGCTTGGGGCATGGGGTCCACTGAACCCCACGCACCGGACCGGGCCGGGGCACGGCACGGCGTACGGCCCGTACGAGCGCCCGGTCGGCGGATCGGGTCAGCCGATCGGCCCAGGGCGGCCCGTACGGGACCGGGGTGCGCGCTCAGGCCTTGCGCAGGGCGCGGAGCCACTCCTTGTTCATCGCGGCGATCGACGGCAGCGGGATCCCCTTGGGGCAGGCGGTGGCGCACTCGCCGGTCAGGGTGCAGCCGCCGAAGCCCTCGTCGTCCATCCGCGCCACCATGTCCAGCACCCGCGTCTCGCGCTCGGGCGAGCCCTGCGGGAGCACGTTCAGGTGGTTGACCTTGGCGGAGGTGAACAGCATCGCGGAGCCGTTGGGGCAGGCCGCGACGCAGGCGCCGCAGCCGATGCACTCGGCGTGTTCGAAGGCGGAGTCCGCGGCCGGCTTGGGCACGGCGGTGGCGTGCGCCTCGGGGGCGGAGCCGGTCGGGGCGGTGATGTAGCCGCCGGCCTGGATGATCCGGTCGAAGGCGCTGCGGTCGACGACGAGGTCCTTGACCACGGGGAAGGCCGAGGCCCGCCAGGGTTCGACGTCGATGGTGTCGCCGTCGGCGAAGGAGCGCATGTGGAGCTGGCAGGTGGTGGTGCGTTCGGGGCCGTGGGCGTCGCCGTTGATGACGAGGCTGCACGCGCCGCAGATGCCCTCGCGGCAGTCGTGGTCGAAGGCGACCGGGTCCTCGCCGCGCAGGATGAGGTCCTCGTTGAGGGTGTCGAGCATCTCCAGGAAGGACATGTCCTTCGATATGCCGTCGACCTCGTAGGAGGCCATGGCGCCGGGGGCGTCGGCGTTCTGCTGGCGCCAGACGCGCAGGGTGAGCTTCATGCGTAGCTCCGCTGGGTGGGGTGGACGTACTCGAAGACGAGGTCTTCCTTGTGCAGGACGGGGGCGGTGCCGGTGCCCTGGTACTCCCAGGCGGCGGCGTAGCCGAACTCCTCGTCGCGGCGGGCGGCTTCGCCGTCGGGGGTCTGGGACTCCTCGCGGAAGTGGCCGCCGCAGGACTCGGCGCGGTGGAGGGCGTCGAGGCACATCAGCTCGGCGAGTTCCAGGTAGTCGACGACGCGGTTGGCCTTCTCCAGCGACTGGTTGAACTCCTCGCCGCTGCCGGGGACCTTGATGCGCCGCCAGAACTCCTCGCGGATCTCGGGGATGCGGGCGAGTGCCTTGCGCAGGCCCTCCTCGGTGCGGGACATGCCGCAGTACTCCCACATGAGTTCGCCGATCTCGCGGTGGAAGGAGTCGGGTGTGCGGTCGCCGTCGACGGCGAGCAGCTTGGCGAGGCAGTCGCGGGTCTCGCGGACCGCGGCGGCGGCCTCGGGGTGGCTGTCGTCGACCGGCTGGGGGTGCGGGTGGCGGGCGAGGTAGTCGTTGATGGTGGAGGGGAGCACGAAGTAGCCGTCGCCGAGGCCCTGCATCAGGGCGGAGGCGCCGAGGCGGTTGGCGCCGTGGTCGGAGAAGTTGGCCTCGCCGATCGCGAACAGGCCGGGGACGGTGGTCTGGAGGTCGTAGTCGACCCACAGTCCGCCCATCGTGTAGTGGACGGCCGGGTAGATCCGCATGGGGACCTCGTACGGGTCCTCCGCGGTGATCCGCTCGTACATCTCGAAGAGGTTGCCGTACTTCTCGGCGACCTTGTCGCGGCCCATGCGGCGGATGGCGTCGGCGAAGTCGAGGTACACGCCCTGGCCGCCGGGGCCGACGCCGCGGCCCTCGTCGCAGACGTTCTTCGCGGCGCGGGAGGCGATGTCGCGGGGGACGAGGTTGCCGAAGGAGGGGTAGATCCGCTCCAGGTAGTAGTCCCGCTCGGCCTCGGGGATCTCGGCGGCGGGGCGGGTGTCGCCCTTGGCCTTGGGGACCCAGATGCGGCCGTCGTTGCGCAGGGACTCGCTCATCAGGGTGAGCTTGGACTGGTGGTCGCCGGTGCGCGGGATGCAGGTGGGGTGGATCTGGGTGAAGCAGGGGTTGGCGAAGTACGCGCCGCGCCGGTGCGCCCGCCAGACGGCGGTCGCGTTGGAGTTCATGGCGTTGGTGGAGAGGTAGAAGACGTTGCCGTAGCCGCCTGTGGCCAGGACCACGGCGTCGGCGTAGTACGTGTCGATGCTGCCGGTGATCAGGTCGCGGGCGACGATGCCGCGGGCCACGCCGTCGACGGTGATCAGGTCGAGCATCTCGGTGCGGGCGTGCAGCTCGACGTTGCCGGCGGCGATCTGCCGGGACAGCGCCTGGTAGGCGCCGAGCAGCAGCTGCTGGCCGGTCTGGCCGCGGGCGTAGAAGGTGCGGGAGACCTGGACGCCGCCGAAGGAGCGGGTGTCGAGGAGGCCGCCGTACTCGCGGGCGAAGGGTACGCCCTGGGCCACGCACTGGTCGATGATCTCCACGGAGATCTGGGCGAGGCGGTGGACGTTGGACTCGCGGGCGCGGAAGTCGCCGCCCTTGACGGTGTCGTAGAAGAGCCGGTGTACGGAGTCCCCGTCGTTGCGGTAGTTCTTGGCGGCGTTGATGCCGCCCTGGGCGGCGATGGAGTGGGCGCGGCGCGGGGAGTCGCTGAAGCAGAACTGGACCACGTGGTAGCCCTGCTCGGCGAGGGTCGCGCCGGCGGCACCGCCCGCCAGGCCGGTGCCGACGACGATCACGGTGTGCTTGCGGCGGTTGGCCGGGTTGACCAGCTTCGCCTCGAAGCGGCGGCGGTCCCAGCGTTCGGCGATCGGGCCCCCGGGGGCCTTGGTGTCGCGGACGGGGTCGCCGGTGGTGTAGGCGGCGTACTCGGTGCGGTCGCCGTTCTCGGTGTGGGTTCCGTTCTCCGTGTACGTGTCGTTCTCGGCGTACGTTCCGTTCTCGGTGCTCATGGTCAGCTCACCACTCCGGTCATGACGGCGACGGGGACGGACACGAAGCCCGCGAAGAGGACGAGGGCCAGGACGTCGGCCAGGGACTTCAGGGTCCGGTCGCGCCGGGCGTTGCCCGCGCCGAGGGTCTGGGCGGCGCTCCAGAAGCCGTGGCGGACGTGCAGGCCGAGGGCGGCCATGGCCACGATGTAGACGGTGTTGCCGTACCAGGTGGAGAAGGTCGACAGGACGTTCTCGTAGGGGTGGCCGGCCCAGGCCCGCTCGTTGACGGTGAGCGTGGTCAGGTCGAGGAGGTGCCAGACGATGAAGAGGCCGAGGATGATCCCGCCCCAGCGCATGGTGCGGGTGGCGTAGCTCGCGCGGCGGCGCTTGCGGGCGTACTTGACCGGGCGCGCCTTGATGTCGCGGCGGCTGAGCTGGTAGGCGCAGACGGCGTGGGCGACGACGGCGGCGACCAGGACGACGCGGACGATCCACAGGGCCCACTCGTGGTGCAGGAACGGGGAGCCGAGGGTGCGCAGCCAGTGGGCGTAGCCGTTGAACTCGTCCGCCCCGAAGAAGATCTTCAGGTTGCCGAGCATGTGCGCGACGAGGTAGCCGAGCATCACCAGGCCCGATGCGGCCATCACGGACTTCTTGCCGACGGTGGAGTCCCAGAGCGTGCGCGTGGTGGACGGCCGTCGATCCGTCCGCGTTGCCAGAGCCATGCCGTTGACGGTAAGGACCAAGGTCCCGAGAGGTCCAAGACATGGTGGAGCTGATCGCGATAGGCAAAGCCTATGGGTGGCGTTAGCCTGGGGGCATGCAGTTCCAGCAGCTGGTCTATTTCGTGGCCGTCGCCGAGACGCGGCACTTCACGCGCGCAGCCGAACGGGAGCACGTGGCGCAGCCTTCGCTGTCCCAGCAGATCAAGGCGCTCGAACGGGAGCTGGGCGCCGAGCTGTTCAGCCGGGCGCGCGGGAACATCGCGCTCACGGACGCGGGCGAGGCCCTGCTGCCGCTGGCGCGGCGGATCCTCGCGGACGCGGACACGGCGCGGCTGGAGGTGCAGGAGCTGGCGCAGCTGCGGCGCGGCCGGGTGCGGCTGGGGGCGACCCCGAGCGTGTGCACCGGCCTGCTGCCGGGGGTGCTGCGGGCCTTCCACGCGGCGCACCCGGGCATCGAGCTGCTGATCGAGGAGAGCGGCTCGCTGGACCTGGTACGGGAACTCGCGCGCGGGGTGCTGGACCTGGCCCTGATCGCGCTGCCGCTACCGCCTTCGGCCCCCTCCCTGACCACGGTGGAGCTGCTGACGGAGGACCTGGTGGTGGTCTCGTCCGCGGACCTCCCGCCCCCGGCGGGCGGCGGGGAGCCGGCCATCGCCGACCTGCGCGGGGAGCCGATGGTGATGTTCCGCCACGGCTACGACCTGCGGGACCTGACGGTGGCGGCGTGCCGGGCCGCCGGGTTCGAGCCGGTGTTCACGGTGGAGGGTGGGGAGATGGACGCGGTCCTCGGCTTCGTCCGGGCCGGGCTGGGCATCGCGGTGGTCCCGGCCATGGTGGTGGAGCACGCCGGGCCGGGCCTGCGCGCCACCCGCCTCGCGGGATCCCCGCTGCGCCGCACCATCGCCCTGGCCCACCGCACGGACGTGGCACCCCCACGGGCGGCCCGCGAACTGAAGCGCATGCTGGTAGGCGACTGACCGCCCGGCCGGCGCCCCACGCCCGAACGGGCGCGCTGCTCACGGGGGCCGGGGGCCGGACCGTGGGGCCGGCGGCCGGGGCCCACGACCAGGAGCCGGCGGCCGGGGCCCACGACCGGGGCCCACGACCGGGGGCCGGGGCTGAGCGGCCCGGGACCGGGGCCGGGCGCCGGCCGGTTGCCGTGGCGCTCCAACGCCCCCACCAGTTCGGTGACATACCTGGCGACCCTGCGCTCGCCCGCCTCCGCGGACCGGCTTTTCGGCGGTCCCGTCCGCCGGTGTCAGGAGGGTATGAGCGGGCCCAGGGTCCGGTCGAGACCGTCGGCCAGCATGGCGAAGGCCCCGTCCGCTTCGGCGACGGCCGCGGGGTAGGCCGCGTCGGCGCTCTGGCCGGCGGAGATCCGGCGCCAGTTCTCCCGGCCCAGCTCGTGGCGGACGGTCACCAGGTGCAGGGCCGCCAGCCGTGCGGGGAACGGGGGGACTTCCTCCGCCTCCAGGGCGGCCGCCAGGGCTTCCACCTCGCCTGCCGTGTAGTGGGCGATCCGCGTCTGCAGGCTGGCCGTGGAGTACAGCAGCTCCTGGAAGGCGAGCACGTTCGGGTGGTCACAGAGGCCGGTGATGGGGTCCCGCTCGGCGAGTGCCGCCAGGAAGTGCTCGTGGACCGCCCGGACCGGGGTCAGGCCCTCCGGACGCTCGCGCACGATCCGGGCCGCCTCGTCCTGGTGGTCGGCGAACCGGTCGAGGACCAGGTCCTCCTTGCTCGGGAAGTACCGGAACAGGGTGGGCTTGGACACCTCGGCCGCCGCGGCGACGTCGGCCACCGACACGGCGTCGAAGCCGCGTTCGAGGAAGAGTTCGAGTGCGGTGGCGGCCAGCTGCTGCCGCGTACGTGCCTTCTTGCTCTCGCGCAGTCCCGTGCGCGAACCCGTGATGTTCTCCATGCCCCCACCGTACCACAAAACAATGACCCAGTTAATTTCGTGACCCGGTTGCTTTTTTGCCCGGGTCGCGCTTTCCTTGGTTCATCGAGCGATTCGGCACCGAGGAGAGGACACTCCGATGAGCGACGTACTGATCGTGGGTTGCGGCCCCACCGGACTCACGCTGGCCTGCGACCTCGCCCGCCGCGGCATCCCGGTCCGCGTGCTCGACCAGCGGCCCCGTCCGCACCGCGAGTCCCGCGGCAAGAGCCTCAACCGGGACGGCCTCGACGCGATGGCGGATCTGGGCTTGCTCGGCCCGATCTCCGAGGTGGGCCGGGAGCTGGTGCTGCGCAAGTACTTCGACGGGGCACGGGTCGAAGACACGCGGCTGAAGGACATCCTGTTCCTGGGCCAGTGGCAGATCGAGGACGTCCTGCGCGCACACCTCGCCTCCCTCGGCGTCCGGGTGGAGCACGGTGCCCGGGTCACCGGGATCGAGCAGGACCCGCAGGGGGTGACCGCGCGGCTGGCGGACGGCGGCTCGGTCCGCGCCGGGTACCTCGCCGGCTGCGACGGAGGCCGGAGCACGATCCGGGGGCTCCTCGGGATCGCCTTCGAGGGGACCTCGGAGGAGACCGGGACGATGGTGCTGGGCGACGTGACGGCCCCGGACCTGAGCCGGGACGTCTGGCACCAGTGGTTCACCTCGGACGGCGGGGCCATGATGCTCTGTCCGATACCGGGGACGCCGGTGTTCCAGCTCCAGGCCTCACCCGAGAGGGACGCCGACGGCGAACCGGTGCCGCCCTCGCTGGAGGGCTTCCAGCGGCTCTTCGACCGGCACGCCCGGATGAAGGGGATACGGCTCGCCGGAGCGTCCTGGCTCTCCGCCTGGCGGGTCAACGTCCGCATGGCCGACCGGATGCGCGTGGGCCGGGCCTTCCTGGCCGGGGACGCGGCCCATGTCCACTCGGTGGCCGGCGGGCTCGGGATGAACACCGGGATCCAGGACGCGATGGCCCTGGGCCGGACGCTGGGCGCGGCCCTGACCGGGGAGGCCGGGGCGCCGGTGCTCGACGGGTACGAGGCCGAGCGGCTGCCGGCGGCCGCGCGGCTGCTCGCCGACACCTCCGAGCGGCACCGGCGGGTCCTGGCCGCGGTGCGCGAGCCCGGTCGGGGAACGGAGGCCGGACTGGGCTGACCCGCCAGGACCCCGGGCGGGACCCCGGCCGGGGGCCGGCCGGCTCAGGGGGTGGGGACCGCGTCCGAGAGGGTGAGGGCGTGGATCCGGTCCGGGGCGCCGGGGCGGGCGTAGTACCAGCCCTGGGCGGTGTCACAGCCCAGGGCCCGGAGCTGGGCCGCCTGGGCGCCGGTCTCCACGCCCTCCACGGTCACCGCCAGTTCCAGGCTGTGGGCCAGGGAGACGATGCCCTCCACGATCTTGACGTCCACGGGGTCGGCCGGCTGCTGCTGCATCCCCTGGGTGAAGGAGCGGTCCAGCTTCAGGACGCTGACCGGGAGGCGGCGCAGGTTGGCCAGGTTCGAGTAGCCGGTGCCGAAGTCGTCGAGGGCGATGTCCACGCCGAGCGCGGCGAGCCGGCGCAGCGGTTCGAGGAGCTCGTCGTCGGCGCCGATCAGGGCAGACTCGGTGACCTCCAGGCACAGGGCGCCCGGGGCGAGCCCGGAGGCCTCCAGCACCCGGACGGTGTCGGCGACCAGGCCGGGGTGGTGGAGCTGGGTCGGCGAGAGGTTGACGTTGACGCGCAGGGCGGCCCCGCCGTGCTGGCGCTGCCAGTTGCGGGCCTGGCGGACGGACTCCTCCAGCACCCAGCGGCCGAGCGGCACGATCAGCCCGGTCCGCTCGGCGAGCGGGATGAACCGGTCCGGGCCGAGCACCCCGTACTGGGGGTGCGACCAGCGCACCAGCGCCTCCGCGCCGTGCACGCTGCCGTCGTGCATGTGCACCAGGGGCTGGTACTCGATGAAGAACTCGCCGCGCTCCAGCGCCGCCGGCAGGGCGTTGGTCAGGCCGTGGCGGGTGATGGCCCGGGCGTCGGCCTCCGCGTCGGCGAACTCGAAGCGGTTGCCGCCGGCCGCTTTGGCCCGGTACATGGTGATGTCGGCGCTGCGCAGCACCTCCGCCGGGGTGCGCTCCCCCGCGCGGCCCTCGACGATGCCGATGCTGCCGCGCACCGACAGTTCCCGGCCCTCCAGCCGGATGGGGGTGGAGAGCGCGGACAGGATGCGCACCGCGAGGTCGGTCACCTTCTCTCCGGGGTCCTCGCCGGTGCCGCCGGCGGGGCTGGTGGTGAGGGCGACGAACTCGTCGCCGCCGAGGCGGGCCACGACCTCGCCCGGCCCGGTGGCGCAGCTCTGCAGCCGGTCCGCGACCTCGACGAGGAGCCGGTCGCCCGCGGAGTGGCCGAGGCTGTCGTTGACCGTCTTGAAGCCGTCCAGGTCGAGGTAGCACAGGCCGAAGCGGCTGCCGGGGGCGCCGCCCAGGGCCTTCTCCAGCCGCTCGAAGAACAGCGTGCGGTTGGGCAAGCCGGTCAGCGCGTCGTGGGTGGCCTCGTAGCGCAGCCGGAGGTTGAGCAGCCGGCGTTCGGTGGTGTCCTCCATCAGGGCCAGCTGGTACTGGGGCACTCCGTCGGCGTCGCGCAGCAGGGACACCGTCAGGTTGGTCCACAGCACGGTGCCGTCGTGGCGGTAGTAGGGCTTCTCGACGCGGTAGTGCTCGCGTTCCCCGCGCACGAGCTCCCCGTACATCCGCCAGACGTGCGGGGTGTCGTCGGGGTGGCCCCATTCGCTGACGTTGCGGCTGCGGACGTGGCCCTCCAGGCCGCCGAACATCTTCAGCAGGGTGTCGTTGACCTCCAGGACGTTGCCGTCGAGGTCGGCGATGCCGATGCCGACGGCCGCGCCCTCGAAGACCGCCCGGAAGCGCTCCTCGCTGGCGTGCAGGGCCTGCTGGGCGTCGCTGCGGGCGGTCAGCGCGGAGCGGGCGATGGCCTCCTGCTCCCGCAGGGTGCGCTCGCGCAGCGCGCGGGCGAAGCCGGCGGCTATGCCGTGCTGGAGCCGGGCGCAGCGGGAGCGGTACTCCTCCTTGCCCTCGGTCCCTGCGCCGTCGGGCCCGCAGTAGAGCACGAGGTAGGACTCGACCACCCCGAGGGTGCCCGCGAGCGCCTCCGGGTCGGTGCAGTGCACGGCGACGAGCTCGGCGCCCACGCCCTGGGCGACGCCCGCGTCGAAGGGGCGGGCGTGCAGGGCCTCGGTCAGGGTCCGGGCGAGGGGGACGAGGTGCTGTTCGAACTCGGGGCGGGTCAGGGAGGTCGCCGTGACGGGGAAGATCGCCCGGCCCCAGATCGTGGCGAAGCGGGCGATCCGGTCCTCCAGGCCGCTGCGCAGTTCACGCACCGACGCCCGGCCCTGGGGCGGGCCGGGCTGCTGGGCGGGGTCCGGGGTGGCCTGCGGGGGCACCCGCCGTCCGGCGGCCCCAGCCCCGGCTGGGGCGGAGCCGGCACCGGGAGCGGGGGCGGGGGTGCCGTGGGCGGGCGTCGCGGAGGCGGGGCCGGCCGGGCGCGGGCCGGCGGGCGGCGGCGTCGGGGCGGGGAGTCTCACGCCTTGCGTCCCACGCCGCCGTAGCCCGAGAAGGCGTACGGATCCTCGGGCGCCTCGCCGTCCGCGAGGGGTCCGGTGTCCTCGGGGCGCCAGTCGGGCATGGACACCAGGCCCGGCTCCAGCAGCTCGAACCCGTCGAAGAAGCCGGTGATCTGCTCGTGGCCGCGCATGACGAGCGGGTTGCGGATGTCGCGGTAGACGCCGACGGCGCCGCCCGCGACCTCCTCGGTGAGCGGGATGCCCTCGTAGGAGGCGTGGGTGAGGATCAGCATGCTGCCCGGGGCCAGGGCGTCGCGCAGCTCGGCGACGGCCTCGTACGGCCGGTCGGTGTCCTCCAGGAAGTGCAGTACGGCGACGAGCAGCAGCGCGACGGGCCGTTCCAGGTCGAGCAGCCGGCCGACCTCGGCGGAGCCGAGGATGTCCTGCGGCTTGCGCAGGTCCGCGGGGACGACGCCGGTGCGGTCGTCCCCGGCCAGGACGGCGCGGCTGTGGGCGACGGCCACCGGGTCGTGGTCCACGTAGACGACGCGGGCCTCGGGGCTGGCGTTGCGGGCGATCTCGTGGACGTTGCCGAAGGTCGGGATGCCGGAGCCGATGTCGAGGAACTGGGTGACGCCCTCGGCCACGGCGTGCCGGACGGCGCGGCGCATGAAGGCCCGGTTGGCCTGCATGATCTTGGGCAGGCCCGGCATGAACTCCATGGCGCGGCGGGCGGCCTGGCGGTCGACCTCGAAATTGTGGGAGCCGCCCAGGTAGTAATCGTAGATGCGGGACACACTGGGCACCGATATGTCGATGCCTGGCGGGGCCCAGGCGGGGCGTTCCATCGGGGTCTCCAAGCCTCGTCGTGCCGTGGTCGGACTGCTGTCCGAGCCGAATGTACTGATCATTTCCCAACAGGGCGAGCAAAAGCGGAAATTGGCGGTCCGTTCTTGGTCACACACCAAAGGCACGTGCGGCCCCCGCCACCTGCGAAGAAGAAGCCGACAAATACCATTTGAGATTTCGACCGCGAACTCTGCGAAGCGGTCCCCAGCTGGCTCAAACATCTATGCTCCACACTCCACCCGATCAGGCGAACCGGTACCGGGCCTCGCGTGCGCGGGCGCGCGCGGGCCCATGCTCCCGGGGTGAACAGAGCCTTAGCCAGACGCATGCTGGCGATCCCGGTCCTGCTGTGGGCATCCCTTTCCGCCACACCGGCCGTGGCCGATAGCTGCGCCTACGCGACGGTCGGCACCGCCGACGGGACGGGCGTCGTCGAGCTGTACGCGTACGCCGGAAGCGGCGGCGGCGGGGCCGGCCGGGGTGGCGGACATCACGGCGGCCACGGCCACGGACACACCTGCGGCCACCGCGGCAAGGGCCACGCGCACGACTGCCCGCCGCCTCCTCCGCCGTGCCCGCCCAAGCCGACACCCAAGCCGCCGCCCCCACCGCCTCCGCCGCCGCCCACTCCGCCGCCGAAGCCGCCGCCGAAGCCCACTCCGCCACCGCCGCCGAAGCCGGCCCCCGAGCCGCCCCGGCCGGCCCCGGCCCCGCCGCCACCGCCCGCACCGGCCCCGAAGCCGCCGGCGCCCGCGCCGCCCCGGGTGTACAAGGCGCCCGCGCCGCCCCCGCCCGCGCCCGAGCCCGAGCCACCGCCACCGCCCCCGCCGACGCCGGCCCCCGCGCCCAAGCCCAAGCCCGTCGCCCGCCCCAGCTACCACACCCCCACCCGCAAGCCGGTGGAGCACCACGTCTCCCCGGTCACCTTCACCCTCATGACCGCCGCCCCCGCCGTGCTCGCGATCGTCGCGCTGCGCCCGCGCTAGGCCGCACCCACCGCTCATCGATTGGGAGTCATCTTGTCGGAATGGCTCGTCCTGTCCCTCGCGATGGCCGCGGCGTGTGCCGTGGTGCTGTCCATCGCCTTCTTCAACCACCGCAGGATCAGCGAGGACGACGATCCGAACGAGACCCCGGACGTCATCGAGTACATGACGATGATGATCGGGGTGATCTACGCGATCGTCCTGGGCCTGGCGATCGCGGGCGTCTGGGAGGGCCGCGGGGCCGCCCAGGAGTACGTGCGCCAGGAGGCGCAGGCCCTGCACGAGATCAGCGTCCGCTCCCAGGTCTACCCGGCCGAGGTGCGCGGGAGGATCCGCGCCGACGTCGACGCGTACGTGACCTACGTGGTCGACACGGAGTGGCAGCGGATGGCCGACGGCGAGGACGTCACCGAACGCAGCGGGGAGCTGCTGGAGAAGATCCGCCGCGACGTCACCGACTACGTGCCGCAGACCGACCACGAGGGGCAGGCGTACCAGCCGCTGGTCGACCAGGTCGCGCTCGTGGACGACGCCCGCAACGCGCGCGGCCAGAGCGCCGGGGCCACCATGCCCGGCGTGGTGTGGTTCGGGCTGATCGCCGGGGCCCTGGTCACGGTGGGCCTGATCTTCACCCTGCAGATCCGCCGCTCCTTCCGCGAGATGCTGCTGGCCGGCCTGTTCAGCGCGCTGATCGCCTTCCTGCTCTTCCTCATCTGGGACTTCGACTCGCCCTTCGGGCGCGGCATCTCCGCCACCGCGGAGCCGTTCCTCGCCCAGTTCCCGCACCTGGACCTCAAAAGCTGAACGGGCGCCCGCTCCCGGGAAACCGGGAGCGGGCCCGCCGTCGCCGGTTCGGCCTACGGCCGTGCCCCATTCGCCCGCTCCTGATCGCGGGTCACCGGCCCGACGCCTAGCGTGGCGGACAACGAGGTGCACGACCCCCACCTGCGCAAACGCTGCGCGAGTGCGCCTCGGGATCCGGAGGACCGACCATGAGTGCGATACGCGGCTCCGCCACCGCCCTGCTCAGCGCCGGCGCCCTCATCGCGCTCGGCGCGTTCTGCGCGCCCGCCGCCATGGCCCCCGGGACCCCGCCCGCGGCTCCGGCTCCGCAGGCCGCGCCCGTGACCTCCTTCGCCTTCGCGCTCATCCCGTCGACGGTCGCCCCCGGCGGCCAGGTGACCCTTTCGGTCAGCGACTGCGACGCCGCGTACGCCACCGCCTCCTCCGGCGTCTTCGACACCGTGAGCATCCCGCGCGGCCAGACCGTCCGGGTCACGGTGGACCGGGACGCCCGGCGCGGAGCGCTGTACTCCGTCACCTTCACCTGCAACGGGGAGAACGGCTCAGCCGACCTCACGATCACCGGCGCCACGTCGACGCCGAGCACCAGCTCCACCACCGGCGTCCGCCGCACCCCGTCCGCGGAGCCCACCCTCGGAGTCAGGCCGCGGGCCACCGCCACGGCCACCGCCCCCACGGCCACCGCCACGGCCACTCGCGCGGCCACCCCGCCCCCCAAGGCCGTTCCCACCGCCGTGCGCACCGCCCCGGCCGCCCGGATCACGCCCACCGCGCGCGCCTCGGCCCCGGTCTCGGCCCAGCGCAGCACCCCGGCCGCGCTCGGCGTGCGCGGCGGCCTCGGCGGCAGCGTGGCCGGGATGGACCCCGTGGAACTGGGGGCGGGTGCCGCGCTCTTCGCCGCCGCCGCGGGCGGGACCGCGTACGCCGTGCGCCGGCGCCGCCCGGCCCGCGCCCACTGACCCCGCACCCCGGCCGTGGCACCGGCCGGCCGCCCCGGGTCCGGGACCCGGGGCGTACCGTGGCCGCGGCCGACGGGGCGCGTCAGCCCCGGGAGCCGACCGGACGGCGGCGGCGGATCACGTGCGCGCCCGCGCCGAGCGCGGCGGCGCCGACGAGGCCGGCGCCGATGGCCGTCTCGGCGGTGGACGGGCCGAAGGAGCCGCCGAGGCCGCCCTGTGCTCCGTTGCCCGGCAGGATCGTGAACCGGTGCGTGGCGACGAGGCTGTTGTCGTGGCACTTGACGGACAGCGTGTGGTGGCCCGGCGAGGCGTGGTTGAAGATCCGGACGGTCGCGAAGCCGATGGAGCCGGCCGAGAGGTTGGTCTGCGGAAAGTTGCCGTTCGACCAGACCGTGCCGCCGTGGCCGCAGCCGGCGGCGCTGACCTGCATCGAGGCGCCCTGGTGCACGGAGTACGGGTTGACGGTGACGTTGCTGGGCCCGTTGCCGCCGCCCTGCGGCGAGTTCGCGGTGGCGAACGGGGCACTGAGACCGATCGCGGCGCAGGCAGCCGCCGTCACGGTGAGAGCGCGCAGAACACGCATGATGGAACCTCCAGCGGGAAGCGCCCCGGAGCGGTGGTCCGGGCAGATCGACGAGAACGCCTCCCATCACGAACCCTCGGGCCACCGCGCAACCAGCGCATTTCCGACTTTGGGCCGCCCGGTTGAGCGACACGCCGAAGCCCGCACTGATCATCTGACGGATCCGCAGGTCATGAGCCGTCAGGCATTTATGTGACGAATACCTGGATGGACGCACCCCGACCGGACGCGACCACCCGTTCGCCCTTCCCCGATCGCCGTCCCGGGCGTGCACCCTTAGCGTGCGTGAAGAAGGGCGTACCGGGGAGGGACTGGAACGCGGGTCGGGACCCCCGCGTCGGGAAGGGAGAGCCATGACCGAGGACGAGTGCGAGCAGCGGCCGAGGAGACGCTCCCCCTGGGGAGTGCTCGCGCTGGTCATGCTCAGCGGCCTCGCCATGATGAGGAACGGGGCCAACGCCGGGGAAGGCCCGCCGCAGCCGGCCGCCGCGGCGGCCGTCGCGCGCGCGGAGCACCTGCCGGCCCAGGCGCCCAGGCCGCCGGCGGACCTGGAGGTGCTGGAGCACTCGTCGGTGCAGCGCATCCGGATTCCGGCGATCAACGTGGACGCGCCGGTGATGACGGTCGGCCTGGACGCGCAGGGCTGGATCGACGCCCCGCCGCCACAGGACCGCAACCTGGCGGGCTGGTACCTCAACGGGATCTCGCCGGGCCAGCAGGGCTCCGCGGTGATCGTGGGCCACGTGGACAACGCGCAGGGCCCGGCGGTCTTCTACGGCCTCGGCTCGCTCAAGCCGGGGAGCCGGGTGGAGGTGGAGCGCTACGACGGGCGGACCGCGGTCTTCGAGGTGTACGGCGTGGAGGTGTTCTCGAAGGACGCCTTCCCCGGCTCCCGGGTGTACGGGGACACCGGCCACCCGGAGCTGCGCGTGATCACCTGCGGCGGCAGCTACTCCAAGGCCAAGGGCTACGACGGCAACGTGGTCGTCTTCGCCCGGATGGTGGCGGCCCACTGACGCGGCGCTCCACCGTCCGGCCCGCACCCCCGGCGGGAGCGGGCCGGACGTCCGGCCTCAGCGGGTCGGCAGCGTCATCCGGTAGCCGCGCCCCATCAGCTGCGGCAGGTACGCCTCCAGCGCCCTGACGGTCTGCGAGCGGTCGCCGCCGGCGTCGTGGTTCAGCACGACCACCCCCGGCCCGGCGCCCGACAGCACCCGGGAGATGATCGTGGCGCTCCCGGGCTCCTTCCAGTCGAGGGTGTCCACGGTCCAGGCGAACGGCTCCATGTTCAGCTCGGCGCCGATCTCGAAGGCGGCCCGGTTCCACGCCCCGTAGGGCGCCCGGAACCACAGCGGGGCCTGCCCGGTGACCTGGTGCACGACCTCGCTCGTGCGCCCGATCTCGGCCTCCAGGGCGGACCGGGAGAGTCTGGGGATGAGCGGGTGCGTCCAGGTGTGGTTGCCGATGACATGGCCCTCGGAGGCGATCCGGCGCAGCAGGTCGCGGTTCTCGGTGGCCATCTCCCCGCAGACGAAGAACATCGCCCGGACCCCGTAGCGGGCGAGGGTGTCGAGGATGGCGGGGGTGTAGCGGGGGTCGGGGCCGTCGTCGAAGGTGAGCACCATGGCGTTGCCGGTGTCCGGTCCGGCGGGCAGTTCCAGGATGGGCCGGGTGCGGACGGCGGGCTTGGCGGCGGCGGGGGGCCCGGCGGGCGCCTCGGCGGTCATGGGCCGCAGCCGGTAGGACTTGTCCGGGGGCCCTGCGGGGCGCAGGCCCGGGGCTCCCGGGGCGGGCGCGGGGGTGCCGGGCGCGGGGGCGCCGGCCGTGGCCCCGCCCTGGGGGCCGTCCTCGCCGGCGCTGAGCAGTCCGGAGGCGGCGGCGATTCCGAGGAGGACGGCGGTACGCAGGAGCACGCGTCGTCCCACTGTCGGCTCGTCATTTTTCATTATTACTACGTATCAACGACATCGCCGGAGATGTCGAGAGGCGCGGACGCCCCCCACCGCCGTCACCCCCTCGGACCAGCCGCCCCGCTGGTCAGCCCTGTCGCACCAGGGGGAACGGCAGCGTCTCGCGGATGGTGAGGCCCGTGAGGAACATGACCAGCCGGTCGACGCCGATGCCGAGTCCGCCGGTGGGCGGCATCGCGTACTCCAGGGCGTCGAGGAAGTCGTTGTCGAGTTCCATCGCCTCGGTGTCGCCGCCCGCCGCCAGCAGCGACTGGGCGGTCAGCCGACGGCGCTGCTCGACGGGGTCGGTCAGCTCCGAGTAGGCGGTGCCCAGTTCGGTGCCGAAGGCCACCAGGTCCCAGCGTTCGGCCAGCCGGGGGTCCTCGCGGTGCTGCCGGGTGAGCGGGGAGACCTCGGTCGGGAAGTCCTTGTAGAAGGTGGGCAGCTGCGTCCGCTCCTCCACGAGCCGTTCGTACATCTCCAGGACCACGTCCCCGCGGGTGTCGTCGGGGCCGTGCGGGACGCCCGCCCGGTCGCACAGCACGCGCAGCACGTGCTCCTCGGTGTCGGCGTCGACCTCCTCGCCGAGGGCCTCGCTGATGGCCCCGTACATCGTCTTGACCGGCCAGGGCCCGGAGATGTCGTGGACGACGAGCTTGCCGTCGGGGCCGGCCTTGTGCACGACCGGCGAGCCGAAGGCGGCCGTGGCGGCGCCCTGGATCAGCTCCCGGGTGAGGTCGAGCATCACGTCGTAGTCGGCGAAGGCCTGGTAGGCCTCCAGCATCGTGAACTCGGGGTTGTGCTTGTAGGAGACGCCCTCGTTGCGGAAGGTGCGGCCCATCTCGAAGACCTTCTCCATGCCGCCGACGCACAGCCGCTTGAGGTACAGCTCGGGGGCGATGCGCAGGTACAGGTCGAGGTCGTAGGCGTTGATGTGGGTGCGGAACGGCCGGGCGTTGGCCCCGCCGTGGATCTGCTGGAGCATCGGGGTCTCGACCTCCAGGTAGCCGCGGTCCAGCAGCCCCTGGCGCAGGGCCTGCACGGCGCTGGAGCGGGCACGTACGACGTCCCGCGCGTCGGGGCTGGCGACGAGGTCGAGGTAGCGGCGCCGGACCCGGGCCTCCGGGTCGGCCAGGCCCTTGCGCTTGTCGGGCAGGGGGCGCAGGCACTTGCCGGTGAGCTGCCAGGAGCCGACCACGACGGACGGCTCCCCGCTACGGCTGGCGCCGGCCTCTCCGGTGGCGACGACGTGGTCGCCGAAGTCGACCTGGGAGGTGAAGGCGTCCAGCACGCCGGGGCCGGACTCGTCGCGGGTGAACATCAGCTGGGCGTCGCCGGTCCAGTCGCGCAGCACGGCGAAGACCACGCCCCCGAGGTCGCGCACGACCATCACCCGCCCGGCGAGGGTGACCTGCTCGCCGGTGCGGGCGCCGGGGGTGCGGCCGGGGTGGGCGGCCCGGAGGGCGGCGGCGGTGTGGGTGCGCTGGGGGATTCCGACCGGGTAGGGGTCCGTTCCGGCGGCCCGGATGCGCTCCAGCTTGGCGTGCCGGACCCGGACCTGTTCGGGCATCCGCTCGGCGGGGGCCCGGTCGCCTTCCTCGCCTGCGAGGTCCAGGCGCAGCGAGTCGATGGAGGGCAGCCCGGCGGTGTTGGCGGGGGCGGTGAGGCCCCTGGCGTGGCCGTTGCCCCAGAGCTTGCGCATGCTGGGTACGGAGACGAAGCCCTCGGCGATGCCGGAAGCGAGGCTGACCCGGGCCAGTGAGCCGGCGTCCTGGTAGCACAGGAAACGCGGGTACCACTCCGGGCCGTACTTGACGTTGGAGCGGTACAGGGCCTCCAGCTGCCACCAGCGGGAGAAGAACAGCAGCAGCCGGCGCCACAGTTTGAGCACCGGGCCGGCGCCGATCCGCCCGCCCTCCTCGAAGGCGGAGCGGAACACGGCGAAGTTGAGGGAGATGCGGCGCACGCCGAGGCCGGGGGCGGCCGCGCAGAGCTCGGCCACCATGAACTCCATGACCCCGTTGGGGGCGGCGCGGTCGCGGCGCATCAGGTCGAGGGAGATGCCGTCCCTGCCCCAGGGGACGAAGGAGAGCAGGGCGATCAGTTCGCCGCCCGCGTCGAAGGCCTCGACCAGCAGGCAGTCCCCGTCCTCGGGGTCGCCGAGCCGGTCCAGGGCCATGGAGAAGCCGCGTTCGGTCTCCGTGTCGCGCCAGTGGTCGGCCCGGTCCACGATGGTCCGCATCTCCTCCTCGGTGAGGGCCGAGTGGCGGCGGATGGCGGTGGTGGCGCCGGTCCGCCTGACCCGGTTGACGGCCTGCCGGGTGACCCGCATGTCGCGGCCGTCGAGGTCGAAGTGGGCGACGTGCAGGATGGCCTCGTCGCCGAGCTGGAGGGCGCTCAGGCCGGAGCGGGCGTACGCGGTCGCCCCGTCCTCGGAGGCGCCCATCACGGCCGGCTGCCAGCCGTAGCGGCGGGCGACGCCGAGCCAGGCGTCGATGGCCGGGGTCCACGCGCCCGGGTCGCCCACCGGGTCGCCGCTGGCCAGGCAGACCCCGGCCTCCACCCGGTAGGTGACGGCGGCCTTGCCGTTCGGGGCGAAGACGACGGCCTTGTCGCGCCGGGTGGCGAAGTAGCCGAGGGAGTCGGCCCGTCCGTAGGCGCCCAGCAGCGCCCGGATCCGGGGCTCCTCGTCCCCGTGCAGGGCGGCGGTCAGCCGCTGCGAGCGGAACAGGGTCGCGGCCGCGTTCAGCAGGGCGAGGGCGCCGAACAGGCCGAGCAGGAAGTAGAGGGGGCGGGGCGGGTGGCCGTCGAACTGCCGGGCGGAGAAGAGCCCGCCGAAGACCTGCTTGGCGGCCCAGTCCAGCCACTGCCCCTTGGGCAGGGTGCCGGGGAAGAGCGCGACGAGCGCCCAGCCGAGGAGCACCGCGGCGAGCAGCCCGAGGCCGAGCACCAGCATGGCCCGCCAGACGGCGCCGGGGCGCGAGGCCGCGTAGAACTCCTTGCGGGCGGCGACGAGGACGCCGAGGGCGGCCACCGCCAGGACCATCGAGGGACCGCCGACCCAGAAGTCCCCGTCGGCGATGATCAGCAGGTCGACCAGGATCAGCAGGGCCAGATAGGTGACGACGATCCACCAGGCGATCTTCTTGCGGGTGCCGAGCGCGGCGGCGAGGAGGAAGAGGAAGACGGCGTACGCGAGGTTCTCGCTGACCGGCACCACGAAGTCGTCGAGGAAGCGCACCACGGGCCGCAGCAGTCTGCGCAGCGTCGGGGACAGCGCCAGCAGCGCGCACACCAGGCCCAGGGTCCCGAAGAACGCCCCGGAGGCGTCCGGGACCCGGTGCAGGAAGCGATTGCGGGTCCCCCGGGTCTCCTCCAGCGTGGCACTCATGCTTGGCACTGTAGGGAGGGCCGCGCGGGTCCGCTCGCCGAACCCGATAGCCTCGGGAGGGTGACGGAGCACGTGGACACGGGATTCGAGCGGGGCACCGACGGGCCGAAGGTGATCCTCGCCGGGGTTGACGGCTCGGAGTCCTCGCTGCGGGCGGCGGCCTACGCGGCGGGGCTGGCCCGGCGGCAGAACGCGCTGCTGGCCCTGGTGTACGTCCAGCCGGTGCTGGCCGCCGGGGCCGCCCTGGGCGCGCCGGTGGCGGACACGACCGGGGAGATCGCCGAGGGGCTGGTGGCCGAGATCCGGGCCTCGGCCGAGCGCCTCAAGGGCATCTTCGAGGTGCGCTGGCAGTTCCACACCTTCCGCGGCGACCCCTACGCGGGGCTGGTCGGTGCCGCGGAGGAGCTGCGGGCGGACGCGGTCGTGGTGGGCGCCTCCGAGCAGGCCGGCCACCGGATCGTGGGGTCGGTCGCGGTCCGCCTGGTGAAGGCGGGCCGCTGGCCGGTGACGGTCGTCCCGTAGGGGGTGCCGCGAAAGTCCTGCGCGGTGCCCGCAGTGCCCGCGATGCCTGCGGGGCCCGCGATGCCTGCGGTGGCCTCGATGCCTGCGGGGCCCGCGGTGCCCGCGGCCTGCTCTACCCGGCGCGTTTGAGGCCGTCCTTGGCGGCGCCGCGGCTGAGGACGGCCTCGGTGACGGCCTCGTCGGCGCTCTCGTACTCCTCCTCGCCCGGGTCCTCGGCGAGGGCGGCGGGCAGGTTGACGACCCTGCCGATCGACAGGTCCATCATCTGCGGGACGAACTCGGCCCCGGTCACCCGCCAGCGCTGTCCGGCGGCGGCGGGCGGGGCGAAGGTGAAGCGGGCGATGGAGCCGTAGTTGCCGCGCATGTCGCGCGCGCCGGAGTGGTTGTACATCTCGCCGGCGACCTGGTCGCCCATCCCGTAGACGATCCAGGTCCCGTTGACCTTCTCGTAGGCCTGGGGGACGTGGGCGTGCGTGCCGAGGATCATGTCGATGTCGGGGCGTCCGCCGGTCTGCGAGGCGGTGAGCGCTCTGCCCAGCGAGAGCTGGGTCTCGTCCGGTCCGGTCTGCCACTCGGTGCCCCAGTGGATGCTGACCAGCACCACGTCCGCCCCTGCCTTCCGGGCCGCGCGGGCGTCCGCGAGGATCTCGTCCTGGCGCATCAGGTTGACCGCCCACGGCTGTCCGTCGGGCATGGGGTAGCCGTTGGTGTCGTAGGTGTACGCGAGGTGCGCGACCTTCGCGGAGCCGGCGGTGTAGAGGGTGGTCCGCGCCGCCTCGGCGGCGGTGCGGGCGGAGCCGGCGTGGCCGAGGCCGACCTTGTCGAAGCGGTCGAGGGTGCGCTTGAGCCCTTCGGCGCCGTCGTCCAGGGTGTGGTTGGAGGCGGTGGAGCAGCCGTCGTACCCGGCGTCCTTGAGGGCGTCGGCGACGCTGGGCGGGGAGACGAAGGCGGGGTAGCCGCTGAAGGGGCCGTCGTCCTCGCCGTAGATGGTCTCCATGTGGCACAGGGCGAGGTCGGCCGCCGTGACGACCGGTTTGACCTTGGAGAACATCGGCCGGAAGTCGTAGCCGTCGCCGCCCGCGTCGGCCGCCGCGCGCTTGATGACCGAGGTGTGCGGGAGTACGTCCCCGCTCGCGACCAGCGTGAACCCCCGGCCGGCGGACGGGATGGCCGGGGCCGTTCCTGCGGGGGCCCCGGCGGCGCTGGAGCCGAGGCGGGCCGGGGTGCGGTCCCCGGTGGCGGAGCAGGCCGCCGCCGACGCCGGGAGCAGCAGGGCGGTCAGCAGGGCGAGGGCCCGCCGGGTGCGCTTGGTCATCTGTCCCAGCTCCCGTTCATAGGACTGTCGGATCAACCGAAATCCATAGGAGAAGGGCCTTCAAGTCAAGGAGCGGCACCGCCCCGCGGCCGTGCGCCACCCCGACGGCCGATGGCCGTTCGCCGCGCCGTTCGACCGTTCGTCGCCCGGCGCGGCCGCCCACCGGACGACCCGGGGCCTTGGGCGCAACGCCCCCGCCGGACAGTTCCCGGGCGGCTCCGTGCAGGTGAGGGTGAGGGGAACGCCGACAGCCCGGGCCCCAGGCCCGGGCCCACGGCCCGAGCCCCACGGCCCGGCGCGCGGCCCGGCCCGCAGCGGGGGCCCGCGGCCCGGCAGCCCAGCGGACCCCGGACCCGGAAGGAGCCACTCGTGTCGCCCTCCCCCACCCTCCAGCGCACGGAACCCCAGGCGCTCGCGGAACTCCAGCGCGAACACGGGCGGGCCCTGTTCGGATTCCTGCTCGGCCTCACCAACGGGGACGCCCAGCGGGCCGAGGACCTCGTCCAGGAGACCCTCGTACGCGTCTGGCAGCACCCGGAGGTGCTGACGACCGGGCACGAGTCCATGCGGCCCTGGCTGTTCACCGTGGCGCGGCGGCTGGCGATCGACGCCCGCCGGGCACGGCTGGCGCGGCCGCAGGAGGTCGACCCCGACGGCCTGGAGCAGGCACCGGCCCCCGAGGACGCGGTGGCCGGGTCGGTCACCGCGATCGACGTCCGGCGGGCGGTGGGCAGCCTGGGGCCGGAGCACCGGGCCGTGCTGGTGCAGGTCTACTTCCAGGACCGCTCGGTGGCCGAGGCCGCGGCGGAGCTCGGCATACCCGCCGGGACGGTCAAGTCCCGCACGTACTACGCCCTGCGCGCCCTGCGGAAGGGGCTCCAGGGGTACGGGCTCGGCGCCTGAGCCGCGCCCGGGCGACGCCGGGACCGCCGCAGGGACGGTGGAGAAACACTCAAGGAACGCCCGCGATGCACACGATCCGGACACGGAGCACACCGATATCGGCACCAGTCCGTGCAAGTTGAGTAAACATCCCCCGTTGCGCGAGCCCTCCGGTGAAGGCTCGGGGATGACGGCGGCAGGCTCGACACGCGGGAGAGGGTGGCACGGTGCAGCCCGAGGGTATGAACGGCACCAGCGACGGCGGACTGGCGGTCCCCATGGCGTGGCTCTACGCCGAGTACATCGCCGACGAGCTGCTGCGCACGGGCCGGCTGATCCCGGCCAGCACGCTGGAGTTCCGGGCCGGGCGCGACACGCTCGCGCTGACGATCTACCTCTCGGACGCGGCCGGCGAACTGTCCGGGATCCGGGTGGTCTCCCAGCTCGACGAGTGGCTCTCCCTGACGGCGTACGGGCACCCCTGGCGCGACTGGGTCCACACCCGGTTCCTCGCGCTGGGCGAGGAGGCCCGCGAGCGCGGCCGCGGCGAGGACCCGGACCTCGAACTGGCCCGGGCGGCGTGGCGCTGGCTGGACCACACGGAGCTCTTCGCCACCAACCTCGACCCGGGTCGGCACGGCGGCTCGGACAGCCCGCCGGCCCTGGACGAGAACGCCCGCGTCTGGACCCCGGCCTGGCAGCTCGGACTGCCGCTGGGGCACCTGGCGATGCACCTGTTCTAGGGGTGGGCCGCCGGCCTACGCCGGCTCGGACGGGTCCGTGACCAGGCCCGTGAAGTCGGCCTCGTTGCGCTCGGCCCGGCCCACGTACCAGCGGGCGATGAGCCACATCACCGGGTACGCCGCCAGCCCGAGCGCGACCCAGACCAGCGGGCCCGACGCCGGCCGGGGCAGCAGGAACGCCAGCGGCAGCAGCCCCAGCACCAAGGCCAGCACGGCCAGCGCCGCCAGCCCCGCGCGCAGCTGGCTGCGCATCAGGGCCCGTACGTAGGTGGCGCCGAGGCTGGTCTGCTCCGAGATCTCCGAGCGGGCGGGGGTGTGCGCGGGCGGACGGCGGCGGGCGCCGCGCGGGACGCCGGTGACGATCTCCCGCCGGGGCGGCGGCTGCTGCTCGGCCATGGTGCCGGAGTCTACGGGGGCGCCCTCGGTGCCGGGGCTACTTGAGGAGGCGGGAGAGCCTGCGGTCCGCGAGCGGCTTGCCGCCGGTCTGGCAGGTGGGGCAGTACTGGAGCGAGGAGTCCGCGAAGGACACCGAGCGGACGGTGTCCCCGCACACCGGGCAGGGCTCGCCCTCCCGGCCGTGGACCCGCAGCCCGCTCTTCTTCTCGGCCTTCAGGTCCTGGGCCGCCAGCCCGTGGGCCCGCTCGACGGCCGCCCGCAGGGTGTCCCGCACGGCCCCGTACAGGTGGGTGACCTGCTCCTCGTCGAAGGAGGCGGCCAGTTTGAACGGCGAGACCTTCGCGGCGTGCAGGATCTCGTCGCTGTACGCGTTGCCGATCCCGGCGATCACGCTCTGGTCGCGGAGCACGCCCTTGATCTGCCGCCGCTCACCGGCCAGCAGCGCGGCGAAGGCGTCCCGGTCGAAGCCGGGGTCGAGCGGGTCGGGGCCGAGGCGGGCGATGCCCGGGACCTCCTGGGGGTCGCGCACGACGTACACGGCGAGGCGCTTTTGCGTACCCGCCTCGGTGAGGTCGAAGCCGCCGCCGCCCTCCAGTACGAGGCGCAGCGCGAGCGGGCCCTTGCCGGGGCGGGGCGGCTGGGCGGGGAACTCCTCGCGCCAGCGCAGCCACCCGGCCCGGGCCAGGTGGGTGACGAGGTGGAGCCCGCCGACGCGCAGGGCGAGGAACTTGCCGTAGCGGGCCACGGGTCCGGCGGGCTGCCCTTCGAGGGCGGTGGGGGGAGGGTCGTACGTCTTGAGCACGCTGACGGTGAGCGGGAGGACGCGTTCGACCACCCGCCCGGCGAGGTGCTCGTCGAGGAACTCCCTCAGGGCCTCGACCTCCGGCAACTCGGGCACCCTCCCAGCCTGCCGCCCCGCCCCGCGGCGCGCGACCCGAAGCCCGGCCGGGGCTCCGCGCGACCGCAACGGCTGCCCTGCGGCCCGGAGCCCGGGGCGGCACGGCGTTCAGGCCATCACGAACTCGCACCACACGCACTTGCCGCTGCCCCGGGACTCCACGCCCCAGACGTCCGCCAGCCGGTCGACCAGCATCAGGCCCCGCCCCGACACCCCCGCCTCCCCCGCCTCGCGGCGGCGCGGGAGGGCGCTGGAGCGGTCCTCCACCTCCACCCGCAGCCGGCGCTCCGGGCCGGCCAGGACGCGCAGGGTCACGATCGCGGGGCCGTCGGTGTGCATCAGGGCGTTCACGATCAGCTCGTCCGCGACCAGCTCGATCTCGTCGGCCCGCTCCCGCGCGCCCCACGAGCGGACCGCCGCGCCGATCATGTGCCGGGCGGCGACGAGCGCCTCGGGGTCCCCGGGGGCCACGTGCTGCTGGAGCCGGCCGCCGCCGGGCCGGGTGTCCTCGCCCTGGCGGCGCAGCAGGAGCAGGGCCATGTCGTCGTCGCCGCCCCGGTGGTCGACGACCTCGCACAGCCGGTCGGCGAGCCGCTGGAGGTCGGCCGGGCCGCCCCTGACCATGGACGCCAGCAGGTTGACACCGTCGTCGAGGTCGGCGCCGGGCAGTTCCACCAGTCCGTCGGTACACAGCACGAGCGTTTCGCCCGGGTCCAGCTCCACGGTGGTCACCGGGTACTCCAGCCGCCCGAACTCCGCCGACAGGCCCAGCGGCATCCCGCCCTCCACCGGCAGCCTGCGGCACTGCCCGTCGCGGGTGCGCACGAGCGGGTCGATGTGGCCGGCGCGCACCAGCTGGAGGACGCCCGTGGAGAGGTCCGCCTCCACGTAGGTGCAGGTCGCGAAGCGGTTGGTGTCCAGCTCGTGCAGGAACACCGAGGCCCGGGCCATCACCGTGCTCGGGGAATGACCCTCGGCGGCGTACGCGCGGAGCACGATGCGCAGCTGGCCCATGACGGCCGCCGCCTGGGTGTCGTGCCCCTGCACGTCGCCGATGACTGCGCCGACCCGGCCGCCGGGCAGCGGGATGACGTCGTACCAGTCGCCGCCGATGTCCCGGCCCATGCGGGCGGACCGGTAGCGCACGGCGATCTGGGCCCCGGGTACGTCCGGGATCCGGCGGGGCAGCATGGCCTGCTGGAGGCCTTCGGCGAGGTCGTGCTCCTGTTCCAGCAGCATGGCGCGCTGGAGGCTCTGGGCGATGCTGCTGCCGAGGGCGACGAGCAGGTTCCGCTCGTCCTGGGTGAAGCCGTCCTTGTCCTGGTAGAGCAGCCCGATCGCGCCGATCGGCCGGGCCTGGGCGATCAGCGGCAGGTAGGCGGCGGCCGATATCCGCATGTCCGAGATCTTCGACCAGAGGTCGGGGTACTCCTCGGCGAACTCCTCGGCGGAGTCGAGGAAGCGGGGCTGGAGCGAGCGGACGACCTCGCTCATCGGGTACTGCTCGTCGATGCGGGTGTAGCGGGTGCCGGGGACGAAGCTGTCGGCGGGTCCCTCGGCCACCAGGTGGATCCGGCCGGCTTCGACGAGGCCCATCACCATGCCCATGGAGCCGAGCCGCTCCAGGCCGTGGGCGTCGCCGATGACGTCGATGACGTCGCGTACGGTCCGGGCGTGCGCGAGGGCGGCGGTGGTGCTCTCGACGACGGTCGTCTGGCGCTGGCGCTCCTCGTCGAGGCCGAGGCGTTCGGCGGAGTGGCTCAGCTCCTCGGTGGCGTCGCGGACGATGCCGATGATCCGGTACGGGCGGCCGTCCGGGTCGCGCATGACGCGGCCCTGGGTGTGGGTCCAGCGCAGGGTGCCGTCGCGGCAGCGGATGCGGAAGTACGCGCCGTAGGTGTCGACGCCGCTCTTGAGGGCGCTGGAGACGAGGGCGTCGAGCCGGGCGGACTCGGCGGGCGGGACGTGCGGGGAGAGCGATCCCGGCCGTCCGTCGTACTCGTCCGGGGTCGTGTCGAAGACGTCGAGGGCCGCCGCGTCCATGTGCATGAGTCCGGTGACCAGGTCCCAGTCGAAACTGCCCATCCGGTTCAGTGACAGGGAACGGTCCGCGTGTGCGGGCCAGTCCTCCGGCAGCGATACGGTGCTCGGCACCGGTCCACCATGACACAGCGCGGCGTCAGGCGCTCTCCAGGTACGGGGGCTGGTCGGTGACCTGCTGCCCGTCGGGGAGGCCGTCCGGGGCGGTGGGGTCGGCCGCGTCCGGGGGCAGGGCGGGATCGGTGCCGCCGGTGCCCGGGCCGTCGTCGGGGGTGTACGTCGGGGCCTGGTCGGGCGGGACGTTGCCGGGCAGGTCGCGCGGGAGGTCGCCGCCCGCGTCGGGCGGGGTGGCGGCGGGGCCGTCGGACGGGGGCAGGCCTCCGGGGACGTCCTGGGGGGCGGAGGGGGCGCGCGGGGCGGTGCCGGGGGCGGAGGGGCAGGGGCTCGGGCTGGGCGAGGGGGCGGCCGCGCCCGGGCCGACGGGGTCCGCGGCCTGCGGGCCGGCGGCGCCGGGGGCGGCGGGGGGCGCCGCCGGGTCCAGGCCGGGCGGCGGGATCAGGTCGGAGGCGGGGGGCCCGGGGGGCGCCGCCGGGTCGAGACCGGGCGGCGGGATCAGGTCGGAGGCGGGGGGCCCGGGGGGCGCCGCCGGGTCGAGACCGGGCGGCGGGATCAGGTCGGAGGCGGGGGGCTCCCCCGCGCCCGGGGCGTCGGGCGCGAAGGCGTCGGGTCCAGGGAGCGGGGGCTGGGCGGGGTTCTGGGCGGTCGGCCCGTCCGGACCCGCGGCCTGGGGGCCGGCCGAGGGGGCCGGGGGGCCGGCCGGCGGGGTCGGGGGGCCGGCCGGCGGCGGGGAGGGGGGCGGGGTGGTCCGGGCCCGGCCGTCCGCTTCGGCGCCGGCGCAGGGGTCGTCGGCCGGGGTCGCGGGGGCGTCCGGGATGCCGTCGGCCGGGTCGTAGGGGGGCAGGGTCCTGGGCGGCTTGTCCTGCGCCCCGTCGTCACCGGCCTTGCGCTCGATCCAGGTGTTGTCGGCGACGTTGACGATGACCAGCCGCTTGATCACCTGGATGGTCGGCTCGATGACGATGACCTGCGTGGGCTGGTAGCCGTTCCACTGGTCGCCCTTGAGCACCGGGTTCCCCTTGGCGGAGCGCGGAGCGGCGAGGGGGTT
The DNA here is from genome assembly GCF_039535215.1 of Streptomyces racemochromogenes. GTDB lineage: Bacteria > Actinomycetota > Actinomycetes > Streptomycetales > Streptomycetaceae > Streptomyces > Streptomyces racemochromogenes. The sequence goes on from NZ_BAAAWT010000001.1 coordinate 707,046, forward strand.
GCCGCAGCCGCAGCGCACCCGGGGCATGCCGTGGTCGTCGACGAGCACGGCCGTCCCCGCCTGGAGCACCGACTGGTAGCCCTCGGCCCGGCCGTCCCGGAACCCGTGGTTGGTGACGCGGGTGTCGGCCCGCAGCACCACGGGCGTGAGGGCGCGCAGGAAGTCGGGGATCTTCTCCTGCTCGATGCCGGCGGCCTGGGCGAAGGAGCGGGACTTGGCGGCGTCGGAGGTGAGGAAGGCGACCTGGCGTTCGACGTCGCAGCTGCCGAGCCGGTTGGTGCCGCCGTACAGGCCGGGGGTGGCGGCGCCGACCGTGCGGATGCCGCGGCCGCTGGCGTTGGGCAGCGGGGGCTGGACGGGGGCCGACTCGGCGGTGGCGGAGGAGGGGGTGAAGGGGTCGGGTCCGGCCGCCCCGACGGGCTGGAGGGTGAGCTCCAGGCTTTCCGGGACCGGGCCCTTGGTCTGTTCGGGGGCGGTGCCGGAGCAGCCGGCGGCGATCAGGCCGAGGGCCGCCAAGAGGGCGGTGCGGGCGGGTGCGTGACGGCGCGGTGCCTGACGGCGCGCTGCCTGACGGGATGTCGGTGCGGGCACGTCGTTCAGGTCGTTCACGCTGCTCTCCCTTTTCGCCCCGGTTGCTCCCTCTTGTCTGCCCCATGTCCCGGGGTGCCGCAACCGGAGCGCCGCCGGATACTGGAGGCGATGGAGTGGTTCACCGCGCCCGGCTACTGGCTGGGGCGGCTGGTCTTCCAGCGGGCCCTGGCCGGTGTCTACGTCTTCGCCTTCGTCGGGGCCGCCCTGCAGTTCCGGGCCCTGATCGGGGCGAACGGCATGCTGCCCGTCCCGCGCTACGTGCGGTACGTGCCCTTCCGCCACGCCCCGAGCCTGTTCCAACTGCGCTACTCCGACCGGCTCTTCGCCTGCTGCGCCTGGGCCGGGGCGGCCGTGGCGGCGGCGCTGGCCGCCGGGGCGGGGGACCTGGTGCCGCTGGGCGCCGCCATGGGGATGTGGGCGGTGCTGTGGCTGCTGTACCTCTCCATCGTCAACGTGGGCCAGACCTGGTACTCCTTCGGCTGGGAGTCGCTGCTGCTGGAGGTCGGCTTCCTCGCCGTCTTCCTCGGCAACGCCCGGGTCGGGCCGCCCGTGCTGGTGCTGTGGCTGCTGCGGTGGGTGCTCTTCCGGGTGGAGTTCGGCGCCGGGCTGATCAAGCTGCGGGGCGATGCCTGCTGGCGCCGGCTGACCTGCCTCTACTACCACCACGAGACGCAGCCGATGCCGAACCCGCTGAGCTGGTTCTTCCACCACCTGCCGAAGCCGCTGCACCGGGTGGAGTGCGCGGCGAACCACTTCACCCAGCTGGTGGTGCCGGTGCTGCTGTTCACCCCGCAGCCGGTGGCCTCGTACGCGGCGGGGGTCATGGTCGCCACCCAGCTGTGGCTGGTGCTGTCCGGGAACTTCGCCTGGCTGAACTGGCTGACGATCACGCTCGCCCTCTCGGCGGTGGACTTCACCGGGATCGCCGGTCCGCCGCCCGCGGCCGCCTCGCGCGGGGCGCCCGTCTGGTACGCGGTCCTGGTCTGCGCGGTGACCGTGCTGGTGCTGGCGCTGAGCCGGCACCCGGTGGCGAACCTGGTCTCGCGCCGCCAGGTGATGAACCGCTCCTTCGACTCCCTGCACCTGGTCAACACGTACGGGGCCTTCGGCACGGTCGGCCGGATCCGCGACGAGGTGGTCGTCGAGGGCACGGCCGACCGCGTCCCCCTGGAGGACGGGGACTGGCGCGAGTACGGCTTCAAGGGGAAGCCGACCGAACTGCGGCGGATCCCGCGCCAGTTCGCCCCGTACCACCTGCGGCTCGACTGGCTGATGTGGTTCGCGGCGCTCTCCCCCGGCTATGCCCGCGACTGGTTCGGGCCGTTCGTGGAGCGGCTGCTGGCGGGCGACCGGGACACGCTGCGGCTGATCCGCCACAACCCCTTCCCGGACGCCCCGCCCCGGTTCGTGCGGGCCAGGCTGTACCGCTACCGGTTCACCACCTGGCGCGAGATGCGCGAGACGGGCGCCTGGTGGCACCGCAGGCTGCTGCGCGAGTACCTGCCGCCGACCCGCCTCGCGGAGGCCGCCTCGTCAGAGCCCGAGTAGGGCCGCCTCCCGTTCGGGGGCGAGGCCCTTGGACGACCGGTCCGGGCGCAGCGGGGCCGTGCCGCCGATCGAGCGGAGCCAGGCCCAGGTGTCGGCGACGGTCTCCTCCACCGGGCGGCACTCCAGGCCGGCGGCGAGGGCCTTGGTGACGTCGCTGCCGAACATGTGGGCGTGCAGTTCGCCCGGGGGCAGCCAGCAGGGCAGTTCGGTCCAGGCCTCGACGCCCGCCTCCGCGATGCGTTCCGGGTCGGTCCAGCGGAGCTCCGCGCCGCCCCCCGTGACGGCCGCGCAGGCTTCGAGGAAGCCGGCCGTGGTGGCGTGGTCCGGCGGCGAGGCGAGGTCGTACGGGCCGCCGAGGCCGGCCGCGGCGGCGTCCAGGGTCCAGTGCGCGAGGTCGCGGACGTCGATGTACTGGAGCGGCAGGTCGCGGGGGCCGGGGGCGACCATGGGGCCGCCGCGGGCGGCGCGGTCCAGCCACCAGGGCAGCCGGCCGACGTTCTCGTAGGGGCCGAGGATCAGCCCGGCGCGCACGAGCAGGGCGCGGTCGCCGAAGGCGTCGAGGGCGGCGAGTTCCCCGCCCCGCTTGTCCTGCGCGTAGGCGGTGGAGCCGGCGTCGGGCGAGCCGTCGACCACCGGGGCGTCCTCGGCGAGGCCGGCGGGGGCGGGGTAGGTGTACACCGAGCGGCTGGAGACGTACGCGTACCGGCCCGCCCGGCCGGAGAGCAGGCGGGCACTGTCGCGGACGGCCGTGGGGGCGCCGCTCCAGGTGTCGACGACCAGGTCCCACTCCCCTTCGGCGAGGGCGGTGAGCCCGCCGGGGGCGGTGCGGTCGCCGTGCAGCGCCGCGGTTCCGGGCGGGGGCGCGTGGTTCCCCCGGTGGAAGACGGTCACCTCCCAGCCCCGGTGCAGCGCGTCTTCGGTGATCGCACGTCCGACGAATTCGGTCCCGCCCAGTATCAGGAGTCTCATGGGCCCGACTCTGCCGAGTGCGGCGGGGCGGCGGAAGGCTTGATCGCCCACGGCGATGACGCTGACGGCGTAGCGCGTGCCGGAACCGCGGGGGTGTACGTGCCGCGCCCCCGTCGCCGTGGGGCGCGGGGGCACGGATCCGTGCTGCGGGGCCGGGGCGCTCTGCCGGGCCGGGGCCGGGGCGTCAGTCGATGCCGGGCAGGATGTGCGGCTCCGCCAGGTCGTCCTCGTAGCCGGCCAGCCGGATGGGCGCCGAGCGGGCCCAGACCTCGAGGCTGCCGAGTTCGTCGGACCGGGTGGTCGTTCCCCGTCCCGTGAGCTCCAGAGTCGGGTCGGTCTTCTTGGTCTCAGTCACCGCGCACTCCCTGTGTGTCGCGTAACCCGGCGGGCAGGACCGCGCGCCGGATAGGGGGATTCAGTGGTTCGTCCGGACGCGGTGGCGCCTTGGTGGAGCGGGTGCCCGGGTGGGGGCTCCTTGCGCCTTAGGGTACACATATGAGCGGGGGTCCGCTCGATGGAACGGTAAAATCCGCGCCGGACCGCTTGTTTTCGCCCCGAGTTCAGGAAGTCGTACACCGGCGTGTCCGCCGGGGCTGATCTGCTCGCCGGCGGTGGCGCGTGCGCGCGGACGACGGAGGGAGCCGTTGTGGCTATGTCGGGGTTGCCCACGATCGACAGTGTCGACGAGCTGATGGAACTCCTGCACGCGCACCGCGGCGGCCGGGGACTCCAAACGGCGGCCCTGCTCCGCCGCTCGCACCCCTTCGACAAGGAGCTCCAAGTGGCCGGGCTGGTGCACTTCCTGGGCCCGCTGCTGACCGCTCGGGGAGGCGACGCGGCCGAGGCGGTCCGCCCCCTGCTGGGCGACCGGGTGGCCCGTCTGACAAGGGCCGAAGCATCCGAAGAGGCCGGGGACGCGGCGGCCGAGGCACTGCGCCAGGCGGTGCGCGCGGGCGGCACGTCGGGGCTGGACGCGGGGGTGGTGGAGGACTGGCGGCCGCTACTGGAACTGGTCGCCGCGGGGGCCTACGGAATCCGGGGGGCGGTTCGCCCGTACGAGTGAGGGGCCGGCCGCCCCGGCGGGACGTCCGGCCCCTCCTGGGCCTGCTACCAGTTGGCGGGGGCGTAGTCCTTCAGGAAGACCCCGTAGAGGTCCTCGCCCGCCTCGCCCCGGACGACCGGGTCGTAGACGCGGGCGGCGCCGTCGACCAGGTCGAGCGGGGCGTGGAAGCCCTCCTCGGCCAGGCGCAGCTTGTCGAAGTGGGGCCGCTCGTCGGTGATCCAGCCGGTGTCGACCGAGGTCATCAGGATGCCGTCGGTCTGGAACATCTCCTGGCCGCTGGTCCGCGTCACCATGTTCATCGCCGCCTTGGCGGCATTGGTGTTCGGGTGCCCGGCGCCCTTGTAGCCGCGGCTGAAGACGCCCTCCATCGCCGAGACGTTGACGACGTAGGCACGCCCGCTGGACGCCTTGCGGGCGGCCTCGGCCATCGACGGACGGAGCGCGCTGATCAGGATGAACGGCGACGTGTAGTTGCAGAGCTGGGTCTCCAGCAGCTCGACCGGGGAGATCTGGTCGATGGTCTGCACCCAGGTGTTGGTCTCGACGACGTCCGGCAGCAGGCCGCCCGCGTCGATGGCGGTGCCGGCCAGGTGCCGCTCCAGGCTGGCGTTGCCCGCCACGAGGGCGAGGTCGGCGACCTTCTGCGCCTCCAGACCGCTGACTCCGACGGGCAGCGCCGCCAGGCCGTCGACCGCACCCGAGTTGAAGGCGCCGATGACGCGGTGGGCCGGGAGCTCGCCGGCCGGCAGCGGGGCGCTCTCCCCCTCGACCAGCGCGGCGTACGCGGTGGGGAGGCGGCGCACGGTCTGCGTCGCGTTGTTGATCAGGATGTCGAGCGGGCCGGCGGCGGCCACCTGCTCGGCGAGGGCCACGGACTGGGCCGGGTCCCGCAGGTCGATGCCGACGACCTCCAGGCGGTGCATCCAGTCCGCCGAGTCCTCCATCGCCTTGAAGCGGCGGATGGCGTCCTTGGGGAAGCGGGTGGTGATCGTGGTGTGGGCGCCGTCGCGCAGCAGCCGCAGCGCGATGTACATGCCGATCTTGGCGCGGCCGCCGGTGAGCAGCGCGCGCTTGCCGGTGAGGTCCGCGCGGGCCTCCCGCTTGGCGCGGTTCTCGGTGGCGCAGCTCGGGCAGAGCTGGTGGTAGAAGTAGTCGACCTCGACGTACCGCGTCTTGCAGACGTAGCAGGAGCGCGGGCGCTGGAGTATCCCGGCGATCCGGCCGGCCCCGGTGGCGGAGGAGGGCAGGAGGCCCTCGGTCTCGTCGTCGATGCGCTCGGCGGAGCCGGTCGCGGTCGCCTCGGTGACGGCCTTGTCGTTGGCGGTCTTGGAGGCGCGGCGCTCCTGGCGGCGGCGCTGCTTCACCGTGCGGTAGATGCCGGCGGTGGCGCGGCGTACGGTGATGGCGTCGGGGTGGTCGACGTCGATCTTGTCGAGCTCGTCGAGCACGCTGAGGCAGACGGCGAGGCGCTCGGGGTCGATGCCCGGCCCGTATGCGTGGTTGTCTTCGGTCACCGTCATGGCCGCTGCCGTTCCTTGCTCGCTCGTCCGCGTCCGCCTGCTGCGGAAGTCCCCAAAACGGAAACTGTACGGATCCGACACGCCCGGGTCCAAACCCGTTCCCGCCCGGCTCACGGACCGCGAGCGGACTGTCACGGTATGAAGGGGATCAAGCCCCTTCGCCCCCCTCGGGCGGCTTGCGCGTACTCCCGCTGGTGTATGCCACGAGGATGACTCGGCCCGCGATCAAGGGGTCCGCGGGCGGATGAACGACGCGTCCCTTTGGGGCATGGTGGATCTCATGAGTGCCCTGGCCCTGTCGGTTCTGCTCTGCCTGGTCTCCGCCGTCGCGTACGCGGGCGGCGCGATCCTCCAGGAACACGTGGCGGCGAGTTCGCCGGACCGCCCCTACGCCCCGCTGCGCCGGGCCGGCTGGTGGGCCGCGGTCGCGCTGAACGGCCTCGGGGCGCTGCTGCACGTGGTGGCGCTGGCGTTCGGGCCGCTGAGCCTGGTGCAGCCGCTGGGCGCGCTGACCATCGTCTTCGCGCTCCCGCTGGCGGCCGTGTCCGTACGGCGCCGGGCGGGGGCTGCCGCCTGGCGCGGGGCGCTGCTGGCGACGGCGGGGCTGGCCGGGCTGCTGGCCCTGACGGGCGGGGAGGGCGCGGGGCGGCAGGCACTGGCGGACGGCGAGCGCGGCCTGCTGCTGACGGTGACGGCGGCCGGGGTGGCGGTGCTGGTCCTGGTGGCGGGGCGGATGCGGCGGGCGGTGCTGCGCAGCGTGCTGCTGGCCGCGGCGGCCGGTACGGCCTTCGGGATGGGCTCGGTGTTCACCAAGTCGGTGGCCGAGGGCTTCTCGCCGGGGACGCTCGGCGCCCTGTGGCCGGACCTGGCGGCCATCGCCGTACTGGCGTCCGGCGGGCTGCTGCTGTCGCAGGCGGCCTACCGGGGTGCGGGCCTGACCGCGCCGCTGGCCACGGTGACGGTGGTCAACCCGGTGGTCGCGGCGGCGGTCGGGGTCTCGCTGTTCGACGAGGGCTTCCGGTACGGGACCACCGGGGCGGTGGCGGCGCTGGTGAGCGGCGCGCTCGCGGCGGCCGGCCTGATCCTGCTCACGGCCGTGCCGCCGCACGTGCGGGGGTCAGATGCCGACGCCCTTGTTCCGGAGGTACTTCAGGGGGTCGATGTCGGAGCCGTAGCCGGGGGCGCTGCGCATCTCGAAGTGCAGGTGGGGGCCGCTGGAGTTGCCGGTCGAGCCGGAGCGGCCGATGCGCTGGCCGCCGGAGACCTGCTGGCCGCTCTTGACGCCGAGCGCGGACAGGTGGGCGTACTGGGAGTAGCGGCCGTCGGCGTGCTTGATGACGACCTGGTAGCCGTACGCCCCGGCCCAGCCGGCCGACTCGACCGTGCCGGGTCCGACGGCCTTGACGCTGGTGCCGGTGGGCACCGGGAAGTCGACGCCGGTGTGGTACCCGCTGGACCAGGAGGATCCCGCGACGCGGTAGGCGGTGCCGATGCCGGCGTCGACGGGGGCGGTGAAGGCTCCGCCGCCCGCGGCGGGCTTCTGGTCCGCTGAGGCGGGCTTGCCGACGGGCTTGGCGGCGGGCGGCTTGGCGGCCGGCTCGGGCTTGGGCTTCTCGGCGGGCTTGGACTGCTCCGGCTGCGGCGTGGGCTTCTCGGCCGGCTTGGAGGGCTCGGGCTTCTGCTGCTCCGGTTTGGGAGCGGCCGGTTCCACGGGCTTGACCGGCTCGGCGGTGCGCGGCGGCTTCTCGGGGTTCTGTGTGGGCGGGGCGGTGGTCACCCTGAGGGTGAGGCGCTGGCCCGGGAAGATCAGGTTGGGGTTACCGCCGACGGTGGACCGGTTCGTCTCGTACAGGGCCTGCCAGCCGCCCTCCACGTGCTGCTCGGAGGCGATCGTCGAGAGGGAGTCCCCGGGGGCGACCACGTACGGGTTGGGCAGGACCGAGGTGCCGGTCGGGCGGGGCATGCCGACGGGCGTCGGGGTGGTGGCCTTGGTCAGCCGGACCAGGTCCCTGTGCGCCTGCCCCGACGGCTTCGCGGCCGGTTCGGCCGCCGGCGGCTTGGCGGCGGGCTTCGCCGCGGGCTTCGCGGGGGCCTTGGTGCCCAGCGCGGGGGCCGGCCCGCTGCGGCTGAGCCCGGCCTGGGGCCCGCAGGCGGGCCAGGCCCGGGGGCCCTGGCCCTTGAGCACCTTCTCGGCGACCGCGATCTGCTGGGCCTTGGTGGCGAGGTCGGCGCGCGGGGCGTAGGCGGTACCGCCGAATTCGCGCCAGGTGCTCTGGCTGAACTGGAGGCCGCCGTAGTAGCCGTTGCCGCTGTTGATCTGCCAGTTGTTGGTGGACTCGCAGTTGGCGACCTTGTTCCAGGTGTCCACGGAAGCGGCTTGCGCGCCCGTGGCGCCGATGAGGGGGAGCGCGATCCCGGCGCCACCCGCGGTGACGACGAGCGAGGCCCGGTTGATGCTGCTCGGCTGGTACCGGCGGTGCCGACCCCGTACACCCATGGGAGCCCCCCTGGAAGACATCAGGAACCGCACAACCTAACGGCGGCCCCATGAGCTGACAAGGGCGACAACCAGCCGTAGGGCGGCGTGAGTTGACGATCCCACAGACCCCCGCCCGCAGTCCGGCGAATCCGCGGATCCGTGCCGGTCCCCTCCGGGGCGGACCCGGGGCGTGCGCGGGCGGATGCGCCGCCACGCGGGGCGAGGCACCCTCAGGACCACCACCCCTGACCCCGCACGAACGCTGCGCACCGGGCCCCTCGCAGCGCCCCGGCACCGGGACCGCCAGCTCGGGGGCCGGGCTGTGGGACCAGCGCGGGGCACCGGGAGGATGCTCGGAGCGGAGCCGCCGCCGACGGGGCCGTCAGCTCAGGGGCTCAGGTACAGGACCGGCCCGGCGCCCTCGGGGGGCCGCTCGAGCCGGAGCCACCGCAGGGGCCGTCAGCTCAGGGGGCTGGAGTACGGGACCGGCGCAGGGCCCCTGGGGGCTGCTCGGAGCGGAACCACCGCCGGGACCGTCAGCTGAGGGGGCCGGGCTGGGGGATCGGGGCGGGACCCGGGGGCGGGGGCACCGGGTCCGGCTCCGGGACGGGGCCCGGCACGGGGGGTACCGGGGGCGGCACGGGGCTCGGGCCCGGCAGCGGGGGGACCGGGGCGGGGACGGGGTCCGGCACGGGCACGGGCGGCTGTGTCTGCTCAAGGTTTCGCACCATAGGACCCACCTTCCCCCGATCTCAGCCGGTACGCTCCCCGGCCAGCGCGGCGGCGAGCCCCAGCGCCGGGCTGGCCAGCACGGGGATCCGCGTCCGCACCAGGTGCACGGCCCCGGCCATGGAGGCCTGCGCCAGCACGATGACGTCGGCGCCCTTCACCCGGTCGGCGGCGGACGCCACCGCACGGAGGTACCCGCCCACGTCCCCGGCCTCGAACAGCCCCCAGGCCCCGGGCACCACGAGACCGCGCACCTCGCGGGCCCCCTCCTCGCCGAGCAGCTCGGTGCTCGGTCCCAGGGTCGACTCCAGGGCGGCCAGCACCACGATGCGCGCCCCGGTCGCCACTGCCCGCGCGGCCATGGCCCGGTCCACCCTCAGCACGGGGTACCCCAGCTCGGGGGCGAGGGACTCGGCGACTCCCCCGATGGTCGAGCAGGTCACCAGCACGGGCCCTGCGGCCTCCGCCAGCACCTCCCGCACCTCTGCCCGCACGCCCTCCGGCCCCACCACTCGGGCCCGCTCCAGCAGCCCGGGCCGCACGAGGTGCCGCAGCACGGCACCGGAATGCTCCCGCTCCCCCAGCGCGTCGAAAACGGGCACGTGCACCGCGGCGGTGTGCAGGAGGGTCAGCGTCACCAAAGATCGGCGTCCCGCTCCAGCTGCTCCCGCGCGGCCGCGACCACCCCGGCCGGCGCCTCGGGCGCCAGCTCGGGATGCCGTCCGGCCCACGCGGCGGCATAGGGGCACAGCGGCACGACCGGCACGCCCTGGCCGTCACCTTCCGCCGCGGCCATCGCGTAGAAGCCCTTGACGAGCTCCCCGCCGATCCCCCGCCCCTCGTGCCCGGGCTCGACGACGGTGTGCACCGCCACCAGGGCGTGGGGCTCCGCGGCGAGCACGAAGTACGCGATGAACCCGACCACCCGCCGGTCCTCGACGGCCAGCAGCCGCCCGGCCTTCCGCTCGTCCACCAGCTCGATCGCCACGGCCCGCTCCCTCAGCTCAGACAGCCACCGAATACGGGCTGCGTTCCTGATCCGTACCCGGCACCGGCGCGGAAGGATCCGCACCCAGCTCCACGATCCGGTTGTCACCGTCCACGTGCACCACGCGCGGCTTCAACGCCCGCGCCTCGGCGTCCTCGACCTGCGCGTAGCTGATGAGGATCACGAGGTCCCCGGGGTGCACGAGGTGCGCGGCGGCGCCGTTGATCCCGATCACCCCGGACCCGCGCTCGCCCTCGATGACGTAGGTCTCGAGCCGGGCCCCGTTGGTGATGTCCACGATGTGGACGAGCTCCCCGGGCAGCAGGTCGGCGGCGTCGAGCAGATCGGCATCGACGGTCACGGACCCGACGTAGTGCAGGTCGGCCTGCGTCACGGTGGCCCGGTGGATCTTGGACTTGAACATGGTGCGCAGCAATGTGAGCTCCTTGAAGACGGCTCCCTGCCCGCTTTCTGCAGGTCAAGGGCGCTACGCACTCTACACGGGCGCCTGTTGAGACGAAGCTGAAAAGGAACACCGTCCTCTGCGCCGGTGAGCGCCGAGGGATCCGGCCAGGACTGCGACGGCGAGAGGAGCAATGGCGGCAGCGGCACGGGCGGGTGCGCCGCGGCCACGCCGGCTGGGGGGCCTGGCACGGTTCAGCAGCCGCCGGAGGAGACGGGCGCTGCGCCGATGGTGAGGGTGGCCGGGGCTGCGCAGCAGCCGCCGCTCTCTTCGGCGGCCTCCGGCTCGTCGAAGAGACCCGCCCCGCCGCACACGCCGGTCTCCGGGAGGGTGAGTTCGACGCGCTCGGCGGCTTCCCGGTCACCGGCGAGGTGGGCGGCGATGGAACGCACCTGCTCGTAGCCGGTCATGGCGAGGAAGGTCGGGGCGCGTCCGTAGGACTTCATGCCGACGAGGTAGACGTCCTTCTCCGGGTGGGAGAGCTCGTTCACGCCGTGGGGGTAGACGGTGCCGCAGGAGTGCTGGTTGGGGTCGATCAGCGGGGCGAGCCCGGTGGGGGCCTGGAGGCGTTCGTCGAGGCCGAGACGGAGCTCGTTCAGGAAGGTGAGGTCGGGGCGGAGGCCGGTCAGGACGATGACCTCGTCCATTGGGTCCAGGCGGCGGCCGTCCTCGCCGACGAGCACCACCCGGCCCTCGTCGTTCTTCTCGATGGTGTCGGTGCGGAATCCGGTGACCGCGTCGGCGTAGCCGTCGTCGACGGCTGCCTTGGCTGCAAGGCCGAGGGCTCCGCGGGCGGGCAGCTGGTCGGCTTCACCGCCGCCGAAGGTGGAGCCGGAGATGCCGCGGCGCAGGATCCAGGTGGTGTGGGTGCCCTGGCCGTCTTCGGACTTGGCGAGGTCGGCGAGGTAGGCGAGGGCGGTGAAGGCGGAGGCTCCGGAGCCGATGACCGCGATGCGCTTGCCCGCGTACCTGGCACGGACAGCGGAGTTCTTGAGGTCCGGGATGCGGTAGGTGATCCGGTCGGAGGCGGCCTTCTCGCCGAGCGCGGCGAGGCCGCTGCCGCCGGCGGGGCCCGGGGTGGACCAGGTGCCGGACGCGTCGATGACGGCGCGGGCCAGGACCCGCTGCTCGCGGCCGTCGGCGCTCTGGACGTGGACCACGAAGGGCTGGGCCTCGCGGTCGGCGTCGACGACGCGGTCGCGGCCGGTGCGCGAGACGCCGGTGACGGTCGCCTCGTAGCGGACCTGCTCGCCGAGGACGTCGGCGAGGGGCTGGAGGTAGAGGTCGGCCCAGTCGCCGCCGGAGGGGTAGCTGTCCGCGGCGGGCTTGGTCCAGCCGGTCGGGGCCAGGAGCTTCTCGGCGGCCGGGTCGACGACCTCGGCCCAGCGGGAGAACAGCCGCACGTGCGCCCACTCCCGTACAGCGGCTCCGGCGACCTGGCCGGCTTCCAGGACCAGGGGCTCCAGGCCGCGGTCGACCAGGTGGGCGGCGGCTGCCAGGCCGACGGGGCCGGCCCCGATGACGACGACGGGCAGATCGGTGGTGGCTGGCGCGTTCACGGTCGGCTCCTGGCTGTTTCGATGTCTGTCGATGGCTTGCGCCGCCAGCGTGACACTTGTTTCGATGTTCGTCAACATAGACATTCATCGAAACGAGATGGCTGTGGACCCTGCGGACGCCACCGACTGCCCGGCATGCGTTCGGCGGGGATCCGGATCGCAGGCGGTTGTCCGCGCGGGCACCCGTGAGCCGGCCACCGGCGGGGATGCCGTCCGAGCGGGCCGCCGACCGGCCGCCCGCCCGGCCCGCACCTGACCCCCTGCCACCTTGGTTCGACGTGTGTCAACATAGACGCATGTCGAATGCGAAGGTTCTGCCGCTCCTGGAGCCCGAGGCCGTCGCCCCGTGCTGTCCCCCGCTGGACGAGCGCCCCATGTCCGCGGACGAGGCCGAGGTCGCGGCGAAGATGTTCAAGGCCCTCGGCGACCCGGTCCGGCTGCGCCTGTTCTCCGCCGTCGCCTCCCACGAGGGCGGCGAGGCCTGCGTGTGCGACATCTCCGACGTCGGCGTCTCGCAGCCCACCGTCTCCCACCACCTGAAGAAGCTGAAGGAGGCCGGGCTGCTGTCCTCGGAGCGGCGCGGCACGTGGGTGTACTACCGGGTCGAGCCGTCCGTGCTCGCCGCCATGGGTGCGCTGCTGGCCGGCGCCGCGAAGGCGGCGTGACCGGCATGCGGATCGACGCCCTGCGGCCCGAGCACGCCGAGCAGGTGCTGGGCATCTACCAGGCGGGGATCGACGAGGGCAACGCCACCTTCGAGACGCAGGCGCCCGAGTGGGCGGCGTTCGACAAGGCCAAGCTGCCCGGCCACCGCTTCGTCGCCCTCGGCGACGCCGGCGTCGTGCTGGGGTGGGTCGCGGCCAGCGCGGTATCCGACCGGTGTGCGTACGCGGGCGTGGTCGAGCACTCCGTCTACGTCCACCCCGACGCCCGCGGCCAGGGTGTCGCCCGCGCCCTTCTGGACGCCCTGATCACCTCGACCGAGACGGCCGGGATCTGGACGATCCAGTCCGGGATCTTCCCCGAGAACACCGCCAGCCTCGCCCTCCACGAGCGGGCCGGTTTCCGGATCATCGGCATCCGGGAACGGATCGGCCGGCACCACGGCGCGTGGCGGGACGTCGTCCTGCTGGAGCGTCGCAGCACCGTGGTCTCGTAGGCACTGCTCAGGTCGGGGTCTAGCGGCCGGGACTGTGACCAGCGAGGATGCCGGTCGTGAGTAGTGACCAGGGCCTCGCCCCCCTCCGTTCGGCACCGTCGGCGCCCGTGGTGTTCGGCGCTGGAGCCGCGATCGGGGTGCTGGGCGGGATGATCGGGCTCGGCGGTGCGGAGTTCCGCCTGCCGCTGCTGATCGGCCTGTTCGGGTTCGCCGCCCTGTCGGCGGTCATCCTGAACAAGGCGATGAGCCTGGTCGTGGTCCTGGTCGCGCTGCCCGCCCGCCTGACAGCGGTCCCGGCCGCCGAGGTGGCCGCGCGCTGGCCGGTCGCGGTCAACCTGCTGGCCGGAAGCCTGCTCGGCGCCTGGGCCGGGGCCAGTTGGGCGGTACGGATGCGCTCGGCCACCCTCTACAAGGTCCTCGCGGCGCTGATGGTGCTCATGGCCGCCGCCCTGGTCCTCACCCACACGGCCACCCTGGGCACCCTCGACCTGCCGCTGTGGGCACAAGTACCTGCCGGCGTAGTGGCCGGGTTCGGCACCGGCGTGGTCGCCGCGATCATGGGAGTGGCCGGCGGCGAACTGCTCATCCCGACGATCGTGCTGCTCTTCGGCCAGGACATCAAGACCGCCGGGAGCCTGTCCCTGCTGGTCTCCCTGCCCACCATGCTGGTGGCCTTCGCCCGTTACAGCCGTGACGGCAGCTTCGCGGTCCTCGGCGCGAACCTCGGCTTCACCGCGGTCATGGCCTCAGGGTCGGTCGCCGGAGCCGTTCTGGGAGGCCTGCTGCTGGGCGTGTTCCCGGACGTGGTCCTCATCCCCGCACTGGCCGTGATCCTGCTGGTGTCCGCAGCCAAACTCGCCCGTCACGACTGACGTCGTACACCGTGACGTGCTCGACGCCCTGGCGGCGCAGGTGGCGCACGTCCGCGCGCTGCGTCATGCGGCGGGCTGCTCCGTGCCGGGCCTGGCCCGCATGAAGATGACCGCCACCAGGGCCAGGCCGAGGACGACCCCGAGGAGCTGCATGCCGACGAAGCCGGGCACGGATCCGGGGGCGATGCCCGCGAACGTGTCGGTGAAGGCCCGGCCGAGGGTGACGGCCGGGTTGGCGAAGGAGGTGGAGGAGGTGAACCAGTACGCGGCGCCGACGTACGAGGCGACCGCTACGGGGGCGAAGCGGAGGCGGTCGGTGCGGGCCAGGCCGAAGATCAGCACGATCAGGCCCGTGGTGGCCACGACCTCGCCGAGGAGGAGGTTCCCGGCGGAACGGTCGTGGGTCGACCACTTCACCAGGGGCTCGCCGAACATCGCGTCCGCCAGGATCGCGCCCGTGATCGCGCCGGTGATCTGCGAGGGCACGTACACGGCCAGCTCACGCGCTGTGACGCCGGCACCGCCGCGGCGCGCGGTCCACCACTCGGCCACCGTCACGGCCGGGTTGAAGTGCGCCCCGGACACCGGGCCGAGAAGGGCGATGAGGACGCCGAGGCCGAAGACCGTGGCGGTGGAGTTGGCCAGCAGCTGCAGAGCCACGTCCTGGGTGAGCTTCGTGGCCTGGATGCCCGACCCGACGACGACGGCGACCAGCGCTGCGGTGCCGGTCAGTTCGGCGGCGGCACGGGCGATCAGCGGGGTGCGGGGCGGGGTCGCACCGGGAGCGGGCTGCGGCACGTCGGCGGATGTCAGGGTGCCGACGGGCTGGGTGGCGGTCAAGGCGGGTTCTCCTCGGGCAGGTGAGGCAAAGCGCGGAAGGCTAGGGGCAGGACCGCTTGAGGTTCGCTTCGGTGCTGGCCCGCGCGGTCCGAGCGAGGTCGGCGAACTGACCGGCGAGGGCTTCGATGGCCTCCGGGCGCAAGCGGTAGTAGATGTACCTCCCGCACGGCTCCGTCTCCACGACCCCGGCCTCCCGCAGCACCTTCATGTGGTTGGAGAGGTTCGTCTGCTTCGCACCCGTCTCCTCCACCAGGTGGGTGGTGCAGAGGGTCTCGCGGGCGAGGAGGGTCACGATCCGCAGCCTGAGCGGGTCGGCCAGAACCCGGATCAGATCAGTGTCGACTGACGTCATCATCCACTGATACTGTCACATCACTGAGGGCTGATACCAGCCCTGGCTGACCTGTGCCGCCAGTGGGACGGCGGTGCCGCAGTCGCGCCTGCCACCCCTAGGAAGAGCCGATGCCCGCGAACCCGCTCGCGTCCGTCCTGTTCGTCTGCATCCACAACGCCGGCCGCTCCCAGATGGCCGCCGGGTTCCTGCGGCACCTCGCCGGGGACCGCGTCGAGGTCCGCTCCGCCGGCTCCGTCCCCGGCGACCGGATCAACCCCTCCGCGGTGGCCGCGATGGCCGAGCTCGGCATCGACATCTCCGGCCAGACCCCCAAGGTGCTCACCCCCGAGGCCGCCCAGGCGTCCGACTACATCATCACGATGGGCTGCGGCGACGCCTGCCCGTACTTCCCCGGCAAGAAGTACCTGGACTGGCAGCTCGAGGACCCGGCCGGCCAAGGGGTCGAAGCCGTCCGACCCATCCGGGACGAGATCAAGGTTCTGATCGAGGACCTGATCTCTGAGATCGACGCACAACAGAAGGCGAACTGACCCCGTGGGCTGGGTGGTTCGGCGGCCGTGTCGGGCGGACCCGCCGGCTCGACGAGCACGGTCCGTGAAGGCCTGACCAGGATCCCGCCGCCCGTCCGGGGGCGCGGACGTCAGATGCGGGACTGGAGCAGGAGCTGTTCCTCGAGGGCCGCCAGGGTGCGGTAGCAGGGCAGCACCTGGGTGAGGGAGGCGTTCGGTTCGCGGGCCTCGCGGATGGCGGCGACGAACTCCCGGTCCTGGAGTTCGATGCCGTCCGTCGAGACGTCGACCCCGCTCACGTCGATCGGCTCGCCCTCGCCGGTGACCAGGTCGTCGTAGCGGGCGACGTAGGTGCCCGTGTCGCCGATGTAGCGGAAGGTCGTGCCCAGCGGGCCGTCGTTGTTGAAGGACAGCGACAGGGTGCAGATGGCGCCGTTCGCCGCGCGCAGCTGGATCGACATGTCCATCGCGATGCCGAGCTCGGGGTGGACCGGGCCCTGGACCGCGTGGGCCTGGACGATCGGGGATCCGGTCTGGTGGGCGAACAGGTCGACGGTGTGCGCCGCGTGGTGCCAGAGCAGGTGGTCGGTCCAGGAGCGGGGCTGTCCGAGGGCGTTGAGGTTCGTGCGGCGGAAGAAGTACGTCTGCACGTCCATCTGCTGGATGCGGTACTCCCCCGCCCGGACCCGCCGCCGTATCCACTGGTGGCTGGGGTTGAACCGGCGCGTGTGTCCCGCCATCGCGACGAGTCCGGTGCGCCGCTGTGCCGCCAGGCAGGCCTCGGCGTCGGCCAGGGAGGCGGCGAGGGGGATCTCCGTCTGGACGTGCTTGCCCGCCTCCAGGCAGGCCAGCGTCTGCGCGGCGTGCAGCGGGGTGGGCGTGGCGAGGACGACGGCGTCGACGTCGTCCATCCCCAGCACCTCCTCCAGGGTCGCGACGCCGCGGCCGACGCCGTGTTCCGCGGCGAACTTCCGGGCGCTTTCGAGGCTGCCGCTCACGACGGCGGCCACCTCGACGCCCTCGATCCGCCGGAGTGCGGCCGCGTGCTTGGCGCCGAAGGCGCCACCGCCGGCCAGGGCCACCCGCAGGGTGCGGTCGTCGCTCATGTCAGTTCACTCCTTCGGCGGGCTCCTGGGCCCGCGGGTGGTCTTCGAGTATCAGGTGGCCGACGGCGGTGTTGGACGCCGGTACGTGGTAGAAGCGGTGCCTGACCTCGATCTCGCCCGAGCCGTCGAGGTCGCTCATCGCCCCGCGGGCGATCAGCCACATGATCAGCTCGATGCCCTCGGAACCCGCCTCCTCGACGTATTCGAGGTGCGGTACCCGCGAGAGGCCGGCCGGGTCCGCCACGAGCCTGTCGAGGAAGGCGTTGTCCCACTGCCTGTTGATCAGTCCGGCGCGCGGGCCCTGCAACTGGTGGCTCATGCCGCCGGTGCCCCACACCTGGACCTTCAGGGGCTTGTCGTAGGACTGGACGGCCTTGCGCAGGGCCCGGCCGAGTGCGAAGCACCGGGCGCCGGAGGGCACGGGGTACTGCACCACGTTGACGTGGAGCGGGATCACCTTGCACGGCCACTCCTCGACGTCGCCGAACATCAGCGACAGCGGGACGGTCAGGCCGTGGTCGACCGTCATCTCGTTGACCAGGGTGAGGTCGAAGTCGTCCGTGATGAGCGAGTGCGCGAGGTGGGCGGCCAGGTCGGGGTCGCCCTCGATGCCCGGGACCGGGCGGGGCCCGTAGCCCTCGTCGGCGGCGGGGTAGGCCGCCCCGGTGCCGAGCACGAACGTCGGGACCAGTGACTGGTCGAAGGCGGTGGCGTGGTCGTTGTAGACCAGGAGGACCACGTCGGGGAGGTTCTCCCGCGCCCATCTCCGGGAGAACGCGTAGCCCTCGAAGACCGGCCTCCAGTAGGGCTCTTCGGTCTTGTGGTGGTCCATGGCGGCGCCGATCGCCGGGACGTGCGAGGTGAAGACCGCGCCGGTGATGACGGCGTGCCCGTCCGGTGGCGCGGCGTCGGCGTACGCCGCTTCGAGGACGGCGTGGTCGATCCGGTTCCCCTCGACGGGCCGGCCGCCGCCGGCCATCATGTCGCGGTACTCCTGCTCGGTCATCCCGGTCATCGAGCCCGCCATCCGCTGGAAGGAGAACCCCAGCGTCGCGCCCCACTTGGCGAGGAAGTAGATGTTGCCGCCCTCGCGCACGGCGGCGTTGAGGTCGCGCTCGAGCAGTGCCCGCTTCTGTTCCTCGCGCAGGGGCCACGCGTCCAGGTAGGCGCGCTCGTCGGCGAGGTAGAGGGCGCGGTTCTCCGCCGTCATCAGCGACATGCAGAACTGGTTGAGGTGGTACCCCTTGGCGGACTGTTCGGTGTCGAAGATGGTCGTTCCCGGAACCAGTCTGTAGGTCCTGTCCAGGGACATGGTGGGCCTCCGATCAGGCGTGGGTCAGTCGGCGTCGGGCCAGTACAGGCGCATCGGGTTGTCGACGAGGAGCTGCTGCCGCTGCCGCGGCGTCGGTGCGAGGTGCGGGATGAAGTCGACGAGCAGGCCGTCGTCGGGCATGTGCCCGGTGAGGTTCGGGTGGGGCCAGTCGGTGCCCCACAGCACCCGGTCGGGGAACTCCTCGACCACGCGCCGCGCGAAGGGGACGACGTCGCGGTAGGCGTGTCGCTCGCCGTCGAGGGCGGGCGGGCCGCTGACCGACAGCCGCTCCGGGCAGGTCACCTTGCACCAGATGTCCGGCCTCGCCCGCATGAAGTCCAGGAAGGCCTCGAAGTCCGGGCCGTGCGGGTCCTTGGTGACGTCGGGCCGGCCCATGTGGTCGACGACCAGCGGCACCGGGACCGAGAGGAGGAAGTCGCGCAGGTCGGCGAGGTCGGCGGCCTCGAAGTAGACGACGGCGTGCCAGCCGTAGGACACGATCCGTTCGGCCACGTCCAGCAGGTCCTGGCGGGGCGCGGCGTCGACGAGCCGTTTGACGAAGTTGAACCGTACGCCGCGGACCCCGGCGTCGTGCAGCTCCCGCAGCCCCGCGTCCGAGATGCCGGGGGGCACCGTCGCGACGCCGCGGGCCAGGCCTCCCGAGGCCCGCAGGGCGTCGACCATGGCGCTGTTGTCGGCGCCGTGGCAGGTCGCCTGGACGACGACGGTGCGGGCGAAGCCCAGGTGGTCGCGGAGTGCGAAGAGCTGGTCCCGGGAGGCGTCGCAGGGGGTGTACTTGCGCTCGGGGGCGTAGGGGAACCGCTCCCCCGGGCCGAAGACGTGGCAGTGCGCGTCGACGGCGCCCCCGGGCAGCTGGAACCGGGGCCGGCTGGGGCCCGCGTACCAGTCCAGCCAGCCGGGGGTCTTCTCGAAGCCGTTCGTCATCGTCAGTCCTCGTACCGCAGCCCGAGCTCGGCCAGCGGGCCGCGCATGCCGTAGATGTCCAGGCCGAGTTCGCCCGCACGGAACCGGGCGCGCTTGCTCTCCTCGCCGGCTTCGCGCCGGGCCGCGGCCGCGGCGACCTCGGCGGCCCGCTCACGTGGCACCACCACGACGCCGTCACGGTCCGCCACGACCACGTCCCCCGGCCTGACCAGGGCGTTGGCGCACACGACCGGGACGTTGACCGAACCGAGCGTGGCCTTGACGGTGCCCTTGGCGCTGATCGCCCGGGCGAAGACGGGGAAGTCCATCTCCTCCAGGTCGGCGACGTCGCGCACGCCGCCGTCGATGACCAGGCCCCGGCAGCCCCGGGCGCGGAACGAGGTGGCGAGGAGGTCGCCGAAGAAGCCGTCCTCGCTCTCGGCCGTGCAGGCGGCGACCACGACGTCCCCCTCCCTGATCTGTTCGGCGGCGACGTGGAGCATCCAGTTGTCGCCGGGCTGCAGCAGTACGGTCACCGCGGTACCGCACATGCGGGCCCGGGGGTGGACGGGGCGCAGGTAGGGGCGCATCAGGCCGGTCCGGCCCATGGCCTCGTGGACGGTCGCGACTCCGAAGGCGGACAGCGCCGCGACGGCCCGGGGATCGGCGCGGGTGACCGAGGTGTGGACGACACCGGTCTCGGTGTGCTCCATGGGTTCTTCTCCTGGGGTTCAGGGGCCGGTGGCGGGGCGGGAGGCGAGGCGGTCGGCGAGGCGGGGGTACACGCGCAGGGCGTTGCCGCTGTAGACGGCGGCGCGTTCCCGCTCGGACAGGTTCGCGGTGGCCTCCACGTACCGTTTCGTGTCGTCGAAGTGGTGGCCGGTGCGCGGGTCGATGTCGCGGACCGCGCCGATCATCTCGCTGGCGAACAGCACGGACCGGCTGGGGACGACCCGCGTGAGCAGGTCGATGCCGGGCTGGTGGTACACGCAGGTGTCGAAGGAGACGTTGTCCAGCAGCGTTTCGGGGTCCGGCCGGCCCAGTGCCATCGCCAGGCCGCGGAACCGGCCCCAGTGGTAGGGCACCGCCCCGCCGCCGTGCGGGATCACGAACCGCAGCGTCGGGAAGTCGGCGAACAGGTCGCCCTGGAGCAGCTGCATGAACGCCGTGGTGTCGGCGTTGAGGTAGTGGGCGCCCGTCGTGTGGAAGGCCGGGTTGCACGACGTGCTGACGTGGATCATCGCGGGGACGTCGTACGCGGCCATCGCCTCGTAGAGCGGGTACCAGACGCGGTCCGTCAGCGGCGGCGCGGTCCAGCTGCCGCCCGACGGATCGGGGTTGAGGTTGACCGCCACCGCGCCGAGTTCCTCCACGGCGCGGCGCAGTTCGGGCAGGCAGGTGGCGGGGTCGGTGTCCGGTGACTGCGGCAGCATGGCGGCCATCGCGAAGCGGTCGGGGTGGAGCGTGGTGACGCGGTGGACCAGGTCGTTGCAGATCCGCGCCCACACCGAGGAGACCGCGAAGTCGCCGATGTGGTGGGCCATGAAGCTGGCGCGCGGGGAGAAGACCGTCAGGTCGGTGCCCCGTTCGTCCATGAGCCGCAGCTGGTGGGGCTCGACGGCGTGGCGCAGGTCGTCGTCGGTGATGACCAGGTCGTCGGGGTCGGGCGCGGGTCCGGCGGCGGCGTACGCGGCCACCTGCCGGTCCCGCCACCGCGCCAGCTGTGGCGGCGCGGTGGTGAAGTGGCCGTGGCAGTCGATGATCACGTGTGGTCTCCTGCTGGTCGTCGGAGTCAGTCGAGGGAGCCGGCGGGCCAGCCCGTGTACTGCTCGGCGAGGTGGGCGCGGCCCGCGCGCGTGCCCACGACGTTGTCGAGTTCGCCGAGTTGGCGCCGCAGGTCGAACGGTGAGGCGCCGGGCGGGGTGTGCAGCAGCCGGGTCATCCAGTACGAGAAGTCCTGCGCCCGCCAGACCCGGCGCAGGGCGCGCGGCTGGTACTCGTCCAGCGCGGCCCCGCCCCCGCTGCCGAGGGCCCGCGGCAGGACCTCGGCGAGCACCTTGACGTCGTGCAGCGCGAGGTTGAGTCCGCGGGCGCCGGTCGGCGGCACGGTGTGCGCGGCGTCGCCGGCGAGGGCCATCGAGCCCCAGCGCATCGGTTCCTGCACGAACGAGCGGAACCGCAGCACCGTCTTCTCCAGGACCGGCCCCTCCTGGAGGCGGAAGCCGTCCCGGCCCGCCACCCGGGCCTGGAGCGTCTCCCAGACGCGGTCGTCCGGCCAGGCGTCGACCGCCTCGTCGGGGTCGCACTGGAAGTACATCCGCTGAACGGTCTCGGTGCGCCGGCTGATCAGCGCGAACCCGTGCTCGGAGTGGGCGTAGACCAACTCGGGTGCGCTCATGGGTGCTTGGGCCATGATGCCGAACCAGGCGAAGGGGTACTCCTTGCCGTAGCGCGTCCGCCGGTCCTCGGGGACCAGGTCGCGGCACATGCTGCGCGACCCGTCCGCGCCGACCACGTACCGCGCCCGGATCTCGTGCCGGGCTCCGTCGGGCGCGGTGTAGCGGACCCGCGGCGCGCTGGTGGTGATGTCGAGGACCTCGGTGTCCTTGACGCCGAAGTGGACCGTTCCGCCGTCCCGGGCCCGGGCGTCGGCCAGGTCGGTGAACACGTCGGTCTGCGGGTAGAGCCACACCGAGCGTCCGGTCAGTGCCTTGAAGTCGACGCGGTGGGGACGGCCGTCGAAGCGGATCTCGACGCCTTCGTGCTCGTGGCCGTCGCGCAGGATCCGGTCGGACACTCCGGTCTCGATCAGGTCCCGGGCCGCGTCGGCCTCCAGGATGCCGGCCCGCTGGGTGGTTTCGATCTCGTGCCGCGTGCGGGTGTCGATCACGATCGTCCCGACGCCCGCGCGTCCGAGCAGGTGGGCCAGCATCAGGCCGGCCGGACCGGCACCGACCACGGCGACGGGAACTGAGGCGACGGTGTCGACGGCGATGTCGGGCATGGCATCTCCTGGGCAACTGCGAACGTTCGAACACCCCGAACGGTGGCAGCCGGAGCCCCGGCCGGTCGCCGGTGTTTCCGTCAGGCGGAAGCCCGTTGTGGCGTCAGGCCGTCGTGCGGGCCCGCCGGCCGAGCTCGTCGGAGATCCCGTACGCCGCCCTCAGGAGCGGCTCGCGCAGCCCGCGCGCGTCGCCGGCGCCACTCGCGGCGACGACGATCCCCAGGGCGGCGCTGACCGGTCCGGCGCGGCCGATGCGTACGGGCGCGGCGACGGCCACCGTGTCATGGGAGAGCTGCCGGTCGCTGAGGAAGACCTGCTCGCGGCGGATGCGGTCCAGCTGGGCGCGCAGCGTCCTCGGGTCGGTGACGGTGTGCGGGGTCCAGGCGCGCAGCGGCGATCGGAGGACCTCCTCCTGGATGTCCCGCGGTGCGTGTGCCAGCAGCACCCGGCCCATCCCGGTGGAGCCGACGGGGAACCGGGTCCCGACCTCCGTCAACAACTGCACCGACCGGTGCCCGGTGATACGTTCGACGAAGACGAGTTCCGTGCCCTCCCGCACCGCGAGCTGGACGTTCTCGTGGGTCGCCTCGTAGAGGTCCTGCATGAACGGCAGGGCCGCGTCACGCAGGATCTGGGTGCGCGGGCATCCCGAGGTGATCTCCCAGAGCCTCAGCCCGACGTGCCAGGACCCGTCCTCGCCCCGCTCCAGCGCTCCCCACTCCGCCAGTTCCGCGACCACGCGGTGCGCGGTGCTGAGGGCCAGGCCGGTGCGCTGGGCGATCTGGGACAGTGTCCGCGACGGGTGTTCACGGTCGAAGGCGGCGAGGACCTTGAGGACCTTGCCGGCCGCGGTGCTCCCGGTCGTGCTCACGCGGGCAGTCTCGCAGACGGGTTCCGGGCCGCCGGACCCGTGCCCCCCATCATCCGCAGCACACCAGGGAATCGACGTGAACGAAGACATCCGCGGTCTCTCCTCGATGGCGACCCGGCCGATTCTGGCCGGGCTCTGCGAACACATCCGGCTCGCTCACGGGATCGGGGTGCGCTTCGAGGCCGCCGGCGGGGTGGAGACCGCACGGCGGGTGCGCGAGGGCGCCGGAGCCGATCTGCTCGTGCTGGCCGACGGTGCCGTGGCCGAACTGGCCGGGGCGGGGCACCTGCTCTCGGACACGGTGCGCCCGCTGTGGGTTTCGTCGGTCGTCGCCGCCGTGCCGGAGGGAGCGCCGGTTCCGGCACTGGGATCGGAGTCCGACCTGCGGGCCGCGCTGCTGTCGGCGCGGAGGGTCGCGTACTCCACGGGCCCCAGCGGTACGTCCCTGGTCGGCCTGATCACCCGGCTGGGTCTCGCCGGCCCGCTGGGGGACCGGCTCGTCCAGGCACCCCCCGGGGTGCCCGCGGGCAGCCTCCTGGCGTCCGGCCACGCCGATCTGGCCTTTCAACAGCACAGCGAGCTGATGGACTTGCCGGGGGTGGTGGTCATCGGCCCGCTGCCGGGGGACGCCGCCATCAGCTCGGTGTTCAGCGCGGGCGTCCTGGCGTCCTCCACGCAGCCGCGCCGTGCCCGCGAGGTCCTCGGCCTCCTCGGTTCCGACGCCGCGTCGGCGCTCGCCCGCTCCAGGGGCATGCGGCCGGCCTAGCCTTACGGCGACCGCCCCGGCCGGAGCGTCCGGGCGGGGCGGGGCCGACGCGGGTGGGGCGGGGCGTCAGCTGTCGAAGCCGAGGCCGAAGCGGTCGAGGCCGCGCAGCCAGAGGTTGCGGCGGCCCTGGCTGCGGTCGGCGCGGGCCAGGGACCACCGGGTGATGCCGATGCCGGCGGACCGGACCGGCTCCGGCGGGAACGGCAGGGGCTTGCTGCGGACCATCCGCAGTCCGGTGCGCTCGGTGCGTTCGGCGGCGAGGAGGTCGAGCATCACCTGCGCCCCGAAGCGGCTGGCGCCGACGCCGAGTCCGGTGAACCCGGCGGCGTAGGAGACCTTGCCGTGGTGGCTCGTGTCGAAGAACACGCAGAAGCGGGTGCTCATGTCGATGGCTCCGCCCCAGGAGTGGGTGAACCGGACCCCTTCCAGCTGCGGGAAGGTCGTGAAGAAGTGGCGGGCGAGGGTGGCGAAGGTCTCGGGCCGCCGGTCGTGTTCGGCGCGGACGCGGCCGCCGTAGCGGTAGACGGCGTCGTATCCGCCCCACAGGACGCGGTTGTCCGCGGAGAGGCGGACGTAGTGGAACTGGTTCGCGCTGTCCGCGAAGCCCTGGCGCCGCGTCCAGCCCACGGAGGCGAGCTGCGCCCGCGTCAGGGGCTCGGTCATCAGCGCGTAGTCGTACACGGGGACGGTGTAGGGGCGGTGGCGCCGGACCAGGGAGGGGTGGGCGTTGGTGGCGAGGGCGACGCGGCGGGCGGTGATCCGGCCGTAGGGCGTGCGGACGCCGACCACGGCCCCGTGTTCGGCGAGCGAGGTGGCGGGGGTGTGCTCGTGGACCCGGACGCCCAGGGCGAGGCAGGCGCTCTTGAGTCCCCAGGCGAGCCGGACCGGGTTGACCATGGCGACGTCGTCCTTGTTCCACAGGCCGCCGAGGAAGGTCGGGGAGTCGATCTCGCGGCGGACGGCCGCGCCGTCGAGGAGGACCGGCTCGCCTCCGTGGCGGGCGGCGGCCTCGGCCTCCTCGGCGAGGCCGGCGAGCTGGTACGGCTCGGTGGCCACGACGATGGAGCCGGTGCGCTCCCAGTCGCAGTCGATCCCGTGGCGCAGGACGGCGTCCTCGATGGCCTGGAGGTTCTCCCGGCCGAGCCGTTCCAGGAGGTCGATCTCCCGGGGCCAGCGCTGGAGTCCGTTGCGCAGGCCGTGGGTGAGGCTGGACTCGCAGAATCCGCCGTTCCGGCCGGAGGCGGCGCCGCCGGCCTCGTCCGCCTCGATGAGCACCACGTCGGCGGAGGGGTCGCGCTCCTTGGCGAGGAGGGCGGTCCACAGGCCGGTGTAGCCGCCGCCGACGACGAGGAGATCGCAGGTGGTCGCGCCCACGAGGGCGGGGGCGGCATGGGGGCGGCGGGGGTCGTCGAGCCAGAACGGGCGGGGCTCGGCATCCCTGAGCGAGGTGAGGGGGTCCATGGGGATTCCTTCGGTTCGCGGAGGCGTCCGAGCGCACGGACCCTCCGGGGTGCCGACCATGAGACCCGCCGCCGCACAGCAAGGTCAATGGTGTTGTCATAAGCCTCCCCCGCCGGCCGGCCGGGCCTCCCGCTGCGGCTACGCCTCCGGCTCCCAGCGGTCGAGGATCTCCTCGGCGATCCGCCGGGCCCCGGGCTCGAAGTCCGCGGAGAGTGCGCGGAACAGTGCCTCCGCGCGTGCGGCGGGCCACTGCGCGGGCAGGTGTTCGGCCGGCAGGTGCGGGTCGCGGCGCACCAGGTCGAGCCAGTCGGTGTGCAGCAGCAGGAGGCGGCCCAGGTCGTCGCGCGCCTCGGCGGGCACGGTGCCGCCGCCCCAGCGGTCCAGGAAGGAGCGGTAGCCCTCGGCGATCGCGTCGACGTCGAAGGCGGTGCGGAGCAGGGGTCCGGCCTCGGTGGGCGCGGCGGCCTCGCCGTGGAAGGCCCTGATACGGTCCCCGAGCCCGAGCTCCTCGGCGATGGGCGCGACGTCCACGCGTCCGGGGGCGACCCAGAGCCCGCTCTGCAGCGGGCCGAAGCCCGCCCAGACGAGCCGGGAGCGCAGGTCGTGCCGTTCGCGGCGCCAGGACTCGGGCAGCGAGAAGCCGACCAGGGTCCAGGTGCCGTCCCAGGCCCGGTTGACGGCGCCCGTCCGCTGGACCCGCTCCTCCCCGTCGGCGAGTACCGCGGCCGCCCGGGCCGTGAGCGAGAAGTACATCCGGCGACCGCGGCGGTGCCGTTCGAGCAGGCCGCGGCCGACCATCCGGGTCAGGGTCGAGCGCACGGCGTCCTCGCCCACCTCGACCCGGGCGAAGGCGTCGATCACGCTCGCCGAGGACAGGGCGGTGCCGGTGCCGAGGACGTGGATGCCGAAGAAGGTCAGCATCAGGGACTGGGGGCGGGCCGCGGCGCCGGGGCCGGCCGCGTCGGGCTCGGCTTGCGGCCGCCGCTTCGGATCGGGAGGGGTCACGGGGGACAGCGTAGGCGCGGGACCTGCCCACCCACCCCAACATTCGGCAGTTCATTGACCGCAGACAAAATTATGCCTAGCTTTGGCGCCGCCGGTGCGTGCCCCAGGCCGCGGCTCCCCGCGTCCCGCCCCCGGCCTACGGGAAGGACCCCCTCTCATGGCTCAGTTGGATCTCTCCGGCAAGGTGGCCGTGGTCACCGGCAGCGGCCGCGGTCTCGGCCTCGCCTACGCCCGCTCGCTCGCCGCCGCGGGCGCGGCCGTGGTGGTCAACGACGTGGACGCCGAGGCGGCCGACGCGGCCGTGCGGCAGATCACCGGGGCCGGCGGCCGCGCCGTCGCCGAGGTGGTGCCGGTCGGCTCCACGGAGGCCGCCGAGGCCCTCGTCGCCCGCGCGGTCGACAGCTACGGCCGGCTCGACGCCATGGTCACCAACGCCGGTGTCCTGCGGGACCGGGTCCTGTGGAAGATGACGGACGAGGACTTCGACACCGTCGTCCAGGTGCACCTGCGCGGCACCTTCACCTGCGTCCGCGCCGCCGTGGAACGGATGCGCGCCCAGGGCGGGGGCGGACGGATCGTGGCCGCCGGCTCCCCCGCCGGCCAGCGCGGCAACTTCGGCCAGACCAACTACGCCGCCGCCAAGGCCGGCATCGCCGCGATGGTGCGCACCTGGGCCATGGAGCTGGGCAGGGCCGGCATCACCGCGAACGCCGTCATCCCGGTCGCCGCGACCGCGATGACGCGGACCATCCCCGCCTTCACCCCGCACGTCGAGGCGCTGGAGCGGGAGGGCACCGCCTTCCCCGACGGCCTGCGCAAGGGCGAGGGCTTCGGCACGCCCGAGGACGTCGCGGGGCTGGTGGCCTTCCTCGCCTCGGACGCCTCCGCCGGTGTCACCGGCCAGTGCATCGGCATCGGCGGCGACAAGCTCGCCCTGTGGTCGCACCCGCAGGAGGTGTCGGTCGCGTACGCCGACGGCGGCTGGAGCGCCGAAGCCATCGCGGCGGCCTGGCCGTTGACGGTGGGCCGCACCCCGCAGACCGTCGGCATCCCCGCCCCGCAGCTGTGAGGAGCAAGGCCGTGCCGAATCCCGACGAGCTCGTCGCCATCGACGTCCACACCCACGCGGAGGTCTCCTCGAAGGGCTGCGCCTCGCTCTCGGCCGAGCTCGACCGGGCCGCGGGCGCCTACTTCAAGGCCGAGCACCGCCATCCCACGCTGCCGGAGATCGCCGCGTACTACCGCGAACGCCGGATGGCGTGCGTGGTGTTCACCGTCGACGCGGAGTCGGCCACCGGCGTCCCGCCGGTGCCGAACGAGGAGATCGCCGAGGCCGCCCTGGCCAGCCCCGACGTGATCATCCCGTTCGCCGGGGTCGATCCGTACAAGGGCAGGGCGGCGGTCCGTCAGATCCGCCGCCTCGTCGCGGATTTCGGGGTGCGCGGTTTCAAGTTCCACCCGAACATCCAGGCGTTCCACCCGAACGACCGGATGGCGTACCCGCTGTACGAGGCCATCGAGGAGGCCGGCGCCATCGCCGTCTTCCACACCGGCCAGACCGGCATCGGCGCGGGCGCTCCCGGTGGCGGGGGCGTCCGGCTGAAGTACTCCAACCCCATGGACGTGGACGACGTCGCCGCGGACTTCCCCGGGATGCGGATCATCCTCGCCCACCCGTCCTTCCCCTGGCAGGACGAGGCGCTCGCGGTGGCCACGCACAAGCCGCAGGTGTACATCGACCTCTCGGGGTGGTCCCCGAAGTACTTCCCGCCGCGCCTGGTCCAGTACGCCAACACCCTGCTCAAGGACAAGGTGCTGTTCGGCTCCGACTATCCGCTCCTGTCCCCCGACCGCTGGCTGGCCGACTTCGCCGCACTGCCGATCAAGGACGAGGTGCGTCCGAAGATCCTCAAGGAGAACGCGGCCGCGCTGCTGGGCCTGACCCGGAGCGAGGGCTGACCGTGCGCAATCAGGGCATCGGCTCCTGGCCCGCCCGCCGCGGCCGGAAGACCCCCCGGCGCACCGCCCTCCTGTACGAGGGCCGCGCGGTCGGCTACGCCGAACTCCACGAACGCTCCACCCGTCTCGCCCACGCCCTGCGCGGCGCCGGCGTCGGACGCGGGGACCGGGTCGCCTACCTCGGCCCCAACCATCCCGCCTACCTGGAGACGCTGTTCGCCACCGGACTGCTCGGCGCCGTCTTCGTCCCGCTCAACACCCGGCTCGCCGTGCCCGAGCTGCTGCACCAGCTGACCGACTCGGGCAGCGGGGTCCTGGTCCACGCCAGGACCCCGGAGGAACGGGTCGCCGAACTCGCGGCGGGCGCACGGATTCCCACGCTCCTCGCCGTCGGTCCGGGACCGGGGCTGCCCTACGAGGAACTGCTCGCGGCCGCCGCCACCGAGCCGGTCGACGAGGAGGTGGGGCACGAGGACGTGTGCCTCATCATGTACACCTCGGGCACCACCGGCCGGTCCAAGGGCGCCGTCCTCACCCACGGCAACCTCGTCTGGAACAGCCTCAACGTGCTGGTCGACACCGACCTCGCCGGCGACGAGGTGGCCCTGGTCTGCGCGCCGCTGTTCCACACCGCCGCACTGAACATGAGCTGCCTGCCCACCCTGCTGAAGGGCGGCACCGTCGTCCTGGAGTCCTCCTTCGACGCGGAGCGCAGCCTGGGGCTCATCGAGGAGCACCGGGTGACCCGCATGTTCGGGGTACCGACGATGTACGACGCGATGGCCGCCGCGAGCGGCTGGGCCGAGGCGGACCTGTCGAGCCTGCGCACCCTGCTGTGCGGCGGCGCCCCGGTGCCGGGCCGTACGGCGCGCGCCTATCTGGACCGGGGCCTGGCCTTCGTCCAGGGGTACGGGATGACGGAGACCGCGCCGGGGGCCCTGGTCCTGGACCGGTCCGACTCGCTGACGCACGCCGGTTCGGCGGGCGTGCCGCACTTCTTCACCGACGTACGGGTCCTGCGGCCCTCGGGCGAGGAGACCGTGCCCGGTGAGGAGGGCGAGGTGGTGGTCGCCGGCCCGAACGTCTCGCCCGGCTACTGGAACCTCCCGGCGGCGACGGAGGCGGCCTTCCTCGACGGGCGGCGGTTCCGCTCGGGCGACGTGGCCACGGTCGACGCGGACGGCTACGTACGACTCGTGGGCCGCCTGAAGGACATGTTCATCTCGGGCGGGGAGAACGTCTACCCGGCCGAGGTGGAGGACGCCCTGCTCGAACACCCCGACGTGGCCGAGGCGGCCGTCATCGGCGTACCCGACCCCAGATGGGGCGAGGTCGGACGGGCCGTCGTCGTCCTGCGCGCGGGTGCCGCACCCACGCCCGCGCGGCTGATCGCCCATCTGGAGGACCGGCTCGCCCGCTACAAGATCCCGCGGAGCATCGTCCTGGCTCCCGAACTCCCCCGCAACGCCACCGGCAAGCTGCTCAAGGACCCGATCCGGGCGCGCTACGGCACCGGCAACTGAGACCGGTCCGCCCCCACCACCCCCACCACCCCCACCAGTCAAGGAGCACCGCCATGTCCGTCACCGTCCACGGGATCGACGAGATCCGCAACCGGTCCGGCGCCGACCTCGGGCACAGCGCCTGGGTCGAGATCGCCCAGCCGCGGGTCGACACCTTCGCCGACGCCACCGGCGACCACCAGTGGATCCACGTCGACCCGGAGCGGGCGGCCGCGGGTCCGTTCGGCGCCACCATCGCCCACGGCTATCTGACGCTCTCCCTGCTCATCCCGATGTGGAGCGAGCTGCTCGACGTCGAGGGCGTGTCGATGAAGGTCAACTACGGCCTGAACAAGGTCCGTTTCCCCGCGCCGGTGCGCGTCGGGTCCAGGATCCGGACGCACGGCCGGGTGGTGTCCGTCGAGGACGTCAAGGGCGGCGTCGAGGTCGTCGCGGACCTGACCGTGGAGATCGACGGCAGTGACAAGCCGGCGTGCGTCGCCCAGGCCGTGTACCGCTTCTACGCCTGACGTACGCAACCACCCGGGGGCGGCCGCACACGGCGGCCGTCCCCCTTGCGCGTGCCGGGCGCGTGTCAGCCGCCGTCCGCCGCCGGGTGCAGCGCCGCCACCGCGGCGAGCATCAGCTCCAGGGCGAAGGGGTAGCCGCTGTCCCTCATGTCGGCGGCGAGCAGCGGGAACGTCGCCGCGATGTTCGGGTGGGTCTCGGGCGGCAGCCTGCCGTACACCTCGTGCCAGACCTCCTCGTCCGCCACCCGGGCCGCCTCCGGCAGGGCGCGCGCGGCGGCGTCCTGCGCGGCGAAGGCCAGCGCCTGGTCCACGAAGGCGTGGTAGATCCGTACGGCGAGGGCGTCGGGGAATCCCGCCGAGCGCAGGGTGGCGAGGATCCTCTCGACGGCCCGTGTCTCGTGGCGCCGCCCCGTCGTGCGGTGCGCCGTGAGGAGCGCGGCCTGGGGGTTGGACTGGTAGCAGGCGTGGATGCGCAGCCCGATCGCGCGCAGGTCCGTCCGCCAGTCCCCGGTGGCCGTCCAGCCCTCCTGCGCGCGGCCGATCAGCTCGTCGGAGAGGGCGAGGAGCAGGGCGTCGGTGTTGCGGAAGTAGCGGTAGAGGGCGCTGGGGTCGGCGCCGAGCGCCGCCCCGAGCCTGCGCGCCGAGAGGGCCGCGGCGCCGTGCTGCGCGATCAGGCGCAGGGCGGTGTCGACGATCAGCCGTTCGGAGAGCACGGCGCCCTGCTTGGTCGGCCGGCGGCGCCGGCGGCCGGCTTCGGGAACCACGCGTTCTGACATGCACGGACCTTACGACAACACCATTGACGTGTAAACGGCCGCCCGGCTTCCATGTCCCCGTCCCCCCACTGTCGCCCCTCGTACTGGAGCTCCGTATGACCAAGGCAGATCTGGTCTTCACCCGCGGTCCCGTCTTCACCGTCGACCCGGCCCGCACGCGGGCGACCTCGCTCGCCGTCGTCGGCGACCGGATCGCGGCCGTCGGCCACGACGAGGTACGGGAGCTGATCGGCCCCCGCACCGAGGTCGTCGACCTGACCGGGAAGCTGCTGGTCCCCGGGTTCCAGGACGCCCACGTCCACGCCGTCTACGGCGGTACGGAGCTGGCCGAGTGCGATCTGACCGGTACGGTCGGCGTCCCGGAGTACCTGACCCGCATCCGGGCGTACGCGGACGCCCACCCGGACCACGCGTGGATCACCGGCGGCGGCTGGTCGATGGAGAGCTTCGACGGCGGGCTGCCCACCCGGCAGCTGCTGGACTCCGTGGTCCCGGACCGGCCGGCGTTCCTCGTCAACCGCGACCACCACGGCGCCTGGGCCAACACGCGGGCCCTCGAACTCGCCGGGATCACCGCCGCCACCCCGGACCCCGCCGACGGCCGCATCGAACGGGAGCCGGACGGCGGTCCCAGCGGGGTGCTCCAGGAGGGAGCCACCGCGCTGGTCTCCCGTCTCGTGCCCGCCGGCACCCCCGCCGGCCGGCTGGCCGGCCTGCTGCGGGCCCAGGAACTGCTGCACTCGCTCGGCATCACCGGCTGGCAGGACGCGCTGCTCGGCGTGTTCGGCGGCAAGCCCGATCCCTCGGACGCCTACGTCACCGCCGCCCGGGACGGCTCGCTCACCGCCCGGGTGACCGGCGCGCTCTGGTGGGACCGGGACCGCGGTGCCGAGCAGATCGGGGAACTGGTCGCGCTGCGGGAGAAGCTGAGCCACGGACGCTTCCGGGCCGGCTCGGTGAAGATCATGCAGGACGGGATCGCCGAGAACTTCACGGCCGCGATGACCGCCCCGTACCTCGACGGCTGCGGCTGCGCGACGGCCAACACCGGCCTGAGCTTCGTCGACCCCGTGGCGCTGCGCGGGTACGTGGCCGAGCTCGACGCCCTCGGGTTCCAGATCCACTTCCACGCCCTCGGCGACCGGGCCGTCCGCGAGGCCCTCGACGCCCTGGAAGCCGCCGTGGCCGCCAACGGCCGGCGCGGCAACCGCCACCACCTCGCCCACCTCCAGGTCGTCCACCCCGACGACCTGGCCCGCTTCGCCCGGCTCGGCGCCATCGCCAACATCCAGCCGCTGTGGGCCGCGCACGAACCGCAGATGGACGCGCTGACCATCCCCTTCCTCGGGCCGGAGCGCGCGGCCTGGCAGTACCCCTTCGGTGATCTGCTGCGGGCCGGCGCCACCCTGGCCGCCGGCAGCGACTGGCCCGTCAGCAGCCCCGACCCGCTCGCGGGCATCCACGTGGCCGTCAACCGCAGGGACCCCGAGGCCGATCCCGCCGACGACCGGGTCTTCCTGCCCGAACAGCGCCTCGACCTCGCGACCGCGCTGGCCGCCTACACGGCCGGCTCCGCCCATGTGAACGGCCTCGACGACGCGGGCAGCCTGCGCCCCGGCCACCTCGCCGACCTGGTCGTCCTGGACCGGGACGTCTTCGCCGCGCCCCCGCAGGAGATCGCCGAGGCGAGGGTGGAGCGGACCTACGTCGGGGGCAGGCTCGTCCACTGCGCCTGAGGGGCCGACGCCGCTCCGGGGCGCCGTAGGGAGGACGCCCGTACGTCGAGCCGGGTCGGCACGAGCACCCCGGCCGACTCCCGCCGGCCCTCCTCCAGGACCGCCACGAGCAGTTCGACACCGGCCTGCGCGATCTCCTCGGGCCGCAGGCTCAGCGTCGTCACCGGCGGCTCGGTGTGCGCGGCCGTGACGTCCTCGCTCACACAGGCGAGGAGCAGGTCCCCGGGCACCTCGTAGCCCTGGCGGCGCGCCGCCTCCAGGACGAGGGGCGGGCTCGCCTCGGCCACCAGGAAGAGGGCGTCGGGGCGCAGCCCGTCCGGCCCCTCCCCGTCACCCGCCAGGGCGGTCTCGACCGCCCGTACGACCGGTCCGTTGCCGGGGGCCTCGGCGTACCCGATCCGCTCCGCCACGCCGTGGGCGGCGCACCAGCCCCGGTAGGCGGCGAGCACCTCCCGGTGGAACCGGGTGGTGCTGTCGGGCAGCACCATCGCGGGCCGCCGGGCCCCCTGTTCCCGGAGGTGGTCCAGGGTGCCGCACACGGCCGGTCCGGCTTCGACGTCCACCCAGTAGGCCCCCGGCCGCCCCTCGACGGAGCGGTCGCTGAACACCGGGATGCGGGCGGCGAGCAGGTCGCCGACGACCCGGTCGTCGGGGACGGGGTCGGCGACGACCACCGCGTCGAGCGGCAGGCCGGCCCACTCGCCCTGAAGGGAGCCGGCGGGCAGCAGCACCACGGCGTAGCCGCGTTGCAGCGCGGTCGCGGCGGTGGCGCCGGTGAGCCTGGCGAAGTACGGCGATTCCAGGAAGGACCAGGGGGTGTCGGCGAACTCTCCGACCATGTACCCGATCAGCCGGGCCCGTCCCGTGCGCAGCTGGCGGGCCGTCGCGTTGGGCCGATAGCCCATGACGCGCGCGGTCTCGCGCGCCTTCTCCCGCACCTCGGCGGAGAGGCGTCCGGTGCCGTTGAGGGCCGCCGAGACGGTCGTCTTGGACAGCCCCGCCTCGCGGGCCACGTCGACGAGCCGGACGCGCGGGGCGGGCTGCGGGGCGGCTTCGCCATGCCTTGGAACATCGGTCATGGGGACGATGCTGCCACCCCCGTGACCTCTGCAAAACCGTTCCCGCAAAGCCTTGTGCGGGAACGTTCCCGCATCAATACTCGCTCCATCCCCCAGCGCCCGTCACTACACCCGTAAAGGGGTGGGTCTGCATGCGCACGCCCAGGATCGCCACGCTCCTCGCCTGTACCGCCGCCCTCGCGGCCACCACCAGCGCCTGCTCGGGCGCCTCCGCTCCCCGGTCCGCCGACGGCGTCGGCGGCTACCAGGTCACCGCGACCTCACCGCCCGCGCAGGGCGCCCTGGACTCGTTCACCTGGTCCC
This sequence comes from Streptomyces racemochromogenes, assembly GCF_039535215.1. Classification (GTDB taxonomy): domain Bacteria; phylum Actinomycetota; class Actinomycetes; order Streptomycetales; family Streptomycetaceae; genus Streptomyces; species Streptomyces racemochromogenes. The sequence continues at coordinate 741,024 of NZ_BAAAWT010000001.1, forward strand.
TGTACGCCGAGCCCTACACGCTCGACTACGCCCTCGCGTACGACTACCCGCCGAACACCGTGCTCGCCAACGTCTGCGAGCAGCTCCTGCGGGTCACGCCCGACCTGAAGATCGAGCCCGGTCTCGCCGTCAAGTACGCGCAGCCCGACCCCCGCACGCTGGTCTACACCCTGCGGCCCGGAGTGAAGTTCCACGACGGGACGACGATGACCGCCGACGACGTGGTCGCCTCCCTGGACCGCCACCGGAACCCGGAGACCGGATCCCCCTGGGCCTCGGCGTTCAAGAACGTCACCGCCGTCGAGAAGACCGGCCCCCTGGAGGTCACGCTCCGGCTCTCCCGGCCGGACGTCCTCCTGAACGAACTCATGGCGGCCTCCCCCGGCACCGTAGAGAGCGCGGCCACCCTGGCCAAGGCCGGCAAGGACTACGGCACCCCGAAGGGCACGGTCAACTGCACCGGCCCGTTCGCCCTCGACCAGTGGGCGCAGGGCGAGAGCATCACCCTCAAGAAGAGCGCCGACTACTGGGACCGGTCGCTGACCCCCAAGTCCGCCGCCGTGAAGTTCACGTTCATCGAGGACGCCGCCGCCCGGGCCAACGCCTTCCTCTCGGGGACCGCCGACGGCGGGTACATGGTGCCCTCCTCCTCGCTGGCGCAGCTGCGGGGCAGCGGCAAGGGATCGGTCCTCTTCGGCCCCAACACCGCCGCGGCGAACCTGGCCGTCCTCGACTTCCACGGCACGCTCGGCGACCTCAAGGTCCGCAAGGCCCTGTCGCTCGCGCTCGACCGGAAGAACATCGTCAAGGCGGCGGCCGGCGGCGTCGGCTACCCGGCCAAGGCTCCGGCCGCGCGCGGCGCCTGGTCGCTGGCCCCGGAGAAGACCGCCTCGCTCTTCGACGCCGTGCCCGAGCCGTCGTTCGACGTCAAGGCCGCGCAGGAGCTCGTACGGGAGGCGGGGGCGACCGGCCGCACGGTCACCCTGGCCACGAGCACGCTCGCACCCGAGATCAGCGTCGTCGCCAACGCCGTCCAGGCCGCCGGCCGCCGGATCGGCCTCGACGTCCGGCTCAAGTCCGTCGCCCCGGAGGCGTACAGCAGCATCTTCACCGACCCGGGCGCACGCGCCGGCCTCGACCTGGTCATCACCAACGGGTACGACAACACCCCCGACCCGCTGGAGTTCTACCAGTACCTGCGCACCGGGGACTTCGGGAACTACGGCAGCTGGTCGAACGCCGAGTACGACGCCGCCTTCGACCAGGCCAACGCGCAGCCCGACCCCGCCGAACGGGCCGAGCTGACCGCCGCGCTCCAGCGGATCGCGCTGCGCGAGCTGCCGGTCATCCCCGTCTACGAGGCGCCCTACTCGGTCTTCCTCGGCGACCGGGTGACCGGCGCGCCGACCGGGATCGCGCAGCTGTACTACCCGTGGGCCGCGACGATCGGGGCCGCGAAGCGATGACCCGCTACCTCGTCGGACGGCTCCTCGGCCTGGTGACGGTGCTGTTCGTGACCTCCCTCGTGGTCTTCGGCTCCCTCCACCTCGCCCCCGGCGACCCGGTGTCCTTCCTGCTCCACGGCCGCCCCGCCACCCCCGAGGCCGTGTCGGCCCTGCGCTCCCAGTACCACCTGGACGACCCGCTGCCCGTGCAGTACGCGAAGTGGCTCGGCGGTGTCCTGGGCGGCGACTTCGGCCGCTCCGCGCAGTTCCACCAGGACGTGACGGCGCTCATCGGCTCGCGGCTGCCCGGCACCGCCCTGCTCGTCGGGTACGCGGCCCTGCTGGTCGCCGTCCTCGGGGTGGCGGGCGGCGTCCTCGCGGCGCTGCGGCCGGGCCTGCCGGACCGCGCGGTGCTCATCGGCACCGGCGTCGCCACGGCGACCCCCTCGTTCGTCACCGCCATCGCGCTCGTGTCGCTCTTCTCCGTCCGGCTGGGCTGGTTCCCGGGCCCGGGAGGCACCCCCGCGGGCTTCTCGGACCGGCTGTACCACCTGACGCTGCCGGCCTTCGCCCTGGCGCTGACCTTCGCGGGCATGCTAGCCCGGGTGACGCGTTCGGCGATGCTGGACGAGCTCGGCCGCGAGCACGTCGAGGTGGCGCACGCCCGCGGCGTCGCACCGTGGACCGTGGTGCGCAAGCACGTGCTGCGGGGCGCCCTGGGCCCGGTCGTCACCGTCGGCGGCACGATGCTCGCCGGACTGCTCATCAGCACCTCGATCGTCGAGACCGCCTTCGACGTACCGGGGCTCGGCTCCCTGCTCGTGCAGTCCGTGACCGCCAAGGACTTCGCCGTCGTACAGGCGGTCACCCTGCTCAGCGTGGCGGCCTTCGTCCTGGTGAACCTCGCCGTGGACCTGCTCGTCCCCCTCATCGACCCCCGGCTGTCCCTCCACGGGGAAGGCTCCTCATGACCCTCACCACGCCCTCCGCGGCCTCCCCGCCCGGCGCGGCTCCCGTGCCGCTGCGCCGCCGGCCCGGTCTGCGCCTCCTGCGCGGACTCGGCCAGGGCCCGCTGTTCACGGCCTCGGTGGCGGTGCTCGCCGCCCTCGTGCTGGTCGCGCTCCTCGCACCCGTCCTCGCCCCGTACGACCCCGAGGTGCTCGACCTCTCCTCGCCGCTCGTCGGCACCACCGGCGACCACCTCCTCGGCACCGACCAGTCCGGGCGGGACGTCCTGTCCCGGCTGCTCCACGGCGCCCGCACCGGCCTGCTCGGCCCCCTGCTCGTCGTCGGGGTCTCCACCCTCCTCGGCACCCTGCTCGGCGTCGTGGCGGCCTGGCGCGGCGGCTGGGCGGACTCGGTCCTGTCCCGCTCGATGGACATGGTCTTCGCGGTCCCCGGCCTGCTGCTCGCGATCCTGCTCGTGTCCGTCGTCGGCTCCGGCATGACCGCGCCCGTGATCGCCATGGCGGTGGCCTACACCCCGTACGTGGGACGGCTGGTGCGCGGGATCGCGCGCCAGGAGAAGGCCCGCCCGTACATCGAGGCCTACCGGGTGCAGGGCTGGTCCGGGTGGAACGTATGCCTGCGGCACCTGCTGCCGAACATCGCCCCGACCGTCTTCGCCCAGTCCGCGATGAACTTCGGGTACGCGCTGATGGACCTGGCGGCGCTCTCCTTCCTCGGCTTCGGCGTGCAACCGCCCGCCGCCGACTGGGGAGCCATGATCAACGAGGGCCAGTCGGCCGTCCAGCAAGGGGCGATGCTGCCCGCCCTGGCCCCCTCGGCGTGCATCGTGCTCGCGGTGGTGGCGTTCGGCATCGTCGGCGAGGGGCTCGCCGACCGGATCGCGAGGCGGGAACGGTGAACGCCATGACCGAGGAGAACCCCCCGCCCGACGGGCCGCCCGTCCTGGAGATCGACGGGCTCGGCGTCCGCCTGGCGGCCGACCGGGCGGCCCGGCCCATCCTGGACGGCGTCAGCCTGCGGGTGCTGCCCGGCGAGACGGTCGGCCTCGTCGGCGAATCCGGCTCCGGCAAGTCGGTGGCCTGCCGCAGCGTCCTCGGGCTGCTGCCCGCGGGCGCCCGCACCAGCGGGCACGTCCGGGTCGCCGGCCGGGACGTGCTCACCATGAACCGCGCCGAACGGACCGCGCTGCGGGCCCGGCAGGTCGCGATGGTCTTCCAGGACCCGCGGTCCTCCGTCAACCCGCTGCGCCGGATCGGCGACTTCCTCACCGAGGGCCTGCGCGCGGCCGGAACCCCCGCCGCCACGGCCACCGCCCGGGCCGAGGAGCTCCTCCACGCCGTCGGCATCCGCGATCCGCGGGGCGCCCTGCGCCGCCGTCCGCACGAGTTCTCCGGCGGCATGCTCCAGCGGGTGGTCATCGCCGCGGCGCTCGCGGCCGAACCCGCCCTGCTCGTGGCCGACGAGCCGACCACCGCCCTGGACGTCACGACCCAGGCGGAGGTCATCGCGATCCTCACCCGGCTGCGCGCCGAGCGCGGCACGGGCCTGCTCTTCGTCACCCACGACCTCGAACTCGCCTCCGCCGTCTGCGACCGCGTGTACGTCATGTACGCGGGCCGGATCGTCGAGACCCGGGGCACGGACGAGCTGTTCGAGCGGCCGCGCCACCCCTACACGGCGGGGCTGCTCGCCTGCACCCCGCGTATCGAACGGGGCTCCCCGGCCCCCCGGCCCGTCCCCGGCCGCCCCGTCTCGCTCGCCGAGGCGCCGCCGGGCTGTGCCTTCGCCGCGCGCTGCGTCCACGCCCTGCCGCGCTGCACCGAGGAGACACCCGCACTCGCGCGGTACGGCGACGGCCTCGCCGCGTGCCACCGCGCCGACGAAGGGATCACGCTGTGACGACCACCCCGACCCGCGAACTCGTCGTCCAGGGGCTGTGCAAGCGGTACGGCGACCACGCCGCCGTCGACGACGTGTCGTTCACCCTGGCACCGGGAGCCTCGCTCGCCGTCGTCGGGGAGTCCGGCAGCGGCAAGACCACCACGGCGCGCATGCTCGTCGGCCTGGAACGCCCGGACGCCGGCACCGTACGCCTGGGCGGCCGGGACCGTACGGCACGGGTCCGCGGCCGGGCCGAACGGCTCGCCCGGGCGCGGGAGATCCAGATGGTCTTCCAGGACCCCTACCTGTCGCTGGACCCCCGGGTAACGGCGGCCGGATGCGTGGACGAGGTCCTGCGGCTCCACACCCGGCTGGACGCGGCCGCCCGCCGGGCCCGGGCCGCCGAGCTCCTGGAGCAGGTCGGCCTCGGCCCACGCGAGGCCTCGGCGCTCCCGCGCCGCCTCTCCGGCGGGCAGCGCCAGCGCGTGGCCATCGCACGCGCCCTCGCGGTGGAGCCCGGGGTCCTCGTGCTGGACGAGGCCGTCGCGGCGCTCGACGTCTCCGTCCAGGCGCAGATCCTCGAACTGCTCGCGGCGATCCGCCGCGAGGCCGGCGTCGGCTACCTCTTCGTCACCCACGACCTGGCGGTGGTCCGGCACATCGCGGACGAGGTACTGGTGCTCAAGTCGGGGAGGGTCGTGGAATCGGGCCCGACCGACCAGGTCCTGGACGCCCCGCAGCACCCGTACACCCGGCTCCTGCTCGACTCCGTCCCCCGCCGCGGCTGGGACCCGGGCGCGGCGGCGGCGGGGCGGCGGGGGCTCGGCTGACCGGAGCCGGGCGGTACCACAGGCCGAGACCAGGAGTGGCGAACTCCCGTTCGGCGTACGCAAGTTCAGGTGTCCGGATGCTTCTACTTAGGTAGACGGCCCGTCTTCTACCTAAGTAGATTGCCGCCATGCCGGACGTGAACCTGACGCCGCACACCCAGACGCTGCTGCGCGCCCTCCTCGGCCAGGGCGTCGACACCGGGCAGCGCTCGGTGGTGCTCACCGAGGGGCTGTACGGGCTGGACCTGGTCCGGCGGACCGGGCTGCCCAACGGCACGCTGTTCCCCATCCTCGAACGGCTGCGCCAGGCGGGCTGGGTGGAGCGGTACTGGGAGCAGGACGCCATAGCCGAGGCCCAAGGCCGCCCCCGCCGCCGCTTCTACCGCATCAGCCCCAAGGGTGCCGTCCTCGCCCCGCAGGCCCTCGCCGAGGCGAGCGCCGCGGCACCGGCGGTGGCACGGCCGGGCATCGGACGCCCCGGACTGGCCGGGGGTACCGGTGAGTGACCGCGGTAGCGCCACGCGCGCCGCGCGGCCCGGCTCGCGGGTGACGGCGGTCCTTCTCGCGGCCGTCTGCGCCGGCTACGCCGCGGGATCCGCCCTGGGCTGGTGCGGCTCCCGCCAACTCGCCCTCGTCATGGGCGATTTCACGCTGACCGCCACCGCCGTGCTCGCCGCCGCGGCCTGCTTCCGCCAGGGACTGGCCTCCGACGGCCGAAACCGGCCGGCCTGGCTGCTGTTCGGGCCGGCCTTCACGATGGCGGCCCTCGGGCACCTGGCCGCCCCGCTCCTGCCGGGCTTCGTACCGCCCGCCGTCGTGGGGCTCGCGCTCCTGGCCAGACGGCCCGCGAGCTGGGCCGGCCGGGTCTGTATGGGAATCGACGTGTGGCTGGTCGCCGGCTCCCTGTTCGTCCTGTACCGGAGCCTGGCGACGGCCGGCGCCGTTCAGCACGCCCCGTCCGCCTCCGCGCGTGCGCTGCTGGACATCGCCCTCGTGGCGTTCGCGCTCGTCCTGCACTTCCACCGTTCCGGTCCCGGCCGCCCGGCCGTCGGCACGGCCGCTGCCGCCCTGGTGTCGATCGGGGTGGGTGACCTGCTCGTCGCGACGCCCTTCCACGACACCGCCTGGTTCGGCGGCCCGCTCCTCGTCGCCTACGCGCTCAGGCGCTCCCGGCGGACGGACACGGCCGCGGCCCCTCCCCCGCGGCCCGGAATCCGGATCGGCAGCCGCTCGACCGGTGCCGCACTGCTCACGCTCGCGCCGTACCTCGCCACGGCCGTCGGCATCCTCGGGATCCTCCACGACGCCCTCGACGACGGCCGTGTCGACAGGGCGACCCTCATCGCCTGCGGCAGCACCGTCATCGGCGTCGTGTTCCGGCTGGGGATCGTGCTCCTGGACAACATGAACCTCGTCCAGGAGCTGGCCCAGAAGGAGAACCACTTCCGCGCCCTGATCCAGTCCTCCAGCGACGTCATCATGATCGCCACACCGAACGGCGTGCTCCAGTACGTCAGCCCCGCCTCCAGCGGGGTCTACGGCCGGGCAGCCGAGGAGCTCGTGGGGCAGGAACTGGTGGCGCTGGTCCACCCGGAGGACGTCGGGCTCCTGGTCCACGAGATCCGCCGGTTCCTCGGCGCCGACGCCCTGGAGGAGCCCACCACGCGCCTGGAGTGCCGTTTCCGGACCGGCGACGGCAGCTGGCTCGACGTGGAATCGACCATCAGCCGCTACCAGGGCGGACTGATCTTCAACAGCCGGGACGTCACCCCCCGCGTCCGGCTCCCGGCCCGGATCGGCCGGCCTGCCGATCCGGATCTCCCGCCGCCCGCGCCCGGATTCGCGCCCTCCGAACCCCACGCGGACGAGGGTGACACCGGCGAACCGCCAGACGGCGACGCGCCCCGGGAGAACCGTGCCCCGGCGGGGGCACGGGGGCCGGGGAGCCGCGCGAAGGAGCCCGGCGGGCGGGTGCTCCACTTCGGAGCGCTGCTGCTGCCCACGGAGGAGCGCAGCGGGTGGCTGGAGGAGCAGAGGGCCATCCTCTACTGCCTTCCGGGGCGCCGCGAGCAGTGGAGATGGATCCTCAAACAGTTGTTCGCCATGCCCAGATTCGCCTACACCGTCCGCAGCGGCCGCGACAAGGAGTCCGCATGACCACCCCGCCCCCGCCCTCGCCTCCCCGCCCGGAGCCGGCAGCGCAGCCCGTCCCCGTCCCCGCACCCGCAGCGGTGCCGGCACCGGCCCCGGCACCCCCGCCACCCCCCGACGCGGAGCCCCTGGTGAGCGCGCGGACCGCGCTGGTGCTGCTGACGGCGGCCTTCATCGGTACGGTCCTCGGCGCCCTCACCGTCCTGTCGACGGGCAATGCCGCCGGGGGCCTGATCGCCGCCCTGTCCGGCTTCGGGGCGGCCACTGTGGGCCTGCACAAGCTGATCGGCCGCTGACGGCGCTCACCGCCCCGCGGCGTCCTGCCGGTCCACGACGAGGAGGGCCACGTCGTCGCCCAGGCTGCCGTGCGTGTGCCGCAGGAGGGCTCGGCGCAGGCCCTCCAGGAAGCCCTGACGGGAGTGGTCGCGCAGGGTGGACACGGCCCCGGCCAGGTCGAAGAAGGCCCTGTCGCGGTCGCGGGCCTCGATGACGCCGTCGGTGTGCAGCAGGAGGCGGTCGCCCGGGGTGAACGGGTAGGTCTCCGTGCCCGGCGGGGGCCCGGTGATGAACTCCTCCAGGCCCAGCGGCGGCTGGGGCGTGCCGGGCGTCAGGGGCCGGACCTCGCCCGCGTGGAGGAGCAGCGGCGCGGGGTGGCCGCGGTTGACCACCTCGACGTGCGGGCCGTCCGGGACCTGGGCGACGAGGGCGGTGACGAACCCCTCCAGGAGGGGGTCGGTGCCGTCGGCCGGGTCCGTCTCGGCGTGGACGCTGGTGCTCGCGAGGGCGGCGTCCCTGCGGAGGGCCGCCGCGCAGTGGTTGACGACCTCGACCAGGTCGGCCTCGTAGTGCACGGACTCCCGGAAGGCGCCCAGGACCACCGCCGCGGCCCGTACGGCGGGCAGCCCCTTGCCCCGGACGTCCCCGACGATCATCCGGACTCCGTACCGGGTCTGGACGGCGTCGTACAGGTCGCCGCCGATCTGGGCGCCCGCCTCGGCGGCCAGGTACATGCTGGCCGCGCGGACGGGGCCCAGCCGGTCGGGCACCGGCCGCAGCAGCACCTCCTGGGCGGCCGCGGCGATCCGCCGGACCTGGTTGAGCTGGCCCTCCCGGCGCGTGCGGGCGGCGCGGCTCGTCGTGAAGCTCGCCGCCGTGACCAGGGACAGGGCGAGGAGGTTGGTGTAGACCTGTTGGCCGCCCCAGGCGTGGTTGTGGGTGGCCGTGACAACGCTGACCACGACGGCCACTCCCGCCGCCGCGAGCGTGCCCCTGGGGCCGGTGGTCACCGCCGCCAGGGCGGGCGTCGCGACCAGCAGCGGCCCGGTGTAGACGACGTGCGCGGGCGTGAGCTCGACCAGGAGGACCAGCAGGGCGATCAGGAAGGGCACGCACTCCGCGAGGAGGAAGAGGACCTGGTGGTGACCGCCGGCTCCCGGTCCCGGGGACGAGCGCGAGGGCGCTCTCATGAGTACAGCCTGCCCCTGCCGCATGCACGGACGCCACTCCATGCGCGCGCCCCTGCACCGTGCCCCGAGGCCGGCCGGCGCGGGCGCGGCCACCCGAAGGGGCCACGCCGGGAACCCGTCTGCCCCGCTCGGCACGACACGGCCGCGTGCGTGGGGAAACGTCGGGGGAGTGCGGGGAAGCCCCCGAAAGCCCCCAAAGCCCCCACCCCCTTCGTGAAGAGGCACGCATGGACGAGGCCGAGCGGTACGAGCGATACGCCGGCGGCAGCCCGGAGGCCGAGCGGCTGGTCTTCGAGCGGCTGGCGAAGGAGCTGCTGCGCGTACAGCTCAAGGCGCAGCGGAGCAGCGGCGCGGCCGCCCCGGAGCGGACCTTCCACGCCAAGGCGGTGCTCGGCGTGGAGAACGGGCGCCTGCGGTTCCGCGACGACCTGCCCGAGCCGCTGCGGAGCGGGTTCGCCCGGCCCGGCGCCGAGTACCCGGTGACGGTCCGGCTGTCCAACGCCAGCGGGGTCCGGCGGCCCGACTCCGCGCCCGACCTGCGCGGGGCGGCGCTGCGCGTCGAGGTGGGGCCGGAGGAGACCCACGACCTGCTGATGACCAGCTTCCCGGTCTCCCACGCCCGGGACGCGCGCGAGTTCGTCGCCTTCGCCAAGGCGATGGCGGGCGCCCGGTCGCGGCCCGCCCAGGGGTTCGCCCTGTTCGTCAGGCTGCCCCTGGCGGTCGGCTGGTCCACGGCGGCCCGGATGCGGCGCAACGTGATGGCGGGGACCAGGCGGACCGTGTCCAGCCTGGCGCTGGAGACGTACTGGAGCCGGGGCGCGATCCTGTGGGGCGGCGCGGGGCCGGTGCGCTACCAGCTGCGGCCCGCTCCGGGAACCGCCCCGGCCCCGGCGGGGCCGCCGGCCGGTCCCGACGGCCTGCGGGACGAACTGGCGCGGCGGCTGGGGGCGGGGGACGTCGTCTTCGAGCTGTGCGTGCAGCGATACGCGGACCCCGGGCGCACCCCGATCGAGGACGGCGCGGCCGAGTGGAGCGAGCGGGACGCGCCGGTGGTGCCCGTGGCCACGCTGACGATCCCGCGCCAGGACCTGCACACGGCCGGTGCGCGGGCCGCCGCGGCGCGGGTCGAGCTGCTGGCCTTCAACCCCTGGCACACCTCGGAGGGCTTCCGTCCGCTGGGCAACCTCAACCGGGCCCGCAAACTCGCGTACGAGGCGAGCAGCGCGCACCGCCTGGGCCGCCGTTTCGTGACCGTGGAGCCGCGCCGCAACGCCCTGCTCGGCACCCCGCTGCGGGCCGCGTTCCGCTCCGTGAACCGGGTCGTCCCGTGGCACCGGCTGCCCACGCCGGTCGCGCTGCTGAACCTGATGGCGTTCCGGCAGACGCTGCGCCGGCACAACCTGATCGACACCGAGCTGCACGAGGCGCCGCCCCAGGCGGGTCCGGTGGAGCCGCCCGTGGACGAGGAGCTGCTGGTCAGGCGCAGCTACGACGGCAGCCACAACGACCTGTCCGAGCCGCGGATGGGCGCCGTCGGCGCGGCCTTCGGGCGTTCCATGCCGCCGGACTACCGGCCGGAGCGGTTCGACACCCCGAACCCGGTGGTCGTCAGCCGGGAGCTGCTGCGGCGCGAGGCCTTCATCCCGGCGACGTCGCTGAACGTGATCGCGGCGGCGTGGATCCAGTTCCAGGTGCACGACTGGGTCAACCACAAGCGGTTCCCGGTGGGCACCCGGAGCGTCGAGGTGCCGATGCCGCCCGGCACGGACTGGCGGAACACCCCGGGCGGGCCGCGCGAGAAGGTGATGCGCTTCGGCGACGACGATCCGCTGGACGCGGCCGGCAGCGGGCGGCCCCCGATCCGGTTCGCCGGCGGGGTGTCGCACTGGTGGGACGGCTCGGAGGTGTACGGCGGCGACCAGGCCGTCGCCACGTCCCTGCGGGAGCCGGACGGCGGCGCCGGGCTGCGGCTGGAGCAGGGGCACCTGCCGACGGGTGCGGACGGCCTGCCGGTGACGGGGTTCAGCGACAACTGGTGGCTCGGCCTGAGCGCCGTGCACACCCTCTTCGCCCGCGAGCACAACGCGGTGTGCGCGGCCCTGCGCGGCGAGTACCCGCACCTGGACGAGGAGCGGATCTACCACACGGCGCGGCTGGTCGTCTCCGCCCTCATCGCCAAAATCCACACGGTGGAGTGGACGCCCGCGATCCTGGCCACCAGGACGCTCGACATCGGGATGCGGACGAACTGGGAGGGGCCGCCGAAGAACTGGCTCGACCAGCTGGGCGTCTGGCTGCTGGAGGCGAACGCCGGGGACGGCATCCCCAGGACCCTGCCCGAGCACCACGGGGCCCCGTACGCCCTGACGGAGGAGTTCGTCACGGTCTACCGGATGCACCCGCTGATCCCGGACGACTACGAGTTCGTCGACCACCGCTTCGGCCGCCGGCTCGACACCCTCGGCTTCGCCGACCTGCAGGGCGCCGCGGCGGAGCCGCTCATCCGCAAGACCGGGCTGGTGGACTCCCTCTACTCACTGGGCATCGCCAACCCGGGAGCCATCACCCTGCACAACTTCCCGCGCTCGCTCATGGCGTTCCAGCGCGACGGGGAGGTGATCGACCTGTCCGTGGTCGACCTGGTGCGCACCCGGCGCCGGGGCGTCCCCCGCTACAACGACTTCCGGGCCGGGCTGCACAAGCCGCGGATCCGCCGGTTCGAGGACCTCTCCCAGGACCCGGGGACGGTCGCGCGGCTGCGGGACGTCTACCGGTCGGTGGACGACGTCGACACGGTGGTGGGGCTGTTCGCCGAGAACCCGCCGGCGGGGTTCGGCTTCAGCGACACCGCCTTCCGCGTCTTCATCCTGATGGCGAGCAGGCGGCTGCAGAGCGACCGCTTCCTCACCGTCGACTTCCGGCCCGAGATCTACACCCCGCTCGGCATGGACTGGATCGCCCGCAACGGCATGACGAGCGTCATCCTGCGGCACTGCCCCGAGCTGGCGGGGGTACTGCCGCGCGGGGCGAGCGCGTTCGCGCCCTGGCGGCCGGTCCAGCCGGTCCGCAACCACGACGGCCGCGGCTGACCGGGGAGGGGACGTGTCCGCACCTGAAGCCACCGGCCGCCGCCACCCGGGCCTGGAGGAGCTGCTCACCCGGCCGCTGCTGCAGACCGTGTTCGGCCGGCGCACCCACCGGGTCAGCCGGGGCGCGTGCGTGCCGGCCGGGTCGATGAGCTACAGCTCCCCGCACCGGCCGCGGCCGCTGGACGAGCTGGAGGAGGCGGTGCTGATCGCCCTCACCGGCTCCTCGGGGCTCACCATGCCCGACCGCCCCTTCGAGGACCCGCGCGACCACAAGCCGATCATGGCGAAGCCGAACCTGAACATGACGGGGCGCACCGCCGGCAGCCCGGACAACGCGCAGGCCACCCACTTCTTCATGATCAACGACAGCGGGACCTACTACCTGCGCAAGCTGCCGCCCGCCCCGGGGGCCGCCTTCGACCCGGACACCCTGGTCGAGCGGGCCCGCACGGCCAAGGTACGGGTGCTCGACCACCGGCTGGACGTCGTGGAGGGGATGCGCGACTTCCCCGCCTACCTCGACTCCAACCGGTTCCTGTCCAACCTGCCGGGCACCACCCTGTTCCTGCCGGTGGTCGACCTGTCCCACCAGTACGTCAACGCCCTGATGTACCTGCTCACCCAGCCCGACGGGGCCCGGCCCACCCTCGTCGACGACCGCAACTTCTACCGTCCGGCCGGGGTCCGCAAGTGGATCGACAACGGCTTCCTCAACCCCGAGATCAAGATGCCCCTCGGCGCCCTGGGGCCGATGCGCACCCAGATCGAGGCCGACCTGCTGCTGCAGAACATGATGCTGGTCGCGGACGCGATGGGGCTGGGCGCCTGGATCCACGCCTCGATCAGCCCGCAGATCATGCTCGGCGACCCGAAGTTCTCCCGCGCCTACGGACGGATGCTGGGCTTCGACTTCGTCACCCCGAGGTTCCGTCCCCTCGACGTGGTGCGCTGGCAGGTGCCGCTGCCGAAGTACGCGGCGCTGCGCGCCCACCCGGTGGGGCTGCGGTCCGGCGGCGGCCACCTCATCAAGGCCGCCTGCCCGCCCCACTACCCGTCGATGCGCGAGGCCGTCGACTCCGTCGTGCGGTCCAAGTTCGGCGAGAAGGGCGTCTACGCGGACAAGGAACTCTTCGACCGCGTCTACAAGGACGACTACGCGCGGCGCTACCTCGCCGAGGCGAGCGAGTACGACCGGCAGGTCATCGACTGCGCCCGGGACATCTGCGTCTACATCCACGAGACCCACGGCCGGTTCCCCGCGCACACCGACGCCATCCACGTGCCCGGCGTCTGGCTCCAGGCGCACCACGTGGAGTCCGAGTACTACGACCGGTTCTTCCGCAGCGGCCTGACCGACGCGCACCGCCGGCACGCCGCGCACTGGGACGCGTAGGAAACGCAGAGAGCGGGGCGAGGCGATGAGGGTCTACGAGGCCATCGTCAGAGGGCTGGAGGGCATCGGGGTGCGGGCGGCGTTCGGCGGTGCCGGGGAGAACGCGGCCGGCCTGATGCTGGCGCTGAAGCACTCGAAGCTGATCCGGCCCGTCATCACGCGCCACGAGCAGGCCGCGTCGTTCATGGCCTGCGGCTACGCCATGTACACGAACCGGCTCGGCTTCTGCTTCGCGACGGCCGGCCCCGGCGCGTTCAACCTGTTCTCGGGGCTGGCCGTGGCCATGTCGGACTCCTATCCCGTGCTCGCCGTCTCGGGGTACGCGTCGATGGAGTGGCGCGGATGGGGCTCGCTCAACGAGACCTCGGGCCTGAACCGCACACCCGACTCGCAGGCCATGTTCGCCGCGACGACCAAGAAGTCCTTCCTGCTCACCGACGCCGCCGACACCTGCGACGTGCTGGAGGAGGCGGTGAACACGGCCTTCGAGGGCAGGCCCGGGCCGGTGCACATCCACGTGCCCGAGAACCTCACCCACCGGGGCGTCGAGGTACGAGGCTTCCGGCCGGTCCGGCTGGACGTGGCGCCGGTGCTGCCCGATCCGGCGCGGGTCGAGGAGATCGCGGACGTACTGGCGGACGCCCTCGCGCGGGGCCGGCGGGTCGTCGCGCTCGTCGGCTTCGGCGCGGTGCGCAGCGGGGCGGGGCCCGAGGTCAAGCGGCTGATCGAGCGCTTCCGGATCCCGCTGCTCACCACCCTGGACGGCAAGGGCATCGTCTCCGAGGGGCACCCGCTGTCGCTCGGCGTCTTCGCGGACAGCGGCCACTCCAGCGCGTGGAAGGCCTTCCGGGAGGCGGACGTGGTGCTGTGCGTCGGGAACTCCCTCAACCAGCACGCGACGTTCAACTACCGCCCGGACCTCTTCGAGGGCAAGGTGCTCATCCACGTGAACATCTCCGAGGGAGAGTTCCACAAGGCCTACCCGCCCGACCACGCGCTGCTGTCCGACGCGCGCCCGGCGGTCGCCGCGCTGACCGAGGCACTGGAGCGGCGGGTGGGCGAGGTTCCGCCGGTGGAGGTCGAGGGCCGGGACTACGAGGCCCGGCACATCACGCACCTGACGAGCGGGATCCACCCGGGGCAGCTCGCGCAGTCGATCGGCCGGATGCTGCCGCCGCGCGGGGTGCTGCTCGCCGACGCGGGGGCCCATCTGGCGTGGCTGGGGTACTACGTGGAGCTGGAGGAGGGACAGAACTTCCGCAAGGCCGGCTCCTTCGGGCCGATGGCCGGGCACGTCAACGGGGCCATCGGGCTGAAGGTCGCCCACCCGGACCGGACGGTGGTGGTGGGCTGCGGCGACGGCTGCTACTCGCTGTCCGGCTTCGAGCTGATGACGGCCGTGGAGAACGAGATCCCGGTCATCTGGGTCGTCTTCAACGACTCGCAGTTCAAGCTGATCAAGCTCTTCCAGCTGGCCACCTACGGGGAGTCGGCCCTGGTCGAGTTCCGCAACCCGGACTTCGCGGCGTACGCGCGCGCCTGCGGGGCGGAGGGTCACCGGGTGGAGACCCTGTCCGAGTTCGAGGAGGCCTTCCGCTCGGCCCTGGCCTCGGGCCGGCCCGCGCTGATCGACGCCCGGATCACCCGGTGGGCGGTGCCGCACTACAGCCCTTCGCCGGACGGGGTGATCGCGGGGCTGGTGGAGACGGTGGAGGAGCGGCTGCGGGGGCTGGTGGACTGAGCGGCCGGGCCTACTTCGGCCGGGAGTCGCCGCCGGCCAGGCTGCGCCACACGCCGACGACGACGGCCAGCTGGGCGGCGAGGTAGGCGACCTGGGTGGACAGTCCGCGCATCTGGTAGACCGACAGGAGCAGCCCGACGCTGCTGGGCCAGAACTTCCTCTCCTCGCTGAACGTCGCCATGTCCATCCAGATGCTGGTGAGCGTCAGGACCAGGAGCATGAGCGCGACGTGCAGGAAGACGTACCCGAGTTCGGTGTCGGTGATCTGGGCGATCAGCGCTCCGACGCAGATGGGGATGGCGTACGCGGCGGTCAGGCTCAGGGCGCGCACCGGACTCCGGCGCCCCGGCAGCAGACGCCACAGGGCCCCCAGGACGAGGCCCGCGCCGGCCCATGCGACCTGCCACGCGCCGAACTTCGCCGCGATCTCCATCAGCCCGTTGGGACTCTGGAACGTGGACATCCGGATGTGGGCGTCCCTCAGATAGGCCATCCAGACCAGGGCGGCACTGGCCGGGAGTCCGAAGCAGAAGGCCAGCCGCGCGGCGTGCCGGGCGTTGTCCCACCAGTCCTGGCCGGGCCCCCAGCTGAGGGCGGCGTCCAGTACCGAGATCTGGGCCGGCGGATGGCCCTTGCCCCAGCCGTCGAACAGCCACTGGTGCAGACCGTCCAGTCTCGCCTCCAACTCCTCGCGTTTCATCCCACCTTCCCCCCGGCCACGGTCCAGGGAGTAGATCTGGTGGTGCAGGTTGCGGAATTCGTGGGCCTTCGCGAGCAACTGGTTCCGGCGCCGCCTCGAACCCAGTCTGCGCGTGCAGAACTGTTCCCCCGTCCGTCCCAGCACGGAAGCCCGCCGGCCCACCGCCACCAGGGCGTGCAGGGAGGCGATCATCATCAGGATCCAGAGGCCGAACAGCGCGTTGGAGCCGGCGAACTCGACCTGGCGCAGCCCCACCGTCAGGGCGAAGATCACGACCGTCAGGAAGAGGTCGACACCGGCCGGTCCGAGCGAGATCCCCCCGTGCGCGTCATCGGACCGGGCCCGCCTTGCCTTGACGCGCAGGTGCAGCAGCGCGACGAGCGCGATGCCCGCCAGCAGCCAGGCGTAGGCGTAGACCCAGGCGAGCCCGATGTAGGCGAACTCCCGCATGAACCGGAGCCTCGCGTCGGCGCGTTCGGTCCCGGACGGATCGACGAGCCAGTAGGCCCGCCGCCACTGGCGCTCGCGAGTCCACCAGTTGGAGGCGAAGAGGGCCATCACGGCCACCGCCAGCAGGCTCCCCGCCACGGCCGTGCAGCGAGCCGGAGCCCTGCCCCACGCGGCGTTCCAGGACCGCGGGACCAACTCCCCCTCCCGCGCGAAACGCCACGCCCACGCCGCCATCGCGGCCAGCCACAGCCACAGCGTCGCCAGCGACAGCAGCGCGTACCCGACGAGCTGGGGAGTGCCGGCCCTGGACGATCGCAGGCCCACGACCAGCAGCAGGCAGAACAGCGCCGTGATCGACGCGGTGACGGTCACGGCACAGACCTGACGGCGTTCGCCGCCCTCGCCCCCGGGGCTCCGGTCGGCTCCGGGCTGCCGCGCCGCGGGGAACGGCCCGATGTGACACCACGGCTGGGCCACGAGCACCAGGACCAGGCCCAGTGCGATGGTGACGACGGAGGACCAGGACGTACGGAGCATGGCCGGGTACGTCATCGCCAGGTGCAGCGCCACGGCCACCGCGGCGCTCAGCGCGACCCAGAGCACGACCACCCGCGCGAGGACGCTCCGTCCCCGCGGTCCGGACAAGGGGGAGGGTTCCTCCCGCGCGGCGTGGTGGACGGCCAGCACGATCAGCGCCCAGGTGAACACCCACCAGGAGGCGACGCCCGCCCATCCCAGCGACCCCCACCTCTCCCCCACGTTGAAGGAGCGCTGCCAGGGCGGATCCAGGAAGACCTGCACCCTGATGGGTTTGGGGGGATCGATCCACACCAGCCGGTCCGAATCGGCGGAGGCCACCTTGGGAGCGATGTCGTGGGCGTCGAGACCGTTCAACTTCACCTCGACCTGACCCCACTTGCTGTGGTCCAGTGCCCTGGGCGGCACGAGGCGAACGGTCCATTCCGTACCGGCCGCATCGACGCCGATGATCCAGGGGCCGAGGTGGAACCCCCGGTTCTGCTCGATCCAGGCGGTCGCTTCGTAGTCCACGGTGACCACGTCGCCCCGCACCGTCACCCGCGGCTCCCGGTAGCGCCACTCGCGGTTGCGCGCTTGGTCGTGGTCGTCACGCAGCAGGCAGCGCATGACCGTCTGGTATTCGTCCGATCTCTCACTGCTCGCCAGGAACAGCGCGGGGGGCCATTGGTCCGCCGAGACACTGACGGTCAGGTTCGAGGTCACCTGGGCGTAGATGCGGTCGTGGTAGTCGAAGTCGATACTGGCGGAGACGTTGCGGGCCTTCAGCCGCTCCCTGTCGCAGGGGTCGGCGACCGCACCGTGCGCCCGCGCCGCTCCTCCCCCGCCCATTAGCACAGCCGTCAACAATAGAAGAAGCAACCACCACCGGGTTTTCACGATCGCGCCCCGTCCGCACCGCCTCGTCCAGCACCCCGTCCTCGGAGCCTTAACACGCGGGCACGACCGCCCGCACGGGACGCGCGGCCGCAGGTCCCGGCACTCACCCCGTCGGCCGCCGCCAACGGGATTGCACGGGACCGGCCGGCGTTCGATGATGGCAACGGGGACCGCCGACACCCCACGGGACATGTCATGACCCATTCCAAGGAATCCACCATCGCCCGGAAGCCGCTCCCCCGCTTCGAGGAAGCCGAAGGGCTGGGGCCCTCCGACGCGGCTTTCGTACAGGACCTCGTCGACGTGCTCGAGAAGCACGGCAACCTGGACCGCTTCGGCCTGTGCCTGCTGCACGACCACTTCCCGCTCGCCGCGGACGAGGTCATCGTGGAAACGAACGACTCCGCGGCGCGCACCCTGCACGCCCATGTGGAGAAGACGGACCGGACCCGGCACGTCAAGCCCTCCCAGTGGCGGTTCGCGCCCCACGGCACGGCCGGCGCGCAGGGCCCCTACCAGGTCGTCATGCTGTGCGACCCGCTCGACCTGTGCCCCGGCCGCGAAGGCCGCAACGGTTGACCGATGCCGCCGACCGGACGGCCCTCGCGGGCCGTCCGGTCGACGCGTACCCGCGGCGGGTCGCGCCGGACCGCGTACATCACGCCGACCGGCAGACCGCGGCAAGATAGCAGCCCTCCGAGCCCTGCCCCGGATGTTTGTCCGATGGTGATGGTCCTTCCGCGACGGCCCCGGACGGGGCACTAGCGTCCCGTGGCACCCCAGGAGTGCGGGTGCGCACCGCAGGGCGCCTGCCGTCGCTGCCGCCCCGCTCCTCCTGACGGCCCACGGAGCGAGGAGGCACTGTGCTGTCATTGCGACGGCGATCCGTCAGCGGCTTGTCGGTGGCCACGAGATACACGATCGGGAGCGGTCTGGTCATCACCGCCCTGGCCGTCACGCTCATCGCGCTGCTGATCCCCGTGTCGAAGTTCGGCGACCGGGCGTCGGCCGCCGCCGCGTCGGGAACGGCCGCCAAGCCGGGGATCGAGGACGACGGCGCCGGGACCATGAGCACGGCGTACGGGCCGCTGTCCGCCGCCGACCGGGACTTCGTCCGCAAGGTACGGCTGGCCGGGCTGTGGGAGCTGCCGGCGGGACGGCAGGCGCAGCAGCGCGGGACCCGTCCCTCGGTGCGCACCGCCGGGATGCACCTGGTGGAGGGGCACACCGAGCTGGACCGGCAGGTGCTCCAGGTCGGCCAGGCCCTCGGCATGGACCTGCCCGACAAGCCGAGCGCCCAGCAGCAGGACTGGCTGAACCAGCTGACGAACGCCTCCAACGCCGAGTACGAGCGGCTGTTCATCCAGCTGCTGCGGCGCGCGCACGGCAAGGTGTTCGCGCTGCTGGCGCAGATCCGTGCGCAGACCCGCAACTCGATGGTGCGGTCCCTGGCGACCTCGGCCAACGCCACCGTGCTGGACCACATCACGGTCCTGGAGGAGAGCGGGCTGGTCGACTTCGACTCCGTCTCCGACGCGGGCCCGGCGCCCGCCTCCCCCACCCCGGTCCACCACCAGGGGGCCGCGCCCCCTCAGATGTCCGACCGACGATACGAAGTGAAGTGATCGCATGAGTCACAAGGGCCACAGGCGCCCCCGGTTCAAGCTCCTCGCGGTGGTCTCCGCCCTGGTGCTGGGCGGCGGCGGGGTCGCCGTCGTCGCCGGCAACGCGAGTGCCGGGCAGGACGGCCGTACGGGACAGGTGACGGCCACCATCGACTGCCCGGACGTGGGCGACCGGCTGACCTCGGTCCCCGACCAGGCCAGGGGCGAGGTCGACGAGAACCTCGCCCAGCTGGACGTCCAGGTGGCCGACGCCTACCGGCAGCTCGCCTCCGGGCAGGTGCGGGGCACGTCGCAGAAGGACGCCCTCCTCGGCCGGCTGCGGGACCAGCGCGCGACGACGATCAGCAAGGTGTCCGACGCGATAGGCCGCTCCTCCGGGCGCCCGGAGGGTCTGGACAAGCTCAGCGGCTGCGAGATGAAGGAGGCCCCGGCGGCGCAGGACGAGGCGGCGCCCGACGCCGCGGCGGCCGCGGCCTCGGGTCCGGACGCCGCCGCCCGGAGCATCGGGCAGAAGAGCGGGCCGGCCAGGAGCGACTTCGTCGACATCACCAAGGTCAAGCCGAACGTACGCACCCCCGCGCCCTCGGGGGGCGCGTCCAAGGGGTCCTTCAGCTCCGAGTGCGGCCGCAACGAGAACGGCCACTTCAACCCCGACAACGTCATCGTCGCGCCGGGCGTCTCCAACGGCGCGCACCACATGCACGACTACGTGGGCAACAAGACCACCGACGCCTTCTCCACCAACAACAGCCTCGCCAACTCCGGTACCACCTGCGGCAACGGCGACCAGTCCACGTACTACTGGCCGGTGCTGCGGCTGCGCGACGGCCGGGCGGAGAAGGACGCCAAGGCGCCGGGCGGCGGCCAGGACGCCAACGTGGGCACGATCCTGAAGCCCAAGCAGGTGACGATCAGCTTCAAGGGCAGTCCCGTGAGCCAGGTCAAGGCGATGCCCCGGTTCCTGCGCATCATCACGGGTGACGCCAAGGCCTTCAGCAACGGCACGGCCAACGCCAACGCCTCCTGGAGCTGCACCGGCTTCGAGGACCGCCAGCTGAAGGACAAGTACCCGGTGTGCCCGAAGGGCAGTGACGTGGTGCGCACCTTCACCTTCCAGAGCTGCTGGGACGGCCGCAACACCGACAGCGCCAACCACCGCACCCACGTGGACTTCGCGGACAAGAACGGCCGCTGCAAGAAGGGCTTCACGGCCGTTCCGCAACTGGTGCAGCGGATCACGTACGGGGTCGCGCCGGGGTCGCGGATCGCGGTGGACAGCTTCCCCGAGCAGCTGCACAAGCCGGTGACCGACCACGGCGACTTCATCAACGTCATGTCGGACGGGCTGATGGCCAGGGCCGTGGGCTGCATCAACGGCGGGCGCACCTGCCGCTGACGGGACGGACGGGGCGGTGGCCCGGAGCCTGAGGGCTCCGGGCCACCGCCTTCGTGTGCCCGCCGGGACGGCGGGCGTGCGGCTCACAGGCCGTTGACGCGGGCCATCCGTCCGACGACCAGGGGGGTGAAGTCGGCGGTGACCACCCGTCCGTTCCTCCGGCCGGTACGCGAGTTCTGGCGCCGGACCTGGGCCATCAGCCGGCGGCTGCGCAGGGCCATCTCCAGTTCGAAGCGGGTCCGGGGGTCGCGCAGACCGGGCCCGAAGAGCTTCTCCAGCTGGCGCATCCGGTAGCGCACGGTCTGCGGGTGCACGCTCAGGGCTTTGGCCGCCTCCGGGGCGCCGCCGCCCTCCAGCCAGGCGAGCAGGGTGACCTCCAGCCGTTCGCTCTGGCGGGGCGTGAGGTCGGCGAGGGGCTTGAGCCAGCGGGCCGCCAGGGCGTGGGCGAGGGGTTCGTCCTGGAGCAGCAGGAGGGTCGAGAGGTGGTCGTCGACGAAGACGGCCCGGGTGTCCAGGCCGCCTCGGTGGGGGGTCAGGGTCAGCAGGCGCAGCGCCCAGCGCAGCGAGGAGGCCGTGTCCCGGGGGGCGACGGCGTGGCCGACGGCGGCCAGCCGGCCGCGGAGGGGGGCTTCGAGGGCGGCGCGGGCGTCGGGGTCGGGGTCGGGGAGCAGCAGGCAGGGCCGGCCGGCGAACATGCCGGCGAGGGCGTCGTCGAGGACGGCCGCCAGCTGCTGCGTCTCGCCGGGGGTGGCGAGGGCGACGGCCCGTACGGCGGGCGGGAGGGGCCAGTGGGCGGCCTCGGCGAGTTCGGCGAGGGAGTTCTCGCACGCGGTCCGGTCGTCGGTGAGGGCCCTGAAGAGCTCCTGGCGGGCCCGGTCCGGCGGGGCGGCGGGCAGCTGCCGGAGCGGGTGGCCCGGGGCGTGGCCGGCGTCGGGGCGCTCGTGCCCGTGCTCGCGCGCGGGTTCGCGGACGTGTTCCCGTACGACTCCGCGCGGCTCCTCCACCCGGCCGTCGTGGCGGTCGTCGGGATCCGGGGCGGGGTCCGGGGCGGGGTCCGGGCCGGGGTCCGCGCACTTCGGGTCGCGGCGGCCGTCGCCGCGGTCTCCGTCGCGGTGTTCGTCGCGGTCTTCGTCGCGTTCGTCGTGGTATCCGAGGGCGGAGAGGAGGGCCTCTTCCACCCTCAGCCGGAGCAGATCGTCATCGATGGCATCGTTGTCATCGACAAGGGCGGAAAATTCCGGAATTCCATGCAGAAGCTCCTCCACTATCTCCGCGGCGAGCGCGGGGAGTTCCCTGCGCAGGACGCGGGTCCACTCTCCGCGGGGGCGGGACCAGATGCGGTTCAGAAGTTCGCACATCGTTTCCTCGTTCTTGCCGGGGTGAGGCCTGTCCGGTGCAGGGGTGACAGGCCCGCCAGGGTGCCGGACTCGCCAACAACCCTGTCTGCCAAGAGAGTTGCAGCCACCGCATCCCCTTCTGGAGGGTTCCGGCCACTTTCGGTCCCACGGGTTTGCCTTGTTTTTGCGGCCGGGGACGCATGGATGGCCGACGAGGCGGTGGCCTGTCGCAACCTCCACTGGAGGGGAATCTTCCGGGGTTGTTCGATGCGCTGTAGACGCGGTGCGAGAAATTATCACGTTTCGATAAATCCTGTGGAGATGCTGCGTAGCTCCACGATGCTGCTGCACTCCGGCCCCCGAGCCCCTCGGCCGGCGCGGGAATTCGCAGCGCTGCCGGCCGTCACCGTCCCCCAACCCCCGGGAGCCGAGCGCGAGGTGGACCGCTCGGAGCCCGGGTGCTCAGGAGAACCGCATGCCCCTGCCCCAGCCGCACATACCCCGCTCCCACAGGGCACGACGCAGGAGTCGCCACGCGGCCGAGGCCGCCGCGGCTCCGGCCGCCGGGCGGCGGGCCGTCCGGCGGCCCTCGCTGCTGCCCTCGGCGGGAAGACTGCGCCCCAGTGCGCTGTGCGCCGCCGGCGCGGCGCTCGTCTCGCTCCTCGTGGCGGCCCGCGCGGGCGCCCTGACCCGCCTGTGGGAGTTCCTCGACTTCGGCGCGGGCGTGCTGTCGCTCGTCTGCCTGACCTCCACCGTCCTGTGGGGGCTGGTGGCCACCGACCGGGTGCTGCTCGGGTCGGGCCACCGGCTGCTGGCCCAAGGCGTGCACCGGGGCCTCGCCGTGGCGGGGCTGGGCTTCCTCGGCCTGCACATCTGGGTCAAGGTGGCCGGGAAGCAGGCCGACGCCGCTGCCGCCGCCGTGCCGTTCGCGGACAGCGGCCGGCCCGTCGTCATCGGCCTGGGCACCCTGGCCGGATATCTCTTCGTGGCCGTCGCGGTCTCCGGAGCCCTGCGTAGTGTGTTCGCCACCAAGAGCCGCTCCCTGTGGTGGCGGGCCCTGCACATCGGCGCGTACCCGGCGTGGGGCGCGTCGCTGCTGCACGGGCTCAAGGCCGGCCGCGCCGCCGACACCTGGGTGACGGCGGCCTACGGGCTGTGCCTGGCCGGGGTCATCGCCCTGCTCGCCTTCCGGCTCAGGGCCCGCGGGCTGGGCGCCGCCTGGCAGCCGCCCGCCCCGCAGAACACCGGCGCCGGGAGCGCGCCCGTCCAACCCCCGCGCGTACGACCGTTCTTCATCCAGGACGTGCCGCTGGCGGACCTGCTGGTACGGCCCCGCAGGAGCGCGCCCCCCGGGCCCGCCGCGGCGTCGTCGCGGCCCGGCCGCGCGCCCTACGCGGCCGCCGCCGCGGGCCCCGGCGCCGACCGGCGGCCCGGGCCCCTCGGCGACGGGGAGCGGTGGTCGTGAGCGGAGCCGCACGCCCCGGCCTCGGCTGCGTGGGCACCCCCCGGCTGCTCGCCGGGCTCGACCGGGACCCGCGGCTGGACCGCGAGGCCCATCTGGCGGCGCACGGCCCGCTGCCGCGGTACGCCTCCGACGAACTCGTGGACCTTGCCGCCGACATCGACCTGCGGGGCCGCGGCGGAGCCGGTTTCCCCTTCGCCCGGAAGCTGCGTGCCGTCATCGGCTCCGCCCGGGAGCGCGAGGGGCCGACGGCCGTGGTGGTCAACGGCAGTGAGGGGGAGCCGAGTTGCCTCAAGGACAAGGCGCTGCTGCTGCACGCCCCGCACCTGGTGCTCGACGGCGCGCTGCTGGCCGCCGCCGCGGTCGGCGCGGAGGAGGTGGTGGTGGCCGTCACCCGGGCGGACGTGGAGCGCTCGGTACGGGACGCGGTCGCGGAACGGGGGCCGGGCGGCCGCAGGGTGCGCGTGGCCCTGCTGCCCGAGCGCTTCGTGACCGGCGAGGGGACCGCCATGGTCGGCGGGCTGAACGGCGGCGCGGCGCTGCCGTCCGGCCGGCGGGTGCGGACCAGCGAGCGGGGGCTGGGCGGGGTGCCGACGCTGCTGTCGAACACCGAGACCTACGCGCAGCTCGCCGTGGCCGCCCGGATGGGCGCCCCCGACTACCGGGCGGCCGGCCTGCCCTCCGAGCCGGGCACCGTGCTGCTGACCGTCGCCGGGCAGACGGTGGTCGAGACCCCGACGGGGACCTCGCTGGCGTACGTCCTCGACCTGTGCGGCACCCGTACCGGGCAGGGCGTACTGGTCGGCGGGTACCACGGCCGCTGGCTGGACCCGGGGGCGGCGCGCTCGGCGGACGTGTCCCGGGGGTCGCTGTCCGCCTTCGGGGCGGTGCTGGGGGCGGGGGCGGTGCTGCCGCTGCCCGAGGACACCTGTCCGGCCGGCGAGGTCGCGCGGGTGACGCGCTGGATGGCGAAGGAGTCGGCCGGGCAGTGCGGGCCCTGCGTACGGGGCCTGCCCGGGCTGGCCGACGTACTGGAGGACGCCGTGCGGGGCGGGGGACGCGGCGCCCTCGACGCGGTGGAGACGCGGCTGAGGGCCGTCCGGGGGCGGGGTGCGTGCAGCCATCCCGACGGCACCTCGCACTTCGTGGCCTCCGCGCTCGCCGCGTTCCCCGAGGAGTTCCGCGACCACGCCCTCGGCAGCGGCTGCGGGCGGCGGATCACGGGAGCCCTGCCGCTGCCGCAGGACGAGAGTCCGCCGGAGCGGCTGGTGGTGGACTGGACCCTGTGCAAGGGGCACGGGCTGTGCGTGGACGTCCTGCCCGACGTGGTGCGGCTCGACGCGGACGGCTTCCCGGCGGAGGCGTCCATGCCGGTGCCGGGCCACCTGCGGCCCAAGGCGCTGCGGGCGGTGCGCCGCTGCCCCGCCCTCGCGCTGCGCATCCAGGAATGAGCGGGCGCACGAGTGCGGGACGCCTGCGAGTTCATTGTTGGCGCGATCTGACAAATTCCCGTGGATATCCGCTCCGGCCGCCGTTCGCCCCGTATCAATGACCGCAGGCAAAGAGCACGACGGCACCGAGTCCCAAGGAGAGATCGTGAAGACAATGCGCCGGGAGATAATCGCCGGGTCGGCGGTCGCGGTATTGCTGCTGACGGCCGGATGCGGTGCCGCCGACAAACCCTCCTCGAAAGCGGACGCGGTCCAGCCGGCGGGTTCCGGGAAGCAGCTCGGCGCATACGGCTCCGACGGGGGTTCGGGATACGGGGCGGGATCCGGATCGGGTTACGGCGAGGGCTCCGGCGCCGGCCCGGCCGGCGGGGGCGGGCAGGGCGGGACGGCCGGGAAGCTCCAGGTGCGGGAGATGGCGAACGTGGGCTCCGGCGTCGCCGACGGCGACGGGTTCACGCTCTACCGCTTCGACAAGGACACCGCGAAGCCGCCCAAGTCCAACTGCGAGGGGGACTGCGCCAAGGCCTGGCCGGTGGTCCCGGCGGACGACGCCTCGGCGGGGGCGGGCGTCGACGCCGCCCTGCTCGGTTCGGTCACCCGGGCCGACGGCAGCAAGCAGCTGACGGTCGGGGGCTGGCCGGTGTACCACTACGCCAAGGACACCAAGGCGGGCGACGCCCTCGGCGAGGGCGTCGGCGGCACCTGGCACGTCCTGGGACCCGACGGGAAACCGGCCGGCGCCGGAAAGGGAGCGGCGCCGGGAACGGGAACGGGAACGGAAATGCAGGGACACGGAATGGAATCGGGAGGAGGGGCGAAAGAGGGGTCGCAGGAAGCGGCGAAGGTCGCGCTTTCGGTACGGAAGGACGCCAGGCTCGGGAACATCGTCCAGAACGCGGAGGGCTGGACCCTCTACCGCTTCGACAAGGACAGTGCCTGGCCGATGAAAATCGGCTGCGTGGATTCCTGCACGGACACCTGGAAGCCCGCCCCGCTCGTCGACAAGACGCAGGTGTCGGGAATCGACCCGAAACTGATCGGCTCGGTGAAAAGGCCGGACGGCACGGAACAGCTGACCATCGACTGCTGGCCGGTCTACACGTTCACCGGTGACAAGGCGCCCGGCGACGTCAACGGGCAGGGCAAGCAGAACCTCTGGTGGGCCGTCACCGACAAGGGGAAGAAGGCGGCCGGCTGAGCCGGCCGGGACACCCATGATCCGTGGTGCCCGGTCCCCCTCCCCTCCCCGCCGGGCACCACACCCCCTTCTCCCGCCGATCCCCTCCAGCGAGGTCGCCATGCCCCCGTCAGACCGCCCGACCCGCCGCCTCCTCGCGGCCCGCGCCGCGCTGTGCGCCGCGCTGCTGGCCGGCGGCTGCGCCACGGAACGGGCCGCGCACCCCGGGGCGGCGGCCCACGCGACCCACGCGGACGCGAGCCCGGCCGGGAGGACCGCCACGGTGGAGGAGCTCGCCTCCGCCCTGGGCTGCACCGCCGAGTCGCTCACCGAGGCCGACGAACTGCGCCAGGGGGCGTGCGCGACCGCACAGGGCGCCTACCGCCTGACCACCTTCGCCGCCCAGGAGGGCCTGCACTCCTGGCTGGCGGAGACCCGGGTGTACGGCGGCGTCTACCTCGTGGGGAACCGCTGGGTGGTCACCGCCCCGTCACCCGAGGCCCTGACCGCACTCCGCGAACGCCTCGGCGGCACGCTGGAGACGGGCGAGGAGCACGGCGGGCACTGACTCCGCGGCGGCTCGCGGGATCCGCCAACATGTTCGGCGCGTCGGCCAGTTGTCCGGAATTTACCTCATTCCCGAGGTGCACGGAGAAGTACGGGAGCCGCCCTGAGGGATGATTCGCCCCACCCTCCGCGTGCTCCAAGGTGGCACGGACCGCCCCTCTCCGAAAGGAACGGCTCTCCGTGCGCATGAAACGCCTCGCGCCCCTGCTCGCCACCGCCGGACTCCTCGCGACCTCCCTCCCCCTGCTCGCCGCCACCCAGGCGGCGGCCGCCCCGGCCCCCTCCGACTACCAGCCGCGGCAGCCCTCCTGGCACCGCTGCGCCACGGACCGGCCGGCCGCGTACGAATGCGCGACGCTCAAGGTGCCGCTCGACTACCAGCGCCCCCGCGGCAGGACCATCGACCTCGCGATATCCCGGATCAAGAGCCCGGACCCGGCCAAGCGGCACGGGGTCATGCTGCTCAACCCCGGCGGACCCGGCGGCTCGGGGCTCGACCTGCCGCTGATGATGGAGGAGTCCATGCCGAAGGAGGTCAGGGAGCGCTACGACCTGATCGGCTTCGACCCGCGCGGCGTCGGGGCCAGCAGCCCGATCAGCTGCGGACTGAACGAGGCGGAGCAGAACTTCGACCGCGCGTACCGCCCCGAGACCTTCCCCGCCGACGTCGCCTGGGCGCGCACCGTCGCGGACAAGTGCCGGGAGAAGGCCGGTTCGGTCCTGCCGTACATCACCACCCGCAACACGGCCCGCGACATGGACTCGATCCGCGCGGCCCTGGGCGAGCGGAAGATCTCCTACGTGGGCTACTCGTACGGGACCTACCTCGGCGCGGTCTACACCCAGATGTTCCCGTCCCGTACCGACCGCTTCGTCCTCGACAGCGGGGTCGACCCGCAGCTGCTCTGGCGCGGGATGATCCAGGTGTGGGCCACGGAGGCCGAGCCGGCGTTCGTCCGGTGGACGCGGTGGACGGCGGAGCGCGACGGCGAGTACCGGCTCGGTGCGACGCCGCAGGCGGTGTCGGCGACGTTCTGGGGCCTGGTGGCCCGCGCCGACCGCGAGCCGATCGAGTTCCAGGGGATGAAGCTGACGGGCGATGACATCCGTTCCGCGCGCGGCCTGTTCTTCTACCCGCAGCAGGCCGCGCCGCTCGTCGCCGCGCTGAAGGCGGCCGCCGAGGGCGCTCCGCAGCCCGCCGGCGCGGCCGTGCCGGACCTGCGGGAGCTGCTGGGCGCCCCGGCGCCGGCCTCCGACAACGGCACGGCCGTGTTCTGGTCCGTGCTGTGCGGGGACACCGGCGCCTGGCCGCGCGATCCCGGCCAGTACGCGCGGGACGCGGCGCGGGACAAGGCCCGCTACCCGCTGTACGGGGACATCGCCTCCAACATCAAGCCCTGCGCCTTCTGGCAGCGGCCCGCCGAGGCGGCCACCCCGATGAAGACCCGGGCGAACGTGCTGACCGTGCAGAACGAGTGGGACTCGCAGACCCCGCTGGTGAGCGGGCAGGGCCTGCACCGGGCCCTGAAGGGCTCGCGGATGGTCCTCGCGATGGGCGGGGAGGGCCACGGCGTGTACCTGGCCGACCCCGCCTCCTGCGCCAACGCGCCGGTCAACTCCTACCTGGCCACGGGCCGGCTGCCCGACCGGGACGTGACCTGCCGGACGGCTCCGGCCCCGGCCCAGCGGCAGGACGTGCTCCCGGCGCCGAAGCCGCTGCCGCTGCCGTCCGGTCCGCGGCGGTTCTGACGCCGCGGGTTCAGCCGAGCAGGGCGTAGACCGTGGAGGCCTTCGCCGCCGGTTCCACGGCCCCCTCGGGGGTCATGGTGACGTCGGCGAAGGCCATGCGCTTGCCCAGCTTGCTGACGCGTACGTCGATCAGTACGTCGGCGGCGACGACCGGACGCTGGAAGCTCGTCGACTGCTGGACGGTGGTCATCGGGCCGTACGCCCCGCGCGCGGCGGAGATCGCGATGACGGTGGCGGTGTCGGCGGCGGCCATCAGGGCCTGGCCGGACAGGCCGCCGCCGTCGCGGGCCAGGGAGTCCGACCAGGGCAGCCGCAGGACGGCGTGCCGCTCGCCGGTCTCCTCGACGGTGAGGCCCAGGGCCAGCACCCAGGGGGCGAAGTTGTCGCCCAGAATCTTGTCCGCGTCTGCCGGTGTCAACGTCACCCGGTGATTGTGGCGGCCCGGAGCGGGCCGCCACAAGCCGCGGATCCCTAGAGGGAGGCCGCCACTTCGGTGCCCTGGCGGATGGCGCGCTTGGCGTCGAGTTCGGCGGCGACGTCGGCGCCGCCGATCAGGTGCGCCTCGACGCCCTCGGCGCGCAGCGCCTCGTACAGGTCGCGGCGCGGTTCCTGGCCGGTGCACAGGACGACCGTGTCGGCGGGCACGAGGTGCGGTTCGCCGCCGACGGTGATGTGCAGGCCCTCGTCGTCGATCCGCTCGTACGTGGCCCCGGCGACGGAGACGACCCCGCGGTGCTTGAGTTCGGCGCGGTGGATCCAGCCGGTGGTGGTGCCGAGGCCGGCGCCGACCTTGGTGGCCTTGCGCTGGAGCAGGGTGACCTGACGGGGGGCCGCGGGCCGCTCGGGGGCGGTGAGGCCGCCCGGGCCGGCGTACGCGGTGTCGACGCCCCAGTGCCGGAAGTAGACCTCGGGGTCCTGGGAGGCGCCCTCGCCGCTGTCGGTGAGGTACTCGGCGACGTCGAAGCCGATGCCGCCGGCGCCGACGACGGCCACGCGCCGCCCGACGGGGGCGCCGTCGCGCAGTACGTCGAGGTAGCCGACGACGTTCTCCCGGTCCACGCCCTCGATGGCGGGGGTGCGGGGGGTGACGCCGGTGGCGACGACGACCTCGTCGTAGCCGCGCAGGGTGTCCACGTCGGCGCGGGTGTCCAGGCGGACGTCGATGTCGTGTGCGGCGAGCTGGGTGCCGAAGTAGCGGATGGTCTCCTCGAACTCCTCCTTGCCCGGGATGCGGCGGGCCACGTCGAGCTGGCCGCCGATGTGCCCGGAGGCCTCGAAGAGGGTGACGGCGTGGCCGCGTTCGGCGGCGGTGACCGCGCAGGCGAGGCCGGCCGGGCCGGCGCCGACGACGGCGACGCGCTTCTTCGTGCGGGTGGGCGAGAGCACCAGCTCGGTCTCGTGGCAGGCGCGCGGGTTGACCAGGCAGCTGGTGATCTTGCCGCTGAAGGTGTGGTCGAGGCAGGCCTGGTTGCAGCCGATGCAGGTGTTGATGGTCTCGGAGCGCCCGGCGGCGGCCTTGGCCACGAAGTCGGCGTCGGCGAGGAAGGGGCGGGCGAGCGACACCAGGTCGGCGCGGCCGTCGGCGAGGATCTCCTCGGCCTTCTCGGGGGTGTTGATGCGGTTGCTGGTGACCAGCGGCACGCTCACCGCGCCCATCAGCCGCTTGGTGACCCAGGTGTAGGCGCCGCGCGGGACGGAGGTGGCGATGGTGGGGATGCGGGCCTCGTGCCAGCCGATGCCGGTGTTGATGATGGTGGCGCCGGCCGCCTCGATCTCCTTGGCGAGGTGGACGACCTCGTCGAGGGTGGAGCCGCCGGGGACCAGGTCCAGCATGGAGAGCCGGTAGATCAGGATGAAGTCGTCGCCCACGGCGGCGCGGGTGCGCCGGACGATCTCCAGCGGGAAGCGCACGCGGTTCTCGTACGCGCCGCCCCAGTCGTCGGTGCGCCGGTTGGTGGCGGCGGCGATGAACTCGTTGACCAGGTAGCCCTCGGAGCCCATGATCTCGACGCCGTCGTAGCCGGCGAGCCGGGCGAGGCGGGCGGCGCGGACGAAGTCCTCGATGGTGGCCTCGACCTCGTCGCCGGTGAGCTCGTTGGGGACGAAGGGGCTGATGGGGGCCTGGATCGCACTGGGGGCGACGAGGTCCTTGTGGTACGCGTAGCGGCCGAAGTGGAGGATCTGCATGGCGATCTTCCCGCCTTCGGCGTGCACCGCCTCGGTGATCACCCGGTGCTCGGCGGCCTCCTCCTCGGTGGTGAGGCGGGAGCCGCCCTCGAAGGGGCGTCCGGCGTCGTTGGGCGATATGCCGCCGGTGACGATGAGGCCGGCGCCGCCGCGGGCGCGCTCGGCGTAGAAGGCGGCCAGGCGCTCGAAGCCGTGCGCGTGCTCTTCGAGGCCGGTGTGCATCGAGCCCATGATCACGCGGTTCGGCAACGTGGTGAAGCCGAGGTCCAGGGGGCTCAGCAGGTGCGGGTACCGGCTCTGGGAACTCATGAGGGGGCGCCTCCTCGCGCGGGGGTGATGCACCTGTTCTAGCGAGGAGGGCCAGGTTTTGCAACTAAGTGCATAACCGGCTGCGCGCCCCCGGGGCCGGGAATCCCCGGCCCGGGGGCGCGCGGCGCCGGGGGTGTGGCGGAGTTCACGCCGCACCCCGGGCGGGAGCCGTCAGTGGATGACCCGGAAGCTGCGCCAGGGCAGGCTGTGCGGGGCGGTCACGTTCGAGAGCGTCGTGGCCACGTAGATGCCCTCGGCACCCTCGGGCCCTTCGGCCTCGGCCTTGGCGCAGTTCTCCGTCCGGTACAGGACGATGTCCACGAGGGTGTTGTTCTCGACGTGGGTGGCCCCCTTCGGAATCAGGATCTTGTGGCAGCCCTCGACCGGGGTGTTGGAGTAGCTCACCTCGACCGGTGAGTCGTGGCCCCGGAACGTGAGCATGCCCACCGTGCTCCGGCCCAGGTCGGAGCAGGCGGAGGCCGTCAGCAGCAGTGCCGCGACCCCCACGATGGTGCTGATCCGTCGGCTGTGGGACATGGCACGGTCCTCGTCTGTGCGGTGGTGGTCCTCCCCACAGCCTTGCCCGGCGGAGCCCCGGCGGCCTGCGCTGCTCGGCCGACCGGATGAACGCGGCGCGGCCGGCCCTCGTCCGGGCCGGCTCCGGGGTCAGCCGCGCCGCAGGCGGACCGTGAGGATCTGGAACGGGCGCAGGGTGAGGGGGACCCCGCCGTCCGGGGCCGGGGCCCCGACCGCCGAGCCCGGCAGGGGCCGCTCCAGCAGGTCGCTCCCGACCGCCTCCGCGACCGCGAACCCGGGCCTGAGGACGGCCTTCGCGCGGCCGCCGCGGGACTCGTACAGCCGGACGACCACGTCCCCCGAGCGGTCCTCCGCGAGCTTGACCGCCTCCACCACCACCGCGTCGTGGTCGACGGCCAGCAGCGGGGCCACCGGCCCGGCGCCCCGCAGGGTCCGCTCGGGCAGGTTGAACGCGTGCCCCTCGCGCACCGCGTCGCCGATGCCGGCGCCGGGCGCGAGGGAGAAGCGCAGGGTGTGCCGCCCCTGGTCGGTCTCCGGGTCCGGGTAGCGGGGGGCCCGCAGCAGCGAGAGCCGGACGGTGGTGGTCTGGCCGCCGTCCTCCCGGATCCGGCGGGTGACGTCGTGCCCGTACGTGGAGTCGTTGAGCAGCGCCACGCCCCAGCCGGGCTCCTCCGCGTGGATCCAGCGGTGGGCGCAGATCTCGAACTTGGCCGCCTCCCACGAGGTGTTGGTGTGGGTGGCCCGGTACACGTGGCCGAACTGGGTCTCGGAGGCGGTCCGTTCGGCCTTGACGTCGAGGGGGAAGGCCGCCTTGAGGAACTTCTCCGTCTCGTGCCAGTCCACGTCGGTGGTGATGTCCACGGTCTTGGCCCCGGCCCGCAGGGTGAGCGCCTGGGTGACGGCGGAGGAGCCGAAGGAGCGGGTGACCGTGACCGTGCAGGAGTCCGGGCCCGGCCCGGTGACCTCCAGGGAGTCGACGGCGGTGAGGTCGGTGACCCTGTTGCGGTAGAAGGCGTCGACGTCCCAGGCGTCCCACATGTTCGGGAAGTCGGGGTGGATCTGGAGCAGGTTCGCGGCACCGCCGGGGGCGAGCGCCTCGCGGCCCTCCTCCAGGTCGTACGCGGAGACGATCAGGCCCCGCCCGTCGATCTCGACCAGCAGCCGCCCGTTGGCCAGGACGTGTCCGCCGCCGTGCCGCTCCTCCACCGTGACCGGCTGCTCGGCCGGTTGCGGACGGCCCGCGCCGCCGGCCGGGACGCCGCGCCGCTCGTGCGGGGCGCAGTTGAAGACCAGCTCCTCCTCGCCCGCGCCCGCGAGGGCGGTCTGCGCCGCGAGGGTGATCGCGGTCAGCTCCTCGCGCACCCGCTCGTAGGTGGCGCGGGCCTCACGGTGCACCCAGGCGATGGAGGATCCGGGCAGGATGTCGTGGAACTGGTGCAGCAGGACGGTCTTCCAGAGGCGCTCCAGGTCCTCGTACGGGTAGCCGTGGCCCGGTACGCGCACGGCGGCCGTCGCCGCCCACAGCTCGGCCTCGCGCAGCAGGGACTCGCTGCGCCGGTTGCCCTGCTTGGTCCGGGCCTGCGAGGTGTAGGTGCCGCGGTGGAGCTCCAGGTAGAGCTCGCCGGCCCAGACGGGGGCGTCCTCGTACTCGGCGCGGGCCTTCTCGAAGAAGGCGTCGGGCCGCTCGATCTCCACGCGCGGGGAGCCTTCGAGGTCGCGCCGGCGCCTGGCCCGGGCCAGCATCTCGCGGGTGGGGCCGCCCCCGCCGTCGCCCCAGCCGAAGGGCACCAGGGAGCGCGAACCCCGGCCCTTCTCGCGGTAGTTGCGGGCGGCGTGGGCCAGCTGGGCGCCGCCGAGGTCGCTGTTGTAGGTGTCGACGGGCGGGAAGTGCGTGAACACGCGGGACCCGTCGATGCCCTCCCACCAGAAGGTGTGGTGCGGGAAGGTGTTCATCTGGGACCAGCAGATCTTCTGGGTCAGGAACCACTGTGCTCCCGAGAGCCCGACCAGCTGCGGCATCGCCGCGGTGTAGCCGAAGGAGTCGGGCAGCCAGACGCCCCGGGTCTCGACGCCGAACTCGTCCAGGAAGAACTTCTTGCCGTAGAGGAACTGGCGGGCCATGGCCTCGCCGCCGACCATGTTGGTGTCGGACTCCACCCACATGCCGCCGACGGGCACGAACTGCCCGTCGGCGATCTTCTTCTTGACCCGTTCGAAGAGTGCGGGCCGGTGGGTCTTGAGCCAGTCGAACTGCTGGGCCTGCGACATGGCGAAGACGAACTCGGGGTGCTCGTCCATCAGGGCGACCATGTTGGAGGTGGTGCGCGACACCTTGCGCACGGTCTCGCGCAGCGGCCAGAGCCAGGCCGAGTCGATGTGGGAGTGCCCGACCGCGCTGATCCGGTGCGCGGAGGCGTTCGCCGGGGCGGCCAGCACCCCGGCGAGGCGTGCGCGGGCGGCGGCGGCCGTGCCGGCGACGTCGTCGAGGTCGATCTCGTCGAGGGCGCAGTCGACGGCGCGCAGGATCGCGTAGCGCCGTGCGTCGTCCTCGCCGAGCTGGGGCATCAGTTCGGCGAGGACGTCGAGGTCCTGTACGAGTTCCCAGACCTCGGGCTCGAAGACGGTGAGGTCCATCCGGGCCAGCCGGTAGAGCGGCCGGTCCCCGCTGGTCAGCCGGTCGCCCTCGAAGGTGGGGGCGTGCTCGACCAGGACGGGGTTGGAGGCGGCCTCCACGTACCACTCGACCCGCTCGCCGCCCGTCGCGGCGTCGGCGACCCGCACCCAGTCGTTGTACGGGTTGAGGGCCTTGACCTCGCTGCCGTCGGCCCGGTGGACCAGTCCCTCGCACTGGAAGCCGGGCATCATCCGGTCGAAGCCCAGGTCGAGGACGGCCTCGACGGTACGGCCCGCCCAGTCGGCGGGGACTTCGCCGGTGACCTTGAACCAGGTGGTGCCCCAGGCAGGCCCCCAGGCGTCGCCGGCCGCGCAGGGCCCGTACGGGGCGGCCAGCGCCTCGGCGACCGGGACCGGCTCGCCGGGGGCCTCCCAGCGCTCGACGGTGAGGGGGACCGGGCGGGAGTGGACGGCGGGACGGACGCGCTCGGCCAGGACCCGGCGGAGGCGGTGTTCGGTGATGGCGCGGTCGTCGTGCACGAGGCGGCTCCAGGAGGTCGTTCGCGGACGTGGCGTGGCGGGGAACGGGCGTGCGGTCAGGTCTTGACGGCCCCCTCGCCCACGCCTTTGAAGAAGAAACGCTGGAGGAGGAGGAACAGCAGCACCATCGGGACGAGCGCGGTCATCGCGCCCGCCGCGACG
Organism: Streptomyces racemochromogenes; assembly: GCF_039535215.1. GTDB lineage: Bacteria > Actinomycetota > Actinomycetes > Streptomycetales > Streptomycetaceae > Streptomyces > Streptomyces racemochromogenes. Next base: position 775,667 of record NZ_BAAAWT010000001.1, read on the forward strand.
ATCCGCTGGTCGCTGGTCGTGGTGGCCCCGGCCAAGGTCTTCAGGCCGAGCTGGAGGGTGTAGTGGTCGCTGTCGGTGAGGACCAGCAGGGGCCACAGGAAGTCGTCCCAGGCGCCCATGAAGCTGGTGACGCAGACGACGGCCAGGGCGCCCCGGGCACCGGGGAGGAAGACCCGGGTGAACCGGGTCCACTCCCCCGCGCCGTCCAGGACCGCGGCCTCCTCGATCTCCCGGGGGACGGCGAGGAACGCCGCCCGCATGATCATGACGTTGAGGACGGACACGGCACCGGGCAGCCACACCCCGACGAGGGTGTCGACCAGGCCCATCCCCCGGACCGTGAGGAACATCGAGATCATCACGGATTCGAAGGGGAACATCAGGGTCGCCACGAGGACGGTGAAGACGGCCCGCCGGCCCTTCCAGCCGGCCCGGGACAGGGCGTAGCCTCCCATCGCCGCGAACAGCGCGTTGGAGGCGACCGCGAGGACCGCCACCACCAGGGTGTTGCCCACGTACTGGAGGAGCGGGAAGGACTCGGCGACGCGCAGGTAGTTGTCGAAGGTGGGGTGTGAGGGCAGCAGCCCGTCGTACACGTTCTCGGTGCGGCCGCGGACCGAGGTCAGGAACTGCCAGACGATCGGCCCGAGCATCAGTACGAGCACGAGCGCGAGCACGGCGTAGCGGGCGGCCCGGCCGGCACGGCGGCGCCGGCGGCGGGTGCTGGCGCTCACTCCTCGTCCCCCCTCGACAGGCGGTGGCCCAGCAGGCTGAAGGCCAGGGTCAGCAGGAACAGCAGCAGGGAGATGGCGCAGGCGTAGCCGGTCTCCCCGGCGAAGCCGAGGCCGGCCTGCCGGATGAGGAACGGCAGGGTGCGGGCGCCGCCGCCGGGGCCGCCGCTCTCGCCGCCGAGGATGTAGATCTCGGTGAAGACGCGCAGCGCGGAGACCGCGGAGAGGGTGCCGACGAGCAGCATCATCGGCTTCACCTGGGGGATGGTGATGCTGAAGAAGCGGCGCAGGGGGCCGGCGCCGTCGAGGGCGGCCGCCTCGTGGAGGGAGGCGGGGACGTTCCCGAGGGCGGCCAGGTAGAAGACCATGTAGTAGCCGAGGCCCTTCCACACGGTCACGAGCATGGCGGAGAACAGCAGCAGGGTGCTGTCGGTGAGGAAGGGGACCGGCTCGGAGACCACGCCGAGCGCCTGGAAGACGGTGTTGACCAGTCCGTCGCTGCGCAGCACCCACTGCCAGATCAGGCCGACGACGACGGCCGAGGCGATCACCGGAGTGTAGAAGGCGGAGCGGAAGAGGCCGATGCCGGGGACCTTCGCCTGGACGAGGACCGCGAGTGCCAGCGGCAGCAGGACCAGGCAGGGGACGACGACCAGCAGGTACAGCACGCTGTTGCGGGCGGCGGTCCAGAAGTCGGGATCGGCCAGGGCCCGGCCGTAGTTGTCGAGGCCGACGAAGTGGCCGCCGCTCAGGACGCGGGCGTCGGTGAAGGACAGCACGACGGTGTTGAGGAACGGCCAGAGGCTGAACAGGGCCACCATCAGCAGGCCCGGGGCGAGGAACAGGTACGGGGTCCACCACCTGCGGTGGACCAGTCCCGGGTCGGTCCCCATGGCGCGTTCCGCCCGGCGCCGGGGCCGCCCGGCGCGGTGGTCCCGCAGCGGTGCGGGGGCCGCCGGGGCGGGAGCGGTCACCTGCGCGTCCCGGCGGCGAGCAGCCGGTTGGCCTCTTCCTGGGCCCTGCGCACGGCCGTCCGGGCGTCCTGCTCGCCCTGGATGGCCCGCTGCACCTCCCGCACCACCGCGTCGCCGACCTGGTTGGTCCACTGGACGGGGGTGTTGGCGTCGAGGTCCGCCGTCTTCAGCTGCTCCGCGCCGATGGCCCGGGCCAGGGTCTCGGCGTCCTGGCCGTCGCCCCGGTCGGCGAAGCGGGGGTCGGCCAGGCCCTTGGCGTTGGAGGGGTAGATGGTGGCGTTCCTGGAGAACTCCACCTGGTTGGGGCCGTTGGTGACCCATTTGGCGAACTCGGCCGCGGCGTCCGGATGCCTGGTGTCCTTGCGGATGCCGAGGGACTGGGCGTAGATCCCGATGTGGCCGAGCGTGCCGGTGACGGCGCCCGCGACGCCGGTGCGTGCGTAGACCTGCGGGGCGTTCTGCCTGATGTCGCGGACGAAGCCCGGGGAGCCGGGGCCGAAGACGAGTTTGCCGGCGCCGTAGAGCTGGTTGATGTCGTCGGCCTTCAGGAGGGACTCCCTGGGCATGGCGCCCTTGGCGTAGAGGTCCTTCATCCGTTCGACCCAGGCGACGGCCCGGTCCGTGTCGAAGGCGAAGCGGTCCCGCCCGGCGTTCAGCAGGGGGACGCCCATCTTCTGCCAGTCGCCCGGCAGCCGGCCCTTGGGGTCGGCCATGAACGCGGCGTACTGTCCGCCGGAGCGGGCGGCGATCCGCTCCGCGTAGTCGAAGAACTGCTCGACGGTGGTGGGCGGCCGGTCCGGGTCCAGGCCGGCCTTGGCGAGGAGGTCCTTGTTGTAGGTGAGGATCTCGGGGGTGACGTACCAGGGGTAGGCGTACACGCCGTCGCCCTTCCCCGGCAGCTTGAACTGCTCCCAGGCTCCCGGGACGTACTCCGCGGCGACCGCGCCGTCGAGCCGCGCCACGTCGGCGAGCATGCCGCGGTCCCCGAGGAGCTGGAAGGAGTCGGTGGAGAGGTTGACCACGTCCGGCAGGGCCCCGGCCTGGGCGTCGGCGACGAGCTTCTCGTTGTAGCCGTCGCCGGGCACGTCCTCCCACTTCACCTTCACCGCGGGGTGCTCGGCCTCGAAGGCGTCGATGACGCCCTGGACGTAGGCGGTGAACTTCGGTTTGAGCTGGAGGGTGCGGAAGGTGATGGCGCCGGACACCTCGCCGGTTCTGCGGGCCTCCTCGGCACCGGCGCCGCCTCCGCTCAGGCCGCATCCGGACGCGGCCAGGAGGCCCGCGGCCACCAGCGTGGCGAGGGCCGTGCGGGTCAGGGGGGAACGAGTCATCGTCGCCGCCTTCGGGGGAGTTTCCGGCTTCACTGCCGGAGGGCGGTGCCCACGCTGACCCCGGGGCGGAGGGCCGTCAACGAGGCCCCCGCCCCGGTGGCCTGAAGCGGTGCGTCCCCCGCGGCGTACGGGCGGGCGCCCGGCCCGGCTCCCGGCCGGCGTGCCCGCCCGCCGCAAAAACCTTTGCGCGGCGGGCGGGCGGGCGCCTAGGTTGACGGCCTACCACGACGTGTAGCTCAGCAGCAGAGCGCCGGGCTTCCTACCCGGAGGGCGCAGGGGCGGAACCTGCCACGTCGGCCATGGACGCACACGCTGACAAGCAGCCTCCCATCCCGTCCCGGACCGGCCCCGCGCCCGTCCCCGGACCCACCGCGACGACCACCGCCGGCCCCGCGCCGGTGGCCGTATCCGTGTCCCCGTCGTACGCGGCGGAGCGGCTGGCCCGCGCCCTGCGGACCTCGCGGACCCACGGCGACACCGCCACCCGCGAACGCGCCGAGTCCCGCGCCCGCAAGTGGCAGAGCGTCCTGGCGGGCATCGCGGACGGCTCCCTGGCCATCGGCTCCCGCACCCCCGTCGCCGCGCTCCCCGCCTGGGCCACCCCCGAGGTGGTCACCGGCGGCTTCGCCACCGGCGCCGCCTCGGCCGGCGGGCCGCTGCTGCCGTACGAGGAGGAGGCCGCCCGGCTGGCCGGCGTACCGGCGGACCGTGCGGAGCTGTTCGCGCACTTCCTCACCGAGGACGGGCTGGCGTACCTGTGGTCGCTGCTCGACAGCGGCCGCTACGAGGTGCGCGTGCCCGAGGAGGCGGCGCTCGCGACCGTGGCGTGGCTGGTGCGCGCCGGGGACTTCGACGCCGCCGCCGAACTCGTCACGGTGCTGCGGCCCTTCGCCGGCCGGCTGCGCTTCTCCCCGCGCCCCGCCGACCGCCCCGCCCCCGGCGTGGACTGCGTGCACCGCCGCACCGTCGGCGAGGCCTCGGCGGCGCTGGCCCGGCGCGGACCCAACACGGCCGTGGAGACCCAGCGGGAGGCGCTGGCCGTGTGGCGCCCCTTCGAGGACGAGCTGCTCGCGCACCGGCTCCTGGCCCACGGCCGCGCGCCCGGCCCGGACTGGCACGCCCGGGGCGCCGCACTGCTGGCGCGCTACCGCACGCTGGCCGCCGCGCACACCCTGTGCACCAAGCACCTGGACCCGAAGTCGAACGCCGCGATCCTGCGCCGGGCCCTGGAGGAGGAGGTCGCCGGCCGCGCGCCCGCGCCCCGGCTCGCCGGGCTGCTGCGGGTCGCCGTCGAGTCGATGCTGGCCAAGCGCGGCGCGCCCGGCTCCCCCGGGCACGCCCGGCTCCGGGCCGTCCAGGCCCGCCAGGCGGCGCTGCCCTCGCACCACGCGCTGGCCAACCTGGTGCTGCGCCGGATCGCCGGGCTCGACCAGCGCGCCGGGACCCCGGACACGGACACCCCGGTGGCTCCGGTGAGCGCCGAGGAGGCCCGCGAGAGCGGCCTGCCCGCCGGTGCGCGGGTGCCGGCGGCCGTGGCGGGCACCGTCCGGGCGGCGCTGAGCGCCCCGCTGGAGGTGCTGGTGGAGCGCGGGGTGGTGCCGTCGGCGGAGGTGCTGGCCGAGCTGGTGCCGCAGCTCGTCGCGGCCGTCACCGCCGAGCGGTACGCGGACGGGCCGCTGCGGAACCTGATGGCGGCGACGTACCGCGCCTTCCGGGGCCGCCGCTCGCTGCTCCTGCTGAACCTGGAGTCCCAGGTGCGGATCGAGGAACTCCCCTGGCTGCGGGCGGTCTCCGGCCACCTGCGCGCCGACGGGGCCGACACCGGGCCGGCCGCGGAGGCGCTGCGCCGGCTCGGCGGGCTGGCGGTGCACGCCTTCCCCGGCACGGTGCTGCCCAACCCGCTGGTGCGCGAGCTGGGCCAGCTGGCCCGGCAGGCGGAACTGGGCGCGCCGTTCACGGAGGAGCTGGCCGCCGACATCTTCATGGGCACCTTCGGTCCGAAGTTCCTCGTCGCGGCCCGCGTCGCCGGAGAGCTGCTGGAGGAGAGCCTGTACGCGCGCTACTACGGCATCGACTACGCGGCGGTGCGCCGGATGGCGGTGTCCCAGGCCGCCGAGTCGGCGCGCAGCGGCCGTCCGGCGCGCACCGCACCGGAGTTCGCGGCGCTGTGCGCGGAGCGGGCGGGCGGGGGCCGGGCCTGGTCGGTCGCGGCGAACGGCAAGGTGATCGAGCAGGCCCAGGTCCTGACCACGCACAACCTCGCCACCCTGGTCGGGCGGGCCGGGGTCACCGTGCCGGGCGGCTGGGGCCGGCCCGCCCGGGAGTGCTTCGAGACCGTGTGCCGGCTGGTGGCCCGGGTGGAGGGGAACCCGCGGCCGCTGCCCGCGATCAAGGACGCGGCGTACGCGTGGCGGCAGATGCTGTTCCACCTGTCGCTGTGCGGTCCGCGCGAGCGGGCTTCGGTACTGGCCTGGATCGAGGCGGAGTCGGCGCTGCGCCCGGCGCACGTGCGGGCCCGGCTGGCCCCCGCGCTGGCGGGGCTGCGCCTGGTGGCCCGGGGCGGCTCCTTCGGCGCGGACGGCACGGGCGAGGGCGGCCGGGCGCGCCGACTGCTGGGCTGGAGCACGGACGGCCACTGGATGCGGATGCCCTAGCCGGGCGGAAACGGGCGGTCCCGGCCGGGGTGCAGGGCCCGGCGGGAGCGGGCCCGGCCGGGCGGCCCCGGCCCCGGCCGACGCGGCGCTCCGTAGGGGGGCGCCCCCTCTGGCGATGGCCCCCCGCCCGTACGGGCAGGGGGCGTTCGGCGTGCTCACGCGCGGGGTCGATAACACGCGGGACGGGCGGACACCAGGGGTTCTTCGGCGTCCGACCCGAACGGATCATGGATTTTGCCTTGATCAACGCAATGTGATGCATTGATCACCCACCGCATTCATCCGCTCCGTGAAGGAACCTCCATGCGCACGGTCCGCGAGTCGGCCCTCGACGTCCTGCGAGCCCGCGGGATGACCACGGTCTTCGGCAATCCCGGCTCCACCGAACTGCCCATGCTCAAGCAGTTCCCCGACGACTTCCGCTACGTACTGGGGCTCCAGGAGGCCGTGGTCGTCGGGATGGCCGACGGCTTCGCCCTCGCCTCCGGCACCACCGGCCTGGTCAACCTGCACACCGGCCCGGGCACGGGCAACGCGATGGGCGCCATCCTCAACGCGCGCGCCAACCGCACCCCCATGGTGGTCACCGCCGGCCAGCAGGTCCGCGCCATGCTCACCATGGAGGCCCTGCTCACCAACCCGCAGTCCACCCTGCTGCCGCAGCCCGCCGTCAAGTGGGCCTACGAGCCCCCGCGCGCGGCGGACGTCGCCCCCGCCCTGGCCCGGGCCGTGCAGATCGCCGAAACCCCGCCGCAGGGGCCGGTGTTCGTCTCCCTGCCGATGGACGACTTCGACGTCGTCCTCGGCGAGGACGAGGACCGGGCCGCCCTGCGGACCGCGTCCCGCACCGTGACGCACGCCGCCGCGCCGGACCCCGCGGTGGTCCGGCGGCTCGCCGCCCGCCTGGCCGGCGCCCGCAGCGCCGTCCTCGTCGCCGGCAACGACGTGGACGCCTCGGGGGCCTGGGACGCCGTCGTGGAACTGGCCGAACGCACCGGCCTGCCCGTCTGGTCGGCGCCCACCGAGGGCCGGGTCTCCTTCCCCAAGTCCCACCCCCAGTACCGGGGCACGCTGCCCCCGGCCATCGCGCCGCTCTCCCGCTGCCTGGAGGGGCACGACCTGGTCCTGGTGATCGGCGCCCCCGTGTTCTGCTACTACCCCTACGTCCCCGGCGCCCATCTGCCCGAGGGCACCGAGCTGGTGCACCTGACCCGGGACGCGGAGGAAGCGGCCCGCGCGCCCGTCGGGGACGCGGTCGTCGCCGACCTCGCCCTGACGGTGCGGGCCCTGCTGGCGGAGCTGCCCGCGCGGGAGGCCGCCGCCCCGGCCGCGCGGATCGCGCGGGCCGAGTCCGCCGCCGAGGTGGACGGGGTGCTCACCCCGCTCGCCGCGATGACGGCCATCGCCCAGGGGGCCCCGGCGAACACCCTCTGGGTCAACGAGTCCCCGTCCAACCTGGGGCAGTTCCACGACGCCACCCGGATCGACACCCCCGGCTCGTTCCTCTTCACGGCGGGCGGCGGGCTCGGCTTCGGCCTGGCCGCGGCCGTGGGCGCCCAGCTCGGCGCACCCGGCCGGCCCGTGGTCTGCGTCATCGGCGACGGCTCCACCCACTACGCCGTGCAGGCGCTGTGGACCGCGGCCGCGTACAAGGTCCCGGTCACCTTCGTCGTCCTGAGCAACCAGCGCTACGCGATCCTCCAGTGGTTCGCCGAGGTGGAACGCGCCCAGGGCGCCCCCGGCCTCGACATCCCAGGCCTGGACATCGCGGCCGTCGCCACCGGCTACGGGGTCCGCGCCCACCGCGCGACCGGCTTCGGCGAACTGACCAAGCTCGTCCGGGAGTCGGCCCTCCAGCAGGACGGCCCGGTGCTGATCGACGTACCGGTCACCACCGAACTGCCCACCCTGTAGGCCCCAGCCCCACCGCCGTCGCTCCACTCCCGTCGCCCCACCGCACCGCCCCGGAAGGCCGGCATGCCCCTCACCAGCGACACCACCTCCCTGCTCCTCGAACGGCTCCGCTCCGCGCTCCCCGCGCAGGCCCTGCTCACCGACCCGGCGCAACGCGCCGCCCACGCCCGGGACTCCGCCCCCTTCTCCGAGTGCGGCACCCCGGCCGTGGTCGCCGTCCCCCGCACGGCCGAGCAGGTCGAGCACGTCATGCGCACCGCGTACGCACTGGACGTCCCCGTCGTCCCGCAGGGCGCCCGCACCGGCCTGGCCGGCGCCGCCAACGCCGTCGACGGCTGCGTGGTGCTGTCCACCGCCGGGATGGACCGGATCCTGTCCGTCGACCCCGCCAACCGGCTGGTGCGCTGCGAGCCCGGGGTCACCACCCGGCGCCTCGCGGAAGCGGTGGCCGAGCACGGGCTGACGTACCCGCCGGACCCGGCCTCCTGGGACCGCTGCACCATCGGCGGGAACATCGCCACCGGCGCGGGCGGCATCTGCTGCGTGAAGTACGGGGTGACCGCCGACTACGTCCTCGGACTGGACCTCGTCCTGCCGGACGGGCGGCGGATGCGCACCGGCCGGGACACCGCCAAGGGCGTCGCCGGGTACGACCTGACGCGCCTGATCGTCGGCTCCGAGGGGACCCTGGCGGTGGTGGTCGGCGCCACCCTCGCGCTGCGGCCCGCCCGGCCGCCGGCGCTGTCGCTGCTGGCCCAGTTCCCGACCCTGACCGCCGCCGGGGACGCCGTCGCCGCCATCACCGCGGCCGGGCACACCCCGTCCGCGCTCGAACTCCTCGACCGGGCCACGACGCGGGCCGTCGTGGACCTCGGCACCCACCCGCTGCTGCGCCCCGGCAGCGCCGCCACCCTGATCGTCGAGAGCGACGGCGCCGACCCCTCCTCGGAGCTGTCCGCGATGGAGATCCTCTGCAAGGAGGCCGGCGCCGAGCACATCGCCACGTCCGCCACCGCGGAGGAGGCGTACGAGATCATCGAGGCGCGTCGGCTGGTCAGCCCCGCCCTCGCCGCGTACATGGCCTCCCGGGGCGGGCGGCTCACCGCGTTCATCGAGGACGTCGCCGTGCCGAGGAGCGCGCTGCCCGTGCTGGTCGGGCGGATCGAGGAGATCGCCGGGCGGTACGGCCTGCGGGTCTTCACCCTCGGCCACGCCGGCGACGGCAACCTGCACCCCACGGTCGTCTTCGACGAGTCCGACCCGGACGAGGTCCGCCGCGCCCGCGAGGCGTACGACGCCATCATGGCGGCCGGCCTCGAACTGGGCGGCACCACCACCGGGGAGCACGGCATCGGCACCCTGAAGCGGGAGTGGCTGGAGCGCGAGCTGGGACCGGTCTCGCTGGAGCTCCAGCGCGGCCTCAAGCGGCTCTTCGACCCCAAGAACCTCCTCAACCCCGGCAAGGTGGTCGCGGCATGACCCAGTCCACCGAGGCCCCGGACACCACCCGGGGCGGCGCGTCCGGGCTGCCGCCCGTCCGGGCCGGCCTGGCGGAGACCGTCCGCTTCGTCGCCACGCACACCCTGCCCGTCTTCGTACGCGGCGTCGCCAACCCGCGCTTCCCGGTCATGGCGCTGTACTCCCGCGTCAACCAGCCCGCCTGGTCCAACGCCACGCTGCGCGCGATGCGGGCCCGGCACCGGGGCGCGCCGGTGATGGTGCGCGCGCTCTCCGGAGAGATGCTCGTCCTGTTCGACCAGGGCGACGTCCGGCGGTTCTTCGAGGAGCCGGTGTCGGTCCTCGCGATGGACGCCGACGACAAGTACGCCAGCCTGTCCGTCTTCGAACCGACGGGGGTGATCTGCTCGCACGGCCCGGTCCGCGAGGACCGGCGCCGGGTCAACGACCACGCCCTCGCCGCCGACCGGCCGGTGCACCCCTCCTGTACGGAGTTCGGGGCCGTGGTCGAGGAGGAGTGCCGGCGGCTCACCTCCCGCTCCGTCGTCGACTTCCCGCTGCTGTGGAAGACGCTGACCCGCATCTCCCGGCGGGTGGTCCTCGGCGACCAGGCCTCCGACGACCAGGAGCTGTCCGACTGGCTCGCCACCCTGCGCGGCCAGGCCAACTGGATGGGCCGCAGCAAGCCGGAGGCCGCGAAGGCCCTCTACTCCAGGATCGAGGCCCGCATCGCCCGGTACGCGGCCGACGCGCCCGCCCACACCCTGGCCGCCCGCGCCCTGGCCGAGCCCTGCCCGGAGGGCACCGACCCGCTCGGCCAGACCCACCACTGGCTGCTCGGCATCGACCTCGCCGCGCCCGTCGTCGCCCGCACCCTGCTGCTGCTCGCCCACCACCCGGCCGAACAGGACGCCGCCCACGCCGAGGCGGCCGGCCGCGTCCCCGGGCTGCCGAGGCTGCGGGCCTGCCTGGAGGAGTCGGTGCGGCTGTACCCGATCGTGCCCGACCTCGTACGGGTCACCCGCCGCGAGACCGAGTGGGGCGGGGTGCGCTACCCGGCCGGCACCAACGTGCTGGTGCCGATGGGCTTCCACCAGCGCGACCCCGAGCGGGTCGACGGCGGGAACCTGTTCGCGCCGGGCCGCTGGCTGGCCCCGGACGCGCACCGGGACACCCGGGTGGCCCCGTTCAGCCACGGCGGCGCCCGCTGCCCGGGCGAGTACGTCGCCCTGCTGCTGACCTCCCTGGTCTGCGCCGAGGTGCTGCGCGGCCACCGCCTCACCGGGGCCCGTCCGGTGCTCGACCCGGGGCGCCCGCTGCCGGGGATCCTCGACACGGCCGGCATCCGGCTGCGCCTCGGCCGGGTGTAGGAGGGAGGCCGCCATGACCGAAGCCAACGGTGCCCGGGCGTCCGTGACCCAGCCCGACATCGCCTCCCTGCACCACGTCTGCCGCGAGCTGGCCGAAGCGGCCGACGCGGTCCGCGACGCCGCCCGGTACGCCTCCCGCGTCGCCCTCGGCGCCCGGCTGCCGCTGGCGGCGGCCGGGCGGCGCCGGGCCCGCGCCGCGCAGCGCGCGCTGCTGCGGACCCTGATGGACCCGAAGGGCCTGGGCTGGGCCCCGCAGGGCAGTTCCCCGCTCGCCGGGGCGCTCTGGCTGGCCGGGGTGCTGACCAGCCGGGAGAGCCTCGCGGTCAGCCTCGCCGTCACCGGCCTCAAGGCCAGGATCCGGGCGGCGGCCGTCCGCCACCCGGAGCTGCTCGACAACCCGACCACCTCGCGGGTGCTGCGCGCCATCGACGAGGACCGCCAGACCGAGGCGGTACGGCTGTTCCGGGGCCTGCTGACGGAGAAGGGCGCCGAGTACGCCCTCGCCCTGCTGGCGCCGTCCTTCACGGACATCATGGCCTGGAACGCGCTGACCGACGAGAACCCCTTCAACGACACCGCCGGCTGGCAGATCGCCACCGGCCGGCCGTTGACCTCCGAGTACCTCGCCGGCATCGGCAACTCGGTGTGGGCGCTCCTCAACCGGGGCCCCGGCCGGGCGGAGCCGCACACGCCCTCGGCCGCACTGCTGGGCAGCATCGACGACTCCGGAACGATCGTCGGCTACGTCCGCAACATCGACCGGATCGGCACGCGCGGGCTGCTGCTCGTCCAGCAGGTCGCCGGGCCGGACGGGGAACACCGTTACGTCGTCCAACTGGCCGGGATGGGGCCGTGCTTCAACCAGGAGAGTCCGCAGGACCTGCTGGGCAGCCTCAACGCGGTGGGCGCCATCGACACCACCTACACCCGTGCGGTGGTCCGGGCCCTGCGCCGGCTCGTGCCCTCCGGTGCGCAGGTGGCGCTGGTCGGGCACAGCCAGGGCGGGATCACCGCGATGAACCTGGCGGCGAGCCGGGACTTCAACGCGCTGTACACCGTGACGCACGTGGTCGCGATCGGTTCGCCCATCGACCACAAGCGGGCCGCCGATCCGCGCACCCGGGTGGTCTCCCTCGTCAACGAGCACGACATCGTACCGAGCCTGGAGGGCCGCTCGACGGTCTCGCCCATCGAACTCCCCAAGGAGTTCACGGAGTTCACCTGGACCGACGACACTCAGGCCTTCCCGCTGTGCCACGCCGCGGAGCGGTACGCGCACAACCTGGAGCACGACGTCCCGCACGCGCGCACGCACGTCGACTCCGAACTCGCCGCCTTCCGCGGCCGGGTCACCGGCACGCACCTCTTCACCCTCCACGACCGCTGAGGACCCCGCATGACCGACACCGACGCGCACACTCCCCCGACGGACGCGGCGCCGGCCGCGCCGGAGCTGCCGGCCCAGGCCTCCCACCGGCACCAGCCGCCGCCCGCGCCGCAGCGGCCGTACGGCCCGCCCGGACTGCTGGAGCGGCTGGAGTCGGCGGCCTTCGCCCGCGTCAACCGGACCCGCGAGTGGTACGAACTGCCCGCCCCGCTCGGCCTGCTGAACCTGGCCGTGATCCGGGAGGACCTGCGCCGCCACAACCTGCACGACACCTTCGGCGCGGGCGGCGAACGCGACCGGCGGCCCACCGGGCACCTCGCGCCGTACCGCTCGTACGACGGCTCCGGCTACGACCCGTACGACGAGGACATGGGCCGGGTGGGCACCCGTCTGGACCGCAACACCCCGCTGCACATGGCGTATCCGGACGAGGACGAGGCGCTGATGACGCCCAGTCCCCGCGAGGTGAGCCGGCAGCTGCTGGCCCGGCGCGGCTTCGTCCCCGCGCCCTCCCTGAACCTGCTGGCCGCCGCCTGGATCCAGTTCCAGAACCACGGCTGGGCCAACCACGGGGACAACGAGGAGGCCGAGCCGTTCACCGTCCCGCTCGCCGCCGACGACGACTGGGCCGAGCAGGGCGGCGGCTGCCCGATGCGGGTGAACCGCACCCGCCCCGACCCGGTCGCGCACACCACCCCGGACGTCCCGCCGACGTACGAGAACACCGTCAGCCACTGGTGGGACGGCTCGCAGATCTACGGGTCGGACGAGGCCCGCTGCCGCTCGCTGCGGACCGGGGAGCACGGCCGGCTGATCGTCGACGGCGGACGGCTGCCCGCCGATCCGCGGCCCGGAATGGACTGCCTGGACGCCACGGGCATGAACAGCGACTACTGGACCGGCCTGTCGCTGCTGCACACCCTCTTCGCCAAGGAGCACAACTCCGTCTGCGACCTGATCCGTTCGCACCACCCCACCTGGGACGACGAGCGGATCTTCCAGACGGCGCGGCTGGTGAACACCGCGCTCATGGCGAAGATCCACACGGTGGAGTGGACCCCGGGCATCCTCAACCACCCCGTGGTGCACCGGGCGATGCGCGCCAACTGGGACGGGCTGCTGCCGCGCTGGGTCACCAGGACCTTCGGGCGGATCGGCGGCGAGGTCCTCAGCGGCTCCCGGGGTTCGGGCACCGACCACCACGCCGCGCCGTTCTCCATGACGGAGGAGTTCGTCTCGGCGTACCGGCTGCACCCGCTGATCCCCGACGAGATCACCGTCCGGGACCACCGGCGCGGTACGCCGCGCGAGACCGTCGGCTTCGACGACATGCAGGGGGCGACCACGCGCACCGCGGTCGACGCGTACGGGATGAGCGACCTGTTCTACACCTTCGGCGTCTCGAACCCGGGGGCGCTGGTCCTGCACAACCACCCGGACGCGCTGCGCAACCTGAAGCGGCTGTCCGGCGAGCACATCGACCTCGGCACGGTCGACGTCCTGCGCGACCGGGAGCGGGGCATCCCCCGCTACAACGCCCAGCGGCGGATGCTGCGCAAGCGGCCCGTCACCTCCTTCGAGGAGCTCACCGGCGGGCACCCGGGGGACACCCCGCTGCTGCGGGAGCTGTACGACGGCCGGCTCGACCGGGTCGACACCCTGGTCGGGAACCTGGCCGAGCCCCGGCCGGCCGGCTTCGGGTTCAGCGACACCCTGTTCCGGGTGTTCGCCCTGATGGCCACCCGCCGCATCAAGAGCGACCGGTTCTTCACCACGGACTACCGGCCGGAGGTGTACACCCCCGAGGGGCTGCGCTGGATCGACCGGAACTCGATGGTCACGGTCCTCCTGCGGCACCACCCCGAGCTGGCCCCGGCGCTGGCCGGAGTGACCAACGCCTTCGCCCCCTGGAAGGAGCGGTCGTGAGCGGACACCCCGCCGACGGACTGCGCAGCCACGCCGCGGCCCTGCGCGAGCGGGCGGACCGGCTGCGCGGCGCCTGTGCCGGCCTGGACTGGCGGGGCCCGCAGGCCGACGCCTTCCGGGCGCGGGTCGAGGAGCTGGCCCAGCGGTGCGCCACGGCCGCGGACGGGCTGTCGCGCTCGGCGGCCCGGCTGGACGGCCGGGGGTAGCCCGGGGCGGGGTGGGGCCCGGTCCCGGTGCTACTTCATGCGGTACTGGGCCTTCTCCGCGAGCTTGCCGTCCTTGAAGCAGAGGCGGAGCACGTCCTCGGTCTGACCGTCGGCGGCGGAGAGGTACCAGGCGCAGACGCTGCCGGCGGGCTCGGCGGGGCCGCCTTCCTTGAGGGCGTCCTTGACGAAGGTGTCGCCCGAGGGGAGCTTCGCGCGGACCTCGCTCTCGGCGTCGCCGACCTTGACCGCCTCGTAGACCTTCGGGTCGAGCAGGGTCTTGTCGGCTATGTCCAGGACCTTGGCCGCCCCGAAGAACAGCGCCACGAGGAGCCCTACCCCCAGCACCAGCGCGATACCGCACCCGATGAGACAACCCTTGCGCTGAGCCATGGCCCCGTTCCTCCGTGCCCTCGACGTCGCGGTGCGGTCCGCACCTTGCAGCCGGAGCCTCGCAGGGGCGCGGGGGCCGGTGCCGTACTCGAAAGTCTCGGGCCGGGGCGACGATCGTCGTTCAGAGGTCGCGGGGGTCGGTGTTGGCCCCGCACAGGACGACCGCGACCCGCTCGCCCAGCGACTCCGGGGCGGTGCGCAGGGCCGCCAGGGCGGTGGCGGCGCCGGCCTCGACGACGATCCGGTGCTCGTCCCAGAGCGCCCTGCGGGCGGCCGTGATCGCCCCGTCGGGGACGAGCACCGACACGGCGTTCGCGTGCCGGGCGGCGGCCAGGGCGTCCGCCGAGACGCGGGAGGCGCCGAGGGAGTCGGCGGCTACGGAGGCCACCGGGACGTCGACGGGCTCGCCCGCCTCCAGGGCGGCGTTCAGGGCCCGGCAGTGCTCGGGCTCGGCGGCGACCACGCGGACGCCGTGCTCGCGGGCGGCGGTGGCGACGCCGGCGAACAGCCCGCCGCCGCCGACCGCGACGACGACGGTGTCCAGGCCGGGCAGGGCGGCCCGCACCTCGTCGAGCAGGGTCCCGGCGCCGGCCGCGACGAGCGGGTGGTCGTAGGCGTGGCTGCTCAGGGCGCCGCTGGCGACGGCGAACTCCCGGCAGGCGGCGAGGGCTTGGGCATACCGGTCGCCGACGAGCCGTACGTCGGCCCCGTAGCCGCGCAGCCGGTCGACCTTGACGCGCGGGGCGTTGGCGGGGAGGAACACGGTGGCGGGGATGCCGTGGGCGCGGGCCGCCCAGGCGCAGGCCAGGCCGGCGTTGCCGCCGGAGGCGATGGTGACGCCGGCGGCCGGGAGGCGGCCCGCCTCGCGGTGCGCGGCGAGGAAGTTGTGCGCGCCGCGCGCCTTGAAGGAGCCGGTGTGCTGGAGGTACTCCAGGGCGTACCAGACGCCCTCGGAGGCGGGCACGACCGCGGCGGGGCGGACCGCGCCCGCGGTACGGGCGGCGGCGGCGCGGACGGCGGCGTAGTCGAGCTGCTGTTCCATGGTGGGTCTGCCTTTCGCGGGGTCAGGACACGTGCGGGGTCAGGACACGTGCCGTCAGGACACGTGCCGTCAGGACACGTGCCGTCAGGACACGTGCCGTCAGGACACGTGCCGTCAGGACACGTGCGGGGTCAGGACGCGGCCCGCGGGCCCGTGGGCCGGGCCGCCTCGATGAGCTGGCGCAGGGCGCCGTGGTAGACCTCGTGGTCGGTCAGCGGGGGCAGTACCTCGGCCAGCGCGCCGGTGAGGACCGGGAACCCGTCCGGGTCGAGCGCGGCGATGGCGGCCCGGGAGGCGGCGGTGGCCCCGGCCGGGTCGCGGTGGTCGACGAAGGCGGCGCTGCCCAGGGTGAGCAGGTACATCCGCCGGTAGGCGGTCATGGCCTCGGCCGGGGTCATCCCAGCGGCGACGCCGTCGGCGAGCGCGGGCTCGACGAGGCGGGCCAGCAGCTGTCGGCCGAGCCAGGGGCGCCCGCCACGCAGGACGAGCAGTCCGGGGTGGGCGGTGAGCAGCCGGTAGAGGGCGCCGAAGCGCATCTCGCAGGCTTCGGCCCAGCCGGTGCCGGCGGGGACTTCGGGGAGCTGTCCGGCGAGATGGTCGGTGCACAGGTCCAGCAGGCCGGCGAGGTCGGTGCAGCGGCGCTGGACGGTGGCGTGGGAGACGCCGAGCCGTTCGGCCAGGGCCCGGAAACTGAGCGCCCCGGGCCCTTCCTCGTCGAGGATGCGCAGGGCGGTGAGGGCGATGGCCGGCGGGGTCGCGCGGTCCAGGGCGGGTGATCTCCTCGGCATGAGATACAGCGTATCAGCCGCCGTAACATACGGCGTGGGCATTCGTGCCCCCCATCCCGCCCGCCACGGACGTGTGACATCGACCGCGGCCAAATTGCTGGTCATTGAGCCATAACCACCGACTCCCGTTGACAGCGCGTGACCGCACCGCTGCACTGAGGCACGAACATCCACCGGTACTCCCCCACGCCAAGGAGGCCCCGTGCCGCCTCGCCCGCGCGCCGCGCTCCCCTGTCTCACCGCGGCCGCCCTGCTCGCCCTCGCGCTCGTCCCCGCCCCCGCGGCGGCCGAGCCGACCGCGACCTGGGACACCCCGCTGGCCCTCACCCCGCCCATGGGGTGGAACAACTGGGCGCACTACATGTGCGACATCGACGAGGCCAAGGTGGTCGCCAACGCCGACGCCCTGGTCTCCAGCGGTCTTGCCGCCAAGGGCTACGACACGGTGACCGTGGACGACTGCTGGATGCTCAAGGAGCGCGACGCGCAGGGGAACCTGGTCACCGACCCCGTCAAGTTCCCGCACGGCATGGCCTGGCTCGGCAAGTACCTGCACGCCAAGGGGCTGAAGTTCGGCATCTACGAGGACGCCGGCTCCCTCACCTGCGAGCGGTACCCGGGCAGCGGCTCCCCCGACGGCGGCGGCCCGGACCACTACGCCCGCGACGCGCGGCTGTTCGCGTCCTGGAAGGTGGACTACGTCAAGATGGACGGCTGCAACCTGTGGGTGCCGCCCGGGAAGACGAAGGAGCAGGCCTACCGGGACGCCTACAACTCCGTCGCCCGGGGACTGCGCGACAGCGGCCGCCCGATGGTCCTGTCCGCCTCCGCGCCCGCCTACTTCCAGCAGGGCGAATGGGGCGGCTCCGACTGGCACAGGGTCCTCGACTGGGTCGGCGAGACGGGCCAGTTGTGGCGCGAGGGCCGGGACATCAAGGTGTACGCCCCGAACGCCCCCGCCACCTCCCGCTGGAGCTCGGTGCTCGGCAACTACGGCTACAACCGCTGGCTCGGCCGGTACGCGGGCCCCGGCAACTGGAACGACCCCGACTTCCTGATCGCGGGCGCCCCGGGCCTCACGGACGCGGAGAGCCGCAGCCAGGTCGGGCTGTGGGCGATGATGGCGGCCCCCTTCATCCTGTCCTCCGACGTGTCGGCCCTCACCCCGGGCGGGCTCGCCGCGCTGGGCAACACCCGCCTGATCGGGCTCGACCAGGACCCGCTGGGCCGGCAGGGCGCCGTGGTCTCCTCCAACGCCACCTTCGAGGTACTGGCCCGGCCGCTCGCCAACGGCGACCGCGCGGTGGCCGTGCTCAACCGCTCCGGCAGCGCCCGGGACGTCTCCGTACCGCTGGCCGACATCGGGCTGCCGGCCGCGTGCGTGGCGGACGCCGAGGACCTGTGGACCGGGCGCCGCACCGAGGTGGTGGACGCGCTGACGGGGCGGCTCGCCGCCCACGACACGGCCGTGTGGCGGCTCACCCCGCGCGGCTGCGCCGAGGCCGTGCCCACCGGGCAGATCAACGGGCTCGGGGCCAAGTGCGCCGACGGGGCCAGCACCAGCGGGGTCGGCTCGGTGGTCCTCGGCACCTGCACCGCCGGGGCCGACCAGCGGTGGACCCTGGGCGGCGGCGGCCGGCTGAAGCTGGCCGGCGCGTGCCTGACGGCCCGTGCGGGCGGCCTGGTGGAGCTGGCGGACTGCGCCCCGGGCCGGCAGGCGGGCCAGAGCTGGAGCCACCGGCGCGACGGGACCCTGGTCGAGGAGACCGGCGGGCAGTGCCTCACCGCCCCGGCGGCACCCGCGACCCCCGACGCCCCGGCCGAGCGGCTGCGGCTGACGGCCTGCGGCGACCACCAGGTGGACCAGGCCTGGTCCCTCCCGGTCTAGGCCGCCTCCGGCCGACGGCGGCCCGGCGCCCTCACACTTCCGGGGGAACCGGCGCCGGGCGGGCCCCCGCCCGGCGGGGGTGGCGGGTTCACTGGCCCGGGGCGGAGCCGGAACGATTCGGCGGCCGCCCCTTCCCGACGCGGGCCACGAGGCGACAGGAGTGCACCCACATGTCCGAGACCGCGCACGAGCGCACCCAGCCCCCCGCGCCCCCCGCCGGCATCACCGACGGCGTCGTGGAGCTGCGCAAACGGCGCCCGGCCGGTCCCGGCCCCGAGGGGCGTGCCGGCGGCGGGGGCTGCGGCTGCGAGGCGGCGCGGGCGCAGCCGCCGGGAGCGGCGCGCCCGTGAGGGCCGCGGGGCTACCGTGACAGGGCGGAGGTGGCTCCGGATGACCCGAGTACGGGGGGACCGAGGAACGCGCCTGGCGGGCGCCGCCGCCGGCCTGGCCGCGGCGTTCGCCGGCCTGGCCGTCGCGGAGCTCGCGGCGGCGTTCGTACGCCCCGAGGCGGCCCCGCTCACGGCGGTCGGCGGGGCCGTGGTGGACCGTACTCCGGCGGCCGTCAAGGAGTGGGCCGTCCGGGCCTTCGGCACCGCCGACAAGCCCGTCCTGACGCTGGGGACGGTACTGCTGCTGGCGGTGCTCGCCGCCCTGGCCGGGATCCTCGCACCGCACCGTCCCCGCGCGGGCTGCGCGCTCGCCGCCTCGGTGGGGCTCCTCGGGGCGGTGGCGGCCCTGGGCCGGCCGGGGGCGGGCTGGCGGGACGCGCTGCCGTTGCTCGCGGGCGGCGCGGTGGCCGCCGGGGTGCTGTACGTGCTGGCCGCGGCCCTGCGCCGGCCCCGTACCGCGGCCGGCCGTTCCGGCGGCACCTGGCCGCTGGACCGGCGGGCCTTCGGCCGGCTGCTGGCGGCCACCGTGGCCGCCTCCGCCGCGGCCGGGTACGCCGGCCGGCGCCTCGGCGCCCACGGCGCGGCCGGGGCCACCGCCTCCCGGGCCGGCCTGGTCCTGCCGCCGCCCGCCGTCCCCGCGCCGCCGGTACCCGCCGGGGCGGACCTGCGCCTGCCGGGCCTGGGGCCGTTCCTCACCCCCGCCGGGGACTTCTACCGCGTGGACACCGCCCTGGTGGTGCCCCGGGTCGATGCGGACGCGTGGCGGCTGGACATCCGCGGGGAGGGCGTCGCCAGACCCCTGACGCTGTCCCTGCCGGAGCTGCTCGCCCGGCCGCTCGTCGAGCACGACATCACCCTGTGCTGCGTCTCCAACGAGGTCGGCGGCCCCTACGTCGGCAACGCCCGCTGGCTCGGCGTACGCCTCGCCGACCTGCTGCGCGAGGCCGGGGTGCGGCCGCCGTCGCGGGGCGGGCCGGCCGACCAGCTGGTGGCCCGGTCGGTGGACGGGATGACGACCGGCACCCCCGTCGAGGCGGTGATGGACGGCCGGGAGGCGCTGCTGGCCGTCGGGATGAACGGGGCGCCGCTGCCGTTCGCGCACGGATTCCCCGTCCGGATGGTCGTCCCGGGCCTCTACGGGTACGTCTCCGCGTGCAAGTGGCTGCGCGAGCTGCGGCTGACCAGGTTCGACGCGTACGACGCGTACTGGGTGCGCCGCTCGTGGGCGCGGGAGGCGCCGGTCAAGACCCAGTCGCGGATCGACACCCCGCGCCCCCTCTCGCGGCACCCGGCCGGCCCGGTCGCGGTGGCGGGGGTGGCGTGGGCGCAGCACCGGGGGATCTCCCGGGTCGAGGTGCGGGCCGACGGCGGGCCCTGGCGGGACGCCCGGCTCGGGGCGGCCGACGGGGTGGACACCTGGCGGCAGTGGGTGTGGCGGTGGGAGGCGCCGCCCGGGCGCCACACCCTGGAGGTCCGGGCCACCGACGGCCGGGGCGGGGTCCAGCCGGAGCGGCGTACCGGGACCCTGCCCGACGGGGCGACCGGTTGGCACTCCGTCACGGTGGACGTGCGCGCGTAGCGCGGCGGGACCGGGCGGGGTGGGGGGACGCGCTGGGCCGGCTGAGCACGGAGCTGTCCGCGCCGGCCGCCCGTTAGGCCGTCTCCTGGGCCTGGGCCGTGTCCTTGGGATCAGGCCAGGCGGACCGGGAGGGTCTCGACGCTGTTGCCGATGAAGCTGCGCTGGTGGGGGAGTTCCGCCTCGGGGACGGCGAGGTCGAGGCCGGGGAAACGGGTGAAGAGCCGTTCCAGTGCGATGGTGGCCTCCAGCCGGGCGAGCGGGGCGCCGACGCAGTAGTGCGCGCCGTGCCCGAAGGAGAGGTTGCGGCCGGCGCCGGGCCTGGTGACGTCGAACCGGTCCGCGTCGGGCCCGTGGACGGCGCCGTCGCGGCCGGCCGCCGTGTAGCCGGCCAGCACGGGGGTGCCCTTCGGGATGACGGTGCCGCCGAGGGGCAGGTCGCGGGTGGGGTAGCGGAAGGGGAACCAGCTGACGGGCCCGTCCCAGCGCAGGGTCTCGTCGACCACGTCCGACCAGCTCGCCTTGCCCTCGAGGACCAGGGCGAGCTGGTCGCGGTGGGTGCACAGGGCGCGTACGGCGTTGCTGATCAGGTTGAGGGTGGTCTCGTGGCCGGCGACGAGCATCAGCCTCATGGTGCCGATGAGTTCGGCCTCGCTGAGCCGGTCGCCGTCATCGTCGCGGGCGGCGATCAGGGCGCTGGTGAGGTCCTCGCCGGGGGCGGCGCGGCGGGCGGCGGCGATGGTGGCGATCAGCTCGACGAGTTCCCGTACGGCGGCCATGACCTCGGCGGGCGGGACGTCGGTGGAGATGATGACGGTGTTGGAGAGGTGGTGCAGCCTGCCGCGGTGCTCGGGGTCCACGCCGAGCAGTTCGCAGATGACGCTCATCGGCAGCGGCAGCGCGAAGTGCGTGCGCAGGTCGGCGGTCCCGTCGGCGGAGTCCCCGGCGGCGCGGGCGAGGCCGTCGAGGAGTTCGTCGGCCAGGTCCCGCACGCGCGGGCGCAGCCGTTCCACCTGGCGGGCGGTGAAGGCGTTGCCGACGAGGGAGCGCAGGCGGCGGTGGTCGGCGTCGTCGGCGGTGTGCATGCCCTGGGCGTTGGCGAAGACCCGCAGCGGCCAGTCGGCGGGCACGGTGCCGTCGTGCAGGCCGGGGAAGTGGCGGGCGTCCTTGGCCACGTCGGGGTGGGACAGGAACTCCTTCAGCTCCTCGTGCCCGAGGACGACCGCGCCGGGTATGCCTCCCGGGAGGACCACCTCGGCCACCGGGCCGCGGGCGCGCAGCCGGGCGTTGAGGGCGTGGGGGCAGCCGCCGGCGGGGTCGATGACGTGGGCCTGGGGGTGCGCGGGGGCGCGGTCGGGTGTCAAGCGGGCTCTCCTGAGGCTGGCCGGATGGGCGGATCCCGGCCAACAGTGCGGCCTGAAGGGCGTGTTCGACAAGCCCGCCCGCCTCGTTTCCCGGTCCCCGGACCGCGCCGGGGGCGCTAGCGCCGGGTCGGCTGCGGACGCCGGAACAGGGCCGTCCAGAGGAAGGGTTCGCCGAAGAGCGGTGACGCGGCGTCCTCGTCGCGCATCCGGCGCAGTTCGGCCTCCTCCAGGCCCGAGAAGATCAGGCGCAGCGACTCGGGGGTGTAGGCGAGGCCGCCGCCGAGGCTGCCCTGCCGGTAGAGCTCGGCGTCGGGGAGTTCGCTGCCCATGGCGCCGGAGGCGAAGCAGGTGAGGGCGAAGTGGCCGCCCGGGGCGAGGACGCGGTCCAGCAGGGCCAGGTAGCTGACGCGCCGGTGGGGCGGCAGGTGGTGGAAGCAACCGGAGTCGTACACCAGGTCGTAGGGGCCGCCCAGTTCGGCGGTGGTCAGCCGGAAGGCGTCGCCGCGGTGGAAGCGGACGCCGGTGGCGCCGGTGGCGCGGGCGCGCTCCTCGGCCCAGGCGACGGCCGTCGGCGACAGGTCGACGGCGTCGACCTCGAAGCCGAGGGAGGCGAGGTGGAGGGCGTTGCGTCCGGGTCCGCAGCCGAGGTCGAGGGCGCGGCCGGGGCGGATCAGGCCCCTTTCCGCGTACGAGACGAGGTTCTCGTCGGGCTTCGCCACGAAGAAGGGCACGGGCTTGGAGCGGTCGGCGTAGAAGCCGTCCCACCAGGAGGCGCCGTCGTCGGTCCAGCGGTCGGCGTCCCGGGTGAACAGCCCGTCGAGGAGGTCCAGTACGTCTTCCGTCGAGCGTATGGCGCGGTCCATCAACTCCCTTTCGGTCAGGGGGAGATCATAGCCCGGCAGGGGTACGTCATCCCAGGTCGGAGGCGGTGCGGGAGGGGTGCGGGCGGGTGCGTGTCGGTCTGCGGCGGGCGGAGCCTCCCCGCCCGTCCCGACCGGGGCGCGCGGCCGCCACGGGGCCCTCCGAGGGCCGCCCAGGGGCCTCTGCGGCGGGGGCCGGGGCTGCTTTGTGAACGGATTCCGGGGGAGACGCGCCGGGGTGTACGCATGATGCGTACACTGTTCGCATCGGGTTAGGCTGAGAACATGTCCTCTTCAGAGCAGCAGACCCTCGCGCCGGTGCCCTCCGTGTGGACCAGGCCGCGGCGACGGAAGGAACAGCCCGCGCTCAGCCAGGAGCAGATCGTCGCGGCCGCGGTGCGACTCCTGGACGCCGAGGGCATCGAGGCGCTCAGCATGCGCAAGCTCGGCGCGGAGATGGGCACCGCCGCGACCTCGCTCTACCGGCACGTGGCCAACAAGGACGAGCTGATCGAGCTGGTGGTGGACGAGGTCTACGGCGAGCTGGAGCTGCCCGCGGCCGACGGCGCGGGGGAGAAGTGGCGCGAGGCCCTCGCGCAGTGCGGCCACAGCCTGCGGGCGATGGTGCTGCGCCACCCCTGGGTGGCCTCGGTCCTCGGGCAGGTCGGGCTGGCGCACCTGGGGCCGAACCTGATCCGGATGTCGGAACGGCTGCTGGGCCTGTCCGTGTCGGCGGGCTTCCCGGCGGGCGAGGCGGACCTCGCGGTGAAGGCCGTCATCTCCTACGTCATCGGCGCCACCACCAGCGAGGCCTCCTACCTCTCGCTCCTCGCCCGCAGCGGGAAGACCGAGACGGAGTGGCTGGAGTCGCTGCTGCCCGCCGCCGAGGCCGCCCTGGAGGACCACCCCGTGGTGAAGGACCACGCGTACTCCCGGCACAACCAGGACCCGGCGCGACTGCGGGACGAGAACTTCGACTACGGGCTCCAGCGGGTCCTCGACGGCCTCGCGGTCCGGCTCGCCCGGGACTGACGCGGGAGGCCGGCCGGTCCGGGACGCGGGGAGCGGTCCGGTCCGGGACGCGGGGAGCGGTCCGGTCCGGGACGCCCGGCGACCCGGGTCAGCCGCGGCCGGCCCCGGGCTGCGGGAAGGTCAGCTCGCGGTCCTCGCCGAGCGGGGCGAAGTGCCGGTCCACCGAGGCCTGGCGGACCTGGAAGAGGGCGGCCGGGGACCAGCGCGGACGGCGGTCCTTGTCGATCACCTGGGCCCGGATGCCCTCGACCAGGTCGGGCGTCGACAGCGCGGCGGCGGAGACCCGGTACTCCTGCTCCAGCACCCGCTCCAGCGAGTCCAGTTCGCGGGCGCGGCGCAGCGCGGCGAGGGTGACCTTGAGGGAGGTCGGCGACTTGGCGTGCAGGAGCCGGGAGGCCTCCCGCGCGGCCGCCAGGCCCGACTCCAGCAGCCGCTGGTGGATCTCCTCCACGGTGTCGGCGGCGTAGCAGTGGTCGATCCACTCCCGGTCGGCGGCGAGCGGGGCCTCGGGGGTGGTGGCGTCGCCGAACTTGGGCAGCACCTCGGCCACGGGTGCCCTGGTGAGCTCCCAGGTGAACTCCTCCAGCCAGCCGGAGGGCAGGTAGTGGTCGGCGAGTCCGCACAGCAGGGCGTCGCCCGCGCCGACGGCCGTGCCGGTGAGGGCCAGGTGGGTGCCGAGCTCGCCCGGGGCGCGGGAGAGCAGGTAGGTGCCGCCGACGTCGGGGACGAAGCCGATCCCGGTCTCGGGCATGGCCACCCGGGACCGCTCGGTGACGACGCGGACGCCGCCGTGGGCCGAGAGCCCGACGCCGCCGCCCATCACGATCCCGTCCATGAGGGCCACGTACGGCTTGGGGTAGCGGGCGATGCGGGCGTTGAGCCGGTACTCGTCCCGCCAGAAATCGAGGGAGCCGGTGGTGCCCGCCTTCGCGTCGGCGTGGATGGCCCGGATGTCCCCGCCCGCGCACAGGCCGCGCTCCCCGGCGCCGCGCAGGAGTACCTGGCTCACGGCGGGATCACCCTCCCAGGCCGCAAGGGCTTCCCCGATCCGCAGCACCATGGTGTGGGTGAGGGCGTTGAGGGCGTGGGGGCGATTGAGGGTGATCAGCCCCGTACAGCCGTCGGTCTCGATCAGAACGGTGTCGTCGGTCACGTCCGTCAGTATGTCTCCTCCCCCGCCCCATGAAGATCGTTTCTGGTGGACTTGTCAAGTCTGACCGGATTCGGGGTGAACCAGGTCTGTACCAGAGGTTTGGGAAACGAGGGGGCACAGCACCCGGGCGCGGCTCAGTCGCGGGGGCGGGCCCGGTGTTCGCGCCAGGCGGCGAGCGCCTGGTCACGGGCGCCGTCCGGGTGGCGGGCGTGCCAGTCGCGCAGGAACCGGTTGAACTCGAACTGGGCGCCGACCTCCTGGGGTTCGGCCGCGCGCTGCCGCGTGGCGTGCCAGTGGGCGACGGCCTCGGCGAGGGTGCGGCCCGCGCCCTGGGATACGTACTCCCGCATGAAGGCGTCGAAGTGGAAACCCGGTCCGATCTCGCGGAGGAAGAACTCCCGGAGCACCTGGCTGCACCGCTGGCCTTCGGGGATCACGCTGGCCGGGCCGACGGGCGCCTTCAGCTGGCGCCCGCCCCGCCGGGCGGCCGGGGCGGGGGCCGGGAGGGCGCGGCCGTCCAGCGCGGCGGCGAGCCGTTCCGTGAGCGCGGCCTTGCCGCCGCCCGTGGAGACGCCCGTCCGCCGGGCGAGCCCGGTCAGCTCCTCCAGCGTCCAGTACCAGCGCAGCAGCTCGGCCCCGGACAGCTCCGGGGTGGGCTCGGGCCGGCTCTCCCCCACGTGATTCGCACTCATGTTCCCATCCTAGGGGGGCGACGACGGCGACACGGCCGCCCCGCCGCAGGACACGCGTGCAACCGCGCCCGCCCTTTCCTACGGTCGTCCCCATGACCTCCCCCTCCCCCGCCTCCGCTCCGGTCCTCGACACCGGCACCGCGCTCGTGCTCATCGACCTCCAGCGGGGCATCCTCGCCCTGCCCACCGCCCGCCCCGGCGAGGAGATCCTGCGCAACGGCATCGCGCTCGCCGAGGCCTTCCGGGCGCACGGACTGCCGGTCGTCCTGGTGAACGTCGCCTGGTCGCCCGACGGCGGCGACCTGCCGACCACCGACGTCGACCGCCCCGGCCCCGCCACCGCCCCGCCGGCCGCCTTCTCCGAGATCCCGGCCGAACTGGCCGCGCTGGGGGACGTGACCGTCACCAAACGCCACTGGGGCGCCTTCACCGGCACCGAGCTGGACCTCCAGCTGCGCCGGCGCGGGATCCACCGGATCGTCCTTGCGGGCATCTCGACGAGCATCGGCGTGGAGTCCACCGCCCGGGCCGCCTGGGAGCACAGCTACGGCCTGGTCTTCGCCGAGGACGCGACCGCCGACGTGGACGCCGACTCGCACGCCCACACCTTCGGCAAGATCTTCCCCCGGATCGGCCGGGTCAGCACCACCCGCGAGATCATCGCGGTTCTGGACACGCTCCACTGAGGGTGCCCGGGCACGCCACTTCCACCCAGACGCACTTGCCGGCGGCCCCGGGCCGCGTGCCCCAGGCCCGGGCCAGCCGGTCCACGATCATCAGCCCGTGCCCACCCGGCCGACTGGGGTTCCTCCCGTCCCCCGACGGCACGGGCGGCGCCGGGTTGGAGTCGGTGACCTCGATCCGCAGCCGGTCGTCCGTACAGTCCAGGACCAGGACCCCGGGCCCGCCGCCGTGCAGGCAGGCGTTGGCCACCACCTCGGAGACCAGCAGCAGGACGTCCTCCACCGCCTCCCGCGCCGCCGGAGTCCGCACCGGCAGCCAATGCCAGGCGGTCAGCGCCCGCCGGGTGAAGTCACGGCTGCGCAGGACGGGGTCGGCCATCCCCTCGAGAACCAGGAGCCAGTTGCGCTCGGCCGGGCCACGCTGCTCCACGGCTCTCGCCCCCTCTCATCGCCCCTGGTTGGCACCCAGCGCCTGAGCGACGTCGGCGTGGACCGGGAAGACCCCGTCAGCGCCGGTGATGCGGAACATCCTGGCGACCGGCCCCGCCAGCCCGGCCAGCTCCAGGCTGCCGCCGGCCTCCTGGACGGCCAGGCGGCCGTGGAGCAGGGCGTTGAGACCCGTCGAGTCGCAGAAGCGCAGTCCCGCCATGTCGACCAGCAGCCGGCCGCCCCGCCGGGCGGCCGCGTCCAGGGCCTCCTTGAGGGGTCCCGCCGTGTCATGGTCCAGCTCACCGCCGAGGGTGAGCAGTACAACCCCGTCCACCGTCCGCACCGCGACGGTGAACCGCTTGTCGTCCGCTCCGGAGACCATCCGGCATCACCTTCCGTCAGCTGCCCCCTACGCCTTCCCCCAGCCCGACGCTATATGCGGCGCCGCCGCACTCCTCGGGACTCCCGGGGAACCCGGCGGGTTTTCCCCCGGGCGGCCCGGTCCGATGGACGAAGGCCCCGGCGGTGGCACCGAAGGGCATCGACCGACGGACATCGGGTGGCGCCACAGTTCGGCGTTCACGCTGCGTGACCGTCGCGGCGCCCGTGCGGGACGGCGGTGGCACGCGTTGCCTCGATGTCATTGTGCGTTCGCTCAGCGGAGGCTCAGATCCGGATAACGATGACATCACTGCGCAAGGGTCTTTGGGCCTGGTCACGGGCGAATGGCCGATTTGCCGGTGATGTTCGCCACGGCCCCGCGCCGGACACCGTGGTACATCTTCTCG
The DNA here is from genome assembly GCF_039535215.1 of Streptomyces racemochromogenes. Taxonomy (GTDB): domain Bacteria; phylum Actinomycetota; class Actinomycetes; order Streptomycetales; family Streptomycetaceae; genus Streptomyces; species Streptomyces racemochromogenes. The sequence continues at coordinate 802,692 of NZ_BAAAWT010000001.1, forward strand.
ACCGCCTGCCGGACCACCCACGTCCGGACAGGGGCGCTGAAGTCGGCCGACCGCCGGCATGCAACTCCATCAGCATCCGGGGGATCGGAACCCGATCCGCGGCCGAGCACGGCGGCGGATCGGCATGGAGCGGAAAGGCGCACCAGAGCATGACCTCGACGCAGGTCGAACAGCACCACGGCGACGACAACGCCACCACGGGCACCACGCCCGAGGAGGGCTACGAGCGCGGCCTCGGCAGCCGCCAGGTCCAGATGATCGCCATCGGCGGCGCCATCGGCGTCGGCCTCTTCCTGGGAGCCGGGGCGAACATCGCCAAGGCCGGGCCCAGCCTCATCCTCATGTACGCCCTCGCCGGCGTCATCGTCTTCTTCATCATGCGAGCGCTCGGCGAGCTGCTCCTGTACCGCCCCGTCTCGGGTTCCTTCGCGGAGTACGCCCGCGAGTTCCTGAGCCCGTTCTTCGGGTTCGTGACGGGCTGGACGTACTGGCTCATGTGGGTCGTCACCGGCATGGCCGAGCTGACCGCCGCGGCCATCTACGTGCACTTCTGGTTCCCGGACGTCCCCCAGTGGGTGACCGCCCTGGTCTTCCTGGTGGTCCTGTACGTCGCCAACCTCATCTCGGTGAAGATCTTCGGCGAGATCGAGTTCTGGTTCTCGATGGTCAAGGTCACGGCCCTGATCGGCATGATCGTGATCGGCATCGGCGTGGTCACCTTCGGCTTCAGCCAGGCCGGTGACACCGCAGCCGTGTCCAACCTCTGGGCCTTCGACGGCATCTTCCCCAAGGGCGTCGGCTCCAGCCTGATGACCCTGCAGGGCGTCATGTTCGCCTACCTGGCCGTCGAGCTCGTCGGCGTCACCGCCGGCGAGTCCGAGAACCCGGAGAAGACCCTCCCCAAGGCCATCAACACCCTGCCCTGGCGCATCATCGTCTTCTACGTCGGTGCGCTCAGCGTGATCCTGATGGTCGTCAAGTGGACCGAGTTCCAGCCCGGCGTCAGCCCGTTCGTGGCGGCCTTCGCGAAGATCGGCATCCCGGCCGGCGCGGCGATCGTCAACTTCGTGGTGCTCACCGCGGCCCTGTCGTCCTGCAACTCCGGCATGTACTCCACCGGCCGCATGCTGCGCGACCTGGCCGCGAACTCCGAGGCGCCCAAGCTGCTGGGCAAGCTCAGCTCCACCAAGACCCCGGCCGTGGCCATCACCCTCTCCACCGCCCTCATGGGCATCGGCGTGGTCCTGAACTACGTCGTCCCGGAGAAGGCCTTCGGCTACGTCACCTCGGTGGCGACGGCGGCCGGCATCTGGACCTGGCTGATGATCCTGGTCAGCCACATCCGCTACCGCCGCGCGGTGGACGCGGGCAAGCTGCCCGCCTCCTCCTTCCCGGCGCCGGGCGGCACCATCTGCAGCTGGATCGCCGTGGCCTTCCTGCTGCTGGTGACCGTGATGATCGCCATCGACCCGGACAGCCGCGTCTCCCTGTACGTGGGCGCCGGCTGGGCCGTCTGCCTGGCCATCGGCTGGGCCGTGCTGAAGTCGCGCAACCCGCAGGTCGCGGCGCGTGCGGCGGGCGACGCCGACGAGGCGCTGGAGCCCGCGGCCCGGTCCTGACCGCTGACCGCACTCCCCCGAAGGGGGCGTGCCGGCCCCTCCCCCGGCCGGTGCGCCCCCTTCGGCGTGCCCGCCCCGGCTCCGCCGCGAGTCGCGGTCACAGGCGGACGTCCGCGGCGTCGCGGACCTCCGCGGCCATGTTCACCTCCATCATGCGCAGGGCCGCGTCCGCCAGGTCCCGGTGGATGTGGGCCACGGCGTCGCGGCCGACGGTCACGTCCAGGTGGCGGACGTGCGCGTCGAGGGCGGAGTAGAGGACGCACTGCTCGGTCACCTGGCCGCACAGCACCAGCCGGCCGACGCCGAGCCGGCCCAGGAGGTAGGCCAGCGGGGTCTCGTAGAAGACGGAGTGGCGCGCCTTGACGACGAAGAGGGACTCCTCGTCGGGCCGGACGGGCTCGACGAGGTCGGCGTGCGGGCCGGCGAGGGCCGCTTCCAGGATCTCGCCGTGGTGGGAGCGCCACAATCCGAAGTTGTCGTTGACGTAGACGACCGGGACCTTCCGCTCGCGGGCGGCGCCGAGCAGGGTCCCGATCCCGGTCAGGACCTCGCTCACCGAGGGCAGCAGCAGTTCGGCGTCCTCGTGCTCGTAGGTGTTGATCATGTCGATGACGATCAGCGCGGTCTCCGGCACGGCGCTCACCCCGCCCGCTCCGCCGCCGCGAAGGGACTCCGGTCGAGGTGGGCGAGCAGGTCGGCCGGGTCCCGGTACACCGCGCGGGCGCCGGCCTCCTCCAGGTCGGCGCGCGGGATGCCGCCGCACAGCAGGCCGACGCAGGAGACGCCGGCCCGGGTGCCGGCCCGCATGTCCCACACGGTGTCGCCGACGAGGACGGAGCCGCGCGCCCGCGCGCCCGCGAGGCCGAGGGCGTGGTGTACCGGGTCGGGTGCGGGTTTGCCCTCGTCGACGTCGTCGGAACTGGCCGTGGCGGTGATGGCGTCGTCGGCGTCGACGGCTCGCCGCAGGGCGTCCAGCTCGGCCTCCTTGGCGGAGGTCACGAGCACCACCCGCCAGCCCCGCCGGTCCAGTTCGCGCAGCAGCCGGGAGGCCGAGCCGAACGGGGGCAGCCGGTCGAACCAGGTGGCGTAGAGGGTCTCGTGCGCCGCGGACAGCCGCTCGTCCTCGGCGGTGTCGCGGTCCTCGCCGAGGAGGTGCGCGAGCAGGTCCTCGCCGGGGAGGCCGACCGCGCGGTGGACGTCGTGCATCGCCACCTCGTGGCCCGCCTGCCGCAGTGCCTCCCACCAGCACGTGACGTGCAGGTGGTTGGTGTCGACGAGGGTGCCGTCGACGTCGAACAGCGCGGCCCGGTTCATGCGTGCCTCCCTGGGGCGGGGTTCAGTAGCCCAGTTCGCGTTCGAGTTCGGCCTTGTCCATGGAGGAACGGCCGTGCAGGTTGCGGCGTTTGGCCTCCGCGTAGAGCTGGTCGTACGTGGGGCCCCGCGACCCGCTGTGGGAGTGCAGCCCGCCGCGCCGGGAGGAGGAGATGTCGTCGAGGGAGCTCTTGCTGGCGGTCTTGGACTCGCCCGCGCGGGCGCGTTCCTTGTTGACGGTGCGCGCCGCGATCTCCTCGGCCCGCTCGGGGCTCTCGCCGCGTTCCTCGGCGCTCTCCTTGATGTGCTCGTACTGCCTTTCACGCTTGGGACTGGAACCTCGGGGCATGGTGACTCCTCTGCCGGGACGGGACCGACACGGTGAACCCGCTGCGCGGCCGTGTCGGGATGCGGTGGAGCGGGATCCGCAGGTCCTGCTCGGGGACCTCGGTGTCCAGGCCGGCCAGGGCGGAGGCGAACTCCGCGAGCAGCCCGACGGTGATGTCCTCGCCGGGGCAGCGGTGGCCGGTGCGGGCGTCGCCGCCGCCCTGGGGGATGAGTGCGCCGGGGCCGGGCTCGCGGCCGAGGAAGCGCAGCGGGTCGAAACGGTAGGGGTCGGGCCACAGGGCGGGGTCGTGGTGGTGGCCGTACACGTCGAGGAGGACCAGGGTGCCCTCGGGGACGGCCTGCCCGCCGAAGCGCAGGTCGCGGGCGGCGAGACCGCCGACGAAGGGCACGAAGGGGTAGAAGCGCCGCACCTCGTGGGCGAAGGCCCTGGCGTACGCCCCGTCGTCCGCGCGCAGCGCGTCGGCGAGCCGGGGCCTGCGGTGCAGGGCGTGCGCGGCGAAGGCCACGAACCAGGCGACGGCGACGCAGGGGCGGATGACGTTGAGCAGTTCCACGGCCGCCGTGCGCGGGTCGAGGAGCCGGCCGTCGGCGTCGCGGTGCCGGGCGACCGCCTCCAGCGCGGTGTTCCCGCCGCCCGGGGGGAGGGCCTGGTGGAGGCGGGTCACGCCGCCGCGGAGCTCCTCGACGGTGCGGGCGAGGGATTCCTCCTGGCGGGCCCGGGCCCGGCGGGCCCGCCAGTGGCGCGGTCCGGGGGTCGCGAAGCCGTCGACCATGGCCACGCAGTCCTCGGCGATCTCGCGGGCGGCGTCCTCGGGTACCGCGAGGCCGGTCCAGTCGCAGACGGCCCGGGCGAGCACCGTCGCCGCCTCGTCGAACAGGACGGCGCCCCGGCCCTCCCATCCGTCGACGGCGGCCGCCCAGTGCCGGCGTACGAGTGTGGTGAGCCGGTCCACGGAGCCGTCCCGCATCAGCAGGGACACGAACAGGGCCTTGCGGACCCGGTGCCGCTCGCCGTCCAGGGTGTGGACGGCGCCCCGTCCGAAGAGGGTGTCGAGCACGGGCCCGGGGAGCGCGCCGTCCCGGAGCACGTGCCGCTCGTCGTAGAAGAAGTCCACGGCGGCCGGGCCGTGCAGCAGGAGCGCGGGCCGGCCCATCAGCCGGGTCCGGACGGCGGGCGGGTCGCCGTGGCGGCGCCGCAGGTCGGGGGCCCAGGCGTAGCCCTGGGTCAGCAGGGGGACCGTGCTGTCGATCAGTGGGGACATGCCGCCCGCCTACCCGGCGCGTCCCGCGGCACTCCTCGCGCCCCGGGGGTTTCGACACGGCCGGACGGGTTAGGCGGGGGCCATGCCCGACCGTGACACCGTGCGGGTGGAACCAGGGAGGCGCCCCGTGGCCGCACGTACCTCCTCCGCCCTCGAGGGCGTCGCCCCGCCGGAGGGCCTGACGGCTCCCGCGCCGGCCGAGGGAGCGCTGCCCAAGGACCACACCCAGGCGATCCTGGAGACGACCAAGCGGGTGGCCGCCCTCCTGAAACGTTCGGGGCCGCCCTTCGCCCTCGCCGGCAGCGTGGCCGCCTTCGCCCACGGCCTGCCGGCCCGCTTCCAGCACGACACGGACTTCTGCGTGCGCCCCGAGGACGCCGACCAGGCGGTCAAGGCCCTGGAGGACGGTGGCATCGCCATGCGCCGGGCCCCGGAGGACTGGCTGGTCAAGGGCCGCTCGGGCGGGGAGGAGATCGACCTGATCTTCGAGCTGGCCCGGCGTCCGGTCGGCACGGAGCTGCTGGAACGGGCGAGCGTCAAGGCGGTGGACTCGGTGTGGATGCCGGTCCTCTCGCCCACCGACCTGATGGACAGCCGGCTCGCCGCGCTGTGCGAGCACTACTGCGACTTCGGCGACCTGCTGCCCATGGCCCGCATGCTCCGCGAGCAGATCGACTGGGCCCGGCTGGAGCGCGACCACCGGGCGCAACCGCTGCCCGACGCGTTCTTCCACCTGCTCGAACGGCTCCGCGTCATCGAACGCACGGACGTGGCGGGAGCGGGCGTGACCGGAGAAGGAGTGACCGGAGAAGGAGCGACGGGAGAACGGACATGACCTCCAGCGGCATCATCGAGTACCGCATCGAGCACCTGCGCGAGCGCCTGGCCCGCGAGGAACTGGCCGAGCTGGGCGTCCGGGTCGAGCTGCACGGCGCCCGCGCCGTGCTCCGCGGCTGCGTGGGCGACGAGGAGCGCAAGGCGGCCGTCCTGCGGATCGCCGACGAGGAGCTGGCGGGCCACGACTGGTACGAGGACATCACCCTGAGCCGGGCCCGGCCCCCCGACCACGCCGAGGAGCTGTCGTGATCCGCGTCGCCGCCGTCGGGGACATCCACCTCGGCCCGGACAGCGCCGGGCTGCTGCGGCCCGCCTTCGACACCCTGGGCGGCTGCGCCGACCTGCTGCTCCTCGCCGGCGACCTGACCCGGCACGGCACCCCGGAGGAGGCGCGGGTGGTGGCCGCCGAGGCCGCCGGGCTCCCGGTGCCCGTGGTCGCGGTGCTCGGCAACCACGACTACCAGAGCGACCGGCAGGAGGCCGTCGCGGACGAGCTCCGCGCGGCGGGCCTGTACGTGCTGGAGGGCGACGGCGTCCTCCTCGACCTCGACGGCACCCCCGTGGGGATCGCCGGGACCAAGGGCTTCTGCGGCGGGTTCGCCGGCCGCGCCGGAAGCGAGTTCGGCGAACCGGAGATGAAGTCCTTCATCCGCTGCACCCGCGCCAGCGCGAAGGCCCTCGGGCGCGCCCTGCGCGAGCTGCGCGAGGCCGGCAGCGCGCTGCGCATCGCACTCACCCACTACTCCCCCGTGCCGGACACCCTGGCGGGCGAGCCCCGCGAGATCTACCCCTTCCTCGGCAGCTACCTCCTCGCGGAGGCGATGGACGAGGAGGGCGCCGACCTCGCCGTCCACGGCCACGCCCACCTCGGCACCGAACACGGCATGACGGCGGGCGGGGTCCAGGTCCGCAACGTGGCCATGCCCGTCATCGGACAGGCGTTCTCGGTGTACCACCTCTCCCCCGACGGTGCCGCCGCGCACCGGTCTACCACCACTCCCCAGGAGGCGCGCACATGAACGCTCCCGACCCCGCCGCCCGCCGGGTGGCGGTGGATCCGGCCGGGCCGGTGCTCGTCGAGGGCCCCGTGGAGGTCGTCCTCGACGACGGCACCGTCGTCCGCTCCGACCGGTTCACCGTCGCCGTGTGCACCTGCCGCCGCAGCCGCACCTACCCGTGGTGCGACACCAGCCACCGGCCCCGCCGCCGCGAGGCGGCGCCCGGGGACGGAGGCGGGGCGCCGTGCACGGGTCCGCCCGACCGAGAGGAACCGTCATGAACAGCCGCCCCACCGCCGGCCGTCCGGCGCCCGAGCTGCTGGGCATCTACCTCAACGACCACCTCGCCGGGGCGAGCGCCGGCACCGAACTGCTGCGCCGCGCCGCCCGCGCCCACCGCGGCACCGCCCTCGGGCCGCCGCTGGCGGCGCTGGCCCGGGAGGTCGCCGAGGACCGGGAGAGCCTGCGCGCCGTCATGGCCGGCCTCGGCGTCCCCGAGTCACGGGTCCGCGCGGCGCTGGGCGGGCTCGCCGAGAAGGCCGGCCGGCTCAAGCTCAACGGGCACCTGTTCACGCGCTCGCCGCTCAGCGACGTCCTGGAGCTGGAGGCGATGCGTCTGGGGGCGGAGGGCAAGGCCTGCATGTGGCGGGCGCTGCTGGCGCTGGCGGACCACGGCGCCCGGGTCGACGGGGACCGCCTGCACGAGCTGCTGCGGCGGGCCGAGCGGCAGATCCGGATCCTGGAGACCCTGCGCGGGGAACGCTCCGCGCAGGTGTTCGCCCCCGACGTGGCGGGGACCACGGCAGCCCGCCGCCGCGACACCGCTCGTTCGCCGGCGCACCACGCGGGCAGGCGCACGGCGTGACGTACGTGAGCCCCGGCAAGGGGTACGAGCGCGACAGCCGCTACATCGCGACGCGGATCACCGCCGACGGCCGCGACGGCTTCCCCGTGCTGCCGGGGCACTACCGCCTCGCCGTCAGCCGGGCCTGTCCGTGGGCGAGCCGGGCGGTGGTCGTCCGGCGGCTGCTGGGCCTGGAGCGGGCCCTGCCGATGGCCGTCGCCGGCCCGGTCCACGACGACGACAGCTGGACCTTCGACCTCGATCCGGGCGGCCGGGACCCGGTGCTCGGCATCGAGCGCCTCAAGGAGGCCTACCTGGCGCGGGACCCCGGTTACGACCGCGGCGTCACGGTCCCCGCGATCGTCGACGTCCCGACCGGCGCGGTGGTCACGAACGACTTCCCTCAGATCACGATCGACATGTCGCTGGAGTGGACGCCCCACCACCGCCCGGGCGCGCCCGAGCTGTACCCGGCCGCGCTGCGGCCGGACATCGACGCGGTGAACGAGGTGGTCTACCGGGACGTGAACAACGGCGTCTACCGGGCCGGGTTCGCCGGCTCCCAGGAAACCTACGAGGAGGCGTACGAGCGGCTGTTCGCCCGGCTCGACTGGCTCTCCGACCGGCTCGCGCGCTCGCGCTACCTGGTCGGCGACACCCTCACCGAGGCCGACGTACGGCTGTTCACCACGCTCGTCCGCTTCGACGCCGTGTACCACGGCCACTTCAAGTGCAACCGGAACAAGCTCGCGGAGATGCCGGTGCTGTGGGGGTACGCGCGGGACCTGTTCCAGACGCCCGGCTTCGGCGACACCGTGGACTTCGACCACATCAAACGGCACTACCACCTGGTGCACACCGACATCAATCCCACGGGCATCATCCCGGCGGGGCCCGAACCGCGGGCCTGGCTCGCCCCGCACGACCGGGCCGGCCTCGGCGGCCGGCCCTTCGGCGCCGGCACCCCGCCGGGGCCACCGCCCCGCGAGGAACGGGTGCCGGCGGGCCACAACCCCCTCCCGGGCGCGGGCCCGGCGTAGGCGCGGGCCCGGCGTAGGGGGCCGTGGCCCACCGGCCCGCGGTCACCCGTCAACGGCCCGCGGTCACCTGTTCACGACGGCCCGGACGTTCTCGATGCTGCCGCAGTCCGACTCCAGCTGCCTCTGGCGCTCCTTCAGGAACGCGGCGGCCAGCTCGGCCCTGCGCTCGTCCGGGACGTTCTCGCGGGCGCCGTTGAGGATGGTGCGCTCCTCCTCGTCCACGTGGTGCGAGACGGCCTCGACCAGGTCCTCCAGCCTGGAGTCCCACTCCTCGGAGCCGACCTCCTCCACCTCCAGCAGGTCGAGCAGCGCCTTGTTGCCCTCCTCGTGCTCCTCCACGCCGTGCTCGACCTCCTCGTCGTCGACGTTCCGGTAGCGCTTGAGCGCGCCGTAGACCTCCGACTCCTCCGCCTCGCCGTGGGCGATGAGCAGCGCGGCGAACTCCCGCAGCGCTCCCGCGCGGTCGTCCTCGACGCTGCGCATCCTGCGGAACAGCTCCTCCATGGTCCGGTGGTCCTCCAGGATCACCGCGACGACGTCCTGTTCCCTGCGGTCCGCGGACTCGGACATGGCTCTTCCTCCTCGGTCGGATCTCCGTCGGTCGTCTGGCGGGTGCTCGCTCGCGGCCGGTTGAAACGTGTCCCTACGGCCTGATCGCCGCCCGTCCGCCGGTCAGGCCGGGTGGCCGGCCTCCACGTCACTGACGGCGCTGAACCGCAGCGGCCCGGGCGGCTCGGCGGGGCCGGCGCCGGGCCCGGCCGGGGCGAGCACGAAGCCGACGTGGTCGCCGCCCGCCTCGAGGACCCGCTCGACGCGGCCGGTGAACCAGACGCGTACATCCGACAGCACGGGGCTGCCGTCCAGCCCCGGCTCCCAGGCGGTACGCGCGAACTTGTCCACGTCGTCGCCCGTCCGCCCGCCGAAGAGTTCCGCCAGGGCCCGCTGGTCCCGGCCCAGTACGTGCACGGTGAGGTGGCAGGCCGCCCGGGCGACGTCGTAGGTGCGGTTCTCGGTGGACAGCCACACCACGAAGCGCGGCGGGTCGATCGAGCACTGCGAGGCGAAGCCGACCAGGCAGCCGGCCCGCCGCCCGCCCGCTGCGGCCGTGACGACGTACATCGCGCCGTCCATGGCCTCGGCGAGGCCGCCGAGGTCATGGCCGGGCTGCTGGTCCGGTTCCGGCACGGGGACTCCTTGGCTGGCGGGCCGCGGCCGGGCGCCGCGGACACCCTCCCCATGGTCGGCCACCGCACCGGGGAAGCGGGTGCTTGGGCGGCGCGTGTCCGGGCAGGCGGGGGTGGTACGCGCGAACCGGACGGAGTACGAGGAGGTGGATTCGGTGCGCATCGCCTTTCTGACCGCACCCGAAGGCGTCGAGGAAGTGGAACTGACCGCGCCGTGGAAGGCCGTCGAGGGGGCCGGCTGGAACCCGCAGCTGGTCTCGACGCAGGCCGGACAGGTCCAGGCGTTCAACCACCTCGACCGGGCCGGCCGTTTCACCGTCGACCACGTCCTGGCCGGGGACACCGCCGACGCGTTCGACGCGCTGGTCCTGCCCGGCGGGGTCGCCAATCCCGACGCCCTGCGGACGGACGACCGGGCCGTCGGCTTCACCAGGAGCTTCTTCACCCAGGGCAAGCCGGTCGCCGCGATCTGCCACGCCCCGTGGACCCTGGTCGAGGCCGACGTCGTACGCGGCCGGACCCTGACCTCGTGGCCGAGCCTGGCCACCGACATCCGCAACGCCGGCGGCACCTGGGTGGACGAGCCGGTACGGGTCTGCCGGGCGGGGCCGTCGACGCTGGTCACCAGCCGCAAGCCGGACGACCTGGACGTCTTCTGCGCCGCCGTGCTGCGCGAGTTCGACCGGGCGGCGGCGGCCCGGGCCTGAGACCGGGCCGCTCGTCACCTCCGCCGCAGGAGAGGTGAGTACCGTGACGCAACCGACCCCGCCGCCGCCCGAGGGCCCCGAGCCGGTGCCGTCCGGCCCCGAGCCGGTCCCCCGCGACCCGCGGCCGCAGGACCCCCCGGCCCGCCCGCCCGGGCCCCCGGACGGGCCCCCGGACGGCAACCCCGAGGAGCCGGTGCCGGAACCGCCCGACTGACGCGCGGGGGCCGGCTATGCCTCCATCACCAGGACGGCGTCCCGGCACGCGTAGCCGGTCGTCGGGGAGGACACCTCCAGCGTCCACGTCCCCGGTTCGGCCCGCAGCTCCGCGCGGAAGCGGCCGTCGCCGGCGGGCCGCATCGGCTCGGCGGCGAGGCACCGGCCGTCCTGCGCGAGGCGGCGGACGCGGAGGTCCATGGCCCGGTCAACGCGCGTGGCCCACACCTCGATCGGCGCTCCCGCCAGGGCCACGTCCGGGAGTTCGATGCCGATGTCGTGGTCCGAGGCCAGGAACCGGGGGCGTTCGACGCCGTTGCAGATGTGGCGCAGCTGGTACTGCACGGGTGCGGCGTCCAGGAGCGAGGCGTGCCGGTGCGGGAACCACATGGTCGTCGCCGTGGTGCGGTGCTCCGGAGGGGTGGCGGAGAGCTGCGGGACGGTGCCGTCCCCCAGCCACGGGCCGCCGTCGCCGGGCAGGCCGTCGTGGAACCGGGGGCGGCCCGCGGGATCGAAGGAGACGCCGTGCGCGGTGCGGTGGGTGGCGCCTCCCAGCGGGACGAGGTCGTAGCCGGCGGTCCCGCCCGCCTCGTTCGCCCGGTTCGCCCTGGCGGCCTTCTGCATCCGGCGGTGGAACCTGAAGGCGTCCACGATCATCGCGGTGGGGAGCCCGGGGACCGGCGGGACCTCGCCGAGCCGGGCCGGGTAGCCGTCCTCGGTCACGACCGCCCGGTAGACCGGGAGCAGCTGGTGCAGGGACGGGTACGTCGAGCAGGCCTCGGCGATGGCCTCCCGCCACGCCGCCGGCAGGGGTCCGAGCCCCTCGCCCAGCAGGAACCGGAGCGCCTTCACGCTGCCCATGTAGGGCGTGCCGAGGGACGCGACCGCGCGCGTCACCCGGTGGCCGCCGAGCACCTCCGCGAAGTGCCGTACGACCAGACCGCCCATGGAGCGGCAGACGAAGACCACCTTGGCGTCCCGCGCGCCGGGGAACCGCTCCGGGTCCGCGGTGGTCCGCCACCGTTCGAGGCGCTCGCCGACGAACCGTTCGAGCTTCATGGCGGAGTTGACGTTGCTGAGCCGCCAGTCGTACGGGAACACGGCCAGCCGCTCGGGCGCGATGCCGAGCCGCCCGGCCAGTCCGCCGTAGCCGAGGTGCGCCACGAGGCCGGGCAGGACGCGCTGGGTCCGGATGGGGCCGCCCAGGGACAGGGCGTGCGGCGGCTCCGGGTCCTCGTCCCCGATCCCCTGCTGCAACCGCAGCCGTTCCAGCGTCCTTCCGGGCCGCAGGAGCCCGGCGGCGGCGCGCGGGCCGAGGTTCCACACGTCCACGCCTTCCCAGGTCAACGCGGTGCCCATGATGCCCGGCACGACAACGACGAGGTCGTCCTTCACGGCAGCTGCTCCTCGGTGGGTGGGGTGGGCGGGGTGAGCGGAACGCCGAGCCGGGCCAGGTTCCCGGGGGTCAGCAGCAGCTGGTCGCAACGCAGGGCGGCCTGCGGGCCGCCCCGTACCAGGAGGCTGATGCCGGCGTCGCCGAAGGCGGAGACCACCTGGGAGACGTCGTAGCCGCGGGGTTCGACGTCGGGGAGGGCCCGCTCGGCGGCGACGTCCCACAGGTGGAGGCGGCCGGAGGTGTTCCGCCAGCCGACCAGCAGCGGCCGGTGGTCCGGGCCGGCCAGCGCGAGGCCGTCGAGGGGGGCGTCACCGGGCGGCGGCGGCAGGGTGGTGCCGGTGCCGAAGAGCCAGCCCTCGCACTCGGCGATCTCCACCTCGTTGCCGGACGCGATGGCCACCAGCGGGACCGTACGGCGCCCCTTGCGCAGGACCCCGGTGGCGACCGCGTGGATCAGGACGGAGTCCACGGGGAAGGGCGCGGCCCCTGCGGCGTCGAGGTCCCAGACGCGCACGGCGTCGCCGCCCCACGCCGAGAGCCAGGACCGCCCCTGCGGCGTCCCGGCCACGGCGAGGCGTTGCACCGCGCCGGAGGCGCCCATCGGCCGGATGGTCCCGCGGGTCCAGCCCGTGCCGGGCGCGGGGGCGCGTTCCCAGCAGGCCACGCCCTGGCCGGAGGGCCAGAACAGCTGGAGGCGCCGTCCGGGGGCCGCGCGCAGGGCGACGGACGGTACGGGTACGTCCCGTGCGCCCGCGAGGGGGAGTTCGTCGGTGGTCTCGGGGTCCAGGCCGGGGCCGAGGGTCCACACGCGGGCGGTCCTGCGGCCGACGGCCGCCACCGTCCACCGTGCCCCGTCCGGGGCGGCGGCGAGGGCGGTGACCGGGTCGCCGTGGGTCAGCGGCGGGCCGACGAGCCGGGGGCCGGCCGGGGTGTGCAGGCTCACGAGGACCTCGCCGTCCTCGGACCTGCACAGCAGGAACTCCCCCGCCGTTCCGGTGGCGGCCGCGGCCCGCGGGTGGGCGCGGGGGTCGCCGCCGCGGGGCCGCCGCGGGGCCGCGGGCGCGGCCGGGCCGGCGGGAGCGTGCGGCTCCCAGACGCGGACGCGGGTCTCGTCGGCCACGGCCAGCCGCCCCGATCCCGAGGGGTCGAAGGCCAGCGACCTGTGGTGGCTGGTGCACGGCAGGGGCACGTGCTCGGTGCCCGATCCGGACCAGACCCGCGCCTCGGAGCCCTCGCGCACCGCGACGAGCAGGCCCGCGGGCCCTTCTCCGACGCTCACCGCCTGCCCGGCGCTGCGGGTGTGGAGGAGGAGTTCGCGGTGGTCGTCGTACAGCGGGTCGGGCATCTGCCAGACGGAGAGCTCCCGGCCGTCCAGGGCCGCGAGGACGGCGCCCCGGCCGTCCGGCAGCGCGAACGCGGACAGCGCCCGCACCGGGTGGCCGGTGTCCAGCAGCGGTGCCGCGCCGTGCAGGGGCCCGGTGGGTCCGGGGCCGCGGCGGGGCACGGCCCACAGGGTCAGTCCGCGCGGTCCGCCCGCGACGGCGGTGACGGCGCCCTCCAGCGGGAGCAGCGCCGCGGACGACACGGCGGCGGACAGCAGGCGTAATCGCAGCAGGTCGCGGGCGTACGTCCCGGTCCCGTCCCACGTCCACAACCACAGCCGCCCGGCCTCCACGGCCGCCAGGTGCACCAGCCCGTTCCACCAGGCGGCGGCCACGGCCTCGGGTGCCCCGCCCCAGTACAGCTCTTCGAAGGGGTGCCTCTCCTCGCCGCGCCACAGCCGCAGCGCCCGTCCGTCGTGCGTCGCGATCACCCGCCGGCCGGTGCCGCCTTCGGCCACCGCGAGGCCGCGCTGGCGGCCGGCGGTGGTCCAGCCCGCCGGTCCGGTGTCGCGGCCCCGGACCTCCCGGCCGCCGGCGGTCCACGATCTGATCACTCCGGCGCCGGCGGCGTGGATGAGGCCCTCGCCGTGTCCCTCCCGGCCCGGACGGCCTTCCCAGTGGACCGCAAGCGCGCCGCCCATCGGCGCAGGCCAGCTCCGTTGCAGCGGGAGCCGGTCCGCGCTGCTCCACACGTCGTCCCAGAAGACCTCGGGGGGCCGCGGGATGCCCTGGAGGACCTCGGCGGGGAACACGGCGAGGGCGGTCGCGCGCAGCACGGCCCAGCGTGCGGCGGGGGCCGGATGGGTGCGGAAGTGGTCGGCGACCTGTGCGTAGAGCGCCGGCCGGGGCGCCACCGCCAGGCGGGTGGCCACCAGGGGTTCGAGGACGTCCGGTGAGGCGTGGACGGCGAAGTGGTAGTCGCCGGTCAGCTCGTCCAGGGTGGCGTCGCCGGCGAGGGCGGCGTGTGCGGCGGCGTAGTGGGCGACGTAGGGTTCGACGCTCGCCCAGTCCTCGCTGCGGGGCGGCCGCAGGGCCAGGGCGACGCGCCGGTGGAGCCGTCGCTGCCGGGCCTCGTCGCCGAGCAGGTGGGCGCCGAAGCTGGGGTGGTGCAGCCGGTGGACCTCCGTGCCGAACTCGCCGTCCCGGGCGAGGACCACTCCGGTGGCCGCGTCGATGACGTGCCTGAGGTCGTCCTCGGTGTACTTCCTGCTGCCGGGCGGGCGCACGGCGTCCGCCATGGCCAGCCAGACGCGCGGCTGGGGCAGGCCGTTGCCCTGGGCCAGCGCCAGGGGCCGCAGCAGGTCGCGGATGCGGGCCGGTTCGGCCGGGTCCAGCCGGTCGAGTTCGTCGCCGAGCAGCGAGTCCAGGACGGCGGTTCCGTGCCGCAGCTCGCCGTCCAGCCGGTCGGGTTCCGGCAGCTCGGGCAGACCGGCCAGGCGGCGGGCCCAGAGGGTGGCGACCAGGAAGAGGCCGTTGCTGCGGGAGGCGATGTGGCGGGCGGCGGCGCGCCGGGCCTCCTCGGCCCCGGCGGGCCGGTAGGGGGACCCGTCCCGGGCGAGCAGGCGTTCGACGTGCCGTGCGATGTCGCCCTCGGTCTCGGGGAGCCGGTCCAGTTCGACCGGGTCCTCGCAGTGGAGGGCTTCCAGCAGGGTCTCGGCGGGGAGTTCGCCGGGCAGGTTCCGGCGCGCGTTGGGGCGGGTGGTGACCACCGCCTTCACCAGGGGTGTCCCGGCGAGCGGGTTGATCAGGCCGCGCGCCATGTCGAACGCGTGCCCGGCGGCCGCCTCGTCGAGCCCGTCGAACAGCAGGGTCAGGCTGCCCTTGCGCCGCGCGAGGGCGGCGATCCGTTCGACGAGGAGGTGCGGGGCCCCGCGGTCGGGGCCGTCGGGCCGGCCGAGGCCGAGTGGGCCCAGCCTGCGGGCGAGTTCCTCGCAGAGGGCCGCGAGGGTCTTGCCCCGGCAGTGCAGGGCCGCGTGCACGGAGTACAGCTCGGGCTGGATCCGGGGCCGCCGACCGGCGGGCAGCGAGGCCGCGAAGCCGCGTGTCGTCAGGTGGGCGAGGTAGGTCAGCAGCGTGGACTTGCCGGCGCCGGAAGCGCCGGAGAGGGCGAACAGGCCCGTGCTCCTGGTCGCCATCCAGGTGACCAGTTCCCCGAGGATCCGGTCGCGGGAGGAGAACTCGCGCAGGCTGCGGCCCTCCCCGGCGCCGGAGAAGAGCGGCATGACGTCGGCGCTGAGTTCCTCGCCGATCCACGACTCGTCGTCGGCGGGTCGCAGGGCGGGCCGGACGCGCTCGGAGCAGTAGGGGTTGAGCAGGAAGTCGGGCCGCAGGGTCCGTACTTCGGCCCACTCGGGCACCTGGCCGGCGGTCAGGGCCCGGACGGCGAGCATGAGGTGGGTGAACGGGACGACGGGGTTCTCCCGGTGGAAGAGCGGGACCGCGCGGGTCTGGGCGTCGGCCGTGTCCAGGACCTCCTTGAGCCGGGCGGTCCAGCGGCCCTCGACCGCCTCCTCGCCGGCTTCGGCGGTGGCGATCACGGCGAATCCGGCGTCGCCGTGCCGCCCGTTCCCGGCCCGCGCCGCCCTGGCCGCCTTCACCTGCTGGTTGACGTCGTCCAGTGCCGTCCCGGAGAAGCAGGCGTCGAGGACGAGGAGGGTGTCGGTGGTGTCCTCGGCCAGCCAGGAGACGAGTTCGGCGGCGGAGACGGCCCGGGCGGGGTCGAAGCGGCCGTCGGCGTAGGAGTCCTGGCAGGCGAGGTAGAAGGTGTCGCCGACGCGTTCACCGTGGCCGGTCCAGTAGAGGATCTTGCGGCCCGCCGGCTGCGCGCGGAGCCTCGCCACCAGTTCCCGGACGCGCCCGCGCTCCAGGGGCGGGTCCGGGGTGCCGGTGTCCCGCGTACTGGCCGCCCCCAGGGGCGGGGCGTCGAAGCCGAGCCGCCTGGCCTGCTCGGTGAACCGTTCGGCGCTGCGCCGCAGGTAGGAGCGGTCGCGCCGGCGGAGCGCGTCGCCCTGGTAGGCGTCCACCACCACCGTGGCCACGACGCCGTCGTGCGGGACGTCGACCATCCGCAACCGCCCTCCCTTGGGAAACCAGGCCCGCCGCCGTCCGGCGCATGGCACGATTTTCACTCAACTCGACATCAGACCAAGGGGTTTCGGTGACGCAGCGCGAGGGATTCGTCGTCGGGCATCTCGTGACGGACTGCTACGTCTTCGAGGGCGACGGCACCCGTCCGATCCTCGAGGAGAACGTGAGGGTCATCCACGAGCCCGGGCTCCGCCGGGTGTCACTGCCCCTGGAGGTGCAGCAGTGGCGGCGGGCGATCCAGGCGGAGGAGGAACGCAAGCAGGCCGCGGGCGAGCCCCACCGGTGGAACAACCCCCGTTTCGCGGTGGAGAGCATCGTGCTCTCCCGCACCGACGAGGACGAGCTGCCGGTCGTACAGCTGAGCCTGTGCGACGCCGACTACTTCGACTTCCTGGCCACGTCGGTCAACCTCGACCGGCCCCTGCGCGAGGGCGAACCGGCCACGCTGCGCACGCAGTACCTGGAGGACACCGATCCGGTGACGGCGCCCGCCTTCCTCTCCTGCAGTTTCGGCGTCAACGTGGCGGTGCGGACCGGGCCCGACCGGAAGATGGTCTTCGCCCGCCGCAGCGCCCGCGTGGCGGGCCACAACACCGAGCGCTGGAACTCCTCGGCGAACGAGGGCCTCGCCGCCGTCCACGACGTGCCCGCGGACGGTTCCCCGATCAGCCTCCACGCCGTGGCCCGCCGGGCGCTGCGGGAGGAGCTGGCCGTCCAGGACGGTGACGAGGTGGAGCTGGAGCTGCTCGCCTTCGCCCTGGACCTGCGGGGCCACCAGTGGGCGGCCTTCTACCGGGCCGTGCTCCCCGGTCTGACGGCCGAGGACCTCGTCCGGCGCCGCAGCAGGGGCGTGGAGGACAAGTGGGAGCACGACCGGTTCGGGTTCGTGCCCGCCGATCCGGACAGCGTCCTCGACTTCCTCCTGGAGGAGGGCCGGGAGTGGACCCCGTGCGCGCCGGCGCTCTTCTACATGGCCCTGGTGCGCGAGGCCGTGGTGGCACGCGGCGGCAACCCCTCGGGCCGCCTCGACGTCGAGGCGGCCGAACGGCGGGCCGTACAGCGGCTCGCCCGGCGGGGAACGGCCGGGCGCGCGCAGGCGTAGGGCCGCCGGGACGGGGCAGAAGCCACGTCGGCCCGCCTGGGCGTCAGCCCGGGCCGGGCATGCCGGGCCGGCCCGGGATGCGGGCGTGGACGGTCTTGCCGCCCTCCGGCGTCGGCCGGACGTCCACCTGCGAGCTGAGCCGCCGCACGAGCGGCCACCCGTACCCGCCGGCCGCTCCGCTCGGGTCGGCGGGGCGCCCTCGGGGCGGGGTGGGGCTGGAGTCGGTGACGTCGATGTCCAGGCCGTCGGTCGACCAGCCGACGTCGAACCCGCAGGGCCCGGAGGCGTACTTCACGGCGTTGGTCACCAGCTCACTGGCGACGAGCAGGGCCGCGTCCCGTACCTCCGCCGGTACCGGCCGCCCGCCCGCCCCGGCTTCGTCCACCAGCCGGTGGACCTCCTCCCGGGCCCGGGCCGGCGCACCGTCTCCCTGGCACTGGCAGTGCCGCCGGCGCACCGGGCGGGACAGAGCGGACTCCGACATGCTCGACCTCCTCAGCCCGTATGACGCCGCGTCCCCCGCAGGGCCCCTTCCCCGCCTGCCGCGCCGTATGCGACTACCCTCCGCGACCGCACGGCGTCACGGCCGCCGGGCGACCGGGTGCAGGGCGGCACGTTCGAGAGGGGCGGAGGGGTCGATGGACACGTCCAGCCGTGCCGGCCGGGAGCCGGCCCGCACCAGGAGGTCGCCGACGGCCGCGATCATCGCCCCGTTGTCGGTGCACAGCGTCAGCGGCGGCACCCGGAGCGCGACGCCGGCGGCCGCGCAGCGCTCCTCCGCGAGGGCCCTGACCCGGGAGTTCGCCGCGACGCCGCCCACCACGACCAGCGTCCGCACGTCGTACTCGCGGCACGCGGCGAGGGCCTTGCGGGTCAGCACGTCCGCGACGGCCTCCTGCAGGGAGGCGGCGCCGTCGGCCAGCGGGAGCTCTTCGCCGGTCTGCCGGTGCCGTTCGGCCCATCGTGCGGCGGCGGTCTTCAGTCCGGAGAAGGAGAAGGCGTACGGGGCGTCGCGCGGGCCGGTCAGCGGGCGCGGGAAGGCCACCGCGCACGGGTCGCCGCCGCGGGCCGCACGGTCGACCGCGGGTCCGCCGGGGTACGGCAGGCCGAAGACGCGGGCCACCTTGTCGAAGCACTCCCCCGCGGCGTCGTCGACGGTGTCGCCGAGGTGCAGGATCGGGTCGCGCACGAGGTCCCGTACCAGGAGCAGGGAGGTGTGGCCGCCGGAGACGATCAGGACCACGCAGGGGTCGGGCAGCGGTCCGTGCGCGAGGGTGTCCGCGGCCACGTGCCCGGCCAGGTGGTGCACGCCGTACAGCGGCACTCCGGCCGCGTACGCCAGCGTCTTCGCACCGGCGAGGCCGACCTGCAGGGCTCCGGAGAGCCCCGGGCCGGTGGTCACGGCGACGGCGTCGAGGTCGCTCAGGCGCAGCCCGGCCCGGTCGAGGGCTTCCCGGACGACCGGGTTGAACGCCTGGAGGTGCGCACGGGCGGCGATTTCCGGGACGACCCCGCCGAAGCGGGCGTGCTCGTCCATGCTCGACGCCACGACGTGCGCGAGCAGCCGCCCGCCGGACACGATCCCGGCCCCCGTCTCGTCACACGACGACTCGATACCCAGCACCACGGGAGCGCCCACACCAGCCTCTTTCGCACATCAACTGCTCTTGCAAGTGATGTGCAATAAGGTACACAAGCCCCTCGCCCCGGTCTCGGCCCGCCTCAGGCGGGGGTGGCGGTGTGGGGGCCGTGCCAGTCCAGGCACAGGACGGTGGCGTCGTCCCGGGGCGGCCGGCCGTCGTAGGCGTCGGTGACCGCCCCGACCAGGGCACGGACCACCTCCCGGGGGTGCTCGGCCGCGGTCTCGCGCAGCAGGCCGGGCAGGTCGACCGTCGCGGCGTCGCGTTCCTGCATGCCGTCGGTGTGGAGCAGGAGGCGGTCGCCGGGGCGCAGGTCGAGGTCCTGGACGCGGTAGGCGCCCTGGATGGTGAGGCCGAAGGGCAGGTCCACGGCCAGGGCCGGTTCGGTGACCGTGCCGTCGCGCAGCCGCAGCGGCCAGGGGTGGCCGGCGTTGACGAGCTGGGCGCTGGTGCCGTCGAGGGCGATCCGCAGGAGCTGGCCGGTGGCGATGCTGTGGTGGCCGTGGTCGAGGAGGGCCCGGTGGAGCTGGCGGGCCTGTTCGGCGAGGGTTTCGCCCGCGCGGCGGGCGCCGCGGGAGGCGTTGACCAGGAGGGTGGCCATGAGGGAGGCGTTGACGTCGTGGCCCATGGCGTCGGTGATCGAAAGGTGCAGGGTGTTCTGGTCGAGGCTGTAGTCGTAGGTGTCGCCGGCGATGTCGGAGGCCGGCACCAGAGCGCCGGCGAGCGTGAACTGGGGGGCCTCGCAGGAGGAGGCGGCGGGCAGGAGCTGGCGCTGGATCTCCGCGGACAGGCTCACCGTGGTGGTGCGGTTGCCCCAGTGATAGAGGTCGGTGAAGCGCCGGTCGGCGACGATGACGTACGCCAGCGCATGCGCGGCCTCCTGCACCTGGGCCAGCACCTCCTCGGTGACGTCGGCGAGGAAGAGCTCCAGGACGCCGATGGTGTCGCCGCGGTTGGTGACCGGCGCCAGCACCCGCTGCCCCTGCCCGCCGTCCGGCGCCAGGACCAGGCGCTGGTAGCGCAGGACGTCGTCGTAGACGCCGCTGCCGGCCAGGGGGATCCGCTCGGCCCGGTCCTCCCGCTGCCGGGTGGCCGTGTCGTGGACCCGCAGCAGACGGCGGCCCACGACGTCGACGAACAGGAACGACACGTACCGGGCAGCGAACCGGTCCCGCAGGTTACGCGCCACCACATCCAGGGAATCCACCGGAGCGGCTGCCTCCGCGGCCGCCAGCACCTGCGCCAGCCCGATCCGGTCGCCTGCCACACCAGCCCCCCGCATACCCGGTTCACCCTGCCGCCGGGCTGACACAACCACACCGGCGGCAGCCCGCGGCACACGACATGCCGGGGGCGCCCGCGCGCGCGGACCCCGACCCGGGGACGGACAGGCGCCGCCAGCCGGGGGTGGGGGCGAGTGCGTCAAGCGATTCGGGGGCGGTCTGGCCACCGTCGACGGTGAGGGTCTGGCCCGTGACGAACGCGGCCTCCGTCCGCCGTGGACCCCCGCGGCCGGCCCGACGGCCCTGCGGAACCGCAGGGCGGACTTCGGCGCCGTGCAAGCATTTCGGGTGTACCTCGGGCGGGCCGGAGGCGGCCGGCGGACGAACGTGGTGATCTTGGCGGTGTCATCCCGCAGGCATCCGTGCACGACGTGAACCGCATGCCGGTCGTGCATGCCGAGCGGGCCCTTTGGACGGCAGACAGGAACAGGAAAATGCCCGAACGAGCCACCGCCACCGCCACCATGACCGACACCGCCAAGCGGCGCATCTTCGCCATGCTCGACAGGGACGGCGACGGCGCCATCTCCCGCACGGAGTACCTCGCGCGGGTCGACCGCGCGGCAGCGGCCATGGGCCGGCCCGCCGACGACCCGGTCGTGGACGCGGCACGCACCGCGCACGAGGCCGTGTTCACGGACATGGACGCCGACCACGACGGGCGGGTCACGTTCGAGGAGTACCGCACCTGGGCCGGGCACGACGCATTCGAGCGGTCCTGCCGACCGGCTCTCGGCTCGCTCTTCGACGTCGCCGACCACGACGGTGACGGCCGGCTCACCCGCGAGGAGTTCACCCGGCTGCGCATGGCGTCCAGCAACGCCGAAGCGGACGCCGGCCAGGCCTTCGACGACCTCGACACCGACGGCGACGGCCTCGTCGACCGCGACGACTACCTCGCCGGCATCCACGACTACGTCACCACCGGCGCCTCCCCCATGGCCGCCGCCTACCGAACCCTCCCCAGCCCCTGACCGGTGGCCCAGGCGGTCGGCTGGCCGGCGATTACGCGGGCAACAAGGTCAGGCTTCGACCCGGCGCAGGACCAGGCGGAGTTCCGGCGTCAGCCTGAGGCCGGCGACCGCCTGGTCGGTGCCGGTGGGCCATGGGGTCATGGTGCCCGCGCCATGTCCTCCGTCGAGGAAGCGGGCCGCGTACCAGCCCGGTCCGCGGAACCGGTCGGCCACGTACGAGTGGTCGCTCCCCAAGGAGCCCGGTGACCCCCGGCGCGGGCCGGGCGCCCCGCAGTACCCCCAGGTGGCCACATCGCGGAAGGCGCCGAACCGGCGCATACGCCCCCTGACGCAACGTCAGCAGACCGGCCCGCAGACCTGCTTGTGCCATAAGTTCCGGCACCGCTTCGACCTGCTCGGCACCGACGGGGACGACTACGTCGGCGAACGGGACTTCACCGCCCTCGCCGACGCTCCACCGGCCCCAAGGCCCCCGGTAACAGGGTCCTCGGCCACGTCTGAACCGGCCGAACGCCATCTCCCCCGCCGGCGCCGTCCGTGTCACGATGGGGCCGTGACCCGTGACGTGTCGCCGCAGGCGATCCCCGAGGTCCCCGGTACCGCCCCGGCGGGGTGGGAGAGGAGACCGCTGACGGTCGGCGCCGAGGAGGAGTACCTCCTGGTCGACCCGGTCACACGGGAGCCGCGTCCCGAGGCACCGAAGGTGGTGGCGGAGGCCGCCGGCGAACTCGGAGACCGGGTGACCACCGAGATCACGGCCTACCAGGTCGAGGTACGCACCGACCCCCACTCGCGTCTCGACCTGTTCGCCGAGCAGGTACGTTCCATGCGCGCGGCCGTGGTACGCGCCGCCGCGCGCCACGGCCTGGGCGTGATCTCCAGCGGCACACCGGTCCTGCCGCATCCGCTCCCGCCCCCGATGACCGAAGGCCTCCGCTACGCCAGGAGCGTCGCCGCGTTCGGCGCCCTGGACGACGAGCAGAGCATCTGCGCCTGCCACATCCACATCGGCATCCCCGACCTGGAAACCGCCCTCCAGGCCGGCAACCATCTGCGGCCCCGCCTGCCGGCCCTGATCGCGCTGGCGGCCAACTCCCCGTTCTGGCAGGGCCGGGACACCGGCTACGCGAGCTGGCGCACCATGGCCTGGGCCCGATGGCCGGCCGCGGGTCCGCCCCCGTACGTCGAGTCGCGAGCCCACTTCGAGAGTCTCGTCGCCGCTCTCACCGCGACCGGCGGCATCCTGGACCGCGGCGGACTGTACTGGGACGTCCGGCCCTCGCACCACGCACCCACCCTGGAGATCAGGGTCGCCGACGCCACCGCCACCGCGCAGGACACCGTGCTGCTCGCCGCGGTCGTCAGGGCCCTGGTCGACACCGCCCTGGCCGACATCGAAGCCGGACGGCCCGCCTTCCGGCCGTCCCCCGAGATCCTCCGCGCCGCGTGCTGGCGGGCCTCCCGCGACGGCCTGACAGGCGAAGCCGTGGACCTGCGCAGTCACCGTCTCGTCCCCGCGACCGCCGTCATGGACGAACTGCTGGCAGACGTCAGCCCGTCACTGCGACGGCACGGAGACCTGGACACCGTCACGGCGGGCTGGGCGGCGCTCCGCGCGGCAGGCAGCGGCGCCGACCGCCAACGGGCCGCACACCGGAACCACGATGACCTCACCGGTGTCGTCGACCACCTGATGCACGCCATGACCGCAGACTTCCCGGCCCACACGCTCGGTGACGATCCTCCCGCCCCACCGCGGCAACGAGGCGCGTAGCCCCCGCTTCCCCGCAGCACCGACCCCTCCGCACAGGGCTGGCGGCCAGCTGGTCCCTCGCAGCGCCAGCCCGGTGAGCAGCGCATCGGGCTGAGGCCGCCGCAGCAGCTCGAACGCCTTGCGGAGCAGGTCAACCCTACTCCACTGGGCTACCTCACACCCCACGAAACCCGCCTGCGCTACCGACGAGAGCAAGCCCTCGCTGCGTAACAACAACATGTTCAAGATCATGGGGAAACTTCACTTGGTAGCCGACTCACTTCAAGTGGCGCTCGTCCGGCTTCTGGGGCGAGCGCCCCGGGTCTGTCAATCGAACGGCTCTGTCCCGGCCGTCGGGTCCCCGATGCGCAGGGCCCGGATCTCCCTCTCCTGGAGGAACGGGGTGCGGTTCGGACGTACGGTCATCTGTCGTCCGCCCGTGCGTCGAGCGTGAAACGGCGAAGTCGAACCCGGCCGGTCCCCGCCTCGGCCACTGGGCCAGGAAGTCGGTGAGCATGAGGGTCAGTGTGGCCAGGCCTAGCCGTCGCCGACGCAGCGGCGGTGGCCGGCGCTGAAGGGGGTGAACGCGTCCTTGTGTGGCTTCGACACCCATGAGCTGTGCAGGAAAATCGCATCCTGCTGCGACTCGCGCAGGCAGGCACCGTTCATCGGCCGCAGCTCGGCGAGAGGGTCCGGCCTTCGGCGGCTGGCCGACCCGCGAGGGCGGCGCAAGCCGAGGCTCGGAGCCATGCTTCGTTCGAGGGATCTCAACGTCGCATCACCACGACGACAGGCCAGGGTGGGACGTTTCTTCACCGCATTTGGCCGCCAGCCCGAGGCCATGCCGGGGAGAGCGGCTTGGGGATCATGCGTCGCATGGCGTTTCTGAAGAGTTTCAGGTGTCCGTGGTTCGCGCATGCGAGCGGTGATCCGCGGCAGGGTGCGGTCGGCCCGGCCGGAGGGACGCGGTGATTCCCGTGCAGGGCGGTCGGCACGGACGGGATGTGCGGGTGATGGTGGTCGGAGCGGGGTTCTCGGGGCTCGGCGCCGCCATCCGGCTGCGCGAAGCGGGGTTTCGCGATGTGCTGGTGCTGGAGAAGGCGCCGCAGCTGGGCGGTACGTGGCGGGAGAACACCTACCCGGGTTGTGCCTGCGATGTGCCCTCGACGCTCTACAGCTACTCCTTCACCCCGCACACGGCCTGGAGCCGCATGTTCGCCGGACAGGAGGAGATCCGCACCTACCTCGCCGCCACCGCCGAGCGGTACGGACTCGGCGACGTGCTGCGCTGCGGCGTGCAGGTGCACGGAGCCCGCTGGGATCCGGCCGCCGGGCGCTGGCTGCTTCAGACCAGCGACGGGCCCTACAGTGCCGCGGCCCTGGTCATGGCCACCGGTCCGTGGCACGTCCCGCGCCCGTTGGACGTGCCGGGGCTCGACGAATTCGCCGGGCCCGTGCTCCACACCGCCCGCTGGGACGACAGCGTCGACCTGTCCGGAAAGCGTGTGAGCGTGGTCGGCAGCGGCGCCTCCGCCGTGCAGGTCGTCCCGGCCATCATCGGCCGGGCGGCAGCCGTGCACCTCTTCCAACGCACCGCCCAGTGGGTCCTGCCCAAACCCGACCTGGCCCTGTCCCCCGCTTTCAACCGTGTCGTCAACCGACTGCCCGGCGCCCGACGCGGTCTGCGCGCCTCCCAGTACGCACTGCAGGAAAGCTTCGGCTACGCCTTCCGCCACCCCGAGCTCGCCCGCCTCCTCGAAGCCGGCGCCCGGGCGCACCTGCGACTCGCCGTTCCGGACCCGCAGCTGCGCCGGGCCCTCACCCCCGACTACCGGCTGGGCTGCAAGCGCCTGCTCACCTCCAGCACCTACTACCCGGCCCTGAACCGGCCGCACGTGCGCCTGCACCCCACCGCGGTGAGCGCCGTGCGCGGCAACACGATCGTCGGCGCCGACGGCACCACCGCCGAAACGGACGTCCTCATCACCGCCACCGGCTTTCGCGTCGGCGAACTACCACTGGCCCGGGACCTGTACGGCGCGGACGGCCGGACCCTGCACGACGTCTGGGGCGGCGACCCGCAGGCCTACCTCGGCACCACCGTCACCGGCTTCCCCAACCTCTTCCTGCTCCTGGGCCCCAACCTGCTCGGCGGATCCACCTCCGCCATCAGCGTCTTGGAAGCCCAGCTCACCTACCTCACCACCGCCCTGACCCACCTTGACCAGAGCGGCAACCAGGCGCTGGAGGTCCGGCCCGCCGTCCAGGACACCCACAACAGCGCCGTACAGAAGGCGCTGGCGACCACCGTCTACAACACCGGCGGCTGCACCAGCTACTACCTGACCTCCAGCGGCCGCAACACCTTCGCCTGGCCCTGGTCCACCGCACGCCTCACACGCCGGCTTCGCCACTTCGACCCCACCTCCTACATCTGGCACACCCCCTCCCCACCCCTCTCCCTACCCATCCCGCGAGCACCGCAGGATGACAGCCTCGGGGCCTTCCGGCGCCGGCAAACCCGCGATTGAGCCGGGACGGGGTCACGGATGTGCCCGGGCTCAGGGGCGGCTCCCCTCTGACACTGGAAAGCCACGGCGGCAAACTCCACGACGTCGAACCTCGCCGGCGTCCGCCGCGGTGACGTCGCCTCGGCTGTGGTTGCGCGTGCCGTCCGCGGGGACCCCTGCAGGGCCACTGCGAGCGGATGGGCCTGTGCCTACGGAGCCCCTTGTGCCCTCGGTGGGCTGATCGTTGCCGAGCAGATCGCCGTCAGCTAGAGGTACCTCTGAGCTCCCCCGTCGGTCCGGGACGAGGGCTGTCACCAAGCGGGTTGCGGGCGGGCTACCGGCGGCCCAGCGAGCGGGTGGCCGCCCGACCAACTCCGTTGCACCGCACAGGAATGTCTTGCTGATCAGGTTTCGTATGGAGTGTTCTTGGCGAAGTACTTCCACCATGGGCTTATCGCCGGTTACCGGTCATCCTGCTGTCGCTGTCTTCCGTGAGCCCCGAGGCGGTCGGCCCGTACCGGTGCTGGGTCCACGGGTCGATGCGGAGGCGAAGCGGACCGCGCACGTGCTGGCCGGGCTGTCGACGCATGCCGGACCTGTCGAGCGGACCCTCGCGCTGCGGGAGGCCGCCGCGGCTGCGGGTGAGTTGGTGGCCGCGCTGTCGGATCTGGCTCCGGCCGTGGTCGGTGAGGGGCTGCCGGCGGAATCGATCAGTCAGTCCTACTTCCGGGTCCGCGAGGGGGAGCTGTCGGATCAACAGGCTGCCCTGCATGGTGTCCTGGTCATCCACCGTGGTCTGGATGATCTGTGTGATGCTCCGCTGTCGGGTTCCGACCTGGCGCTGGAGGTGGCCGGGATGCGGCAGTCGGTGCTCGATCTCACCGGCGCAGCGCCGGGCGCGGACCATGACTCCGTCCCGCCGGTGACCGTCCCCGAGGCCGGTGCGGGGTCGTCGTTGGAGAGTGTGTGGAGTGCTCGGTGGCTCATCGGTCACCAGGTCCATGTCCTGTTCAATATCTACGCCGCGGTCGCCGTGGCCGACGCCACCCGCCATCTGCGGCACGGCGACGGCGACGCCGCGCTGCTGAGACTGGCAGACGCGACGGTGTACG
The DNA here is from genome assembly GCF_039535215.1 of Streptomyces racemochromogenes. Classification (GTDB taxonomy): domain Bacteria; phylum Actinomycetota; class Actinomycetes; order Streptomycetales; family Streptomycetaceae; genus Streptomyces; species Streptomyces racemochromogenes. Next base: position 829,294 of record NZ_BAAAWT010000001.1, read on the forward strand.
TGCGGGGCTTCTCGGCGGCTATGACCCACGCCAGTACGGTCCCGGCCGATTACTACATGGCGGCGATACGCCACACCATGGCGCCGCCGTCGGTGGACGTCCCGTTGAGCGGGCGCCAGCATCGCGGATACAAGCTGTTCCGGGCGGCGATGAAGGACCTGCTGTCCGTGCTTCCCGACTCCTACGCGCGGTTGGCGGCCCGCGCCCCGGAGCTGGCGGAGGCACGTGGCGCGCTCCTGGAAGCCGACATCGTGGACGGTGAACGGCACGTCACCCTCGCGTACTCGATGGTGCACCTGCGCCGTTCCATCGCTCAGAAACCCGAAGGCCCCGACAATGCCGTGGCCGAACTACGGCTCATGCGGCATCGCCGCGCGGCCCAGTACGCCTCGCTGATCCGATTCGGGGACCACTACATCGCCGACGCCGTGGCCGGCCTGCGCCACTCGTGAGTCCGCGCGTCCGCCGCCCACACCCCGGCAGGAGACCCCCATGCCCGAGACGACGCCCGACACCACCCGAACTACCGTCCAAGCCGCGGACTGGGAACTGGATCCGGCCGATGCCGGCGCATGCGAACGTCTGGCCCGCACCCTGTGCACTCGCGGGGACCACCAGGTCGACAGCCCCGAGTGGGTGACAAGGGCCCGGGACGCCTGGGAAGACCTTCCGCTACAGCTGCGCCGCGAAGTGCGCCGGTTCCGAAGGCATTCCGGCCCACACGGCACCTTGGTGATCGGTGGCCTGCCCGTCGATCAGGCGGCCTTGCCCGCGACACCGTCCGTACCGGGCTCGGTCCAGCGCCAGGCCACCATTGCGGCGGCGGTGCTCACCATGGTGGCATGCGGGCTCGGCGAGCCCCTCGCCTACCGGGCCGAGAAATCCGGCGCCCTCGTGCAGGACGTCGTGCCCGTCCCCGGGCAGGAGACCTTCCACGGCAACGCCGGATCGGTGCCGCTGTCCTTCCACACCGAGAACGGCTTCCACCCCCACCCACCCGACTATGTGATCTTCCTGTGCCTGCGCGCCGACCACGACCGACGCGCCGGCATGCGCGTCGCCGGCATCCGCCAAGCACTGCCGCTCCTCACCCCAGCCAGTCGCCAGATCCTGTTCGCACCGGAGTTCATCACCACACCACCACCCTCCTTCGGCCCCGACGCCGCCGCGAGCAAGCCCGACACCGAGCCCCGACCGGTGCTGTCGGGAGCGGTCGAGGATCCCGACATACGCATGGCCCAACTCGTCACCACCCCGCTCACCCCTCGGGCTACAGCGGCGCTGGCCGAATTCGGCCGCGCCTGCGAGGCGACCGCCCGCACCCTGCTCCTGACACCCGGCGACCTGGTCGTCATCGACAACCGCGTCACCGTCCACGGCCGCACCGCCTTCCGCCCTCGATACGACGGAGCGGACCGCTGGCTGCAACGCACGTACGTCACCACCGACCTGCGCCGCTCCCGCGACCACCGCCCCCACGACGGCCACGTACTCGCCCGCTGACCGGCCCCTGTATGTCAGCCGACTCCCAAGTCCTCAGGGGGTCGTTCGATGGCCTGGGAGCGCAGTTGCTGGGGGAGACCCCCGTCGAAGAGGTAGGTCGCGCCGTTGGCGAAGTCGAAGACCGGTGTCGCCAGCGCCGCGACGGCGTGGACCACCTCGGCAAGGGTCGCGTAGCGCTGGAGCGGAACGTCCAGGACGAGGTCGTCGAGGTGTGCCCCGTCGGCCGAGGTTGTCGATGTCCCACGGCTCCACGATCTGCCAGTCCTCGATCACCGGCCCGTAGGCGTCCGCTCCCACCGGCGGCGGTGCCAGGATTCGGCGGCCTTGCTGCGCCGCGGCCACCAGCACGCCGCTGGACCACACCCGCTGGTAAGGCAGCGCAACCCAGTCCACCTGCTCCAGCAGCCGCACGAACTCAGAACCGGGGTGGAAGCCCGGAAGGTAGCGGACCCGATCGTGGGCGGCCGCGAGCTCGCTCAGGGTGTGGTGGGTGGCCGGATCTTCCGGGTATCCCGCGATCAGCAGCCGCTGCTCCCCGGTGACGTGCCGGACGAACGCCTGAGCGAAGGCCGCGGTCCGCTTGTAGGGGCGCAACCGGCCGAAGCAGCCGATCGTCGCGCCGTACGGAGATCCCCCTCGACCGGGGACGAGGTGAAGGTAGAGGGGGTGGGGCAGGTGCAGCGCCGGACCGGGCAGTCGGCTGCGGATCCGGCGGGCGGCCAACTCGTGCTCTTTGGTGGAGAAGTGGGCGCCGTGTGTGAGCGAGTCGACCTCGTCGATGAACGCCACATTGCCGTGCATCCCTTCTTCGTGCGGGGCAAGTTCGTGCACCGTCTGCACCAGACGCGTCCCCCTGGCGGCAAGCTCCCGCAGAAGGGCGACCGCCTCGGTGTCGGCGAGCAACCGGGCGAGCATTTCGGGCCAGTGCAGGTGCACGATGTCCGGCACAGCCCCGACCAGCTGGAAGAGGTCTCCGGGGGCGAAGCCTGGTTCGTCGCGACACAGCCCCGGGCGCAACACCACAGCCCCTCGTGCTGCGAGGTGGCTCTCCTGGAGTGCGACGTAGTCGTTCCAGCCGCAGGTCTCGGGTATCTGGAGCACGCGGAGGCCGGTCACCGCACAGCCGCCCTCTGAAGCCCCACTGCGGGGCAGAGGTCCCTGGGTGCGGGGAGGGCCGGGGGTGACAGCGCCGTACGGGTCATGAATCGCCGTGGATGGCAGTGCACTTGACGTGTCCGTGATGAATGTTCACAGGTGAGGCGGCAGGTAGCGCCCGGGATCCGGGAAGTGGCCGGATCCCGTCGGCACCGACGCGCGTGCCGAGTTCTTCTTGACGGCGTTACCGCTATCCATGCGCCGCTACCGCCGGCCCCGAGAGCCGACGGGTACACCGTCCACCTCGACAGTTCGCCGATCGGCGCATGGGCCGGACTCGGCGAGCACGGCTGGTATGGGAGGTGGTGGCGCCGGGTAGGGCGGAACCATGCCCAACATCCCCCTGGCCGAAGTGGCGCTGCGAAGGTTACTGACGGTCGTCGACCAAACGGCCGAGTTGGCGACAGGGTTGGCGTCCGCCCTCCGGATCAGCCCGAATGACGCCGCGCCTCGTACGGCGGAGACACCGCTCGGCGTCGACGTACTGGCCTTCGGGCCCTCGGAGTTCGAGGCGGTGACTGGCCATCTGGAACCACTGGACCAGCTGATCGCGGCCGTCCCGCCCGATGCCGACGGGATGCGGTGGCGCTACCTGGACGAAGCCGTGTTGTTCCGTTGCGAGGCGGAAGTGCCCACTGCGTTCGACGACTTCACCGCATCCCTCGACATCAGCCGGGTGATCGGTCTGACCAGCGGCTACCTTGGCGGCAGTACGGATGTCCGGGCGCGGGATGAGGCCGGCAGGCCGATCCGGCAGCTCGAGCGCAGCATCAGCCGGGCCCAGCCCGCCTACCTCGCACTCTCCGGCGCGGATGTGCTCGACGTCTGCAAGCTGGAAACCATTGACTACGGCCTGGACAAGCAACTGCTGCGCTGGCGGCAGGTGCACAGTGCGAACGGCTCCGCCGTCCAGGACGACGGCTCGGTGTCCTTCGCCCGGACCCCGGGCGGCACTGGAGTGACCGTCTGCGCCTATCAGCAGTTCGCCCTTCCTCCGTTGTGGCGGGCGATCACCCCCGTGCTGTGGCCCGCAGTCAGGCGCGCTCTGGTGGAGGACGCCTACCGCACGTCCTTCCGTATCACCCTGAGCACTATCGCGGCACACGGGCAGGGCAGCGCCGAGCCGGTCGGGGAGGCGGCCGGTGCCGCCTCCTCCCTCTGGGACACCGTCGCCCGCGCGGCCGAGCCGTTGAGCCCGCCGGCCGGGTGGGCCCCGTGGAGGCCGATGCGGCCCGGCTACACCGACAGTTCTGGCTTCCGTCACTTCAGGCCCGAAAGGCAGCCCCGTTGATCCCGTTGGCCACCGAGCCGCACGAGTACCCGTACGCTTTCCACATCGCCCTCGACGGCAACGGCCTCAACGGACTCGAAGGCCGGGCAGGCGTCTGCGTCTTCCACTACGACCCCGCCACCGGCCGGTACGCCTATAAGATCGACTACTACGACGGCATCGCCGGCGGCCACGCCGTCAGCGTCAGCCCGGACCACGCCGTCGGATTCCTCGGCAACACCGGCCAGCACCTGCTCTTCTACGACACCGCCACCCTCGACGAGACCGCCCGCCTGTCCACCCTGAGGATCGAACCTACCGACTCGTCCATCAAAGGCACCACGCACGTCACCTGGCTGGGTGACCGGGAGTTCGTCGGCGCGATCGGGGAACACCTGTGGCGGTTCGACCTCGACAAACTCGACGCTCCCGAGCGCCTGGGCCCGCACGGCCTGAAGCTGCCCCACGCCATGAAGACCACGGCTTCCGGCCGTTACCTCGTCTACGGCGGCATGGACCACCCCGGCCGCGGCGAGGCCCGCGAGGTCGGCATCTTCGACCTGCACACCGGCATGGCCCGCCACGTCGGCCTACCCGCCACCTGCTGGCACGTGGCCGCCCACCCCCGCGAAGACCGGTTCTACGCCCTCTCCTTCCGCGTCCTGCCCCAGGAAGGACACGACTGGCACGAATGGGCCATGGCCTACCTCAAGGAATACGTCTTCGAGATCGACGCCGCACACGGACAGGTCCTGCGCCATTGGACGGCCCCGCGGGAGACCCCGGCGCACATCAACTCGGACGTCTGCGTCTCCGACCGCGAACTGATCTACTGCAACGGCGGCAGCGGCACCATCGTCATGATCGACCTGGACGACTTCGCCACCCACCGGATCATCGACGAGCGCCCCGGCCTGCCCGAGCAGCTCCTCGCCGGCCGACAGGCACTGCACCAGGTGACCGACGCCTTCACCCGCGGCTCACCGACCGCGAGCAGCAGGCACTTCCTCGCCGCCCTGCGGGTCTCGCGCGGAACCCTGCTCGATTCCGTGTACGCCTGCCAGCTCTCCGCCGACCAGACCCTGCTGTTCACCGCCAACCGCGGACTCAACACCATCACCATCTACGACTACCCCGCCAACACGGTCCGCCAGCGCGTGCACATGCCGGAACTGCGGCAGTACGTCGACGGCCTCTCCTGGCGGCACGACCCTCGGCTCGGCTTCCACCACGGCACACTGATCTCTCCTCGTGATCGCGAATTCAAGACCCAGGCCGGCGACTCCCCAGCCTGACGCTCAGCGCCCGCTACGACCCAAGACGACGCTGCCCCTGGGCGGACCGAGATCCGGACCAGTTGCGGACCACCCGCTGCCATCCCGACCATGAGCAGACGATTTCCGGTCCCCGAGGGTATGCCCACCGCCGCTGCGGCTGCCGTGACACCCACCGCCACCAGATCGGTGCTCGCTGTCCTCACCTGGCCACCGACAGCACCCACGGGACCTGGGCCTTCGCCGTCGATGTCCCTGCACCGGAACGTCGTCGGGCGACGGTCCGTCGAGGTGGTTCGTCAGCCAAGACTCAGCCGATGCATTGCGGCGGTTCCTCGAGGGCGAGGCCGGCGGGTTCGACGCCGACCCGAACCACTATCGCCGCCCCTATCTGAACGCGTGGCTCACTGCGAAAGCGCTCGTGCTGAAGCCGACGACGATGGCCCGGTACCGCGACTACGTTCGCAACGACCTCGTCCCCACGTCGGCACCCTCAAGCTCGACCAGCTCGCCCACCGCCACATCTCGGCCTACGTGGAACACGTCCTCTACGTCCGCTGCACCCTCTCAGCCATCGACAACAACCACCTCGTCATCACCACGCCGAAGACCCCCTCCAGCCGCGGCCGGGTCGCCATCTCACCCCGCGTGCCGCTGACCGTGGTCTCCAAGACGCTGCCTCACCCAGCAGGCAGCCTGCGAAGCCGTCGACCACACGCTGACCAGAGCCGAGAAGACCAGCACGCGTACAGACCGCCCGGCATGGCTGCGACCACCAGCATTCCGGGCACGGAAAAGGCCGCCCTCTCACGTGTGAGAGAACGGCCTCCGACCTGCATAAACGCTGGTCGGGACGACAGGATTTGAACCTGCGACCCCTTGACCCCCAGGGGTCGGTGAAAAAGTCCAGACATACGGCAATCCGAGGGCGCACAGCATGCACATCCATACATGCTGTGCACCCATCGACGTGGGCACTGGGCCCCAACTGGCCCCCAAGGGGCACCACATGACCCTCCCCGCCGCATTCCTCCAGGAGCTTCGGCAGGGGCTGACCTCCCGCGCCAAACCGGTGGGCACGGCAGGCCCCCTCAGCGGGCCGCCGACAAAGCGTCACCTGCAACACCTGTCGGCCAACTGCTTTTCCCGGCCCTTCCCCCGGAGGGAGGGTCCGCAGCCGCGCAGCGACCGGCCGGACACGTGCTGGAGTGCTTCGTCAGATCTGTCGCAGGGCTGCCATGAGGTGGCCTGTCGGTCGGTGGCAGGTGCCGGTCCAGGTGACAAGTGGGTTCGGCTGCGCTGTTATGGCGACCGGGTCACCCACTGCTGCACGCCGCTTCGAGTAGGAGTTCGTAGCTCTCCCGTGGGGCAGGCCAGAGTCAGTGCGTCCCTGCGGGTGCGGGCGCCGTACCGAAGACGGTGTCCCAGTAGGGGCAGCTGATGCCGAACCCGCGGCCGTCGTCCTGGAAGTGGTGGCGCAGGTGGTGTGCGCGCAAGCGACGCCCGAGTACGGATGACGGCGAGTTGTGGTGCAGGTGGTAGTGCAGTGCCTCGTAGAGGAGGTAGCCGGCGATGAATCCGGCAGTGACGGCGTCCGCGGCGCCTGCGTCGAAGAGGGTGTGGCTGAGGCCGTAGGTGGTGCTGTTGCCGAGGAGGGTGGCCAGAGGATGCAGGACCAGGCGCCGCGAATCGCTGGGGTGGTCATGGTGAAGACCGTGCACCATCCAGTGCAGCCTTTGCGTTCGTGGTCCTCTCGGGGTGAAGTGGAAGGCTGCCCGGTGGACCCAGTACTCCGTCAGTGTCCACGCCAGGTAGCCGAGCACGCCGTATCCGACCAGTGCGGGCCAGTCGACGTACGGAAGCGCCAGAGCCGTGAGCAGGATGACGGCCGGGCCGTAGAGGATGACGGGCACGGCCGGGTGGATCCGGGTGAAACCCTCCGGGATTCCGGATCCGAACTCGGGCGGCGAGGCAGGTCGGCGCTCTGTGCGACCTGCGTGGGAAGGCGTCATCGCTCGCTCCTGATGTGCATGGATTCACGGGGCCCGGAAGGCAAGGACCACGTTGTGGCCGCCGAAGCCGAACGAGTTGCTGAGTGCCGCCTCGATGCGCCGGCTCTCGGCGGCCTTGGTGACGAAGTTCAGGTCGCAGCCGAAGTCCGGGCTCTCCAGGTTGGCAGTCGGGGGGACCAGGGAGTGCTGCACGCTCAGGACGGTCAGAGCCGCTTCGACCGCGCCTGTTGCCCCCAATGAATGGCCCAGCACCCCCTTGGTGGAGGTGACCAGGGGTCCGCGGGGCAGCAGGGTGCGGATCACGTCGGCTTCGACGGCGTCGTTGAGGAGGGTCGAGGTGCCGTGCGCGTTGACGTACGCGACGTCGTGGTGGCTGAGATCGGCGTCGGCCAGGGCCAGGCGCATGGCCTCCTTGGCCCCGCGGCCTTCAGGGTGGGGTGCCGTGGGGTGATGGGCATCGGTGGTGGAGCCACAGCCGGCGAGTAGGGCGCGGGGCCGGTGGCCGCGTGCCCTCGCGTCCTTCGCCCGTTCGAGGATGAGGACGGCGGCTGCTTCGCCCAGGACGAATCCGTCACGCGCCTGGTCGAAGGGCCGGGAAGCGGCGGCGGGGTCGTCGCATCGCCTGGAGAGGGCGCCGAGTTGGGCGAGGCCGGTCACGATCAGAGGGGTGGCGCAGGATTCGGTGCCGCCGGCGATGACGATGTCGCACTGTCCGGTAGCGAGGAGGTCGCGCCCGAGCGAAATGGCCGTGGCGCCGGAAGCGCAGGCGGTTGCAGTCATGAGGCTGGGACCGTGGGCGCGACAGGCGAGCGCGACTTCCCCTGCCACGGCACTCGGCCCGATCATGGTGATCATTAGGGGCGACACTTGCTTGGGTCCGCGGTCGCGCAGGATGTCGTGCTGGTTCTCCCAGGTGTGGGAGGCGCCGAGGGCGATGCCGGTGATGACCGCGACTCGGGCGCTGTCCCAGGTGTTCGGGTCGAGACCGGCATCGTTCAGCGCCTGTTTGGCGGCCGCGATGACGAGCTGCGTGGAGCGGTCCAGGCGACGGGCGGTGCGGCGCCCGATCGCGGCGTCGGCGTCGAACGACGGGATGGAGCAGCAGAAATCGACGGGAAGTCCGGCGAGCCGGTCGAAGGTGGCAGCGGTGGGCGTGCCGTCGCAGACGCCGTGCCAGGTGGTTTCCACATCGGTTCCGGCGGGGGTGAGCATGCCGAGACCGGTGACGGCGATCTCGGGTCGCTTCGTCAATTCCTGGCCCGGGACTGGGCCGAGACGTGCGGTTGCCGTCGCGGGTTGTTGGCGGGTGCCGGTCATGGATTTTACTTTCATCCGTGAGGTCAGAGGGCGGCGCTGATCGCTGCAGGTTCCGCTGGTGTGGCGGGGAGGTGGGGGCGACCCGCCGCGTCACGCCTGTTGCGGCTCGGCTGCCTGCATCAGGCGCTGTGCGGCCTGGGCGAGGGTCATGTCCCTGACCTCGCCGTCGGCGAAGACGCCCGTGTCGTCCGAGATGTTGACAGCCAGCTCGGTCAGCGACAGGGAGTCCATCTCGAGGTCGCGGAAGGTGGTCTGCGGTGTCGCCTGCGCGATGTCGATGCCCATCTCGTCCAGCAGAGCGAGCAGCTTCTCGTACATCAGGGGTTCTCCATCTGTAGGGGCCGGTCCGCCTCGGGATGTGCATGACCGGGTCGGGTATCGAAGTCGTCGGGCCGGATCGCGGCGAGCATCTTTCGGTGCCGGCTCGCGGTCCACGGCCAGATCACCGGCACGCCGTGCACGTCCTGGTACCAGCTGGCGCAGCCGGCGGCGAAGACGGTGCGTGGGAGCGCCCGGTTGATGGCGGCGTTGTAGGAGTCGGTCGCCTCACGGGTGGGGGCGGCCTGCGAGATCTTCCCTTCTTGAAAGAGGGAGATCCACTGCATGATGTAGTCGGCCTGGGTTTCCGCCGTTCGCAGGACCGGCTCGTTGGCATAGGGGCTGTTGGGTCCGCACAGGAGGAACATGTTCGGAAAGCGCGAGACGGCGACGGTCCGGTAGGCGCGTGGACCGTCCGCCCATGCCGCGTCCAGGGTGATCCCGTCCTGTCCGGTCACCTTCATGGGCCGGGTGTAGGCGTCCGCGTGGTATCCGGTGGCGAGGATGATGACGTCCACCGGGTGTTCCTGGCCGTCGGCGGTGAGGATCGAGGTGGGCGTGATCTTCTCGAGCGACTCGGTCACCACGTCGACGTGGGGTAGCTGGACGGCCCGGTAGAACCCGGAGGCGGTGACGATCCGCTTGCACATCGGCTGGTAGTCGGGGGTGAGTTTGCGCCGTAGCGGAGCCGACCGGACGCTCCTCAGCGCGAGGCGGCATCCGAGGCCGAACAGGGCGCGCCGCAACCCCGGCTTGACCAGCGCCGCGCCGATGGTGTGTTCATAGGCGAGACGCCATGCGTGGTCGGCGAGGCGGGAGAAGCCCGGGATGCGTCGGTGGGCCGCCTTGGCCCAGGCGCTGTAGCGCTTGTTCACCTTCGGGAAGACCCACTGCGGGGTTCTCTGGAAGAGCATGAAGCGGCCGGCCGTTTCGGCGAGTGCGCAGGTGAGCTGGACGCCGGTTGATCCCGTTCCGATGACGGCGATCCGCCGCCCTGCCAGTGGGACGGTGTGGTCCCAGCGCGAGGAGTGGAATGCGGCGCCCGCGAACTCGTCCAGGCCGGGGATCTGCGGAACCTTCGGATGGACGAGCAGTCCGGTGGCGCACAGGAGGAAGTCGAACGATTCCGTCGCTCCCAGGGCCGTCTCGAGAGTCCACTGCCCGTCGGCGAAGGTCGCGGTGGTGACTTCCTCGCCGAGCCGGATGTGCTCGCGCAGGCCGCAGGTGTCCGCTACGTGGTTGAGGTAGCGGCGGATCTCCTGGCCGTCGGAGTAGAACTGCGTCCACTCCGCGTTCGGGGCGAAGGAGTACGCGTAGTTGCGCGAGGGCAGGTCGCAGTTGAGGCCCGGGTAGGTGTTGTCCCGCCACACCCCGCCGACCTCGGGCGCCCTCTCGTAGATGACGAAGTCGTCGATGCCCGCGCTCTTGAGCCGGTGCCCCATGCAGAGGCCCGATACGCCTGCCCCGATGACAGCGACACGCGGCGATCGGCCGGCCGGACCGCTCATGCCGCGCCTTCCCCGGTCGAGGAAAGGGCTTCGTTGGGGTGTTGGGCGACGAGGCCGTTGAGGTGGGCGCAGAGGGACTCGACGCTGGGGTGGCGCCTCACGTCGGTGAGGGGGATGGTCAGCCCGTACTGCTCTTCCAGGGCGCCCGTGAGGGCGACCTCTTCCATCGAGGTGACACCGAGGGCATCCAGAGGCACGGTGGTGTCGATGTCCGCGGCGGGGACGTCCAGCAGGGCGGCGAGGTGGCCGGCCAGCCAGTCGGTGATGTCCGAGATCTCGGTGTGGTCTTTCACTGGGCGTCCCTGATCTTCGTGGTCAGGCAGGTCGCGTCCCGCTCCACGAGGTAGCGGTCACGGCAGTCGCCGCGCCGGAGCTTGCCGCTGGTGGTACGTGGCAGGCTGCCGCGCTTGGCGGCGAGGACGTCGTAGGGCCGCACGCCGTGGCGGGTGGCGACGGCGGTCTGGACGCGGTGGCGCAGGCCGATGGACTCGGCTTGCAGGGGCCCGGCGGTGAGTTCCACGACGATGACGAGCCGGTCGCCCTCGTGGTCGTCGCCCGGTACGGCGAAGGCGGCGACCCCGCCGGGGACGGCTTCGCCGATCGCCTGGTGGACGGTGTCCTCGATGTCAGCGGCCGCGTGGTTGGCGCCGTGGATGATGATGACGTCCTTCATCCTGCCGAGGACGAACACCTCGCCCTCGTGTACGAAGCCCAAGTCCCCCGTACGCATCCAGCCATGCTCGGCGCCGTCAAGGTTCTTCAGGGTCCGGTCGAAGAGCTCGGCGGAGGACTCCGACTGGTTCCAGTAGCCAGCGGCGATATTGGGGCCGCGTACCCAGATCTCACCGGTGAGGCCGGGCTCCCGCTCGACGCCGGTCTCCGGGTCGGCGATCCGTACGTCCTGGCCGACGGGCCGACCGCAGCCCACGACCGTGGTCGCCCCTGCACCGGCGGCGGTTGCGGTGCCGTTCAGGACGCGGACCCGGCCGGAGGCGAGCGCTGCGCTGTCCAGAACGAGTTCGGTCCAGCGCTGTCCGACGCGGTTGCAGGACACCAGCACGGTGGCCTCGGCCAGCCCGTAGCTGGGCTTGACCACATCAGGGGCGAGCCCCGAGCCCGCGAAGGCCTCGGTGAAGCGGCGCAGGGTGCCCGGGCGAACCGGCTCCGCCCCGTTGGTCAGCACGCGCACGCAGCTCAAATCCAGGTTCAGGTCAGCGGGTTCGGGGATCTTGCGGACGCAGAGGTCGTAGGCGAAGTTCGGGCCGGCGCTGAGGTGGGCCCGGTGCGCGTCGAGCAGCCGCAGCCAGCGCACGGGGCGCTGGATGAATGCCAGCGGGGACATGAGCGCCAGGTGCGCGCCGGCCAGCATCGGGAGGAGCACGCCGTTGCAGAGCCCCATGTCGTGGTAGAGCGGCAGCCAGCTGGCAAGGGGGGTGCTGTCGGACAGGCCGCAACCCTCGATGACCTGGCGCGTGCTGGCCACGAGGTTTCCGTGGGTGATGACGGCACCCCGGGGGTTTCCGGTGGAGCCGGAGGTGTACTGCAGGTAGGCGGGGTCCCCCGGGGCGGCAGCGTGTCCTGACCAGTGGGCTGCGAGGCTGAGATCGATGTCGTCCACCGCCCATACCGGCAGGCGCCCGTCGGCCAGGTTCCGGCAGGGTGCCGACTCCTGCTCCACGGTGAGCAGGCACACCGGATCCGCGTCCGCCAGCACTGCCTTCAGCCGGCCGGTACGGCGGGGATCCTCCGGCGGGAACAGCGGTACCGCGATCATGCCGGCGTACAGGCAGGCCAGGAACGCCAGACCGTACCCGCTGCCTTGCGGGCACAGCACTGCCACGCGCTCGCCCCGGGGGAAGCGGGCTTCGAGAGCGGCGGCGAGCGCCCGTGCCCGCAGGTCCACCTCCGCGAAGGTCAGCGTGTGCCAGGCCCCTTCCGGGACGTGGCTGTAGCTGACGAAGCTGAGCGCGGGACGGTCGCCGCAATCGGCGGCATGGCCGCTGACGACAACCGGAAGCGGGGCCCACTCCGGCTTCGCCGATAAGGCACCCGGGGCAGCAGCAGCGAGCGAGGAGGCAGAACCGGAGTCGCAGTGGCCGGGCATGACCGGAGGTTCCTTTCACCGAGCGTCGGGCGAACTGTGGGCATGTGGAACGGACGTTCCGACGGGGAGGTCTGCTGTCCCGGGCCGGGCGGGCCGGCTGGGTAGGGTAGGCCGAAGCACGGAGCGCGGCCGTCCATGACCAGCAGCTGACCGTACGTTGCACTCCCCATCGCAACCGAGCAGAAGCCACCTGAGCCATTCGGGTCATTCATGCCGCCGTTCAGGTGACTGGGGAAGGGCTGAGGTGACGCCCCCACCAGCACCGGTAGTAACCAAACCCGTCCAGGGCCGTTCCCCTTCATATAAAGACCGAGAAGTGGAGGAACCGGTGGCGGCCAAGGGCAATGGGGGGCCTGCCGCGCTCTCGGCCGAGGGGGAGTTCAGCCCCGCGCAGGACCGCGGCATGCTGGAGTGGGCGCGTCAGCGTCCCGACGACGGATTCGTCGTCGGTGTCGCCCTACGGCTGCGCGGCCCCAGACCCGGCCCGGAGCGGCTTGCCTCCCTGATCGCTGCCCGCCTGGCTGAAGTACCCGTACTCCAGGAGTATTTGGACGGTCCGCCCCGCGAGGAGCGCTGGAACCCGTTCGACTCCTTCCATGTGGGCGATCACGTTCACGTTCTCGGTGGCGGCGGCGATCCACGCACAGGTACGGAGAGGATGGCCAACCAGCCGGTTCCGGACGACCGGCCGCGCTGGGGTGTGTGGCTGCTGGACGCTGAACGCGAGGACGAATATTTGCTCGCCTACCGCGTCCACCACGCCGCCCAGGACGGCGCAGCCGTCGCGCACACGATCCGGCGCCTGTTCACCGACCGCGTCCCCGCAATTCCCCTGACCGAGCAGCCGCTTGAAGGCCGCCGGTCGGCAAGCTGCCCACCATGCACCGATGATCGGCTCCTGACCTGCGTGGACGTTCCCGTGGACACCATGCGTGCCGTGGTCCGCGCCTCGGGCGCCTCCCTCAACGACATCTACCTCGCCGCCCTGGCTGGTGCCGTACGGACCTGGCTGTCACCGGGCGCATGCCAGCAGCCCGTCCCCGTGCGGGTCCCGTTCAACGTACGACTCCGCACCGAGCGCCAGGACCGAGGCAACCGGATGGGGCATGCGCGCCTGCTCCTTCCGGTGGACGAGCCGAGTGCGGGCCAGCGCCTCGAGCGCATGGTCGAGCAGACCCGCTTCTGGCCCCGAGACCAGATCCGCCGCATCCTGGACCGGGCGCCCCACCACATGTTGTGGCAGCACATCGCGCCCTCACTCAGCCCGGGGGACGCGCTGGCCAGCGCCACCCTGCTGGGGATCCCGACCCCGTTGGCCTTCGATGGAGCCCCCGTCATCGGCAGCACCGCCATGCCACCGCTCGCCGCCGGCCATCTCTTCTCCAGCGCGCTCCTCCTCTGCGGCACCCGGGCCACCGTCTCCTTCACCGCCCGCGGCGAGCACCAGCACGTCCGAGACCTGCCCCGCCTGTGGGAGCAGGAACTGGCGACACTGGCCGCCGCCACCCGCCATTGAACTCTTGCGGCAACCAGTCTCGAACCGGGCACCGCATCCGCCGTCCCGCCCACAAGCCCGATGGAGGCACACCATGACTTCGCCTCGCCCGACCGTCCTGCTCACCGGCGCGACGGGAGTGATCGGCTCCGCTTTGCTCCCGGCGCTCGCCGCCCGCTACCAAGTCACCGCACTCGTCCACCGCAGCCGCCCCCCGGGCGCCCCCACCTGCGTACAGGCCGACCTCACCGCCGAGGGCCTCGGACTGGACACCCGCCGGCGCCGCGATCTGGCGGCTCGTACCGACGTCATCGTCCACTGCGGCGCCCTGACCGCCTTCGCCCCGCCCGATCTCACCGCCTTCGACGACGTCAACGCCGACGGCACCCGCCGGATCCTCCGACTCGCCGCAGAGGCACAGGCACCCGTGGTCCTGCTCTCCTCGGCCGCGGCCGCCTTCGAGGTCACCGGCGACGACCTCACCGCCCGCTCGATGCGTGCCTACAGCAGCTCCAAGCGCCGGGCCGAGGAGTGGGCAGCCCACAGTGAGCAGCCCGTCGCCATCGTGCGGCCCGCTCTGCTGTTCGCCTCGCGCAGCGCCTCCACGCCACCCCGGCACCAGTTCCCCCACGTCCTGTACGACGTACTGCTGCGCGGCAGGGCCGGCGGCGTGCCCGTCAACCCCGACCACTGGTGCGACATCCTGCCCATGGAACTGCTCGTCGACTACATCATCGCGCTGACCGAAGCCCTGCTCGCCGGGGACCCCACCATGGGCGGCGTTCACTGGGCCACCGCCGGGCCGGCGCGGCTGACCGCGGCCGACATCGAGGAAGCCTGCCTCGACTGGTTGGAGGAAGCCGGCCGACCCGCCCGGGGCCCACTGCTGGCCGAACCCGCCACGGCGCACTCCCGCACCCACGGCATGGCGCGCCTGGCCCAACTCGGATTCCAGCCGCCCACCCAGTCCGCCCTGCCCTGCGACCTGCCTCGGCTACTGCCGCGCCAACTGACCCGGGCGGAAGCGATGAAGGCCCTCGCGCACGATGTCCGGCGCTGCGCACCGTGGGCTATCTGACCTGGCCTGGCGCCGGCTTCCCGGCAGAAGAGCTTCGTGAGTCGCCGCGAGAGGCTGGTACGTGGCATTCGGGTGATCATGATCCGCTGTTCGCGTCGTATCCGGAGGCGATTCGTTACCGGGGCATGAATATCTCTCCCACCCAGAAGCGCCTGGCCACCCTGTCACTCGTGGCTGTGGCAGCCGTCGCCACCGTCGCCGCCATCGGCCCCGACCTGTCTCTGCGCGGCACCGGAACGTACTGCCTCACCCCCGAGGCAGCTCGCGCCGCGGAAGCCCAGGGCGTCACCATGGAAGCCATCGCACCCGCGACGGCCACGGGCACCTGCGTGACCCTGCCGGGCACCGGCACCGCCAAGGCCAACCTTTCCGGCGGGGACGCCCCCCTCCAAGGCGGCATGCGCTTCTCGCGCAACGGACACCGTCTGGACGTGACCAACCTCCACATCCACGTCCGCCTCACCGAAGGCGACACCAGCGCAGACTTCGCCCCGGACGGCTCACCGGCCACCCCCACCGACTTCCTGCACTACAAATCCTCGCCGAGCCTGGCCAAGGTCACCCCCACCACCTTCGACGCCTCACCCAACACCCTGTACATCACGACCCCGGCCGCGGCGGCCTTCACCGACACCTTCGGTACGAGTCCCGCAGCAGCCGGTACCGCGCTCTTCACCTTCGAAGGGCACGCTGAGATCGTCAACCCTCTGAGCAAGTTCCCCATCCCCTAGATATCCGCAGGCCGGAGCGGGGTGACAGCGCCCTGCTCCACCGGGGCCATGTCCGCCGATAGACGTGGCCGGTGCCGAACGGCACCGGCCGCGACCTGTACGAACCCCAACCTGGGCTCACCGGCGGCTACAGCTTGGGTAGCCCTCCGAGCGGGTTGGTGATGCCCCGTGCCGTCGAAGAGAGAGGGGATCGTACGCCGCTCCCGCAGAGCTGGGTAACCGCGCTGCCCTTGGCGCACTGCCAAGGGAAACGTGCTGGTCAAGAGGCTCTGGAAGGCGTGGTGGTCGCCTGTGGTCGCACGCTGGAAGAATCCACTCCAGCTCTCGCCTCCTGGAGGCGATCCCCATGCATACCAGCGTCGGCCGCGGCCGGATCTACCGCCGCTGCGGCTGCAGAGACCCCCAGCACCACCAGCTCGGCACCCGCTGCCCCCACCTGACCACGGACAGCCAGCACGGCACCTGGAACTTCGCCGTCGACGTCCCCACCCCGGACCGTCACCGCACCACGGTGCGACGGGGCGGATTCTCCACCCAGGACGCGGCCGAGCAGGCGCTGGGCCGGTTCCTCGAGGGCGAGGCCGGCGGGTACAACGCCGACCCGAGCCAGACCGTCGCCGCCTACCTCGACGCCTGGCTGCAGGCGAAGGCCCTGGTGCTGAAGCCGACCACGATGGCCCGCTACCGCGACTACGTCCGCAACGACCTCATCCCCGCCTTCGGCACACTCAAGCTCGACCAGCTCGCCCACCGCCACATCTCCGCCTTCGTCACCTGCCAGCTCGCCGCCGGCCGCGGCCGCACCACCCTCTACAGCTGCCTGGCCACCCTCTCCAGCGCCCTCGGCGACGCCGTCCGACAACCCCGCTTCTCCCCCGGTCCTACGCCGCCCGCCGGCACCGGAACGACGCATCTGGACCGCGCAGGAGGCCGCACGCTTCCTCACCTACTGCCACCAGGCCGACCCCGAGATCGCCGACCTATTCGAGTTCCTCATCGGCACCGGCATGCGCAAAGGCGAAGCCCTCGGACTCCACTGGGACGACGTCCACCTCGGCGAGGGCCTCCTCTACGTGCGCTGCACGCTCTCCGCGATCGACAACAACCACCTCGTCATCACCGCCCCGAAGACCCGCTCCAGCCGCGCCTGGGTCACCATCTCACCTCGCGTCGCTACCGCACTCAGGCACCGGACGCTCACAACGACCCGTACGAGGGGTGATCCTGACGACCCGTTCACCGGTCTGGTTTTCTGCCGACCCGACGGGCGACCGCTCGGACCGCACCAGGTCCTCGACCGGCTACACGAGCTGTCCGAAGAGGCTGGCGTCCCGCGGATCACCGTCCACGACCTGCGTCACCTGGCTGCCACGATCACGATCTCCGCCGGCGTTCCGCGCACTGTGGTGTCCAAGACGCTGCGGCACTCCACCCTGTCGACCACCGCGAACATCTACAGCCACCTCACCCGGCAGGCAGCCCGCGAAGCCGTCGACACCATCGACCGCACCCTCACCGGAGCCCAGAACACCGGCCGCGAAACACGCCGCCCGGCATGGCTGCGACCACCACGCGACCACCTGCAGCAGCTGCGCGAAGCCCTCGGCCGGGTCCACTTCCCCGCGCCGCCGGCCTTCTGCGCGGCAACGGACCGGCCACAGGCTGGACGTGCGACCACATTGCGACCACCATGGCCCCGGACACACGAAAGGCCGTCCTCTCGTGGATGAGAGAACGGCCTCCGACCTGCATAAAGCATGGTCGGGACGACAGGATTTGAACCTGCGACCCCTTGACCCCCAGTCAAGTGCGCTACCAAGCTGCGCCACGTCCCGTTACTGCTTCGTGCCCCTCACCTGGGGTTTCCCCCTCGTGCCGGGCACATGCAGAACATTACCCCACGGCGAGGGGTGCGTGTGCACGGGTAATCGGTGGCGGGCAGGATGGCCGGGTGACGGAACGGGAACGCGATCGGGACGGTGAGGGGCGGGCGCGCAGTGCGCGGCCGCGGGACGGGCTGGGGCGGCCGCTGCCGTACGGGGCCGAGGGCGTGGCGCGGCAGCCCGAGGGGGTGGTGCGGGCGCCGGGGCTGACGGTGGCGGAGGCGCAGCGGCTGCTGGACGCCGGGATGCCCTTCCACGCGCACGAGGTGTTCGAGGACGCGTGGAAGTCCGGGCGGGCCGAGGACGCCGGCCTGTGGAAGGCGCTGGCGCAGCTGGCGGTGGGGCTGACGCACGCCGCGCGGGGGAACTCCGTCGGCGGGGCGCGGCTGCTGCGGCGCGGGGCCGGGGCGCTGGCCGGGCTGGGGCTCGGGGAGGCGTACGGGTTGGACGTGGCCGGGCTCCTCGGGTGGGCCCGGGAGCTGGCCGGGCGGGTGGAGGCCGGGGAGCGGGTCGACGCGGCGGCCGAGGCTCCCCGGCTGACGGGGAACCCGGGGGCCTAGGCCGGCTGGAGGAGGTCCCAGCGGTTGCCGTAGAGGTCCTCGAAGACCGCCACGGAGCCGTACGGTTCGTGGCGCGGCTCCTCCAGGAAGCGGACGCCCTCGGCGGTCATCCGGGCGTGGTCGGCGGCGAAGTCGGCGGTGTAGAGGAAGAAGCCGACGCGGCCGCCGGTCTGGTCGCCGATCCGGGAGCGCTGGGCGTCGTCCTTGGCGCGGGCCAGGAGGAGGGCGGACTCCTTGGCGCCGGGCGGGCGGACCACGACCCAGCGGGAACCGTCCGGCCGGGGGGTGTCCTCGGCGAGTTCGAAGCCGAGCGCTCGCGTGTAGAAGTCGATGGCCTCGTCGTAGTCGTGGACCACGAGGGCGGTCAGGGCGATGTGGGATGGCATGCGGCTATTGTGCGCCGAGGAGTACGACGTCGAGGGTGCGGGGGCCGTGCACGCCCTCCACCCGGTCGAGTTCGATGTCGCTGGTGGCGGAGGGGCCGGAGATCCAGGTCAGCGGGCGGGTCGGGTCGAGGCGTTCGAGGGCCTGCGGGACGGAGTCCACGACCTGGTCGGGGACCCGGACCACGCACACGTGGTGGTCCGGGACCAGGGTGATGCGGCGCCGGCCCTGGTCGGGGCCGCCGTCGAGGACGAGGGTGCCGGTCTCGGCGATGGCCAGGGCGCAGCCGGTGACCACGCTGTCGACGCGGTCCAGGTCGTACGGGGTGGAGGCCGGGTCGTCGTGGACGCGGGTCGCGGTGGCGGACGCCAGCCAGTGCCCCGGCAGGGCCGGCGGAACGAGGACCGTGCGGGAGGCCGCGAGCAGCCGGGCCAGCAGCCGCGCGATGCCGTCCTCGTCGGTGCGGTGGACTGTCGCCCGGTACTCCGTGAGGTTGGCGGCGAGGAGGTCCGCGGTCTCGGCCGGGGTCCGGCTGCCGTGGACGCGGAGGTAGTCCCGCGGGACGGGCGGGGCGTCCGGGGCCCCGGCGGTGGCCCGCCGGATGCGGGACAGGATGCGGTCCCTGGTGCTCAAGGTCGGTTCCCCCGTTCTCGGAGCCACCAGTCGCGGAAGGGTTCCGCCGGGATGTCGGGCAGTTCGCGGGTGTCGGTCCAGGCCCGGCCGGGGCCGGGCAGGCGCCGGGGGCGCAGCCGGCGGGCGCGGGCCAGCAGCCGCTCCCCCGCGCGCAGCGCACCGGGGTGGTCGAGGAGCAGCCGGGCGGCGCGCATGGCGGCCCGTTCGGCGGTGTGGCCGTGTGCGGGGCGCAGGCGTACGCGGACGCCCTCGCGGGTCACGGGGCCGCCCTGGACCACGCGTTCGCGGAGGTGGAGGAGGATCTCGGGGATGTCGATGGCGACGGGGCAGACCTCGTAGCAGGCACCGCAGAGGGTGGAGGCGTAGGGCAGGCTGGCGTCGACGGCGCCGGCGGTGCCGCGCAGTTGGGGGCTGAGGACGGCGCCGATGGGGCCCGGGTAGACGGAGCCGTAGGCGTGGCCGCCGGCGCGTTCGTAGACGGGGCAGACGTTCAGGCAGGCCGAGCAGCGGATGCAGCGCAGGGCCTGGCGGCCGGTGGCGTCGGCGAGGGTGTCGGTGCGGCCGTTGTCGAGGAGGACGAGGTGGAACGCGGAGGGGCCGTCCCCCTCGTGGGTGCCGGTCCACATGGTGGTGTACGGGTTCATCCGCTCGGCGGTGGAGGAGCGCGGCAGGGTCTGGAGGAAGACTTCGAGGTCGCGGAAGGTGGGGACGACCTTCTCGATGCCGACGACGGAGATGAGGGTGTCGGGCAGGGTCAGGCACATGCGTCCGTTGCCCTCGGATTCGAGGACGACCATGGTGCCGGTCTCGGCGACCACGAAGTTGGCGCCGGAGACGGCCACCTTGGCCCGCAGGAACTTCTCGCGCAGGTGGAGGCGGGCGGCTTCGGCGAGTTCGCGGGGGTCGTCGCCGAGGTCCTCGGGGGCGGGGCGGCCCCATCCGCCCATCTCGGAGCGGAAGATGTCCCGGATCTCGCGCCGGTTGCGGTGGATGGCGGGGACGAGGATGTGCGAGGGCCGGTCGTGGCCGAGCTGGACGATGAGTTCGGCGAGGTCGGTCTCGTAGGCGGCGATCCCCGCGGCTTCCAGGGCCTCGTTGAGGCCGGTCTCCTGGGTGGCCATGGACTTGACCTTGACGACCTCGCTCTCGCCGGTGGCGAGCACCAGGTCCGTGACGATGCGGTTGGCCTCGTCGGCGTCGGCGGCCCAGTGGACGGTACCGCCGGCGGCCGTGACGGAGGCCTCCAGCTGGAGTAGGTAGCGGTCGAGGTGGCGCAGGGTGTGGTCCTTGACGGCCTTGCCCGCGGCGCGCAGCCGCTCCCAGTCGGCGAGTTCGGCGACGGCGCGGGCGCGTTTGCCGCGGATGGTGTGGGTGGCGTGGCGGAGGTTGGCGCGCAGGACGCCGTCCCGTACGGCCTCGCGGGCGGCGTCGGGGAACGGCGGGAAGGCGGGCATGCCGAGGTGCGTACCGGTCATGGCAGGGGGTCCTCCTCCAAGAGGTCCTCCTCCAGGGGGTCCTCCTCCGTGGCGGCCAGGATCTCGGCGAGGTGCAGGGTCCGCATCGGGTCCCCCGCGCGGCGCAGGATGCCACCGAGGTGGGCGAGGCAGGAGTTGTCGGCGCCGCAGAGCACTTCGGCGCCGGTGGCGCGGGCGGCGGCGGTCTTGTCGGTGCCCATGGCGGCGGAGACGTCGGGGTTCCTGACGGAGAAGGTGCCGCCGAAGCCGCAGCACTCGTCGGCGCCGGGCAGCTCGACCAGTTCCAGGCCCTTGACGGCGGCCAGCAGCCGGCGGGGGCGCTCGCCCAGGCCGAGGGAGCGCAGGCCGTGGCAGGAGGGGTGGTAGGTGACGGTGTGCGGGAAGTACGCGCCGACGTCGGTGACGCCGAGGACGTCGACGAGGAACTCGGTGAGCTCGTGGACGCGCGGTACGAGGTCCTGCGCGAGTTCCGCCAGCCCGCCGCCCCGCCCCTCCTCGGCGGCCCGGCGGCCCATGCGCGGGTAGTGCTCGCGGATCATCGCGGCGCAGGAGCCGGAGGGGGTGACGACGTGGTCGTACCCGGCGAAGGCGGCGGCGGTGCGGCGCAGCAGCGGCTCGGCCTCGTGGCGGTAGCCGGTGTTGTACTGGGGCTGGCCGCAGCAGCTCTGGGCGGCGGGGAAGTCCACCTGGACGCCGAGGCGCTCCAGCAGGCGTACGACGGCGATGCCGGTTCGGGGGTACAGCGCGTCGTTGACGCAGGTGACGAACAGGGCGGCGCGCATGATGGGCACAATAGCCCGGTGAAGAAGTTCTCAGTCATCGGCATAGGCGCGGGCGACCCTGACCACCTGACCCTCCAGGCGGTCAGGGCGATCGGCGCGGCGGACGCATTCCTCATCCTGGAGAAGGGGGAGGACAAGTCGGACCTGACCGGTCTGCGCCGGGCGATGCTCGACGCGCACGCCCGTCCCGGCCACCGGCTGGTGGAGGGCCGTGACCCGGACCGGGACCGCACCCCGGCCGACTACACCCCGACGGTGGACGGCTGGCGCAGCGCGCGGGCCGAGATCTTCGAGCGGTTCATCGCCGAGGACCTGGCGGAGGGCGAGACGGGTGCGTTCCTGGTGTGGGGCGACCCTTCGCTGTACGACTCTACGCTCGCCATCCTCGAAGAGGTGCTGGAGCACGGCCGGGTGGCGTTCGAGCACGAGGTGGTGCCGGGCATCAGCAGCGTGTCGGCGCTGCTGGCCCGGCACCGGACCAACCTGAACCGGGTCGGGCGGCCGGTCCAGATCACCACCGGCCGGCGGCTCGCGGAGGGCTGGCCGCAGGACGTGGACGACGTGGTGGTGATGCTGGACGCCCGGCACGCCTTCACCGCCCATCTGGACCAGGACCTCTACATCTACTGGGGCGCCTACGTGGGCACCGCGGACGAGATCCTGGTCCAGGGGAAGCTGGCGGAGGTGTCCGGCCGCATCGAGGAGCTGCGCAGCGAGGCCCGCGCCCGCAAGGGCTGGATCATGGACACCTACCTGCTCAGGCGCCCCTGAGGAAGGCGGGCAGGACCTCGGCGAGGCGTTCGTACTCCTCGGCGCGGTTGTAGAGCTGCCCGCAGACCCGGATGCCGCCGCCGCCCGGCCGGGCCCAGACCAGGGTGCGGATGCGGGCCTTGGCCGCGATCTCCTCGCGCAGGGCCGCGGCGGCGTCCTGGGTCTCGGCGGTGCCGGGCGGCAGCAGCAGGGAGCGCATGGCCAGGCCCGGGGTGTGCGGGAGCTCGGTGATGCCGGGGATCCGGGCGAGCAGTGCGGCCCCGTAGGCGGCGAGGGCGCTGTTGTGGGCCCGGACCCCGTCGGCGCCGAGCCGTTCGATGAGGTCGAGGCCCTCGGGGGCGGCCAGCCAGCCGGTGTAGTCGGCGGTGGCGCGGAACTCGACGGAGCGCGGGTAGCCGAGGTGGTCCTGCCAGGACGGGGAGAGGGAGCGGACCCGGGCGCGGTGGGCGGGGGCGACGGCGAGGAGGGCGGTGCCGGAGGGCGCGTAGCCCCACTTGTGGAGGTTGCCGAACCAGAAGTCGGCGCCGGCGACCGGCTCGGCCAGCATGCCGGGGGTGTGGGCGCCGTCGACGACGGTGGTGACGCCGCGTTCCGAGAGCTCGGCGAGCAGCCGGGGCGAGGCGATGAGCCGGGCGGTGGGCGAGCTGACGTGGTCGAGCAGGACCGCCTTGGTGCGGGGGGTGAGGGCGGCGAGCACGGTCTCGCGCACGGCGTCCTCGTCGGGCAGGTGCGGGTCCAGGGCCACGGTGGTGACGCGGGCGCGACGGGCGGCGGCCGCGGTGACGGTTCCGTAGCCGTGGTCGGTGACGAGGACCTCGTCGTCCCCGGCGAGCGGGATGGCCCCGAAGGCGAGGTTGGCGCCCTCGGTGGCGTTGGAGACGAACGCGAGGCCGTCCGGGTCGGTGCCGATCCGGGCCGCGATGCGGGCCCGGGTGGCTGCCAGCCGGTCGGGGAGGGAGAAGAAGAAGGCGTCGGGGTCGGCGTGGAACTCGGCCCGCAGGGCTTCCTGGGCCTCCTGGACGGGCAGCGGGACGGCGCCGTAGGAGCCGTGGTTGAGGTGGGCGACGGCGGGGTCCAGCCGGAAGAGGCCGGGGCCGCCGGGGTAGGCGGGCGGGGCTGAGGGGGCGGACGGCGCGGGCACGGGTACCTCCGGTGCGGGACGTGTCGGGTGCGGGCCTCGTGGGCCGCATCCGGAGCATGGGGTCTCGTCGCCCCGGGAGGGAAGGGCCGCTTGGGCCGGATTGGCCTGCCTGGCCGAGGGGTCCCCGGCGACGCCGGCCGCGGCGCGGGCGCGGGCGAGGAGAGGGCGGTGACGAGCACGCGAGCCGGCGTCCCGACGAGCGGGAGCGCCGCCGGTGCGCCCGGTCCCCTCCCGGGGGAACCACCCCTGCTGCGAGGGGCGGTCCGGCAGTAGAGCCGATCGGCGCCCTGCCGACGACCGCTCGCCGGCGGCCGGGGCGCGGCGCGCACGCCGCCCGGGCCGGCCCCGCGGCCGGGGCCGTACGGGCCGTAGGTACCGGACTCACCGGCCCGCGAAGGCAGCGGCTGAGCAGGGCGTTCCCGGACCATGCGCCGGAATACGGCATTCCCCTGGCCATGCTGCCGAATTGACGCATAATCATCGTCACGCGGCGCGAAACAACCCTCGTGCCGCACGGGGTCACGTATGCGACGGGGGGCATCGTGATGATGGGGGACTCCCGGCCGACACCATCGGGCGGAGCGACCGGAACACTGCCGACCACGTCCACCGAACTGTCCCGCCTGCTCACCGCCGTCCGGCGGGGCCGGGTGCTGACGGTCACGGGCCGGTTCCACGAGGCCCGGAGCCTGCTGGTGCGGGACGTCGCCCGGCGGCTGGCGTCCAACTTCTGCGACGGGGCGGCGGTGGTCACCGTCAGCCCGGACGGCGGCGTACGCGGCCTCGTGGCCGCGCTGGGCTGCGTACCGGGCATGCCCTTCCTGCCCTGCGGCACGGCCAACGCGGCCTCCTGGCTGGCGGAGCGGGACATGCTGCTGGTCCTGGACGGCAGCGACCGGCTCGGCCCCGAGGCGCTGGCCTGGGTGCGGGAGCTGCTCGCCGCCGCGCCCGGGCTGCGCATCCTGGCGGCCGGCCGGCGTCCGCTCGCCGTGGGCCAGGGCCGGGTGCACCGGCTCTGAGCCACCCGCCTCCGGACGCACGTCCGCCCGCCCCCGGACCCACGCCCGCCGCCTCCGGACGCACGTCCGCCCCGGCCGGGCACGGGGCCCTGCCGGGGCGGAACGCCTACTGCTGCTGCCCGCTGCCGGGGGTCAGCCCAGCAGGGCGAGCGCCTGGTTCAGCGTCGCGGAGGGGCGCATGACCTCGGCGGCCTTGGCCGGGTCGGGCTGGAAGTAGCCGCCGATGTCGGCCGGGGAGCCCTGGACGGCGTTCAGCTCGGCGACGATCTTCTGCTCGGACTCGGCCAGCGTCTTGGCGAGCGGCTCGAAGGCCGCGGCGAGCTTCGGGTCGTCGATCTGGCGGGACAGCTCCTGGGCCCAGTACATGGCCAGGTAGAAGTGGCTGCCGCGGTTGTCGATGCCGCCGAGGCGACGGGTCGGCGACTTGTCCTCGTTGAGGAAGGTGCCGGTCGCGCGGTCCAGGGTGTCGGCCAGGACCTGGGCGCGGGCGTTGCCCGTGGTGGCGGCGAGGTGCTCGAAGGAGGCGGCCAGCGCGAAGAACTCGCCCAGCGAGTCCCAGCGCAGGTAGTTCTCCTTGACCAGCTGCTGGACGTGCTTCGGGGCGGAGCCGCCAGCGCCCGTCTCGAAGAGGCCGCCGCCCGCCATCAGCGGGACGACCGACAGCATCTTGGCGCTGGTGCCCAGCTCCAGGATCGGGAAGAGGTCGGTCAGGTAGTCGCGCAGCACGTTGCCGGTCACCGAGATGGTGTCCTCGCCGCGGCGGATGCGCTCCAGGGAGTACTTCGTGGCCTCGACCGGGGAGAGGATCTCGATGGTCAGGCCCTCGGTGTCGTGGTCCGCGAGGTACGTCTTGACCTTGGCGATGAGCTGCGCGTCGTGGGCGCGGGTCTCGTCGAGCCAGAAGACGGCCGGGGCGCCGGTGGCGCGGGCGCGGGTGACGGCGAGCTTGACCCAGTCCTGGATCGGCAGGTCCTTGGTCTGGCAGGCCCGGAAGATGTCGCCGGCGGCGACCTCCTGCTCGATGAGCGCGTTGCCCGCGGCGTCGACGACGCGGACGGTGCCCGCGGCGGCGATCTCGAAGGTCTTGTCGTGGCTGCCGTATTCCTCGGCCTTCTGGGCCATGAGGCCGACGTTCGGCACCGAGCCCATGGTGGCCGGGTCGAACGCGCCGTGGGCGCGGCAGTCCTCGACGACGGCCTGGTAGACGCCCGCGTAGCTGCTGTCCGGGAGGACGGCGAGGGTGTCGGCCTCGGCGCCGTCCGGACCCCACATGTGGCCGGAGGTGCGGATCATGGCCGGCATGGAGGCGTCGACGATGACGTCCGACGGCACGTGCAGGTTGGTGATGCCCTTGTCGGAGTCGACCATCGCGAGGGCGGGGCCCTCGGCGAGCTCGGCGTCGAAGGATGCCTTGATCGCGTCGCCGTCGGCGAGGCCGCCGAGGCCGTTCAGGATGGTGCCGAGGCCGTCGTTCGGGGACAGGCCGGCGGCCGCGAGGGCCTCGCCGTGGCGGGCGAAGGTCTTCGGGAAGAAGGCGCGGACCACGTGGCCGAAGATGATCGGGTCGGAGACCTTCATCATGGTGGCCTTGAGGTGCACGGAGAACAGGACGCCCTCGGCCTTGGCACGCTCGATCTGGTCGTTCAGGAAGGTGCGCAGGGCGTCGACGTGCATGACGGACGCGTCCACGACCTCGCCGGCGAGGACCGGTACGGACTCGCGCAGCACCGTGGTGGCACCGTCGGCGGCGACGTGCTCGATGCGCAGCGTGCCGGCCTCGGCGATCACGGCGGACTTCTCGGTGGAGCGGAAGTCGTTCTCGCCCATGGTGGCGACGTTCGTCTTCGACTCGGGGGTCCAGGCGCCCATGCGGTGCGGGTGGGTCTTGGCGTAGTTCTTCACCGAGCCGGGCGCGCGGCGGTCGGAGTTGCCCTCGCGCAGGACCGGGTTGACGGCGCTGCCCTTGATCTTGTCGTAACGGGCGCGGATCTCGCGCTCCTCGTCCGACTTCGGGTCGTCCGGGTAGTCCGGGAGGGCGTAGCCCTGGCCCTGGAGCTCGGCGATCGCGGCCTTCAGCTGCGGGATCGAGGCCGAGATGTTGGGCAGCTTGATGATGTTGGCCTCGGGGGTCTTCGCCAGCTCGCCGAGCTCGGCGAGGGCGTCGGCGATCCGCTGCCCCTCCTCGAGGTACTCGGGGAAGACGGCGATGATCCGACCGGCCAGGGAGATGTCACGGGTCTCGACATTCACACCGGCCGTCGACGCGTAGGCCTGGATCACAGGCAGGAAGGAATACGTCGCGAGGGCCGGGGCCTCGTCAGTGTGCGTGTAGATGATGGTCGAGTCAGTCACCGGATGCTCCGCTCCACAGTCTGCGTCTCTCGTCTGCAACATTGCTCGACATCAAGATATCTCGTGATCGGGCATGTCTGGACAGCCCCCTGCCGCAAGACCGGGGAGACGCGCGTCACGGCAACGCGAAAGGCGCCGCCGCCGGCCTCCGGGGCCGGCGGCGGCGCCGCTGCGCCGTGCGTGTCAGGCGGTGACCTGCTTGGGGTTCGCGCCGTACTCGTTCGGCCCGGCGTGGCCCTCCAGGGCCATCAGGACGATGATCGCGATCCAGCCGACGAAGGGGATGAAGCTGATCAGGTACCACCACCCGGACCGGCCGGTGTCGTGGAGCCGGCGGACGCTCAGGCCCAGGGTGGGGAGGAAGACGGCGAGGTTGTAGATGTAGAAGATGACCGGGTAGCTGCCCAGCGCGAAGTCCAGCACGATCGCCACGACCATGATCGGGATGCTGCACAGGACGAACATCCAGTACTCCCGGCGGCGCGCGCGGCCGGCGAAGTCCGCGTAGCGCTTGATGACGTCGACGTAGTAGTGCACGAGTCCCCCCTAAGGACGGCATCGACGGCCCCTCGGCCTGAAAGGGGCCGGGCCCGGGTTATGCCCTGGGGCCGTCGTACCCAAGCCATCCCAGGGTGCCTGATTTAGGCCATCGGGCTTGGTTTCAGGGGGAGTTGGCGACAGCTGTCACTGGCGTCCCGGGCGTCTCAGCCGATGCGGTAGGAGTCCCCGTAGACCTTCCATTCGAGCGGGGTGTCGAGGCCCAGGTTGCCCTTCTTCAGGAAGACGCGCTGGGCGGTGTCGACGCGGCTGGTGTCGCTGTGGGCCTCCTCCTGCTTCATCGCCCAGACGCGGGCGTCGAGGAAGGCGTTCAGCCAGGCGGTCTCGTTGCCGCCCTGGGCCGGCGGCCTGGCCTTGGCGAGGGCCCGCTTGCGGATGTTGCGGAAGCTGGTGGGGTCGCCGCCGTCGCCGTGCATGACGATGGCGTCGTAGTAGACGAACTGTCCGAGGGTGCCGACCCCGTCGGCCTTGCCCTGCCCGACGGCGGGGTTGAAGTAGACGCGGTCACGCTCGTGGTCCTGGGCCTTCCTGAACGCCGCGTCCTGGGCGGCCTTGGCCCAGTCCCTGGTGAAGTTCGGGTCGAGCCCGGCGTGCGAGTCTCCGCCGTTGACCTTGCGGAGGGCGGGGAGGTACTTGGCGAGCACGTTCCCGGGCTTGGTCTTGGTGTAGTACTCGACGAGGTCGAGCATGTCGCCGGTGCCGGAGCAGAAGCCGATGATGCCGGCGGTGTAGCCGCGGCCGTCGCCTATGTCCTCGATGTACTTGTACTGGGCCTTCCAGTCGAGGGAGGAGTTCTCGGCGCTGGAGACGATCCGCATGGCGATGTCCTTCTTCGCCGGGTCGTCGAGCCCGGTGGCGGCGGCGGCCGCCGCGGTGGCGCCGGGTGCGGGCGCGGCCGCGGCGGGGGGCGCGGCGGTGGCGTGGGCCGCGACCGGGGCGGTGAGGAGGGCGGTGCCGAGCAGGGCGCCGACGGCCATCGTCGTGCGACGGGGAGTGAAGCGGGTGAACACAGGGCCTCCGTGGGGGGATTGAGTCTTCCCTGATCCGTTAGGAAACTTTCCTACCAGACATCGGACACGGCGAACACCCCCCGCGGCGCCCGGAGTCCGGCGCGCCGCCCGCCCCGCCCGGCCGAAGCCCCGGCAGGGCTCAGATCCAGCCGTTGCGCCTGAACCCCCGGTGGATCACGAGGCAGGCGACCGCCATCACCGCCAGGACCAGCGGGTATCCGTACGTCCAGTGCAGCTCGGGCATGTGGTCGAAGTTCATCCCGTACACCCCGCAGACCATCGTCGGCACGGCCACTATCGCCGCCCACGCCGTGATCTTGCGCATGTCCTCGTTCTGCGCGACCGTCACCTGCGCCAGGTGCGCCTGGAGGATGGAGTCGAGCAGGCCGTCGTACGCGCCGATCTGCTCGGTGGCCCGCGCCAGGTGGTCGGCGACGTCGCGGAAGTACGCGCGGACATCCGGCGGGATCACCGGTATCGGCTGCGTCGCCAGGTGCTGGAGGGGCCGGCCGAGCGGGGCCACCGCCCGGCGCAGTTCGAGGAGCTCCCGCTTGAGCTGGTAGATCCGGCCCGCGTCGCCCCGGCCCCCGTGTTCGCTGAACACCGCCGTCTCCACGGCGTCCATATCGCTCTGCACCGCGTCCGTGACGGCCACGTAGTCGTCCACCACGTGGTCCGCCATGGCGTGCAGGACGGCCGCCGGCCCCTTGGCTAGCTGGTCCGGCGCCGCCTCCAGGGCCTCGCGGACCGGACCGAGGGTGCCGCGTCCGCCGTGCCGGATGGTGATGACGAAGTCCTCGCCGATGAAGGCCATCAGCT
Organism: Streptomyces racemochromogenes; assembly: GCF_039535215.1. Classification (GTDB taxonomy): domain Bacteria; phylum Actinomycetota; class Actinomycetes; order Streptomycetales; family Streptomycetaceae; genus Streptomyces; species Streptomyces racemochromogenes. Next base: position 858,446 of record NZ_BAAAWT010000001.1, read on the forward strand.
CGCCGGTCTCCACCACCTCGCTCGTCGCGGTCAGCTCCTCGTGCTCGACGTAGCGCACGGTCTTGAAGACGGCGAAGAGCGTCTCGTCGTAGCGCTCCACCTTCGGCCGCTGATGGGCGTGGACGGCGTCCTCGACGGCGAGCGGGTGCAGGCCGAACAGCTCCGCGAGGCCGGCCAGCTCCTGCTCCGAGGGTTCGTGCAGGCCGATCCAGACGAACCCGGCGCCCGTCTTGCGGACCCGGCGCAGGGCCTCCTCCGCCTCCGCGCAGCCGTCCTGGCGGATGCCGTCCTGGTAGACCACGCAGTTGACGACGGCGCTGCCGAGCGGGGAGCGGGCGGGGTGGCTGAGGTCGACGGCCCGCCGGTAGCCGCGGCGCACGGCACGGCGCAGGTTGCTGAACATGGACACGGGCGTACTCCCCTTCGGCGGATCAGCGGCCAGTCTGCCACCGCCCGGCCGGCGGCCCGGCCACGCACCCGCGCCCACCGCCTAGCAGGCCGGGGAGGAGCCCTTCTGGCCCTTGAGGTCGCGGTTGTAGAGCCACCCGGTGGCGTTGGTGCCCTCCACGCGCACGAACGTCCACTGGTTGCCGTAGGAGTTGACGATGTAGCAGTGGTACCAGAGCTTCGTGCCGTCCTTGACCAGGGTGCCCTTGGCGCACTGCTGGTACGGCGCGGCCAGCAGGTGGTGGTCGCCGGATATGTAGCCGTACGTCCCCGGCTTCGGGTCGTGGTGGGTCCAGCCGGCGCAGCCCGTCGGTACGGGGCTGGGCCCGCCCGGCGCGGGCGAGGACGGCTTCCCGGAGGGCGACGGCGTACCCGGCTTCTTCGAGGTGCTCGCGGAGGGCTTGGCCGTGGGCCCGGAGACGGAGGGCGAGGGGGCCGGGGCGGCCGAGGCGGACTGTGCGCCCCCGGTCGGGGAGCCGCCGGGCGCCGGGGTGGGCGCCGCGACGCCCTTGCCGCCGCCGCCCGAGGTCACGGCGTAGGTGACCCCGCCCGCGGCGAGCACGGCGACCACCGCGACGGCTATCGCGGCGCGGCTGCGGCGGCGCGCGCGGTCGACGTCCGCCGAACCGGACCGGGCGAGGGTGGGCGCCGGGCCGGGCGGGGGTCCCTGCGGCGGGAAGCCGGGTTGCGGGGCGGCGGGGGCGTAGGGCTGCGGAAACGTTACGCCGCCGCCGGGGCCGGGGCCGGGGCCGCCTCCGGGCCCGGGGCCCGCCGCCGGCGCGGGTCCGAATCCGGGAGTCGGCGCCGCCACCGCCGCGGGCCCGGGCGCGTACGGCGACGGCGCGGCCGGTACCGCCGGGGCCGCGCCGCCCGCCGCGACCTGCTCCAGCATCGCGCGGGCCTGCTCGGCGGTGGGCCGGTGCTCCGGCTCCTTCGCCATCAGCGCCCGCAGCACCGGCGCGAGGGGCCCCGCACGCCGCGGTTCGGGCAGCGGGTCCCCGACGATCGCGGCGAGCGTGGACCACACCGAGGTGCGGCGGAACGGCGACACCCCCTCCACCGCCGCGTACAGGGTCATCCCGAGCGACCAGATGTCCGAGGCGGGGCCGGGCTCCCGGCCCTGCGCGCGCTCCGGCGGCAGGTAGTCGAGGGAGCCGACCAGCTGGCCGCTGCGGGTCAGCTTGGCGAGGGCCTCGTCGTCGGAGGACTCCATGGTGGCGATGCCGAAGTCGGTGAGCACGACGCGGCCGCCCCGCTCCAGCAGCACGTTGCCCGGCTTCACGTCGCGGTGCAGGACGCCCGCCCGGTGCGCGGCGTCCAGCGCGTCCATCAGTTTGGCGCCGATCTCGGCGGCCTCCTGCGGGTCGAGCGCGCCGTACCGGGTCACGGAGTCGTCGAGCGAGGGCCCGTCGACGAGTTCCATGACGATGACGGGCAGGCCCCGCTCGTGCGTGACGTCGTGGACGGTGACCACGCCGGGGTGCCGGACGCGGGCGGCGGCCTGTGCCTCGCGCTCCATCCGGGTGCGCAGGTCGGCCAGTTCCTCGTCGTCGGCGTCGGTGTAGGCCCGCAGGACCTTGACGGCGACCTCGCGGGCGAGCAGTTCGTCGACGGCACGGGCGACCACGCCCATGCCGCCCCGGCCGATCACCGAGGTCACCCGGTAGCGCCCTCCGAGCACCTTGCCGACGAGGTCCCCGTCGTTCGCTTCCCCCGCTTGGCCCGCTGGCACCGCATGCTCCGTTCCACGACCGGTCGTCCGTCTCGACGATCTGACGGGGCACAAGCGTAGATGCACGATCGGCGGGCGCTCCGGGCGGACACCCCCTGCCCTCCAGGGGGTCAGACCGGCCGGAGTTCCTCCATGGCCGTCTCGGCGACCACCCGGGCGACCAGGGCGAGCGCGGGAGAGTCCAGCTTCCACTGCTGCCAGTACAGCGGTACGTCCAGCCACCGGCCCGGCGCCAGCGGCACCAGTGCGCCGCTCTCCAGCAGCGGTTCCGCCTGCGGTTCGGGTACGAGCCCCCAGCCGAGGCCCGCCGCCACCGCGTCCCGGTAGCCCTCCGAGGTGGGGACGAGGTGCCGTGCGGCCGAGGCGGGCGAGGCGCCGCCGGTGAGCGCGCGGACGAAGTCGTCCTGGAGGACGTCGCGCCGGTCGAAGACGATCAGCGGGGCCTCCCGCAGGTCCCGGGCCGGGGCCCCGGTCAGGTGCCGGTCGGCGAAGTCGGGGCTCGCCACCGGCAGGTAGCGGGCCAGTCCCAGCGCCCGGACCGTGCAGCCGGCCACCGGGTCGGGTGAGGAGGTGACGGCCGCCATGACCTGGCCCTCCCGCAGCAGGGCCGTCGTGTGGGACTCGTCCTCGCGGTGCAGTTCGAAGCAGATGGGCGGCTGCTGCGGGACCCGGGTGAGGGCGGGCAGGAACCAGGTGGCCAGCGAGTCCGCGTTGACGGCGATCGGCATCCGGACCGGGCCCAGGCCGTCGGCCATGCCCATGCCCAGCTCGGCGCGCGCGTCCCGTTCCAGCCTGGCCAGCTGCCGGGCGAAGCGGATGACCACCTCTCCGGACTCCGTCGCCCGGACAGGCTTGGTCCGCATCAGCAGCACCCGTCCGGTGCGCTGTTCCAGGGCCTTGACCCGCTGGCTGACGGCGGAGGGCGTCACGTGCAGGGCCGCGGCGGCCGCGTCGAAGGTGCCCTCGTCGACGACCGCGAGGAGGGTCCGGACCTGTTCCAGGGGAAGCTCGTCCATCACGAGAGCTAATGATACGTAAAAATCTTTAGCTGTACGCGGTGGCGCGCGGTCCTTACGGTCGGAGCATGACGAACGGCATCACCACAGCACTACTGGCCGGTTTCGGTACCGGTCTGTCCCTCATCGTCGCGATCGGCGCGCAGAACGCCTTCGTGCTGCGCCAGGGCGCGCGGCGGCACGCCGTCCTGACGGTGGTCGCGATCTGCGCCGTCTCCGACGCGGTGCTCATCTTCCTCGGCGTGGCCGGGGTCGGCGCCTTCGTCACCGCGTGGCCCGCAGCCCTGACCGCGGTGGGCATCGCCGGGGGCGGCTTCCTGATCTGCTACGGGATCATCGCGGCCCGCCGGGTGCTGCGTCCCGCCCCCGGCGCGGCCCTCACCGCGGAGGGCGCCACGGCCGGTTCCGTCCGCGCCGCCGTGCTGACCTGCCTGGCCATGACCTGGCTCAACCCGCACGTCTACCTGGACACCGTCCTGCTGGTGGGTTCGCTGGCGGCCGACCGGGGCGACCTGCGCTGGGCCTTCGGGATCGGGGCCGGGCTGGCCAGCCTGATCTGGTTCGCCACCCTGGGCTACGGCGCCCGGCTGCTCAGCGGCCCGCTGTCACGGCCGGGTGCCTGGCGGGTACTGGACGGGCTGGTGGCCGCCACGATGGTCACGATGGGCGGAATGCTCCTCGCCCGCGCCTGAGGAAGGGCCGGGACGGGACGGGAGGTGGTTATGGTTCCGGGGACCGCTACCGCTCCCGGTACGCCGTCCCCCTCCCGCCTCGTTCTCCCCCCTCCCCCTCTCCCCGACCCCGGAGCCGCCGCCGTGCCCGACCGCCCGTCTCCCGAGGCCGTGCGCGCCTACTACGCGGCCCAGCCGTCCCCCCTCGTCGCCGCGACCGGCATCGTCCTGGACCGGCGGGGCCGGGTCCTCGTACTGACCCCCTCGTACAAGGACGGACTCGAACTGCCCGGCGGCACGGTGGAGGACACCGAGACCCCGGAACAGGGCCTGGCCCGGGAGCTGGCGGAGGAGCTGGACCTGTCCGTCCCGGTCGGCCGGCTGCTGGCCGTGGACTCCTGCCCGCCGGGCGCGCTCGGCCGCTCCCTCGTGGTCCACGCGTACCTCGTGGGGCCGCTGACCGACGCCGAGACCGAGGGGATCGCCCACGCGGACGGCGAGGTCGCCGAGGCCCACTGGCTCACCCCGGAGGCGGCCGCGGAACAGCTGCCCGGACGGCTGGCGCCCCGGCTGCGCGCCGGGCTGGCCGCCCTGTACTCCGGATCCGTCGCGCACCTGGTCGACGGCGTCCCGCAGCCCGGATCCCCCGCCGGTTTGGACCCGGCCGACCGCGCCGCCCTGGAGCACTCCGGCCGCTACGACCCGGCCGGCCACCGCGCGGCCCGGCCCAAGGCCCTCACCGCCGCGAACGTGCTGTTCACCGACGGGGCCGGCGGGGTCCTGCTGGTCCGGCCCGGCTACGGCGAGCCGGGCCGCTGGCTGCTGCCCGGCGGCGGCGTCGACAGCGACCTCGGCGAGACCCCGCGGGACGCGGCGGCGCGCGAGGTCCGCGAGGAGACCGGGCTGGAGCGGGAGCCCGGTCGCCTCCTCGCCGTCAACTGGACCCACCGGCCCGGCTACCCGGCCCGGATCCGCTTCCTCTACGACGGCGGGGTCCTGGGCCCGGCCGAGTTCGCCGCGATCCGGCTGCCGCCCGCCGAGCTGCTGGAGTGGCGCACGGCGCGCCGCGAGGAGCTGCGCGGTCTGGTCAAGCCCAAGCTGCGCCGGCAGATCGAGGCCTGCCTGACGGCCCTGGCCGAGGGCTCCGGCCCGCTGGAACTCCACTCGGGGCGCCGGGCGGGCCCGCGCTGAGACCCGTTCGGCCTTCGCGGGATCGCCGGGGCGGCCGGGCGGCGGGAGACTCGACGGGGACGGCCGGGGGGCCCGTACCCGCCCGGCCCGACCTGCTCCCACCACCGGAAGGGGCGGCCCATGCCCCCGGCGCCACCCAGCACCGCCTCGGTGGTGCTGTCCGAGGGCGGGCCCGGCCTCGTCGACCTGCTGGCCGACACGACCGAGCTGCGGATCGCCGTCACCGGCCCCCGGATGCTCTTCGAGCGGCTGCGGCTGCTGACCACCCTCTCCTCCTCCGAGGGCTGCACGGCGCAGCGGCTCGAAGAACTGGCGGGCCGCCTGGAGGGCACACTCCACTGCGGGCTCACGGGCATCCAGGAGGCGCCGGTGACGGTGGAGACGCACCGCGCGGGCGCGGTCCTGGAGATCGGGCTCGGTCCGGCGAGCATGTACCAGAGCGAGCTGGTGCTGCGCACGACGACCGCCGAGACCTTCCGCTCGCTGCTCACCCGGCTGCTCAGCGACGACCCCGCGCGCCCGTTCTTCGCCGGGCTGTACCCGGTCCCGGCGGCGGGGCACCTCGACCACCACCCCGACGGCCCTGGACGTCCGTAGGAGCGCGGCCCCTGGCGCCGCACGGAGCCGTGATGGCCGTCATCGTGCCGGGACCGCCACCCCGTGAGCGGGCGGGTGCGGAGCCGCGGGTTCCGCGACATACCCCCTACCCCTTTGGAGTATCTCCAGCGGGTCCTCTACGATGCCGCCATGAGGACGAGTACGCAGGCCGGACGCGCGAGGAGGCCCTCCTGGCGGCCGCGCGCACGGCTGCTCCTCGTCCTGGCCGTGCTCATCGGGATCGTCGGCATGCACGGCCTCGGCCCGGGAGCCCTCCCGCCGGCCGCGGCGCACGCCGCCGCCCACTCGGCGACCACCGGGCACCCGTCGGCCGGCCCCTGCGACTGCGTCCACGCCGACGGCCCCGACCACGAGGGACCCTCCGGCGGCCACGCCCAGCACGCCGACCCGACCTGCGCCGCGTCCGGCACCAGTGGCGCCCCGGTGCTGTACGCCCCGGCGGCAGCGTCCGGCGGGGCGCCCGCCGGCGCCGAGGCCCCGCACGGGGTCGTGCTCGGGGCCAGGGCATGCGGGCGCGCGCCGCCGTCCCTGAGCGAACTGCAACTCCTGCGCGTATAGGCGCGGCCCGCCGGCGTCCCCGCCGGCCGAGCACGCACGCCCGTACGCACCCCTACAGGAGAAGCACCGCCATGACCGTCAAGCGTTCCCTGATCCGCCGCACCGCCGCGCTGACCGCGGCCGCCACCGCCGCCCTCGTCCTCGCCGCCTGCGGAGGGAAGGCCGGCTCCGGCTCCTCGGCTCACGGCGGCCACGAGGCCACGGCGTCCGCCTCCGCGTCCACCTCCGCCAAGCCTTCCGCCGGAGCGCCGCAGGCCGCCAACAACGCCGCCGACACCGCCTTCGCCAAGGGGATGATCCCGCACCACCGCCAGGCGGTGGAGATGGCGGACCTCGCCGCGACCCGTGCCGAGTCGGCCGAGGTCAAGGAGCTCGCCGCCGAGATCAAGAAGGCCCAGGACCCGGAGATCAAGACGCTGTCCGGCTGGCTGACGGCCTGGGGCGAGCAGGTCCCGGCGGCCGACGCCGCGCAGGGCGGGCACGCCGGGCACTCCATGGCCGGCATGATGACCGGCGAGGAGATGGACCAGCTCACCGGGGCCTCCGGCAAGGCCTTCGACACCGCGTTCCTCGACCTGATGGTCAAGCACCACGAGGGTGCCGTCGCCATGGCCAAGACGGAGCAGGCCGACGGCAGGTACCAGCCCGCCAAGGACATGGCCGCGGCCATCGTCAGCTCGCAGAGCGCCGAGATCACCCGGATGAACAAGCTCCTCGGCAAGGGCTGACCCCGACGCCCGGGGAGCCCCGCACGAACCTACGGGGCTCCCCGGCCCGTTCAGAACCGGCGCTCGGTGCGCCAGGTCGCCTGGCTGGACGGGTTGGTCAGGTCGTACGTCGTACCGGAGAGCCGGCCGTCCGGGCCCCGCTTGCCGGTGTAGCGGCCCACCGGGCCGTGCGACCAGGCGATGACGAAGTAGATCTCCTGGCCGTCGACCGAGCCTTCCCGGACGTTGCCGACGGTGTTGCCGGAGCGCACCGACCCGAACAGGCGTCCCTCGGCGTTCTGCGAGAAGTCCACGTGGACGGTGGCGTTGCTCTGGTAGATGTCGTACACCCCGCCCGCGTTGAACCCGGGCACCCGGGCCGAACGCTCCGCCGCCACGGCGGCCGTGGCGCCGGTCGCCGGGGCGGCGAGGCCCGCTCCGGCGACGGAGAGGAGCACGGCGACGGAGGCGGCGGTCAGCAGCTGGGGAATACGGCGTGCGATGGACATGGGCCCTCCAGGGGCGGCCGGGACGATCGGCTCCGGTGCATGGTGCACGGAACCTCGGCGGCAGGCTTACCCACCCCTCCCGCCCTGAGGCCTGACTTCACCCGAACGAGTCACCGCCGGCCGTGCCCGCCCCCCATGTCATGCGTCCGGCCCCGGCGGAAGGGGTGGTTCAGCCGCCGACGCGGGCGACCATCAGGGCGATGTCGTCGTCGGCCGCCGCCGGGACGAGGTGGGTGATCAGCGAGTCGCAGAGGTGGTCCAGCTGGCGCTGGGGGTCGGCGAGCAGCTGGGTCAGTTCGCCGAGCCGCTCGTCGAGGTCGCTGCCGCGCGCCTCGATGAGGCCGTCGGTGTAGAGGACGAGGAGGCTGCCCGGAGGCACTTCGACCTCGGTGGGGGTGAACGCGATGCCCCCGACGCCCAGCGGGACCCCGGGCGGGGTGTCGAGGAGGCGGACGGTTCCGTCCGGGAGGGCGAGGGCCGGCGGGGGGTGTCCGGCGCGTGTGACCGTGCAGCGGCCGGTGGCCGGGTCGCAGACGACGTAGAGGAAGGTGGCCAGCATCGGTTCGGCGAGGTCCGCCAGCGCGGCCTCGAGCTGGTGCAGCAGCTGTACGGGTGAGAGGTCCAGACGCGAGAGGGAGCGTACGGAGGCGGAGAGCCGGCCCATGACCGCGGCGGCGGCGATGCCGTGGCCCATCACGTCGCCGATGAGGAGGGCGGCCTTGCCCCCGGACAGGGCGAGGACGTCGTACCAGTCGCCGCCGACCTCGTTGACGTCGCTCGCGGGCAGGTAGCGGTGGCTGACCTCGATGCCGGGCGGCGGGGTGATGTGCTGCGGGAGCATGCTGCGCTGGAGGATGACGGCGGTCTCGTGTTCGCGGTGGTAGAGCCGGGCGTTGTCGATGCTGAGCGCGGCGCGGGCGGCGAGTTCCCCGGCGAGGGTGACGTCCTCGGCGGTGAACGGCCCGATGGGGCGGGTGCGGTAGAAGGTGGCGACGCCGAGCACGGATTCCCGGGCGACGAGGGGCGCCATGACGAAGGAGTGCACCCCCGCGACGAGCAGCTGGGCGGGTTTCGACGTGTGGCGCGCGGCGGGGGCCACGGCCTTGTCGTCGAGGCGGGCGACGAGGAAGGGCTGGCGTGCGGCGAGGGCCTGGGTGTACGGGGCGGTCACGGGGAAGGTGAGGGTCCGGCCGAGGGGGGCGAGGATGTCGGTGACCCGGGATCCGGACAGGGGGGCCCGGCCGAGCCGGCGCAGGGCCGCGCCGCCGGTCAGCCCCATGCCGGGTTCGTCCCCGCGGGCGAGGGCGTCGAGGACGTCGACGGTGACGGCGTCGGCGAGGCGCGGTACGGCGAGGTCGGCGAGCTCCTGTGCGGTGCGTTCCAGGTCGAGGCTGGAGCCGACGCGCATGCTGGCCTCGCTGAGCAGGGCGAGGCGGCGCCGGCCGGCTTCGGCTTCGACGTGGTCGCGCTGCTGCTCGGTGATGTCGACGAGGGAGGCGATCACGCCGATCGGCATGCGGGCGGGGTCCTCCACCCGGACGTAGGAGCAGGACCAGACGCGGTCGTGGTCCGGTTCGGAGGGGGTCCGGCCGACGCGGCGGCGGTCCAGGACCGGTTTCCCGGTCTCCAGGACCTGCCGCATGGCCTCCTCCATCTCCAGGGCGTTGACCTCGGGGAGGATCTCGGCGAGGCGGCGTCCGACGTGCGCCGATTCGGGCAAGCCGTTCATGGCTTCGAGGGCGGCGTTGACCTGGAGGAAGCGCAGCTGGGTGTCGAGGATGGCGATGCCGACGGGCGAGCGGGCGAAGAGGCCGTCCCAGACCGCCGAGGAGCCGCGGATGCGGCGGGCGACGTGGGCGTCGGCGGCGAAGACGAGCACCGTCGAGCCGTGCTGCCGGTCGGAGACCGGGGAGGCCCAGATCTCGACCTCCAGGGGGTGCCCGTCGCGGTGCCAGGCGGTGACGGTGCCCATCACCCCGCGTCCGGAGGCGGCGGCCTCCCACAGGGAGCGGCCGAGGCTGCGGTCGGCTCCCGGGTGCAGGAGGTCGGCGATGTTGCGTCCGAGCATCTGGGGCGGGGTGTAGCCCAGCAGCTCCTGCGCGGTCTGGTTCCAGCGGACGACGGTCCCGTCGGCGCCGGTGGCGACGAGTGCGACGGGCAGCGCGCCCAGCCAGCCGCCGGCGGCCTGCGCGGCGCTGCTGATCAGCTCGTCGACCGGGACCTGTTCGTTCACGGAACCTCGCTCATCGGGGTCCGCCGGCGGCGGCCGGGTCGTGTGGCTCCTGCACGCCTCCATCGTCTGCCGGTCCGGGTGCCGCCGCCTCCCGGGGCCCGCCGCCCACCGCCGGCCGGGCCCGGCCGCCCCGTGTCGCGGGTGAGGCCGGCGCCCCGCTCGGTGACCCGTACGGCGGTGGGCTCCGGGACCGGTCCGGGCGGCGCCGGCGGCCGGCGGGCCGGATCCGTGCAGGTCGGCGCGGGTGCGCCCGAGGCGGGGCCGCAGGGGGTCCACGACGCCGGGGCGGCACGGTCTGCGCCCCGCCCCTCCCCGGCCCGCCGTGCCCCCGCACCCTCGCCCCCGTACCGCCCCCGCGCCGTGCCCGGCGGGAGGGCGGGGCGGGGTCACGGGCGCAGGTCGGCTCCGGCCGTCGGGGTGTCGTCGAGGAAGCCGCCCGACTGGTGCTGCCACAGCTTCGCGTAGGTACCGTCCGCGTCGAGCAGTTCCTGGTGCGTGCCCTGCTCCACGATCCGGCCGCGGTCGAGGACGACGAGCCGGTCCATGGTGGCGACGGTGCTCAGCCGGTGCGCGACGACGAGCGCCGTCCGCCCTTCCATGAGCCGCCAGAGGGCGTCCTGGACGAGGATCTCGCTCTCGGAGTCGAGGGCGCTGGTGGCCTCGTCGAGCAGCAGGATCGGGGCGTCCCGCAGGATCGCACGCGCCAGCGCGACCCGCTGGCGCTGTCCGCCGGAGAGTTTCACCCCGCGCTCCCCCACCATCGTGTCGAAGCCGTCCGGCAGGGCGTCGGCGAACTCCGTCACGTGCGCCGCCTCGGCGGCCCGGCGGATCTCGGCGTCGGTCGCGCCGGGGCGGGCGAAGGCGATGTTCTCGCGCAGGGTGCGGTGGAACATGGCCGGCTCCTGCGGTACGTACGCCATCAGGCCGCGCAGGTCGGACTGGGCCAGCCGGCTGATGTCCTGGCCGCCGACCGTGATCCGCCCTCCGTCGATGTCGGTCATCCGCAGCAGCAGCCGGGTGAGGGTGGTCTTGCCACCGCCGGACCGGCCGACGAGGCCGATCTTCGTCCCGCTGGGCACGGCCAGGTCGAGCCCGGTGAAGAGGGGTTCCCCGCCCGCGTGGGCGAAGTCCACCTTCTCGAAGCGCACTTCGGCGCCCCGGGACAGCAGCGGCTCCGGGGTCTTCGGGTCGAGGACGGTCGGCGGGGTCAGCAGCAGTGCGGTGAACTGCGCGGCCTCCGTCATCGAGCTTTCCAGACGGCGGTAGATCTGGTTGAACTCGAACATGATCCGGGTCGCGTTGCCGTAGTAGGTGAAGGCGACGACGACCGTCTCCACGCCGTGCCCGCGCGCGGCGAGCCCGACGGCGACCAGCAGGCCGAGGGCGTTGGTCAGGACGGACATGGGGGCGACGATCGTGTCGATGCGCAGGTTGCCGTAGTCCCACGAACGGAGCATGAGCCGCCGGGACTCGGCGACCCGCGAGCGGTGTTCGGCGGCCTCGCGTTCCTCGGCGGCGAAGGCGCGGACCGTGTCCATGTTCATCAGGCTGTCGGCGACATGGCCGGAGACCCGGGCGATGGCCGCCTCGCGTTGGTCGACGAGCCGCTGCCGGCGGCGGATCAGCGGTGTCACGAGGAACCCGGTGACCGCGATCATCGTCAGGAGGCCGACGACGAGCAGTGGTTCGTACTGCCACAGCACCACCGAGCCGAAGGCGAGGGGCACGAACTTGCCGAAGATCTGGAAGGTCAGCGTGTCGACGAACTCCTCGAACCGGGAGGCGAAGCTGAGGACCCGCTTGGTGAGCGAGCCGGCGAAGTTGTCGTGGAAGAACGCGGCGTCCTGGGCGAACAGTTCGTCCATCCCGAGGACGTAGAGCCGCTCGACGCCGAGTGCGTCGAGCCGGTTGAGGCAGTGCAGTCCGAGGCGCCACAGCGCCTCGGACAGCAGCAGGGCGCCGGCGAACCCGAGGACGTAGGGCAGGACCGGGCCGATGCCCGACGCGACGGCGCCGCGGTCGTCGGCGATCCGGCCGACGAGCTTGGCGACGACGAGCGGTGCGACGTAGTTGATGCCGATGTTGCCCAGCGCCGGGAACAGCATGGCGGGTGCGGCCAGGCGGCGGAGCCGGTACAGCTCCCGCCCGTAGTGGCGGAGTGCGAGGAGTACCGGGCCCCTGCCCGGCGGACTTCGGTGTGCTTCGGGAGATCCCATACCAACCCTGTGCGGTGTGAGCGGTGGCAGGACAGGGTTCGCAGTGTTCCGCAGGGCCGCTCGCCCCGTCCAAGCGTTTTCTCCTTCTTTCCGCCGATCGGATGGTGTCTGCACCGTCCTCGCACGGACCGTACCGGCTCTACCGGCCCGTACCCGCCCTACCAGGCCGTACCTGCCGTACCGCTCAGAAGCACTGCTTGTAGTAGGCCTTGATGTGGGGGAGCGACTCCAGGTCCGCGCGGCGCTGCGGGTGGTTGACGAGGAGGTAGGTGATGCGGGCCGCCAGGTCCGTGCCTCCCGCGGCGAAGCCCGCCTTCTTCAGGATGCCGCAGAACTCCGTGATGTGGCCGAGCTGGACGTGGTTGGCCGCGAGCGGGCACAGGGTGGCCGCCACGTCGGCCTGCCACTGCGGGGGCATCTCGGACGGCTTGCAGTCGAGGTTGTCGACGTCCGGCAGCCACGCGCTGCCGACGATCTGTGCCGAGTGGACGTTCTGCGCGATCTTCTTCTCCCCGCCGGGGCCGGGGATGGTGCCGCGGGTGATCAGCGTCGGCAGCAGGGAGTCGACCCAGCCTGCCGTGCAGTAGGGGGTGGTCCAGGTGATCGAGCGGAAGGCGCCGCTCTTCGTGATCACGGTCACCAGTCCCTTCGGGGTGTCCAGCGGCCCGCCGGGCGAGCTGTCCCACGCGACGACGCCCTGCGCGCCGAGGGCGTCGTACCCGCCCGCACCCGCGCCGGCCACGACCGTGAACACCTGCTGGACGGTGGCGTCCTGGTTGCCCTTGCGGATCCAGAGCTTGAGCGGGTGCTTCGCCGAAGCGACGTACAGCCGCCCGGTGTTGTCGGCGGAGAGCTTCATCCGCGTGTTCAGGGTCGTCACGTACACCGTGCCGCCCTTGTACCGGAGCACCCCGTCGGGGGCGGTCCACAGGTACGCGGGCCTGAAGGCGTCGCGCGGCTCGCCGAGGGAGGTCAGGCAGACGGGGCCGGCCGTCTTCAGCGTCGGGGAGGTCACCGCCGTCAGGCTGCCCTGGGCCTGGGAGAAGTCGCTCTTGTCCAGGGCGGGTTGGGGGAAGGCCGCGAGCAGGGCGGCCTGGAAGGCCCCCCGCTCGTCCTCCAGGTCCAGCAGGAACCGCTCGTAGTGCGGCAGGCCGGCCATGGTCCTGAGCTCGGCGGCGATCTTCGGGGTGTCGGGTGCCTCGCCGGCCAGCCAGCGCAGCAGGTTCGGGTACGGCACGGACGGGGTCTGGGTGCTCATGGTCTTCCCTTCGGTCGGACACGGAACGGTGGACCGGGTGGGGGGAGGATCGGGGCACGGCAGCGCGCACGGATCCCGGGAGGGAGTCGCCGTGGGGTGCCCTTTCACGCTACAGCGCGCCTTCCCGCCACACGGCCGAAACGGCCGAAACGGTCGAACCGGGCCGGGCGGCCGAACCAGGGGACCCACGGAAGAAATTCCGGCCGGGGGCGAATCCTCAGGGCGCCTCCCCGCCTCTTGTCCGCGTACGAACCCACCGGGCACACCCCGCACACCACCGCACCACGGAGGCACCCCATGCTGATCACCGCCCTCGCAGTCGTCGGAGCCCTGCTCGTCGGCGCCTGCTCCTGGCACCTGCTGCGGCGCTTCAAGAGCCGCGGCTGAGCACCGAACGCACCCCGAGGCACCCGTCGGAGACGAGCAGCACATGAAACAACGCTTCGCCTGGCCGGACGACCGGCTGATCAAGGCCGCGCAGGACGGCGACGTCACGTCCCTCACCACCGTCGTCATGGAATCGCAGCCCCACGTACGCAGGTTCGCCCTCTCGCTGTGCTCCTCGCCGCAGGACGCGGAGGACGCCGCGCAGGAGGCGCTGATCATCCTCTACCGGAAGATCGGCACCCTGCGGGCCACGGGCGCGCTCGCCTCGTGGATGTTCCGCATCGTGCGCAACGAGTGCCTGCGCCAGGTACGGCTGCTCGTCTCCCGGAACGACGCCGGCCCGGATGCCCCGGACGGCCCGGACGGCCCGGCGGAGATGTCCGCCGAGGAGGCGGTGCTGCGCGGGCTGGAGGCGGAGCGGATCGCGGCGGCGGTGAGCGCCCTCCCCCGGGACCAGCGGCAGGTCCTGATCATGCGGGACGTCCAGGGCCTGCCCGGCAGGGCCGTGGCGGACGCGCTGGGCCTGAGCACCGCCGCGATGAAGTCCCGGCTGCACAGGGCCCGCGCGACGCTGCGGCTCTCCCTGGCACAGCCCACCCACCCAGCGGCAGGAGACCCACGACCATGACGACCACGAAGCCCGCACGGCCCGCTACCGCACAGCTCGCTACCGCCCGGCCGGACTTCGCCAGCAGCTCCGTCCCGCGCCACCTGGCGCGGGGTGTCCTCGGCTTCGGCCTGATCATCGGCTCGATCGCCCTGGTCCCCACGGTCGGCCCGGCCGCCCTGCTGGCGGCCCCGCTGTCCCTGATCGCCTTCCGCGGCTGCCCGACCTGCTGGATGGTCGGCCTCGCCCAGACCATCTCCCGCGGCCGCCTCCAGCGCGCGTGCACGGACGGCACGTGCACCCTCACCAGAGCGGACCCGGCGGCCACCACCCGCAAGTGACGCGCGGGCGGGCGGCGGGGGCGGCGGCGGCCGGTGCGGGCCGACCGGGTACGAGAACCTCGCGGCCGCCCCCGGCTCGCCGCCCGGGTCTTCGCCAACTCCTCGACCGGGCGGGGCCGTCCGGGGACTCAGGTGCGGGCGAGCGCCGCGGCGCCGAAGGAGACGTCGAACCGGTCGCACCAGATGCTGACGCTGGAGTACTTCGCCCAGTCGAGGTCCGCGGGCAGCGGGTAGTTCTGGTCCCCCTTGTTGGCCTTCAGCTTGGCGAGGTTGACGTACTGCCCGTCGTCGAAGAGCCGCCAGCCCTCCGTGCCCTCCTTGACGGGCGCGTCGCTGAGCCAGACGCGCACGTCGGGCCCGCTGCTCGTGTCCAGGCCTTCGAGGCGGAGCGTGTGGGTGCCGTCCGCGAGGCGGATGATCTTCACCGTGCCGGTGGTGGCGTGCTCGTGGCTGATGAAGGTGCCCTGCGCGAGCGTGACCGGCCCCGCCGGGGAGGCCGCCGCCTGCGGGGCGGCGTTCGACGCGGAGGGCAGCGCCTCGTGCACCGTCTCGTCCACCCACAGCGCCCACGGCTTGAACCACACCAGCACGGCCGACACCACCACCGCACCCACCACGGCCCCCGCGGCCCACCACTGCTTCCTCGCGAAGCGCCCCACGACGCCCCTCCTCCCGACCCGTCTCTTCACCTTCACCCCCATCCAACGTGAGGGGGCCGGCGCCGGACAGCCCCGCCCCGATGACGAAATCCTTACGGCGTCACCCGCGCCGTCGCTGCGGAGGCCGGCGCGGGTTCCCCGCGTATCGCGCGACCGTGCCGACGTCCTGCCCCTCAACGGCACAGCAGCGCCGCACGGAGGTCGAGGCGGTGGTCGAGCCGGGAGAGGTCCAGGCCCGTGAGGACCTCGATGCGCTGGACGCGGTAGTGCACCGTGTTGACGTGCAGGTGGAGGGATTCGCCCGTACGCGCCCAGGAACCGTTGTGGGCGAGGAACGTCTCCAGCGTTTCCCGCAGCATGGCGGCCGAGGTGCCGTCCTCTGTGGCGAGGGGCCCCAGTACCCGCGCGCTGAAGGCCCTGCGCACTTCGCGCGGAAGACCGGTGAGGAGTCTGGCGAGCGTGGTGAAGCTGCCGGTGTCGCTCACCTCCGAGCGGTCGGGGGCGGCGCCGCGGGCCGAGTCCAGACCGTAGCGGGCTTCGCGCACGGCCCCCTCGAGGCCGTCGGGCGCGGCGACCTGGGAACTGACGCCCGCGTGCAGGAGCGTGGTCGGGTCGCAGGCGTGCAGGAGCGGCCAGACCGACTCCAGTGTGCTGCGCGGAGAAGGCCCGGATACGAGGGCTGCGGCGCCGTCGTTCAGTTCCGTGACGACGTGCGCGGCCCCCTGGTGGGCGAGGGCCTCGACGAGCACGGCGACGGCTCGTCCCGCATCGCCCGTACTCGTGCCGGCGGCGACCACGTGGAACGGGCCCTCGTCCGGGAGACCGCAGGAGCGCAGCAGCTCCGCGACGGCCACCGGATCGGCCGCAGAGGCGCCGAGCAGCTGCCCCAGCTCGGCGGACCGCTCGTCCGCCGGGTTCTCGTGCGCCCGCTCTCGGCACTCGGCCAGCACGCCCGCGAGTTCGTGCAGGACGCGCGGGGGCACGTCGGTCGCGTCCATCACGTTGAGGTACCAGCGGTCGTAGGGGGACCCCTCTCCTTCGATCGGCAGGGTCACGCCGACCCCGCCCCTGATGTGCTCGGCCGCTTGACGGGGCTCCAGGACCGGCGTCCCCGGTGTGCGGGCGACGATGCGGCCGGTGGCGGTGAGGACGCTGCACGCCGCGGGCCCGAGCCGCGTGGAGGCCGCGTTCAGGAGCTCCTCCGGTCCGGCCCCGGCCGTGAGCAGCCGTTGCAACTGGGTGCGCACGGCGGTGGGGAGGGCGTGATGGGGGGCGGGACGCCGGCTGAGCCGGCCCCACTCTCTGAGGTAGAAGGCGTCCGTGATGGTGCGGAAGCTGACCTCCGCCGGGACTGCGATGAGCGGGATCTCGTGGTTCATGCAGGCGATGACGATGTCGTCGGGCACCGCCCCGTGCGTCTCCTCCCCAGCCAGGAGGGCGGCCGTTCCGGCCCCGCTGAGCGAGGAGACGAACTGCTCCGCCTTCTGGCGCCCGCCGTCGGCCGACCACCACACGAGCCCGCTGAGGACGATCTCGCCCGGCTGCAGGAATCGCGTCGGGTCTTCGAGGTCCGTGGCGGTAAGACCACTGATCTCCCTGCGCAGCAGCGGGTCCTCGGCCCACAGCAGCCGCAGCCCGAGATCCTCGTCCTGGAGCAGTTGTTCGACGTGCATGTTCCGGCCCCCTTGCATTGCAGCGGACAGGAGTGTCCGCCGATCCGCATTCGCCAGGGCGATGCGGCTTTTCACATCGTAAATGCCAGGCCGATGGCCTGAAATACCTCTTGGGCGATGCTCCATGAGCGAGGGTGGGACGGTCGGATGTTCCGCCGTAGCGGCCATCGCAGCGTGCTCGCCTGGGCGGAGGTCGACGAGGACTTCGGCGACGCACCCGTGCTGCTGGCCACCCGGATGGACGGGCGGGACCTCGACGCCGAGGGCAGCCAGCTCGTGGTCCCGACGGACCGCTGCGAAGCCCGCTACGTCAGCGCCCTCACCTGCCTCCGGATCGGCGCCCTGCCGCTCCCCGCCGAGTCAGGCGACGCACCAACCACCCCGCAGTTCAAGGGAACCCGCACATGAGCGACCTGGTCGATCCACCAGGAGGACGCTGACGGCCCCGGGGATTTCCGTGTGCGGCTCCAGTCGATTCCGGCCACCCCAGCGACTTCACTGAACAGGACGAGAAGGTCGCGAACGGGTGGTAGGTCATGGATCTCAACACAGTCCTGGACGTGCGGGACGCGCGTCGACACGAGCCCTGGCGGCCGGGTGACGCGTGGCTCGGGGGCGGCACGTACCTGTTCTCCGAGCCGCAGCCGCACGTCCGGCGGCTGGTGGACCTGAGCCGGATGGGCTGGGAGCCGCTGACCCGCCTGCCCGACGGCTCGCTGGAGATCGCCGCCACCTGCACGATCACCCAGCTCTCCCGGTACGGACGGCGGCTCGAGGAGCCGGCGGGGCCGCTGTTCGAGCAGTGCTGCCGCGCCTTCCTCGCCTCCTTCAAGATCTGGAACACGGCGACCGTCGGCGGGAACCTCTGCAACGCACTGCCGGCCGGGCCGATGATCTCGTTGACGGCGGCGCTGGACGGGACGTGCCTGCTCCGGTCGCAGGACGGCGCCACGCGTCGCGTGAAAGCGGCCGATTTCGTCCTCGGCGCGGGCCGCAAGGACCTGGCCGCCGGGGAGCTGCTGCGTTCGGTGACCCTGCCCGCGTCGGCCCTCGCCTGCCGTACGGCCTTCCGCCAGGCGTCCCTCTACGGCCTGGGGCGCTCCGGCGCGCTGGTCATCGGCACGCTCGGCCCGCGGGACGGCTCCCTGGCCATCACCGTCACCGCGGCCACGACCCGCCCGTTCCGCCTCTGGTTCCCCCTGCCGCCGGACGCGGACGGCCTGAGCCGCGCCATCCGCTCCGCCGTCGCCGACGACGAGTGGTTCGAAGACATCCACGGGCTTCCCGAGTGGCGGCGGCACATGACGCTGCGCTTCGCCGAGGAGATCCGCCGCGAACTGACCCGGGACGGTGCCCGATGAGCTTCCGCACGCACATCAACCGGCAGCCCGCCGACACCGCACCCCGTGCGGGCCAGTGCCTGCGCACCTACGTGCGCGAGCAGGGCTGGTTCGGTGTGAAGAAGGGCTGCGACGCCGGGGACTGCGGCGCCTGTACCGTGCACGTGGACGGCGAGCCCGTGCACAGCTGCCTCTACCCCGCCTTCCGCGCCGACGGCCGCAGCGTCACCACCGTCGAGGGCCTGACCCGCCCCGGCGGGGAACTCCACCCCGTCCAGCAGAGGTTCCTCGACGCCCAGGGCTTCCAGTGCGGCTTCTGCACCGCCGGGTTCCTGATGACCACCGCCGCCCTGGAAGCGGAGCGCGGCACCGAGCACGACGACGGCAAGCTCGACGACCTGCCCCGCGCCTTCAAGGGCAACATCTGCCGCTGCACCGGCTACCGCGCCATCGAGGACGCCGTCCGCGGCGTCCGGCACACCGAACGGCCCTGCGCGGGCGGAGCGGTGGGGCGCAGCCTCGGAGCACCGGCCGGCCCGCAGGTCGTCACGGGCACCGCCCGCTACACCTTCGACATCGACGTCCCCGGCCTCCTCCACATGAAGCTGCTGCGCTCCCCGCACCCACACGCCCGGATCGTGTCGATCGACACGGCCGACGCCCTGCGGGTGCCCGGCGTCCACGCCGTCCTCACCCACGAGGACGCACCGACCACCCTCTACTCCACCGCCCGCCACGAGCACCCCACGGAAGACCCGGACGACACCCGGGTCCTGGACGACGTCGTCCGCTACGTCGGCCAGCGCGTGGCCGCGGTCGTGGCCGACAGCGAACAGGCCGCCGAGGAGGGCTGCCGCCGCGTCCGGATCGTCTACGAGGAACTCCCGTATGTCACCGACCCGGAGGAGGCGATGCGGCCGGGCGCGCCCGCCCTGCACGGCGAGAAGGGACCCGAGTCGCGGATCGCCCGGGCCGCCGACAACGTCGCCGGCGAGGTGCACGGCGAGATCGGCTGCGTGGCGGACGGCTTCGCCGAGGCGGCCGTGGTCTACGAGGAGACGTTCCGGACCCAGCGGGTACAGCACGCGAGCCTGGAGACCCATGGCAGCGTGGCGTACTTCGAGCCGAAGGAGGACGGCACCGGCGAGCGGCTCACCGTACGCTCCTCCACCCAGGCCCCCTTCCTCACCCGCCGTGCCCTGTGCGCGCTGTACGGGCTGCCGGAGGACGAGGTACGCGTGGTGGCGGGCCGGGTCGGCGGCGGTTTCGGCGGCAAGCAGGAGATGCTGACCGAGGACGTCGTCGTCCTCGCCGCGCTGAAGCTGCGTCGCCCGGTCAAGCTGGAGTACACCCGGGCCGAGCAGTTCCACGGCGCCACCACCCGCCACCCGTTCACCATCGGCATCAAGCTCGGCGCCCGCGCGGACGGCACCCTGACGGCCGTCCAGATGCGTGTGGTCGCCAACACCGGGGCGTACGGCAACCACGGCCCCGCCGTGATGTTCCACAGCGTCGGCGAGTCCTTCGCCGTCTACCGGGCTCCGCACAAGAAGGTCGACGCGTACTCCGTCTACACCAACTGCGTGCCGGCCGGGGCGTTCCGCGGCTACGGACTGGGCCAGGTCACGTTCGCCGTGGAGTCGGCCATGGACGAGCTGGCCCGCCGCCTGGGGATGGACCCCCTGGTCCTGCGCGAGAGGAACGTCATCGGCGCGGGCGAGCACATGGTCAGCCCGATCGGCGAGGAGGAGGACCTGCACATCGCCTCCTACGGGCTCGACCAGTGCCTCGGCGTGGTCCGCCGGGCCCTCGCCGAGGACACCAGCACGGAGGAGGTCCCGGAGGGCTGGCTCACCGGCCAGGGCGCCGCCATGGCGATGATCGCGACCGGTCCGCCCGGCGGACACTACGCCGACGCGCGAATCTCGCTGCTGGAGGACGGCACGTACGACGTCGCGGTGGGGACCGCCGAGTTCGGCAACGGCACCACCACCGTCCACCAGCAGATCACCTCCGGCGCCCTGAACACGACGGAGGACCGGATCCGCATCCGGCAGTCCGACACGGACGTCGTCCGCCACGACACCGGCGCCTTCGGCTCGGCCGGCACCGTCGTCGCGGGCAAGGCGGTGCTGTTGGCGGCCACGTCGCTCGCCGAGCGGCTCAAGACCCTCGCCGCCCGCCACACCGGAGTGGCCCGCCATCTGTGCACGCTCGGCGCCGAAGCCTTCGACTGCGCGGGCCGGGTGGTGACCCTCAAGGAGCTGTACGGGTCGGCGCACGCCAGGGGCGCCGAGGAGGAGCTGGCCGCCGACGGCCACTGGGGCGGCTCCCCGCGCTCCGTCGCCTTCAACGCCCAGTGGTTCCGCGTCGCCGTCGACCCCGGCACGGGCGAGATCCGCATCCTGCGCAGCGTGCACGCCGCCGACGCCGGCAAGGTCATGAACCCGATGCAGTGCCGTGGCCAGGTCGAGGGCGGCGTCGCCCAGGCGCTCGGCGCCACGCTCTTCGAGAACGTACGGATCGACGGGCGCGGCGAGGTCACCACCACCGCCTTCCGCCGTTACCGGCTCCCGCAGTACGCCGACGTCCCGCGTACGGAGGTCCACTTCATGGAGACCTCCGACGCCATCGGACCGCTGGGCGCCAAGTCGATGAGCGAGAGCCCCTTCAACCCGGTCGCGCCGGCCTTCGCCAACGCCCTGCGCGATGCCACCGGGATCCGCTTCACGGAGCTGCCGGTGACCCGCGACCGCATGTGGCTCGCCCTCGACCGCGGCAGCGCCGTGTGATCAGGCGCCGGCGAGCGAGATCTCGGTGGACTTGATCAGCGCGACGACGGAGGTCCCGGCGGCCAGGCCGAGCGCGTCCACGGCGTCCTTCGTGATGGCGGCGGTCAGTTCACCGCCCTCGACGGTGACCCTGACGGAACCCATGGCACCGCCGATGGCGACCTCGGTGACGGTGCCCGCGATCTGGTTGCGGATCGAGATGTTCTCCACCGGGGCGGTGGCGAGGGCCACTTCGGTGGACTTCACCAGCGCCTTCACCGCGGAGCCCTCGGCAAGGCCGAGGTCCTTGACGGCGTCGGCGGTGATCGCCGCGGTGATGCCCTGACCGCCCGCCAGCCGCACCCGCACCGTGGCCATCGCTTCGCCGGTGGTGACGGCCGTGACCGTGCCGGGGATCTGGTTGCGGATGCTCAGGCTCATGGAAAACGCCTCACAGGAAAGTCGTCCGGACCGCAGACCCTGCTGCGGCCTGGGCTGTTCCGACCCTACGGCACACTCTCCGCCCCTTTGTGCAGGCGCATCGTCGGAACTGACCTGAGCAGGTGTCGTTCACGGTCCTCTTGAGGACCACATGCCGCTCGCCGACGGGGTCCCGTGCTGCCGGGGGCGGGCGTCCGTTCGGGTGGCGTCATCCGTTCGCCGACGGCAAGTGCCGCCGCAAGCAGACAGGTCCGTGCTGTGCTGTGCCCTCGGCCCGAACGGGGCCGAGCGCGGGCCCGCCCGCTGTCGCGGCAGGCTCGCCCCAACAGCGAAGGAGGACTATGTCGCGCAACGGGAAGGACTGGAGAAGTCGGAGCGTGATCAGCCAACTGCTGGCCTCCGCCGTCTTTTTGACCGTGTCCCTGCTGGACGTCTCCGGTGCCCACGCCGCCGCCGTCCACTCCAGACCCGGCACCGACTGGGACGCCATCGCCCGCTGTGAATCGAGCGGCAACTGGCGGGCGAACACCGGCAACGGCCATTACGGCGGCCTGCAGTTCACCCAGTCGAGCTGGAACGCGGCAGGAGGCCGCAGGTACGCACCGCGCGCCGACCTCGCCACGAAGGCGCAGCAGATCGCGACCGCGAGAAGACTCGCCGAGATCCAGGGCATGGGGGCCTGGACCTGCGCACGACGCCACTGACGGACACCGCCGACAGGGCGCCCGCCGTCGACCGGAGGAGCAGACCGGATGCCGCAGAGCCGGTACCCGAGACGGATCGGCACCTGGCCGGCCGTGGGCCTCACGGTGGCCGTGCTCGTCGCCGCCAACGTCGTCCTGCACCGCTGGAGCGGCCTGACCGGCCTGGTGACCGCCGTCGTGGTCAGCGCCCTGCTGCTCGGCGTGCTCCGCTGGGCCGGCGGCACCCGCGCGGACGCGGGCCTGGCCCCCGGCACCCTGGCCCGCGGCGCCCGCTGGGCGCTGGCCCTGGCCGGGCTCGTCGCCCTCGTCTACCTGGTGGGGGCCCTGCTGCCCGTCACCAGGGGGCTGTTCGAGGACCGGCGGTACGAGGGGATGAGCGGGGGCGAGCTGATGCTGCGCGTGTTCGTGACGGTTCCCGTCGGCACGGTCCTGGTGGAGGAGGTGGCCTTCCGCGGCGTGCTCTACGGCCTGGTGGACCGGGCCCGCGGAGCCGTCTGGGCGACGGCCGTGTCGAGCCTGCTCTTCGGTCTGTGGCACGTCCTGCCGTCCCTGCACCTGGCGGCGGTGAAACCCGGCCTGAACCCGGTCTTCGGCGACTCCGCGGCCGGCGCCGGCGCGGCGGTCGCGGCGGCCGTGCTGTTCACGGCCGCGGCCGGCGTCCTGTTCTGCGAACTGCGCCGTCGCAGCGGCAGCCTGCTGGCCCCCATGGGGCTGCACTGGGCGGTCAACGCCTTCGGCTACGTCGCCGGGTTCCTGCTGCGCTGACGAGCGCGGCGGCGGGGAGCCGGTGGCCGTCCGGGCCGGGTAGGGGTCAGGTCCGGGTCAGCCCTGCGGGTGGATGATCTCCCTGAGCCGGTCCAGGTCCTGCGCCGTGAACCCGGTGGGCCGCATGACCGCGTTCCAGCCGTCGACGTACGCGGCCTTGTAGGTGTGGCCGTGGCCGTCCGGCACGCCGGTGGAGAACGGCAGGTCGGCGGTGACCTGCCAGAAGGTCACGAAGGGCATCCAGACCATCGAGCCGAGCACGTCCGTGCCGGGCTTCTCGCGGATCCAGGCCGGTTCGGAGAGGGCGAGGCCGGGGCTCCACCAGACGATCGGGTCGGACGGGTGCATCAGGTACAGCACGCGCGTACCGTCCCACGGCCGGCCCGTCGGCGGGATGCCCGCCGTGGGGTCGTCGGTGAACCGTACGGTCCGCCCGTCCTTGTAGACGGGCTCGATCTCGGGGCTGCCCGGCTCGCGGTGGTCGCTGAACTCGCGGAACAGGGTGTTGAAGTTGGGCGGACCGGCGAAGAGGGTGCCCGCGGTGCGGTTGCTCAGGTCGTGCGCCCCGCTGAAGGCCGTCTCGCCGCCGAACGACCCCAGGCTCTCCCCGGCCACGAACAGCCGCGGCCGCCGGTCCTGGGGCAGCTTGGACCAGACGTCGTAGACCGCGTCGAAGAGGTCCCGGCCGGCCGCGCGCGCCTTGGACTGGTCGACGAGGTACGACATCCACGAGGGCAGGTACGAGTACTGCATCGCCACCGTGGCCGAGTCGCCGTCGCCGAGGTACTCGAACGAGTCCACGGCGGCCGGATCGACCCAGCCGCTGCCCGTGGTCGTCATCACGAGCAGGTTCTTGCGCGTGAAGCCGCCCGCCCGTTCGAGGTCCGCGACGGCCCGCTCCGCCCGGGCCTCGGTGCTGTCGGCGGTCTCCAGCCCGGCGTAGGCCCGGACGGGCTCCTGCGCCGGGCGGTGCGTGAACGCGCCGATCTGCGCGGCCGTCGGTCCGCCGGCGGCGAAGGCCCGGCCCTGCCTGCCCAGCGTGTCCCACGGCACCAGCGAGCCGGGCCCGCCCGAGCGCAGGGCGGTCGTGGGCTGGTGGACGCCCTCGGGGGTCTGCGTGTCGCGCACGGAGAACGCCTCGTTGGCCGCGTTCACGAAGCCGCCCAGCAGCACCCCGCTGAACACCGCCCAGGCCAGACCCACGACGACGATCCAGCCGACCACCCGCGCCGCCCGCGGGCCGATCCAGCGCCCGAGCAGCCGGGCCGCCCAGTGGTAGAGCCGCCGCAGCCCCCGCCCGGTCAGGAGCAGGAGCCAGAAGACGAGGGCGGCGACGAACGGGCAGGCGACGGCGGTGAGGACGTTGTAGTCGGTGACCCCCATCAGCCCGCGGATCTGGTGCTGCCAGTACTGGCCGAACCCGAACGCGAGCCCGAACAGGATGACCGCGCCGATCAGCAGCAGGCGCCACGACCCGCGCGAGGGGGGCCGCGCGTCCCGGTCGGCGAAGGCGCGCCACACGTAGGCCCCGACCACGCCGATCCCGTACCCGATGGCCGCGCTGATCCCGCAGATCAGCCCCTGGAGCACGCCCCCGCGCGGCAGCAGCGACGGGGTGAAGGAGAGGCACGCCAGCACGAGCGCGGTCCAGCAGCCGGGCAGCGTGAGCCGGGGGAGCAGACGCCGCCACCGGGATCCGGGTGACGGCCCGACGTGCCCGGCCTCCTCACGGCCGCCGTCGTCGTCGTGCGACGGCGGCCCGTTCGGTGGGGACGGCGGAGGGACCGACGTGTCATGGGCCATGGCTGACCTCCAGGGAATCCAGGAAAATGGTCCCCCCGCCCGGCCCGTTCTGCCATCCGGCCCGCGGCGGCGCGCGGGACGACGGACGTGCCGCGCCGGGTGGCCGCTCGTACCCTGAGGTGAACGCTGACGCCGAAGCGGTGGGAGGTCACCCCATGAGTACGCGGTGGGCCGCGCGTCTGGCCCTGGCGGCGGGCGCGGCGGCGGTCGTGGTCCTGGTGCTCTTCGGCGGGCTGCGGAGCCTGCTGCTCATGGGCGTGGGGTGGGCCGGGCTGGTCCTCACGGTGGCGGGTGCCTGGTGGATGCTGACCCACACCGGTCTGATCAGGGCCGGGGCGGTGCTGCTGATGGTCGCCGCGCCGGTCACCGTCCTGGTCCTGTACGCGGCGGCCGGGCTGCTGTGGGTCGTACTGGTCTCCGTCGCCCTGTGGATGCTGGCCGTGTACGCGGGCAGGTCCGCGCTGCGGGAGGACCGCCCGCCGGGCATGCCCGAGCACCCCGCCGGCCGGGCCCGGCACCCGTTCCTGATCATGAACCCGCGCTCGGGCGGCGGAAAGGTCGAGAAGTTCCGGCTGACCGAGCGGGCCAGGGCCCTGGGCGCCGAGGTCCACGTCCTGGACCCGGAGACCCACGAGGACGTGGAGGAGCTCGCGCGGCAGGCAGTCCGGCGCGGCGCCGACCTGCTCGGCGTCGCGGGCGGTGACGGTACGCAGGCCCTGGTCGCCGGGGTGGCGGCGGAACACGACCTCCCGTTCATGGTGATCAGCGCCGGCACCCGCAACCACTTCGCCATGGACCTGGGCCTGGACCGGCAGGACCCGTCCACCTGTCTGGAGGCGCTGACCGACGGCGTCGAGCAGCGCATCGACATCGGCTACCTCCACACCGGGGAGGAGGGGGAACGGCGACCGGGCCGCGTCTTCATCAACAACGCCTCGTTCGGCGTGTACGCGGAAGTCGTCCAGAGCCCCGCCTACCGCGACGACAAGGCCCGCACCATGCTGGAGATGCTGCCGGACCTGCTGGCGCACAACACCGGCGCCCGGCTCGCCGTCCGTGCCGGTTCGCTGTCCATGGAGGGCCCCCAGGCCGTCCTCGTGAGCAACAACCCCTACCAGCGGGGCGACTCGGCGGGCCTGGGACGCCGGGAACGGCTGGACTCGGGCAGGCTCGGGGTGCTGTGCGTCCACGTCGGCAACGCGGCCGAGGCGACGGAACTCCTGCTGCAGAACGGGCAGGGGCGCGGGCTGACCGAGGCCACGGCCCGGGAGGTCGTCGTGGACGCCGACGCCGCCGTCATCCCGGTCGGCGTCGACGGCGAGGCCCTGTCGCTGCCCACCCCGGTGCGCTGCAGTCTCGTGCCCCGCGCCCTGCGCGTGTGGGTGCCGCGGCACAGGCCCGGCGTGCCGCGCGTCGCACCGCCGATGAACTGGCGCCGGGTGCGCCGTCTGGCGCTGACGATGGGGCGCGCCGCGACCGGGCACGGGGCGGCCGCCTGACCTACGGGATCAGGCCCCCTCCTCCCCGGTGGACGGCTCGGGCGGCTCGGCCGGCCCGTGCGGCGTCCACTGCGCTCCGGTGCGCCGGCGGAAGGCGGCGACGGCGGCCTCCACCGTGGGGAAGAAGTGGGCGGGGTCGATGGTGCGGGTGAGACCGTACCGTTCGATCTTGCGCCGCACCGGGTCCTTCAGCTCGGCGAACACGAGGTGCACGTCGTCCGCGTTGAGCGCTTCGTCGAGGTCCTCCAGCACGTCGGCGGCGGTGGTGTCCACATCGGTCATGGGCTCCGCCGCGACCACGATCCAGCTCGGCTTCGGGTCCGCGGCGGCGAGCCTCCTGACCTCGTCCCGGAAGGTCTTGGCGTTGGCGAAGACGAGCGGGGCGTCGAACCGGTAGATCACCAGCCCGGGCAGCTGTGCGGCCTGCGGGTAGGAGCGGATGTCGTGGTAGCCCTCCAGGCCCCGCACCCGCCCCAGCACGGTGTCGTACGGCCACCAGACGCGCCGGAAGACGTCGAGGACGGACAGCGCCACGGCGACCGCGATCCCGGGCAGCACACCCAGCAGCGCCACGCCGAGGAAGGCCGCTACGCACAGCAGGAAGTCCGCCCGGCGCTGCCGCCACAGCCGCACCGTCCCCGGGATGTCGGCCAGCGACAGCGAAGCGGTGATGACCACCGCGGCGAGGGCCGGCTGCGGCAGGTTGCGGAACAGCCCCGGCGCCAGTACCAGCATGAGGACGATGAGCAGGGCTCCGACGATGCCGGTGAGCTGGCTCTTGGCTCCCGCGCGCTCGGCCACCGCCGTACGCGATCCGCTGGTGCTGACCGGGAAGCCCTGGAAGAGCCCGGCGGCCAGGTTGGCCGCGCCGACCCCCGCCATCTCCTGGTTGCCGCGGACCTCCTGCCCCGTGCGGGCCGCGAAGGCCGACGCGTTGGAGATCGTGTCGGCGAGGGACACCAGGGCGATGCCCACGGCGCCGACGAGCAGCGGCCCCAGGTCGGAGAGCCGGATGTGGGGGACGGTGAACGGCGGGAAGCCCTCCGGCAGTTTCCCGACCAGGCCGACGCCGTGCGCGCCCAGGTCGAGGGCCGTGGTCGCGGCGATGGCCAGGACCACCATCACGAGCACCGCGGGGACCTTCGGCAGGAAGCGCTGCAGGAGCAGGATCAGGGCGATGCCGCCGCAGCCGACCGCCGCGGCGGCCGGTACCGCCTCACCGGCGGCGAGCCCCTCCACGAATCCGGTGGCTTCGCCGATCAGGCTGTCCGCCTCGACCTTGAAGCCGAGCAGCTTGGGCAGTTGACCGATGAGGATGGTCAGCGCCAGGCCGTTCATGTAACCGATCATCGTCGGTTTGGAGATCAGGTCGGCGATGAAGCCGAGCTTCGCGACCGAGGCCAGGATCATGATGGCCGCCACCATGACCGCGAGCATCGACCCCAGCGCGACGGCCCGCCCGGGGTCCCCGCCGGCCGCCACCAGCGGCACCACGGTGGCCGCGATCATCGGCCCCAGTGAGGAGTCTGGGCCCAGCACCAGGATCCGGGAGGGCCCGAACACCGCGTAGGCGAGCAGGCAGAGGATCGTCGTGTACAGGCCGGTGATGGCCGGCAGGCCCGCCAGTTCGGCGTACGCCATGCCCTGCGGCACCAGCAGTGTGGTCAGGACGACACCCGCCACCAGGTCCTTGACCAGCCACTCGCGCCGGTAGGACGACAGCGCGCGGACCCCGGGAACGGCCCGCAGCCGGCGGCGGAGCCCGCGGTCCTCCTGCCGGGTGGTCACCGGCCCTCCTCCGCCCATCAGGTGCGTCGTGACCGGCGTGCCACGAGTTTGCCCAGCTCCCACAGGAGGAGGAGCGCGACGGCGGCGAGCAGCGCCCAGCCGAACTGCCGTGCGTCGATCTCGGTCGTCCCGAGGAGGCGGCGGAAGCCGTCCATCTGGGTCACCATCACCGCGAGGACGAACTGGGCCAGTGCCACCCAGTTCATCTGCTTGCTGTCGAAGGTGGTCGTCGTCAGCACCGAGTCGGTCTCGCTCCGGCACTCGAACGCGGCCACGATCAGACAGAGGGCGAACGCGGTGAACGCGATCGACTGGCCGGTCGCCGTGCTGTCGTAGTGGGCCTCGCCGAGCTTGATCAGGCCCAGCAGGACGACCGTGATCGCCAGTCCGGCCAGCCCGACCGTGATCAGCACGGGCCGGGTGAGCACCGACTCCCCGCGCGGACGGGGCCTGCGGCGCATGAGCCCGGGGCTCTCCCGGTCGAAGCCGAGCGCGAAGCCGAAGGAGGCGTTGACCACGAAGTGGATCCACAGCACCTGCGGCGGGGTGAAGGGCTCACCGGCGGCGATGTTGAAGACGGTGGCGCCGAGGAAGGTCACCACGAAGGTGACCAGCAGGAGCAGGACGAACCGGATGTACTTGGTGAGGTTGTCGTAGATCCGCCGGCCCTGCTCCACGGCGTAGACGATGGTGGCGAAGTTGTCGTCGGAGAGGATCATGCGACCGGCGTTCTTCGCCACGTCCGTGCCGCTGCCCATGGCGATCCCGATGTCGGCGGCCTTGATGGCGGGCGCGTCGTTGACGCCGTCCCCGGTCATCGCCACCACGTCGCCCTTCTTCTTCAGCGTGTTGGCGAGCAGCACCTTGTGCTCCGGCGCGACGCGCCCCACCACGCCGATGCCGTCGATCCGGGCGAGCTGCTCCTCCTCGCTCATGGCGGCGAAGTCGGCACCGAGGACCGCCTCGCCGGGGATGCCGAGCTGCCGGGCGATGGCCGCACCGGTCACGACGTCGTCGCCGGTCACCATGCGGACCCGGATGTGCCCCTCCTGGGCGCCGGCCACCGCGGCCTTGGCCTCCTCGCGGGGCGGGTCGACCATGCCGACGAGGCTGGTCATGCACAGCCCCGTGACGTACCCCAGCAGGTCGCCGTCCGGGTCGAACCCGTCCGGGTCCAGCTCACGGGTGGCCGCCGCCATCACCCGCAGTCCCTCCCCGCCCATCCGCAGGGTCTGGGCCTCGGCGCGCCCGGCCAGTTCCGCGTCCCAGGGGACGCTCTCGCCCGCCGCGAGCGCGGTGGCCGCCCGCGAGGTGACCGCCGGGGCCGCGCCCTTGACGAAGCAGCGCACGACCTGGCGGCCGGAGGAGTCGACCGCCGAATGGAAGGTGGCCATCAGCTTGTACGTCGGGTCGAACGGCAGCGTGGCGAGCCGCGGGAAGGCCGCCCTCGTGCCGTCGACGTCCAGACCGGTCTTGTGCGCGAGCACCAGCAGTGCGCCCTCGGTGGGATCGCCCACCACCTTGCCGTCGACCAGCTTCGCGTCGCTGGCCACCACGTAGGGCAGGATCGCGTCCTCGATGGCCGCGGAGGTCCCCGCGGCGTGGTGGACCTTCCCCTCGAGCCCGTAGCCGGTGCCCGAGACGGTGTACCGGTCGGCGGGAGTGAGCACTTCGACGACGGTCACCTCGTTCATCGTCAGCGTGCCGGTCTTGTCCGAGTTGATCGCCGACGTGAAGGCGAGGGTCTCGACCGAGGGCAGCTCCTTGACGATCGCGTTCCGTTCGGCCAGGTTGAGGCTGCCGACGGACAGGATCGCCTGGGTCACGGTCGGCAGGGCCTCGGGGATGGCGGCGATGGCCAGGGAGACCGCGCTGACGAACAGGACGTCCCAGGCCTGGTCCCGCTGACGCCCCAGGGCGAACATCACGATCATGGTCAGGCCGGCCGCGCCCGTGATCCACAGCGTCAGGGTGTCGAGCTCCTTGGTGAGCGGCGGCACCTCCTTCTCCGTGGCCGACAGCATCCCGGAGATCTTGCCGACCTCGGTGCCGGCGCCGGTCGCGGTGACGACCAGGACGCCGCTGCCGTGGGTGACCGGGGTGTTCATGAACGCCATGCAGGTCCGGTCGCCGGGCGCGGGCAGGGGGGCCGGCAGCGTACCGGTGTCCTTCGCGGCCGGGACGCTCTCGCCGGTGAGGGCCGACTCGTCGATCTGCAGGGCGCTGGCCTCGATGACGCGCCCGTCGGCCGCCACCTGGTCCCCGGCCGTGATGAGCACGATGTCGCCGACGACGAGCTGTTCGGCGGCGATCTCCGCCTCCCTCCCGTCCCTGCGCACCCGCGCCGAGGCCTTCATCATCGACTGGAGCGCGTTCATCGCGCTCTCCGCCTTGCCCTCCTGGCGCAGGCCGATCACCGCGTTCAGCAGGGTCAGGACGATCAGCAGGATCGCCGTGGTCCACTCCTGGATCAGCAGCGAGACGACAGCCGCGGCCAGCAGGACCAGCTGCATGTAGCTGCGGTACTGACGCAGGAACCGCTGCCAGGTCGGCGTCCGCGTCTCCGCCGGCAGCGCGTTCGGGCCGTGCGCGGCCAGG
The DNA here is from genome assembly GCF_039535215.1 of Streptomyces racemochromogenes. Taxonomy (GTDB): domain Bacteria; phylum Actinomycetota; class Actinomycetes; order Streptomycetales; family Streptomycetaceae; genus Streptomyces; species Streptomyces racemochromogenes. The sequence continues at coordinate 888,978 of NZ_BAAAWT010000001.1, forward strand.
AGCTCCGCGGCCCGGGCCGCGGACAGGCCGACCGCCGGATCGACGCCGAAGGCCGCTGCGACCTCATCGGGATCACGCGTGTACCAGGCGTCCTCCGCAGCCTGCGGCTGCTCACCCGGGGAAACCGACCGCACGGTCATCGTGCTGCCTCCGATCCGTGGCCGCGGACGGGTCCGGGCCGGTACGACGGTCCTGGCTGCTAGGCCTTCCCCTTCTTGCTCTTCTTCTTGCTCTTCTTCTTGCTCTTCTTCTTGCTCTTCTTCTTGCTCTTCTTCTTGCTCTTCTTCTTGCTCTTCTTCTTGCTCTTCCCGGGGTGTACGGCGGCGTACCGGTCGGCCTCGGCCCCGTCGGGTGCCTCCTCCTCCAGCGCCCGCCGGGTCACCAGCAGCTCCTTGCGCGCCTCTTCGCCCACGTCGGGGAACTGGGGATCGATGTCCATCATGGTGTGCGCGAGGACCGCCGCCGCGCAGATCCGCGCGAACCACTTCCGGTCCGCCGGCACGACGTACCAGGGCGCCCACTTCGTACTGGTGGCCGAGAGCATCTCGGAGAACGCGTGCTGGTAGTCGTCCCAGTGGCGCCGCTCGCGGACGTCGGCCGCGGAGAACTTCCAGTTCTTCTCCGGCAGGTCGATCCGCTTCAGGAAACGGATGCGCTGCTCCTCCTTGGACAGGTTCAGGAAGATCTTCACCACCTTGAAGCCGTTGTCCGTGAGGTAGCGCTCCCAGCGGTTGATCTCCCGGAACCGCCGGTCCCACAGGCCCGGCCCGCACGAGTCCTCGGGCAGGTTCTGGCGGGCGAGGACCTCGGGGTGGACCCGCACGACCAGGACTTCCTCGTAGTGCGAGCGGTTGAAGATGGCGATCTCGCCCCGCGAGGGCAGCCGCTGTCCGTAACGCCACAGGTAGTCGTGGTCGAGTTCCTCCGCGGAGGGCACCTTGAAGCTGCTGACCCGTACTCCCTGGGGGTTCACGCCGCTCATCACGTGGCGGATCGTCCCGTCCTTGCCGCCGGCGTCGAGCGACTGGAGGCAGAGGACCACCCCGTACGTGTCCTGGGCGGCCAGCCGCTCCTGGTACTCCGCCAGCAACGACACCCCGTTGCGCAGCAGTTCGATCCCTTCACGCTTCTTCAGTCCGGCCTTGTAGCGCGGATCGAAGTCCCGGGAAAGGAGCACGTCCGACCCGGGTTCCACCCGGAGCGGCCGGATGAAGTCCGCGATGCGCTCGGCTCTCTCATCGGACATCAGCGATCGTTCCTTGTCTGCTCCGAGGCGGCGCCGAGCGCCCTGCGGGAACGCCGCTCGACCAGGATCGGGATGAAGGCCCTGATCCTGGCCTCGCGGAACGAGTCGTACTCGGCCCTGACCGTCGCCTCGACGGTCGCCCCGTCCACGGACGGGAAGGCGGCGCGCAGCCGCGTCACCATGTCCCGGATCGTCGCCGATTCCTCGTACGGGCCGGGCGGGGAGCCGCTGGGCGGCGTCGCGGGGCCGGCCCGCTCCGTCGGCCGGGGAAGGCCGATCGAGCCCTCGGCGGGAGGGTGCACGTCGGCCTGACGGGTCTGCTCCTCGATCGTCATGGCGGTACCGATCCCATGTTCCACGACCTCCAGACCGCAGAACCGCCCCTCTCGCCATCACCACGAGAGGGCCCTTGCCGCTCATTGTCTGCTCACCCGGACAAGATCGCCCTCCGGGGACCCGCACCTGCCCGCCCGGCCGCGGACCGGACGTGCGACCACATGGCGAGCGCCCTGGCCCGGGACGCACGAAAGGCCGTCCTCCCATGGATGAGAGAACGGCCTCCGACCTGCGTTTCCGCGTGGTCGGGACGACAGGATTTGAACCTGCGACCCCTTGACCCCCAGTCAAGTGCGCTACCAAGCTGCGCCACGTCCCGATGCCTGCTGACCTGGGGTTTCCCCCTGGCCTGACCGGCACGAGAACAATACCGCACTTCGGGGGGTGGTCGCGCGCACCTTTTCCGGGGCGGCGCGGGGGGCGGGGGTTGACCTCGAGCCTGCTTGAGGTTGCACGGTTGGTGCATGACACAGGTATCCGCGGACACCGGGCTCCGCTACGAGGATCTGGACCGGCTGATCGCGCTCATGACAGGGGCCGAGAAGCACGGGCCCGCCGCCACCTCCACCCTCGACGTGCTGTGGGTGCTCTACGACCGGGTGCTGCGCGTAGGGCCCGGGAACGCGCGGGACGCCGGGCGGGACCGGTTCCTGCTCTCCAAGGGGCACGGGCCGATGGCCTACTACGCCGTGCTCGCCGCCAAGGGGTTCTTCCCGGTCGACTGGCTGCCCGGCTTCGGGGCGTACGACTCCCCGCTCGGCCACCATCCCGACCGCACCCTGATCCCCGGCGTGGAGATCTCCAGCGGCTCCCTCGGGCACGGGCTGCCGCTCGGCGTCGGCAGCGCGCTCGGGCTGCGGGCCCAGGGGCTGGACGGGGCCGCCGTGTGGGTGCTGATCGGGGACGCGGAGCTCGACGAGGGCAGCAACCACGAGGCCATCGCCCACGCCGGCTCGGCCGGGCTGGAGGCCCTGCACACCGTGGTGATCGACAACGACTCCGCCACCCACGGCTGGCCCGGCGGGATCGCCTCCCGCTTCGAGGCGGCCGGCTGGAGCGCCGTCACCGTGGACGGGCGCGACCACGCGGCGCTGCACGCCGCCTTCACCGCACCGCATCCGGGCCGGCCGCACGCCGTCGTCGCCCGCGTCGAGAAGAAGTTCTGAGGGGAAGGGGCATGGACGTCATGGACACCATGCGGGAGAGGTTCATCTCGGTCACGTCGCGGCTGCTCGACGAGGACCGGCGGCTGGCAGTCGTGCTCGCCGAGATCTCCATGGACGGCTTCCGGCCCGCCCAGGAGCGGCACCCGGACCGGGTGATCAACGTCGGGATCCGGGAGCAGCTGCTCGTCGGGGTGGGCGGCGGGCTGGCCCTCACCGGGCTGCGGCCCGTGCTGCACACCTTCGCCAGCTTCCTCGTCGAGCGGCCGTTCGAGCAGGTCAAGCTGGACTTCGGACACCAGGGCACGGGCGGGGTGCTGGTCAGTGCCAGCGCCAGCTACGACTGGCCCGCCGGCGGTTTCACCCACATGGCACCCGGGGACGTCGCCCTGCTCGACACCCTCGACGGCTGGACCGTCCACGTCCCCGGCCACCCCGACGAGGCGGAGGCGCTGCTGCGGCACGCCTACGCCGCCGGGGACGACCGGGTGTACGTCCGGCTCTCCCAGCAGTCGAACGCCGCGCCGCGCCCCCTGGGCGACCTGCGCTTCCAGACCGTGCGGGAGGGACGCGCGGGCGTGGTGCTGGCCGTCGGGCCGCTACTGGACAACGTCCTCGCGGCGACCGAGGGGCTCGACGTCACCGTCCTGTACGCGGCCACCGTGCGCCCCTTCGACGACGCGGCCCTGCGCGCCGCCGCCGGACGGGCCTCGGCGGACGTGGTGCTGGTGGAGCCGTACCTCGCGGGCACCTCGGCGGCGGCCGCCGGACAGGCCCTCGTGGACCTCCCGCACCGGGTGCTGCCGCTGGGCGTGGGGCGCGCCGAGCTGCGCCGCTACGGCACGATCGACGAGCACACCGCCGCCCACGGCCTGGACGCGGGCTCCCTGCGGGGACGGATCACCGGCTTCCTGCGCTGATCACCCCCGGCGGCCGGGCCGGGCGTGCAGCAGCTCCACCAGCTCGGACGCGAGGTCCTTGACGGTCGCCAGTCCCTGGGTCCCCCACCGCCTCGGCACCACGTCCACCGCGCAGACGGTGCCGAGGACGAAGCCGCGCCGGTCGGTCAGGGGCGCTCCGAGGTAGGAGCGCACCCCGCTCTCGTCGACGACCGCGTTGCCCGCGAAGCGCGCGAAGTCGCGTACGTCCTCCAGGACCAGGGCCCGCCGCCGCACCACGACGTGGGGGCAGTAGCCGTGGTCCCGGGGCAGTACGCGGGCCGGGTAGCCGCTGGCGGCGGCGTCCGGGCCGTGGTGCAGGCCGGCGAAGAACTGCCGTTCCTCGCCGACGAAGTTGACGCCCGCGTAGGGGGCCTGCAGCGTCCGGGCCACCCTGCGGGCGAAGTCGTCGAGTTCCGCGTCCTCGCGTTCGCCGAGGCCCATCTCGCGCAGCCGCAGGGCCCGCGCGGGCGCCTCCCGGTCCACGGGGGTGAGCAGCAGGTGGCCGGTCGATTCGTACTGGGTCATGGCGGTTCCCCCGGATCCGGGTGTGGTGGGCGGCCCTGGCGGGCCGTGGACAGCAGGTGGTGGACGAGGGCGGCCAGGGTCCCCGTACCGGAGCGGGTGAGGCGCGCGTCGCACCGCACGACGGGTACGTCCGGGTCGAGGCCGACGGCGTCGCGGACCTCCTGGGAGGTGTAGCGGTGGCTCCCGTCGAACTCGTTGACGGCGACGACGAAGCCGATCCCGCGCCGCTCGAAGAAGTCCACGGCGGGGAAGCAGTCGGCGAGCCGGCGGGTGTCGGCGAGGACGACGGCCCCGAGCGCTCCCGCGCACAGTTCCTCCCACAGGAACCAGAAGCGCTCCTGCCCGGGCGTGCCGAAGAGGTACAGGACGTGCCGGTCGTCCAGGGTGAGGCGGCCGAAGTCCAGGGCGACGGTCGTGGCCGTCTTGGACGTGACCCCGTCGAGCCGGTCGGAACTCTCGCCGAGCCCGCTCAGGAGTTCCTCCGTGCACAGCGGCTCGATCTCGCTGACCGCGCCCACGAAGGTGGTCTTCCCCGCCCCGAAGCCGCCCGCGACCAGGATCTTCAAGGTCGCGGGCAGGGCCGGGGCGGCCGTCTCAGAGCCGTCGGCGAAGGCCATCGAGCACCGCCCGCAGCAGGCACAGGTCGTCGGCGGCGAAGGAGCCGCCGCCGCTCGGGAAGCGGGGCGCCTGTGCCATGACGGCCCCGTACTCCATCAGGTCGGACAGCAGCACCTTCACCACCACGGCCGGGAGCCGCAGCTGCCCGGCCACCTCGGCGACCGTCACCGCCGCCGCGCCGGCGCACGCGCGCAGGGCGAGGGTGTGCTCGGCTCCGAGCGGGATGCCCGGGCGGACGCCGGTGGCGGTCATCCGGGACAGCAGGTCGAGCGCGACGGCGGGACGGGTCCGGCCGCCGCAGGCGGTGTACGGGCGCATGACCCGGCCGGCGGAGTCGTCCAGCCAGGGCGTGTCCCTGGCCGTGCCGAAGCCGGCCGGCGGGAAACCGTGGACCCCCCTCGCCCAGGCCCTCATCGCTCCGCGTCGGCGACGGGCCGGCGCGGCGGGGCCGCCAGGTACGGCCGTACGCTCTTGACCAGCATCGCCATCTCGTAGCCGAGCACGCCGGCGTCGGCTTCCCGGTCCGCGAGCACCGCCAGGCAGGTGCCGGAGCCGGCGGCGGAGACGAAGACGAGTGCGGTGTCGAGTTCCACGACGACCTGCCGGACCTCTGCCCCGTCCCCGAAGCGGGCGCCGGCGCTGCGGCCGAGGGAGTAGAGGCCGGAGGCGAGGGCGGCCATGTGGTCGGCGCTGTCGGAGTCCAGGCCGTGGACGCAGGTGACGAGTCCGTCGGCGGTGAGCAGGACCGCGCTGCGGGTGTACGGGACCCGTTGGACCAGACCGCTGAGCAGCCAGTCGAGATCGGAGAGGCTGCCTGTCTTACTGCCTGTCTTCGTCGCGAGTTCGCCGGCCATGGGGGTGTGCTCCTTGCTGGGGTTCATGCCTGTTCGTCGGTCTGGGCGAGGCCGAAGCCCCGCTGGAAGGCCGCCATCAGGCCGGGGTCGTGCAGGGGTTGTTCGGTTTCGTCGGTCCGCCGGGGGGCGGGGGCCTCGCGCAGCTGGGGCACGAGGTGCTGCTGGGCACGGCGCCGGGGAAGGGGCGGTCGCGCCGCTTCGGGGGCGGGGCTCTGCGGGGGGACGCGGTGCGGCGGGGGCTGCGCCGCCCAGGCCCGGGCGGGGCCGGGCCGCGCGCCCGGTTCCGGGGTCCCGGGGCCCGGGTGCCGGGGCCAGGCCGGCTCCAGGCCGGCTGCCGCGCCGGTGCCGGGGTCCAGGGGCCAGGCTGGCTCCAGGCCGGGTACCGCGCCGGTGCCGGGGTCCAGGGGCCAGGCGGGGTCCGGGCCGGGTACCGCGCCGGTGCCGGGGTCCAGGGGCCAGGCGGGGTCCGGGTCCGGGGCCTCCTCGGCTGCGGGGCCCCAGGCCCAGACGGATCCGCCGGGTCCCGGCGCGGCGACGACCGGCCCGAGTCCGGCGCCGCCCGCGCCGGGGCCGGGCTCCGCGCCCCACGCCGTCGGCTCGGAACCCGGGGCCGGGGCCGGCGGCAGGGCCGGCGCCAGGACACCGTCCAGCCCCCCGGCCGGCTCCGGCACCGCACCTCCGGCCGGAGCCGCCTCCACGGCCGGAGCCGCTTCCCGGGCCGGGGTGGCTACCGGGCCCCTCTCCGGCGCCTGCCAGAAGCCCCGGGCCGCCCCGCCGGCCGGGTCGACGACGTACGCCGCGTCCGGGACGTCGTCGCCCGCGCGCCGGCCCTCGGCGGCGTACGGCAACGCGGCCGGGTCCGGGTCGGCCGCGGGCGCCGGGGCCAGGCCGTCGGGGCCACCCGGGCGCCGGCCCTCGGCCGCGTACGGCAACGGGGTCCGGGCCGGGCCCGGTTCGGCGGCGGGGGGCGGGGCCGGGCGGGTGGGCCGGGCCGTCGGGGGCAGGGGGTCGCGGGGCACGGGGCGCAGGGTGTCCGGCCAGGAGACGGTGCCCCACGAGGTGGCCCGGGAGCCGCCCGCCGCGTCGGCCGCGCCGGGGGCCTCCGCGCCCAGCAGGCCCTGGGGCAGTACGAGGACCGCCAGCACCCCGCCGTAGATGTTGGACTTCAGCTCGACGGCGATGCCGTGCCGCCGGGCCAGCGCCGAGACCACGAACAGGCCGATCCGCCCGTCGGCCAGCAGGTGCCGGACGCTCACCTGGTCGGGGTCGGCCAGCAGGGTGTTCATCCGGTGCTGCTCCTCCGCCGGCATGCCCAGCCCGCGGTCCTCGACCTCGACGGCGATCCCGGCGGTGACCCGCTCGGCCCGCACCACCACGTCGGTGTCGGGGGCGGAGAACACCGTGGCGTTCTCGACGAGTTCGGCCAGCAGGTGGACCACGTCGGCGACGGCGTGGCCCCGGACGGTGCCGCCCGCCGGGGGCACCACCTTGACCCGGGTGTACTGCTCGACCTCGGCCACCGAGGACCGCAGCACCTCGCTCAGGTCGATGGGCCGGGTCCACTGGCGCCGGGAGGCGGCCCCGCCCAGCACCGCGAGGTTCTCGGCGTGCCGGCGGATCCGGGTGGCGAGGTGGTCGACGTGGAAGAGCTCCTTGAGCAGGTCGGGGTCCTCGACGGTGTCCTCCAGCCCGTCGAGCAGGGAGATCTCGCGGTGCACGAGCGACTGGAGCCGGCGCGCGAGGTTGACGAAGACCTCCACCTTGCGGTCGCTGTCGGTCGGCGCGGCCGGCAGGGCCAGCCGTACGAGGGTCGTCTGCGCCTGCTCCCGGGCGCCGCGCAGCTCCTGCGCGAGCAGCCAGAACTCGTCCACCCCGGCCTGCTCGCCCTCCGGCGGGGCCCCGGCCCGGTCCCCGCGGACGGGGCGGACGGGACCCTCCCCGCGGGCGAGCCGCTCGGCGGCGGTGCGCAGTTCCTCGCGCCCGCGCACGCTGGAGCGGCGCAGCGCCTCGCAGCGGTCCCGGACGGCCTTGGCGGCGCGCTGGGCCCCGAGCAGGGCGGCCGCGAGCGCTCCGACGGCGAGCAGGGCGCAGCCCGCGAGTACGGGCCAGAGCCGGTCGTCGCGCGCTCCGGATCCCCCGCCGAGGTGGAGGGTGAACATGACCGCGGCGGCGCCGCTGAGCCCGGCGGCGAGCGTGGGCAGTACGGCGGCGCGGATCAGCTGGGGGCGTATCTGCCGGCCCGGTCCCTTGACGGCGTGTCTCGACGGGGAGTGGCGGGCGGCGCGGAGTCCGGACATCGGCGTCCTCGGTACGTGGGGCCCGGCCCCCAGCGAGTCGCGGGGCCCGGTGTTGATCACCGGATACCCACGCTAGACCGCACGATCCCGCAGCTGTTGCCCAGTTGGGGAACTTCACCGGGGTGCTTCCCGCTCCCGATGGAGCGCTCGTACGACAGCCCGAATGCGCCGGGAGCGCTTGCTCCCGCACGGGCGGGGGCGTGCGCCGCCGGGGCGGTGCGGGGCTCACAGCTCCTGGCGCGGCCAGTCCAGGAGCCGGGCGCCGATGACGGCGGTCTGCAGCATGTAGCGGTGTTCGGGGTCGGCGGGGTCGGCGCCGGTGAGCTGGTGGACGCGTTCGAGGCGGTAGGTGAGGGTGCGCACGCCCAGCCTGAGGCGCCGGGCCGCGGCGGCGGCGTTGCAGCCCGTGTCGAAGTACGCGGTGAGGGTGTCGAGCAGGGGGACGGCTCCGCCGCGGGCGTCGCGGAGCGGGCCGAGGGTGTGGCGTACGAGGTCGGCCATGGCGTCCCGGTCGCGGGTGAGGACGGGGTAGACGAGGAGTTCGGCGGCGCGCAGTACGGGCCCGGCGAGGTCCATGCGTTCGGCGAGGTCGAGGACGCCCAGGGCCTCCTCGTAGGAGTGGACGACGCCGCCGGCGCCGCTGTGGGGGCGTCCGATGGCGACGGGGGTGCCGTCGGCGGCGGCGCGGGCCTGCCGGGCGAAGTGGGTGAGGACCTCGTCCTGGTCGCCAGGGGCGACGCAGACGAGCCGGCCGTCCTTGGTCGTGAGCAGGATGCGGCGGGCGCCGAAGCGGGCGAACAGCGCCTGTTCCACGCGGCGCAGGAGGGAGCCGGAGTCGTCGTCGGACGCGCGGTGGCCGGCGACGGCGACGGCGTGGGTGTGGGAGAAGCGCAGTCCGAAGCGTTCGGCGCGCTCGGCCAGCCGGCCGAGGTCGCTTCCTGCGTAGAGCAGGTCGTCGACGAACTCGCGGCGGGCGGCCTCCTCTTGGCGGACGGCGGCGTTCTGGGCGTGCTCGAAGCCCTCGACGAAGGCGTCGATCGCCTGCTCGACGGCGGCGAGGAGGCGGTGGGCGGGTGCGTCCGGGCCGGGCCAGGCGGCACGGGTGGCGAGCAGGTGGCCGCCGACGAGGGTCCGCAGGCCGTGGCCGGCCTCGGCGGCCCGCTCCCCGAACTCCCTGCGGGTCCGCAACTCGGCCCGGCTCAGGGGCCGTCCGGTCTCGGCCACGTCGGCGAGGATCCGTTCGTACCCGGCCAGGTATTCGGGGGATATCCGGTGCTCCGCCACCCCGTTCTCCTTTGTTTTCCATGGTCAATGCGGCGTCAAGAGTACGTAAAAGACCGCGAAATACGCCAATTCGCCGACGGCGGGCCCCGGCTGCGGTGCGGGTGACGGACTCCGGCAAGGCGGGGGCGGCGAATCTGCCGGAATCGGGCAGTGAAATGCGGTCCTCCGGCAGCCAGGATGTTCATGATCGTTTGCGGCGCGGGCCACGCTCCGGCCGCATGCCGTTGACGTCTGCGTTCTTGGAGGACGAAAAGTGGATCCGACCGCGGGCTTCGGTTTCGCCGCAGGACTCGTCGCGATGGGCGCGGTGGTCCACTACACGAGGAACCAGGTCGCGAGCGGCGCGACAGGGCGCAACTCGGCGCTGGGAATCCGCACCAGGGCGACCATGGCCTCGGACGGCGCGTGGCGTGCGGGGCACGCGGCGGCCGCTCCGATGCTGACCGTCGCGTTCCTGACCGCCTACGCCGCGGCCGCGGTCTCCCTCGCCCTGGCCGTGGCGGCGGCGTCGACCGGCTCGGGAAGCCCGGCGGCCCTCGTGGTCCCGGCGGCCGGGACCGTGGCGTTCCTCGCGCTCCTCGTGACGGCGGCGGTCAAGGCGAATGCGGCCGCACGCGCGGCCGACGACCCGGACCGCCCGTCCGGCCCGCACTGAACGGCATCGAAGAAACACCACACGTCCAAGGAGGACGGCATGAACTCCCTTTCCAGAAAGACCGTTGCCGCGGCGGCACTCGTCTCGGTCATCGTCGGGGGCGGCATCACCGCCCAGACCGCATTCGCGGACGCGGGCCACGGCACTTCCGCGCCGGGCAGGGCACGGCTCAAGGACGCGGCGAAGAACACCGCGGAATACAGCGATACGGATCTGCTGCGGCTGCTGCTCGCCGCACAGGGTCCGATCGCCGACGCGCACCCCGAGCTGAAGCGGATGCTCAGCTTCGATCCCGCCAAGCCACGGACCGACGACGAGGCGCTCGACCGGGTCATCGCGGGATACCTGGCCGCCCACCCCGGGTTCCACGAGGACACGGCGGCCGGGTTCCACAGTGGCGATCCGGTGCGCGTCGACGCCGCGCTCCGCGACTTCTCGGTCTCCTTCAACAAGTGGCTCGGGCAGACCTCCCGGCCGGCCGGCGACGGCGCGGGCCCGGCCGGGGTGGCCCAGGCGCGCGGCTGGTTCTGGATGGGCGCCTACGTGGCCGTCTACGTGAACGCCGTGGGCGCCGCCAACGCCGTCGCCTACACGAACGCGGGGGTCGCCACCAACGCCCTCGCCACCCTCGTGGTCGTCACCTGGTACCTGGAGGACGGCAGCCCGAACGGCTCGGACATCGAGCGGGACGCGTTCGTCGACGCCCTGACGTCCGCCCTCACGTGAGGCACGGCCCGGCGGCCACGGAGCAGCACGCCGCCGATCACCCCGGTGTCCCGGTCCGGGTCCTGGTCTCCGCCGCGGGAGGCGTCCTGCTGGTCGGGGCCCTGCTGGCCGGATCGGTCTTCTTCTCGCTTCCGAGCAACGTGCTCTCCACGCGCGACGGGGGTGACCTGAGGGCGCTGTCCGCGAGGCTCCTGCCGCAGAGCTGGGCCTTCTTCACCAAGCCCCCGAGCGACCCCGAGTTCGTCCCCTACCTGGTCTCCGACGGTGGCGTCGCGCACGCCGCGCTGCTGCCGAACTCGCGCGCGGAGAACCTCTACGGGCTCACCCGCCGCCAGCGCGCGCAGGGCCCCGAGGTCGCGGCGATGGCGAACCAGGTGCGGACGTGGCGGGACTGCGAGGGGATCGAGGGGGACTGCCCGGCCGTGGTCGCCGGGTCCCCGGGAGCCGTCTCCGTCGAGAACACCTCCCCGGTCCCGACCCTGTGCGGGCGGGTGGTCCTCGTCGAGACGAGGCCGGTCCCGTGGAAGTTCCGTGACCGGTACGAGGGGTGGCGCCTCGACAAGAGGGCCGCCGTGGTGGAGGCGACGTGTTCGGGGAACGACTGACGGCGGTGCTGGAGCGGTCCGTCCGCCGCTTCCCGGCCGAGTCCCGGGCCCTCGGGGCGGGCAGGTCGGTGATCGCCCTGGCCCAGGCGTCCGTCCTGGCGTTCACCCCGGCGTCGCACCTCTTCGTGCCGGTGGGCGGCACCGAGACCGGCTGCTCGGCCCCGGTGCAGGCCGTGTCGCTGTACTGCCTGGCGGACACGGCGGACCGGCAGGTGGTCAGCCTGGTGGTGCTGGCCCTGCTCCTCGTCGTCGCGAGCGGGATCCTGCCCCGCTTCACGACCGTCCTGCACTTCTGGGCGTCCCTCTCCCTGGGCCAGTCGGTCTCGCTGCCGGACGGGGGCGACGCCGTCGCCCAGGTCGTCACCTTCTTCCTCGTCCTGGCCTGCGCCGGTGACAGGAGGACCTGGCACTGGCAGCGGCCCCGCGGCGGGGACCGGGCGGGATCGGTCTGGACGGGGATCGCCTGGGCGGGCTGGTGGGGGGTGCGGCTCCAGGTCGCGTACATCTACCTCGACAGCGCCCTCGCGAAGCTGCCCGTCGGCCCGTGGTCGGAGGGCAGTGCGACGTACTACGTCGCGCGCATGGAGAACTTCGGGGCGGCCGGCCTGTTCGCCGACCTGTTCCGGTGGGCGACGGGGATCACCCTGATCGCCCTCCTGACCACCTGGGGGACCATCCTCGCGGAAGGCCTGATCGCCCTGTTCCTGCTGCGCCGGGAGTCCCGGCAGGCCGTGGCCGCGGCGATCAGCGCGGCCCTGCACGTCCTGATCGTCCTTCAGATCGGGATCGTGTCCTTCGGGTTCGTCATGGTGGGGGCGGTGCTGTGCGCGGCCTCCCGGGGCGTCGACGCGTACGCCCCGTACTGGCGCGGCCGGCTCTCACACCGGCCGCCGGCCGGTCTCACCGCCCGCCTCCAGCCCTAGGAAACGGCCGTCGGCCGTGGTGCGCACGTTCCCGTGCGCACCACGGCCGACGGCCGTTTCGCGTGTCACCGCTCCCCGGCCAGGTCCAGGTCTGGGGCCCGGGTGCCGCCGCGCGGCAGGTCCTGCGGAGCCGGGGTGCGCCACGGGTGGGCGATGGGCGTGGAGACCGGGCGCCACCAGGGCTCGACGGGCAGCGTCCCGGCGGGCTCGAAGGGCTCGCCGGGGCGCGGGGCGGCGACGCGCTGGCCCGCGCCCTCGGCGGCGTCGAGCGTCCACTCGGCGGGCTCGGCCCAGGCGTGGAAGGCCAGGTTGAAGGTGCCCCAGTGGATCGGCAGCAGCGTGCCGGCCGGGGTGCCGCCCTGGAGGTCGAGGTGGGCCCGCAGGCCCTCCTCGGGGGTCATGTGGATGTCGGGCCAGTACTCCGAGTAGGCGCCGATCTGGATCATCGTGGCGTCGAACGGGCCGTGCTCGGCGCCGATCTCCTTGAAGCCCGGGAAGTAGCCGGTGTCCCCGCTGTGGAAGATCCGGTGCTCCGCGCTGCTGACGACCCAGGAGGCCCACAGGGTGAACTGCTGGTTGCGCAGGCCGCGCCCGCAGAAGTGACGGGCGGGAGTGGCGGTGAGGGTGAGGCCCGCGACCTCGGTCGACTCGTTCCAGTCGAGTTCGCGCAGCCGGTCCGGCGAGACGCCCCAGCGCTCCAGGTGCGCGCCGACGCCCAGCGGGACGGCGAAGACCGTGTCCGTGCGGGCCAGGGCCTTGATGGTGGGGAGGTCGAGGTGGTCGTAGTGGTCGTGGGAGATCACGACGACGTCGACGGAGCCCAGCGAGGCCAGCGGCACCGGGACGGGGTGGAGCCGCTTGGGCCCGGCGAAGGGGAAGGGGGAGCAGCGGTCGCCCCACACGGGGTCGAAGAGGACGCGGCGCCCGTCGATCTCCGCGAGGATGCTGGAGTGGCCCATCCAGGTCAGCCGGAGCCCGCTGGCCGGCGGCTTGGCCAGGTCGGCGAGGGTGGTCGGGTGGACGGGGATCGGCGCTTCGGGGCTGCGGCGGGCCCGCTGCTCCTTGTGGAAGTAGAGCTTGGCGAACTCCGCCATCGATCCGGAAGGCCTGGTCCGGGCCCCCACCGGGTTCTGGAAGACGCCGTCGGCGAAGTTCGGCGAGCGCAGGATCCGCTCCAGCCGTGCGCCGGACGGGTCCGCGCCGAAGGCTTCGGGCCGCAGGGCGCGCAGCCGGGGACGCGGGGGAAGGGAGCCGGTCAAGGCGCCTCCTGGGAGGGTGCGGGACAGGACGGTCGAGTGCTACGACCATCCCAACGCACACCGGCCCCCGAGGATTCCGCCGCGCGGTGTCCGGACAGCCGTGGCGGCCGTCACCCCGCTGCCCGTCCCCCGCCGCCCCTCCCCCGCTCCCCCTCCCCCGCTCGTCCGTTACAGCGGCAGCAGGTCCGGGCGCTTGGCCTCGACGTGGTCGCCGGAGGACTCGCCGCGCAGCCGGCGGCCGATCCACGGGACGAGGTGCTCGCGCGCCCACTGGATGTTGTCGCGGGTGACGTCGACCGAGCCGCGCGGCGGGACGGGCGGCCAGGGCTGGTCCGGGTCGGCCGGCACCTCGTAGCCGAGGACCTGTGCGGCGCGCAGCGCGACGCGGGTGTGGCCCTCGGGCGAGAGGTGGAGCCGGTCGTGGTCCCAGGCCCGGCGGTCCTGGACGGTCTTGAGGGACCACAGGTCGAGCACGGGGCAGTCGTAGCGGTCGGCGATGGCGCGGACGTGGACGTTGTACGTCGCGATCTTGCCGCGCAGGTGCTTGAGGACCGGCACGCCCCGCGTGTCGAAGCCGGTGGTGATCATCACGAGGCCCACGGAGGCCTTGAGGTCGGCGAGGGCCGCCTCGAACCGTTCCGCGACGTCGTCCGGGTCGCTGCCGGGGCGGATGATGTCGTTGCCGCCCGCGCAGAAGGTCACGAGGTCGGGGGCGAGTTCCTTGGCTCTCGGGACCTGGTCGGCCACGATCTGGTCGAGTACTTTGCCCCGCACGGCCAGATTCGCGTACCGGAAGTCGTGCTCGTCGCGCTGATCGGCCAGGAGTACGGCGAGGCGGTCCGCCCAGCCGAGGTAAGAATCCCCGGGTCCCGGGTCTCCCACGCCTTCGGTGAAGCTGTCCCCGATCGCCGCGTACGAGCCGATGGTCTTCAGTGTCGTCTTCGTCGCTGCCACAGGACAGCATCCTTCACCTTGGCAACCAACCTACGCCAACGTAATGAGGGGTTGACGGGCCGTGATCTATACCACGCGGGGGATAAGGAATAAGTACACGCGGGGCCGGGACCCCCCTCGGGCCCCGGCTCCGCGCGCGTCCTCGTGCCGACGGCGGGTGCCGTCAGATGCTCACGCCCTTGGAGCGGAGGTAGGCGAGCGGGTCGATGTCCGAGCCGTAGGACGGCCCGGTGCGGATCTCGAAGTGGAGGTGCGGGCCGGTCACGTTGCCGGTCGCGCCGGAGAGGCCGATGGTCTGGCCGCCGGTGACGCTCTGGCCGACGGAGACGGAGAGCGAGGAGAGGTGGCCGTACTGGGAGTACTTGCCGTCGGCGTGCCTGATGACGACCTCGTTGCCGTACGCACCGCCCCAGCCTGCGGAAACCACGGTGCCCGCGCCGACGGCCCGGACGGTGGTGCCGGTGCTCGCGATGAAGTCGACGCCGGTGTGGTAGCCGGAGGACCACATGGCGCCGCTCGTGCGGTACTGGGTGGAAACGCCGCCGCCGACGGGGGCGGTGAAGCCGGACGCGGCGGCCGGCGCGGCGGGCGCTGCGGCCTTCTCGCTCTTGGCGGCGGCGCCGGAGCCCTGGGCGGCCGCGCCGCCGGACGTACGGCTGGGCTTGCCGGCGGTGGTCTTGCCCGCGGCCTTCGGGGCCTGGGCCTTGCCGCCCAGGCCCTCGGGCGCGGCCGGAGCCTCGCTGGAGGATTCCTCGACCGGGGCCGCAGGGGCCTTGGGGGCGGGGGCCGCGTCCTGGCCGCCGACGAGGTTCAGCTTCAGGCCCGGGTGGATGAGGGAGGGGTCGGCGCCGACGGCCTCGCGGTTGTCGGCGTACAGCTGCTCCCAGCCGCCCTCGATGTGGCGCTCGGCGGCGATCTTGGAGAGGTAGTCGCCCGGCACGACCGTGTAGACGGTGGGTGCCGCCGCCGTGGGGGCGGCCGCGGGGGCGGCGGAGCGGAGGGCCTGCGGGGCCTGCGCGCTCTGGGCGGGGACGGACGCGGCCGGGGCGGCGTTGGCGCCGGCGGCACCCATCAGCGGGAGCGCGAGGGCCGCTCCGCCGGTTCCGGCGACGGCGAAGCCACGGGATATCGAACGGGACTTCGGACGGCGGTGCTTACCCTTTCCGGGCATGGCGAATTCCTCTCCGGCGCCTGCGAGGTGAGCTGTCGGGTTCGGACTGGAGATGTCCGGCCGTACGTGCGGTGCACGGGTTCGGCTTCACCCCTAGCTGCGCCGGAAATGATCCGGAACAGCGGCCTACCTGGTTCCCCCGCTCCTGCCGCGCGCGATGGTCGGGTGCGGTTCCCGGGCGGCGGCAGGATTAGGCGGTCCACCCGGATCGATCGCGAAGGTAATCGAGCGGGGTGGCGGGCAACAAGCCGCGAATTCCCTGACGGATTCGCAGATTGGGGGGATCAATGGAATTCCGGTCACCCTGCGTCCATTCCGCACCATCAACAACCGCTCTCACAAGGCAATTCGGTTCCCGCGATCAGGCACGCACGGTCACCGTATGATCTGGCTCACGGGGCCGGGCCCGATCTCGCCTCCACATATGGCAAGTTGGTCCCAACCGGACCAATTCGGACACCACGACCCACGCGGAGGAGTACACGTGACCCAGCAGATACCCCAGCCCCTTCCGGCCGGACCCGAACGCGGCACGGAGATGACGGGAGTGCGCAACTTCCGTGACGTGGGCGGGTTGCCGACCACGGACGGACGGAGGGTCAGGCCGGGACGACTGTTTCGAAGCGGACATCTGGCGCATGCCACCGAAACCGATACAGAGTTCCTCGCCTCGCTGGGGCTGCACACCGTCTTCGACTTCCGCAACGCGGCCGACCACGCGCTGGAGGGCCCGGACGTCGAACTGCCGGGCGTGCGCAACGTGAACATCCCGCTGACGGATCCGGCCGACGGCCGGGAGTTCTGGAAGATGGTCCGCGACGGCGAGCTCGACCAGCTCCGCGGCCTCCTGGGCGAGGGCCGGGCCGCCGCCCGCATGACGGACTCGTACCGCACGATCATCCGCACCCGCACCGCCGAACACAGCCGCGTCGTGCACGCCCTCGCGCTGGACAGCGTGCCGGCTCTGATGCACTGCGCCGCCGGCAAGGACCGGGCCGGGCTGTCGGTCGCGGTGACGCTGCTCGCGCTGGGCGTGGAACGCGAGGCGATCGTGGCGGACTACCTGGAGTCCAACGTCCCGCACAACCGCTACCGGGTGCGCCGGGGCAGCGACGCCCCCGAGGCCCGCTCCCCCGAGGTGATGGAGCTGCTGGCGCCGCTGTTCGACGCGCGCGCGGAGTACCTGCTCGCGGCCTTCGCCGTCATCGACGAGCAGTGGGGCGGGGTGGGGCGCTACCTCACCGAGGGGCTCTCGCTCGCGCCCGAGGCCCTGGAGCGGCTGCGGGACCGGCTCCTGGAGGGCTGAGGCGGGACGGCCGGAGGGGCCCGTCGGGGACCCCTCCGCCGCCGCGCCTCAGCGGTTGCCGACCGCCTGCTTCACCAGGGTCCGGCCGAAGTCCCACATCAGGGCGCCCCCGCCGTGCGCCTCGTCCATGACCTCCTGGAAGGCCCCGACGAAGCGCTCCACGTCCGCCTCGTCCACGATCAGCGGCGGGATCAGCTTGATGACCTCCAGGTGGTCCCCGGAGACCTGGGTGAGGATCCGGTGCCTGCGCAGCAGCGGCACCACGACCATCTGCGCGAACAGGCCCTTGCGGGCCGCCTGGAGCATCGCCCACCGGCTGCGCAGCCCCAGGGAGGAGGGCTTGCCGAACTCGATGCCGATCATCAGTCCGCGCCCGCGCACCTCGTGCAGCAGCTCGTACCGCTCCACGAGCGCCGCCAGGCGCCCGCGCAGCAGGTCGCCCATGGCCCGGGCGTTGGCCACCACCTGCTCGTCCTCCATGACGGACAGGACCGCGAGGCCCGCCGCCATCGCCTGGGCGTTGGAACCGAAGCTGGCGGAGTGCACCAGCACCCGGTCCATGGACGAGTAGACCTTCTGGAAGATCCAGTCCCTGCCCAGGGTCGCGCCGACGGGCACGTACCCGCCGGAGAGGGCCTTGGCCACGCACACCAGGTCCGGCTCCACGCCCACTTCGTGCTGGTACGCGTAGAAATCGCCGGTCCGTCCGAGGCCGGTCTGCACCTCGTCGGCGATGAGCAGGGCCTTGTGCCGGTGCAGCAGCTCCTGCGCGGCGCGCAGGAATCCGGGCGGTGCTGCGTGCACGCCCTTGCCCTGGACCGGCTCGACCACGAAGGCGGCGACGTCCCCGCGGGCGAGTTCGCGTTCCAGCGCCGCCAGGTCCCCGAGGGCGATCTTCGTGTCGGGGAGCAGCGGGGCGAACCCGTCGCGGAAGCCGCCTTCGCCGTTGACCGACAGCGAGCCGGTGGTCAGCCCGTGGAAGGCGTGGTCGCAGTAGAGGATCCTGGGCCGCCCGGTGGCGTAGCGGGCGAACTTCAGGGCGGTCTCCACCGCCTCGGTGCCGCTGTTGCCGAAGAAGACGCGGTCGAGGTGCGGGCTGTAGGACAGCAGCTTCTCGGCCAGCAGACCGGGCAGCGGCTGGCAGTCGAAGCGGGTGAGGTCGGCGAGCTGGGCGTCCAGGACGTCGTGCAGGGCCTGGCGGACGACCGGGTGGTGCCGGCCAAGGCCCATCACCCCGAAGCCGGCCAGCATGTCGAGGTAGTCGTTGCCCTCGGCGTCCCAGAAGTGGGCGCCCTCGGCCCGTTCGTAGACCTTGTCGAAGCCGATGGTGTGCAGCATGCGGGGCAACTGGTGGTTGAGGTGGCGGGAGTGCAGCTCGTAGCGCTCCCCGCCGCGCTCGGCGAGCAGCGCGGCGAGGTCGAAGCCCCGCCGCGCTCCCTGTCCGCCGCTCACGCCGACGCGTCCCGGTTGGCCGCCACGGTCTCCCGGGCGGCGCGCAGGGACTCCTTGAGGGAGCCCATGGTGGCGAGGACGGCGGTGGGCTCGTAGCCGCAGTGCGCCATGCAGTTGGCGCAGCGCGGGTCCTTGCCGCGGCCGTACTTGCTCCAGTCGGTCTCCTCGATGAGCTCCCGGTACGTGGGCACGTAGCCGTCGCTCATCAGGTAGCAGGGGCGCTGCCAGCCGAAGAGCGAGTAATTGGGAATGGCCCAGGCCGTGCAGGGGAAATCGGCCTTTCCTTCGAGGAAGTCGAGGAAGAGCGGGGAGTGGTTGAGCCGCCAGCGGCGGCGGTTGCCGCCCGCGAAGGCCTTCTTGAAGAGTTCCCGGGTCTGTTCGACGCCGAGGAAGTGTTCCTGGTCGGGCGCCTTTTCGTAGGCGTAGGCGGGCGAGATCATCATTTCGTCGACCTGGAGGTCGTCATTGAGGAAGTTCAGTACCTCGATGATCGTCTGCGGGGTGTCGGTGTTGAAGAAGGTGGAGTTGGTGGTGACCCGGAATCCGCGGCGCTTCGCCTCCTTGATGGCGGCGACGGCCTCGTCGAAGACGCCTTCCTTGGCGACGGATTCGTCGTGGCGTTCGCGCAGTCCGTCGATGTGGACGGCGAAGGCGAAGTAGGGGGACGGGGTGAACTTCTCGATCTTCTTCCGGAGCAGCAGTGCGTTGGTGCAGAGGAACACGTATTTCCGGCGGGCCACCAGCTGGCGCACGATCTCGTGGATCTGCGGGTGCATCAGGGGTTCGCCGCCCGCGATGGAGACCATGGGCGCGCCGGACTCCAGGACCGCGCCGACCGCCTGGGCGACGGGCATGCGCTGCTTGAGCACTCCGGCCGGGTGCTGGATCTTCCCGCAGCCCTCGCAGGCGAGGTTGCAGGCGTAGAGCGGCTCCAGCTCGACGATCAGCGGGAACTTCTCGCGCTTGCGGAGCTTCTGTTCGAGAAGATAGGTCCCGACCCTGATGGACTGTCGCAGGGGCATGGCCATCTGGATTCACCTCCTGGGAAGCAGCAACGAACGGTGCCATTCGTAAAACGCGGGCATTACTGCACGTAGTACACGGAAGGCAGATATTCCACCGCGAACCGTGCCGATACGGACGAGCTCGTGCTCCGGAGCGTCCACGATCACCCGGACGGCCGCAACCGGGCGTCCCGGTGACGCGGCGGTCCACAGGGTGGCCGCGGACTCCATGTCGACCGCGACGGCGCCGGTGGCGCGCAGCTGCGCGCGCTCCTGGCCCCGGACGACGTGGTCGGATCCGGTCAGTGCGCCGGTGTGCACGGTCCGGCCGGGTGCGGCGCGGGCCAGTGCCTCGGCGAGCAGGGCGGTGCCGGTGCAGCCGACGGCCCCGCGGGGGTCGCGGGTCTCCTCGGCGACGACCAGGTCGCCGGGGTGCATGCCGGGCACCAGGCCGGCGCAGAACCCGGTCGCGAGGACGGCCGCCCGGTCCATGCCCGGCCGCGCCAGGGCCCGGGCGACGGACCGGTCGGCTGCGCGCGGTCCCATGCCGGTACGCAGGACCGTGCCGGCGCCCGCGGCAGCGCGGCCCGCGCTGCGCAGGGCCGCCTCCTCGATGCGCAGGGCGCAGGCGACCAGCAGCGGGGGTCGGGGGCCGGCCCCGGCGGCCCCGGCGGGCATCAGGACTCCCCCGCGGCCGGGATGCTCCGGCGCTGCGGGCCGAACGGTTCTCCGTGGAGGTACCGGCCGAGGGCGGTGAGCGGGAACACCTGCCGGTAGAGGTGGTAGTTGATGGAGAAGTCCCAGGGGAAGCCGGTGCCGGTGAAGTACGGCTCGTCCCAGGTCCCGTCGGGGCGCTGGGTCTCCACCAGGTACGCGAGTCCCCGGGCGACGGCGTCGCCGTCCCGCTCCCCCGCCGACAGCAGGGCCATCAGGGCCCACGCGGTCTGCGAGGCGGTCGAGGCACCCCTCCCGGCCCAGGAGCGGTCCCGGTAGGAACGCTGGTCCTCGCCCCAGCCGCCGTCCTCGTTCTGTACGGACTCCAGCCAGCGGACGGCCCGGCGGACGGCGGGGTGCGAGGGCGCGATCCCGGCGGCGGTGAGGGCCGGGACCACCGACCCGGTCCCGTACACGTAGTTGGTGCCCCAGCGGCCGAACCAGGGCCCCTCCGGCTCCTGTTCGGCGAGCAGCCAGGCGATGCCGCGCCGGGTGCGCGGGTCGGCGGCCCTGCCCTCGGCGGCGAGCATCTCCACCACGTGGGCGGTGACGTCCGCCGAGGGCGGGTCGATGACCTCCCCGAAGTCACAGAAGGGGAGCCGGTTGGGCAAGGGGCTGGTGTTGTCGGCGTCGAAGGCGCCCCAGGCGCCGTTCTTCGACTGCATCCCGAGGTTCCAGGACACCCCCCGCGCGATGGCCGCCTCGACCCTGCCCGGTTCGGGGTGGCGGATCCGGCGGAGCGCCAGGACCACCTCGGCGGTGTCGTCGATGTCGGGGTAGTTGTCGTTGTGGAACTCGAAGGCCCAGCCGCCGGGGGCGAGTCCGGGACGGCGCACGGCCCAGTCCCCCGGGCGGCGGACCTCCTCGCCGAGCATCCAGTCGGCGGCCTTGACCAGGGCGGGGTGGTCGGGCGGCAGACCCGCGTCGGCCAGGGCGATGGCGGCGAGGCAGGTGTCCCAGACCGGGGACTGACAGGCCTCGACCATCCGGGCGCCGTCCTCGCGCCACACGGTGAAGCGGTCGAGGGACTCCAGCCCGGCCCGCATCACCGGGTGCCCCAGGTCGTAGCCGAGCAGGTGCAGGGCGATCACGGAGTAGACGGCGGGGGGCTGGATCCCGCCCCAGCAGCCGTCGTTCTCCTGGCGTTCGACGATCCAGCGGCCGGCGGCCGCCATGGCCGCCTTCCTCAGTCGGCGCGGGGCGACCCGCCGGTAGAGGTGCAGGGCCCTGTCCATGCGCTGGAAGGCCCCGTCCCAACTGGCCAGCGGTGCGAGGGGTTTGGCGGGGCTGGGGTCGCGGGCGTCGGCGTGCAGCTCGTCCAGCGCGAAGGGGGCCCGGCGGACCGGCCGCAGCGCGGAGACCACGGTGAGCGGGACGATGGTCTGGCGGGCCCAGCAGCCGAAGTCGTAGATGTTCAGCGGCACCCACGGCGGCAGGAACACCAGCTCGGGCGGCAGCTCCGGCAGCTGGTCCCAGCTCCACCAGCCGAACAGGGCCAGCCAGATCCGGGTGAACACCCGGGCGGCGGCGATCCCGCCGTGGGCGCGGATCCAGGCCGAGGCGCGGGTCATGTGCGGGGCGTCGGGCGGGTCCCCGGCCAGGCGCAGGGCGACGTACGCCTCGATGGTGGCGGAGAGTTCGGGCGGTCCGCCGTGGAAGGTGGCCCAGGTGCCGTCGTCGCGCTGCTCGCCCCGGATGAAGAGGGCCGCGGCGCGGGTGACGGCCTCGTCCCGGATGCCGAGGAACTGCCGCAGCAGCAGGTCCTCCGCGTCCATGGTGACGTTGGTCTGGAGGTCGCCCTTCCACCAGCCCGCCGGGTCCTGGCGGGCCAGCAGCTCGCCGACCGCCCGGTCGACGGCCTCCCGTACGCCCGTCGGCAGGCCGGTGCCGTCGCCGGACGGGCCGACGGCCGTGGCGGCCGGGGCCGTCGTGGTTTCGTGTCGCGGATCCGCGCCGTCGGTGATCGCACCGCCGCCGTCGGTCGTCGCTGTCATGGCTTCCCCTTCGAACAGAGCTTCGGCTGTGCCCGGGTCTGCCGTCGGCCGGGGTCCCTAGGGGGGATCCCCGGCCGGCGACTCGCGATTCATATCCACTTTCCGGCGGAGCTCACCTCTTGCGCACGACGACGAAGTCGGCGAGGGCCACGAGCTGCTCCCGCACGCGCTGCGGCATGTCCACGTCGTCCAGCGCCCGGACGGCGATGGCGTGCTGGCGGCGCGCCTCGTCCGCGGTCCACTGGCGGCCGCCCGCGGCCTCGATGAGGGCGGCGCGGTGGGCGAACTCCTCCTCGGAGAAGTTCTCGAAGTCGTTGCTCTTGGCGTCGGCCGCGAGCAGCCGTGCGAGCTCCTCACACGCGGGTCCGCCCGCGGCGAGGGCCGCGACGACGGGCAGGGACTTCTTGCGCTGGCGCAGGTCGCTCCAGGTCTGCTTGCCCGTGGACTCCGGGTCGCCCCAGATGCCGAGGAGGTCGTCGACGGCCTGGAAGGCGAGGCCGAGGTGGTAGCCGTACTCCTCCAGCTTGTCGGCGGTGCGGTCGTCGGCGCCGCCGAGCACGGCGCCGATCGACACCGAGCACGCGAGCAGGGCTCCGGTCTTGTTCCCCTCCATCTCCAGGCACTCCTGGACGCTGACGCGCTCGCGGTGCTCGTACGAGATGTCCTGGGCCTGGCCGTCGATGAGCTTGCGGCTTGCGGTGGTCAGGCGGCGGGTCGCCCGCCCGGCCTCGACGGTGCCGAGTTCCAGCAGCACCTCGTTGGCGAGGGCGAACAGGGCGTCGCCGACGAGGATCGCGAGGGCGGGGCCGTGCACCTTCCACACCGTGTCGCGGTGGCGGCGCTGCTCGTCGCCGTCCATCAGGTCGTCGTGCAGCAGCGAGAAGTTGTGGACCAGCTCGACGGCGACGGCGCCGGGGATGCCGACCTCGGCGGCGGCGCCCGCCGCCTCGGCGGAGAGCAGCGCGAGGGCGGGGCGCACGGCCTTGCCGCCGTCGCCGTCCGCCGGGTTGCCCTGGGCGTCGATCCAGCCGAAGTGGTAGGCGGCGACGGTGTCCATGGGCGCCGCGAGCCGGCTCACCGCCGCGCGGAGCACGGGCGTCGACAGGTCGCGGCCGCGTTCGAGGAGGGCGAGGGTGTCGGCGTTCCCCGCTCCCCCTCCGGCCGCGCCCGTGCCGGCATCCGTGTTCTCGACAGCCGGGTTCCCCGGGTTCACTGGCTCTCCTCTGGTTCCTGTGCGTGCTGTGCCGGTGGTGCTGGTGGTGATGCTCATACCGCCTCCTGCAGGGGGTGTTCGCGGGGGCGGCCGAGAGCGGCCAGCGCGGCGTGCGCCGCGCCGAGGCCGCTGCGGACGGCGCTCTCCATGGTCGCGGGCCAGCCGGTGGCGGTCCACGCACCCGCGAGGTAGAGCCCCGGCGTGTCGGTCCGGGGGCCCGGGCGCAGCCGGCCGACGCCGGGGCTGGGGGCGAAGGTGGCGGTCCGCTCGCGGGTGACGAAGAAGTCCCGTACCTTCGCGCCGCGGGCGGCCGGCAGCAGCCGTTCCAGCTCGGGCAGGTACTTGGCGCGCAGGACGGAGACGGGCTCGTCGATGTCGTCCTGGGCGACGGACTGGGACAGCGCCAGGTACTGGCCGCCGTCGGTGAGTCCGGAGGCGTCGGTGCGGTCGAAGACCCACTGGACGGGGGTGCCCAGCGCGGCGAAGAAGGGCTGCTTGAGCACCTTGCGGTCGTAGACGACGTGGACGTTGAGGATGGGGGCGGTGCCGATGTCGAGGAGCTTGTCCGGGTCGGCCAGTGCCCCGGCGGGCAGCAGGGCGTGCGCCTCGCGCTGGGGGACGGCGAGGACGACGGTGCCCGCGTCGAGGGACTCGCCCTCGGTGTCGACCCGCCAGCCGCCGTCCTCGGTGCGGGTGACGGCGGTGACCCGGGTGCGCAGTTCGGTGCGCACGCCGGCGGCGTCGAGGGCCTTGCGGGCGAGGGTGTCGTGGAGGTCGCCGAGCGGGACCCGGGCCCAGCCGATGTCGGCGGCGCCGTTCTCGGAGAGCAGGCCGGTCTTGAAGACCATGGCGGCCAGGCCCAGCGAGGAGTCCGCGGCGGTGGCGTTGAGGGTGGCGATGCCGACGAGGTCCCACAGGGCTGCGACGGTGCGCGGGGACTGGCCGTAGCGGGCGAGCCAGGTGCCGAAGTCGAGGCCGTCGAGGGCCGGGTCGGCGGGGTCGAGGCGGCGCAGCGCCAGGGCGGCGCGGCCGACGCTCGCGCGCTCGGCGAGCGAGAGGTGCGGGTACGTGGCCAGCGAGGCGGCCAGGTGCAGGGGTACGGGCAGCGCGCTGCGGCGCAGCCGTCCGAGGCGGGGCCCGCGGGGGTGGGCCACGTCGAGGACGGGCACGTCGAGCCGGTCCTGGAGGGGGGCGAGGGCCGCGCCGTCGACGCGGTCCAGGAACCACCGGTAGGCGGTGCAGCAGCGCAGGTAGACGTGCTGGCCGTTGTCGACGGTCAGGTCGCCGCGCTTGAAGGAGAAGGCGAGGCCGCCGAGCCGGGGCCGCCCTTCGAGGAGGGTGACCCGCAGTCCGGCGTCGGCGAGTTCCAGCGCGGCCGTGACGCCGGCGAGGCCGCCGCCGATGACGACGGCGCGGTGGTCGCTGGCGCTCATGAGGCCTCCCATGTGGTGCGGTGGCCCTGCGGGCCGGGGTGTACTGCGCTGCGGGCGGAGCCCGCACGTACGGACGCGCGCACGCTCCACGGGGTTGCCCGCCGGCCGGCGGTGGCCCGCCCCGGCACGGCCGGTCCCAGGCCGCTACGGCCCTGCGGGCGGGTCCCGCCGGCGCCGCCGCCGGATCGCTGACCCGGGCGGCCCGGGCCGACGGCGGCCGAGGCGGACGGACGGGTGGCACGGGCCCGTGCCGGGCCCGCAGCCGCAGCCGCAGCCGACGGGGCCGTCGTACGGGTGACGGAGGCCGGGGCCGGGCGGGTGCCCGCGGGGGGCGTTGGGCGGGTGGGGCGGGACGGGCGGGTGCCCGCAGGCCGCATCAGGGCCGCCGCCGGGTGGACTGGCGGGAGACGGTGCGGGCGTCGAGGCCGGACAGGCCGCGTACGGCCACGTACGCCTTCTCGTGCGTCGGCAGCGAGACGCGGCCGCGCAGCACCGCCTCGGGTTCGCGCTCGATGCGGTCCAGGAGGCGGCGGTAGATGCCGGCCATGGCGGCCACGCAGGCGCCGCTGCGCCGGTCGAGCATCGGCAGCAGCCGGTAGCCCTCGGTGAACAGGGCCCGCGCGCGCCGGACCTCGTGGTGCACGAGCCCGGCGAAGTCGGAGCCGGCGGGGGCCCGGCCGCCCTGGAAGCCCTCGGAGCAGCCGAACTTGGCGAGGTCCTCGGCCGGCAGGTAGGTGCGTCCGTTGCCGGCGTCCTCGCGGACGTCGCGCAGGATGTTGGTGAGCTGGAGGGCCAGGCCCAGGGTGTCGGCGTACTCGTCGGCGCGGCCGGCCGGGCCGACGGTGCCGAACACGCCGAGGGAGAGCCGTCCGATGGCCCCGGCGACGCAGCGGCAGTAGGCCTTGAGGTCGTCCCAGGTCTCGTACTCCTCGCCGCGGACGTCCATCAGGACGCCGTCGATGAGTTCGTCGAGGCCGCCGAGGGGGATCGGGAAGCGGCGCGCGGCGTGCGCGAGGGCGACGGCGACCGGGTCGGTGTCGTCCTCGTCGACCTCCGCGGCGCGGATCCGGCCGAGCAGGGCACGGGTGTCCTCCAGCCGGGCCAGCTTGACCTCGGGCGCGAGGATGCCGTCGCCGATGTCGTCGACGCGCCGGGAGAAGGCGTACAGCGCGGACATCGCCTGCCGCTTGTCGTTGGGCAGCAGCCGGATGCCGTACGCGAAGTTGCGCGCCTGGGTGCCGGTGACGGCCTCGCAGTAGCTGTAGGCCGCGAGGACCTGGGCGGACGGTGCTGACGCGTGTGCGGTGCCCTCCACGTTCGGGCTCACCTCTTTCTCGGCGCTGTGCGCAGAACTGCGGCCACCTCGCGGAGCAGGAGGCTCCGGGTGGGCTTGGGCGGGCCGGGCAGCACGTCGAAGCCGGCGGCGGCGACCGCTCGCAGGGCCGCCCGCCCCCCTCCCGTGAATCCCGCGAGCAACAGCCGCAGCCTGCCGTGCACGCTGCCCACGAGCGGGGTGCCCTCGTTCAGCAGGTCGCGCGCGCGTTCGACCTCGAAGGCGATCAGGGACCGCACGGCGGCCCCGGCGGACGGGGCGCGGAGGTCGGCCTCGGCGACGTGGAAGCGGCGCATGTCCTCGGCCGGGAGGTAGAGCCGGTCGCGGCCGAGGTCCTCGGCGACGTCCTGGAGGTGCTCGACGAGCTGCAGGGCGGTGCATACGGCGTCGGAGCGGCGGATCCGCTCGGGGGTGCTGGTGCCGGTGAGCTCCAGCACGAGGCGGCCGACGGTGTTGGCGGAGAGCTCGCAGTAGCCGAGGAGCTCCCCGTACGTCTCGTAGCGGGCCACGCGCTGGTCCTGGCGGTTGGCCTCGATGAGCCCGAGGAAGTGCTCGGCGCTCAGGCCGTGGTCGCGTACGACCGGCTGGAGCGCGAGCAGCAGGGGGTGGCGCGGGGGGCCGTCGGTGCCGCCGTAGACGCGCAGCAGGTCGGCTTCGAGGGCGTCGAGCATCGCCGGCCGGTCGTCGGCCGCGGCGGCGTCCAGGCCGAGGAGGACGGCGTCGCGGCCGCCGGGGGCGAGGTCGCCGTCGCCGATGTCGTCGACCAGGCGGGCGTACCCGTACACCGCCATGAGGCCGTCGCGCCAGGCGCGCGGGAGGAAGACGGGGGCGACGGGGAAGTTCTCCGCCGCGGCCTTGCCGAGGGTGGCCCGGGTGTGGTGCCGGCCGGGGGCGTCTTCGCCGGCCGGCGGCGCGGGACGGATGCCGTGCCCGGGGGTCACCGCCCGCCGCCCGGGACGGCCGCTGTGCCTGGGGGCCGGAGAATTCCCGTAGCCATTGCCGTCACGTCTCCCGTTCTACACTGCCGACCCAAGTCATCCTATTTCGGACACGCCGCCGGACCTTACCCGGGGGTATCCCCACGGAGCCGGCTGCGGGGAATCGTCCACTCTTGGCGCGATTGAGAACTGGTCCAGCTTACGCTGTACAACGCCGCGGGGGCCTATCGGGTCTCCCCGCGCCCCGGAATGTCGGCCGCCGCCCCGGATCTCCCGCTCCGCCCGCCGGTCCGCCGGCGCCTCCCCCACGGCGAGGCCCCCACCGCGGGGAGCGGTGGGGGCCTCGGGGCCGGGGGCGGCGGCGGACCCTCGGGTCAGTGGCCGCTGGCCTTCTCGTACGCCGAGACCACTTCCTCGGTGGGGCCGTCCATCAGGAGCTCGCCCTTCTCCAGCCAGAGCACCCGGTCGCAGGTGTCGCGGATGGACTTGTTGTTGTGGCTCACCAGGAAGACCGTGCCGGCCTTCTCCCGCAGCTCGCGGATGCGGTTCTCGGAGCGCACCTGGAAGCTGCGGTCGCCGGTGGCGAGCGCCTCGTCGATCATCAGGACGTCGTGGTCCTTGGCGGCGGCGATCGAGAAGCGCAGGCGCGCGGCCATGCCGGAGGAGTAGGTGCGCATCGGCAGGGAGATGAAGTCGCCCTTCTCGTTGATCCCCGAGAAGTCGACGATGTCCTGGTAGCGCTCCTTGATCTGCTCGCGGCTCATGCCCATCGCGAGACCGCCGAGGACGACGTTGCGCTCACCGGTGAGGTCGTTCATCAGGGCGGCGTTGACGCCGAGCAGCGAGGGCTGGCCGTCCGTGTAGACCTTGCCGGACTCGCAGGGCAGCAGGCCCGCGATGGCGCGCAGCAGGGTCGACTTGCCGGAGCCGTTGGAGCCGATGAGGCCGATGGCCTCGCCGCGGTACGCGGTGAAGGAGACGCCCCGCACGGCGTGGACCCGGCGGACGCCCGGGGCGTCGCCCTTGCCCCGGCGGAGGATCTTGCTCAGCGCGGCGGTGGCGCTGCCCTTGCCGGAGCTGCCCGTGTTGACGCGGTACACGATGTGCACCTCGTCCGCGATGACGGTGGGGACGCGCCCCTGGGTGTTGTCAGCCACGGCCGTAACGCTCCTCAGCCTTCCAGAAGTACACGAAGCCGCCGGCGCCGATCACCACGGCCCAGCCGACCGCGAAGCCCCAGACGTGCGGCGGGAGGTTCTCCGCGCCGTAGCCGTCGATCATCGCGAAGCGGACCAGGTCCATGTAGATCGCGGCGGGGTTCCACTGGAGCACGTCCGCGATCCACGCCGGCCGGTCCTTCAGCATC
Source organism: Streptomyces racemochromogenes (assembly GCF_039535215.1). GTDB lineage: Bacteria > Actinomycetota > Actinomycetes > Streptomycetales > Streptomycetaceae > Streptomyces > Streptomyces racemochromogenes. Next base: position 917,288 of record NZ_BAAAWT010000001.1, read on the forward strand.
TCGTTGATGGAGAACATGACGCCCGAGGCGTACATCCAGGTACGGGTGAGGAAGGGCATCAGCTGCGCCAGGTCGGGGGTCTTGGACCCCATGCGCGCGAAGACCAGCGCGAGCCCGGTGTTGAAGACGAACTGCAGCGCCAGCGTCGGGATCACCAGCAGCCACGACAGCCGCGGGTAGTTCCCGAAGGCCACGGCGACGACGACCACGACGATCATCGAGTACAGGAGCTGCTGGAGCTGCTGCATCGAGAACGAGATCGGCAGGGAGGCGCGCGGGAAGTGCAGCGCGCGCACCAGGCCGAGGTTGCCCGGGATCGCCCGGACGCCCGCCATCAGCGAGCTCTGGGTGAAGGTGAAGACGAAGATGCCCATCACCAGGAAGGGGATGTAGACCCCCTTCTCCATGCCCCGGCCCGCGTTCAGGATGAGGCCGAAGATCAGGTAGTACACCAGCGCGTTCAGCAGGGGGGTCGCCACCTGCCACACCTGGCCGAGCTTGGCCTGGCTGTACTGCGCCACCAGCTTGGCCCGCGAGAAGGCCATGATGAAGTGGCGCCTGCCCCACAGCTGCCGCACGTATCCGCCCAGGCTGGGCCGCGCGCCGCTGACGGACAGGCCGTACTTCCGGGCGAGCTCCGCGGGGCTGAGCCCGGCGTCGTCGGACGGCGGCTTGCTCGTGGCGAGGGCACCGTCGTGGGTTGTGTCACTCACAAGTTGGAACTTTCCGTCTTCTGGATGCGGCAGGAGGGGCATCGGGGGCTGGGACGCCGGACCCTTGATGGGCCCATGGTCCCAGACCCGAGCTTGTCAGATGACCGGCGGGCGGCCCAGCCGCGTCAGCCGCCAGACCGTGCGCCACCTCATGGGACGCCGGGGACCACAGGGGGTGGTCCAGCCCTCCTTGAACCCGCCGAACCAGGCCTTGAGCGCCGGCGCGGAGGGCCTGCGTACGAGCGTCAGCGCCAGCCAGACGCCCAGGTAGACCGGGACCAGCGGGGCGGGCAGGTTGCGGCGGGCGAGCCACACCCGGTTACGGGCCACCATACGGTGGTACACCGCGTGCCGGGAGGGGGCGGTGGCCGGGTGCAGCAGCACCATGTCCGCCCGGTAGTCGATCAGCCACCCCGCGTCGAGCGCCCGCCAGGCCAGGTCGGTCTCCTCGTGGGCGTAGAAGAACTCGCCGGGGAGCGTGCCGACCTGCTCGAACACCTTCGTGCGGACGGCGTTGGCGCCGCCCAGGAACGTGGTGACGCGGGAGGAGCGCATCGGGTCCGAGGCGCGCAGCCGGGGCACGTGGCGGCGCTGGGTGGTGCCGGTCTCGGGGTCGGCGATGCGGAAGCTGACGATCCCGAGCTTCGGGTCCTCGGCGAACGCCTGCCGGCACAGCTCGGCGGTGTCGGTGCGCTCCAGCAGCCCGTCGTCGTCGAGGAAGAGCAGGGCGTCGACGTCGGAGCCGCCGGGCCCGAAGGCCTCGATGCCGACGTTGCGGCCGCCGGGGATGCCCAGGTTCTCCGGGAGGGAGACGGTGCGCACGCCCTCGGGGAGCCCGGTGACCTCGACGCCCTGGCCGACGACGACCACCTCGACGGGGTCGCCCTCCTGGCGCGCGACCGAGTCGAGGAGCGCCTTCAGCTCGTCGGGGCGGTTGCCCATGGTGATGATCACGGCGCCCAGCCGCATCGGGGCCGTCACTTGAGCCTGCTGGAGGCCAGGACCGACACCAGGTGCAGCACGGTCTGGAGCAGCGCGATGCCGGCGAGCACGGCGACTCCGAGGCGGGTGAAGAACAGGTCTCCCCGGATCTGGTCGGCGACGGCCAGGACCAGGATCAGCAGGGACGCCTCGATGCCGAGGATCAGCCGGTGGAACTTGAGCGCGGCGGCCGCCCGGCGGGCGAGCGCCATGCCGGAGGAGCGGGGCTCGGCGGCGGACTCCTGCACCACGGGCTTGCCCGCCTGGTGCCGGGCCACGCCGACCAGGTCCGTCTCGGCCTTGATCAGGATGGCGCCGAGGGCGGCGAGGGTGCCCAGGAAGGCCCACAGCCAGTCGATGCGCCCGCCGCCCCACGGGTCGGCGGCGCGCAGGCCGAAGCCGACGAGGACGGCCGCGTCGCACAGGTAGGCGCCGACCCGGTCCAGGTAGACCCCGGAGAGCGAGTACTGCTTCTTCCAGCGGGCGACCTCGCCGTCGACGCAGTCGAGCAGCAGGTACAGCTGGACCGCGACCACGCCGAGGACGGCTCCGAGCACGCCCGGCACCAGCAGGGCCGGGGCGGCGAGGACGCCGGCGAGGGTCATCACGTAGGTCAGCTGGTTCGGCGTGACCTTGGTGGTGACCAGCAGCCGGGTGATGCGCAGGGAGACCTCGCGCATGTACAGGCGGCCGCCCCAGTGCTCGCCACTGCGCCGGTCCTTGACGCCCGGCGGGTGAACGACGGGCCGGAGTTCAGCTACGGATGGTCTGGGCATAGTCGGCGTAAGCGTCCCTGATCTCGGCTGCGGACAGGTTGAGGTGCTCCAGGACCGTGAAGCGTCCCGGGCGGGTCTGGGGGGCGTACTCGACGGCGGCGACGAACTCGTCCACGCTGAACCCGATCTCCTCGGGCAGTACCGGCAGGCCGTGGCGGCGCAGCACCTCCGTGAACAGCCCGGCCTGGTCGGCGGCCCCGCGCAGGTGCATGGCGAAGGCGGCGCCGATGCCGACCTGCTCGCCGTGGAGCGCGGAGCGCCCCGGGTAGAGCAGGTCGAAGGCGTGGCTGATCTCGTGGCAGGCCCCGGAGGAGGGGCGGCTGTCCCCGCTGATCGACATGGCGATGCCGGAGAGGACGAGGGCCTCGGAGAGCACGGTGAGGAACTCGTCGTCGCCGCATCCGCCGGGGTGGCGCAGCACCGACTCGCCGGCGGTACGGGCCATGGCGGCGGCCAGGCCGTCCACGGACTCGCCGGTGATCTTGTGCGAGAGCTCCCAGTCGGCGATGGCCGAGATGTTGGAGATGGCGTCGCCGACCCCGGCGCGGATGAAGCGGGTGGGGGCCTCGCGGATCACGTCGAGGTCGATCACCATCGCGATCGGGGTGGGGACGCCGTAGGAGCCCCGGCCGTTGTCGTTGTCCAGGATGGACACCGGCGAGCAGATGCCGTCGTGGGAGAGGTTGGTGGCGACGGCCACCATGGGCAGGCCGACCCGCGCCGCGGCGTACTTCGCCACGTCGATGATCTTCCCCCCGCCCAGCCCCACGACGGCGTCGTAGCGGCGGCCCTTTATGTCGTCGGCGAGCTTGACCGCCGAGTCGATGGTGCCGTCGACGACCGGGTACCAGTCGGCGAGCGGCAGGGCCGGCTCCAGACGGGCGCGCAGCGCCTGTCCGGAGCCCCCGCTGATCGCGATCGCCAGCCGGCCGGACGCGGAGATCCGCTGGTCGGCGAGGATGCCGTCCAGCTGGTCCATCGCCCCGCGGCTGATGTCGACGACGACCGGCGAGGGGATCAGCCGCGTCAGTACTGGCATGCGATCGTCCGGCCCTTGGCGAGGTCGTCGTGGTTGTCGATCTCGACCCACCTGACGTCACCGATGGGGGCGACGTCGATGGTGAAGCCGTCGTTGACGAGCTGCTGGTAGCCGTCCTCGTAGTAGAGGTCGGGGTCGCGCTCGAAGGTGGTCTTCAGCGCCTCGGCGAGCTGCTGGGCGGCCTCGGGCTCGATGAGGGTGACGCCGATGTACTCGCCGGTCGCGTCGGCGGGCTCCATCAGCTTGGTGATCTTCCGCACACCCTTGTCGCCGTCCACGACGACCTTCATCTCCTCGTCGGCCAGGTTCTTGACCGTGTCGAGGGCGAGGATGATCTTCTGGCCGTTGCCGCGGGCGGCGAGCAGGGTCTTCTCGACGGAGACGGGGTGGACGGTGTCGCCGTTGGCGAGGATCACGCCCCGCTTGAGGACGTCACGCGCGCACCACAGGGAGTAGGCGTTGTTCCACTCCTCGGCCTTGTCGTTGTCGATCAGCGTGATCTTGACGCCGTACTTGGCCTCCAGGGCCTCCCGGCGCTCGTAGACGGCCTCCTTGCGGTAGCCGACGACGATCGCGACCTCGGTCAGGCCGACCTCGGCGAAGTTGCCGAGGGTCAGGTCGAGGACGGTGAGGCTGTCCTCCCGGCCCTCCGGGCCGACGGGCACGAGGGCCTTGGGCAGGGTGTCGGTGTAGGGACGCAGGCGGCGTCCGGCACCGGCAGCGAGGACAAGGCCGATCATGCTGGTTCTCCTTCGTCATGTACGGCGGGTGCCCCGGAGGAGACCCAGAAGCGGATGCTCTCCACGAGCACCACGAGTGCCACGAACACGGCCATGGCCGTGAGCGCGACGGGGAACGCGTCGCGGGCGAGGACGGTGGCGAGGACCACGGTCAGCAGGACCCTGCCCTCGTGACCGCCGGTCGTCCGCACCAGCCAGTGCGGGGGAGCGCCCGAGCCGCCACGGATGCGGTAGACCGTGTCGTAGTGATGGTAGGCGACCGCCGCGACCAGTCCGAAAGCGGCCGGAAGGGCCCCGGGGACGTCGGCCTTGGCGGCGAGCGCGAGGACCGTCACGTACTCCCCGAACCGGAAGAGCGGCGGGATCAGCCAGTCGAGGGGGCCCTTGAGGGGCGCGGAGACCGCGGCGCCGGCGAAGAGCGCGTACGCGGCGGCGGTCCCGATCAGCCAGGGGTCCCCGAAGTCCCGGGTGAGCGCGGCGCCGGTCATCAGCACCGAGACGCCCAGGGCCAGCCAGGGTGCGGCGCGGTCCGGTCGCTTCGTGGGCCGGGGGTAGCCGGTCCAGGCCAGGACGCCCGAGTCGGCGAGGTCCGCGAGGGCCCGGGCGGCCCGGTCCGTCCGCTTCGCCTTGCGGGTCACCGAGCGCAGGACGCGTCCGGCGGTGGTGTACAGCGCGCCGAAGGCGCAGCCGACGAGCAGGGCGTAGAAGACGACGCGGGGGCTGGTGAAGGCGGTCAGCACGGCGATCATCGCCCAGCGCTCGCCGATCGGCAGGATGATCATCCGCCGGACCCAGACGGTCCAGCCGACGCTGTCGAGCCTGCCGGAGAGGGCCGCCGTGGGACTCGTGTTGGCGGTGGCGTCGTGGTTGGCCTCGTTGAACGAGAAGTCCACCACGTGCCGGCAGGTCATGAGGATCATCGAGCCCAGGGCGAGGGCCCAGACGTCGTCGCCGTTGCGGGCCGCGCCGAGCGCGAGGCCCGCGTAGAAGGAGTACTCCTTCGCACGGTCGAAGGTCGCGTCGAGCCAGGCGCCCATCGTCGAGTACTGCAGCGAGTAGCGGGCGAGCTGCCCGTCGGTGCAGTCCAGTACGAAGGAGACGAGCAGCAGCACGCCGGCGGTGACGTAGCCCCAGCGCTCCCCCGTGGCCGCGCAGCCGGCCGCGACCAGCGCGGTGATCAGCGAGGCGGTGGTGACCTGGTTCGGGGTCAGGCCGCGGCGCGCGCACCAGCGGGCGATGTAGCGCGAGTACGGGCTGATGAAGAAGGTGGTGAAGAAGCCGTCGCGGGACTTCACCGCGGTGCGCAGGCGTACGGCCTCGTCGTCCACGGCGGCCACGGCCGCGAGGGCCTCGGAACGCTCGGCCTCGCCCTCCGGCACGGCCGCGACCAGGCTGCCCAGCTCGGGCCGCTGGACGGTGGTCCCGGCGGCCTCCACGGCGGCGGCGAGCCGGTCCGCGTACGGTCCGGTGCCCGCCGGGGCCAGCGCGGCGGCCTTGTCGAGGGCCGCGCGGGCCCCCGCCTGGACGGCGAGGGCGCCGGTCACGGCACAGGCGTCGAAGCGCGGGTCGGTCAGGGCGAGGCGCAGCGCGTGCGGGTGCCCGACGAAGGCGCTGTCGACGACGGCCACCCGCTCCTGGGCCGGGATCCCGGCCAGGACGCCGGCGGTGTCTTCGGGACCGGCGGCCGGGCGGACGTCGAACCCGAGCGACCGGAGCTCGTCCTGGAGCGGTGATCCGGGTACCGGCGGGCCGGTGAGGATGACGGTCGGCAGACGAACTCACTCCTTGCGACGGACATTCCCGACGGCCGCTTGCCCGGGTGGGGGCGGTGGCAGCGCGTCGGCAGGGCTGTCGGCAGAGGCTATCGGATGAATGGAAGGCCCCATTCATCAGCTGTTCGGCCCGAAACGGGGCCGTTCGGGCCCGGATGTTAGGGTGGACGGCGGCGCACCCGGGTCACGGGGTGCGCGAAGGCGGGCCGAAGGGGCACCGCCGGCGGATCGAACGGGAAACGAGGTGGGTTGATGACCGTCGCAGTGGTCGCTGCCGTGCGCGGCGAACTCCGGTACATCCCCGTTTCCTTCCGGGCGTCCGGCCGGGTCTGATCCCACACCGGTAAGACCTCGTCGGCCGGAGCCCCCGTTCAAGGGTTCACGTTGACCGACAACACCGCTTCTTCCTCCGCTTCCGGCTCCGACGACGGCGTCTTCGCCGCCTTCATGGAGCTGCACCGCGGGCTGCCCCGGCAGTCCCCCGGTTCCGACGACTCCACGCGGCACCTGCTCTCCCTGTGCGGACCGCTGCTCGAGCGGCCCCGCGTCCTCGACCTGGGCTGCGGTCCGGGCCGCAGCGCCCTGCTGCTCGCCGCCGAGGCGGGCGGGGCGGGCCTCGCCGAGGTGACGGCCCTCGACCTCCACGAGCCCTTCCTCGACGAGCTGCGCGCCGCCGCCCGCGCGCGGGGCCTGGAGGGGCGCGTGCGCACGGTGCGCGCCGACATGGGCGCGCTGCCCTCCGAGGGGTTCGAGGACGGCTCCTTCGACCTCGTCTGGGCGGAGGGTTCCGCCTACATCCTCGGCTTCGACCGGGCGCTCGCCGAGTGGAAGCGCCTGCTGGCACCGGGCGGGCGGCTCGTGCTGAGCGAGTGCGAGTGGACCGCCGAGGAACCCTCGGCCGGGGCCCGGGCCTTCTGGGACCCGCAGTACCCGCTGCGCTCCGCCGCCCGCAACACCGCGGCCGTCCAGGCCGCCGGGTACCGGGTGCTCGGCACCCTGCTGCAGCCCGACTCCGACTGGGCCGAGTACTACGGCCCGCTCGGCGAGCGGGTCCGGGCGGCCGTGCCCGCCTCCGCCGCGCAGGAGGCCGCGCTGGGATACGTACGCGAGGAGCTCGCCGTACGGGAACGGCACGGGCACGAGTACGGGTACACGGGCTACGTGCTGGCACCGGTGACCGCCGGGGACGGGGGCCGCTGGCGGACCCGCCCGGAGGCTCCGGCCGACGCGGCGGCCGTACGGGCCGTCAACCTGGCGGCCTTCGGTACTCCGCTCGAGGCCGATCTCGTGGACGCGCTGCGCGCCGACGCCGAGGCCTGGCTGCCTGGGCTCTCGTACGTGGCCGAGGGCCCGGACGGTGAGGTGGCCGCGCACGCGCTGCTGACCCGCTGCCGGGTGGGCGGGGTGCCCGCGCTGGCCCTCGCGCCGGTGGCCGCCGATCCCGCCGTCCAGCGCTCGGGCGCCGGGAGCGCCGTCGTACGGGCGCTGCTCGCGGCCGCGCGGGAGGCCGGGGAGGCGCTGGTGCTGGTCCTCGGGCACCCCTCGTACTATCCGCGGTTCGGTTTCGCGCCGGCGTCGCGGTTCGGGATCGGTGCGCCCTTCGAGGTGCCCGACGGGGCGATGATGGCCCTGGTGCTGGACGATTCCGTTCCGGTGCCGGCGGGCACGATCTCCTACCCGGCCGCCTTCGGCGTCTGATCCCCTGCCGGACCTCCGCCCCCCGCCGCTTACCACGCGGCGGGGGGCGGACGTGCGCGGATTGCCGAAGTGGGGACAAGCCTCTTTTGTACGGCAGACTGAAGGCCGAAGTCCGAAGCGAAGGATGGGTATGCCGACCACACCAGCCACCGACGCCACCAGCAGCGCGTCCACCGGCACCGGAGCTCAAGAACCGATCATGCTCGAACTGGTCGACGAGTCCGGCAACACCATCGGCACGGCGGAGAAGCTCTCCGCGCACCGGGCACCGGGCCTGCTGCACCGGGCGTTCTCCGTGTTCCTCTTCGACCAGCAGGGCCGGCTGCTGCTCCAGCAGCGCGCCCTCGGGAAGTACCACTCCCCCGGCGTCTGGTCGAACACCTGCTGCGGCCACCCCTACCCCGGGGAGTCGCCGTTCGCGGCCGCTGCCCGGCGCACCCACGAGGAGCTCGGGCTCTCGCCCTCCCTGCTCGCGGAGGCGGGTACGGTCCGCTACAACCACCCGGACCCGGATTCGGGCCTGGTCGAGCAGGAGTACAACCACCTGTTCGTGGGACTGGCCCGGCCGGTGCTGGACCCGGATCCGGAGGAGGTCGGCGACACCGCCTTCGTCACGGCCGAGGAGCTGGCGAAGCGGCACGCGGAGCAGCCGTTCTCCGCCTGGTTCATGACGGTGCTCGACGCGGCGCGCCCCGCGATCCGCGAGCTGACCGGCGACGCGGCCGGCTGGTAGCCGCTGCGCCGTCCGGGGCGGACGTCCGGGACGGCCGCCCCGGACGTCAGATCCCGGGGGCCGGGGCGGTGAGCGGCAGTGCCGCCCAGATCACCTTGCCGCCCGACGCGGTGTGCTCGACGTCGCACACCCCGCCGGCCTCCCGGGTGACCTCCCGGACCAGCAGCAGGCCCCGGCCGCCGGTCTGGCCGAAGTCGGCCTCCAGCGCCTTGGGCCGGTACGGGTGGTTGTCCTCGACGGCCACCCGTACCCACTCCCGGCCCACCGCCACCTCGACGGCGACTTCCGGGGAGAGCAGGGCCGCGTGCCGGACCGAGTTCGTCACCAGTTCGGAGACGATCAGCAGCAGGGAGTACACGAGGTCCTGCTGGGCCGGCACCCCCTGGCGGCCGAGCAGGTCGCGAACCGCGCGGCGGGCCTGCGGAACGGATTCTTCAACCGCGGGCGCGGTGAAGCGCCACACTCCCTCGTAAGCGAGGGGGTCGGCCGGGGCCGACACCTCACCTCCCCGGGCCGGCGGGATGCTCCCGCTGTCGTCCATCTTCCGGCCCCCGTCTTCGCGCTCGATCGTCTCCACGTGTCAAGAGTGGGGAAAACACTGGTCCGGACCGCGCCGCTGACCAGAAGTCAGCGTCAATCGGACGCTTTCTGACCACTGGTTTATGACAGAGTCAGTTGTTGCGCTGTTCCTGATCCGGTGCAAGCCGGTTCCCGGCCGCCTCCCCCGTCCCGCCCATCGCGCCCGGCGCGGCCCCCGCGTCATCGTCCCTGACCAGACCGAGGATCCGGCGGCCGCCAAGGCCCAGCGCCATCAGGCTCAATCCGTCGAACAGCAGGGCGAGCGAGAAGAACGTTCCGATCACGTACAGGCTGTTGCCGGGCCAGTTGGACAGGATCAGGATGCCCAGCAGCAGCCCGAAGGCGCCCTGGACCAGGGCGATCCCGAAGTTCGTGCCGCGCACCACCAGGGCGCCGACGAGGCGGAACACCCCGGCGGTGAGGAAGAGCAGGGCCGCGAACATGGTCAGGGCCTCGGCGCTCGCCTCCGGGCGGCGCAGGATCACGACGCCAGCGGCCAGGTTGACGGCCGCGACGATGACGGCGAGCCAGAAGTAGCTGGTCCCCCGCGACTGCACGGCGTGCACGAGACCGACGACGCCGCCGATGAGCAGCAGCCAGCCGAAGAGGAACATCGAGGTCAGGGCGGCCACGTTCGTGTAGACCAGGCCCACCAGCCCGGCCAGGACGAGGATCACCCCGAGCAGGGTCATCAGCCCGAAGCCGCGCTTCAGCTTCTTCTTCTCCCGCTGCCGCGAGTCCGGGTCACTGCGGTCGGCGCCCATGGGCGTGCCACCTCCTCGGCACCCCCCGGAGTCGGACTCCCTTGATCATAGGATCGGCTGCCCGGGATAGCATCCCGCGCATGGACGCAGCCCTCCACCACACGGTCGGCGACGGGGTCGCCACCGTCGTCATCTCGCACCCGGCCAAGCGGAACGCCATGACCGCCTCCATGTGGCGGGAGCTTCCGGAGCTGCTGGAACTGCTCGCCGAGGACGACGCCGTACGGGTGCTCGTGCTGACCGGGGCCGGTACGACCTTCTGCGCCGGGGCCGACATCTCCTCGCTCACCGGCAAGGAAGACCCGCAGGCCCTGGCCGTGGCCGCCGAGGAGGCCCTCGCGGCCTTCCCGAAGCCGACGCTGGCCGCGATCCGCGGGTTCTGCGTCGGCGGCGGCAGCCAGCTGGCGGCGGCGTGCGACCTGCGCTTCGCGGAGGAGGGCGCGTCCTTCGGGGTGACCCCGGCGAAGCTGGGCATCGTCTACCCGGCCTCCTCCACCCGCCGGCTGGCCTCGGTGGTCGGCCCCGCGTGGGCCAAGTACCTGCTGTTCTCCGCCGAGTTGATCGGGGCGGAGACGGCCCTGCGGGCCGGGTTCCTGAACGAGCTGCTGCCGGCGGGCGGCCTGGAGGAGCGGGTGGCCGCCTTCGCCCGGACCCTGACCACCCGCTCGCGGCTGACGCAGGCCGCCGCCAAGGAGTTCGCGGACGGCCGCACCGACCGGGACGCGTACTGGGCGGCCCAGGCCGCCGCGAGCGGCGACACCGCGGAGGGTGTCGCCGCGTTCCTGGAACGGCGGCCCCCCGCCTTCGGCTGGCCTTCTAGCTGAGCGGGTTGGCGGCGCGCATCCGGGCGACGAGCTCGGCCGGCGCCTTCTGCGGGGAACCCGCGTCGTACGGCGGCTGCGGGTCGTACTCGCACAGCAGCTGCACGGCCTGCGCGTACTCGTCCCCGGAGATCCGGCCGAGCAGCCCGAGGCCCATGTCGATGCCGGAGGACACCCCGGCGGCGGTGACGTACTTGCCGTCGAAGACCACCCGCTCGCCCGTCGGCTCGGCGCCGAAGGGGACCAGCCTGTCGAGGTAGAGCCAGTGGCTGGTGGCCCGCCGCCCCTCGAGCAGGCCGGCGGCCGCGAGGAGCAGCGAACCCGTGCAGACGGAGGTGGTCCAGGTGGTCGTGGCGTCCACGGCCCTCAGCCAGTCGAGCACGGCCGGGTTCTTCATCTCCGCCTCGGGGTGCGGGCCGCCGGGCACGATGACGATGTCCGGCCGGGTCACCTCGTCGAGCGCCTTGTCGGCGACGAGCCCCAGCACCCCGTTGTCCGTCCGCACGGGACCGGGGCGCTCCGCGACGAACACGGTCTCGGCGTCGGGGATCCGGCTGAGGGTCTCGTAGGGCCCGACGGCGTCGAGCGCGGTGAAACGGTCGTAGAGCAGTACGGCGATCTGCATGGCTCCTCCGGAGCGGTAGGCCGCCCCGTTCGCGGGGCGGAAACATGTGTGTGTACCGGGCGCCGGTTCAACGCCCGCGACGCGCCCGGCGGCACGCCCTCCTCCCCGGCCCGCCGCACGGGCGGTGCGGGGACCGCGTCAGGGAAGGGGCTTGCGGCCGAAGCGGCGGCGGTATTCGGCCGGGGGCTGGCCCAGGGTTTTGACGAAGGCCCGGCGCAGGGCCTCCGGGGTGCCGTAGCCGCACGAGCGGGCGATCTGCGCGATGCCCTCCCCGCCCTCCTCCAGCAGCCGCCGCGCGTGTTCCACCCGCACCCGCTCCACGTACCGCCCCGGGGTGACCCCCGTCTCCGCCTGGAAGGCCCGCGCGAAGTGCCTGGGCGACAGCGCCGCCCGGGCCGCCAGGGCCTCCACGCCCAGGTCGCCGTCCGGGTGCTCGGCGATCCACTGCTGGACGTCCCGCAGCGGCTCCCGCCGGGCCGTCTGCGCCGCCAGCTGCGCGCTGAACTGCGCCTGGTTCCCGGGGCGGCGCAGGAACACCACCAGGTGCCGGGCGATCACCAGCGCCGCGTCCCGCCCCAGGTCCTCCTCCACCAGGGCCAGCGCGAGGTCGATCCCGGCGGTGACCCCGGCCGAGGTGGCGACGGGCCCGTCCCGGACGTAGATGGGGTCCGGCTCCACCGACACCAGCGGGTAGTCCCGGGCCATCCGCTCGCACACCGACCAGTGCGACGTGGCCCGCCGCCCGTCCAGCAGCCCGGCCTCGGCCAGCAGCAGTCCCCCGGTGCAGACCGACACCAGCCGGCCCGCGCGACCCCCGTACGCGCGCAGCCAGCGGGTGAGCCTCGGTTCGAAGTCGGCCGTGTAGCGCCCGCCCGGCACCAGGAGGGTGGTCCGCGGACCGGGGCGGGCATCCTCCAGAGCGCCGTCCGGCAGCAGGGTCAGCCCGCTGCTGGTGCGCACCGCGGCGCCGCCGAGGGAGACGGTGCGGATGGCGTACCCCTCCTCCCCCGGGAGACGGCCTGCTCCGTCGAAGACCTCGACGGGGCCGGTGACGTCCAGGCTCTGCACCCCGTCGTAGAGGACGACGAGCACGTTTCGCGGTGACATGGCTCCATCCTGTGACCGCGGACGGGATGGCCGCAATGACGGGTACCCCACCTATCCGGACACGGGCGGGGAAAGCGGCGGAGGGTGCGATCCTGGGGCGGTCCCCACCGCGCCGTCCGGAGTACCGTCCTGAACACCGTCCTCGCCGAGTCCCTGTCCGTCGCCCTGCTGCTCGCCGTGCTGGCCTTCGCCGTGCTGCGCCCGCGCGGTCTCCCCGAGGCGGCGGCCGCCGTGCCGGCCGCCGGGCTGCTCGTCGCCCTGGGGGTGGTGTCGCCGGCCGACGCCTGGGAGCAGACGCGCGAGCTGCTGCCGGTGGTGGGGTTCCTGGCCGTGATCCTGGCCCTCGCCCAGCTGTGCGCGGACGAGGGGCTGTTCCGGGCCGCCGGGGCGGCCGTGGCCCGGCGCGCGGCCGGGCGGGGGGCGGCGGGGCTGCTGGGCGGGGTGTTCCTGGTGGCCTCGGCGGTCACCGCCTCGCTGAGCCTGGACGCCACGGTGGTGCTGCTGACACCGGTGGTACTGGCGACGTCGGCCCGGCTGGGCGCCCGGCCCCGCCCGCACGTGTACGCCACCGCGCACCTGGCCAACTCGGCCTCGCTGCTGCTGCCGGTGTCGAACCTGACGAACCTGCTGGCCTTCGCCGCGAGCGGGCTCACCTTCACCCGGTTCGCGGCGCTGATGGCGGCGCCCTGGGCGGTCGCCATCGCCGTGGAGTACGCGGTGTTCCGCCGCTTCTTCCGGGCGGACCTCGCCGCCCCGCCCGAGCACGTGCCCGAGGCGGCCGAGCCGGCGCCCGTGCCGCGGTTCGCCCTCGTCGTGCTGCTGCTGACCCTGGCGGGCTTCGCGGTGGCCTCCTTCGCGGAGGCCAGTCCCGCCTGGGCCGCGCTGGCCGGTGCGGTGGTGCTGGGCGTACGGGCCCTGCGGCGCCGCGAGACCACCCCGCGGCGGCTGGCGGCCTCCACCGCGCCGGCGTTCTGCCTGTTCGTGCTGGCGCTGGGGGTGGTGGTACGGGCCGTGGTGGGCCACGGGCTCGGCGACGGGCTGGAGTGGCTGCTGCCCGACGGGGACTCGCTCCCCGCGCTCCTGGCGGTGGCCGGGGTGGCCGCCGTCCTCGCCAACCTGATCAACAACCTGCCCGCGGTGCTCGCGCTGCTGCCGCTGGCCGCCCCCGGCGGGCCGGGGGTGGTGCTGGCCGTGCTGATCGGCGTGAACATCGGCCCGAACCTCACGTACGTCGGCTCCCTGGCCACCCTGCTGTGGCGGCGGCTGCTGCACGCGCACGGCGAGGACGTCCGGCTGGGCGACTTCACCCGGCTCGGGCTGCTGACCACGCCGGTGACCGTCGCGGCGGCGGTGACGGCCCTGTGGGCGGGCCTGCGGCTGATCGGCGGGTAGGGCGGCGGCGCGCCGATAGGATCGGGGCATCATGACTGCAACCCTCGTCGCCAAGAACCTCACCGCCGCGCACGGTGAGCGCACGCTCTTCGCCGGTCTCGACCTCGTCGTCGCGCCCGGCGACGTCATCGGCCTCGTCGGCGTCAACGGCGCCGGGAAGTCGACCCTGCTGCGCCTGCTCGCCGGGCTGGACACCCCCGAGACCGGGGAGCTTCGGCTCTCCCCGCCCGGGGCGGCCATCGGCCACCTCCCGCAGGAGCCCGAGCGCCGCGAGGGCGAGTCGGTGCGCGAGTTCCTGGCCCGCCGGACCGGCGTGGCCGCCGCGCAGGCGGCGCTGGACGAGGCCACGCAGGGGCTGGTGGACGGCACCCCGGGCGCCGACGACGCGTACGCCGACACCCTCGACCGCTGGCTGAACCTCGGCGGCGCCGACCTCGACGAACGCGCCCAGGAGGTCGCCGACGAGCTGGGTCTGGCCGTGAGCCTGGACCTGCCGATGTCGGCCCTGTCCGGCGGCCAGGCCGCCCGGGCGGGCCTGGCCTCCCTCCTCCTGTCCCGCTACGACGTGTTCCTCCTCGACGAGCCCACCAACGACCTCGACCTGGCGGGCCTGGAGCGCCTGGAGCGGTTCGTGACGGGACTCCGCGCCGGTACGGTGGTCATCAGCCACGACCGCGAGTTCCTGACGCGGACGGTCACCAAGGTCCTCGAACTGGACCTGGCGCAGCAGCAGATCAACCTCTACGGCGGCGGCTACGAGTCGTACCTGGAGGAGCGCGCGCGGGCCCGCAGCCACGCCCGCGAGGACTTCGAGGAGTACGCGGACAAGAAGGCCGCGCTCGAAGGCCGGGCGCAGATGCAGCGCAACTGGATGGACAAGGGCGTGCGCAACGCCCGCCGCAAGTCCACCGACAACGACAAGATCGGCAAGGCGCTGCGCGGCGAGTCCAGCGAGAAGCAGGCCGCCAAGGCCCGCCAGACGCAGCGGGCGATCGAGCGCCTGGAGGTCGTGGAGGAGCCCCGCAAGGAGTGGGAACTGCGCATGGAGATCGCGGCGGCCCCGCGCTCCGGCTCGGTGGTCGCCACCCTGCGCGAGGCGGCGGTCAAGCGCGGCGGCTTCTCCTTCGGCCCGGCGAGCCTGCAGATCGACTGGGCGGACCGGGTGGCGATCACCGGGGCCAACGGCGCCGGCAAGTCCACCCTGCTCGCGGTCCTGCTGGGCCGGCTGGCCCCCGACTCCGGCTCGGCCGTCCTCGGCTCGGGCGTCCTGGTCGGCGAGGTCGACCAGGCGCGCGGCCTGTTCCTCGGCGAGGAGTCGCTGCTGGAGGCGTTCTGCGCGGCCGTTCCGGACACCGAGCCGGCCGAGGTGCGCACGCTGCTGGCCAAGTTCGGCCTGAAGGCGGCGCACGTGCTGCGCCCGGCGGCGAGCCTGTCCCCCGGCGAGCGCACCCGGGCCGCCCTGGCGCTGCTCCAGGGGCGCGGGGTGAACCTGCTGGTGCTGGACGAGCCGACGAACCACCTGGACCTGCCGGCGATCGAGCAGCTGGAGTCGGCCCTGGAGTCCTACGAGGGCACGCTGCTGCTGGTCACGCACGACCGTCGGATGCTGGACGCGGTGCACGTGACGCGGCGCCTCGAGGTCGTCGCCGGCAAGGTCACCGAACTCTGACGTCACCGGGCTCGGACGTCACCCGGCACGGGCGCAACCGGGCGCCCCGGGGCCCCGGCCCGCGCGTTGCGCGCGGCCGGAGCCCGGGCCGGGGGTCTAGAACTCGTCCGGGCCCTTGCCGTGGGTGCGGTGTTTACGGGGCTCGGCCGGGTCCTGCTCGGGGGCCCCGGGGCGGTCGAGGCGGCTCGCCTCGTCGGTGTCCTCGCGCCGGACGGGCGCGGGCTCCGGCTCCGGCCTGGATTCCGGGGCGGAGCGCTGGCGCTCGGCGCGCGGCTTGCGGTGCTGCTGCCGTCCTGCGTCATCGTGGTGGAGCGGGACGCCTCCGGCGCCGCCTTGCTCGTCCATGACGGATCCTCCTCGCCCCCGGGTCGCTGTCCCCCTCGCCAGGCTGCTGCCCGGAGCGCCTTCCCGCAAACCGGCCCGCTCAGGCGGGGCGGCCGGCCGGGGGTCGCCGGTCGCGGGCCATCCTGCGGGCCACGAAGGCGCGCGGCAGGTGCCGGACCGCGAAGGCGTACGCCTGGTAGTGGCGGCCCGTGACGCTGATCGGGCGGCGTCGGGCGAGGTCGCGCAGGGCCTTGGCCACCACGGCCTCCGGCTCCAGCCACACCGCGTCGCGCAGGGCGCTGACGTCCATTCCGGCGCGTTCCTGGAACTCGGTACGGGTGAAGCCGGGGACGACCGCGAGCACGCGGACCCCGTAGGGCTCCATGTCGATCCGGAGGGATTCGCTGAAGGCGGTGATCCAGGCCTTCGCCGCCCCGTAGGTGCCGGTCGGGAGGAGGCCGGCGACGGAGGAGACGTTGAGGACGGCGCCCCGGCGGCGTTCGCGCAGGCCCGGCAGGAGGGCGTGGGTGAGCCGGAGCGGGACCTTCACGAGGAGGTCGAGCATCCGCTCCTCGTCCTCCACGGGGTTGTACGGGTAGGGCGCGGGCAGGCCGAACCCGGCGTTGTTGACGAGGACGTCGACGGGCCGGGCGGTGTCGGCGAGCCGGTCGGCGACGGCGGCGAGGGCCAAGGGGTCGAGCAGGTCGGCGGGCAGCACCTCGCAGGTGCTGCCGTCGGTCCGGGCCAGCTCGGCGGCCAGGGCCTCCAGGCGGTCCTTGTCCCGGGCCACGAGGACCAGGTCGCAGCCCTTGGCGGCGAAGGCCCGCGCGAAGGCGGCGCCGAGGCCGGCGCTGGCCCCGGTGATCAGTACGGTGGTGGGCACGTGGGCTCGCTCTCGGGTGTTCAGGCGGTTCGGGTGGCGGGGGTGAAGGCGGCGGCCGTGGGCGAGGCCCAGGCCTGGGCGACGTCCACCAGGAACCTGGCCTCGTCCTCCAGGTCCCCGTCCTCGGCGGAGGCCCGCATCACGGCCGGGAGGTCCAGCGCGGGGGCCCGTGGCGGCTGTCCGGGCGATCCGGGCAGTCCGGCGAGCTTCGCCCGCCGGGCCTCCTTCAGTACGCAGGCCAGCGCGGCGGCGGTGCGCCGCTGCTCGGGGACGCCCGTACCGGCGACATGGCCGCGGGCGAGTTCGGGGACGCCCGGGGTGACGTACTCCCCCAGGATCAGGATCGCGTCGCGGGTCTCGATGACCTTGCGGTAGACGAGCAGGTTGCGCGGCACAGGCGGCCAGAGCAGTTCTAGCAGCCGCCCGGTGCGGGGTTCGGTGAGGACCACGTACGGGACCGCGTGGACCAGGTCCCGCCACAGCGGCCACAGCCGCCAGGCGGTGGCGGTGTCGGCGAGGGTGCGGCGCAGCGCGAACACGGTGGGCACGAGGATCGCGGCGGCCCGCAGCAGGCCGTGCAGGCTCATCATCAGCGGCAGGGCGGGCAGTGCCCAGGTGCTGCCGAAGAGGGCCTTGAGCAGGTAGGCGAACCAGAACGCCCAGGCAAACGCGGTGCCCAGGCCGAACAGCCGCAGTCCCAGGGCGAGCGCGCGGCTTTCCGAGCGGCGGCCGTAGCGCCAGCAGACGAAGACGCAGATGGTGTTGGCGATCAGGTGGGCGGAGATGAGGACGAGCCAGTACGCGAGGGAGGGCACGGGCGTCCCGGCGGTCGGGATGGTGTGCGTGCCGTGCTCGGGGGCGCCCGCGTCCAGGGTGATGAGGACGGCGAACCAGAGCACCGTGCCCGCCCAGGAGGCGAGTTGGAGCCTGCGTCCGCGGGTGGCGGCGGCGACGAAGTAGAGCACGGCACCGGCCGACAGGACGCCGATGAGGTTGCGGACGAGACCGACGGTGTGGGCGTACGAGGGCTCGCGGCTCATGGCGTACGTGACGACGGCGGGCAGGTTGAGGGTCATCGCGGCGGCCGCGGTGGCGACGGCCAGCCACAGTCCGCGCTGCTCCGGGGAGCGCAGCGCGCCGGGGGCGCGGATCAGCACGGCTATCCACAGGCAGACCACACCGGGGACGGCGAGCCAGTCCCCGGCGGCGGCGAGCTCAGCTGCCATCGCGGTGGCCCCGTGCGCAGCCCATGGCTGACTCCAGCCGGGCCAGGGCTCCCCGGGGGGCCGCGCCGCGGCGGGGGTGGCCGGCGGTGGAGGTGCGGATGCGGATCATGCTCGCGAGCATCTCCGCCTCCTTCTCCTGGCGGGTGGTGTAGTTGGTGCGGCCGCGGACGACGGGGGCCCGGCCGTCGTTCTCCTCGCCCTCCAGGGAGTGGTGGCCGAAGAGGATGTGCCCGAGTTCGTGGAGCACGATGTGCTCCCGGTGCAGGGGGGTGGTGTGGGCCTCGTAGAAGACGTAGTCGACGGTGTCGGTGCCGACCCACAGCCCGCAGACGCCGGATTCGGCGGCCTCCCTGGGCAGCGGGTGGAGCCGGATGGGGCGGCCGCGCCGGTCGGCCATGTGCGCGCAGAGGCCCGCCAGGGAGAACGGGGTCGTCAGGTCCAGGCGACCGAGAATGGTCTCGCAGCGTTTGCGCAGGCTGAGGTCCCGGTAGGGCATGTTTTCCCTCTTCGGACCCTTTCTCGGGCAGCGGCGGTAGGCGTGGGGGGTGGGCATCGGCATGGCGTCCTGTGCCTTGGGGCGGCCTCGGAGGTGCGCCCCCCGAGGGGAAAGGGGGAACGCCCGTCCGCGCGCGCGAACGGGCGTTCCGCCATCCCTACCGATCTTCCCGGGGAGTTGGCAAGGAAGTTCCCCTGGCGGGGGTGGCTATTCGGCCACCCCTGCCGAAGGCTCCTCCGGGCCGTGGACCCGGGTGCCGCTAGCGGCGGCCGCGGCCCTCCTCGGGGCCGCTGAGACCGGCCCGGCGGAGGGCGTCGGCCATGGCGCTGTTGGCCGGGGCGGGGCCGGAGCGCTGCCCTGCCCCGCCCTGGCCGCCCTGTCCGCCCGCGCCCTGGCGCCGGCCGTCGCCGCCGCGCCGGCCCTGGCCCTGGCCACCGCCGCGCTGCTGCGGGGGCCGGCCGCCACCGCGGCGGTCGCCCTGCCTCTCGTCCCGCTGGCGGGGGGCGCCGGCACCGCGCTCGGCGCCCGCCTCGTCCTCCAGGCGCAGGGTGAGGGAGATCCGTTTGCGCGGGATGTCCACGTCCATGACCTTGACCCGGACGATGTCGCCCGGCTTCACCACGTCGCGCGGGTCCTTGACGAAGGTCTTCGACAGGGCCGACACGTGTGCGAGTCCGTCCTGGTGGACGCCGATGTCGATGAAGGCGCCGAAGGCGGCGACGTTGGTGACCACGCCCTCCAGGATCATGCCGGGCGCCAGGTCGCCGATCTTCTCGACGCCCTCCTTGAAGGTGGCCGTCCTGAACGCGGGGCGCGGGTCGCGGCCGGGCTTCTCCAGCTCGCGCAGGATGTCGGTGACCGTGGGCAGGCCGAAGGCCTCGGTGACGAACTGCTCGGGCCGCAGGGAGGAGAGCACGGAGGTGTTGCCGATCAGCGCCGCCACCTCGGTGCCCGCCTGC
Source organism: Streptomyces racemochromogenes (assembly GCF_039535215.1). GTDB lineage: Bacteria > Actinomycetota > Actinomycetes > Streptomycetales > Streptomycetaceae > Streptomyces > Streptomyces racemochromogenes. The sequence continues at coordinate 936,585 of NZ_BAAAWT010000001.1, forward strand.
TTGCCCATGGCCCGGACCACGGGGTAGGCCTCGGGGTGCACGCTGGAGAAGTCCAGCGGGTCGTCCCCGCCGCGGATCCGCAGGAAGCCGGCGCACTGCTCGTACGCCTTCGGGCCCAGGCGGGCCACGTCCTTGAGGCCCTTGCGGCTGCGGAAGGGGCCGTTGGCGTCGCGGTGGGCGACGATGTTCTCGGCGAGGGTGCCGCTGATGCCCGACACCCGGGAGAGCAGCGGGGCGGAGGCGGTGTTGACGTCCACGCCGACGCCGTTCACGCAGTCCTCGACGACCGCGTCGAGCGAGCGGGACAGCTTCAGCTCGGACAGGTCGTGCTGGTACTGGCCGACGCCGATGGACTTCGGGTCGATCTTGACCAGTTCGGCGAGGGGGTCCTGGAGGCGGCGGGCGATCGAGACCGCGCCGCGCAGGGACACGTCCATGTCCGGGAGTTCCTGCGAGGCGAAGGCCGAGGCGGAGTACACGGAGGCGCCGGCCTCCGAGACCATCACCTTGGTGAGCTTCAGCTCGGGGTGGCGGGTGATGAGGTCCCCGGCGAGCTTGTCCGTCTCGCGGGAGGCGGTGCCGTTGCCGATGGCGACCAGCTCGACGGAGTGCTGCGCGGCGAGGCGGGCCAGCTTGGCGATGGACTCGTCCCACTTGTTGGCCGGGACGTGCGGGTGGATCACGTCGGTGGCGACGACCTTGCCGGTCGCGTCGACGACGGCCACCTTGACGCCGGTGCGGAAGCCCGGGTCCAGGCCGAGCGTGGCACGGGTGCCGGCGGGGGCGGCGAGCAGCAGGTCGCGCAGGTTGGCGGCGAAGACCCGGACGGCCTCGTCCTCGGCGGCGGCGCGCAGCCGGGTCCGCAGGTCGATGCCGAGGTGCACCTGGATCTTGGTGCGCCAGGCCCAGCGGACGGTGTCGGCGAGCCACTTGTCGCCGGGGCGGCCGCGGTCGGCGATGCCGAAGCGGCGGGCGATGACGCCCTCGTACGTGGAGGGGCCGGGGGTGTCGGAAGGCTCCTCGGGCTCCAGGTCCAGGGAGAGGACGTCCTCCTTCTCGCCGCGCAGCATGGCCAGGACGCGGTGCGAGGGGAGGGCGGTGAAGGGCTCGGCGAAGTCGAAGTAGTCGGAGAACTTGGCGCCCGCCTCCTCCTTGCCCTCGCGGACCTTCGCGGCGAGCCGGCCGCGGCCCCACATGCGCTCGCGGAGGTCGCCGATCAGGTCGGCGTCCTCGGCGAACTTCTCGGTGAGGATGGCGCGGGCGCCCTCCAGCGCGGCGGCCGGGTCGGCGACGCCCTTGCCGGCGTCGACGTACGCGGCCGCGGCCGTGGCGGGTTCGGCGGAGGGGTCGGCGAGCAGGCCCTCGGCGAGGGGCTCCAGGCCGGCCTCGCGGGCGATCTGGGCCTTGGTGCGGCGCTTGGGCTTGAAGGGGAGGTAGATGTCCTCCAGCCGGGCCTTGGTGTCGGCCGCGGCGATCCGGGCCTCCAGCTCCGCGTCGAGCTTGCCCTGCTCGCGCACGGAGTCGAGGATCGCGGAGCGGCGGTCCTCCAGCTCGCGCAGGTACCGCAGCCGCTCCTCCAGGGTGCGCAGCTGGGCGTCGTCGAGCATCTCGGTCGCTTCCTTGCGGTAGCGCGCGATGAACGGCACGGTGGAGCCGCCGTCGAGCAGCTCGACGGCGGCCTTGACCTGCCGTTCCCGTACGCCGAGCTCCTCGGCGATCCTGCCTTCGATGGACATGGTCACTGTGCGGTCCCGCCTGCCTTCGTGCGTTTGCGTGGAAGGCTGTCAATTGTGGCAGGTGCCGCCGGTGGACCGCGGGAGCCCCTCGGCCCTGTCCCCCGAGGTCGCGCCCTAGCGGCTCGGTGCAAGAGCGCCGATCGGGCCACTCTGCGTCCTGCGCGGCCGGCGGTGGTCCGCCGCCGCCGGGGCGGCCGGAAATCGCCCTGACGCGGCGTGCGAGCCGCCACACCCAGGGGGTGGGCGGCGTACGTGTGTCCGAATATCGCCCCTCATCTGACGCGCGGTCACCACGCGCACCCGCCCGGCCGCACCCGGAATCCGGCCCGCCGCGCGCCCCGTACGGGCACGAAAGCGCACGTCAGACGCCCCTCCCGGCCGTCGCCACGGCCCCGGATCATGACGGCCGAATGGCGATCGTGTGACAGCAGGAGCCATGGACATGACCTGAGGCGCCACGGGTGAATACGGTCGAACGACGAGACCTTGACCGATCTGTCTCCCCTACCCCTTGGAGCTCTTCGTGCACCGCAAAGTCATCGCCCCGAGCGTCCTGGCCGCCTCACTCCTGCTGGTGATCCCGGCATCGGCGGCCAGCGCGGGTCCCGGCGCCCCGGGTATCGGCGACACCTACTACCCGGCCAGCGGGAACGGCGGCTATGACGTCTCCCACTACGACCTGCGGCTCCAGTACCAGCCGAAGACCGACCTGCTGGAGGGCACGGCCACCCTCCTGGCGACCGCCAAGCAGGACCTGTCCCGCTTCAACCTCGACTTCGGCCTCAAGGTCAGCGAGGTCCGGGTCAACGGTGCCAAGGCGAAGTTCGCGACCTCGGGCGCGCACGAGCTCGAAGTGACCCCGGCGCAGCCGCTCCAGAAGGACCGTCAGGCCACGGTCGTCGTCAAGTACGCGGGCAAGCCCTCCGAGTTCAAGGTCGACGGCTGGTCGGCCTGGCAGCGCACCCCGGACGGCGGCGTGGCGGCGCAGGAGCCGGACGCGGCGGCCTGGTGGTTCCCGAGCAACGACCACCCCCTCGACAAGGCCACCTTCGACGTGTCCGTCAACGTCCCGGACGGCACCCAGGCCATCAGCAACGGCGTGCTCCAGTCGCAGAGTTCGAAGCTCGGCTGGACCCGTTACAACTGGCGGTCCAACAAGCCGCAGGCCACCTACCTGGCGACCCTCGCGATCGGCAAGTTCGACATCACCACCGACAAGACGGCGAACGGCCTGCCGATCCTGAACGCGTACAGCAAGGACCTCGGCGACAACGCGGGCTCGGCGCGCGCGAGCGTCGAGCGGACCGGCGAGGTCGCGGAGTGGCTGGAGGGCGTCTTCGGCCCGTACCCCTTCAACGCGCTCGGCGGCTACGTCCCGAACGTCCCCAGCGGCTTCGCCCTGGAGACCCAGACCCGGCCCTTCTACAGCCCGCGCCAGTTCGCGAACGGCGCCAACGTCTCCGTCGTCGTCCACGAGCTGGCCCACCAGTGGTACGGGGACAGCGTGTCCGTCGACAACTGGAAGGACATCTGGGTCAACGAGGGCTTCGCCCGCTACAGCCAGTGGCTCTGGTCGGAGAAGGAGGGCGAGGGCACCGCGCAGGAGCTCGCCGACTGGGCGTACGCCTCCCGCCCGGCCGAGGACCCGTTCTGGCAGGTCAAGCCCGGCGACCCGGGCCCGGACAACCAGTTCCACGGCGCCGTGTACGACCGCGGTGCGATCGCGATCCAGGCGCTGCGCAACGAGGTCGGCGACGAGAAGTTCTTCCAGATCCTCAAGGGCTGGCCGACCGAGCGGGCCTACGGCAACGCCAAGGTCGGGGACTTCGTCCGGTACGCGGAGAAGATCTCGAACAAGCCCCTCGCCCAGCTCTTCGAGACCTGGCTGTACACCCCGGGCAAGCCGGCCTTCGCCCCGCCGGCCGCCAAGTCCGGCGCCCGCACCCTCCAGTCCCCGGCCAAGCCGGCCGCGGAGCCCAAGTCCTGGAAGAAGATCGCCGCGACGAACACCGTCCACGAGCACTGATCCACGCGCACGGACGCGCCCACGCCGATCCGCGCGCCGGCACCCGTCAGCGGGTGCCGGCGCGCCACCGCGCCCGCGCCGCCCGGGCCCGCGGCAGGTAGCGCAGCCGCTCCGGCAGCACCGGTACGAGGAGCCGTACGGCCGTACTGAACCGCCGGAGCCGGCGCTCCTGCGCGGGGGTCCACTCCAGACCGATGGCGGCCCGGGCGTCGGGCGGCATGTACCCGACGGTGACGAAGGCCCGGAAGCGCAGGTAGCCGGCGCGCAGGGCCGGCCAGGTGAGCCGCAGCAGCAGCCGCAGCACCGGGGAGCCCACCTCGGGGCGGGGCAGGTCCGCGTCGGTGGCGACCAGTTCGCGGGCCACCTTCGTGGGCTCGATCTCCTCGGCCAGCATCCGCCGGTAGTAGGGCCAGAACTCCTCGACGGTCTGCGGCATGTCCCGGTCGCGCAGCCCCAGGATCCGCCCCACCCGCAGCCACTCCGCGTACAGCTGCCGCTCGTGGGCGGGGGTGATGGGCCGGAACAGGTAGCGCCCCGCGTACAGCGCGACGGGGAATCCGGTGGCGTGCACCCAGGCGTAGCAGGCCGGGTCCAGGGAGTGGTAGCGCCGGCCCCGGGTGTCCGTACCCCGGATCTCCTTGTGCAGCCGGCGCACCCGGCGCCCTTCCGCGACGGCCTCCGCCCCGCCGTACACCCACAGCATCACGGAGCGCAGCGAGCGCTCGCCCCGGCCCCAGGGGTCGGTGCGGAAGACGGAGTACTGGTCGACGCCGGCACCGACGGCCGGGTGGGCCACCTGCATGGTGAAGGCGGCGGGCAGGGTCAGCAGGGACCGCACGTCCCCGGCGGTCGACCACAGCACCCCACCGGGCGGCGGCGGCTCGGGATCGAGCCCCCTGCCGGCTCTGACGGGTGCTATGTGATCCATGTCGTCCATGGGACCAATTATGCGAGCGCGAGAAGTCTTCGCCCCGGACAGAAAGTCTTGTCACGGGTGTTACCCAGAGGTAACCGCGGCTGCTTGGATTGCGGCGTCGATCTTCCCCGCAGGAACCACCGGACTGACGGAGACCCCCATGCCGCAGATCACGCACCGCCGCGCCCGCGCCGCCGCCACGGCCGTGGCCGCGACCGCCGCCGCAGCCCTCGCCCTCACCGCCGCGCCCGCCGCCACGGCCGCCGAGGACTCCGCCGCCCCGCGGCTGAGCGTCCTGACCTACAACGTGTTCCTGATGAGCAAGAGCCTGTACCCGAACTGGGGCCAGGACCACCGCGCCGCCGAGATCCCCCGGGCCTCCTTCTTCCAGGGCCACGACGTGGTGGTGCTCCAGGAGGCCTTCGACAACGGCGCCTCCGACGCCCTCCAGGCCAACGCCTCGGCGCAGTACCCGTACCAGACCCCGGTGGTGGGCCGCAGCAAGAGCGGCTGGGACGCCACGGGCGGCTCGTACTCCACCACGACCCCGGAGGACGGCGGCGTCACGATCCTCAGCAAGTGGCCGATCCTGCGCAAGGAGCAGGTGGTCTACAAGGACGCCTGCGGCGCGGACTGGTGGTCGAACAAGGGCTTCGCCTACGTCGTCCTGAACGTCAACGGCACCAGGGTCCACGTCGTCGGCACCCACGCCCAGTCCACCGACCCGGGCTGCGGCGCGGGCGAGGCGGCGCAGATGCGCAGCCGCCAGTTCAAGAACATAGACGCGTTCCTCGACGCCAAGAACATCCCGGCGAACGAGCAGGTCATCGTCGCGGGCGACATGAACGTCGACTCCCGCACCCCGGAGTACGCCTCGATGCTCGCGGACGCCGACCTCGCCGGCGCCGACACCCGCACGGGACACCCGTACTCCTTCGACACGGCGCAGAACTCGATCGCCAACTACCGCTACCCCACGGACCCCCGCGAGGACCTCGACTACGTCCTGTACCGCAAGGGCAACGCCCGCCCGGCGGGCTGGGAGAACAACGTGGTCAAGGAGCAGTCGACCCCCTGGACGGTCTCCAGCTGGGGCAAGTCATACACGTACTCCAACCTCTCCGACCATTATCCTGTAACGGGGTACGCGGCCCCGTAGGTTCAGGCAAGCCGCCTCAGCTGGGAATGGGCTCCGTCGCGGGCGTCTCGTCCGCCGGAGCCCACGCCGGCACCACCCGCACAGTCTTCTGCGGACAGATCTCCACCCGCCGGATAAGCGACGCGAGGATCACCCGCTTCGCCGCCACATTCAGCGTGTCCCACTCATCGATCAGCCCCTGCACCACGTCGCGGAAGGGGGCCGGGCCCGCGGACTCCGTCGATTCCTTCGGCAGAGCGTCCAGTTTCCGCTGCACCTCGGCCCGCTCAGTCGCCAGCGCATCCCTGGTCCGCAGGTACGAGTCACGCGGAATGTCGCCCATCACATGCCCTGTCGTAGCACGGTCGATGGCGGCCGCCAGCTTGCCCAGCTGAGCCTCCAGCACAGCGCGACCGGCGCCCGTGTCCGGAGCCCGCCGCGGGGTCGGGACAACTACGGTGCCTGCGGCGATAGCGTCGATCTCGTCACGCACTCCGACAAGCCACTCGTGGACACGGGCCTCTACGACGGAGCGCCGGATCCACACGGTTTCGTGCTCAATCGCGTGCCGGGCACGGGCGCCGCATTGGTAGGCGTAGCAGGAGTTTTCGCGGACCTTGTCGTTGACTGGGTAGCCGCCGCACTCGCCACATCGGATGAGACCGCTGCACATGTAGGCAGGGTTGAGGCTGCGCGGGGGCACCGCGCGGCGTGCCTTTCGGCGCTCCCGATACGCGTCCCATTCTTCGCCGGACCAGATCGCTTCGTGCTCGGCTGGCAGGTGGGAGAAGTGGAGGGGTTTCTGGCAGCGCCCTGGGTTGCTGCACTGAACCTCTGGGCGGTGGGTGACGAGCAGGCCGGCACCGAATCCGCTGTCGTAGTACCAGCGGACCGTCTGGTCTTGCCAGGGGCGGCCGCGGGTGTTGAGCAGGCCGAGGTCGTTCCACCGCATCGCGATTTTGCCGTAGCCGACGGTTCCTGCGTTGAAGGCCTGGATCCCCTCAAGAGAGAGCTCGGCCATGTCTGGATCGACCTCGTAGCGCTCCTCCTGGATGCGAATGCCACCCTCTCCATCTGGCACGCGCCGCGGGTGCCAGACGTAGCCGAACCTCTTGCCGCCAGTGGCGGGCAGGCCCTTGCTGCGGCGTAGGTCGTGGGCCTCTTTCCACTGTTCGCCAGCGCGGTCGGATTCAAAGGCGGCGAGTTCGAGGAGCATGCCGCGGGTGAACCGGCCGACGGCCGTCCTGGGGTCGATCTCCTCGGTGGCGGAAACGAGTTCTCCGCCGACGGCTTCGATGCGCGCAAGGTTGACGGCGACGCCGTGGCGGTTGCGGCCGAACCGCGAGAACTTCCACGACCAGACCTCACGCTCGGCCCTGGCGTCATCCTCGACGATTTCGATCGCCCGCATGACCCTGCGCTTGAAGGTCCGGCCGGTGGCATCGGGGTCCACGATCCATTCGCTGACGTAGCGGCCGCGTCTGCCGGCCACCTCCTCGACGATCCGCATCTGGATCTCGACAGAGATCATTTCCTCGCGCCATGTAGAAACCCGGGCGTATCCGATCACTGGGATCAGATCGCCCGGGTTCCCGGCGCCGCGTGATTCGATTGTGGTGCGCAGCGTCTCGTTGCTCATGTCCTCGCCTGGGTACTCCCGTCACACCGCGCGAGCGGACCTGACTGGGTGGGGAACGGAACGACGTCCCCTGCCGGCTCTTCCGGCTCGGCCGTGTTCCGCATGTTGATTTCGGCTGCTCGCCATCCAAGTTCGGTGTATCTCTGGCGTTCGCGAGCCGTCAGGCACGCGGCCTGGGCTTGGAACGCAAGCAGCTTGACGTTGTCGTGGTGGCTCCGGGCGGAGATGGCCCCTGCGAGTCCGCAGAGCAGGGGCACGAGTCCGGCTCGAAAGAGTCCTGAGTGATCGTTGAGCGCCGAGGTAAGTACGAGAGCAGCCCCCACAGCTGCGATCGACACCGCGACAGTCACGCTTCTTGGTGCTTCCATCCGCTCACCCTTCTGCGGCAGCACCCCCCGCGGCGCTGCTTTGTGCGTCGCCTTGCTTGCGCAAGCGCCTGACCATCGTGACGAACCAGTCGCGATCATCCCGTGGGACGCCTGCTGCTACTGCCAACTCCTCGGGCGTCAGGGAATTTTCGGACAATACCGCGCCGTGGCCTGATTCACTCCTTGATTGTTGAAAGTCACCTTCCGTTGCCTTGCCCGTCCGCACGAGGAACTCGTCGAGGGGCACTTCAAGGAATCGCGACAGCGCTACCTGGATGTCGAGGTCAGGCACCCGACCGGACAGGATGCGCGTGACTGTCGCGGGCGCGATGCCCGCGTCTTCTGCGAGGCGTGTCTTGCCTCCGCTTCGGGGCGACGTGACGTCGTACCCCCGGTCGACCAGCAGGCCCTGTAGCCAGGTGAGCCACGCTGCTTCCTCGTGATCATGATCGTCTCGTCTCCGCATGGGGGCAGGCTACCGCTCACGGCTGGAAGTTAGACCGACCTTCCACCAGTGAAATTGCAGGTCAAGACTTCCGGGGGGCAACCTTTTGCCGTCTCAGCAGTCTAGAGCCATCTTCGAACAGACTATCGAATCTGGCAATCACCCGATCTGCGCACGCTCCTTCCTTCCCTGAAAGGAAGGAGCGTGCTACCTTTCTTCCACGGGTCGAACTTCCACCGATGGAAGGAACGGTATGACGATCCACCTGCGAATCGACGAATTCGCTCACCTCGCGGCTGCCCGAGGGCACCGCACCTACGAGCAGCAGGCCACCAGCACACGAGTCGGCATCGCCACGATCCACCGCCTGCGTAACGGCGGACCGGCCGACTCCCGCACCATCGCCAAGATCCTCACCGCCTACGGAGTGGGTTTTGACGACCTGTTCGCCATCAAGTCGGACACGGCGGCCGCCGCATGAACACCACGGTCATCCCCCGCACCACCGCTATCCACACCGCCGCGCAGGCCCTGATCGCGGCCGTTGCGGAACGCGCCACCCAGAGCCCCAGGCAGGCCGCTGAAGCCGCCTTCTACCCCGGGCACCCCCTCGGCTCGGTCGACGCCATCGAGGCCGAGATCACCCGCCGCCGCGCCCTGAAGCCGCTAGCCGCGCCGGCGCTGCCGCAGGCGGCCTGATCCCCAACGAAAAGCGGGGCCGCCCGGACGGCCATCCGGAACAGCCCCTCGGCAGCACCCCTCACACACCAGAACGAGAGGTACACCGTGAACCCGAAGCCTAGCCCGAGCAGCCTGCCGCACAGCTCCCGCCGTACGGTCCTTGTCGCCCTCCCGGTCCGGCCCAACGCGCCGACCACGGTCGAGGGCACCCTCCGCGCGGCCGCCCGACTCCTCCAGGAGCGCGGCCTGTGGCAGGGCGGCTACGTCCCGGACGCGATCGACCGCGAAATGTGCATCCCGCACTGCCTGCGCCCGATGTCGATCGTCGCCGCGATCCGCTGCGTCGTCAGCGGGAACCCGCACCGCAGCTCCCAGCTCGCGGACGTCACGGTCGGCGTCTTGGCGCTGGCGATCGGCGACGGCCCGTTCTACGGCGACATCTTCAGCCTGGAGGCGCACGTCGACGCGTGGAACGACGAGCCCGGCCGGACGACGGACGACGCGGTCGCGCTGCTGGAGCGGGTGGCAACGAGCCCGGCGGAGCGTGCAGCGTGAGCGCCCGCGAGATGTTCCTGGCGCACGTCCGGTCGATCCTGTGGCGGACGTGGTCGACGAGCCCGGAGGAGCTGGCCTCGGCGGCCGTGGACACGCTGATGGGTCTGGGGATGCTCGTCCCCGAGGGCGGCGCCCAGGAGCTGGACCGGCTCCGTCTGCTGGCGGACGCCCAGCCCGCGGACCTCTCGGACGAGCAGGTCGAGGCGCTGGCGAACGCCGCGAACGCCGTCTGGGCCGACGCGAACCACGACGACCTCTGCGCCTGCGACTCCTGGCCCGCCGCCTGCGCGAACGGGCACTGGGTCGATGAGTGGCGGTCGGGTGCGGTCGAAGTCGGCATGCGGGCCGTGATCGGCCTGTGGGAGTCGATGCGGGCCGAGGCTGACGAGCTGGCCCGGCTGCGGGACCGAGTGGCCGAACTGGAGGCCGCGAGCACCGACCTCGTCGCCGAGCGCGACGCCCAGATCGTCGCGTGGCTCGGGAAGAAGTCCCGCGAGTACGGCTCCTCCAACCGCGACGCCCGGGCCAAGTCCGAAGCCGTGTGGCGCATGGCCGACAAGCTCGGCCGCGGCGCCGTGCCCCGGCCGCTGGAGGACCCGCACGACTCCCCGCTGCACCACACCTACCGCGTCGGCCGTGAGCTGCCGGAGGTGCCCCGTGGCTGACCGCGTGACCGAGCCGCCGCCCGCCACCGGACCCGCACCGGAGCGCCGTCTGTCCCTGCTCCGCAAGACCTCGACGGAGTGGTTCGGGGAGTGGACGACGCGCCGGGTGCAGCACCTGTACGCCGCGCACTTCGGGCCTGGGGAGTGGCGGCGTCCCGCCCGCGGGGACCTCGCCGAGCTCCACCGTCAGCGCCTGCTCGTCCTTCACGACGAGAACCCGGGCCGCCGCTTCTACACCGTGAACTCCTACGGAGGCACCAAGTGATCACGATCATCCGGCGGACCCGCCTCGCACGGCTTGCCGCGCGCGCCGAGGCCTACGCCCACGCGTACCAGCACGCCCAGTCCATCGACACCCGCCGGCGGCGACTCCTCGTCGCGTGCGCCACCTACCGGGCCGAGTCCGCGAACCTGCGGTCGCTGCACCGCGAACAGGCCCGCCGTATCCGGCACCTGGAGGCCCAGCTCGACCACGCGCTCGGCACGGACTCCCCCGCGGTCGACGCGGGGTCGAACTGGCAGCAGCGCCGCACCGACAAGCCACGGCCCCGGGCGGAGGCCACGAAGTGACGCCGCGACGCCACAGCTGGGCGGGCTACCAGCGCGGATGCCGCTGCCACATCTGCAGCTACTCGGCCAGGCGCTACCAGGACGCCGAGCCCGTTCGCGCTCACATCCGCGCCTTGCAGGCCCAGGGAATCGGGATCGCGCAGATCGCGCGGCTCGCTGGGGTTGAACACGGCCGGGTCCGCGAGATCCTCAACGGCCTTCCCAGCCGCGGCCAGGGCCCGCGCAAGCGTATCCGTCCGGCCCTCGCCGAGGCTGTGCTCCGCGTACAGCCCAGCCTGGACGATCTCGCTGCAGCAACCGTCATCGACGCGACCGGAACCCGGCGCCGGCTGCAGGGCCTCGTCGCCTGGGGCTGGCCCCAGGTCTGGCTCGCGAACCGACTCGGCACCACCGAAACGCACCTCGGCAAGATGCTGCGCGCCGAGCGCGTCACCGCGCGCATGGCACGAGCGGTGCGCGGGCTGTACTCGGACCTCTCCAGCCAGGACCCGCGGGCTCACGGGGTTAACCGGCACCAGTACAGCCGGGCCCGCGCTGCGGCCGTCGCCGAGTCGTGGCCTCCGCCGGCCGCGTGGGACGAGGAAACGATGGACGACCCGGACACGCGGTGCGACGCCGCAGCGCGGGCCGCGATCCGCCGGGAGGTGGCCGCGTGACCGCGACCGGAAACGACGAGTACGGGCAGGCGCTGGCCGAGCGCATCAAGCAGTTCATCATCGACGCGGACAAGAACTCGGCGCGGTCGCGTCAGCGGCGCATCGGCCCGTCCGAGGTCGGCGAGCCGTGCGAGCGGCAGCTCACGTACAAGATCCTCGACTGGCCCGAGACCAACACCTCCCGGGACCCGATCGCCGCGATCATCGGCACCGGATTCCACATGTGGATGGCCGAGAAATTCGAGGCCCGGCAAGTGCCGATGCCCGACGGAAAGCCCCGGTACCGCATCGAGGAGCGGGTCACCGTGCGGCAGGGGCCGACCGAGGCCAGCACGTTGACCGGAAGCTCGGACCTGTTCGACCGGCTCGCGCTGCTGAACAACGACTGGAAGCTCGTCGGCAAGAGCAGCCACGACAAGTACCGGACGGGCGGCCCCGGGGAGAAGTACAGGGTCCAGGCACACCTGTACGGCCTCGGCCAGGAGAACGCCGGACACCGGCCCGCCCGGGTCGCGGTCACGTTCATCGGCCGACACCACGAGCTGATGGTCCACGTGTGGTCCGAACCGTACGACCGCAGCGTCGCCGAGGCCGCGCTCGCCCGCCTCGACCGCATCCGCGACACCGCAGCCGGCCTGGAACTCGACATCCACCCCGAGAACTGGCGGATGGTCCCCATCCCCGAGAAGCCCAGCTGCCGGTTCTGCCCCTGGCTGCTGCCCGGCAGCACCGACCTCGCAGCCGGCTGCCCCGGAGCCCCCAACCCGAACGCGGGCGCCTCGCTCGAAGCGCTCATCGCCTGAAACCCAGGAGCATTCAGTGACGACACCCCAGCAGTCCCACCAGGCGCCGCCGTCCGCCGACGACTTCCTGTTCGGCGGTGGCGGCGCCCCGTCCGCCAGCTTCCTCACCGTCGGCACCACCGTGTCCGGCCGCATCACCGAACGCCCCACGGTGCAGCAGCAGCGCGACATGAAGACGGGCGAGAACAAGTTCTGGCCCGACGGGAATCCCGCGATGCAGCTCGTCGTGACCGTTCAGACCGACAGCCGGGATCCCCAGCTGGAGGAGGACGACGGCCAGCGGCGGATCTTCATCAAGAACCAGATGAAGGCCGCAGTGGCCGACGCGGTCCGCGCGGCCGGCGGCCGGGGCCTGGAAGTCGGCGGCACCCTCTCCATCACGTTCACCCACGAGCTGCCCCCGAAGCAGCGCGGCTTCAACCCGCTCAAGCAGTACAGCGCGACGTACATTCCGGCCGCCACGGCTGCGCTGCACGCCCCGGACCCGGGGATGCAGCCCTCCGTCCCCGCGCCGCAGCAGTACGCGCCGCCGGTCCAGCAGCAGTACGCCCCGGCGCCCGCGCAGGCCGCGCCTGCACCGCAGTACGCCAACCCGGCCGTGGCCGCGCTCCAGGCACAGCAGCAGGCCCAGGCCGCGGCCGCACCCCCGCCGTTCTAACCCGAACCCACTGATCGCCGTCCGGGGCTGCGCGACACCCAAGCTCCGCAGCCCCGGACGGACCAGCCCTCACACCACACCAGGAGCAGGACATGACCCTCACCGCGAACACGCACCGCAAGCTCACACAGGCCGAGCTCGTCGCCGAAGCCAAGGCCCTGTTCGGCGACGACCCGGCGCTCTGGGCCTTCCGATGCCCCAGCTGTGGGGACATCGCCAACGGCTGGGACTTCGAGAAGGCGCTGACCGAGCACGCCCGCGAACGCAACGGCAACCCCGTCGAGGCGTACAGCATCGTCGGCCAGGAGTGCATCGGCCGCACCCTCGGCGCGCTCGCCGCCTCCTCCGACGAGGAATGGGCCGGCCGCGGCTGCACCTGGACCGCCTACGGGCTGTTCCGCGGCCCCTGGGAGATCACGCTTCCCGACGGCCGCAGCATCTGGGGCTTCCCCCTGGCCACGCCCACCACCTGACCCACACCGCCCCGGTCCCGGCGCGATGCCGCGGGATCGACTCCCGCCCGGGGCACTACGAACCACCCACCGCACAGCACGACGAGGAGCCGACCTTGAGCGACACCACACCCGACATGCTCGCCGCGGCGCTCGCGCTGCACGCGGCCGGCTGCTCGGTTGTCGCCGTCCGGACCGACGGCTCGAAGCATCCGCTCGGCAGGTGGAAGCCCTACCAGACTGAGCGCGCCACCGAAGAGCAGGTCTACCGCTGGTTCTCCAGCGGCCACGCCGGAGTAGGCATCATCACCGGCGCCATCTCCGGCGGCCTGGAGATGCTGGAGCTGGAGGGCCGCGCCGTCGAGGAGGGCGTCCTCGAGCAGCTCGTCGAGATCCTCGCCGGGTCCGGCATGACCGAGCTGTGGCAGCGCATCGCCACCGGATGGCTGGAGCGCAGCCCCTCCGGCGGCCTCCACCTCCACTACCGCGTGGCCGACGGCGCCCCCGGGAACACCAAGCTCGCCAGCAGGCTGGCCCGTGAGGACGAGCTGACCGCGAAGGAACGCGACCTGATCGCGAAGTACCCGGGCAAGAAGATCCCGCGCGGCCTGATCGAGACCCGCGGCGAGGGTGGCTTCGTCGTCACCGCACCGTCGCACGGATCCGTGCACGCGACCGGCCGCCCGTACGAACTCCTCGCTGGCGGCCCGGCCACCATGCCGACGATCACGGCCGCCGAGCACCAGGCCCTGCACGCGGTGTGCCGGATGCTCGACACGGTCCCCTCCGATGACCTTGAAAAAGTAGAAGCGGCCCACAGCAACGCAGGTCAGCAGCCCCTCGACGAGGCGGCCGCGTTCCTCTTCGGCACCGGCGCCAGCCTGGCCCGCGACGGGCTCACCCCGGGCGACGACTACGAGCAGCGCACCCCCTGGGCAGACATCCTCACCCCGCACGGCTGGCGGCTGATGTTCGTCTCCGGCGGCACCTCGTACTGGCAGCGCCCGGGCAAGGACGGCCGCGAGCCCTCCGCCACGACCGGCCGCCGGCAGGAACGCGACCGGCTGTACGTGTTCACCACGAGCACCGAGTTCATCGCCGAGCGCCCCTACACCAAGTTCGGAGCCTTCGCCCTCCTCAACCACGGTGGAGACCACAGCGCGGCCGCGCGCGAGCTGCGCCGACTCGGCTACGGCGCGCCCGCGCCCGAGCCGGTCCGGCACCTCGCATCCGTGCCCCCGCAGGCCACGCCGGTGGACGGGACCGCGGCCCTGGTCCTCCAGCACCCGGCAGCCACCGGAGCCGCAGTCGAGACCTACTCCCGTACGGACGACGGGAACGCGCTCCGCCTCGTCGACCTCCACGAGCAGGAACTCCGCTACGTGCCGCAGCGCGGCCGCTGGCTCCGCTGGGACGGCCACCGCTGGGCCTGGGACGAAGCAGGGACCGTCCGCGAGATGGCCCGCGCGATCGCCCGCGACCTCCCCAACGGCGAGGGCGAGGCCAAGCACCGCATGCGGTCCCTGTCCACCGCGGGGATCTCGGCCATGGTGACGATGGCGCAGACCGACCCGCGCATCGTCGTCCACGCGGGCGAGCTCGACGCGCACCGCATGCTCCTCAACACGCCAGCCGGCGCAGTCGACCTCACCACCGGCAAGCTGTCCCCGCCGGACCCAGACGAGATGCACACCCGCGCCACCCGCGTCGCCCCGGACGAGAACCTGCCCACCCCACGGTGGGAGCGGTTCCTCGCGCAGACCTTCGGCGACGACCAGGAACTCCGCGGCTACGTCCAGCGGATGGCCGGCTACGCGGCGTCCGGCTCGGTCCGCTGGCACATCCTCCCGTTCCTCCACGGGCCCGGCGGCAACGGCAAGGGTGTGTTCCTCAACGTGCTCCGCAACGTCCTCGGCGACTACGCGGCGACCGCGCCGAACGCGTTCCTCATGGCCGGAGCCCAGCGCCACGAAACGGAGATCGCCCGGCTCCACGGGCTACGCCTCGTCATCGCGTCCGAGGTCAACCAGGAGGCGAAGTTCGACGAGGCCAAGGTGAAGGAGCTCACCGGCGGCGACGGCCTCACCGCACGGTTCATGCGCCAAGATCATTTCACGTTCGAGCCCACCCACAAGCTGTTCCTGATGGGCAACCACCAGCCCCGCGTCAGCGCGGGCGGCAAGAGCTTCTGGCGGCGCCTTCGCCTCATGCCGTTCACCCGCACCCCCGAGGAAGTCATCGAGGACCTCGACCTGCTCCTCATCTCCGAGGAAGCCCCGGGCATCCTCGCCTGGATCATCGCCGGGGCGGTCGACGTGTTCCGCGACGGGCTCCGCGACCCGGCCTCCGTCACCGCGGCCACCGCGCAGTACGCGGCCGAGGAGGACGCGCTCGCCCGGTTCCTCGACGAGGCCTGCCACGTCGGCGGCGGCGCCCAGGTCCGCACCGTCACCGAGGTGTTCCGCACCGCGTACGAACGCTGGTGCCGCGCCGAGGGCGAGGATCCGCTGCCCTCGCGACAGCTCGGCCGAGAGCTGAAAGACCGCTTTCAGATCGTCCGCAAGTCGTCGAACAACGTCTACTCCTACCTCAACGTGGCCCTGCAAGCACCTGCCGAAGATCGGTGGGACGACAAGTGATCACGAAAACAGTGCCGTTGCAGTGCCGTTGCAGTGCCGTTGAAAGTGCCATTGAAATCGGCCATCACCGCAGGTCACAGGCTTGCAGTGCCGTCAGTGCCGTTGAAATCCGTATTCCAGCCCCGTGCGCACGCAAGAGCGGTAATGCTCAGAAACTGGCCCCAACGGCACTGATGGCACTGCCACCCCACGTGACCTGCGAAAACGGCAGTGCCGTCAACGGCACTGCAACGGCACTGCCCTCCGGCGGTGCCCGATGACGAATCCCGGCATCGCCCAGAAGATCGCCGCCAGCGCCGACCACGCGATCGAACGGACCTGCCCCCGCTGCAACGCTTTGATCCTCACCGCGTGGGCCGGCCGCACCGCAGCCCTCCACGTGACCGCCGACCCGAACCCCATCGACCTCGCGGCCGAAATCCAGGCCCGCGTCGAAGGCCGGCTCACCTGGCGGCTCCTCGTCACCGCCCTCGGCGTCCGCCGAATCGTCTGGCGCGACCCCCTCACCGTGCCCCACCACGCGCACCCCGTACTGCGTGACCACCGCTGCCCGCCCCACCCCGTACAGGAGGCCCTGCTGTGACCCGCCACTTCACCATCGCCCTGCCCCCGGGCCTGCCCCTCCTCAACAGCAACCAGCGCCCCCACCACACGGTCAAGGCCAAGCTCACCGCGGCCATCCGGGCCGCCGCGATGGAAGCCTGCTCCGAGAACCCGGACATGCGGGCCGCGCTCGCTGCGGCGGGCACCGGGCCCGTGCTCCAGCGGGCGTACATCCTCGGAGTGCTCAACCCTCCGTCCCGGCGCCGCGCCGACCCGGCGAACTGGTACCCGAGCTTCAAGGCGGCCGTGGACGGGCTCGTCGACGCGGGCGTCCTGGAGGACGACGACCACGCCCACGTCGTCGGCCCCGACATGCGCATCGGCCCCGTGGTCAAGGGCGGCCGCATCAGCCTGCACCTCACCGAGCTCGACGCGGTCACGTTCGCCGCGTTCCAGTGGAGGACCGCATCATGATCCCCACCACTGAATGGATGAGCAGCGCCGCGACCCGGCCGTGCGCCACCAACCCTGAGCGTTGGTTCTCCAAGAGCGCGAAGGACCGCAACGCGGCCGTGCGCGAGTGCCGCAGCTGCCCGGTGCTGCAGGCTTGCCGCGAGTACGCGCTCGCCACCCGGCCCGCGCACGGCGTGTGGGGCGGCCTCACCGCGCGAGCACTCCGCCCCGGCGCCGCGCCGGCCCAGCCGAAGCGCAGCAGCAAGGTGCCCGTGGACTGCGCCAGCCCGACCTCGTACGAGCAGCACCGGCGCCGCGGTGAGTCCTGCGAGTCGTGCCTGGCCAAGCGCGCCGCCCAGGTCGAGCAGGGGCGCCGGGCCCGGCTGGCCCGCGAGCACGCGGAGCACGGCGGCTCGATGAGCGGCTACCACGCACACGTCGCCCTCGGCGAACAGCCCTGCCTGCTCTGCCGCGCCGCGAACGCCCGCCGCCTCGCCGAACGGCGCGCAGCACAACGCGCCCGCAACGCCGCCTGATCCCGTTCCCCCGCCCCCGCACGCCCAAGGAGACACGCCCTCATGACCACCGACATCCGCATCGTCATGATCCGCACCGGCGCCGTCCCGCATCCCAGCCGGTTCACGCACACCGACGTCGACGGGGACCGGCTCCTCATCAGCACCGCCCTCTTCGACGACGGCACGCCCGGCCTGTACTTCCGCACCGACCCGAACGGGTCCTCGCTGCCGCTGACCGACCTGGACACGCTGATCGCGCGGTTGCGGGTGATCGCCGAGGCGTCACGGGAGGAGGCCACGGCTGCGGCGCCGGCCGACTGCCAGTGCCTGCCCGCGTCCCCGATGGCGCCCCGCACCTACTGCGACGAGCACCGCGCCGACAACGCCGAGGCCGACCGGTGAGCGGCTGGGCGTGGGCCGGTCTCAGCCTCACCGTGTGGCTGCTTCTCGGCACCGCAGTGGGGCTCTTCCTCGGCCGCGCCATCCGCCGCAACACCCAGACCCCGCCCAGACCTGTACAAGCCCCGCACGCGGCCAGCTGGGGCCGCCACAACAACCACCGGAGGCACCGCCGATGAACACACGCTTGCCCTACGAGCACACCCTCGCCGAGATCAACGACGTCAACAAGGCCATCAACACCATCACCAAGTGCCCCACCCCGGGCGACCTCACCGCCGGAATCCTCATCGCCCGATCGAACTTGGCCATCGCTTCCAGCCTTCTCGCCGTGGCCGACGCCATCCGCGCAACCGCCGACGGGAGCCCCCGGTGACCGACTACCCGTCCGGCCCGATCGGCGCCGCGCAACGGGCCGCCGACGCACGCGACCAGCGCCCCGCCAGCGGCAGACACACGGCCGACACGATCACCGGCGACGAACTCGACCAGCTGTACGCCGAGCTACGGGACGCCCGCGGCGAGGCCGACCGGTACTTCCACAACGGCCTCAAGTCCACAGGGCAGGCCGACATGCGCGCGTATGACGCCGAGCAGCGCGCCAAACAGACCGAGGCTGCGCTCGTCCGCGTCCGCGCCGAGCTCGACCGAATGGCCGCGCTGCCCACCGTCGACCGCGACGAGATCCGCGCGGACACCTTCTCCACCGGCGCCCGCTGGGCACTCGACCAGATCCGCGCCGCCCTCACCGAGCCCAAGGAGCCCCGCCCATGAGCCCCGAGCGCCGCGAAGCCATCTGCAACTGGCTCACCGCGAACGGCATCGACTTCACGGACATCCCCCTCGACGGCCGGATCATCGAGGACCAAGCCGCCGGCGTCATCCGCTACGAGGTCGTCATCCGCGACCTACCCAGCGGCGGGATCCTGGCCGAGCGCCTCCCCAACGGCCAGCGCGTGATCAGCCCGCCGCCCCCGAACCCGTGGCGCGAGACCCGCGAGGTGCCGCTCCTTGTGCCGGCCCCGGATCGCTTCCCCGCCTGAACAACCGGAAGGGGCGCGCCGCTTGTCTCCCCAGACCGACGCGCCCCACAGGTGATTCCCACCGTACCCCGCCCAGCCACGGGAGCACCGATGACCACCACCACCGCCCAGCACCTCATCCGCATCGCCGCTCTCTGGCCCCACCTCGACGAGGCCCTCGACCAGCGCGGCACCAACTGGCTCGCGAGCAGGTCCGACCTGTTCGCCGTCCTCGACCAGGTCGACCGCGAGGAAGCCGCCGCCCTCCGCGCCCTGGAGCGGGACCCGCAGCAGATCGGCGAGACCCCCGCCCCCGTGTCGCTGCGGATCCTCGACACCGCACGCCTCGTCGAGACCACCCTCGTCCACCTCGCCGACACCCTCGCCCCGCAGATCACCCGGCCCGCGATCAGCCACGCCCCCGAGGACTGGGCGGCCCGCGGCTGGACCCCCGCCGACCGGGCGTTGCGCAACGCCTGCGCCGACGATGAGCAGGCCGACCCGCAGCGCTGGCGGTACGTCGGCCTCCGCACCGCCGAGTACGCGGCCGGGTGGCTGTACGCGAGGGTGACCGGCGAGGAGGGGCCGTTCTGGACGCTCACCGCCGCACAGCACCTGCTCGTCGAGCAGGTCGCCGCCGGGTGCGCGGCCCGCATCGAGCAGGCCCTCGACCTCGCCACCCGCGCAGTCCCCGCGGCCCGGCCGTGCCCGCTGTGCTCCGGGCGGATCGTCGTCACCACCGGCGCCGGCCGCACGCCGACCGCGCGCTGCGAGGACTGCGCCCGCGGCTGGACCCTGCCCGAGCCCATCGCGGCGTAGGTCAGGCGGGCGGCTCCGGGGTCCAAACCTCGGGGCCGCCGCCGCGCCACTCGATCGGTCCGGCCTCGGACAGATCGACGTCCTCCAGGCCGGCCCGGCGCAGAAACTCGACCACGTCCGCAGGCATGAACGCCCTGCCGAGATCCGCATCCACACCGAGCGCGTGCGCGGTCACCTTCCGGCCGCCACTCGGCGACACCGGATGCACCACGATCTGTGTCTCGTCCGGCATCCCACCAGCTTGCGCCCGGACGCGGGCGGACGCATTCGGACAGCACGGAGCCCCCGATCCGCCAGGAACCGGGGGCTCCGTCGCGCGCGGCTACTCGGGGGCCGGCTCGTCAGCCTTAGGCCGCTTCGTGCCGCGCTTCCCCGTGGCGATCTGCTGCGCCCGGGTCGGGTGGACACCGCCGAGGGCCTCGTCGGCGATCTGCGCCCACGTCTTCCCCTGCGCCTTCAACGCCAGGACCCGCTGCTGACGGAACTCCCGGATCTGCGCGTGGTAGTCGGGCCACGCGTCCAGTACGGCCGTGGCCGCGCGTGCCGCCTCGGCGTCGTCCTCGATGGCCTCCAGGGCCTTGATGGCTTCCACCAGGCGCTGCACCTCCTTGGGCTGGTCCGTCATCCGTACTCCCTTCCCTTCGGGAGCGGCTTGCACAACAGAATAGACCCTAGGGTCTTGCAATGCCTAGACCCTAGGGTCTACATTGGTTGTGCGAGGCCACCCACCGTGATCTCCAACCGCCCGAGCGTATCCATGACGTCGGAGGATCCCGTGACCACCATCACCACCCAGACCGACGACGAGACCGAACCGATCCCCGCGACCGTCCTCACCGCCGCGCCGGGCCAGTTCGTCACCACCCCCGACGAGTTCGACGCATCCCGCCTCATCGTCTGGCGGAACCGCGAGTACGCCGGCGTCATCTTCGACGAGGGCGACATGCCCCGCGGCCGGTTCGCCGCCTGGTCGTCGAAGGCAGGCACCCGGAACGGCATCGTCGGGTTCTTCCCCACCATCGCCGAGGCGGAGGCCGCAGTGAGGGCGCTCTACCCCGCTCCGGTCCCGGTCGCCCGGCCCTTCTACGCCCGCACGTTCTCGGCGACAACGCGCCACATCATCAAGCCGGACACCGGCAACACCCGCACGCTGTGCGGCCACGGCGTCTCGCTTCCGGAGGAGTACGTCACGGAAGACGGCACGGTGGAGCGCCCCGCCGGATGGATGATCGTCGACCTCCCGCCCTGCAAGGGCTGTGAGCGGTCGGCCAAGGCACGCAACCTCACCCGCTGACCGGCTCGAACGCCCTGCCCTGCCAGCACGGCGGCCCTGGCCGGAGTTCGCAGCTCCAGCCAGGGCCATGGACCACCCACAACCTCACGAAGGAGCGGTCCGCCATGGACCTTACCCGCCACAACCAGGCCCGACGCCAGCTCGACCACGCCCTCACCGCGCTCGCCGGCACCACCCCCGGCCGCCGCCGCTACATCGCCGCCGCCGCCCGGGAGTACCTCGCCCAGGTCGACTACCAGCGCCTGCCCGTCGGCTACGACCAGCCGATCTACGGCGACTGGGCCAACCGCGCCGACGCCTACGAGATGCGCGGCGGCCGCACCGTCGCCGGCATGCTCGGCCTCTCCGTACGCCCCGCCGACGAGCACCTGCCCACGACCATGCGCGCCATCATCAGCGCCGTCGACGGCCCCATCGACCGCCTCGCCGAGATCGCCCGCACCTCCGGCGCCCCGGCCGTCGTCGCGCTCGCGTACATCCTCGGCGGTGCCCGATGACTGCCCAGCAGCAGGCCGAGGAAGGTCTCCGCCGCGCCCGAGGCGACCAGCCCACCAACACGTGCACCGCCCTGCTCCTCCAGGCCGCCGCCCACCTCCGCGCCGACCGGCCCACCCAGGACATGCACGAGGCCGTTCGCGTCTACCTCGCCCGCCGCCTGGCCAGCGACCGGTACCGCGATGACCGCGCCCTCGCCGACGAGGCCCGCACCCAGTTCCTGCGCCGCGCCCCCGTCGTCCTGGCCGGACAGACCCGCGGCGAGTACGCCCTCCTCCTCGACCGCGCCGCCGCCGAAGCCGTCTGATGCGCGCCCTGTACGTCCTCGCCATGGTCTGGCCGCTGATCATCCTGGCGTACCTCATCGGCCGCCACTTCGCCTGAGCCCCACTACACCCGGCCGGGCCCGCGCTGACCACCCGCGCGCCCGGCCCCGCACGCCCAGGAGCACCCCGTGCGCACCCGCACCGAGACCCGCACCCGACAGGTTCCCCACACCGTCGACGGCAAGACCCACCTCGTCGACGAGGCCTACGAGATCCACCTCCCCGTCCCGCCCCGCGACTGGGACCACACCGTCCGCACCGGCGTCCTCGGCGCCGCCTGCCTCATCCTCACCGGCTCCGTCGTCTGGTCAACGGCCAGCATCGGAGCCCTCCTCGACCTACTCGTCATCGCGCCCGCCGCCTACGCCGCCGCCGTCACCTTCGACCTCGTGTGGATCAGCTGCATGGCGCTGGAGTGGCTCGCCCGCTACGACCCTCCGCGCGCCCAAGCCCCGCGCGCCGCCGGCCACATCGCCCTCGGCGTCGCCATGGCCGCCGTCGCCATGCACGGCTACGCCGAGGAACAGCTCCCCATCGGGATCACCGGTGCCGTCGTCTCCGGCATGGCCAAGGGGCTCTGGACCGTGCTCCTTGCGCAGACCACCCCGCGCCTCTCGCCGCAGGCGATGCAGTGGGCCCAGGCCGAGCGCGCCGAGCTTGGATCTCGGCTCGGCATGATCCCCCTGCGCCGCGAGCTGGCCCGTGCCGAGGGCCTGGTCGAGGCCGAGGAGGCGTCCCTCCGGACGACTCCGGACACGGATCCGGGGCCTCCGGAGGACGGTGCGGAGGTTCCGGAGGGTGCTTCACAGCTCCCCGCCTCCGGGCCCATGACCATGGCGGATGCCGTCCGGACGGCCGTCTCCTGCGGCATCACAGAGCCGAACGCGGTCATCCGCTACGTCCGGAAGGTGGCCGACGCCAACGCCAAGGAGGACAGCATCCTCCGGACGCTCCGGATGGCCCGGAGGCCCGCGTGATGGACCCCGTGTACGCGGCCGGCTGGGGCCTGCTCGCCTGGCTACTCCTCCGCACCCTCGGCACGATCACCCCGCAGCGCACCCGCGAGCGCCTCGCCGTGTGGGCGATCTACGCCGCGTCCCTGACCACGATCACCAAGCTCCTCGGCTTCTGAAAGGCACCGCCATGACCAGCACCCTGCACGCCGCGATCGACACCGCCGCCCGCCACTCCATCGCCGCACCCGAGATGGCGCCCGCCGTGGACGTCCCCAGCGGCGCCCTCGGCGCGCTGATTGTCGGGATCATCCTCTGCACCATGATCGTCGTGCGGTGGAAGTCGGCCGTCTACAAGGAAGCCGAGAAGAAGGCGATCGTCCACACCGCGCTCGCCGTCATGCTCCTCGCCGGGACCGGTGGCGGCCTCGTCGCCAGCGCGTTCTCCAGCGTTCAGCAGGCCGGCAACGGGGTGGGCAGCAGCATCACCCAGACGGGATTCGGCCGGTGAACCTCGGGCTCCGAGGCCTCGGGGGACCCCTCTACGACGGATCCGTCCTCCTCGGCCGCAACATCAGCGCCTGGATCACCGCACCCAAGTACCGCAGCCTCCCCGAAGGCGCGCCCGAGGGCACCAAGCCACAACGCGACCAGCGAGCCCCTGTGAAGCGGCTCGGCACCCTTGGGGGAGTGGCCTACGTGCTGGTGTCCAGCGACTACACGACGTACGCCGTGACCGCGGGCACCATCGGCTGGATCGTGGCCGCGCTCGCCCTCTCACAGAAGCAGGACCCGGCGGCCGACGCCGAGGAGTCGGAGGGCTCCGACGAGGACGCTGCGGAACACCCCGAACCGGCCGCCGCCGAGCCGGCGCTCGGCCTCATCCCGGACGCCGTGCGGCACCTCGCCCAGGGCGGTCACGGCGCCCACCTCAAGATGCTCGCCCAGCACCTCACCAAGACCACCCGCCGCCCCTGGGACACGGCCGCCGTCCGGGCCGCCTGCAAGGCCGCCGGAATCCCCATCACCAACAGCGTCCGTCAGCCCGGCCGACGGGTGTCCACCGGGGTCCGCCTGGAGGACCTCCCCGACCCCTCTCCGAGCCCCTCTCAAGCCCCCGCCGTAGCCGTAGTTATCGCAGGTCAGGAACCGCCTACAGAGGCGGCTACAGCTACAACTACAGCCCCGCCTACGGACGACGACCGCACCGTGGAAGGGGTCCGGATGACGCTCCTCGACGACCCAACGAACCCGGCGCGCACGCACGTGACCGTGCACCCGTAACCCCGGGCGGCCGCCGCCTGGTAGCTACCGGCCGCCCCGGACACCCATCCCCTCACGAGAGACAGGACCGCCATCATGGCACTCACCCCGCCCAAGCCCCCGGCCGACGACCCCCGCCTGAAAGACCACCAGACCACCTACTCGGCGTCCCGCGGCGGCCACTACCCGAGCCAGCCGAAGTCCGTACCCGGCACCCCGAAGGGCTGAATCAAGCCACACGTGGGGGCTGTTGTTTCAGCCATCCCAGGCGTAGCGTGAACGCCATCGCAACACCCCGGGGGCGCTGCGCACACTCCCACCCTGTGCGCCCGGAGTACCGGCCGGGGTTGCACGCGAGGTGGCGTCGTACCTTCGAGGGCGTGACGCCGCAACAGAAGGGCCCCGCCGGCCGTCCCCCCGTACGGCGGGGCCCTTCTACGCCTGTTGCAAAAGTGCCGCCCGTGCTCCATCCTGGTCGCAACTCCGGCGTGCCCGGAAACTGAAGCCCCGCCAACACGCGGGGCTTTCGCGCGTCACAGACCGGTCACAGCCCCCACACAGGCCCCGGCCGCCCGCGAGCATGGCGCGATGCGCACACACCACGCCACGATCCTCCTCGCCGCCGCGAGCGCCCTCGCCCTCACCGCATGCGGATCGGCCCCGCCGGCCGACGGCGTCGAGGCCACGATCATGTGCGAGAAGTTCGTCAAGCAGCGACTCAAGAGCCCAGGCTCTGCCGAGTTCAGCAATGCAGGCGAGACCAAGGTCACGACGATCAGCGGCAGCGCCCCGTGGAAGTACCAGGTCGTCGGCCATGTCGATAGCCAGAACTCGTTCGGCGCCAAGGTCCGCAACACCTACGACTGCACCGCGGCCACGCCCGACGGCGAGACGTGGAACCTCGACAGCCTCGACATGAGCAAGAACTGACCTGCCACCACGGCAGGCCCACAGGCCACTCAGGTGCGAGTGGGTGCGGGTGCAGCCGCCCGGGACGAGGGCCCCGGGCGGCAACCCCCGCCAACCACCGAGGAGGTGAGGCATGGCCAAGCGGGCCGACCTCACCACGTACGACTACCGCAAGAAGCGCGCACGCTTCCTCGCCGAGTCCGACGTCTGCCACCTCTGCGGCCACCCCGGCGCCGACGTCGTCGACCACGTCCACCCCGTCTCACGCGGAGCCGACCCCGGGGACACCAGCAACTGGCGGCCCGCCCACGGGGTGAAGCGCTGCCCGACCTGCGGGCGGAACTGCAACGGCGAGAAGGGCAACAAGACCCGGACGGCCGGACTCAAGACGTCACGAGACTGGTACACGTAACAAGCCTCTGACCTGCACAAACGCGATGAGACAAAACCGCAGGTCAGAAGCCTGCGATTTTTTGGGAAGATCGTCTTCCCAGCCCCGCGCCCAGCTTTTATTTTTCTCTCCCCGGGCCGGATCGCCTCGGGATGATCTTGGAGGCTGTCATGGCGGGCTCCGTCGAGAAGGCCGTCCGCGAAGACGTCGAGGCGCTCGGAGACCTCGTCGGCGTCGAGCCGTCCCTGACCGAACTGGCCTACCGCCTCGCCTCCGAGATCGACGCCACCAGCACCGAAGACGTCAAGGTGCTGCCCCAGCTCTCCCGCGAGCTGCGGCAGACGCTCGCCCAGCTGCTGGAGGGACGGGCCGCCGATGACGACGACGACGGCCTCGGAGACCTGGCAGCCCCCGAGTGAGTTCGCCGAGCAGCTGCTCGACCGGTACGGGCTAACGTGCCCGCCCCGGTGGGGGACACCGCGGCGCCCGGAGTGGCCGAGCCTGGGCCCGGCCGCGTGCCGGGTGATGCAGGCACTCGGGTTCGAGCCGATGCCGTGGCAGCGGTACGTCCTGGACGTCGGCCTGGAGATCAACCCGGCCACGGGGCTGTTCGCCCACAGGGAGGTCGGTCTGTCCGTGCCGCGGCAGCAGGGCAAGACGCAGCAGATCCTCGCGTTGATGACGCACCGCATTGCGGCGTGGCAGCGGCAGAACGTGGTGTACGCGGCGCAGACCCGGGGCATGGCCCGGCAGCGCTGGGAGGACGAGTTCCTCGTCACCCTGGAAGGGTCGTCGCTGGCGCCGCGCGTACGGGCCCGCAAGAGCAACGGCAACGAGGCGATCTTGTGGAGCCGGACCCGCTCGAAGTTGGGCATCACCGCGAATACGGAGAAGGCCGGGCACGGCCCGGCTCTCGACCTCGGCGTCATCGACGAGGCATTCGCTCACGAAGACGATCGGCTGGAGCAGGCTTTCTCCCCCGCGATGCTGACCCGGGCGATGGCCCAGCTGTGGTGGGCGTCTGCCGGCGGCACTGAGAAGAGCGTGTGGCTGAACAAGAAGCGGGCCGCCGGCCGCGAGGTGATCGAGGCCCTGTGGAACGGCGGGCCCCGGCCGAGCGTGGCGTACTTCGAGTGGTTCGCCCCGGACGACATGCCGCGCGACGACCCGGCCACGTGGGCGGCGACGCTGCCCGCGCTCGGCCACACGGTCACCGAGGCCGTGATCCGCTCCGAGCTGGAGAAGCTGGACCCTGGCGAGTTCGACCGCGCGTACCTGAACAGGACACGGAAGGCCGCGCCCCCGAGCGACCCGAACGTCCCCAAGCAGCACTGGCCGGGACTGGCCGACGAGCGGTCCCGGCCCGGTGCTGAACTGGCGCTGGCGGTTGAGGTGTCGCAGGACCGGACCACCTCGACGATCGCGATGGCCGGGATCCGGCCGGACGGGCGCGTGCACCTGGAGGTCGTCGACCGGCGGGCGGGTACGGACTGGGTGGTGCCTGCGGTCGTACGGCTGCGGCAGCTCCACGGCCCGGTGGCCGTGGCCATCTCCGCGTCCGGCTCCCCTTCCTCCTCCCTGATCGACGACCTCGTCGCCGCCGGGATCCGGACGCCCGAGGGCGACGAGAAGGAACACCCGCTGCCGGGCCACCTGGTGGTGATGCGGACCGGGGACATGGTGGAGGCGTCCGGGCAGATGGCGGACGCGATTACGCAGGGCACGGTCCGGCACATTGATCAGGCCCCTCTCACCGCTGCGGTGAACGGGGCGATGACCCGGTCCGTCGGCGATGCCTGGGTCCTGGACCGCCGACGCTCCCTCGTCGACGTGTCCCCCTTCGTCGCCACGGTCCAGGCCCGGTGGGCGCTGCTGACCCGCGGGCCGCTGGTCCGCGAGGACTACGACGTGCTCGATTCGATCTACTGAGGAGGCGCCGTGCGCAGTGTCGTGACGACCCTGCTCGACGCGCTCGCCCTGCTGCTCCTCGCGGCTGGCGCCGCGTGGGGGCTGGCCCCGTGGATCGGAGGGTTCGCCCTTGCGGTCGCGGGCGCCGTGATCCTGGCTGGGTCGCTCTGGTCGGCGAGGGGTGATGGCGGGTGAGTCTGTTCAAGCGTCGCGGCATCACAGGTCCCACCGCCGGCGAGCTGCTTCCACCACGCCCCCCACAGCGGGCGGGCGGGGTGACCGTGACTCACGAGTCCGCGCTGCGGCACAGCGCGGTGTGGGCGTGCCTGCGGCTCCGCGCGAACCTCGTCTCCACGATGCCGGTGGACGTGTACCGCAGGATCGGCGAGATGAAGGTGGAGGTGCCCAAGCCCCCGGTGCTCATCGCCCCGGGCGGGGACCGGGTCGGGATGATGGAGTGGCTGTACTCCACGCAGTTCGACCTCGACCGCGCGGGGAACTGCTTCGGTTTGATCACCGCCCGCGACGGCCTTGGCCTCCCGGCCCGGATCGAGCTGGTCCCGCTCGCGGATGTGACCGTGTGCCAGCGAGACGGCGTGGTCACCTACCGAATCGGGCAGCAGGAGTACGCGGCCGACGAGGTGTGGCACGAGCGGCAGTACACGATGGCCGGCCTGGCGGTGGGTCTCTCTCCGATCGCGTACGCCGCGTGGTCCATCGGCGAGTACCTGTCCGTGCAGCAGTTCGCGTTGGATTGGTTCGGCAACGGTGCCGTGCCCAGTGCCCACCTGAAGAACACGGCGAAGACGATCAGCCCTGACCAGGCCGAGGAGACGAAGCGCCGGTTCAAGGCGGCGACGTCCAGCCAGGACCTGTTCGTCACAGGCAACGACTGGGAGTACAAGATGATCCAGGCCGACGCCGCGGGCGCCGACTGGATCGAGGCGAAGCGGTACGGCATCGGCGACATCGCGAGGTTCTTCGACTGCCCCGGTGACCTGATCGACGCGGGCGCCAGTGGATCGATGACGTACGCCAACATCACCCAACGGAACTTGCAGTTCCTCGTGATGAACCTGGGGCCCGCGATCGTCCGCCGCGAGGACGCACTGTCCTCCCTCACCTCCCGGCCCCGCTTCGTCAAGTTGAACACCGACGCGCTGCTGCGCATGGATCCGCAGACGCGGGCCGCGATGCTGCGCACGCAGATCGAGTCCCGGCAGCTCGCCCCGTCCGAGGCACGCGAGCTGGAGGACCGCCAGCCGTTCACCGAGTCGCAGCTGTCCGAGTTCGACCGGCTGTTCGGCACGAAGAACCCCGCCCCGACCCCGGCGGCGAGCGCACCGACAGGAGCATCGACATGACAGACCCGGCCAGCCTGCGGGCGCAGGCCGCAGCCGCCCGCCGCTCTGCCGCGGGCTCCGCCGAGATGCGGGTCCCGCGCGACCGGCCCGAGTCGCCGGAGGTGCGATTCACTTCGCAGCTGCGTGCGAAGCGGGTGATGCGCGACGAGATGGAGTGGTACGAGGTCGAGGGCTACGCCTCCAGCTTCGAACGCGGCTACGAGATGTGGGACGCGTTCGGCCCGTACACCGAGGTGGTCACCAAGGGCGCCGCGGACAAGACGCTCGCGGCGGACCCCGAGGTGGTGTTCCGCTTCAACCACGGCGGAACCCCGATGGCCAGCACCCGTAACGGCCGACTCCAGCTGTGGGCTGACGACGCAGGTCTCGGCCAGCGCGCGTGGCTGAACCCCAAGAGGGCCGACGTGCAGCTTCTCGTCCAGGCCATCGAGGACTCCGACGTGCGTGAGCAGTCGTTCATGTTCCGGATCACCGAGGGAACGTGGTCCCCGGACTACACCGAGTACCGCATCAACTCCTTTGATTTGGAGCGCGGCGACGTCGGGCCGGTGACCTACGGCGCGAACCCGCACACCTCGGTGTCGGCACGCTCCGGCGAGTTCCTCGCCTCCATCGACCACCTTTCCCCGCTCGTCGCCCGCGAGGCGCTCGCCCGGCTCTCCGAGCGCGCCGACCTCCGTACCCCGCAGCCCAGCGCGCCCGCGACGGCGCCCGCGGCCGCACCGCTGGCTGAGGGCCGTTCCATCGCCATGGTCCGGGCCCGTCTGCTGGCCCAGCTCGGCGACGACTGACCGTCCGCCCCTGAACCACCTTCCAGCACGCCATCCGGCAGATCGCCCGGAGGCGGGACTCGCCACGCCCGGCAGACGACCCGGGCCCGCCGCGCAGTCGCGCTGACCCCACCCCATCCCGATCTACCGGAAGGCACTGTCATGCCCGGAACCATCGACGACCTGATCGCGAGCATCGAGGTCGAGCTCGAAGCGGCCCACAAGCGCCAGAAGAAGTGCGGGGCCGAGGTCGAGCTGATCCTCAACAAGGCGCAGCAGGAAGGCCGGTCCAACCTCTCTCCCGAGGAGGACGACCGGGTCGCCCAGCTGTTCGCCGCACGCGACCAGGCGAAGAACGACATCGTCGGAATCGAAGGCAAGCTCGCCAACGCGAACAAGATCAAGTCGGAGGAGATGGAGCGCCAGGAGCAGCAGCGCACCAGCGCCCCGACCCAGACCCGCAAGCCGTCCTACGACCAGGTCGCCCGCGTGGGCCGCGAGGAGCGGACCTACCGCGCCGACGAGGACCCCCACGGAAAGAACTTCCTGCTCGACGTCTCCAGGCAGTTCCTGTACGGAGATGTCGAGGCCGTGCACCGCCTGACGCAGCACATGCAGGAAGAGCGCGTCGAGCGCGCCCAGTACATGCAGCGCGCCACGAACACCGGTGCGTTCACCGGCCTGGTCGTCCCGCAGTACCTGACCGACCTGTACGCCCCGGCCACCGCGGCACTGCGTCCCTTCGCCGACATCTGCAACCGGCACCAGCTGCCGCCGGACGGCATGTCCGTGAACATCTCCCGCATCACCACCGCGTCTTCCGCCGCCCTCCAGTCGTCCGAGAACTCGGCCGTCAGCGAGACGGACATGGACGACACCCTGCTGACAATCCCCGTGCAGACCGCATCCGGGCAGCAGACGATCTCGCGGCAGGCCATCGACCGCGGGCAGGGCATCGAGGACGTCACGATGCAGGACCTGTTCAACCGGGTGCACACCGCCCTGGACAGCACCCTCATCAACCAGGCCACCACCGGCCTGTCAGCGGTGGCGCAGGCCAACGCCTACACCGACGCTTCCCCGTCCGGCGCCGAGCTGTACCCGAAGATCCTCGCCGGAGCCGCCGGCGTCGAGGCCAACCTCCTGGCGATGGGCCGGCCGACCCACGCGGTCATGCACTCGCGCCGCTGGTACTGGCTCTCCAGCCAGATGTCTTCGACCTGGCCGATGATCAACTGGGCTGGAATCCCCGTGCAGTCGGCGGGCACCGCCAACGGAGCGAGCTCCTACGGATCCGGTCCCCGCGGCGTCCTGCCGTGCGGCCTGGAGGTCATCGTCGACAACAACATCGGCACCGGCTACGGGGCCGGTACCAACGAGGACGAGGTGTACGTCGTCCCGAACAGCGAGTGCCACCTCTGGGAGGACCAGGACGCGCCGCTGATGATCCGCGCCGAGCAGACCAAGGCGGCCACGCTCGGCGTGCTCCTCGTCGCGTACAAGTACTTCGCGTACACGCACGCCCGGTACTCGAACGGCATGCAGAAGATCGGCGGCACCGGCCTGGTTACGCCCACCTTCTAACCCCCCGACGAGCGGCCGGCCCCCTCGTCCCCGGGGCCGGCCGTTCCCCCGCCGACTGGAGAATCGCCATGCCTGTCCGCCCCGTCCAAGGCGACGTCGCCCTGGCCCCGGCCGCCCGCACCGCCACCACGAGCAGTGGACCCGTCGCTGCCGCGGGCGCCGCCTCGGTCGCCCTGCTCGCCGTTCACGTGTCGGCCGCGTCCGGTACCACACCCACCCTTGACGCGGTGCTGGAGGAGTCGGCTGACGGCTCCAGCTGGAGCACCGTCACCGGCTCCGGAATCACCCAGCTCACCGCGGCCGGCAACCGGCTCTCCGCCGGATCGGTCACCAAGAACTACGTCCGCGCCACGCTGACGATCGGCGGCACGACCCCGTCGTTCACGTGCACCGCGTCGATCCTCTTCGTCTGAAGGAGCCGATCCGATGACTCAGAACGAAGACCACAAGATGGTTGCCGCCCTGCTGCGCGAGCGCGAGGGCTACGTGCGGCGCGGCCAGGACGAGCGTGTCGCCCAGGTCGACGAGCAGCTCGCCCACTACGGCTACGAGCGTGCCGCCGACGAGCAGCAGGCGCCGGGCGGCCGCTCCGCGCCGCCGCAGGAGACCGCCGACGGCGACGGGGCCAAGGAACGCCGAGGGCGCGGGCGGCCCCGTCTGCCGCGTGACGCCGAGGGCAACGTCATCCGAGAGTGAGGTGCCGCCGTGGCCAACTACGCCGACCTCGGCACCCTGAAACGGCAGCTCGGCCTCGACGACACCGACGACAGCCGCGACGCTCTGCTGGAGCAGGCACTCACCGCGGCGTCCCGGTCCATCGACCGGGCGACCGGCCGCCGATTCTGGCTCGACGGGTCCCCCGTGCAGCGCGTCTATCGCCCGCATGGCCGGACCGTCATCGAGCCGGACGGCACAGCACTCCTCGTCGACGACATCGGCAGCAGCACGGGCCTCCTCGTCGAGACCGGGTCGGCCGCCGCCTGGTCGACGCTCACGGACTGGGAGGCCCTCCCGGACAACGCGCTCGCCGCCGGGCGCCCGATCACCGGGCTGTTGCGGTTCGGCAGCTGGGCTGTTGGCACCAACCGGGTCCGGGTCACCGCGCGGTACGGCTGGCCGACCGTCCCTGACGAGATCATCCAGGCCACCCTCATCCAGGCGTCCCGCTTGTTCAAACGGAAGGACTCCCCCGAGGGCGTCACCGGATCCGCCGAGTGGGGCGTGGTCAGGCTCAGCCGCAGGGACCCGGACGTCTGGAACCTGGTCGAGCCCTACGTACTGCCCGGATTCGGGTGAGGAGTCCCCATGCGCATCCGCATGACCGTCGCCATGCCCGAGGGCGCCACCCGCAACGGCGAACCGTGGCCCGGACTGGGCGAGGAAACCGACGTACCGGCGCACGACGGCGCGCACCTCGTCGCCGCCGGAGTGGCGGAGGAAGTCACCGAGCGCGAGCCGCAGACCGGCCGCCGGAAGGCCGCGCCGAAGGGGGTGTCGGACGATGCAGCTGGGGGCGATTCGTGAGGCCCTCGCCGACGCGGCCCGCACGGTGGTCCTGCCGGCGGGCGCGGGCAAGCTGACCTGCTCCGGCTACATCCCCGACAGCATCGTCGCCCCCCACTTCTTCACCGGCGAGTACGACCTCGACTTCGACAAGGCGTACGGCCGGGCCCAGGACGAGGCCGAGCTCACGTGCCGCGTCCTGGTGGGCCGCGCCGATGACGCTTCGGCGCAACGCACGCTCGATGCGCTGCTGTCCGGGTCGGGCCCGGCCTCCCTGAAGCAGGCGATCCAGGCCGCCCGTGGGGCTCCCGGTGAGGCCGCGCTCGGAGGACTGGCCGATGACCTCCACCTGAAGCGTGTGCAGGGCTACCGCTGGTACGAGCACGCGGGCACGCAGTACGTCGGGGCCGAGCTGATCATCCGCATCTTCGGCGACGGAAGGAGCTGACGTGTCCAAGTTCGTCCTGCTCAACGCGCGGCTGTTCGCCGTAGGCGCGGACCTCACGGGCGCCTCCAGCAAGATCGAGCTCACCAGCGAGATCGAGGACAAGGAGACCACCAACTACTACAGCGCCGGGTACAAAGAGGTCGTCGGCGGTCTCGGCTCGGCCGAGGTGAGCGCCGAGGGCCAGTGGGAGGCCACGGACTCCAGCAAAGTGGACGACGCGCTGTGGGCGCGGCTCGGCGGCGTCGGCCCCTGGACCGTGTGCCCCGACAACGCCAACGTCGGCGACCTGGCGTACCTCACGCAGTGCCTGACCGCGAGCTACGCACTCGGCGGCGCGGTAGGCGACGTCGCTCCTTGGACGGGCAAGGGCGCCTCTGCGTGGCCGCTGGTCCGCGGACAGATGGCCCACCCGGCCGGGACGCCCCGCACCTCGACCGGCACCGGCACCGGAGTCCAGCTCGGCGCGGTCACCGCGGGGAAGCGGCTGTATGCGGCGCTGCACGTCCTCAGCGTCGCTGGCACCACCCCGTCCATCACGGCCCGGATTGAGTCCGCGCCGAGCAACGCATTCGCCGCGCCGACCACCCAGCTCACGTTCACCGCGGCCACGGCCGCCGGCGGCGAAGCCCTGCGTACGGCGGGCGGCGCCATCACAGACACGTGGTGGCGGGTCGCCTGGACGATCTCCGGCACCACCCCCTCCTTCCTGTTCGCCACCAGCCTCGGAATCCGGTGATCCCCCATGGCCAAGATGGTTCTCCTCGCCCAGTACCTCGCGCTCAACGGGGTCGACCTGTCCGACTACACCCGTAAGGCCGAGCTGACGGTCGAGGTGGAAGACAAAGAGATCACGACCTACGGCAGCCTCGGTTGGAAGGCGCTCCTCGGCGGCCTGAAGTCCGGTGAGCTGGCGTGCGAATTTCTTCAGGACGTCGCAGCCACAAAGATCGACTCGATCATGTGGCCGCTGCTCGGCACCGTGGT
This sequence comes from Streptomyces racemochromogenes, assembly GCF_039535215.1. Taxonomy (GTDB): domain Bacteria; phylum Actinomycetota; class Actinomycetes; order Streptomycetales; family Streptomycetaceae; genus Streptomyces; species Streptomyces racemochromogenes. The sequence goes on from NZ_BAAAWT010000001.1 coordinate 970,478, forward strand.
CTCGTTCGAGGTCCGGGCCGATCAGGCCGCGGTCGGCACGTCGAACCCCAAGTACACGGGGAGCGTTCTCGTGAAGGGCTGGAACCCCATCGAAGGCAGCGTCGGCGACGAGGCCAGCGTGGGCGTCACGTTCCCGACGAGCGGCGCCGTCACCCGCGCTACGGCCTGATGGCCAGCGGTGGCCCCCCGTTCGAGGTCACCGTCACGCACGATGGCCTCGACGCGCTCGCCCGCGCGCTCCGCGCGGAGTCCGACGGGAAGCAGCTCCGCAAGGAACTCGCGAAGAACATGCGCGAGGCGCTCAAGCCCGCGGCCGTCCAGGCCAAGAGCGGGATCATGGCGATGTCCAGCAGCGGGCCGGGCACTGCGCCCGCACTGCGCTCCGCCATCGCCAAGAAGATCCGCCCCGAGGTCAAGCTCGGCGGGAACTGGTCCGGCGCTCGCATCAAGGCGTTCAAGACCCGCAACGTGCGCGGCTTCGCCAACGCCCCGAAGCGCACCAACCGTGCCCGCGGTTGGCGGCACCTGACGTACGGCCGGGAGCCGTGGGTGCAGCAGCACGGCCGCACGTTGTGGTTCGACAACGCGATGGAAGGCGACACCAATCGCTACACCCAGGCCGTACACGAGGCCATGGAGAACATGGCCCGGCGCCTCGCCGACCGGGCCGGATAGGGGACGGAATGTACTTGGTCTACAAGCCCGACGGCTCCGACGAGGAGCAGCGCTGGGAGTACAACCCGCGCAAGATCATGAGCGCGGAGCGGGAGGCCCTGGAGAAGCGCACCGGCCGCGACTTCTCCGACTTCACGAAGGCGGTTGCGAACGGCAACTCCGGCTGCCGCAGGGCGCTCCTGCACATGTACCTCAAGCGGGACCACCCCGGCGTCCGGTACGAGGACGTTGATTTCGCATGGGACGAGTTGACCCTCGTCCAGACCCGCGCCGAACTCGTCTTCATCCGCGAGCAGGCCGCCGAGCACGCGTCCCCGGACCAGCGTGAGGCGATGCTCGCGGGCCTGGACAAGGCCATCGCGGAGGCCGACGACGACGAGCCCGAGGGTGAGGGAAAAGCCCTGCTGCCGATCGTCGGATAAGGCGGCTCGGCGATGCGGCCCACCTGCTGGGAATCCGCCCCTGGGAGTGGCAGCTCATGACGGTCGAGGAGGCCGACGGGGCCCTCGACTGGCTCGACGCGTACGAGCAGGCCCAGCGTGAAGCGAACGAACAGATGAAGAGAGGCAGGTGATCCCGCCGTGGCCTCGGACACCTCGCTCGTCTTCAACCTGATCGCCCGCGACCGGGCGTCCGGCGTCATGGACAAGGTGTCCGAGAAGTTCACCGCGTCGGCGGCCGCGATCGGCGCCGGCGTCGGTGCGGCGCTGGGAACGGGCATCGCCAACGCGATGGACGTGGGCGCAGCCAACGACAAGCTGGCCGCGCAGCTGGGCGTCGGGCCGGCTGAGGCGGCGGACCTGGCGAAGGTGAGCGCGTCGGTGTACGCGAACGCGTGGGGCGACTCCACCGAGACCGTGAACCAGGCGATCCGGGGCGTGTACCAGAACATCGGCGACACCTCGAAGGCCACCGGCGGTCTGGAGGCTGTGACCACCAAGGCGCTCGCGCTCGCCAGCACTTTCGACCAGGAGGTCGGCGGCGTCACGGCTGCGGTGGGGCAGCTCATGCGGACGGGGCTGGCCGACTCGGCCGACGAGGCGTTCGACATCATCACTGCCGGATTCCAGTCCTCGGCGAATAAGGCGGACGACCTTCTCGACACGATCAATGAGTACAGCACGCAGTTTCGTCGGGTCGGCCTCGACGGGCAGACGTCCATCGGGCTGATCTCGCAGGCCATGGCCGCCGGTGCACGCGACGCCGACCAGGTCGCAGACGCAATCGGGCAGTTCGGCGAGCTCGCCCTCGCTGGCGGGAAGCCGGTCGAGGAGGCGTTCAAAAGCATCGGGCTGAACGCCGGGACCATGGCGAAGATGATCGGCCAGGGTGGCACCCAGGCCGAGAAGGCGTTGCAGCTGACCACCGACGCGCTGCGGAACACGAAGGACCACCAGACCCAGCTCAATGCCGCCACGGCGCTGTTCGGCGACCCGGGCACGGTCATGGGGAAAGCCCTGTTCGCGCTAAACCCCGCCACAGCCGCGGCCGCAGCGGGGATGGATCACGCAACTGGTGCCACGGACAGGCTGATCGACACAGTCGGCGACAACGCCTCGTCGAAGCTGGAGGCGTTCAAGCGGCAGGCCCTCAGCAAACTCACAGAGGTGGGCGCCGGGTTCATCACCTTCGCCATGGCGCACCAGACCACGTTCCAACCCCTCGCGTACACCCTGCTCGGGCTCGCAGCCACGGTCCTCGTGGTGCGCGGCGCGATGATGGTCTACTCGACGATCTCGGCCGTGGTGGCCGGCGCGAACGCGATCATTTCGGCCTCCGCGTGGACGGTGATCGGTAACTGGCTGCGGATGACCGCGATCGGTCTCGGCGCGTACGTGCAGATCGCCGCGGGCGCCGTCGCCTCCGCCGCAACCACCGCGGCCGCGTGGGTCGGCTCGGCGCTCACCTCGATCGGCACGTGGGTCCTGGCCGTGATCCGTGCCGGAGCCGTCGCGGCGATGCAGTTCCTGTTGATGGCCGCACGCGCGGTCGCGTGGGCGGCGGTGATGGCCGCGCAGTGGCTGATCGCGATGGGTCCGATCGGCTGGATCATCATGGCCGTGGCCGGCCTGGTCACGCTGATCGTCATGTACTGGGACCAGATCAAGGCATGGACGGGCGCCGCCTGGGACTGGGTGTGGCAGAAGATCCAGAGCTTCGTCAGCTTCGTGGTGACGCTCTTCATGAACTTCACGCTCGTCGGGTTGATCGCGAGCCACTGGGAGTCGATCAAGTCGACGGCCGTGGCCGCGTGGGACGGGCTCGTCGCCTGGATCCGCGGCATCCCCGGGATGATCTTCAACGCGCTGATGAACTTCACCCCGATCGGGCTGATGGCCCAGCACTGGCAGGCCATCAAGGACACCGTGTACATCAAGGCGCTGCAGATGATGCAGTTCGTCACCACCATCCCGGGCAGGATCTCCGGCGCGCTCAGCGGTCTCGGCGGCCTCCTCGTCGACAAGGGCCGAGACCTCGTGAGCGGTCTCTGGCGCGGCATCCAGGCGATGGGCGGCTGGCTGCGCTCCACCCTGATGAGCTGGGCCCGCAACCTCATCCCCGGCCCGATCGCCAAAGCCCTGGGCATTGCCTCCCCGTCCAAGCTGATGGCGGACCAGATCGGCCAGTGGATCCCGGCCGGTGTCGTCGTCGGCATTGAGGCCAGGCAGGGCGAGGTGGACGCGGCGATGGCCGGACTTGTCCAGCCGCCCGGATCAGCGCTCGCCTCAGCGGCCGGGCAGCAGGTGGCCGGCGGCGGCACGGCTCCCCTCGTCCGCCCCGGGTTCGGTCCTCAGCAGCAGGTGACCGTCCGGTTCGACTTCGGGGGCGCCGAGGGCGATCTCCAGCGGCTGATGCGCAAGAGCGTGCGCATCGTCGGACAGGGCAACGTGCAAGCCGCGTTCGGACAGTAAAGGAGGGAGCGCGGTGGCGTTTCCGCAGACCCCTATCGCGCTCCTCGCCGAGATGCAGATCGGCGGGGTGTGGACCGATATCACCGGTGACCTCTACGCGCGGGGCCCGCTCACCATCGAGCGGGGCCGGCCCGACGAGGGCGCCCGGGTCGATCCGTCCCGTGCCAGCTTCCAGCTCGACAACCGGCAGAACAAGTACAGCCCGCGGAACCCGCGCTCGGCGAACTACCGGCTCATCGGCCGCAACACGCCGGTGCGGTTCTCCGTGCCGGGGACCGAGTCCTACCTCGCCACCACCGGCGCGGTCGCCGACATAGTCGCCACCCCGGACCACGCGAGCCTCGACATCACCGGCGACATCGACGTCCGCTTCGAGGGCACTGTCCGCTGGTACGACACCGAGCACCAGACCCTGATCGGCAAGTGGTCACAGCCCGCCGACGGGAACCGGTCCTGGGACCTGCGCATCCAGAACGGTCAGTGTTTCTGGGTCTGGTCCCCGACCGGCCTGCTCGCCGATGCGCTGTTCGTCCAGTTCACCCTGCCCCCGATGCCGCGCCGCGCCGCGCTGCGCCTCACCATGGACGTCGACAACGGCTCGGGCGGCCGCACCATCACTCTGTACTGGTCCGACTCCCTGTCCGGGACCTGGACCACGATCGGCACCATCGTGACCGCAGGGACCACGAGTATTTTCAGCGGTACGGCCCCGCTGGAGATCGCACCCAATCAGTCCAACGCGACGAGCAACCGGTGGCCCTTTCGTGGGCGCCTGCACCGGGCAGAGCTGCGTTCGGGAATCGGCGGCTCGGTCGTGGCCGCCCCCGATATCCGGGCCCTCAGCCCCGGCACAACCTCATGGACCGACTCGGCCGGGCGCACCTGGACGGTGGCCGGCGCTGCTGTGATCTCCAACAGGGAGTACAGGCTGCACGCCGAGGTGTCGTCCTGGCCGCCCCGCTGGGACGAGTCCGGCCGGGACGTCTTCGTGCCGGTCGAGGCCTCGGGGATTCTGCGCCGGCTGGGGCAGGGCACGAAGGCGCTGGCGTCCACGCTCCGGCGGAGGATTCCAGCCGTCGGCGCCCCGGTGGCGTACTGGCCGCTGGAGGAGGGCAAGGACGCCACCCAGGCCTACTCGCCGATCAGCGGGGTCACGCCACTGGTCGTTTCCGGGTTCGAGTTCGCCGCCGACGACACCCTGTTCGGGTCTTCCCCGCTGCCGAAGATCAACGCTGCGGCGTCCATGCGGGGCACCGTCCCCCCGTACGCGGCCACCGGGTCGTGGCTGGTCAGCTACATGTTCCACACCCAGGCCGAACCCGCGTCGACCACGACCATCCTGGAGTTCACGACGACCGGCGCCGCCCGCCGCTTCGTCCTGACCATGGATGACGACAGCGTCGACCTCACCGGCTACGACGCGGCCGGCTCCACCGTCATCACGATCAACTTCGCCAATGTTGATTTTCATGGGCAGTGGGTCAACCTCAACGTCAGCGCGGCCGAGACCGGAGCCAACGTTCACTACGAGCTAGGTTGGACTGTCGTCGACGGGATCGGATACGGCGGCGGCTCCGACATCTCCGGGAGCGCCGGAATCGTGACCGGCATCAACACCACGTTCGGTGCGCTCGCCGCGGACATGCGCATCGGGCACGTGGGCGTGCTGCCCTCCGCGTCCCTCTCGGCGTACACGTTCGCCGACAACGCCTGGCGCGGCGAGGAAGTCGGCAAGCGGTTCGTGCGGCTCGCCGCCGAGGAGGGGGTGCCGATCGTCAGCGACTACGCGCCCACCGCGGTAGACGCGCAGCGTCCGAACACCCTGCTGGCCCTCTTCAACGAGTGCGCGGACGCGGACCTCGGCGTGCTCTACGAGGCCAGGGACCGGCTCGGCCTGATCTACAAGGCGAGGCAGACGTTCCACAACCAGCCCGTGGCCCTGACCTTGGACTACACGGTCGACGGTCACGTGGCCCCGCCGCTGGAGCCGGTCGACGACGACCAGCGTGTACGCAATGACCGGATCGTCACCCGGGCCAACGGTTCGTCGGCGCGCGCCGTGGACACCACGAGCCTGCTGTCGATCCAGCCCCCGCCGAACGGTGTCGGCGTGTACGACGACACCCGGACGCTGAACCTGCGCTACGACAGCCAGCCCGAGGACATCGCCGACTGGCTCCTGCACATGGGCACCTGGGACGAGGCCCGCTACCCGACCGTGCACATCAACCTGGCCGCCGCGCCGTCGCTGATCCCCGCGGTGCTCCAGCTCGACATCGGCGACCGGATCCAGATCATCAACCCCCCAAGCTGGCTTCCGCCGGGTCCGATCGATCTCATCGTCGAGGGGTACACGGAGGTGATCGGCCACCCGAACGACTGGGACATCGTCCTGAACTGCACGCCGGCCGGGCCCTGGCTGGTGGCCTACGCCGACGACGCGACGTACGGCCGGGCGGACACCGACGGATCCGTCCTCGGCGCGGACGCCACGTCGACCGCGACGACGCTCGTCGTCCACACCGTGCAGACCGCCGACAGCTCGTACCCCCGCTGGACCCAGGACCCGGCCGAGCTGCCCATCACTTTGGAGGTCGGCGGAGAGACCGTCAGCGCGACCACGATCACGACCCTGGCCGAGGACACCTACGGCCGGACCGTGGCCGCGGGCGGCTGGGGCACCGCGTCGGACGGCCACACCTACACGCTGACCGGCGGCACCGGCTCGGAAAGGTCAGTATCGGGGGGCCTCGGCCTCGTGACGGTGACCTCGACCCCGACGACGCTCCGCATGCAGACCGTCGCGGAGTCCTGCACCGACGCGGAGATTCGCTGCACGCTGTCGGTGTCGGCCGTCGCCACGGGCGCGAGCGCGGTCTCGTCGATCGCCATGCGGTGGTCGAGCGTCACCTCCTGCTACCGGGCCCGGATCGAGTGGGGCCTGTCCGGGGCGATCAGCCTCTCGGCGACGGTCGGTTCGACGCTGGTCGACACGTCCGTGAGCACGGGCCTGACCTACGCGGCCGGCGACCAGTACGAGGCCCGGGTGCGGCTGATCGGGCACCGCATCCTGATGCGGATCTGGCGCACCGGCACGATCGAGCCGGCCGGTACGTGGCAGCTCGACCGGACGGTGACGAGCGGCACCATCGCGTCCGGGCAGGTCGGCATCGGCGGCGGAGCGTTCAGCGGAAATACGAACGCGACCCAGGAGTACCGGTTCGACAACTGGACGGTCGAGTCGCCGCAGCGGGTGTCCGTGACCCGGTCCGTCAACAGCGTGGTCAAAGCGCAGGTCGCGGGCGAGGACGTGCGGCTGGCCCAGCCCGCGATCACCAGCTACTGAGGAGGCCCAGTGCCGTACCCCGTCATCTCGGCAGGCCAGCGGATCACCGCGGGGCTGCTGACGTCCATGCTGCCCGCGCCCATCGTCAAGCCGTCCGATCAGTCGGTGACGTCGTCGACGACGAACATCAACGACACGGCACTGCTGTCCCCGGTCGCAGCGAACGCCTCGTACATCGTCACGGGCGTGCTGCTGTACAGCGCGCGTACCGACACGGACGTGAAGATCGGCTGGACGGGGCCGAGCGGTTCGACTTTCGACTGGATCGCCCACGGGCAGTCCCAGGACGGCACCGGCGGCCTCGCGGGCTCCGGCGTCGTCGTCGACCGCCAGTCCATCGGCAACACGTCGTTTCCCTTGGGCGGCTTCGGCGCGGAAAACAGCACGTTCATGACCGCACCGCTGTGGGGCCGCCTGGTCACCTCGTCGACGGCCGGGACGCTGCAGCTCAACTGGGCCCAGAGGGTATCCAACGCCACGGCATCGATCATGCGCGCGGGCTCCTGGATCCTCCTCACCCGCGTCGCCTGACCCCGCCCCACCCCGTACGCCCCGCGCCAGCTGGCCGGGGCGATTCTCATGCCCTGGAGGCGTTATGGCCTGGTACCCCGGAGCCCGAAAGTTGGAGCTCCAGCCCGAAAGCGACAACCAGCCCGCGATCCGGCCGACACAGTTCATCATGCATTCCGTCGCCGCCCCGTGGGACGAGGAGCGGATCTACGAGTACTGGCGCGACTCCACCAACCTCGAATCCCACTTCGGCCTCGACTACGACGGCTCGCTCGGGCAGTTCATCGGCACCCAGACCCGCGCGGACGCCAACTACCGGGCCAACCTGCGGCCGGATGGCACCGGTGCCGTGAGCATCGAGACCGCCTCCGACGACGACGCCAGCGATCCCTGGACACCGGAGCAGATAGAACAGCTGATCCTGCTCGGCGTCTGGCTCCACCAGGAGCACGGCATCCCGCTCCGGGTCTGCCGCGACGCCGCGGATCCGGGATACGGCTATCACCGGCTGCACGCCGACTGGGCCGTCAGCGGCACGGACTGCCCCGGCGACCAGCGCGTCGAGCAGTTCAACGACGTGGTGTTCCCGGGCATCGTCCGCCGCGCGGGCGGGGAACCGTCGAGTCCGCCGCCGGCCTCGCCCTCAGTGTCCCTGTCCAGGCTGATCGCCGCGGCGAAGTCGGACCCTCCGAGGTCCGGGACGTCCGTCAGCTACTCGGGGGTCAAGGTCGTGGAGCAGGCACTCGTGGCTGAGGGCCTCCTCTCCCCTTCCCTGGCTGACGGCCACTACGGCACCGCCACGGTCACCGCGTACGCCAAGTGGCAGCGCCGCCAAGGCTACAGCGGGACGGACGCCGACGGCATCCCCGGCCGCGCCAGCCTCGTCGTACTCGCCGCCCGCCACGCCTTCACTGTCACCAGCTGATCAGGAGACCCCCCATGCTCACCTTCCCGTTCTGGACGTCCACCGCCGAGCGTATGGTCCGCACTTTCGCGCAGGCCGTCCTCGGCACCGTCGGCGCCGACCAGCTCGGCATCCTCGACGTCGACTGGGGCCAGGCCGCATCCGTCGGCGGTCTCGCCTCGGTCCTGGCGCTGCTCACCGCGATCGCCACCTCCAGCGGGACGGAGGGGCCGGGCATCACCGAGTCCGTGCGGGCCCGCAGGTGACCCCTGAGGACACCACGCGGGTCGCTGTCGAGCTGGCGGAGATGAGGGGCGAGATCAGGACCGGATTCGCCGAGCTCCGGGGCCAGCTCGGGCTGGCGCTCCAGCGCACCGATCAGGCCGAGGCTGACATCGATGCTCTGGAGCAGCGCGTGGAATCGTTGGAGAGGGCTCGCTGGCCGCTTCCCTCGATCGCTGCGGTGACCGGCCTTGCCGGCCTCGGGCTCACCCTGTACCAGCTCGTCTCGAAGTAGAGGAGGTCGCCGTGCCGCTGCCTACGACACGCGTCGTGACCGGCCACTACGTCAACCCGGCCACCGGTGCCGCGTGCACGGGCCGGGTCGTCCTGGCCCCTTACCCGGGCGTGTGGACGGACGAGGCTGGCGACCAGGTCCTCACCGGCGGGGCGACGCTCGCGCTCGTAAGCGGCGCGTTCTCACAGGCCCTCGTAACCACAGACGCGGCGGGGGTCGAGCCTGCGGCCGGGCGGTTGTGGATCCTGGACGAGCGGATCGACGGCCGCCCGTACCGGCGCCGGGTCTTTGCCCTGGACGCTGGGGTCGGCTCCGTCGACATCACCGACCTGGTGGACGCTGACCCGGGCGAGGTGACGTACGTCCGCGGCCCGGCAGGGCCTACGGGACCAGCTGGGCCGGCAGGGCCTACTGGACCCACGGGGCCGAAGGGCGACACGGGAGCCACGGGAGCCACGGGAGCCACGGGAGCCACGGGAGCCACGGGGCCTCAACCGCCGCTCGGCGCGGCCGGTGCCGGTGCCGGGATCGCCCTGCGCTCCACGGACCCGACAACGACCGACGCCAGGACGCCGACCGCGCACGCGTCCACGCACGGATCCGGCGGCACCGACCCGGTCACCGTGGCGCAGTCCCAGGTGACCGGCCTTGCTGCGGCGCTGGCCGGCCTGCTGCCACTCACGGGTGGCAACATGACCGGCACCGTCACCAACAACGTCGCCTCGGCGGCTACGACCGCATTCGGTGGCGGTGTCGCTGGCGATACGTTCGACCGGTGGCGGGTCCTCGCGTCGGGGACTTTCGAAGCCGGTTCCGGCAGCGCCGGCCGCGACGTGAACTTCCGCCGCAGCGCGGCCGACCAGTGGACGACCGACGACGCACTCATCGTCGCCCTGATGTTCCGCCACATGGGCAGCACGCTCGGTTTCTACGGGGCCGCCGCCGTGGCTAAGCCCAACGTCACCGGCAGCCGCGGAGGTAACGCGGCGCTCGCCTCGCTGCTCACCGCGCTAGCCACCCTCGGCCTCATCACCGACTCCACCACTGCCTGAGCAGCAGAATGCCCCCTCTCAGCCTGCGGGCTGGGAGGGGGCGATTTCTGCGTGTCCAGCTATCGTTCAGGTGTCGAGTCTGAACGGGAGCCAGTATGCACTCTCTACCGCACGACCACACCGGCGCGCGCATCAAGCGCCTGCGCCTCTCACGCCACCTCACCCAGCAAGCCCTCGCGGAACTCGCGCAGATTTCTGCCAGCTTGCTCACCAAGATCGAACGTGGCGAACGCCCGCCGACCCCGTACGCCGCGGCGTGCCTCGCCCGCGCGCTGCGCGTGGACGTCGCCACCGTCACCGGCCAGCCCTTCGTCGCCGAGCTGCGCGCCGACCAACTCGACGTCCTGATAAGGCCCATCCGTGAGGCCCTGGACGTGTACGACCTCGGCGCCGACCCCGAGATCCGCCCGCGGCCGGTGCCGCTCCTGGCCGATGATGCCGAGACTCTCCTCGTCGCGGTGCGGGCCGGAGAGATCAAGCAAGCAGCGAACCTCCTCCCAGGCCTGATCCAGGAAGTCACCACCGCGGCGCACGCGGCCCCGTCGGACGAGACGTGGCGGCTGCTCGCCAGCACGTACCGCAGCGCCTACGACGTGGCCTCGAAACTCGGCTACGGCGACCTGGCGGCCATCGCCCTGGCCCGGATGGAGTGGGCTGCCGAGCGGGCGAGCAGCGCCGCCCTGGGCGGCATGTACCGGTACTTCCGGGCTCTGACCTACCTGCGCGACGGCCAGTACCGCACCGGACAGCGCCTGACCGCCCTGGGCCTGTCCATCCTGGAGCAGGCCGATCCCGGCCGGGAGCGCGAGGTGGTCACCGGGCAGCTGCACCTGGGCGCCGCGGTCATGGCCGGCCGCTCCCAGAACGGGACCCTTGCCGAGACCCACCTGGGTGAGGCGGAGCGCATCGCAGGGGCGACGGGCGAGGCGGCGACCCTCCACTACCTGGCGTTCGGGCCGACGAACGTTCGGGTTCACCGTGTGGCGGTGCTGGCCGAGCTGGACCAGTACGGCCAGGCGGCGCAGCAGGGGCGCACTGTGGTCATCCCGAAGGACTGGCCGCAGTCCCGGAAGTCGCATCACTACGCCGAGTTGGCCCGAGCACAGATGTGGACGGGCGACCTGGAGGGTTCGTTCCAGAACCTGTTGCGCGCGCGCAAGGCGGCACCCCAGCAGGCTCGGTATCACCAGACGGTTCGGGACACCTACGCGGGTCTGGAGGCAGCGCATCGGATGTTGCCCGATTCGTTCCTGTCGTACGGCTCCTGGCTGGGCGCCTGACCGTACGTGAACCCATGGCCCCGGCTGACACAAGTGTGTGTCAGCCGGGGCCTTTCCGTGGTCCCACACTCGTCTCACCACCCGCTGACGACGGTAGGGAGCACTCCATGACGCCTGAGCAGATGAGCGCAGCCGAGGAGCTGACCGGGAAAGCCCTCGTACCGTATTCGGACCGCCGGGACGCCCACGAGGTCGCCTGTCTCACCGATGACCTCGTCACCTGCGGCAAGCCGATGTACGAGGAACTCGCCGCGGCCGAGCAGACCCCCCAGGTCCGCCACGCGCGCGCCGACTGGTCGTATTTCACCGAGGTCGGCCCGATGGGCACCGGCGATCACGCGAATTGGACCTACGCGCGCACCCTCGCCCGGATCGTCCAGCTCATGGTGCGGACCCTCCGCGAGCATGAGCCCGCCCCCTGGTGAACGAGCTCTGGCGCCAGCTGGCGTACATCGTCATCGTGCTCGGCGTGCTCGGCGTCATCGTCGTCGGCATCCGATAGACCCGCCCGGCCGCGCATCTGCCAGGACCCGCGACCGGGACGGGCTGCAAGCACCTCCACCACAACCAGAGGAGGCACCACCGCATGACTATCACCACCGAGGCGACCGCCACCAGGGACGCCCGCTCCCTCATCACCGCTGAGGAGTTCGAGGGGGTAGCCGCCACCGTCCGGGACAACAACCCGGACATGGCGCCGGCCGACGCGGAACGCATCGTCGAGGAGGCCCTGAAGTTCGTTGCCGCGGCCGCCGCGCGCCCCGGCGGCATGCGCCCCTCCAGGACGGTCGACGAGGGCTGGCACGCCCTCATCCTGCACACCCGGGTGTACGCCCGTGTGTGCGCCTCCCTGGGCCGGTTCGTGCACCACATCCCCGAGCGCCCTGACCCGACCCGGCACGACCCCAGCGCCCTGGACCGGACGCAGGCCAACATCGTGGCGGCCGGGTTCACCGTGGACCGCACTCTGTGGCTCGCACCCATCAAGGGCATGCCGGTGGCCGCGGGCTGCGAGCACTCGCAGAACTGCGGCGACGGCGAGTGCTCGGGGAACTGCCGCGACGACCACCCCAACTAGGTCAAACTGGCTACGCTGACAGGCCATGACGATGTGGCAGAACGACGACGCCGAGCAGCTGTTCGCTCACCTGCGAGACCTTCGGCGCAAGAACTCATCCTCGCGCCCCAGGGGTGGGTGCCGATCGTGCAGCCGACTCCGGAGCACGATTCTGGTTGACGGCGCATACCGGGTGGTCTACAGCCAGCCGTGCCTGGCCTGCCAGGGCGGCGGCGCCTCGGAAAAGGCCGACACCCCAGCCTGACCGCCCGATCCAGCCCCGGCCGGCAATCCCCCCGTCGGCCGGGGCTCCCCGCTGGAGGGCGACTGGAGCCTGGCTCGACTGTGACGCCTGACGCCCCGTGGCCTGTTTCCGCTGGCCGATTTCGCACGTACGGTGTGTCCATGCCGAAACTGAAGGCGTTAGGTTCCGCTTAGTCGCGCATGAGCCGCGCGAGGGGAACCCCGAGCGCGTCCGCGATGAGGATCAAGCTATCCAGTCGGGGCGAGGCGTGCCCCTGCTCGATGCGGTTGAGGGTCTGCCTGTCGATCCCCGCCCGCAGCGCGAGCTCTTCCTGGGTGACGTCAGCATCTTGCCGCGCCCTGCGGATGGTGTTGCCGACCTGTCTCCGGCGGGCAAGCACCCACTCTGGGGATCGTTCTGGCGGCACCGTTCAAAACTGGCCGCTTCATGATCGTTTGTCTGTACCGTATACCGTACTTTTCAGAGAACCTGTAGCCCATCCGATGGATTTCATTCGGTCGACCGAATGTTCGCATCAGGCCTTGAAAGCTTCACACCGCACGTGATTCGGTCAACCACCGGACCACCTTGATCACCGCTCCCTCCTGCCCGCAGCAGGGCGAGCGGCGCGCCCGGCACACCCCACCCACGCCAGGGCGCAGCAACGCCCCGACCCTCGTCTCCGCAAAGACCAGGTCGGGGCGTTGTCATGCCCCCATAGAGCGCCTTACATGTTTTTGGTTGGGAATCATCGGACCACTACCCCGTCATCGGCCGCTGACGACCCGTGCCTGGGGCCGGTGTAGGCGAAAGACGGCGGGGGACGGCGAGGAACAGGGGCGGACGAACGCCTGCGAGGGGCGAATCAGCCCTCTCCCAGGGCCTTTGACCACTTGTCGGAGTCTGCGGGTGACTCTTTCACCCGCAGACTCCGACAGAGCACCGTCCAACCCCACACCCCCCCAACTGGCACAAAAGGGCTACATGAGCCTTCTGTGCGACCCATGACCAGCCCAAGACGGCAGCCGGCCGCCGAGATCAGAGAAGCGCGTAGCGATCTGTCGCGCCGGGGCACTCCGCAGGGGGCTCTGATCGGCCTCTCGCGCGGGTAGTCGCGCCCCTGGCCCGGAATCTCGACTCTTGAGGGCCCGGATTCCCGGCGGGCCGCGCCCGGCCCCTCGCCTCATCGCTGAGGCGCCCGCTCCTCCAACGATGGACCGTGCCGTTTCTCTGGGGGTTTCCCGGCAGTCTTTCGGCAGTCCGGGGCGGGTCGGCCTGTCAAGGGTCGCCGAAGGCGATCGCGAAGCGACGCGACGAAGGAGCGCCCTTGACAGGCCGGCCCGAACCGGAAGGACGATGGGACTGACGAGAAGCCCCCAACCAGCTCTGAGACGGGGCGAGGGGCTACCGCCCCCCGCACCCCGGGCCCGCAGACAGGGAGGCGGGTGGGCAACCGCCGCCCGACCCCCGGGGGGCGAGGGGGAGATAGCGGGCCCGTGCCGCGACTCCCCCAGGCGGTCGCGCCCCGTCACCCCTCCCCGTACAGCCCCTCGATCAGTGCCCCGTACTTCTCCCTGACCACCCTGCGGCGGAGTTTCAGGGACGGGGTGAGTTCTCCCGTGGCCGGGCCCCATTCCTCCGCGAGCAGCCGGTAGCGCTTGATCTGCTCCGTGCGGTTGAGGCGGGCGTTCGCGGCGGCGACCGCGCGGGACGTCTCCTCCAGGACGGCCGGGTGTTCGGCCAGGCCGGCCAGGGAGGTGGTCTCGATGCCCCGGGCGGCCGCCCAGGCCGGGGCCAGTTCGGGGTCCAGGACGAGCAGGGCGACGAGGTAGGAGCGGCCGTCGCCGTGGACCAGGGCCTGGCCGATGAGCGGGTGTTCCTTGACGGTGTTCTCCACCAGCGCCGGGGAGACGTTCTTCCCGTTCGAGGTGATGATCAGCTCCTTCTTGCGGTCCGTCAGCCACAGGAAGCCGTCCTCGTCGAGCCGTCCGATGTCCCCGGTCGGGAACCAGCCCTCGGCGTCGGCCGCGCTCTCCACCGTCCCGTCGGGCCGCAGGTAGCCGCCGAAGACGGTCGCCCCGCGGGTGAGGACCTCCCCGTCCGCGGCGACCTTCAGCTCCAGCCCCTCGATGGGCCGGCCGACCGAGCCGAGCCGGAACCCGTCGGGGGTGTTGCTGTTGAGGGTGCACACGCCGGAGGTCTCGGTCAGCCCCCAGGCGTCCATGATGGTGATCCCCCAGCCGGCCCAGAAGCGGACCACGTCGATCGGCATCGGCGCGGTGGCGCTGGCCGTCCAGACGAGCCGGTCCAGCCCCGCCAGCCGCAGCAGCGGGTCCAGGACCCGTTCCTTCGCCCCGGCGTACGCGGCTTCGAGCGCGGCCGGCACGTCTTCGCCGCGTTCCTGGTGGGCGGCCCGGGCCCGGGCCAGGTCCCCGGCGGCGTCGATGGCGCGCCGCTGCTCCTCCGGCAGGCCCGCCAGGACCGCGCGTACGCCCGCGGCGAGCTTCTCCCAGACCCGGGGCACCCCGAAGAACTGCACGGGGCGCAGCTCGCGGACGGCGGCGGCCACCGCGGTGGGGTCGGCGACGAGGCGGACGTGGGCGGCGCGCAGCAGGGGCAGGTAGATGCCGAGGATCCGTTCGGCGATGTGCGCGAACGGCAGGTAGCAGACGTGCTCGGCGTGTTCGGGGAGCTGGACGCCTCGGTCGAGGCGGACGGACTGGAGCAGGATGTTGCGGTGGGTCAGCCGGACGCCCTTGGGGTCGCCGGTGGTGCCGGAGGTGTAGACGACGGTGAGGGGGTCCTCGGGGCGGGTCTCGCGCCAGGCCTTCTCGAAGCCGTCGGCGCGGTGCAGCCGGGCGCCGTCGGCGTAGACGGAGCCGTAGGCGGTGTGCGGGCCGGCTTCGGCGGCCTCCGCTATGACGAGGCGTTCCAGCGGGGTCCCGGGGTCGTCCAGCAGGGGCGCCCACCGGTCGCGTTCGCCGGCGCCTTCGACGACGGCCAGCCGGGCCCGGCTGTGGCGGGCGATGTGGGCGATCTGCTCGGGCGCGGAGGTCCCGTAGACGGTGACGGGGACGGCGCCGAGGTGGACGAGGGCGAGGTCGCTGAGCCAGTGCTCGGGGCGGTTGGCCATCATCAGCAGGACGTGTTCGCCGCGTTCGACGCCGAGGGCGGCGTAGCCGGCGGCGAGGACGGCGACCTCGTGGCGGACCTGGCCCCAGTTCAGGGTCTTCCAGCCGTCGGCCTCGCGCCAGGAGAGGGCGGGCAGGTCCGGGTGTTCGGCCGCGTTGCGGGCCAGCAGGGCGGGGAGGGTGATGTCCTCGGGTCGTCCGGGCAGTCGCAGGTTCGTGGTCATGGGCAGCTCCTGGCCGTTTCACATCGTTGGTGCGACAGCAATACTGTTGAACCCAAGCCGTGGATCAGAGAGCTCAGAGAGCGAGGAGCGGGCGATGGCCGACCAGGCGACCGAGCCGATGCTCACCGTGGACGAACTGGCGTCCAAGGCCGGTGTCACCGTCCGCACCGTACGGTTCTACAGCACGCGCGGGCTTTTGCCCCCTCCCGTGATCGGACCTCGTCGCGTGGGGCACTACGGGCCCGAGCACCTGTCGCGGCTGGCGCTGATCGAGGAGCTCCAGCACCAGGGCATGACCCTGTCGGCGATCCAGCGCTATCTGGACGCCCTGCCGGACGACCTGAGCGCGCACGACCTGGCGATCCACCGGGCGCTGGTGGCGACGTGGGCTCCGGACGCGGCGCAGGAGGTGTCGCGGGCGGAGTTGGAGAGGCGGGCGGGGCGGATCCTGTCGGACGGGGACCTGCGCCGGCTGGCGGCGATGAACGTGGTGGCGGGGTCCGGGGAGGGCTTCCGGGTGGACGTGGGCCTGCTGCGGCTGGGGGTGGCGCTGCTGGACGTACCGATCGCCCACGAGACGCTGCTGGTGGCGCGGGGGATCCTGCTGGAGCACGCGCGGACGGCGGCGCACCAGTTGACGGCGCTGTTCCGGGACGAGGTGTGGGGGCCGTTCACCGAGGACGAGGACGACCCGGAGCGGGTGGAGTCGATGAAGGCTCTGTCGGCGCACATGCAGCCGATGGTGGTGCAGGCACTGGTGACGGCCTTCCAGCGGTCCCTGAAGGAGGAGTTGCGGGCGGCGTTCGCCTCGGAGTGAGGGTAGGTTCGGCCGCATGGCGATCATCCATCACACCACGCTGTCCCCGACCAAACTCGAACTCCTCGCGGAGTGGCTGCCCTTGAGGCCCTGGTACCAGGGCGTGGGGACGTCCGCGCGGCTCGCGAAGGCGGGGGGTTTCCGGCTCGACGACCCCGAGGGCGAGGTGGGGGTCGAGTTCATGGTGGTCACCGACGGGTCCGGGCCGGAGCCGGTCTCCTACCTGGCGCCGCTGACCTACCGGGGCGCGCCGCTGGAGGGCGCGGAGGCGGGCCTGGTCGGGACGCTGGAGCACGGGGTGCTGGGGAAGCGCTGGGTCTACGACGGCGCCCACGACCCCGTCCTGGTGGAGCAGTTGCTGGCGCTGCTGGCGGGCGGGGCGGTGGCCCAGGCCCAGGGCGAGACCGCCACCCCCGATCCGACGGTCGAGGTCCGCTCCGAGGGGCGCGGCGTGCCGGCGGGCCTGACCGGCCCGGGGAGGGTGTCGGACACCGCCGCCGGTACGGAGGTCACGGCGGGGCCGGTGGGTCAGGACGCCCCGGTGCTGACGCTGACCCTGAGCCGGGTGCTGCGTCCCGGGCCCGCCTCCGGGGAGGGGCTGCTCGGGCAGGTGCTGGCCGGCTGGTCCGCCCCGGACGGCGCCGCGCACCGCGGGGCGTTCGCGCACCTGCGGGCCTGAGGCCCGGCGGCTCCCGCCGGTCCGGCCCGTCCCGCCGGCCCCGGGCCCGTCTTCGCGGGCCCGGGACCTCTGGCCGTCCTAGTCGGCGTACGTCTCGCCGCGCTCGGCCTTCGCCACCAGCGAGGCCGGCGGGGTGAAGCGTTCGCCGTAGGTGGCGGCCAGCTCGCGGGCGCGGGCGACGAAGCCGGGCAGGCCGCCCTCGTAGCCGTTGATGTACTGGATCACGCCGCCGGTCCAGGCGGGGAAGCCGATGCCCATGATGGAGCCGATGTTGGCGTCGGCGATGGAGGTGAGGACGCCCTCGTCGAGGCAGCGGACGGTGTCCAGGGCCTCGGAGAAGAGCATCCGCTCCTTCATGTCCTCGAACGGGATCTGCGCGTCCGGCTTGGCGAAGTGTTCGCGCAGGCCGGGCCAGATGCGGCTGCGCTTGCCGTTCTCGTCGTACTCGTAGAAGCCTGCGCCCCCGCTGCGGCCGGGGCGGCCGAACTCGTCGACCATCCGGTCGATGACCCGGTCGGCCGGGTGTTCGGTCCACTCGCGGCCCTCGGCCTCGAAGGCCCTGCGGGTCTCGTTGCGGATCTTGCGCGGGAGGGTGAGGGTCAGCTCGTCCATCAGCGAGAGCACCTTGGCGGGGTAGCCGGCCTGGGCGGCGGCCTGCTCGACGGAGGCGGGCTCGATGCCCTCGCCGACCATGGCCACGCCCTCGTTGATGAACTGGCCGATGACGCGCGAGGTGAAGAAGCCGCGCGAGTCGTTGACGACGATCGGGGTCTTGTTGATCTGGCGGACCAGGTCGAAGGCGCGGGCGACGGCCTCGTCGCCGGTGCGGTCGCCCTTGATGATCTCCACGAGCGGCATCTTGTCGACGGGCGAGAAGAAGTGCAGGCCGATGAAGTCGGCGGGGCGCGAGACGCCTTCGGCGAGCCCGGTGATGGGGAGGGTGGAGGTGTTGGAGCAGAGCAGCGCGTCGGGGGCGACGACGTCCTGGATCTCCTGGAACACCTTGTGCTTGAGGGCGGTGTCCTCGAAGACGGCCTCGATGACGGCGTCGCAGCCGGTCAGGTCGGCGGCGTCGGCGGTCGGGGTGATCCGGGCGAGCAGCTCGGTGCGCTTGGCCTCGGTGGTGCGGCCCTTGGCGAGCGCCTTGTCGAGCAGCTTCTCGGAGTACGCCTTGCCCTTGGCGGCGGCCTCGGCGGTGACGTCCTTGAGGACGACCTCGATGCCCGCGCGGGCGCAGGAGTAGGCGATGCCGGCGCCCATCATGCCGGCGCCGAGGACGGCGACCTTGCGGACCTTGCGGGGCTCGGTCCCCCGGGGGCGGCTGCGGCCGGCGTTGACGGCCTGGAGGTCGAAGAAGAACGCCTGGATCATGTTCTTCGCGGTCTGGCCGGTGACCAGCTCGGTGAAGTAACGGGCCTCGATGGTCAGGGCGGTCTCGAAGTCGACCTGGGAGCCCTCGACGGCGCAGGCCAGGATGTTGCGCGGGGCCGGGTAGGGGGCGCCGTTCAGCTGCTTCTTGAGGTTGGCGGGGAAGGCCGGCAGGTTGGCGGCGAAGCGCGGGCTGGAGGGCGTACCGCCGGGGATCTTGTAGCCGGGGACGTCCCAGGGCTGCTTCGACTCGGGGTTGGCGTCGATGAAGGCGCGGGCCTTGGCCAGCATCTCCTCGGGGGTGGCGGCGAGTTCGTGGACCAGGCCGTTGGCCAGGGCGCGCCGGGGGTCGTACTGGGTGCCCTGGAGCAGGACCTTGAGCAGCGCGTCGGCGATGCCCATGAGGCGGACGGTGCGGGTGACGCCGCCGCCCGCGGGGAGCAGGCCGAGGGTGACCTCGGGCAGGCCGATCTTGGAGCCGGGGGCGTCGAGGGCGACGCGGTGGTGGGAGGCGAGGCAGATCTCGTAACCGCCGCCGAGGGCGGCGCCGTTGATGGCGGCGACGACGGGCTTGCCGAGGGTCTCGATGCGGCGCAGGGACCGCTTGATCTCGGTGCCGGTGTCGAAGGCGAGCCGTGCGTCCTCGGGGCGGAGGCGGATCATGTCCTTGAGGTCGCCGCCGGCGAAGAAGGTCTTCTTGGCGGAGGTGTAGATGATGCCGCGGATGGAGTCCTTCTCGGCCTCGGCGCGGTCGGCGACGGCCGCGATGGAGTCCTTGAAGGCCTGGTTCATGGTGTTGGCGGACTGGCCCGGGTCGTCGAGGACCAGGGTGACGACGCCGGTCTCGTCCTGTTCCCAGCGGATCGTGGTGGACTCGCTCATGTTCGCTACTTCCGTGTCAGAGGTGGGATCAGGGATCGGGGATCAGGACGGGTCAGACGCGTTCGACGATGGTGGCGACGCCCATGCCGCCGCCGACGCAGAGGGTGACGAGGCCGTAGCGCTTGTCCTGGCGCTCCAGTTCGTCGACGACGGTGCCCAGGAGCATGGCTCCGGTGGCGCCGAGGGGGTGGCCGAGGGCGATGGCGCCGCCGTTGACGTTGACCTTGTCCAGGGAGACGCCCATGTCCTTGACGAAGCGCAGCACGACGCCGGCGAAGGCCTCGTTCATCTCGATCAGGTCGATGTCGTCGATGGTCAGTCCGGCCTTGGCGAGGGCCTTGCGGGTGGCCGGGGCGGGGCCGGTGAGCATGATGGTGGGCTCGGAGCCGGAGACGGCGGCGGACACGATCCGGGCGCGCGGGCGCAGGCCGCCCCGCTCGCCGGCCTCGCGGGTGCCGATGGCGACGAGCGAGGCGCCGTCGACGATGCCGGAGGAGTTGCCGGCGTGGTGGACGTGGTCGATCTTCTCGATCCAGTGGTACTTCTGCAGGGCGACGGCGTCGAAGCCGCCGAGGTCGCCGATGTCGGCGAAGGAGGGCTTCAGCTTGGCGAGGGTGTCGGCGGTGGTGCCGGGGCGGACGAACTCCTCGTGGTCCAGGACGACCAGGCCGTTGCGGTCGGTGACGGGGACCACGGACTTCGCGAAGCGGCCCTCCTTGATGGCCGTGGCGGCGCGCTCCTGGGACAGGGCGGCGTACTCGTCCACGTCGCGCCGGGAGAATCCCTCGATGGTGGCGATCAGGTCGGCGCCGATGCCCTGCGGGACGAAGCCGGTGTCCCAGTTGGTCATGGGGTCGGCGAACCAGGCGCCGCCGTCGGAGGCCATGGGGACGCGGGACATGGACTCGACGCCGCCGGCGAGGACGAGGTCCTCCCAGCCGGAGCGGATCTTGGCGGCGGCCAGGTTGACGGCTTCCAGGCCCGAGGCACAGAAGCGGTTCTCCTGTACGCCGGCGACGGTGTCCGGCAGGCCCGCGGCGATGGCGGCGATGCGGGCGATGTCGGAGCCCTGGTCGCCGACGGGACCGACGACGCCGAGGACGATGTCGTCGATGGCGGCGGGGTCCAGGCCGGGGTTGCGCTCGCGCAGGGCGTCGATGAGGCCGACGACCAGGTCGATCGGCTTGGTGCCGTGCAGGGCGCCGTTGGCCTTGCCCCGGCCGCGCGGGGTGCGGATCGCGTCGTACACGTACGCTTCGGTGCTCACTGGTCAGGCCTTTCGAAGGTGTCCGAGGGGGAGGTCGGGGGCGGAGTCAGCCGAGGAGGGAGCGGCCGATGATCTCTTTCATGATCTCGGTCGTGCCGCCGTAGATGGTCTGGATGCGGCCGTCGGTGAAGGCGCGCGCCACCCGGTATTCGGTCATGTAGCCGTAGCCGCCGTGCAGCTGGAGGCAGCGGTCGGCCACCCGCTTCTGGAGTTCGGTGGCCCACCACTTGGCCATCGAGGCGTGGACGTGGTCCAGTTCCCCGTTGGCGTGGTCGGTGATGCAGCGGTCCAGGAAGGTGCGGGTGACGGCGCACTCGGTGGCCATCTCGGCGATCTCGAACCGGATGTGCTGGAGCTTGGAGAGCGGCCGCCCGAAGGCCTCGCGTTCCTTGACGTACGTGGTGGTGATCTCCAGCAGGTGTTCGGCGGCGGTGATGGCGGCCATCGCGATGCCCATGCGCTCCTGCGCGAGGTTGGTCATCAGGTGGACGAAGGCCCCGTTCAGCTCGCCGAGGAGGTTCTCCTTGGGGACGCGTACGTCGTTGAAGAACAGCTCGGCGGTGTCCTGGGACTTCTGGCCGATCTTGTCGAGGTTGCGGCCGCGTTCGAATCCCTCGGCGCCGCGCTCGACGACCAGCAGGGACAGTCCGTGCGCCCCGCCCTCGGGGGTGGTCTTGGCGACGACGATGACCAGGTCGGCGAGGATGCCGTTGGAGATGAAGGTCTTGGAGCCGTTGAGCAGCCAGTGGTCGCCCCGGTCCTCGGCGGTGGTGCGGATCCCCTGGAGGTCGGAGCCGGCGCCGGGCTCGGTCATCGCGATCGCGGTGATGGTCTCGCCGGAGCAGAAGCCGGGCAGCCAGCGGCGCTTCTGCTCCTCGGTGCCCAGCGAGGTCAGGTAGGGGCCGATGATGTCGTTGTGCAGGCCGATCGCGAGTCCCGGGGCTCCGGCGCGGGTGAACTCCTCGGCGAGCACCGCCGCGTAGCGGAAGTCCGGGTTGCCTCCGCCGCCGTACTCCTCGGGGACGGCCAGGCCCAGCAGGCCCTGCCGGCCTGCGGCACGCCAGGCGTCCCGGCTGACGATGCCGTCCTTCTCCCACTGCTCGTAGTGCGGCAGCACCTCCTTGTTCAGGAAGGTGCGTACGGTCTCGCGGAACGCCTCGTGGTCGGCGTCGTAGATGCGGCGTCGCATCGGGGCCGCGCTCGTCGTACGGCTGGACAGTTCCATCAGGCCTCTTTCGGGAGCAGTGCCGGTACGCCCCAGTCGGCGGCCACGGAGCCGGTGTCCGCGCCGGGCAGGGCAGGGCCGGAGGCGACGCGGGTCGGGGTGGCGGAGAAGCGCGGGGCGGGGGCGGGCTGGAGGGTGCCGCCGAAGTCGGTGAAGGTGCCGCGTGCGGTGAGGTGGGGGTGGTGCGGGGCCTCGCGGAGCGAGAGGACGGGTGCCACGCAGGCGTCGGTGCCCTCGAAGACGGCCGTCCACTCCGCGCGCGTACGGGACTTGAAGCGCGCGGCGACGGCCTCGCGCAGCTCGCCCCAGCGGGCGAGGTCCTTGCGGGCGGGGGCCCGGTCGGCGATGCCGAGGAGCTCGGTGAAGGTGTCGTAGAACTGCTGCTCCAGAGCGCCGACGGCCATGTACTGGCCGTCGGAGGTCTCGTAGGTGCCGTAGAAGGGGCAGCCGCCGTCCAGGAGGTTGGCTCCGCGCCGGTCCTGCCAGCCGCCGGCCGCGACCATGCCGTGGATCATGGCGGTGAGGTGGGCGGTGCCGTCGACGATCGCGGCGTCCACGACCTGGCCGGCGCCCTCGGGGCCGCGGGCGTGGTGGAGGGCGGCGAGGATGCCGATGACGAGGTAGAGCGAGCCGCCCGCGTAGTCGCCGACGAGGTTGGCGGGGACCGCCGGGGGCTCGCCGGGGTTGCCGATCATGCCGAGTGCGCCGGTGACGGCGATGTACGCGATGTCGTGGCCGGCGGTGTGGGCGAGCGGGCCCTGCTGGCCCCAGCCGGTCATCCGGCCGTAGACCAGCCCGGGGTTGCGGGCGAGGCAGTCGTCCGGGCCGACGCCGAGCCGCTCGGCGACCCCGGGGCGGAAGCCCTCGATCAGCACGTCGGCGCGCTCGACCAGGTCCAGTACGAGGGCGGGGCCCTCGGGGGACTTCAGGTCGACCAGGACGGAACGCTTGTTGCGGTTGGTGACGTCGTGGGCCGGGTCGATCGCGAGCCCTCCGCCGCCCGGCCGGTCCACGCGTACGACGTCCGCGCCGAGGTCGGCGAGGACCATGGCGGCGAACGGGCCGGGACCGATGCCCGCCAGTTCGACGACGCGTACTCCCGCGAGCGGGCCTGCTGTCACTGCCATCGTGCCCCCGGCATCCTGGTGTACGGGTGGGTGGGTGTGCAGGTGTGTGACACAACCGATGTAACACCAGTGATGCTAGGAATGCTCCCCACTCAGCACAAGAGCAAGCGCTTAGCAGGTTTCCGCTGTGGCTCCTGCTCGCCCGGACCGTCGGTGTCAACGCTAACCTCAGCCACCCACACCAGCTGGGAGGAACGTTCCATGACCGAGCAGGTCCACAATGAGCCCGTCCGCGGCGGCCGTCCGGGGCGGGAGCTCGACCTCGTGCTCTACGGCGCCACCGGCTTCGTCGGGGCACTCACCGCCGAGTACCTCGCCGGGCACGCCCCCGTCGGCACCCGGTGGGCGCTGGCCGGGCGCGACCTCGGCAAGCTGGAGCGGCTGCGCGAGCGGCTGGCCGCCCTGAACCCGGACTGCGCGCGGCTGCCGCTGCTGCGGGCCGACGCGGGCGACCGGCGGGCGCTGCGCGAACTGGCCGCCCGTACCCGGGTGGTGGCCACCACGGTCGGGCCGTACGTCCATCACGGTGCGGAGCTGGTCGCGGCCTGCGCCGCGGAGGGCACCGACTACGCGGACCTCACCGGGGAGCCGGAGTTCGTGGACCGGATGTACGTCGAGCACGACGCGCGGGCCCGCGAGACGGGGGCGCGGCTCGTGCACGCGTGCGGGTTCGACTCGATCCCGGCCGACCTCGGGGCGTACTTCACGGTGGGCCTGCTGCCCTCGGGGGTGCCGCTGCGGGTGGACGGGTTCCTGCGGGCCGGGGCGCTCGCCTCCGGCGGTACCGTCGCCTCCGCCCTGACCGCGCTGGGCCGGGGGCCGCAGACCCTGGCGGCCGCGCGCGCCCGCCGGCTGCACGAGCCCCGGCTGCCGGGGCGCCGCGTACGCGGGCCCGTGGGCGTTCCGCGCTTCAGCCGGGAGACCGGGACCTGGGCGCTGCCGCTGCCCGTACTGGACCCGCGGATCGTGACCCGGTCGGCGGCCGTGCTGGAGCGGTACGGGCCGGACTTCCGCTACCGCCACTACGCCTCGGTGCGGCACCTGCCGGTCGCGGTGGGCCTGACGGCGGCGGTGGGCGCGACCGCGGCGCTGGTGCAGGTCCCGCCGGCCCGGCGGTGGCTGATGGGCCTGTGGGAGCCGGGCAACGGTCCGGACGCGGAGCGGCGCGCCCGCAGCTGGTTCACGGTCCGCTTCGTCGGCGAGGGCGGTGGCCAGCGCGTGTTCACCGAGGTGTCGGGCGGTGACCCGGGCTACGGGGAGACCGCGAAGATGCTGGCGGAGTCCGCGCTGTGCCTGGCCCACGACGCCCTCCCGGACCGCTCCGGGCAGCTGACGACGGCGGTGGCCATGGGTGACGCCCTGTCGGCCCGCCTCCAGAAGGCCGGCATCCGCTTCCGGGTGGCGGCGCAGCGGTAGGGGTTCGGCGGCGGGGCCCCGGGCGCTCGTCCCGGCCCGGTCCCCGCCGCCTCCCCCGGCCGGCTAACGCCCGCCGTGCCCGTCCCCGTGCTCCTTGTGCTCCTCGCGCTCCTTCTGCTCTTCCTCCCCGTCGCCGGCGGCCGGCTTGATCTTCGTGGACGCGAAGCCCGTGTTGTTCTTCTTGCGCGGGTCCTGGTCGTCACCGAAGACCGTGGCGGTGTTCGGCACGGCGGTCGGCTTGGTGACGTCCGCGGCGGTGCCGGACACCGTGATCTTCACGCGGCCGCCCTCGCGCAGCGGGCCGCCCGTGCAGGAGAGGAGGCCGTTGCTGATCTCGCAGCCCTCGGTGTCGGTGGCGGGGTCCAGGACCCTCGCGGGGAGGTCGTCGACCAGGGACCAGCCGGAGGAGGCGCCCTTGTGGTCGTTCTTCACCGTGATGTCGTAGGTGATCTCGTCGCCCGCCCTGACGACCTTGGGGCCGCGCTTGTGGACCGACAGGTCGGCGGAGGAGTCGAAGAAGCAGGAGGTGGCGTCGACGTTCGTCAGCGACTGCTCCGGCGTCGCCTGCCGCGACAGCACGGTGAACTTCGGGTTGGATCCGGCCGCGTTCTTCACGTGGACGCGGATGAGCTCTCCGGCGTTGCGGAAGAACCCGAGGTCGCCGTTTCCGTAGACGAAGACGCCGCCGAAGTCGGAACCGCCCGGCAGGACGCCGGGGAAGAAGTCCGCGCTCGCGTTCTCGACGTCGATCCGTACGATGGCGCCCGCCTCGGTCGCGCCCCAGAGGTACCCGTCGTGGAAGGCGATGTCGAAGATGTCGAGGGCGTCGGGAGCCAGGGCCGGGATGTCGATCGTCCGGACCACCCTGTTGTTCTTCACGTCGATCTGCTGGATCAGACCCGTGTTGTCGGCCAGGACGAAGTAGTTGCCCTCGTCGTCGAACGTGCCCGAGATGTAGAGGGCGGCCGGAAGGCCCTCGACCCCGTCCTCGTTCAGGACGTACTCGCCCTCGCCGTCGAAGCGGACCAGCTTGTTGGCCCCGTCGCCGAACGTGGTCCCGTACAGGAAGCGGTCGTCCGGGTTCACGCCGATGGCGTTGTAGAGGAAGGGCGTCGGCTCGCCCAGCTCCTTGAACCGGACCTTCCCGGGCCCCCGTTCGACGGTGTAGAGCTGGTCCGGATCGCCCTTGGAGAGGTAGACCTTCCCGTCGCACGCGACGGGGCTCCCGTCCGGGTGCTTCGGATCGGAGACCGCCGCGGAGCCCTTGGGGCCCGCTGGGGCCGCGGCGGCGCCGGCCGGAGCCGCCAGCGCGCCGGCCGCGAGCCCCGCGACGACGCCGAGCGCGCTCAGCGCGGCCACCGCCCGCCGCTGCCGCTTCCTCTGGCCCGCTCCGTTCGTACCTCTGCTCACGAATCTGCCCCTTCCGCCGCCAAGCGCAGCCGGGCTGCGCACCGTTGGTACCGCGCGTACCGGACAAAGACGAGCACAAAGGGCATTGGGCCGTACACGGAGGCTCGGGCTTCACCGGCCGAGTTCGCTCAAATGCACCAGGGGCGCGAACACACGGGCGAGCTCCGGTCACTGGAGGCCGTCGACGGCCTCCCGGAGGGCGCGACGGCACAGGGAGTCGGCGTGCCGGGTGGTCTCGGGGATGCGGAAGCGGGGGCTCAGCGCGAGGGCGTGGGCGCAGGCGTTGTCCAGGGAGACGCGGTGGCCGACGGAGACGTACACCGGTTTGATCCCGTGCTGGGTGCGCAGCGCCCGGCCGACGACGCCGCCGTCGGGCGCGAGCAGCGGGGAGGACTCGCCGCGCGGGGCGCCGGGCTCCTCGCAGGTGAAGGTGAAGGGGTTCTTCGCGACGCCCATGCTGGGCAGGCCCGTGACCACCCCGAGGTGGCAGGCCAGGCCGAAGCCGCGCGGGTGGGCGAGGCCGTAGCCGTCACAGACGACGAGGTCGGGGGTGACGGGGAGGGCCTCCAGGGCGGCGAGCACGGTCGGCAGCTCGCGGAAGGCGAGCAGTCCGGGCACGTAGGGGAAGCTGACGTTCCCGGCGGCGGTGGACTCGGCCACCACCTCCAGGGTGGCGGCGTCGAGGACCACGGCGGCGGCCGCGACCAGGTCCCGTTCGTCGTCGTAGGCCACGTCCACCCCGGCGATCAGCCCCTGGCCGGGCGGGGGGCCTACCTCGTCGAGCACGACGCGGCCACGCAGTTCGTCCTGTATCGCCCGGGCCTCGGCCTCGTCGGCGGGGGTCTTCACAGTCGTCATGGGGTGCGAGGGTAGCCTGACGATCATGTTCGTCATGGAGCTCAGCTACACCGCGCCCATCGAAGCCGTCGAAGAGCGGATGGACGCCCACCTCGCGTGGCTGGACGGGTACTACGCGTCCGGCGTCTTCCTCGCCTCCGGGCGCAAGGTCCCACGGGACGGCGGGGTGATCCTGGCCCGCGGGGTCTCGCGGGGCGAGATCGAGGAGATAGCGGCCGGGGACCCCTTCGTGGTGGCGGGCGTCTGCGCGTACCGGATCACGGAGTTCATCGCCACGAAGACCTCCGCGGCGCTGGCCGAGGCCCGCGAGACCCTGCCGTAGCCCTGGCCGGGCGGTCCGGGGCCCCGCCGCGCGGGGCCGTCCCGCGCCCGCCGGGCTGGACCGCCGCGCGGGGGCTGCCCTCTGCCGGTGTGTCGGCCGCTGCGCGGGGCCGTCCCCTACCCGCCCTTCCACCGTTCCCAGGGGCGCTGCCCCTGCCCCCGCGCCTCAAACGCCGGCGAGGCTGGAAGAACCGGGGCTCCGCCCCGGACCCCGTTGCGCTCGAACGCCGCGCGGGCTGGATTCGCGCAGCGAATTCCAGCCTCGCCGGCGTTTGAGGCGCGGGGGTCTGGGGGCGGAGCCCCCAGGGGGGCCGGGGCGCAGCCCCGGGGAACGGGCGAAGGGCGGGGCGGGGAGCAGCCCGCGCAGCGGGGCCGGCTAGTGGCGCTCCAGGCGGGCCACGCGGCCCTTTTCGCCTGCCGCCCAGCAGCCCCCGTCCGCCGCGCAGTCGACGGTGTCGAACGACCCCGCCTCCAGCGCCCGCCAGGTCCGCCCCGCGTCGGTGGTGACGTCCGTGCCCGTCGGGCCGACCGCGAGGGCGGTGCCGTGCCCGTACGGGTACCAGGCCGCGCCCGAACGGTAGGCCGGCGGCGGAACAGCCGCCTGGGTCCAGCCGCGGCCCCCGTCGGCGGAGCGAGCCGCCGCCCGCGGCGACGGCTGGCCGGTCCGGTAGTCGCCGCCGACCGCGAGGCCCGTCGTGCGGTCGCGGAAGGCCAGGGCGAACACCCCGCGCGCCGGGTCCCCGCCCGGGACGGTGGAGTCGGCGACCCGCCAGGTCAGGCCCCGGTCGGCGGAGTGCAGCACCCGTGCCGTCGGCCCCCCGCCGGTGGCCAGCCACACGTCCCGCGGCCCGGAGGCCGTCAGGCACTGCCCGCTCGCCGCGAAGGCGGCCTCGCCCGTCAGCGCCGGCGGCATCCCCGCGTCCGGGAGCACCCGCCAGCTGCGCCCGCCGTCATCGGTGGCCAGGAGACGGAACTTCCCGTCGACGGGGTCGCTCACCGCCAGACCGTGACGGGAGTCGAAGAAGGTCAGGCAGTCGTAGAAGGCACGCGGATCGGTGTTTCGGAAGGCCTCGGTCCAGGTCGCGCCGCCGTCCTCGGTGCGCAGGACCCGGGAGGCCTCGCCCTCGCCGATGGACAGGGCGACCGCGCGCCGCCCGTCGAAGGCCTCGATGTCGCGCAGTTCCAGCCCCTCGGCCACCGCGGCGGGCGGCGAGACGTCCCGCCAGCTGCGGCCGCCGTCCCCGGTGCGCAGCACCCGCCCCTTGGAGCCCGCGAGCCAGGCCGTGCCGCGGCTGACGGCGGCCAGGCCGCGGAAGCGGACGGCTTCGGCGCCCACCTGCCCGGTGTCCTTGACCGCCCAGCCGACTCCGCGTGAGCCCGGCGCCAGGTCCGCGCCGCCGCCAGCGCCGCTGTCCGCGCTCGCCGGCGCCACAGCGGTGGCGACCAGCAGAGCTGCCGCGCACATGCCAACTCCCAGAAGTCTCATGGCGCGGGAAGCTAACGCACCCCACGGACTCCGTCCAGGGTGCCTCCACCCGCCCCTCGGGCCCCTCCCGCATCCGCTTAGGCCTGCGGAGCGATCGAATACCGGACGTATTGAGATCGCCGCGCGGGGCCGTCGCCGTCTCCGCGCCCTTTGACCGCATGTCACCACCGCTCACTCTGTGCGATCGCACAGATGAGATCGCGCCAATCGGTGACACAGCTCACGTCATCCGCCATGCACGGATTTGCCGATTCCGGCGTCTATCCGGTTGCCGGGCTCCACCCCACAGCCCGACAGCAGATCCGCCGCAAGGGAGCGAGCCTTGATCACTGTCATCGAGCAGGCCGTGCAGGCCCGACTGATCGCCACCGCACCGAAGGTCGAGACCGTCCCCGTCACCCTCTGCTACGACCGCTCGGACCCCTTCGCCGTCCGCATGGCCTTCCCCGCCCTGGCCACGCTCGAAGGCGTGGAGGTGTCCTGGACCTTCGCCCGCGAGCTGCTGATGTCCGGGCTGCGCCATCCGTCGGGGTGCGGCGACGTGCGGGTGCGGCCGTACGACGGGGACCGGACCACGGTCGAGTTCCACGCGCCGGAGGGCGTGGCGATCGTGCTGATGACCACGGCCGAGCTCCAGCGGTTCCTCGAACGCACCTCCGCGCTCGTGCCCCCGGGCCTGGAACACCGCTATCTCGACATGGACCACAGTCTCGACGAGCTGATGCGCGGCTCCTGCTGACTAATTCGTTTGCGGGCGGCCCCGGCCGCCCGTAGCTTCGTGAAGGCCCTGCAGTCGCCGAAACGGAGTAGGACATTGCTCTTCTGAGGACCGAGACACCGACACCTTCGACCACCCGCCGCATCCTCGCGGACCCCGTGGCAGTCGGCCGTCTCACCACGTTGCACGCACCATCCACGCAACCTGGAGGCCTCCATGAGCCATGCCCCTGTTTTCGCCACCTGCACCGCCCTCTCCTTCGACTGGCCCGACGGCAGTCCGGTCTTCGACGGGTTCGACCTGACCGTCGGGCCCGGCCGGACCGGCCTGGTCGGCCTCAACGGGTGTGGGAAGTCCACCCTGTTGAAGCTCCTCGCCGGCGCCCTGACCCCGTCCTCGGGGCAGGTGTCGGTCGCCGGGACCGTCGGCTACCTCCCGCAGGACGCCACGCTCGACACCGCCCTGCGGGTGGACGAGGCGCTCGGCATCCGCACCGCCCGAGAGGCCCTGCACGCCATCGAGGCGGGTGAGGCCACCGAGTCCAACTTCACCGCCGTCGGCGACGACTGGGACGTGGAGGAGCGGGCACTCGCCGTCCTCGACCAGCTCGGCCTCGCCGGTATCGGCCTGGACCGGACCGTCGCCGAGCTGTCGGGCGGCCAGTGCGTCCTGCTGCGGCTGGCGGCGCTGCTGCTCGCCGGACCGGACGTACTGCTCCTCGACGAACCCACCAACAACCTGGACCTGCGGGCCCGGCGCCGCCTGTACGCGGCCGTCGAGTCCTGGTCCGGGGTGATGGTGCTGGTCAGCCACGACCGGGAGCTGCTGGAGCGGGTCGACCAGATCGCCGACCTGCGCGAGGGCGAAGTCCGCTGGTACGGCGGCAACTTCAGCGCATACGAGCGGCTGCTGGCGGCCGAGCAGGAGTCGGCCGAGCGGATGGTCCGGGTCGCCGAGGCCGACGTACAGCGCCAGAAGCGCGAACTGGCCGACGCCCAGGTCAAACTGGCCCGCCGCAAGCGGTACGGCCAGAAGATGAACGACAACAAGCGCGAGCCGAAGATCGTGATGGGGGCCCGCAAGCGCGCCGCCCAGGAGTCGGCGGGCAAGCACCGCATCATGCACGCCGAGAAGCTGGCGGACGCCAGGGAGCGGCTGGACCAGGCCGTCGAGGCGGTGCGCGACGACGCGGAGATCCGCGTCCGGCTGCCCGCCACCCAGGTCCCGCCAGGGCGCCGGGTGCTCACCCTGAGTGACCTGCGCCTCGCCCACGGCGGCGCGCGGGTCGCGGGCGAGTGGGAGGTGCGCGGCCCGGAGCGGATCGCGCTGGTCGGCGCGAACGGCTCGGGCAAGACGACCCTGCTGCGGACCGTCGCCGGCCTGCTGCCGCCCGCGTCCGGGGAGGCGGTGACCCACGTCCCCGCCCGTTTCCTGCCGCAGCGGCTGGACGTGCTGGACGACGAGCGGTCGGTGGTGGAGAACGTGGCACGGTTCGCCCCGCAGGCCACGAACAACGTGATCCGGGCGCGGCTCGCGCACTTCCTGTTCCGGGGCGCCCGGGCGGACCGGCCGGCCGGCACCCTGTCGGGCGGCGAACGCTTCCGGGCGACGCTGGCGGCGCTGCTGCTCGCGGAGCCGGCTCCGCAGTTGCTGATGCTGGACGAGCCGACGAACAACCTGGACCTGGCGAGCGTGCGGCAGCTCGGCGCGGCCCTGGAGTCCTACGAGGGCGCGCTCCTGGTGGCCAGCCACGACGTGCCGTTCCTGGAGTCGATCGGCATCACGCGCTGGCTGCTGCTCGACGGCGGCGTGCTGCGGGCCGCCTCCGCCGAGGAGGTCCGGGGGGCGACGGGGCGGTAGCGCCCGGGACGGGCCGGCCCCGGAGAAGGCGGTCCGCGCCGTCAAGGCGGCGTCGCGGACCACCTTCCGGCGTGATTCTCACGTCCGCGGAGCAGTCCGGCGCCGTCTCGAACTGCATGGATAACCGGATGTAGCCGGACAGACCGACGGGTGGGGCTTGGCGCTCCTTGATGTCGCGCTTAACCTACGATTCCGTAGGCTACGGAACCGTAGGTAATTCGCTTTGTCCCCAGGAGTACCCGTGACGATCACCTCTCCCCACCTCGGCAGCTCGGAGGCGTGGACCGACGCCAAGCTGCTGTACGCGCTGGAAGAGGTGGTCGAACAGGAGCTCAACCGCCATCTGAAGGTCACCAAGGACTGGATGCCCCACGAGTACGTGCCGTGGAGCGACGGCCGCAACTTCCCGGGCTTCTTCGAGGACGGCGAGGCCTGGGACCCCCAGCAGTCCAAGGTCACCGACATCGGCAAGATCGCCCTGGTCGTGAACCTGCTGACCGAGGACAACCTGCCCAGCTACCACCACGAGATCGCGACCCTTTTCGGCCGCAACGGCGCGTGGGGCACCTGGGTGCACCGCTGGACCGCCGAGGAGGGCCGCCACGGCATCGTGATGCGCGACTACCTGCTCGCCTCGCGCGCCGTGGACCCGGACAAGCTGGAAGCGTTCCGCATGCAGCACATGTCGGAGGGCTTCGAGTCGGACAACAGCCACTCGATGCTGCACTCGGTCGCCTACGTCGCCTTCCAGGAGCTGGCGACCCGCATCTCGCACCGCAACACCGGACACCAGTCCGGTGACCCGGTCTGCGACCGGATGCTCGCCCGCATCGCGCAGGACGAGAACCTGCACATGATCTTCTACCGCAACCTGCTTGCGGCGGCCTTCGAGATCGCCCCCGACCTGACGATGCAGGCCGTGCGGGACGTCGTCGTCAACTTCCGGATGCCCGGACACGGCATGCCCGGCTTCGAGCGGATGGCCGCGCAGATGGCGATCGGCGGGGTCTACAACCTGCGGATCCACCACGACGACGTACTGAGCCCCGTGATCCGCTTCCTCAAGATCATGGACATCGAGGACCTGGGTCCGGAGGGCCAGAAGGCCCAGGAGGAGCTGGGGCTCTTCATGAACGGCCTGGACAGCGAGGCCCGCAAGTTCGACGAGCGCCTCGCCGCGCGCGCCGCGCGCATGGCCGCCCGCAAGGGCTGAACCGCCACCCGGAACCCCCGGCCCCGCCGGGGGTTCCGCCGTGTCCGGCCGCGTCGGCCCGCCCTCCCGCTACGCCCTCCCGCTACGCCGTTCCGCCGCGCGGACGCAGGGCGGAGCGCTCCGCCTCCGACAGGCCGCCCCACACCCCGAAGCGCTCGTCGTTCGCGAGCGCGTACTCCAGGCACGCCGCCCTGCCCTCGCACGCCCCGCAGAGCCGCTTCGCGTCCTGGAGCGAGGACCCCGGCTCCGGGAAGAAGAAGCTCGGACCGGTCTGGGCGCACAGGGCCTGGTCGTACCAGGCGGGGGCGGCAATGGAGTTCATCGACATGCGCCGATCGTGGACGGGCGGGATGGACGTCCGATCAACACCTGATCAACAGCGGTGCTCGTGTCCGATGAGGGTGAAGATCATGGAAGACGTTCAGTTCGTCCGGGGCGAGCCGGAGCGGCGTGCCGCCGAGGGCGACGTCGCGTACCTCCGGGAACTGGGGGCGCGGCTCGCCGACGGGTACGAGGACGCCGCCCGGCGGGCGCGGACGTACCAGGAGCAGCTGGCGCACGCCGACGTCGGCGCCACGGCCCGCTTCGAGGTCGCGCTCACACCGTTGGACGACGTCTGGCAGCTGCTCTTCGCCTCCGCCTCGATGGGCGGGGTGTACGACCAGGGCGTGGGCGGAGCGTGGGGTCGGATGTGGGCATGGCGCTCGATGTCCGCCCTCAGCGGGGCCCCGGCCCTGGCCGACGCCGAGGAAGTGGAGCGTTGGGCCCGCGAGACCACCTGGTTCCGCTTCGAGGCCGACTCCGGCTGGTTCCACAACGAGACAGGCACCGACTTCGCCATCGCGGCCCTCTCCCCCGACCGCCGCCGCCTGGCCGTCCTCGCGGCGACGGACACCGACTAGGGGGTGTCCGCTCCGGGCCGGCCCAGCCAGCGGGCCAGTACGGCGAAGTCCGCGTCCGTCAGTCCCGTCCGGGGGTCGACGCGGTGCAGGAGCGCGGGGGCGGGGTGGTGGGCGGCGGCCCAGGCCCGGTCGGCGGGGGTGATCTCGTCGTCGGCCCAGACGAACGGCCGCTCGCCGGCCCGTTCCAGGAGGGTGCGGGTCTTCCAGTGCAGGCCGTCCCGGCCCTCGGCGTCGGAGGGCTCCGGCCACTCCACCACCGGCAGGCACGGCAGACCCAGGCGCGGGGAGAGCGTCTCGTTGGCCTCGTCCGCCCAGGTCGTCGCCCACACCAGCTCGCACGGCAGGGCCAGCAGCCGGGGCCCGAGACCGGGGTCGAGCCTGGCGAGCAGCGGATTGCCGGGCCCGGCGGCCGGGGGGTAGCCGGTTCCGCCGAAGGGGATCAGCGGGCCGTCCACGTCGAGGAAGAGCAGCGGGAGCGGGGCGGGAGCGACGTCCATGCCGCCAGGCTAGGCCCTGGCGCCCCGGGCGGGAGCAAGGGAGTCGCCCGCGCCCCGGGCCCCGGAAGCCGGGTTGGGTGTCAGTCGGCGGGCTTCGCGCGGCTCGGCTGGACGCGTTTCGGTTCGCCCGGCATCTTCGGGTAGTCCGGCGGGTACGGCATGTCGCCCAGGCCGTGGTCGTGTTCGTCGCGGGCCGCGAGTTCCAGGACGGTTTCCAGGCCGAAGGCGTGGTCGTCCATGTCGGCGTGCAGGTCGCCCAGTTCGGCGAAGCGTGCCGGCATCGTCACGATGTCGAAGTCGCGCGGTTCCGCGTCGTCCACCTCGTCCCAGCGCAGCGGCGCCGAGACCGGGGCGTGCGGGCGGGGGCGGACGGAGTAGGCCGAGGCGATGGTCCGGTCGCGGGCCGTCTGGTTGTAGTCGACGAAGATCCGCTCGCCGCGTTCCTCCTTCCACCAGGCCGTGGTGACCTTGCCCGGCATGCGGCGCTCCAGCTCCCGGCCCAGGGCGATGGCGCAGCGGCGGACCTCGGTGAAGGTCCAGCGCGGCGCGATCGGGACGAAGACGTGCAGGCCGCGACCGCCCGAGGTCTTGGGCCAGCCGCGCAGCCCCAGCTCGTCGAGCAGCGCCCGCAGTTCGTGCGCCGCCGCCACCGCGTGGTGGTAGTCGGTGCCGGGCTGCGGGTCGAGGTCGATGCGCAGTTCGTCCGGCCGGTCGGTGTCCTCGCGGCGCACCGGCCACGGGTGGAAGGTCAGGCAGCCCAGGTTGGCGGCCCACAGGACGGCGGCCGGCTCGGTCGGGCAGATCTCGTCGGCCGTGCGGCCGCTGGGGAAGGCGATGTGCGCGGTGGGGATCCAGTCGGGCAGGTTCTTCGGGGCGCGCTTCTGGAAGAAGGACTCCCCCTCCACTCCCTCCGGGTACCGCTCCAGGGTGGTGGGGCGGTCGCGCAGCGCGCGGGTGATCCCGTCGGCGACGGCCAGGTAGTACTCGGCGACGTCCCGCTTGGTGAGGCCGCGCTCCGGGAAGTACACCTTGTCCGGGCTGGACAGGCGTACCGCCCGTCCGCCCGCTTCGAGCTCGATCGCACCACCCGCGCTACCGCCCATGGGCGCCACGGTAGGCGGGTGCGGGCGGACGCGCACACCGAGCGGGCCCGGACGTACCACCGCAGAATCGAGGGCATGGACCTGCCGGTGATGCCGCCCGTGAAGCCGATGCTCGCCAAGTCGGTGAGCAGGATCCCGCCGGGCATGCAGTACGAGGCCAAGTGGGACGGCTTCCGGGCGATCGTGCACCGTGACGGGGCCGAGGTGGAGGTCGGCAGCCGTACCGGCAAGAGCCTGACCAGGTACTTCCCCGAGCTGGTGGCCGCGCTGAAGGAGAACCTGCCGGCCCGCTGCGTGGTCGACGGGGAGATCGTCGTCGTGCACGGCGGACGCCTCGACTTCGACCGTCTCAGCGAGCGGATCCACCCCGCCGCCTCCCGGGTGAAGCTGCTCGCCGGGACGACGCCGGCCAGCTTCGTCGCCTTCGACCTGCTCGCGCTCGGCGACGAGTCCCTCCTCGACACCCCGCTCGGCGAGCGCCGCAGCGCCCTCGTCCATTCGCTCTCCACCGCCCGGCCCCCCGTCCACCTCGCGCCCGCCACCACCGATCCCGGGCTCGCGCGGGAGTGGTTCGAGCGGTTCGAGGGCGCCGGGCTCGACGGGGTCGTCGCGAAACCCCTCGATCTTCCCTACCGGCCCGACGCCCGCCTCATGTTCAAGATCAAGCACGAGCGTACGGCCGATGTCGTCGTCGCGGGTTTCCGTTTCCACAAGAGCGGTCCGATCATCGGATCGCTGCTGCTCGGCCTGTACGACGACCACGGCGCCCTCCAGCACGTGGGCGTCTGCGCCGCCTTCCCGATGAAGCGCCGGGCCGAGCTCGTCGAGGAGCTCGAACCCCTGCGCATGCCGGACCCGGCCGGCCATCCCTGGGCCGCCTGGGCCGAGGAGGCGGCCCACGAGACCGCCCGGCTGCCGGGCGCGCAGAGCCGCTGGACGGGGAAGAAGGACCTGTCCTGGGTACCGCTGCGCCCGGAGCGGGTCTGCGAGGTGCGGTACGACCACATGGAGGGCGACCGCTTCCGGCACACCGCGCAGTTCGCGCGCTGGCGCCCCGACCGGACGCCGGAGAGCTGTACGTACGCCCAGCTGGAGGAGGTCGTCGGCTACGACCTGGCCGAGGTGCTGGGCGGCACGGGCTGAGCCGCCGCCCCGGCCCGCGGGCAACGGCCCGGCTGCGGTCGGCACGGGACCGGCCCCCGCCCCCTCACCCGGCCGCGCCCCGGGCCGGCCCGGGCACCGCTGCCTGGGCCTGGCCGGGGCCGGGAGCGGGGCCGGAGCCGATGGCCGTGCCGGGGCCGGTGCTGAGGCCCGTCCCCGTGCCGGGGCCGCACCCGGCGCTGGTGCCGAGGCCCGTGCCGGTGCTGGTGCCGGGACCGGGGCTGAGGCCCGTCCCGGTGCCGGGGCCGCACCCGGTGCTGGTGCCGAGGCCCGTGCCGGTGCTGGTGCCGGGACCGCTCCCGATGCTGGTGCCGGGGCCGGTGCCGCACCTGGTGTCGGGGCCGGGGCCGGTGTTGAGGCCGGGGCCGCATCCGGTGTTGAGGCCGGGGCTGGTGCTGAGGCCCGTGCCTGGGCCGCTCCCGGGGCCGCTCCCGGTGCCGGGGTTCGTGTCAGCGTCGGCCCCGGTGTGCGCGCCGCTGCGGGTGCCGGTGAGTTCCTCCCATTCCGCGCGGGCCGGGCCCACCGCGTTCGGCGTCCAGTCCGGCCGGGCCGCGAGCCAGCGGGCCACCCGCGCCCGGACCTCGGGGTCCGCGTAGGCGCGCTCGGGGGGCTCGGCCAGGTGGCGGACCCGGGCCCGGGCCCGCATCACCTCCGGGTCCTCCAGCGCGCACTCGAACAGCGCGGCCGCCTCCCGGGCCCGGCCCGCCCCGGCCCCGCCGGCCACGCCGCCGGCCCCCGCCGCGAGCCGCTCCCCGACCGCCGCGTCGGCCCCGACCTGGAGGTCGAACCACGGCTTCAGGGTGCGCAGCGCCCAGCCGTGGTAGGCGGCGGCGAAGCCGAAGGAGCCCGGGTCCTGGTGGGCCGTGCGCGCCACCCGGTCGGCGGCCCACAGCGCCAGCGAAGTCCCCTGCCCCAGGGTCGGGTTGGTGTGGGTGAGCGCGTCGCCGACCGGCACCATCCCGCCGGCCACCGGGCCCCGCCCGTCGGCGAGCGGGCTCCACCGGTTGTCCAGGCCCGCGGCCGCCAGCACCCCCGACAGCGGCTCGGCGCCCAGCCCGAGCCAGGCCGCGCCGGGCGGGAAGGCCCGCGCGGCGGCCTCGAACACGGCCGGGTCCCGCAGGGCGGCGCGGGTGGGGTCCCCGGTGTGCGCGAACACCGTGACGGCGAAGACCCGGTTGTCGGACGGGAAGACCGCGCAGCCCGCGAAGGCGCCGCCGGTCACGGTCCACGGCCGGCGCGGCCCCTCGTCCGTCCCGTCGGGGAGCCGGTACCAGCGGCAGAAGTACGCCAGCCCGGTGCGGTGCCGCTCGACGGGGGCCGGACGGCAGCCGGCGGCGGCCGCCAGGCCGGCGGAGCCGCTCCGCCGGCCGGCCGCGTCCACCACGAGGTCGCCCCGGTACGCGCCGCCCGGGGTGGTCACCCCGGTGACCCGGACCCACGGCACCGCGCCGGCCGGCCCGGCCACCCCGGGCCCGTCAACCCCCGCCGCCCTCCCGGCCTCCTCGCCCCCCTCACCCCCCTCACCCCC
Source organism: Streptomyces racemochromogenes (assembly GCF_039535215.1). GTDB lineage: Bacteria > Actinomycetota > Actinomycetes > Streptomycetales > Streptomycetaceae > Streptomyces > Streptomyces racemochromogenes. Next base: position 1,008,168 of record NZ_BAAAWT010000001.1, read on the forward strand.
CTCGCCCCGCGTCAGGCCGACGACGGGCTCCCCGTACCGCACCACCACGCCCGGCTCCGCCCGCACGGCACCGGCCAGCGCGCTCTCCAGCACGATCCGCCGGGCCTGGATCATGACCAGGTCCTCGTCCCCCGGGCGCGCGGGCGGCCGCACCTCGAACCAGTCGAGCTCGTGCCGTTCGCGGGCGCCGAGCCGCAGCATCTCGGCGTGCACGTCGGGCAGTTCGGCGCGCAGCAGCCGGCGGGCGGCGCCGAGCAGGACGTGCGGCTGCGCCGCCTGCGGTACGCCCGGGCGGCGCCAGCCGAAGAAGTCCCGGTCGAGGGCGGTGCCCGGGGCGCGGGTGTCGCGTTCGAAGACCTCGGCGGTGTGCCCCCGGCGGGCCGCGAGGAGGGCGGTCGCGAGCCCGGCGACACCTCCGCCGATGACCAGCAGATGTGCCATGGCAACCCCCGACCCGGCGTCCCGTACGACGATCTGACCGCCCAGAGCCTGCACGTCCGGAGCCCGGCCGAAACTCGCACATCCGTCCTAGGGTGGGCGCGCCGCCCCACCGGCGAAGATGACCTCATGGCCAGCGAACACGAGAACGCCCGCGACACCGGATCCCGCCCCGAAGGCTCCCCGCCCGCCCGCGCCCTCGCCGGGATCCACGCGACCGTCGGCGTCGGGCTGATCGTCGTCGGCCCCGACGGCCGGGTCCTGCTCGGCCGGGCCCACGACGGGAACTGGGAGCTGCCCGGCGGCAAGGTGGACCCCGGGGAGCGCTTCGAGGAGACCGCCGCCCGCGAGCTGGAGGAGGAGACCTCCCTGCGGGCCGACCCCGGGGACGTCGAGCTGCTCGCCGTCCAGCTGTACGCGGACCCCGAGCCGCCGACCCGTCTGACGGTGGCCGCCCTCACCCGTTCGGCCGAGGGCACCCCGGCCGTCACCGAGCCGCACAAGATCGCCCGCTGGCAGTGGTTCGCCCCGGAGGAGATCCCCGGCGCCCTCTACCCTCCGTCGGCGGCCGTCCTGCGCGTCTGGCGCCCGGACCTCACGGCCCTGCCGCCCGTCCCCTCGCACGACTATCCCACCGGCACCGGAAGCAGCCCCTCCTAGAAGCGGCAACGGCCTAAGCCGTGCGCCGGGGCGCGAAGTTGCCCTGCCCCAGGTCCTCGGCCAGCAGCCGCTTCGCGATCGCGTCCGCCGCCGCCCGCAGCTCTCCGCTGCCCGGGCGGCCGCGGTCCCGCTCCAGCCGGTCCCCCAGCCAGTCCGCCCAGGCCCGGGAGATCACGGCGGCTTCCCGCTCGCCCGCCCGGGTGTGGGCGAAGAAGCCGTTCTGCCGCGTCAGGAAGCCCTCCTCCACCATCCGGTCGAAGACCGGCAGCAGCACCTCCGGCGGCAGCGACAGCCGTGAGGCGATCAGCCCCAGGCCGGCGTGCCCCACGGTCCGGGTCATCAGGTCCACCTGCATCACCGCCCATGCGCCGGCCATGTCCAGGCGCGTGTCGGAGGCGTTGACGATGGCCCGCGCCGTGTCGGGCCCCATGTTCCGCACGAGCTTGCCGACCGCCAGCTCCAGCAGCTTGGCCGAGTCCCCCGAGGCCGTGGCCGGGGAGGCGAAGCCGTCGCCCATGTCGGTCGAGCCCGCCCGGGCACTGTCGCGCAGCCGGACCTGCTTGAGGAACAGCGCGACGACGAAGCCCACGGCGGCCACCGGCACCGTCCACAGGAACACGGTGTGCAGGGCGTCGGCGTACGCGTCGACGACCGGGCCCGCCGCGGCCGGGTCGAGCCCGTGCACCCCCTGCGGGCTCTGCGCGGCGGCCCCGATGCGGGCCGGGTCGGCGCTGGTGGCGCGGGCCGCCTCGGCGATGGCGGCGTTCAGTTCGGGCTCCAGGCTGCCGGCGTAGATCGTGCCGAAGACGGCGGTCCCGAAGGAGCTGCCGAGCGTACGGAAGAAGGTGACTCCGGAGGTCGCCGTGCCGAGGTCGGCGTAGTCGACGGTGTTCTGCACGGCGATCGTGAGCACCTGCATGCACAGGCCGATGCCGGCGCCGAGCACGAACATGTACACGGACTCCAGCCAGGCGCCGGTGCCGGGCCCCATCAGCGACAGCAGGTACAGGCCGGCGCCCATCACCGCGCAGCCGACGATGGGGTAGATCCGGTACCGGCCCGTCTTGGAGGTGGCGTTGCCGCTGAAGACGGACGCGATGAGCAGGCCGACGACCAGCGGCAGGGTCCGTACGCCGGACAGGGTGGCGGAGTCCGCGTCCACGTACTGGAGGTAGGTCGGCAGGAAGGTCATCGCGCCGAGCATGGCGAAGCCGACGACGAAGCTGAGGACGGAGCAGACCGTGAAGACCGGGTTGCGGAAGAGCCGCATGGGCAGCATCGGTTCGGCCGCCCGGGTCTCGGCCAGGCAGAACAGGGCCAGGGCCAGCGCGCCGCCCGCGAACAGGCCGATGATCACCGGTGAGTCCCAGGCGTACTCGTTGCCGCCCCAGCTGGTGGCCAGGATGAGGGCGCTGGCTCCGACGGTGACGAGGGCGATGCCCGGGTAGTCGATGACGGGCCGGCCGACGGCGCGTACCGAGGGGATGGTGCGGGCGGCGGCCACGACGACGAGGACGGCGACGGGGACGTTGACGTAGAAGGCCCAGCGCCAGCTGAGGTGGTCGGTGAACAGGCCGCCCAGCAGGGGTCCGATGACGGTGGCGACGCCGAAGACGGCGCCGATCGCGCCCTGGTACTTGCCGCGTTCGCGCAGCGGGACGACGTCGGCGATCAGCGCCATGGAGGTGACCATCAGGCCGCCGGCGCCGATGCCCTGCAGGCCCCGCCACAGGATGAGCAGGGTCATGTTGCCGGCGAGGCCGCACAGGAACGATCCGGCGATGAAGACGACGGCGGAGATCTGAAAGACGATCTTGCGGCCGAAGAGGTCGCCGAACTTGCCGACCAGCACGGTCGCGACGGTTTCGGCGAGCAGGTACGCGGTCACCACCCAGGCCATGTGGGCCGCGCCGCCAAGGTCCGCGACGATGGTGGGCAGGGCGGTGCCCACGATCGTCTGGTCGAGCGCGGCCAGCAGCACGCCCAGCATGATCGTGCCGAAGACGACGTTGCGCCGCCGCCGGTCCAGCACGGGGGGCGCCGCGGCGACGGCGCGGGCAGTGGTCACATCTCGCACTCTCACAGCGCCCCCACCGCGGCGCATGCCGCAAGCCGCCGTACGGGTGAAACCGCCGCCCCGGCCGCGGCCGAGGGCGTCAGCGCAGGTAGGCCAGGCCCGGGTGCTCCGCCGCGTACCCGTCCAGCAGCCGCCGGGCCACCGCCACCGAGTCCACCAGCGGGTGCAGCGCGAAGGCCTTCACCGCGTCGGCGCGGGAGCCGCTCGCGGCGGCGGCCAGCACCGCCCGCTCGGCCGCCTTCACGGAGGTGACCAGACCCACCGCGTGCAGCGGCAGGGGTGCCGCCGACACCGGGTGGGCGCCGTTCGCGTCGACCAGGCAGGGCACCTCGACGACCGCCTCGGAATCCAGCACGGACAGGGTGGTGCCGTTGCGGACGTTGAGGATCAGCGTGGCCCGCTCGTCGCGGGCGATGGCCCGCATCAGGGCGAGCGCGACCTTCTCGTAGCCGCCGGACTCCAGGTCGCTCTCCTCGCGCTCCCCGACGCCGGCCACCTCGCGGTTCTCCGACATGTACGTGGCCTCGCGCTCGGCCCGGGTGCGTTCCCAGGCGGCGAGCGCCGCCCCGGCGGGCCGGCCCCGCCGGCCGGCCTCGGCGTAGAAGCCGCGCTGCTGGTCGCGCAGGAAGGCGCCGCGGGTCTGCTTCGCCTCCTGGTAGGCGCGTACCGTGTCACGGTTGAAGTAGTAGTAGTGCAGGTACTCGTTGGGGATCGCGCCGAGCGAGCGCAGCCAGTCGGCCCCGAAGAGGCGCCCCTCCTCGAAGGACTCCAGGGCCTCGGGGTCGGCCAGCAGCCGGGGCAGTTCGTCGCGCCCGCCGATCCGCAGGCCGCGCACCCAGCCGAGGTGGTTGAGGCCGACGTAGTCGATCCAGGCCTCGCCGGGCCGGGCGCCGAGCAGCCGGGCGATCCGGCGGCCGAGCCCGACGGGCGAGTCGCAGATGCCGATGACCCGGTCGCCCAGTTCCTCGGCCATGGCCTCGGTGACCACGCCGGCCGGGTTGGTGAAGTTGATGACCCACGCCTGCGGGGCGGTACGGGCGATCCTGCGTGCGATCTCCCGGGCGACGGGCACCGTCCGCAGGCCGTACGCGATCCCGCCGGCACCCACCGTCTCCTGGCCCAGCACTCCCTCGGCCAGTGCGATCCGCTCGTCCGCGGCGCGGCCCTCCAGGCCGCCGACGCGGATGGCGGAGAAGACGAAGTCGGCCCCGCGCAGGGCCTCGTCCAGGTCTGCGGTGGCGGTGACGGCCGGGGCGTCCGCCGCGCCGGAGGCCGCGGCCTGGTCGGCGAGGACCCGGGCCATGGCGGTGAGCCGGGCGGGATCCTCGTCGTAGAGCGTCACGTGGGACACCCGGCCCTCGGCCCGGTCCGCCAGCAGGGCCCCGTAGACGAGCGGGACGCGGAATCCGCCCCCGCCGAGGATGGTCAACCGCATGCCCATGTCCGCCCTTCCACCGTCGTGGCCGCGGCCACGGCCCGGGGCTGCCCCGGGCACGGGCGAAGCCACGGCTCCGGCGGCACCGCGGCGGTGCCACGATCCGTGGCATCCGCGCGGTGTCGCGGATCGTGGCATCCGCAGCACCGAACCAGGCAGTCGGTTTGGCACCGTGCCACCGACCCCGCCCCGGCACGGGCCGTGGCGCGTGCTTCAGGGGACCAGTCTCCCCTTCAGGGGACCAGTCTCCCCCGCGGCGTCACTCCCCCAGCGGCGGCACGGCCCGCAGACGGGCGCCCTGCTGCTGCGGGAAGCCCCCGCCGCCGCGCACCGGACCGGCCGGCAGGCCCTGCGGGGCCGAGAGCACGAGGGTGATCCGGGTCAGGCCCATGCCCTCCAGCATTCGGCTGGATTCCGCCACCATCCGGCACCGCACCAGCCCCCAGCCGGGGTCGGGGTGGCGCACCGTCCGCACGGCGCCGTCCAGTTCGGCGGCGGCCTCCCCGTGGGTGGTCAGCCAGTGCGGGACCCCGTAGCGGTAGGCGGCCTCCATGAACGGGTCCCGGGCCACCTCCTGACGGATGCTCCGCAGTCCCTCGTCCTCCGGGGCCTCGCCCAGGGCGGTCGCGAACCGGGCCAGCAGCGGCACGCACCAGGCCGGCTCGTGGTCCTCCAGCACGGCCGCGGCGTCCGGGTGGAACAGCACGAAGCGCAGGAAGTTGTCGTCCGGCAGGGCCGTCGGGTGGGGGCGGACCGACTGGAACAGCCGGTCGAAGGCCGAGTTGGTGAGGGCCACGTCCCAGCGGTGGTCCACCAGGAAGCTCGGGTAGGGCACGGCCTCCATGAGGGCCGCGTAGTCGACGAGGTAGTCGCGCTGGGCCGGGTCCTGGGGCAGCCGGTTCTCCTCGGCCGCGCGCCAGGTGGGCGGTGGGTCCCGGTCGACCATGACCCGGAACAGCCAGAAGCACTGCCGCTCGCTCATCTCCAAGGCCTCGGCCAGGGCGAGCAGTTTGCGGTCCGTCCACTCCTTGACGAGCCCGCGTTCCCAGTTTCCGTACGCGCGCACGCTGATGCGCAACCGCGACGCGACGTCGTCCTGGCTCAGGCCCAGTTCTTCGCGGCGCTGGCGCAAAATCTCCTTGCGCCGCTCCGTTCGCACTGCGCCGCGGGGCTCTTCGCCCGTCAGGCGCTCCTCACCGGCTCGGACGAGGCCATCAGACGGGCCCACCGCTGCGAGATGTGGCACCGAGAGCTCCCCCTCCTCAACGGTCTGGATCTTCATTTCCGTGTGGCGATCCTGCTACCGACTTCATTCGAGTGTCAACTATTGTGGCAATTCCAGCCGAGCGACAGCTCATTCCCGCCACAGCTGTGGCAAGTTCTGGCTCTCCCAAAACAAACCGGATAGATTCCTCAAGGCCGACCACGTGCCCACTGACCTCGCGCGATCTAGGAGAACCACTGGTGACAGACGGCTTCCCGGCTCCCGTCGCGGTGGCCAACGCGCCCCTGGCAGCGACCGTCACGCGGGTCGCCGAACTGGCGAACAAAATGGGCCGCGACCCGAACCAGGTCTTCGACCTCCGCCGGCTCTCCGAGGCCTCCGGGGTTCCCACCGATGTGATCAGGAGCCTGCTCGACGGCCGGCGGGCGGGTGAGCCCGATCTCCAGGCGCGCTTCCTCCAGCGCCTGGACCTGCTGCGACGGACCCGGGTCAAACCCAACGGGCGCCGCTACACGCAGCAGGAGATCGCCGACGGCGCCGGCATGTCCCGGCAGCAGGCGGGCGCCCTGATCAACGGCGACCGGCGGCCCACGATGGAGCACTGCGACGCCATCCAGCGGTTCTTCGGCGTGCACGCGGGCTTCCTCACCGCCCACGACGCCGACGCCCTCACGGACGCGCTCCAGCGCACCGAGCAGCAGCTGCTCCAGGACTTCGCCGGGCGCGAGCGGCAGACCGTACCGGCGGAGGCGGCTTCGGCGGGCGATCCGCTGGCAAGACTCCTGCAGAACCACGGCGTACGGGGCATCGCCTGGCGCGCCGCCCAACTGCCCAGCGACAAGCACCGGGACAAGGTGACCGAATGGCTGGACATGCTTCTCGAAAGCGTCAAACCGAACGAATCATGACCCAGTCGAAAGTCTGGATCTGATCCTTGAGTCCTGATCCGGATCCGCGCCGACGGGGAGAACGGTGAGCATAGGCAGAGCGCAGCGGCGGTTGTGCGCGGAGCTGGTGTCCGGCATCAAGCTGGCCGCCCCCGTGCAACCACTGGACCTCTACGCCGCCCTCTGCGAGGGCATGAGCAGGCACCGCGGCCGCCCGGTGGAGTTCCGGATGGCCGCGTTCCCGCAGGGGACCGCGAGCGGCCTCTGGCTCGACATGGCGGACCGGGACCTGGTGGTCATCGAGGAGCGCACCGCGCCCGACCACCAGCTCGTCATCCTCGGCCACGAGCTGTGGCACATGAAGGCCGGCCACTGCAGCCACCACGTCGACGGGGCCGCCGTCGCCGCCCGCCTGCTGACCGACGCCGCCGACCTCGGCGAGACGGTCCGCAGCGTCGCCGCCCGCACCCGGGCCGACGTCCAGGAGGAGACGGAGGCCGAGAGCTTCGGCCTCCTGCTGGGCAGCCGCTGTCGCACCTGGCTGGCCGGATCGGCGGGCCACCGGCCACCGGCCCAGCGGGACGAGCTGGCCGGCCGCATCGAGACCTCGCTCGGCTACCGGGGGCGCAGGAACGACCGTTGAGCGGACCGGACTACTACATCCCGGCTGCCGCGATGGCAGTGGCCCTCGTGTGCAAGCTGCCGGCGCTGCGCGCCAACGGGCGCGATCCGCTCCTGCGGTCCGTCTTCGTCCTGCTCCTCCTCGGCGGCTCGGTGTTCACCTTCGCCGCCCCGCCCACCATCGCCGCCGTCAACCGCTGGACCGGCGTCCCCAACGTCTCCGCCCCGCTCGTCTACTGCCTGATGACCGCCTTCAGCGCCTCCTGCCTCGTCCTGATGTTCAACTGGCGCGGCGGCCCGGCGCAGGAGATCCGGCGCACCTCCCAGCGCTGGATCGCGGGCTACTCCGTGGTCATCGTGGCCATCGTCGTCCTCTTCGCCCTCGGTGACGCCCCCGTCGAGCGGCTGCGGGACTTCGACACCTACTACGCCAACACGCCGTACATCCGCCTGATGATCACGGCCTACCTGCTGGCCCACAACGCCGCCGTGCTGATGATGGTGTCGATGTGCTGGCGCTGGTCCCTGCGGGTCGGCGGCTGGCTCCGGGCCGGACTGGTGATCATCGTCGCCGGTTACACCATCAGCCTCGCCTACGACGCGTCCAAGATGTCCGCCGTCGCCGCCCGCTGGCTGGGCCACGACCTGGACTACCTCAGCACCTACCTCGCCCCGCCGCTGGCCGCCTTCGCCGCCCTCGTCAGCTCCGTGGGCTTCGTACTGCCGCTCGCGTGCCAGCGCGTGTCCGACAGCTGGCGCACCTGGAGCACCTACCGCCACCTCGGCGCGCTGTGGCACGAGGTGCAGAGCACCGTACCCCGCGGCACGCCCTGCGTACGGATGTCCTGGTGGTCCCCGGCCGCGATCCGGGTGATCCAGCGGGAGTCCGACATCCACGACGGCTTCCTGCGCCTGGGCCCGGCCTTCGACCGGCACCACCGCGACACCGCCTACGAACGGGCCCGGGCGGCCGGGGCGGACGAGGAGACGGCCCGCGCCGTCGCGGACGCGGCGATGGTGGTCGCCGCCGTACGGGCCGCCACCGCCGCCCCGGAGGCGGCCGGGAGCGGCGACGAGGAGCGGGTGCCGCTGCTGGCCGACGGGCCGCGCGACCTCGTCCGGATCTCGCACGCCCTGCGGCACTCGCCGCTCGTGGCCGCCGTACGGCGGCAGGAGGCCCCGGCCGGAGGCTGAGCGCCGCCGTACGGGGCCTGGCGCGCGCCCCCTGCCAGGGCCCGCGGGGGCTCAGCGGAAACCGGCGGGCGGCGCTCAGCGGGAGGCCGTCACCGACAGGGCCGGGAACAGGTCCTGGAAGGGGCCGGCGGAGTCGGTCCCGTCCCGCCCGTACGGGGCGTCGAAGCTCCACACCATGAACAGCAGGAACACGATCAGCGCGCTGAACAGCCCTGCCAGCAGCAGCTCGCGCCCCGAGCGCCGGATCTGCAGGGTGAAGATCAGCCCGATGGTGACGAGGCCGCCGACCACCAGCCCGAACCAGACCACGCTCGGCAGGGTGGACTCGTCGCTCTGCGTGCGCGAGTGCCGGGCGTCGTCGGCGGCCGCGATGTGGTCGAGCAGCGGCTGGTAGGCCTGTGCCTGGAGCTCGTTGGCGGGGCTCTGGTGGGTGACGTCGGTGCGCAGCTTTCCGAGGAGCTGGGCGCCCTCGGCGGAGGCGTCCTGGCCGGAGACCAGCCGCGGCCAGTCCACGCTGACGGTGTGGGCGACGTAGGCGTCCACCTCGCCGCGGATCCGGTCGCGGACGGGGCCGGGGTAGACGTCGGCCCGCTGCGTGACCTCGTACAGCGACTGGGCCTCACGGCGCACGCTGTCCTCGGCCGCGCCGCGCGCCTCCCAGACGCCCGCGATGGCCAGGCCCAGGACGATCGCGTAGACCACGCCGACCATCATCGTCATGTACTCGATGACGTCGGGGGTTTCGCTGGTGTCCTCGTCGTCCGCGACCCGGCGGTGCCGGACCACGGTCATGGCGAGGACGAGGGCGCAGACGAGCGCCATGGCGATGGCCAGGACCAGCCATTCGGACACGAGGGATCTCCCGTTCGTGGGTGCGTGGGTGCGTGGATGCGTGAGGGGCGCCCGGGGGCGTCAGCTCCGGCTCTTGGAGCGGGGGCGCAGCGCGGCGGCGGCCAGCACGGCCGGGGTGGTCATGACCACCATCAGCATCATGGTGCTCAGTCCGTCCGGGCCGCGCCGTGCCAGGGCCGCCGAGTGGTACGGGCGTACGTGGAACCGGCTCACCCGTTCGGCGGCGGCTGCGGCCCCGGGCGGGGCGGGGGCATCGGCCGGGGCCGGCTCCGGCCGCGGGTCCGCCGCCGGCGGGGCCTGCGGCGGCTGCGCCGGCCCGCCGGGCACCGCCGCCCCGGGCGCGGGCCGCTCCGCGAGCCCCGGCGCGGCGCCGGGGTGGCGCACCGTGGGCAGGACGGCGCCGGGCACCGTCACCCGCACGGGCGGCTGCGCCGACGGGGTCCCCGGCCGCGCCACGGGCGGGGGCGGCATGACGGGCGGCCGCCCCGCGGGCGGCTTCGGCGGCCCTCCGGGCACGCACACGTCGACCCGGGCCCCGCGGCCGTGGCCGTCGCCCGCGACCGCCACATGGCCGTGCAGCGGGCAGAGCGCGGCCACCAGCCCCGCCCCGGCGAAGTACTGCCAAGCCGTCACCGCGGTCCTCCCGATCCGGCAGCCGATATGAGGGTTACGGCTGAAGAAACGATCAAGGCCCGCATTCGGACACGCGCCGGACAGGTCAAGATCCTTGTGCGACGGCTCACTTAGCGTCCGGCACGGCTCACCTAGGCTGTCGGTATGTCCGCGTCCATACCCTCCGTACCCGTCCCCCCGGCCCCGCCCGCCCCGCCCGTCGCCGTCTGGCGGGCCGCGCGGCGGCCGCTGCGGTTCCTGGGGTCCTGGTGGCCCTGGCGGTGCTGGGCGTACCTCGGGAGCGGGTTCCCCCTCGGGTACGGGGTGCTGCTCGCGCTGGCGGTGCTCCTCGGGCTCGGGGTGCTGCTCGCGGTGGCCGGGGTCGGGCTGTTGCTGCTGACCGCCGCCCTGGCGGGGGCGGTGCCGCTGGGGGAGCTGGAGCGGCGCCGGCTGCGGTGGGTGGAGCCGCGGCCGGTGGCCGACCCGCACACCTCGCTCGCCGGGGCCGGCCCCGCCGCCTGGCTGCGGACCCGGCTGCGCGAGCGCGCCACCTGGCGGGAGTTCGGGTACGCCGCCCTGCTCGGGCCGGTCTTCGGGGCGGCCGGCCTCGGGGTGGTGTCGCTGCTGGCGTTCTCGCTGATGCTGGTGGCCTCCCCCGTCATCGTGTGGGCGCTCGCGCCGGAGCCGGTGATGCTGGTGCCCGGCGAGGTGGTGGCCGGACCGCTGGAGGCGCTGGGCGGTACGGCCGTGGGGCTGGCCGGGCTGGTGCTGACCGCGTACGCGGGTGCGCTGATCGCCGGGGCCCAGGTCAAGTGCGCCCGGCTGCTGCTCGGGCCGCGCACGGAGGACGACCGGGTGCTGGAGCTGACCCGCTCGCGCGTGCGGCTGGTGGAGGCGTTCGAAGCCGAACGGCGGCGCATCGAGCGGGACCTGCACGACGGGGCCCAGCAGCAGCTGGTGGCCCTCAGCATGACCCTGGGCCTCGCCGAACTGCGGCTCCGCGCGCACCCGGAGGCGGCGGACGCGGCCGCGCTGGTGAGCCGGGGCCGCGAGGAGGCCAAGCTGGCCCTCGCCCAACTGCGCGACCTCGTACGGGGGATCCACCCGCAGGTGCTCACCGACCACGGGCTCGCGGCGGCGGTGTCCGAGGTCGCGCTGCGCCATCCCGTGCCGGTGACGGTGGACCTGGAGCTGCCCCGGCTGCCCGAACCGGTCGAGGTCACCGCCTACTTCACCGTCGCCGAGGCCCTGGCCAACGCGGCCAAGCACAGCGGCGCCTCCCGGGTCGGCGTCGCCGGTAGGGTCGAGGGTGACCGGCTCACTCTCACCATCACCGACGACGGCCGCGGCGGGGCCGATCCCGGCGCGGGGGCGGGCCTGGCGGGACTCGCGGACAGGGTGGCGATGTTGCGGGGCAGGCTGACGGTGTCCAGTCCGGTGGGCGGTCCGACCGAACTGAGGGTGGAGGTCCCGTGCTCCGGGTGATCCTGGCCGAGGACTCCGTCCTGCTGCGGGCCGGGCTGACGGAGCTGCTGACCCTGGGCGGCCACCGCGTCCTCGCCTCCGTCGGCGACGCCCCCGCGCTGCTGCGGGCCGTGGCCGCCGAGCGTCCCGACGTGGTCGTCACGGACGTGCGGATGCCGCCCGGGCTGCGCGACGAGGGGCTGCGCGCGGCCCTCGAACTGCGCTCCGCGGACCCGTCCCTGCCGGTCCTGGTGCTCTCGCAGTACGTGGCCACCGCGTACGCGACCCAGCTCTTCACCGGCGGTTCGGCGGCCGGGCTGGGCTACCTGCTCAAGGACCGGGTCGGGGAGGTGGAGGAGTTCCTCGACGCGCTGCGCCGGGTGCACGAGGGGCAGACGGTCATCGACCCGGAGGTGGTCCGCGTCCTGCTCGCGCCGCGGCCGGCGAACGAGCCGCTGGCCCGCCTGACCCCGCGCGAGCGGGAGGTGCTCGCGCTGATGGCGCAGGGCCTCAACAACCAGGCCCTGGCTGCCCGCCTGTTCATCACCGAGGCCTCCGTCGTCAAGCACGCGAGCAGCATCTTCACGAAGCTGGACCTGGACCCGACGGAGGGCAACCGGCGCGTCCTGGCGGTCCTGGCCCACCTGCGCGGAGCGGAACCGGCCTGAACCGGGGACCGCTACCGGGCGCCCGCGGCGGGCGCGGACACCGCCCGGTCCGGTCCCGCCGCGCTCCCGGCGGCCGCCGGGGGTGCGGGCCGGGCCGGGCCGGAGACCGTCACCACGCGGGAGACCGCCGGGCCGGCCGGGCTCGCCGAGCGGGCCCAGGCGGCCAGCAGGAGCGGCAGCGCCAGGTAGCCGAAGCGGCCCGCCGGGGCCAGCAGGAAGGCCAGGGTCAGGCCGAGCGCGAGCCGGTCGGCCGCGGCCACCACCGTGCGCGGCGGGCGCACCAGCAGCGACACCGCCACCCCCAGCCCGCCGAGCGCCAGCAGACCCACCGTCAGGTACCAGCCCCACGGCGCGAGTTCCGCCAGCAGGTGTCCCGGCAGCGGGCTGCTCGCCGGGGTCGCCACCTCGGCCCGGCCGGTCGGGAAGGCGAACACCTGCCGCCACAGCTCCCCCGGCTGGAGCAGCAGGCCCGGCACCACCAGGGCCGCCGTACCCAGCAGCGTCACCAGAACGCACCGCAGCGCCGCCCGCCGGCCCCGGCACGCCGCGAGGAGGGCCAGTACCACCGCCACCGCGGGCAGCGCCGTCCACTTCAGGGCGCACGCCGCGGCCAGGGCCGCCCCGGAGGCCGCCGGGCGGCCGGAGGCGGCCGCCGCGAGGGCCAGGCAGCACAGCCCCGCCAGCGGCAGGTCCACCCCGCTCACCGCGAGCGGGAGCGCCACGACCGGCGAGGCCACCAGGGCCGGGAGCAGCGGGGAGGGGGCGGCGCCCAGGAGGCGGCGGCCCGCCCGCATCCCGCCGAACAGCACGGTCGCGCACCACAGCCGGGCGTCGCCCAGCAGGCGCACCGCCCACTGGTGCCCGTCGCCGGAGCCGTCGCCGAGCAGGGCGCGCGGGATGCCCAGGAGGGCCATGCCGGGGAGGTAGGGGGTGTACTCCTCGACCCCGGCCGGCTGGTCCACGTAAAGCCTTCCGGTCTCCAGCAGGAGCCGCCCGGACCGCTCGATGACGCCGACCTCGGACTGCCCCTGTCCGGTGAGCACCAGGTACAGCAGCGGTACGGCCACCGCGCCCAGCAGCGCCGCGGCGAGCGCCTCCCGGCGCCGGCCCAGGGCGGTGGCGGCCGCGGCGGCGAGGTATCCGGCGGCCGCGCACCAGCCCCACAGGCGGTGCGGGGCGAGGGCGGAGAACAGCGGGAACGACAGCGCCCAGGCGGCCGCGAGCAGCCAGCCGGCGGTCCACCGGACGGTACGGGAAGGGGTCATGGACCCATTCCAGCCGCGCACCCCCGGCCGGGTCTGCACGCCCAGGCGGAGTCCTCATGGTGGGGTTTTGCCTACCCTCGGGGACCGGCCAACCCCCGGGCCCGGCCCGCCCCCGGGCGCGGCCTACCCCCTGGCGCGGCCTACCCCCGGGCCCGGCCAACCCCCGGGCCCGGCCAACCCCCGGGCGCGCCGAAGGGGCGCGGCCGCGCGGGCCGCGCCCCTCCAGGGCGGTCATCGGAGCGCTCAGGCCTCCGGGTCGCCGCCGAAGCGCTCGCGGTAGGACTCCAGGTCCTCCTCGGTGATCCGGGCGAAGAGCACCGGCGGCACGGTGAACGGCGTCCCGGCCGGGACGGTGTCCAGCGCCTCGGCCTGCTCCGGGGTGACCCAGGCGGCGGTGTCGCCGGGCAGCTCGAAGGAGGAGCGCATGGCGCGCGCCGAGGCCGGGATGAAGGGCTCGGAGACCACCGAGTAGAGGTGGATGAGGTTCATCGCGGTGCGCAGGGTGAGGGCCGCGGCGTCGAGGTCGGTCTTGACCTCCAGCCACGGGGCCTTCTCGTCGAGGTAGGCGTTGCCGGCCGACCACAGGGCGCGCAGGGCGGCGGCGGCCTTGCGGTACTGGAGGGTCTCCATGTGGCCCTCGTACTCGGCGAGCAGCTCGGCGATCTGGCGGCCGAGCCTGGCCTCCGCCTCGCCGGCGGCGTGGCCGGCGGGGACCTCGTCGCCGAACTTCTTCCGGGAGAAGGTCAGTACGCGGTTGACGAAATTGCCGAGGGTGCCGCCGAGGTCCTTGTTGACCGTGGCCGCGAAGTGCTCCCAGGTGAAGGACGAGTCGTCGGACTCGGGGGCGTTGGCGATGAGGAAGTAGCGCCAGAAGTCGGCGGGCAGGATCTCCAGCGCCTGGTCGGTGAAGACGCCGCGCTTCTGCGAGGTGGAGAACTTGCCGCCGTAGTACGTCAGCCAGTTGAAGGCCTTGACGTAGTCGACCATCTTCCACGGCTCGCGGGTGCCGAGCTCGGTGGCCGGGAACATCACCGTGTGGAACGGGACGTTGTCCTTGGCCATGAACTGGGTGTAGCGGACGTCCTCGGCCTCGTACCACCAGGACTTGTAGTCGCGGTTCGCCGGGTCGGCGTCGGCCCACTCCTTGGTGGAGGCGATGTACTCGATCGGCGCGTCGAACCAGACGTAGAAGACCTTGCCCTCGGCGGCGAGCTCGGGCCAGGTGTCGGCCGGGACCGGGACGCCCCAGTCGAGGTCGCGGGTGATGGCGCGGTCGTGCAGGCCCTCGGTCAGCCACTTGCGGGCGATGGAGGAGGCCAGCTGGGGCCACTCGTCCTCGTGGCGCGCGACCCAGGCCTCGACCTCGTGCTGCAGCTTGGACTGGAGCAGGAAGAGGTGCTTGGTCTCGCGGACCTCCAGCTCGGTGGAGCCGGAGATGGCCGAGCGGGGCTCGATCAGGTCCGTGGGGTCCAGGACGCGGGTGCAGTTCTCGCACTGGTCGCCGCGCGCCTTGTCGTAGCCGCAGTGCGGGCAGGTGCCCTCGACGTAGCGGTCCGGCAGGAAGCGGCCGTCGGCGGGCGAGTACACCTGCCGGATCGCGCGCTCCTCGATGAAGCCGTTGGCCTGGAGCTGCCGTGCGAAGTGCTGGGTGATCTCCACGTTCTGCGCGGAGGAGCTGCGGCCGAAGTAGTCGAAGGACAGCTCGAAGCCGTCGTAGACCGCCTTCTGGGCGTCGTGGGCCTGCGCGCAGAACTGGGAGACCGGCAGGCCGTTCTCCTTCGCGGCGAGTTCGGCGGGGGTGCCGTGCTCGTCGGTGGCGCAGATGTACAGGACGTCGTGGCCGCGCTGGCGGAGGTACCGGGAGTACACATCCGCCGGAAGCATCGACCCGACCATGTTGCCCAGGTGCTTGATCCCGTTGATGTAGGGAAGCGCGCTGGTGATCAGGTGTCGAGCCATCCTCGGATGCTCCATTCGTTTCATTTGTACGGATCTACGCGTGACAACGCGCGGTTCATCGTATCGAACCGGCGAAACGCCACGCGTCGGCTTTTCCCGGGGGTCCGGGGGTCCGGCGGCGGTGCGCGGGGACGCAACGCAAAAGCGAGGACTGTGACCTCTGCGTCACGGCCCTCGCGATGGGCCCATGCTACAGCCGCACGGCCGGGGCCCCGACCGGTGTCCGCCCGCCGGACCGGGGCACAGGACCGGACGCCGGGCCGGGCGCGGGACCGGGCGCCGGACGGGCCGTCGGACCGGGCGCCGGACGGACCGTCGGATCCCGTTCGGCTCCGCGCGGCCCCGGCATATGCGTTCGGGCTCCGCGGCACCTCGCGTGATCGGCATCGGTCACCATCCGATCATCCCCACACCTAATCCCCTCATGTTGCTCCTCCGCCCCCTCGGAAGGCGTAGGCGCTGCTCTCATGGACCCCGCACAGGGGATGAGGTGGGGAACGGTGAACGATGGCGGACCGGAGGAGTCCGGCGGGACCGTGGGACTGCCCAGCCGACGGCGGCAGCCGACGCCCATGAGTCAGTGGGATCCGACCGCGCGCCTGTCGTACTGGGCCTTCCACGCGAATCGGCGGCCCGCGTACATGCGCTTCGCGTACCTCCAGCTCGGCTCCGACGCGGCCGCCGAGGACGCGGTGGACGCCACCTTCGACTCGATCATGAACGAGTGGCTGCGCATGCTCCACATGGACCGCCTCGACGCCTACGCCTGGACCGTGCTCAAGCAGCGGATCGTCGACTGGCAGCAGCGCCGCGACCCGCGCCTGCGCCGGCCCGAGCCGATGGACATCAGCGCCTTCGAGGCGGCCCTCAAGGAGGCCCACGCCGACCAGTACGAGGTGCTGACCGACACCATCCGCTTCTACTCGGCGGTCTCCCGCCTCGCCGAGCGGCAGCGGGACACCGTGCTGCTGCGCTACGGGCTCCAGTGCACCCCCGGCGAGGCCGCCGCCGTGATGGGCGTCGACGAGGCCACCGTCCGCTCGCAGCTCGGCCAGGCCCACCGGCGCCTCGCCCGGCTGCTCGACACGTCCGCCGGATCATGAGGCCCGGCGAGGACCCCGGCGGGGGTCGCGGCGGCGACCCCGACGGCGACCGTGCGGCGGCCCCGCGCAGCCTGGCGGAGTTCCTGGCCCGCGCGAGCGTGCGCGACCGGTACCCGCACTACGACCTCGGCGCGGCCGAGGCCCGGCTGCTGCGCGCGCCCCGCGGCCCCGGCGCCCCCGCCGCCGCCCCGGCCCGGAGCCGGCGCCGGCCCTTCGGCTGGAGCGATCCCGCACGGGACCGCCCGCTGGAGTCGGAGCGGGCCCGGCGGGACCTCAAGGCCGCCTGCCTGGCCGTGGTGGGGGACCCGCGCGCCGGGGCCGACCTCGAAGCCTTCCTGGACAGTCGGCACAGCGACCTGCCGGGCGCGGTCGTCTTCGGCTGCCTGCTGTACCTGTCGGGGCTGCGCGAGGGATCCCGTTTCTGGTGGCAGTTCGCCGCCGGCTCCGGCAGCCCGCGCACCGCTCCGGCCGCCTACTGCCTCTTCCTGGACCACTCCCGGCGCGGCGAGCACCACGACGCCCGCCTCTGGGCGCGGGAGCTGGGCCGCCGCGGGTTCCGTCCGAGCGGCCGCCGCGAGCTGCGCGAGGTGCGGCTGTGCGCCCAGGCGGCCGTCCTGCGGTACGTCGACCAGTGCGACGACCCCGACCTGGGCCCGGTACCGCTGCCCAGGCCGGGGCTGGCCGCGGTGCTGGCCGCGTTCCTGCCGCCGGCCCCGCCCCCGGCGCCCCGGCCGCGCCCCGGGCCGGGCCCGCTGCGGCACCCCGCGCTGACGTCGGCCGCGCGGGGGACGGTGGTCCAGTCCGACACCGGCGAGGCCCTGGCGCAGGCGCGGCGCGCGCTGGCCGCCGTACGGGTCCTGGAGCGGCACCCGCTCGGCGTGCGGGCAGCCCAGCTCGCACGGGAGTCGGGGCTGGGCGGGGCGGAGCTGCGCCCGCTGCTGGTGATGCTGCGCGAGGAGGAGTACGCGTACTGCCCCGGCCCCGGGGTGTACGCGCCCGGCCCGGCCCTGGACCGGCTCGCGGCCCCCGGCGGCACCGGCCTGGCGGGGCAGCTTCAGCGCACCCTGGCGCTGGCCCGCGACAGCGCGGGCGCCGCCGTGTACCTGAGCCGGTACGCGGAGGGCGAGGTCCGGATCACGCAGATGGCGGACGGCCCCGGGGCTCCGCCGGTACGGGAGTGGGTGGACTTCCGGGCGGCCGCGCACGCCAGCGCGGTCGGGAAGTGCCTGCTGACGCAGCTCGACCACGACGGCCGGGCCGACCACGTGGCCCGCCACCGCCCCACCCGGCTCACCGCGCGGACCATCACCGACAGCCGGGTCCTGTTCAGCGCCCTGGACGCGGTGGCTCCGGGCGCCCCGGTGTTCGACCTGCGCGAGTACTCCCCCGGGGTCGTCTGCTCGGCGGTGCCGATCGCGACGGGCGAGGCCGCCGGGAGCCTGGCCCTGTCCCTGCCGGCCGCCGCGGCGCACCGGCTGGGCCCCGCGACCGAGGCCCTGCGCCGCAAGGCGGTCCCGGTGCTGCTGGCGCTGCTGCTGTCCGGGGCCATCCCCCCGGACGCCGGCCCGGCCGGCGCGGCGCCCGCCGCACCGCCCGCCGCCGCCACCCCGGAGACGTTGCGCCAGCTGGGGCGGCTCTTCCGGACCCCGCTGACCCGTTTCACCGCGTCGGCCGGGGGCCCACACCTGGTCAGCGACTCGTCGTCGGGGGCGGCGTACCTCTTCGACGCGCCCCCGGAGGGCGGGGGGCCGCGCCTCGCGCTGCCGCAGACCCTGGGCCCGCTCGCCCCGGGCAGCCTGCCCGCACCGGAGGGCCTGGTGGTCCTGGGCACCCAGCCGGGGCGGGGGGACGCGTAACCGCGCGCGTCGCCTGTCGCCCCGTCGCCCCTCCCCTATCCGACGGGGACGAAGGAGTCCAGGGCCGCGTCGAAGTTCCCCCTGGCCTGGGTGAGGCGGCCGAGGGGGGCCGAGACCCAGACGTCGTACATGCGTCCGTTCTCGTCCCAGCACAGGTCGAAGGTGTGCCGGGGGCCCTCGGAGGTGGTGAAGCCGTTCCAGGTGAACTCCCAGAGCGCCGCGGGCAGTCCGTTGTGCGTGGTGGGGACGATCGTGTTGTCGCGGTAGCCCGGGTTGTTGGACGGGCCGTTGGCGTCGGACTGCCGCATCGCGGCGAGCGGGCCGCCCGCGGCCGGCTTCACCTTGATGCCGATCCGGATCGCGCCGTCCGGGGAGACGTAGAAGACCCGCTGGTCGTCGGTGGTGCGCTGGAAGCCCTGCGGCACGGCGAGGCCGAAGCCGTCCGGGTCGGAGACGAAGCGGTATCCGGCGGGCGCCGGCTTGCCGGGGGCCTGCTGTGCGGGCGGGGCCGGGGCCGGCGCGGTCACCGTGGTCGTGGCGGTGGCCGTGGCCCCCGCGGCGGCGGGCGGGGTGGGGGCGGCCGCCGGGGACTGCGGGGCTGACGCGGTCACGCCGGGGGAAGGAGAGGCGGGGTTGCCCGGTCCGGCCGCCCGGGTGCCCTTGTCCGCGGCCCGGTCGGAGAGCAGCGAGGTCACGACGACGGCGCCGATGACGGCCACCACGACGAGCGCGGCGACCAGCCCGACGCGCAGGCCGGCCCGGCGAGTCCCCGGCTCGGCCGCGGGGCCGGTCCGGGCGGTGACGCGTTCGGTCGGCGAGTACCCGGGAGGGCCGGCGGGGCCGGGCGGGGTGGCCGGGCCCGCGGGGCGGGCCGGGCCGGGGGTGCGGTCGAGGAGGGGCAGGCTGCCGGTGGTGACGTACGCGGACAGCATCCGCTGGGCGTCCGCCACGCCCAGCCGGCGTTCGGCGTCGCGTTCCAGCAGGCCCCGGACGAGCGGGGTCAGGGGCCCGGCCTGCACCGGCGGGCGGATCTCGTCGTAGACGACGGCGTGCAGCACCCCGCCCAGCGAGTCCCGGTGGAAGGGGGACTCGCCGGTCAGCGCGGCGCACAGCAGCGCGCCGAGGGACCACAGGTCGGACTCGGGTCCGGCGGCTGCGCCCCGCATCCGCTCCGGGGAGGTGTACTCGGGCGAGCCGACGAAGGCGCCGGTCTCGCTGATGGTGGTGGAGCCCGCGAGGCGGGCGATGCCGAAGTCGGTGAGCACGACCCGGCCGGTGCCCGCCTCCATGAGGACGTTGGCGGGCTTGACGTCCCGGTGGAGCACCCCGCGGTCGTGCGCCGCGCCGAGGGCGCCGAGCAGGGCGAGCCCGATGCGGGCGGTCTCACCGGCGTCCAGCGGACCGGCGGCGCCGAGGCGGTCGGCGAGCGAGCCGCCCTCGACGAGTTCCATCACGATGTACGGGCGGCCGTCGTCCTCGACGACGTCGTGCACGACGACCACGTGCGGGTGCTTGATCTGTGCGACGGTGCGGGCCTCGCGCAGGGCTCCGGCGGCTTCCTTGCCCTCGCCGACGTGGAGTTCCTTCACGGCGACCGCACGGCCCAGGAGCTCGTCCGACGCCTGCCACACGGTCCCCATGCCGCCGCGTCCCAGCCTCTTCCCCAGGCGGTACCGCCCGGCGATCACGACGTCACTGCGCGGTTCGTCCTGCGACACGTTCCCCCCTCGACCCGGTCAGGCCCCATGATGCCGCACGGGTGGATCCGGCCACCCCGTTCTCCGCCGAGGTCACCCGGGCTTCGCCGCCGAAGGGACCGGCTCCGCCCGGAAACGCGAAAGAACCCCACCGGAGTGGGGTTCTTCCTCTGTGTTGTGTGTCCGAGGGGGGACTTGAACCCCCACGCCCGATAAAGGGCACTAGCACCTCAAGCTAGCGCGTCTGCCATTCCGCCACCCGGACCGGTGGTCGGCCCCGGTTTCCCGCGGCGACATGGACAACCATAGCAGGGGATCGCCGGGCTTCCGACCACGTTTTGCGGGCGGCCGCCGGTCCGCCACGCCGCGCTGACCTGCGGGCATGCCGGGAGCCGGGCGGCGCGGGGCCGCACCCCCGGCGGCCGGGACCCGGCTCCGGGCCCCGGCCGGGGGGCTGGCCTAGGGGCAGCTGATGACCTGGCCGGCGTAGGAGAGGTTGCCGCCGAAGCCGAACAGGAGGACCGGGGCGCCGGAGGGGATCTCGCCCCGTTCGACCAGCTTCGACAGGGCCATGGGGATGCTCGCGGCGGAGGTGTTCCCGGAGTCGACGACGTCGCGGGCCACGACGGCGTTGACGGCGCCGATCCTCGCGGCGAGCGGCTCGATGATCCGCAGATTGGCCTGGTGCAGCACGACCCCGGCGAGCTCCTCGGGGGTCACCCCGGCCTTCTCGCAGACCTTCCGGGCCAGCGGCGGCAGCTGGCTGGTGGTCCAGCGGTAGACGGACTGGCCCTCCTGGGCGAAGACGGGCGGCGTGCCCTCGATCCGCACGGCGTGGCCCATCTCCGGGACCGAGCCCCACAGCACCGGGCCGATGCCCGGCTCCTCGCTGGCCTCGACGACGGCCGCGCCCGCACCGTCGCCGGTCAGCACGCAGGTGGTGCGGTCGGTCCAGTCGGTGATCTCGGTCATCTTGTCGGCGCCGATGACCAGCGCGCGGGTGGCGGAGCCGGCCCGGATCGCGTGGTCGGCGGTGGCCAGGGCGTGGGTGAAGCCCGAGCAGACGACGTTGATGTCCATCACGGCGGGCGCGCCGCGCATCCCCAGCTTGGCGGCGACGCGCGCGGCCATGTTGGGGGAACGGTCGATGGCGGTGGAGGTGGCGACGAGGACGAGGTCGATGTCGTCGGGGCTCAGGCCGGCGTGCGCGAGGGCCTTGCCGGCGGCCTGGTAGGCGAGCTCGTCGACCGGCTCGTCGGCACCCGCCACGTGGCGGGTGCGGATGCCCACCCGGGAGCGGATCCACTCGTCGTTCGTCTCGACCATGGCCGCGAGGTCCTCGTTGGTGAGCACTTTCGCGGGCTGGTAGTGCCCTAGCGCCACCACGCGTGAACCGGTCATGGGCGGGGTCCCCCTCTGTACGGCAGGCAGTCAGGTTGACCAGCTTTGCCTGCTACCGGTGGGTACGGGTGCGCGTGACCCAACAGGATTCCGCCACCGGAATTTGGAGCATTCCGAGCAACTTCCTGCCGGAACCGGTCGCGGCGGCGGATCCGGGAGAATGTCCCCGTCAGGTGTACGCGAGCACGGAACAGGTGGGCTGATCACGATGGGACGGGTCACCGAACGGCGCCGCGTCGTACGCATCCGGGGCGGAGCGGCCGGAGTCCGGCCCGACACCCTGGTCACGGAGGAGCCGCTGGAGATACGGCTGAACGGCAAGCCGCTGGCCATCACGATGCGCACCCCGGGGGACGACTTCGCGCTGGCGGCGGGCTTCCTGGTCAGCGAGGGCGTCCTGGCGCGCACCTCGGACGTCCAGGCCGTGACGTACTGCGAGGGCGCCACCGAGGACGGTTCCAACACCTACAACGTGGTCAACGTCCAGCTGGCCCCCTCGGTTCCCGTCCCGGACATCACGCTGGAGCGGAACGTCTACACCACCTCCTCCTGCGGGCTGTGCGGGAAGGCCAGCCTGGACGCGGTCCGTACGGCGACCCGTTTCCCCGGCCTCGCCGCCGACCCGGTACGGGTCCGCGCGGAGCTCCTTACCGAGCTGCCGGACCGGCTGCGCGCGGCGCAGAAGGTCTTCGACCGCACGGGCGGGCTGCACGCGGCCGCGCTGTTCTCGGCGGAGGGCGAGCTGCTCGACGTACGGGAGGACGTGGGCCGGCACAACGCCGTGGACAAGATCGTCGGACGGGCCCTCCAGGCGGGCCGGCTGCCGCTGGCCGGCTCGGTGCTGCTGGTGTCGGGACGGGCCTCCTTCGAGCTGGCGCAGAAGGCGGTCATGGCCGGCATCCCGGTGCTGGCGGCGGTCTCGGCACCGTCCTCCCTGGCGGTGGACCTGGCCCTGGAGTCGGGCCTGACCCTGGTCGGCTTCCTGCGCGGCGCGAACATGAACGTGTACGCGGGCGAGCAGCGGATCATCCTGCCGGGTGACGGGTCCCCGACGGCTTAGGGACCCTGGCGGCGGCGGCCGCCGCGCCGGGAGGCCGTGGGCTGCTTCGGCTCCGGGGGGTCGATGCGGTGCAGGTCGAGGGTGGCGGGCAGCGGGGTGGTGCCGGGGCCGCCGGATTCGGCCCAGGCGATGATCTCGTCCGTCGCGGTGTCGTCCAGGGCCCAGCCGAACCAGACCGCCCTGGCTCCGCGCCGGCGGGCCTCGGTGGTGGGCTGGACCACGATCACGTTGGCCTGCGCGCAGGGCCCGAGGCAGTCGCTCGTACGGACCGCGAGGCGCCCCCCGGAGGCGGCGGCGGCCTCCCGCAGCCGGGCGAGCTGGCCGGCGTGGTCGGAGCCGGGGTTCTTGCGGGGGTCCCCGCAGCAGCAGCCCCGGCAGACGACGAGGGTGCAGGGGCGCGGGGCGCTGGCGGCGAGCGGGCGTATCCAGGTCACCGCCGCACGTTACCGGCCCTGCGCGGCGGGGGGTTGGACCGCGGGCGAGACCTCCACCACACGGCGGGCGTCGAGTTGGTCCTGGAGCACCGCCTCGGGGTCCCGCGCGCGGCGGCGGGCCAGGACCGCGCAGACCATCAGCTGCATCTGGTGGAACAGCATCAACGGCAGCACCGCCAGGGAGGCCTGGGCCCCGAACAGGACGCTGGCCATCGGGAGTCCGGCGGCCAGGCTCTTCTTCGACCCCGCGAACTGGATGGCGACGCGGTCCGCACGGCCGAAGCCGAGGCGCGCGGACCCGTACCAGGTGGCGAGGAGCATGACGGCGAGGAGTACGGCCTCCACCGCCATCAGGGCGCCCAGGCGCGGGAGGCTGACCTGGTGCCAGACCCCGGCGGCCACGCCCGCGCTGAAGGCCGCGTAGACGACGAGCAGGATCGAGCCCCGGTCGACGTAGCCGAGCACCTTCCTGTTGCGGGTCAGGAACCCGCCGACCCAGCGGCGCAGCCCCTGGCCGAGGAGGAAGGGCAGCAGCAGCTGGAGGACGATCTTGAGCAGGGAGTCGAGGGAGAAGCCGCCGGCGTCGTTGCCGAGGAGGGCGGCGGCGAGCAGCGGGGTGAGGAGGATGCCGGCGAGGGAGGAGAAGGAGCCGGCGCAGATCGCGGCGGGGACGTTGCCCC
Organism: Streptomyces racemochromogenes; assembly: GCF_039535215.1. Taxonomy (GTDB): domain Bacteria; phylum Actinomycetota; class Actinomycetes; order Streptomycetales; family Streptomycetaceae; genus Streptomyces; species Streptomyces racemochromogenes. The sequence continues at coordinate 1,031,756 of NZ_BAAAWT010000001.1, forward strand.
GGGCGATGGAGGTGAAGGCGATCGAGGACTGGATCGTCGAGGGGACCAGGCAGAGGAAGAGCAGGCCGCTGTAGAGGGGCTGGGTGAGCAGTCCGGGCACCAGGAGGCGGGCCGCCAGGCCCAGCACCGGGAAGAGGACGAAGGTGCAGGCCAGGACGGTGAGGTGGAGCCGCCAGTGGCGCAGCCCGTCGAGGGCCTCCCGGGTGGACAGCCGGGCCCCGTAGAGGAAGAACAGCAGGGCCACGGCGGCGCCGGCGGCCCCCTCGGCGACGGTGGCGCCGGCACCCGTGGCGGGGAGCAGCCCGGCGAGTCCCACGGTGGCGAGCAGGGCCAGTACGTACGGGTCCAGGGGCAGCCGGGCGGGAAGGCGGGGGCGTCGCATGGGGGCTCGCTTGCTGTCGTACGGGGGGGAGGGGTGCGAGGGGGTAGGACCATCGTCGCGGGCCGGCGGTCATCGGGAAACACGCACACCGCACTGACTGCCATCACGGAACGCGATGACCCGGGCTTAGGCTGGGGGCATGTACGACCCGGTCCAGCTGCGCACCTTCCTCACGGTGGCCCAGACGCTGAGCTTCACGCAGGCGGCGGCCCGGCTCGGGGTGCGGCAGTCCACCGTCAGCCAGCACGTACGGCGGCTGGAGGAGGCCACGGGACGTCCGCTGTTCGTGCGGGACACGCACAGCGTCGGGCTGACGGAGGACGGCGAGGCGCTGCTGGGCTTCGCGCGGACCATCCTGGAGGCGCACGAGCGGGCGGCGGCCTTCTTCACGGGGACCCGGCTGCGGGGGCGGCTGCGGTTCGGGGCGTCGGAGGACTTCGTGCTGACGCGGCTGCCGGAGATCCTGGAGGGGTTCCGGCACGAGCACCCCGAGGTGGACCTGGAGCTGTCGGTGGAGCTGTCGGGCACGCTGCACGAGCGGCTGGACGCGGGGCGCCTGGACCTGGTGCTGGCCAAGCGGCGCGGGCCGGGCGACGAGCGGGGCCGGCTGGTGTGGCGGGACCGGATGGTGTGGATCGGCGCGGAGGGGCTTCGGGTGGACCCGGAGCGTCCGGTGCCGCTGATCGTGTTCCCGCCGCCGGGGATCACCCGGGCGCGGGCCCTGGAGGTGCTGGAGCGGAACGGCAGGGCGTGGCGGATCGCCTGTACGAGCGGCAGCCTGAGCGGCCTGGTCGCGGCGGCCCGCGCGGGGCTCGGGGTGATGGCCCACACCCGGGGGCTGATCCCGCCGGGGCTGGTACGGGTGGGCGGCCTTCCGGAGCTGGGGCCGGTGGAGTTCGCCCTGCTCCAGGGCCGCCGCCCCACCCCGGCGTCGGAGGCCCTGGCAGCCGCCGTCCTGGCGGGCGGCGACCGCCTGAGCCGGCCGGCGTAGGGGGCGGGGTTGGGGGGATCCCGTTCCCGGCAGCGCCGCGTCACCCTCCCCGCCCTGGGGTTCGCACCCCCGTGGGCACGCCGTGCGGGGGCTGCGTCGCAGGTCGTGGGGGGTGTGGGGGCGGGGGGATCTTGTGGAGGTTTCCTTGGGGGTGCCGGGCACGGGTGCGGGTGAGGTAGCGTCGCGGCGCCCTGCACGCAGAGGAGCGGAACGTGCGCGAGTTCACCGTCCCACCCCTGGTCACCGGCGCGCCGGTCGGAGGCCTGGCCGACACCGTGTTCCTGCGCGCCGGGCAGGATCCGGAGCACGTGGTGCTCGGGCGGAAGGCGGACGGGGTCTGGCGGGACGTGACCGCCCGTCAGCTGGCCGGGGAGGTGCTCGCGCTCGCCAAGGGGCTGCTGGCGCAGGGGGTGCGGTTCGGGGACCGGGTCGCCGTGATGTCCCGTACGCGCTACGAGTGGACGCTGTTCGACTTCGCGCTGTGGGCGATCGGCGCGCAGCCCGTCCCGGTGTACCCGACGTCGTCGGCGGATCAGGTGCACTGGATCCTGTACGACTCGGCCTGCACGGGCTGTCTGGTGGAGAACGAGGACCAGGCGATGACGGTCGGCTCCGTGATCGAGCGGCTGCCGGGGCTGCGCCTGCTGTGGCAGCTCGACGCGGGGGCGGTGGAGGAGCTGGTGGCGGCGGGGCGGGGGGTGGCCGAGGACGTGGTGCACCGGCACCGCGGGGCGGTGACCCCGGACGCCGTGGCGACCGTCATCTACACCTCGGGGACCACGGGCCGGCCCAAGGGGTGCGTGCTCACCCACGCCAACTTCATGTACGAGGCCGACACGCTGGTGGCGCGCTGGGAGGCGGTCTTCCGGGCGGGGCCGGGCGGGGAGCAGCCGTCGACGCTGCTGTTCCTGCCGCTGGCGCACGTGTTCGGGCGGATGGTGGAGGTGGCGGCGGTGCGGGCGGGGGTGAAGCTGGGACACCAGCCGGCGGTGGCCGCCGCCGAACTCCTGCCGGACATGGCGGCGTTCAGGCCGACGTTCGTGCTGGGGGTGCCGTACGTCTTCGAGAAGATCTTCGCGGCGGCGCGGCGTGCCGCGGAGGCGGACGGCCGCCGGGGGCCGTTCGACCGGGCGGTGGAGGCGGCGGTGCGGTACGCGGAGGCGCGTGAGCAGAAGGCGTTCGGGAGCGGTCCGGGGCCAACGGCTGCGCTGCGGGTGGAGCACCAGCTCTTCGAGAAGCTGGTGTACGGCAAGGTCCGCGAGGCGCTGGGCGGCCGGCTGCGGTACGCGATGTCGGGCGGGTCGGCGATGTCGCGGCGGCTGGGGCTGTTCTTCGACGGTGCCGGGATCACGGTGTTCGAGGGGTACGGGCTGACGGAGTCCTGTGCGGCGGCGACGGCGAATCCGCCGGGGGCGGTCAAGTACGGGACGGTGGGCCCGCCGATCCCGGGCACGACGGTGCACATCGCCGACGACGGGGAGGTGTGGCTGCACGGCGGCCACGTCTTCTCGGGCTATCTGGGGGATCCGCGGTCCACGCAGGAGGTGCTGCGCGGCGGCTGGCTGGCGACGGGGGACCTGGGCCGGCTGGACGAGGACGGCTACCTGGTCATCACGGGGCGCAAGAAGGAGATCCTGGTGACCTCCAACGGCAAGAGCGTGGCCCCGGCGGCGCTGGAGGAGCGGGTGCGGTCGCATCCGCTGGTGTCGCAGTGCGTGCTGGTGGGCAATGACCGGCCGTTCGTCGCGGCGTTGGTGACCTTGGACATGGAGGGGGTGGCGCACTGGCTGTCCATGCGGAAGCTGCCGCAGCGGACGGCCGAGCAGGTGGCGGGGGACCCCGACCTGACGGCGGAGGTGCGGCGGGCGGTGGTGGCGGCGAACACGCTGGTGTCGCAGGCCGAGGGGATCCGCGCCTTCCGGGTGCTGGCGGAGCAGTTCACCGAGGAGCGGGGGCTGTTGACGCCGTCGCTGAAGCTGAAGCGGCGGGCGATCGAGAAGGCGTACGAGCGGGAGGTCGCGGGCCTGTATCCGTCGTAGGGGTGTCGGTCCCGTGTAGGCCTACGTGATCTGACGGACCGTCATTCGTGCCCGCCAAAAATATTGACGGTGCGTCAGGTCACGCACAGAATGCGGGGATTCCTACGGAGGGGATCCCACCCATGTCGCGACCCATCCGGGCCCTGGCCGCCTCGGCGGCCGTACTCGCACTCGTCTCCGCCTGCAATTCAGCCGCCCCTTCCGACCGGACGACGCCGGGGAGCTCCGGGGGCGCGCCCGGGATCCAGCGCGGGGTCACCGACAAGAGCATCAAGGTCGGCGGGATCGTGTCGATGACCAGCGCCAGCGGCTACAGCAAGAAGGACACCGACCTCGGGGCGAAGGCCCGCTACCTCAGGGCCAACGCGGAGGGCGGCGTCCACGGCCGCACCATCGACTACGTCGGCGCGGAGGACGACGGGCAGGACCCCGGGAAGAACCTGGCCGCGGCCCGCAAACTCGTCCAGCAGGACAAGGTCTTCGCCGTCGCCCCGATGAGCTCGGTGACCTTCTCCGGCGCCGACTTCCTGGAGCAGGAGAAGGTCCCCACCTTCGGCTGGGGCACCCTGCCCTCCTTCTGCGGCCCCAAGTACATCTACGGCTTCAACGGCTGCCTGGTCCCCTCCCCCGGCGGCACCCTCAACCAGACCTGGCCCGAGGGCATCGCCAAGGTCCTCGGCGGGGCCGAGGGCAGGTCGGTGGCGGTCATCGCCAACGACAGCGACGCCGGCAAGTTCGGCATCCGCACCTTCCAGCAGGGCTTCGCCGCGGCCGGCTTCACCGTCCCCTACGCCAAGGCCTCGGTGCCCGCGACGGCCGTGCCCAGCGACTGGAGCGCGTACGTCAAGGAGATCATGGAGAGCGCCGGCGGCAAGGCGCCGGACGCCGTCGTCTCGGTCATGCAGACCCCGAACAACATCGGCCTCTTCACCGCCCTCAAGCGCGCCGGCTACAAGGGCGTGATCTCCGACCCCACCGACTACGACCCGGGGCTGCTCGCCAAGGACGCCACCCGGCAGGCCCTCGAAGGGGTGCACGTCCTGCTCCAGTTCGAGCCCTTCGAGTCGGACAGCCCGAAGATGAGGCAGTTCAAGGCCGACATCAAGGCCGCCTCGGGCGGACAGGAAGTACCGCTGAACATGCACATGCTCACCGGGTACATGTCGGCCGACCTCTTCCTCGCCATCGCCCAGAAGGCCGGGAAGGACCTCACCACCACCCACTTCCAGAACGCCGCCCAGAGCTTCTCCGACACCGGCACCCTCGTCGGCGACCGCGCCGAGCCCAAGGGCCAGAAGGACAGCTTCGGCTGCGGGGCGCTCGTCCAGCTCAAGGGCGGCCGGTACGAGGTCTCCGTGCCGTTCGAGTGCCACGAGCCGATCCCCTTCAAGTAGGGCGGCGGCATGGGCGACCTGCTGGTCTTCGTACTGAGCGGCCTGGTCTCCGGCGCCCTGTACGCACTGCTCGCCACCGGGCTGGTGCTGTCGTACTCGGCGTCCGGGCTGTTCAACTTCGCGCACGGGGCCACCGCCTACCTGTGCGCGCTCACCTTCTACGAGCTGCACTCCGGCCTGGGCTGGCCGGCCGTCCCGGCCGCCCTGCTGGTGGTGTGCGTCCTCGCGCCCGGTCTCGGGTGGGGGCTGGACCGGCTGATGTTCCGCCGGCTCGCGCGGACCGGGGAGACCGCCCAGATCGTGGCGACCATCGGCCTGCTGGTGGCGCTGCCGGCGGCGGGACTCTGGGCCGTGGACGTCCTGAGGGAGGCGGGCCTGCCGCTGAAGCCCGCCGAGAACCAGTTCGGGCTGCCCGGCGTCGGGCCGAGCCCCGCCCGGTCCTGGCGGCTCGCGGACGGCGTCGGCGTGGACTCCGACCAGCTGATCACCTGGGTGGTGACGGCGGTGGTGGCCGCCGCCCTGTGGGTACTGCTGCGGCACACCCGGCTGGGGCTGCGGCTGCGGGCCGCCGTCGACAACCGCCCGCTGACCGAGCTGCGGGGGATCAGCGCCGACCGGCTGTCGTCGGTCGCGTGGATGATCGCCTCCGCGCTGGCCGGGCTCGCCGGCGTGCTGGCCACCCCGCTGCTGGGGCTGTCCGCGCACGACTTCACCCTGTTCCTGTTCGTGTCGGCGACGGCCGCCGTGATCGGCCGGTTCGCCTCCGTGCCGCTGGCCTTCGCGGGCGGGCTGGGGCTCGGGGTGGTGCAGAACCTCGTCGCCGGGTACGCCTCCTTCGCCGAGGGCATCACCGGGTTCCGCACGGCGGTGCCGTTCCTGATCCTGTTCGGCGGACTGCTGGTGCTGACCCGGCGGGCCCGCACCGCCGGGGTGACGGCCGTGGAAACGCCGCCGCCCGACCACCTGGCCGGGGCCCCCTGGGGCCGCCGGTGGGGGGTGTGGGCGGCGGGCGCCGTCCTGCTGGGTACGGCGTTCTACACCGTCACCACCCCGTTCTGGAGCGGGCTGCTGGCGCAGGGGCTGGCCATCGGGCTGGTGTTCATGTCCTTCACGGTGGTGACCGGGCTCGGCGCGATGGTCTCGCTCGCACAGGCCACCTTCGTCACCGGGGCCGCACTGGTGGCGGGGCTGCTGATGAGCCGGGGCTGGCCCTTCGCGGCGGCACTGGCGGTGGGTACCTGCGTGGCGGCCGCGCTGGGGGCGCTGGTGGCGCTGCCCGCGCTGCGCCTGGGCGGGCGCTCGCTGGCGCTGGCCACCCTGGCGCTGGCGTTCCTCGCCGACCAGGTGCTGTTCCAGATGCGGTGGCTGCGCGGCGGGGACGCGGGCTGGGCGGTGCCGCGCCCGGTGTTCGGGCCGGTGGACCTGACCGACGACCGGGCGTTCGGGGTGGCCCTGGTGGTGCTGGTCTCGCTGGTGGCGGCCGCCCTGGGCGCGCTGCGGAACTCCCCGTCGGGGCGGGCGATGCTGGCGGTGCGATCGGCGCCGGCGGCGGCGATGGCCTGCGGGGTGTCCGTGCTGCGGACGAAGCTGCTGCTGTTCACCCTGTCGGCGGGGCTGGCCGGCTTCGGGGGCGTGCTGTACGCCTCGTACAACACCCGGATCACGGCCACGGACTTCACCGCCATGACGGGGCTGGTGTGGCTGGCGGTGGTGGTCGCGGCGGGGGTGCGGCGGGCGCCGTACGCGGTGGTGGCGGGGCTGGTGTTCGCGGTGGCCCCGCGGCTGCTGTCGGACTACGTGACGGAGTCGGCCCACCTGCCGGTGATCCTGTTCGGCCTGGCCGGCCTGGCCCTGGCCAACGACCCGGACGGCTACTGCGCATCGATCCCGGCCCGCCGAGCCCGTGCCCTGGCCGGGCGGAAGGGAACCCGGCCGGCGGCCGCCCCGGCCCTGGCCGGCGCCGCGGCCGCCGAGGCCGCCCCGGCCGGGCACGAGGGAGCCAGGCCGGCCGGCCCCGCCGGCGAGGGCAGCGACGGGGCCGGGCACACCCGGGCCGGCGCCTCCGGGGCCGCGGCGGCCCCGGAGGCGCCCCCGGCCGCGGACGGCGGAGCCGGGGGGCCGGTCGCGGCCGCGCGGGCCGCAGCCGGGGGTGCCCCCGGTCCGTTCCCTTCCCCGGCGCTCGGCAGCCGGCCGGACGCCGCCGGGACCGGCAGCGGGGGTCCGGGGGCGAGGGCTTCGGCGGTGGGGGCTTCGGCGGTGGGCGGGGGTGGCGTGCCCGTTGCCCTGGAGCTGCGCGGGGTCACCGCCGGGTACGACGGCGGGAGCGTGCTGCACGGGGTGGACCTCACCGTCCGGCGCGGGGAGATCCTGGCCCTGCTCGGGCCCAACGGCGCCGGGAAGAGCACCGCCTGCCGGGTCGCGGCCGGGCTGCTGCCGGCCACGGGCGGGACGGTCGCCCTGGCCGGGCGGGACACCACCCGCGAGGGGCCCGTACGGCGCTCGCGCGCCGGGGTGCTGCTCGTCCCCGAGGGCCGCGGGATCTTCCCCGCGCTCACCATCGAGGAGAACCTGGCCCTGTACCTGGAGGACCCCGCCGAACGGGACGCCGTGTACGGCCGGTTCCCCCGGCTGCGCGAGCGGCGCGCCGTCGCCGCCGGGGCCCTTTCGGGCGGGGAGCAGCAGATGCTCGCGCTCGCCCCGCTGCTCCAGCGCCCGCCGGCGGTGCTGATCGCGGACGAGCCCTCGCTCGGCCTCGCGCCGCGCGTCGTGGAGGAGGTGTTCGCGCTGCTGACCGAGCTCCGCGACGCCGGCACCGCCCTGCTGCTGGTGGAGGAGAAGGCCGCCGAGGTCCTCGGGATCGCCGACACGGTGGCCTACCTCGCACGGGGCCGGGTCGCGTGGTGCGGCCCGCGGGCCGAGGTGGAACAGGACCGGCTGACCGATGCCTACCTGGGGATGGCGCCATGAGCGACGTGCTCCGCGCGAGCGGGATCGGCGTGAGCTTCGGCGGGGTCCGGGCCCTCGCCGGGGTGGACATCGGGATCCGGGCCGGGGAGGTGTGCGGGCTGATCGGGCCGAACGGGGCCGGGAAGACCACCCTGTTCGACGTGCTGTCGGGGATCCGGCGCCCCGACCGGGGGCGGATCCTGCTCGACGGGGCGGACATCACCCGCCGCTCCCCCGTGTGGCGGGCCCGGCACGGGATGCGCCGCACCTTCCAGCGGCAGCAGCTGTTCGGGCAGTTGAGCGTGGCCGACAACGTGCTGGTGGCGCAGGAGTGGCGGGGCGGCGGGGGCGGGCCGGCCGCCGACCTGCTGGCCCTGCCCGCCCGCCGGGCCCGGGAGCGGGCGCGGCGGGGGCGGGGCGGGCGGGTGCTGGCGGACTGCGGGATCGGCTCGCTCGGGTCCTCGTACGCGGGCGGGCTGCCGGTCGGGCAGGCCCGGATGGTGGAACTGGCCCGCGCGGTGGCGGACCCGCCGGGGGTGCTGCTGCTCGACGAGCCCGCGTCGGGGATGTCGGCGCCGGAGCGGGCGCAGCTCGCGGGGGTGGTGCGGCGGCTGGCGGCGGAGGCCTGCGCGGTGCTGCTGGTGGAGCACGACGTGGCCTTCGTGATGGACCTCTGCACCCGGGTCGTCGTCCTGGACCTGGGCTCCGTCCTCGCCGAGGGCACCCCCGCCGAGGTCCGCGCGGACCGGCGCGTGCGGGAGGCGTACCTGGGGCCGGCGTAGGGGCGGGTGGGCGCCGGCCGCGTACACCGTCCACCGGCCCGGTCCTCCCCGTCGGTCCCGCGCCCTGAGCGGAGCGGACGGGTGGCGGGAATAGGGTGGGCGGGAGGCCGGTTGCCGCCCCCGTGCGCCGCACTCCGCGGCGCGGCCGTACCGCTCCACCGAACCCGAGGGAACGACCAGACGTGAACCAGGTGCCCGCCGTCCCGCTCAACAACGGCACGTCCATGCCCCAGCTCGGCTACGGCGTCTGGCAAGTACCGGACTCCGAGGCGGAGAAGGCCGTCTCGACGGCGCTGGAGGCCGGCTACCGCAGTGTCGACACGGCCGCGGTCTACGGCAACGAGCGCGGTACCGGCAAGGCGCTCGCCGCCTCCGGGATCCCGCGCGAGGAGCTGTTCGTCACCACCAAGCTGTGGAACGGCTCCAAGCAGCGGTGGGGGCGCGAGGAGACGCTGCGCGCCTTCGACGAGTCGCTCGGCAAGCTGCGCCTGGACCATGTGGACCTGTACCTGATCCACTGGCCGCGTCCGATGCGCGACGACTTCCTGACCATCTGGAAGACGTTCGAGGAGATCGCGGCGAGCGGCCGGGCGCGGGCGGTGGGGGTGTCGAACTTCCGTCCGGAGGACCTGGAGCGGCTGCGCGAGGTGAGCCCGCTGGTGCCGGCGGTGAACCAGATCGAGCTGCACCCGCTGTTCCCGCAGGCCGGGATGCGCGCCCTGCACTCCTCGCTGGGCATCGTCACCGAGGCGTGGTCGCCGCTGGGCCAGGGCAAGGAGCTGCTCGGGCTGCCGGCGGTGGTGTCGGTCGCCGCCAAGCACGGCCGCAGCGCCGCGCAGGTGGTGCTGCGCTGGCACCTCCAGCTGGGCAACGTGGTGATCCCGAAGTCGGTGACCCCGTCCCGGATCCGCGAGAACCTGGACGTGTTCGGCTTCGAGCTGGACGCCGAGGACCTGGCGGCGCTGGACGCGCTGGGCGCGGGCGGGCACCGGATCGGGCCGGATCCGGCCGTCTTCGACATCTGAGCCGCGAATGGGCTTCGAGGACGGTACGTACCGGATCCGGAACGTGGACAGCGGGCTCGTGCTCCAGCTGGAGGGCGCTTCCCGGGTGCGGGTCGGCCCCGACGGGCCGCCCGCTCCGGCGGCGGCCCGGCGGTGGCGGGTTTCCGCCGTGCACAGCGGGGGCGGGGTCTTCCACGTGGTGAGCGAGGACAACGGGCGGCGCCTGGACGTGGCGAACGCCTCGACCGAGAGCGGGGCCCGGGTGCAGGTGTGGCGGGCCAACGCCTTCGGCGCCCAGGAGTGGCTGGTGGAGCGGCACCTGGACGATCCGGGGGTGGTGTCGCTGGTGGCGTGCATCAGCGGGCTGCCGCTGGAGGCCGACGGCGAGGGCCGGGTCCGGCAGGGCGAGGACACCGACTCGCCCTCCCAGTGGTGGCGGCTGGAGCCCGTCTGAGGCGCCCGCCGGCGCGGGCGGGTCAGGCCGCGCCGTGGGCGGGGGCCAGGGTCTCGACGCGTTCGGCGAGTGCGAAGTCCTTCTCGGTGACGACGCCGCCCGCGTCGTGGCTGTTCACCGAGAGGCGGACGGTGTTGTAGCCGAGGGTGAGCTCGGAGTGGTGGTTCAGCTCGTCCTGGACCACGCAGATGTGGGAGACGAGGGCGCTGGCGGCCCGGTGGGTGTCCACGCGGTACGTGCGCTCGATGCGGTCGTCCTCGAAGGCCCAGCCGGGGAGTTCCCGGAGCCGGTCCTCGATCTCCTTCTGCGAAAGCGGGTCGCTCGGCATCCGCTGTCTCCTTCCCCGTGGTCGTGCCCGTGGTCCCGTGATGTGCTGTCAGTTTTCCACGGCGCGCGCCGTGGTGAACCTTTCCCGCCATAGTGCGCCCGGGTGCTTCGCGGCGCTTCCGGGCCTTGGCCGCCCGCCCTATGCTCCAGCGCCGGACCGAGCATTACCACCGGTAACAAGGAGGCGGGGCATGGCCGCTACGGGCGACGGCAACGGCACGGACGGCACGGCGGGCGGGAGCGGCGGCACGGACGGCACGGCGGGCACGGAGACCCCGGGAAGCTCCAGGCGCGCGTTCATCGCGGGCGCGGCGGCCGCCGCGGGCACCCTCCCGGCCCTGGGCGCCCTCGCGGCGCCCGCCGCCGCCGCGGGCCCCGCGCCGGCCGCGGCGGGACGCTCCGTCGCCGTCCTGGGCGGCGGGGTCGCCGGGCTGACGGCCGCGCACGAGCTCGCGGAACGCGGCTACGCCGTCACCGTGTACGAACGCCGCGCGCTGGGCGGCAAGGCCCGCAGCATGGACGTACCCGGCAGCGCCCGGGGCGGCCGCAGACCGCTGCCGGCCGAGCACGGCTTCCGCTTCATCCCCGGGATCTACCACAACCTCCCGGACACGATGCGCCGCATCCCCTTCCCCGGCAACGCGAACGGCGTGTGGGACAACCTGGTGGCCCCGCCCGAGATGATGTTCGCCCGGGCCGGCGGCCGCGAGGACCTGCGCGCCCCCATCCCCTGGCCCGGCCACTCCGCCGGCGGGCTGACCCCGGAGGAGCTGCGGCGGGCCCTGACCGGGATGCTGGAGTCCCTGGTCCGGCTGCCCGCGCACGAGACCGCGTACTTCGTCAACCGGGTGCTGGTCTTCCTCACCAGCTGCGACGAGCGCCGCGACGAGGTGTGGGAGCGCACCCCCTGGTGGGAGTTCACCCGGGCCGCGCGGATGTCCACCGAGTACCAGCGCATCCTGGCCGTGGGCATCACCCGCAACATCGTGGCCACCAAGGCCGAGGAGGCCTCGACCCGTACGGTCGGCACCCTCGGGGAGGCCTTCGTCTGCAACGCGCTCGGCCAGGGGGCGGACGGCCCGCCGGACCGGATCCTGAACCTGCCGACCAACGAGGCGTGGATCGACCCGTGGGAACGCCACCTGCGGTCCCTCGGCGTGGAGTTCAGGATCGGCTGGACCGTCCAGGAGGTGCGGTACGGGGACGGCCGGGTGAGCGGGGTCTCGGTCCTGGACCCGGACGGGGCGCGGCGGACCGTCACCGCCACCCACTACGTCAGCGCGCTGCCCGTGGAGCACGCCCGGCGCACCTGGAGCCCGGCTCTGCGGGCCGCGGACCCCATGCTGGGGCGCTGTGACCGGCTGCGGACCGACTGGATGACCGGCATCCAGTTCTATCTGACCGAGCGCGCCCCGCTCGTGCACGGGCACCTCAACTGCGTCGACTCGCCGTGGTCGTTGACGGCGATCCAGCAGGCCGAGCACTGGCCGGCCCGGGACTTCCCGGCCGACTACGGCGACGGCACGGTCGTGGACTGCCTGTCGGTGGACGTCTCCGAGTGGGACAGGCCCGGGATCCTGTACGGGAAGACGGCCAAGCAGTGCACCCGGGAGGAGGTGGCGCGCGAGGTGTGGGCGCAGCTGAAGGCCTCGCTCAACGACACCGGCCGGACCCTGCTGGCCGACCGCACCCTGCACTCCTGGTTCCTGGACCCGGGCGTGGACGGCCTGGGCACCCCGCAGCCCACCAACCAGGACGAGTTGTTGATCCACCCGACCGGGACCTTCCACGACCGGCCGAGCGCGGGCACCCGCGTCCCCAACTTCTTCCTCAGCGGGGACTACGTGGCCGTCGACATCGACCTCGCGACGATGGAGGGCGCGAACGCCTCGGCCCGCGCGGCCGTCAACGCCCTGCTGGACCGTGACGGTTCGGGGGCGGCGCGGTGCGCCGTCATCCCGCGCCACCGGCCCGCGGAGCTGGAGGCGGCGAAGCGGCACGACCTGTGGCGCTACCGTCTCGGCCTGCGGAACGTCTTCGACCTGGGCTGATCGGGGACGATCGGCTCGACTACCGTCGTGGCCATGACCCCTTCGACCCCCTCGGCGCCCACGGTCGGCGCCCTGCTCCGGACCTGGCGGGAGCGGCGCGGGATCAGCCAGCTGGAACTGGCGGGCCGCGCCGACTCCTCGTCCCGCCACATCAGCTTCATCGAGACGGGCCGGTCCCGGCCGAGCGAGGAGATGGTGCTGCGGCTCGCCGACCGGCTCGACGTACCGGTGCGGGAGCGCAACGCGCTGCTCCTCGCGGCGGGTTACGCCCCGCACTACGCGCACACCGCGCTGGACGACCCGGCCATGGAGACGCTGCGCGAGGGCATGCGGCGGCTGCTGACCGGCTACGAGCCCTACCCGGCGCTGGTCGTGGACGCGGTGTACGACGTGGTGGCCGCCAACGCGGGCATCGGGATGCTGCTGGACGGGCTGCCCGAGCACCTGCTGACGCCGCCGCTGAACGCGATGCGGATCACCCTGCACCCGCAGGGCCTCGCCCCGCGGATCCGCAACCTCAGGGAGTGGCGCGGGCACCTGCTGGCGCAGATGGAGCGGCAGATCGCGCTGGCCCGCTCCGCGCCGCTGCGCGCGCTGTACGAGGAGGTGTCGGCCTACCCGGTGCCGGAGCGCCCCGGCGACGCCGGACCGGACGAGCCGGTCCCGTACATCGCGCTGCCGCTGGTGATCGAGCACGACGGGCACTTGCTGTCCTTCGTGTCGTCGATCGCGACCTTCAACACGCCGATGGACGTGACCGTCGCCGAGCTGGCCATCGAGACGTTCCTCCCGGCCGACCCGGCGACGGTGAAGTACCTGCGCTCACTGGGCCCCTGATCCCCCGCCGGTGCGCAGCGCCAGCTGCTGGAGGAGCGCGAAGCCGGCCACGGTGAGGGCCTGCGCCGGGATCCACACGGCGCCGGCCGTGGTCGGCTCGAACCAGACGGCGAGGGAGACCAGGCTGAGGGCGGCCCACGCGTAGTTGGCCTCGATGACGAACTTCACCGGGAGGACCGGCGGCCGCCGGCGCGAGGCCAGCCAGCCGACTCCGGCGCCGAAGGCGGTGAGGAAGAGGCCGAGTTCGAAGAGGGCGGCCTGCCCGACGCCGAGGAGCCGGCCGAGCGGTGCGGAGAAGGCCGCGTAGGCGAGGCCGTTGCCGGCGGTGACCACCGCGTCGAGGGCGAGGAAGCGGCGCAGCACGGTCTGCGGGGCGGTGGTGCGGGCGATGCTGGCGAGCAGGGTCGCGGACATGACGGTTCAGCCTCCATCGGGGGTCGTTCGTGCTGGTGGGACCGGGTCCCGGAGCCGAGTGCGCGGCCCCGGAACCCGATGCCCCCACTCTGCCGCCGCCCCCGCACGGGGTCGATTACCTCCGGGGTCATGGCCGGTGCCGGGGGGTGGGGGCGGCGGGCGGTGTGGGGATGCGGTGGGCGGGGGCGGGGGCCGGCGGCTAGGCTTCACCGCACCGAGCCACCGACCCGAACACCCCGTCGAGACGCGGAGAAACCTCCGGTGCGGGCCGCCGCCCGAGCCGGTCCCGGCGGGGCCGGGGCCGCCGCGCCGTGGTGCCGGCGGGGCCGGGCCCGAGTCGCGGGCCGCGCGCCCGGACCTTACCGCCGAGGGGGAAGCGCCATGAGGACCACACGGACCATGCGGAAGCTCGGCGCCGAGCTGGTGGCGGAGGCGCGGCTGACGGCACCGGCCGGGGCGGAGGCGATCATCGGGGGGCTGTGCGCGGCGTTCGGGCGCCGGCGCGGCGGGCGGCCGGTGGAGTTCCGCTTCGCCCCGTTCCCGCCGGAGACCGCCAGCGGGCTGTGGCTGGAGCTGGAGGAGCGCGACCTGGTCGTGGTGGAGGCCCGCACCCGGCCCGAGCACCAGCTGGTGATCGCCTGCCACGAGCTGTGGCACATCGAGGAGGGCGCCTGCGACGGCCACGGTCCCGGCATGGCGGTGGCCGCCCGCCTGACGGGCCCGCACGGCAGCCTCGCGGACCTGCTGCGGCGGGACTCCGCGCTGGATTCGGTGGTCCGTCAGGCGGCCGCCCGTGCCGACCGGGAGGATCCGGCCGAGATCCGGGCCGAGACCTTCGGCCTGCACCTCGGCAAGGTCCTGAAGGCGTTCCTGCCGCCGCCCCGGCAGGAGCCCGCCCCCGACGGGACCGAGCGCATCAAGTCCTCCCTCGGCTGGAACCGCTGACCACCCCGACAGAAAGCACCGCACGATGCACCCCACCTGCGCCCCGCTCCTGCCTCCCCCGACCCCCGGCCGTGCGCGGTGAAGGACGGACTGCCGCTCTACGTGGCGGGTTCGGTGCTGGTGCTGGCCCTGCTGATCAAGGCGCCGGCCCTGCGGCGGGGCTGGGACCAGCCGCTGATGCGGGCCGTGTGCGCGCTGCTGGTGGTCGGCTGCCTGCTCACCTTCCTGGCGCCCCCGCCGTCCCTGGCGGCGGTCAACCGGCTCACCGGGGTCGCCAACTTCGCCGCCCCGCTGGTGTACGGCGTGCTGACGGCCTTCTCGGGGGCCTCCATCGTGCTGATCCTGCACTGGGCGGGCGGTCCGGCGGCGGCGCTGCGGCGGGCGACCTGGGTGACGGTGGCGGTGTTCGGCGCGGTCACCGTGCTGATCGTGGCCTTCTTCGTGCTCGGGGACGCGCGCGTGGAGCGGCTGCGGGACCTGGACACGTACTACGCGAACACGCCGTGGCTGCGCGAGATGATCGTCTCCTACCTGCTGGCGCACACGGTCGGCAGCGCCGCGCTGAGCCTGCTCTCGCTGAAGTGGATGCTGCGCGTCGATCCCGCGCTGCGGCCGCTGCGGACCGGGCTGGCGCTGCTGACCCTGGGCGGGCTGCTGGACCTGGGGTACCTGGTCGCGAAGTGGGCGGCGGTGGGAGCCCGCTGGGCGGGCCGCGACTGGGACGGCCTGTCCACGTACGTGGCCCCGCCGCTCGCCTCGGCGGCGGCCCTGCTGGTGGGCGCCGGGTTCATCGTCCCGATGGTCGGCGGTTCGGCGGCCTGGCGGGACTTCAGCCAGTACCGGCGGCTGCGCCCGCTGTGGAAGGCCCTGCGCGGGTTCGCCCGCGCCGGCGTGGCGACGGTGCCGCTGACGTGGTGGTCGCCGGTCGGGATCCGGCTGATCCACCGCGAGTCGGTGATCGACGACGGGCTGCTGGCCCTGGCGAGCTGGTTCGACCCGGCCGTGCGGACGGCCGCGTACGGGGCCGCCCGCCGCCAGGGCCTGACCGAGGCGGGCGCGGCCGTGGTGGCGGACGCGGCCATGCTAGCCGCCGCCTGCCGGGCGCGGGCCGCCGCCGAACGCCCGGGCGCCCCGGACGCGGGCTCCGCGGAACCCGCCCCGTACCGCCTCGACGGGCAGCCGCTGACCGCGCTCGCCCGGGAGTTCCGCGGCTCGCCGATCGTGGACGCGGCCCGGCGCGGCCTCCCCGTCGGCCGGGGGGCTTAGGCGGTCCCGGGGGAGCCTGCGGACGGTTCGCGGGCGAGCCAGGCGCCGTACGCGCGGACCCTGCGGCGGTGCCGGAGGCTGTCGGCGGTGAAGATCCAGCGCGGTGAGACGCGGCTGCGGGGTTCCCGGCCCTGGGCGAGCCGGTCCAGCTGGAAGCGTACGAGGGCCAGCGTGCCCGCGGCCGCCAGACTCCGGTCCCGCCAGCCGAGCCGGGGCACGTCCACCCGTACGTCCTCGCCGGCGCGCCAGCGCTCGGGCAGGTCGGGGCGCAGGGCCAGGGCGGAGGCCATGCCGACCACGGCGACGCCGCGGGCCAGGGCCTTCTCGGCGGTGGCCCGGCGGGTGATGCCGCCGGTCAGCATCAGGGGCACGGTCGCGGTCTCCAGCAGGCGCTCCGCGAGGGACAGGAAGTAGGCCTCCCGCTCCAGGGTCCGCTGGTCGGTGGTGTGGCCCATGCTGGCGGGGCTCTCGACGGTGCCGCCGGACAGTTCGACCAGGTCCACGCCGAGGCCGTCGAGGGCCGTGATGACCTCGGCGGCCTCCTCGCTGTCGAAGCCCCCGCGCTGGAAGTCGGCGGCGTTCAGCTTCACGCCGAGGGCGAAGCCGGGCGAGACCCGGGCCCGGACGGCGGCGACGGTGTCGGTGAGCATCCGTACGCGGTTGTCGAGGCTGCCGCCCCAGCGGTCGGTGCGCCGGTTGACGAGCGGGGAGAGGAACTGGCTGAGCAGGTAGCCGTGCGCGGCGTGGACCTGCACGCCGTGGAAGCCCGCTTCCTCGGCGCGGCCCGCGGTGAGCGCGAAGCGGGCGATCGTCGCCTCGATGTCGGCCTCGGTCATGGCGGTGGGGTGGGCGAAGCGCTTGGTGTGCCTGCCGAGGCTGATGGGGACGGCGGAGGGGGCCCAGGCGGTGCCGGGCATGTCGGAGCCGACCTGGCGGCCGGGGTGGTTGATCTGCATCCAGACCCGGGCGTCGCCGGAGGCCGCGGCGGCCGCCCAGCGGCGGAAGGGCTCCAGCGGGGAGTGCTCGTCGAGGACGACGGTGCCCGGGGAGGTCAGGGCGCGCCGGTCGACCATCACGTTGCCGGTGATGACCAGTCCCGCGCCGCCGCGCGCCCAGCGGGCGTACAGCCGCTCCATGCGCTCGTCGGGGAGCTGGCCGGGCTGGGCGGCGAAGCTCTCCTCCATGGCGGCCTTGGCGAGACGGTTGGGAAGGGTGGTGCCTCCCGGCAGGTCGAGCGGTGTGAACAGGTCCATCCGAGTCCCCCCAGCTTGTGGCGCGGCCGTCACGCGGGGCCGCGCCACAAGATGATCGCCTCAGAGCTCCGCGAGGTCCAGCCCGGCCTGGGCCGCTGCGGCCTGCACGGTCTGCTCCAGCAGGACCGCGATGGTCATCGGGCCGACGCCGCCGGGCACCGGGGTGATGAGGGAGGCGCGGGCGGCGGCCGACTCGAAGTGGACGTCGCCGACGTTGCCCTCGTTGTAGCCGGCGTCCAGGACGACCGCGCCGGGCTTGATGTCCTCGCCCCGGATGAACTCGGCCTTGCCGACGGCGGCGACCAGGACGTCCGCCTGGCGCACGATCGAGGGCAGGTCCTGGGTGCGGGAGTGGCAGTAGGTGACGGTGGCGTTCTTCTCGAGCAGCAGCATCCCGGCGGGCTTGCCCAGGATCGCGCTGCGGCCGACGACGACGGCGTGCTTGCCGGTGAGGTCCACGTCGTACTCCTCCAGCAGGCGCATGATGCCGCCGGGGGTGCAGGAGACGAAGCCGGGCAGGCCGAAGCCCATGGCGGCGAAGGAGTGCATGGTCACGCCGTCGACGTCCTTGCCGGGGGCGATGGCCTCGAAGGCGGCGCGCTCGTCGATGTGGTGCGGGACGGGGTGCTGGAGCAGGATGCCGCTGATCTCCGGGTCCTCGGAGAGGGCGGTGATCGCAGCGACGAGCTCCTCGGTGGTGGTCCCGGCGGGCAGCTCCACGTGGCGGGAGGTGATCCCGGCCTTGGCGCAGCGGTTCTGCTTCATCTTGACGTAGGTCACGGAAGCGGGGTCCTCGCCGACGAGGACGGTGGCGAGGCAGGGGGCGGTGCCGGTGCGCTCGGTGATCTTCGCCGCGAGGGCGGCGGTCCGCTCGGACACGCGGCGGGCGAGGGCGGTGCCGTCCATGAGCTGGGCGGTGGCGGTGGGGGCGGTCGTCACGGGGTCTCCTGAACGTCGCTGCGGATCGCGGTTCGCTGATCGCGGTTCGCCCAGGCGCGCGGCAGACGGCGTACGGACCGTCGTGGCGTACGCCGGGCCGCTCCCCGGTGGTGATCCACCCGAACGCCAGTCACGGCCCGGGTCCCACTGTAGTCGACTTATCCAGTGGATGACCGGGGCCCGAGCTGGGACGATCGAGACATGACGCGCACTTTCGACCATCTCGTCGCCGAGGCGGAGTCCGTCTCCGTCGACGGCTGGGACTTCTCCTGGCTCGACGGCCGGGCCACCGAGCAGCGGCCCTCCTGGGGCTACCAGCGGCTGCTGGGCGAGCGCCTGGCGACCGTCCGCTCGGCGCTGGACATCCAGACCGGCGGGGGCGAGGTGCTCGCCGGAGCGGGCCCGCTGCCGCCCCTGATGGCCGCCACCGAGTCCTGGCCGCCGAACGTCGAGCGGGCCACCCGGCTGCTGCACCCGCTGGGCGCGGTGGTGGTGGCCGACGCCGACGAGCCGCCGCTGCCCTTCGGGGACGGGGCCTTCGAGCTGGTCGCCAGCCGGCATCCGGTGACGATCTGGTGGGACGAGATCGCGCGCGTGCTGGCGCCCGGTGGCACCTACCTGTCGCAGCAGGTGGGTCCGGCGAGCGTCTTCGAGCTCGTCGAGTACTTCCTCGGCCCGCAGCCGGAGGAGGTCCGGCGGGCCCGCCACCCCGACGACGCGGTCGCCGACGCCGCCCGGGCGGGGCTGGAGATCACCGATCTGCGCTCCGAGCGGCTGCGTACGGAGTTCCACGACATCGGTGCCGTGATCTACTTCCTGAGGAAGGTGATCTGGATGGTTCCCGGCTTCACGGTCGGCCAGTACCGTGACCGGCTGCGCGAGCTCCACGAACGGATCGGGCGCGAGGGTCCGTTCGTCGCGCACACCGCCCGTTTCCTGATCGAGGCACGCAAGAAGGAGTGACCCGGGAGGGCGGACGGATCCACGCCGGATCGGTTGCGCGGCCACAGCGTGGCGCAGGTCACTCAATTCAGCGCGTAACGAATCGACTCGGGCAGGCGATGAACCGACAGGTGTCCTCGCGCGGCCCCGGAATACAGACCCGCCCGGGTCTGTTTCCCGAGTCCGCGCGATGATGTCCCGCCCACTCCTTATCTGTTCGCAACGAGAGGCTCCTTGTGTCGCTCAGCCCGTCCCGTACGTTCCCTCCGGAGATCGCCGAATCCGAGGCCCTGGTCGCGCTCGTCGAGCGCGGCCGCGAGCAGGGTCACATCAACGGTGACGATGTTCGGCAGGCCTTCGAGGCCGGCCGCATCCCGGTGGACCAGTGGAAGCGGGTCCTGCGCAGCCTGAACCAGGTCCTGGACGAGGAGGGCGTCGCCCTCCACGTCAGCGCCGCCCCCGCCACGAAGGCTGCTGCCAAGAAGCCCCGCAAGGCAGCTGCCGCTCCGGCCCGCACCGTGACGAAGAAGGCGGTCGCCCCGCCGCGCCCGATCGGCGCGCGCAAGGCCTCCGCCACCGCTCCCGCCGCGGCCGCGGCGATATCCGCTCCGTCGGCCGCCGCGTCGGAGGAGGTGTCGGCCGAGGCCGCCGCCGAGCCGAAGAAGCGCGTGGTCAAGAAGGCCGCCGCCAAGAAGGCCACGGCCACCAAGAAGACGGCCGCCTCGAAGAAGGCCGGCGCCAAGGACGCCGACGACGCCGAGAACCCGGCCGTCGAGGGTGAGGACTGGGCCGTCGAGGACCTCGCCGACGAGACCGAGGAGGAGGCGCCCAAGGCCGGCGCCCAGGGCTTCGTGCTGTCCGACGACGACGAGGACGACGCCCCGGCGCAGACGGTCATGGTGGCCGGTGCCACCGCCGACCCGGTCAAGGACTACCTGAAGCTGATCGGCAAGGTGCCGCTCCTCAACGCCGAGCAGGAGGTCGAGCTCGCCAAGCGCATCGAGGCGGGCCTGTTCTCCGAGTACAAGCTCGAAGAGGAGGAGGACCACAAGCCCGCGTTCAAGCGCGAGCTGGAGATCCTCGTCGAGGACGGCCGCCGGGCCAAGAACCACCTGCTGGAGGCCAACCTCCGTCTCGTGGTCTCGCTGGCCAAGCGCTACACGGGCCGCGGCATGCTCTTCCTGGACCTGATCCAGGAGGGCAACGTCGGTCTGATCCGCGCGGTGGAGAAGTTCGACTACACCAAGGGCTTCAAGTTCTCCACGTACGCGACCTGGTGGATCCGGCAGGCGATCACGCGTGCCATGGCCGACCAGTCGCGCACCATCCGCATCCCCGTCCACATGGTCGAGATCATCAACAAGCTCGCCCGTGTGCAGCGCCAGATGCTCCAGGACCTGGGCCGCGAGCCCACCCCGGAGGAGCTGGGCAAGGAACTCGACATGACCCCCGAGAAGGTCATCGAGGTCCAGAAGTACGGCCGCGAGCCGATCTCCCTGCACACCCCGCTGGGTGAGGAGGGCGACAGCGAGTTCGGTGACCTCATCGAGGACTCCGAGGCGGTCGTGCCGGCCGACGCCGTGTCCTTCACCTTCCTCCAGGAGCAGCTCCAGTCCATCCTGGGCACCCTGAGCGAGCGCGAGGCGGGCGTGGTCTCCATGCGCTACGGCCTCAACGACGGCCAGCCGAAGACGCTGGACGAGATCGGCCGCGTCTACGGGGTCACCCGTGAGCGCATCCGCCAGATCGAGTCCAAGACCATGTCGAAGCTGCGCCACCCGTCGCGCTCGCAGGTCCTGCGCGACTACCTGGACTGATCCGGTCCCGGTTCCGGACACACGAGGGGCCCGCGCCGTCACGGCGCGGGCCTCCGCGTTTGCCCCGGCCGTGCGGGGGTCAGTTCTCTCCCCCGGTGCGGGGGCCGTTTCTCCCCGCCGGTGCGGGGGTCAGTGCTCCAGGAGGTGCTTGAGCTTCTCCTCGCTGCGCGGCATCTCCTTGCGGAGCCTGGGCTTCACCACCAGGGGGACCAGTCCCCGGCCCAGGCCGCGGCCCTCGAAGTCCACCGACAGGGTGACGCGGGAGCGCGTCCCGTCGTCGAGGGGCTCGATCCTGCCGTGCACCTCGGGCCGGACCGGGCCGGAGACGCCGTGGATGTGCCAGCTCCGCGGCGGGTCGAGCTCGGTGAACTCCACGGTGGTGGGGATCCTCCGCTTGCCGAACCGCCGCGTGATGGCGACCCTGGAACCGACGTGCACGGGCAGGTCTCCCACGGGGACGGCGGCCACGGCGCTGTCCTGCCACTCGGGCAGGTGCGTGGGGTCCGTCACGTAGGCGAAGACGTCCTCGGGCCTGCGGTCGATGTCGATGGTTTTGCTGATCGCGGACATGGCGACCCCTCGGAGCCCCCCTGGCCGGTCTTCTCTTCCAAATTACTCCGCGGCCGTACCGGCCGCGCGGTGCTTGCGGGCGGCCATCAGCGCGTAGGCGAGGACGCCCGCGAAGAGGAAGAGCACGCCCTGGTAGACGGCCGCGTAGCCGGAGCCGGCGACCAGCCACATCGAGAAGGCGAAGGCGACCCCGGCGAGGACGGCGTCGCGGACCAGGCGCCCGCGCCGGACCCGCTCGCCCTGGCCGGAGGCCAGGAAGTAGAGCTGGGCGGCGGTGGAGAGCAGGTAGGGGACGGTCGCGGTGAAGG
This sequence comes from Streptomyces racemochromogenes, assembly GCF_039535215.1. GTDB lineage: Bacteria > Actinomycetota > Actinomycetes > Streptomycetales > Streptomycetaceae > Streptomyces > Streptomyces racemochromogenes. Next base: position 1,053,417 of record NZ_BAAAWT010000001.1, read on the forward strand.
TCGTGATCAGGACGAGCGACTCGAAGACGGCCGCCGAGCCCGCCGTGTAGTTGTAGACGGTCAGGGCGGAGGCCAGGACGACGGTGACCACGACGCCGACGACCGGGACACCGCGCTGCTTCTTCTCGAAGACCCGCGGGAAGAGCCCGTCCTTGGCCGCCGCGTACGGGGTCTGCGCGCTGAGCAGGGTCCATCCGTTGAGGGCGCCGAGCATCGAGACCACGGCCGCGCCGGCGACGAGGGTGCCGCCCCAGCTGCCGCCGAACATGGCGTTCACGGCGTCCGTGAACGGGGCCTGGGAGGAGACCAGCTTCTCGTGGGCGACCAGGCCGAAGACGGACAGGGTGCCGAGCAGGTACACGGTGGCGGCGCCGATGGTGCCGAGGACGGTGGCCCGGCCGACGTTGCGCGCCGGGTCGCGGACCTCGCCCGCGCTGACGGCGGCGGACTCGACGCCGATGTAGCTGAAGAGCAGGATCGCGGCGGAGGCGGAGACCGCCCCCACGGGGCTCTGGCCGGTGGCCTGGAAGGGGCCGAGGTTCGCCGGGTCGAAGAAGAACAGTCCGCCCACGGCCACGAGCAGCAGCGGGACGAGCTTGAGGACCGTCGCGACGACCTGGACGGCGCCCACGTACCGGGTGCCGGCCAGGTTGGAGAGGGCGGGCAGCCACTGGACCGCCAGGGCGGCCAGGCACATGGTCCACCGGTGCTCGCCCACGGCCGGGAACAGGACGGCGAGGTAGCCGACGGAGGCGACGGCGAGCGCGGCGTTCGAGACCCAGGCGGTCATCCAGTAGCTGTACGCGGCGAGGAAGCCGGCGAAGTCGCCGAAGGCGGCGCGCACGTACACGTACGGGCCGCCGGTCCGCGGGTGGCGCTGGGCGAGGCGGCCGAAGACGAGGGCGAGGGCGATCGCGCCGAGGGTCAGGACGGCGAAGGAGAGGAGGCTGATGGTGCCGAAGGGGGCGACCGAGGCGGGGAGCAGGAAGATGCCGCCGCCGATGACGTTGCCCATGACCAGGCAGACGGCGACCGGGAGGCCGAAGCGGCGGGCGTGCCGGTCCCCCCGGGGTGCCGGGGATCCGGCGGCCAGAGGCGTTTCGGCGACGGCCCCGGGGGTGGTGCGGTCCTCTGCGGGCGGGGCTGCGGTGCTGGTCATCGGTGGCGCGCCTCTGGGTGTCTCACATGCTGGGCAGGTCAACACATGGTTGACCACCGCGAACTGGGCGCCAAATCACCGGGTTTCGTCCGGCTCCGGGACCTACCCGGAAGGAAGGATTCCGCCTGAAGGGCCTCCCGGCCGGTAATCCTCCCGCGAAGCCCGTGAGGGCCGCGGCGTCAACGGCACCTGGGGGCCGTCCGCCTCGCGCAGCCAGCGGCGCAGCACCGCGTGCACGGCCTCGGCGCCGACCGGCTCCGGGTCCGGCTGCGAGAGCACGGTCGGCCACATCAGGAAGGGGTGGGCCTGCTCCCCTCCCAGCCCGCCGTGCGAGCCGATCTGCTCCTCGAAGGCGTGCACGGCACCGGTCTCCGGGTCGTACGCCGAGTTGACCATGATGTCGGCGACGTGCGGGAAGGAGTCCGTCCGGCGCACGGCCCGCGCCGCCCCCGGCCCGAACGGCGCCAGCAGCGCCTCCGCCTCCCCCGGTACGTCCAGCCGCGCCACCGCCCCGCCCGGGCCCAGCACCTCCCCGTCGACCAGCAGGAAGCCGACGCCCGGGTGGTTGGCCAGGGTGGGCAGCAGGGCGGGGTGGGCCCGCTCGATCAGCGCCCGCGACGCCCGCCCCGGCAGCGCCGGGAAGGAGATCAGGCCGAGGTTGCCCGACGCCAGCACCACCGGGTCGGGCCCCGGCCCCGGACGGGCCTCCTCCGCCGCTTCCTCCACCGGCCGGTGCAGGGCCGCGAGCACCGCCGCACGCGCCTCGGCCCCGCTGCGGGTGCGGCCGGCCCGGCGGGAGACGGGCAGCCCGCAGCCCGCCCGGACCAGGTCCTTCAGGCTGAGCCCGTACCGGCCGAGGAAGGTCTCCCCGGGGCTCTGGCCGTGGTCCGACAGCAGCACCACCCGGTACTCCCGGGGGGCGTGCTCGGCGACCCGGGCGATCAGCGCGAGGCTCCGGTCGAGCCGGGCCAGTACCCGGTCGGTGTCCCGGCCCCGCGGGCCCGAGTGGTGCGCGACCTCGTCGTAGGCGACCAGGTCGGCGTAGACGGCGGCGCGGCCGGCGAGTACGTCCCCGATGACCGCGGCGACCACCACGTCGCGCTCGACCACCGTCGCGAAGGCCCGGATCAGCGGGTAGAGCCCGCCGCGCGCCACCCGGGGCCGGTCCCCGCGCAGCCGGGAGCGCAGCGACTGGCCGATCTCCCGGGCCACTTCGGCGACGAAGGACAGCGCGGTGCGCACGGCGTTGGCCGGGTCGCTGAAGTACGCGAAGTAGCCCGCGCGGGAGCGGTTGGCGCGGCCGCGCCGGGCGGCGACGGACAGCACCAGCGCCAGCTGGTCGGCGCCCCCGCTGAACAGGTTGCCCCGACTGGCGCCGTCCAGGGTGAGCAGCCCGCCGTCCCGGGTCCGCTCGACGGCCCGGCGCTGGAGTTCGGCGGCGCTGGTGGGCCGGTTGCAGACCATCACCTCGCCGGTGTCCTTCTCGTACCAGCGGAAGGCCGGGACGTCGAAGTTGGAGCCGTGCAGGATGCCGAGCTGGCTGGCGCCGGTCTGGCTGGACCAGTCCGTGTGCCAGGGCATGACGCGGTGGCTGCGCTCCAGCCAGCCGGCCACGGTGGGCATCAGCCCCTCGGCCGCCGCCCGGCGCAGCGCCTCGTAGCCGACCCCGTCGAGCTGGAGGAAGACCAGGCCGGGGCTGCCGCCGGGAGGTGCCCCGAAGCGGCGGCGGCGCCGGTCGGCGAGCCGGTACAACCGGCGCCGGTACGCCTCGTCGTCGCGGACCGCGAGTGCGGTGGAGGTGGCCGAGGCGACGGCGGACATCGCGGCGGCCACGACCACCGCGGTCTCCGGCGCGACGGCCGCGCCCCGTCCGGCGGGGATCAGGCTGAGGGCCATCAGCAGCAGCGAGCCGTTGAGGAAGAACACGAGCAGCCCGAGCACCAGGGCGGGCACGAGCAGCAGGGCCCGTACCAGGACCGGCCACACGAGCGCGCTCAGCAGGCCGAAGACCCCGGCGCCCCAGGCGGCCGTCAGCCCGATCCGGGTGACGCTGTCACCGTCGGCGGACTGCAGGCGGAAGTCGGGCAGGATCCCGGCGAGCACGAGCATGGTGAGGGTGGACGCCGCCCAGACGAGCACCACGCGCACCAGTGCCCCGCCCGCGGCCCGCCAGCGCAACCGCTCCCGCCACACGCCGCACCCGCCTCGCTCCCGGGCCGCGCCCGGCCCGCGGTCCCCCCTGCCAGCGTCGCACAGGGCCGCGGGGGCGGCCGGTCGACACGGGTGGCGCACGGGAGTACGGGACGCGGCGGGCGGGTGCCCTCGTAGCGGCCGGCCGCGCCGGGCGGGCGGGTCAGGTGCCGTCGTACGGGGCCGGTCGCGCGCGGGCGGGTCAGGTGCCGTCGTAGCCCGCGGTCGGCATGGACAGCCGGCGGTGCACCTCGGCCTTCATGGCGGAGGTGTAGGCCGGCTCCTCGGCCCCCGCGGTCTCCAGCCGTACGCCGCGCCGCTCGCACTCGGCGGTGAACTCCTCGACCGAGCGCAGCGCCCGGGCCAGGACCCGGCGGTTGGGGGCGACGAACAGGTCGACCTGCCCGGCCTCCACGTCGCGCCAGAGCCCGCAGTGGTCGGCCCGCAGCCCGTAGAAGAGCAGGTGCCGGGTGACCACGTACCCCTGCTCGGCGGCCCAGCGCGCGCACACGGCGTGCTGGCCGCGGGTGTCCACGGCGAAGGGGTCGGCGTCGAGTTCCTCAAGCGGGGCCAGGCTGGCGATCGCGGCCACGCGCAGCGCATCCATGGCGCCCGACCCTACTCCGATCCGGGCCCGGGGAGGAGGGGTGCGCCGGGTTCTGCTTCCGCGCGGGCGGGCAGGGACCCCTCTAGGCTCGGTCTGTCGAGGGAAGGGGGTGGTGCCGGTGGCGGTGGAGATCACCTGGTGGGGTCATGCCACCTGTGCGGTACGGGACTCGGGGGTGCGGGTGCTGACCGACCCGCTGTTCGCGCGGCGGCTCGCGCACCTGCGGCGGCGGCGCGGGGCGGTGCCGCCCGCGGAGGCCGCGGAGGCCGACGTGGTGCTGGTGTCGCACCTGCACGCCGACCATCTGCACCTGCCGTCGCTGGCGGCGCTGGCGCCCGGCACCCGGCTGGTGGTGCCGCGCGGGGCGCGCCGGGCGGTGCCGGGGCTGGCGCGGCTGGCGGGGGCGCGGGGGCTGGTGGTGAGGGAGGTGCTGCCGGGCGAGGAGGTCGGCGTACGGGACGGCGTACGCGTCCGGGCGGTGAGCGCGCGGCACGACGGGCGGCGGGTGCCGTTCGGGCCGCAGCGGGCGCCGGCGCTGGGGTACGTGGTGGAGGGGGCGGCGCGCACGTACTTCGCCGGGGACACCGGGCTGTTCGACACCATGGCCGAGGAGGTCGGGCCGGTGGACGTGGCGCTGCTGCCGGTCGGGGGCTGGGGGCCGTACCTGGGGCCGGGTCACCTGGACGCGGAGCGGGCGGCGCGGGCCGTGGCGGAGCTGGCTCCGGCGGCGGCGGTGCCGGTGCACTACGGGACGTACTGGCCGATCGGGATGGACGCGGTGCGGCCGCACGAGTTCCACGCGCCGGGCGGTGAGTTCGCCCGGCTGGCGGGGCGGCTCGCGCCGAAGGTGGCGGTGCGGGTCCCCGGGCACGGGGAGCGGGTGCTGCTGCCGTGACGCGGTGGCGGGTCGCGGCGGAGGTGGTGGGCCGAGTGCCGCCGGAGACCACGCAGCAGGCGGTGGGCTATCCGGCGCTGTTCGTGCTGGTGGCGTTGGGGGCGCTGGTGCCGGTGATCCCGACGGGGGCGCTGGTGAGTTCGGCGGCGGTGGTGGCGTTCCACCAGCGGTCGCTGCCCCTCGGGGTGCTGCTGGTGATCGCGGTGGCCGCGCTGGCGGCCTTCTGCGGGGACGTCGCGCTGTACTGGCTGGGGTCGCGCGGGGTGCGTTCGCGGGGCGGCTCGCGGTGGCTGGAGTCCCTGCGGGGGCGGGCCGAGCCGGAGCGGCTGGAGCGGGCGCGGCGCAAGCTGGACGAGCACGGGGTGCTGGTGCTGGTGCTGTCGCGGCTGGTCCCGGCGGGCCGGATCCCGGTGATGCTGGCCTGCCTGCTGGGCGGGCTGCCGCTGCGCCGGTTCGCCCGGGGGGACGCGCCGGCCTGCGTGGCGTGGGCGGCGACGTACGGGCTGATCGGGATCCTGGGCGGCTCGCTGTTCTCGGAGCCGTGGAAGGGCGTGGTGCTGGCGGTGGGCCTGACGCTGCTGATCAGCGCGGCCCCGGGGGTGTGGCGGCGGCTGCGGCCGGGCAGGGTCCGGCAGTGAACTCCGCCTCCTGGGACACCGTCCGCGCCCTCGCCGCCCGCTTCGACGCGGCCGCCGCCGCACGCGGGGTGCACCCTCCGCAGAGCCACGTCCTGCAAGTGCTGAAGATCGGCGAGGAGTTCGGCGAGGCCGCGCAGGCGGTGATCGGCGCGACGGGGAGCAACCCGCGCAAGGGGGATTCGCACAGCTGGGCCGACGTGCACGACGAGGTGTGCGACGTCATCATCACCGGGATGGTCGCGCTGGCCCGGATGCGTCCCGACGCGCCGGCCTACTTCGCGGAGCAACTGGCCCTGAAGTCGGCCCGCTTCCTTCCGGAGGGGTCGCCCTAGGGCGCGTCCGCCGGCTTCGGCCTTGTTGCCGTTCGGGGGGTGGTGGGGTGGAATGCCCGCATGGACGCTCCTGCCCATGGCCACGCGCACGCGCACGCCCACGACCGTGGCCCCGGCGGCGGGCCGCCGGACGGGACCGCCTCCCACCGTGCCGTGCTCGACGAGGTCGGCCCCCGGCTCAGGCGGCTGCGGGAGCGGCGGGGGCTCACCCTGGCGGTGCTGTCCGAGGAGACCGGGATCTCCAAGAGCACCCTGTCCCGGCTGGAGTCCGGGCAGCGCCGGCCGAGCCTGGAGCTGCTGCTGCCGCTGGCGCGTACCTACCGGGTGGCCCTGGACGAGCTGGTCGGGGCGCCCGCGGTGGGCGATCCCCGGGTGCGGATGACGCCCCGCGCGATGCGGCACGGCGGGACGTCCGTGGCGCTGACCCAGGGCCTGGGGCCGCTCCAGGCGTACAAGATGGTCATCCCGGACCGCGGCGCCGAGCCGGACCTGCGCACGCACGAGGGCTACGAGTGGCTGTACGTACTGTCCGGCCGGCTGCGGCTGGTGCTGGCGGGGCACGATCTGGTCCTCGGTCCCGGCGAGGCCGCCGAGTGGGACACCCGGACCCCGCACTGGTTCGGCAGCGCCGACGGGCGGCCGGTGGAGATCCTCAGCCTCTTCGGGAAGCAGGGCGAGCGGATGCACGTGGTCGCGAAGCCCAAGTCGAAGGCGGAGGCGCAGGCGCAGGCGCAGGCGGAGGCGGAGGCGCAGGGTGAAGCCGAGGCGCAGGACTAGAGGCTGCGGGAGGCGCCGATCGGCAGGTCCCAGAGGTCCTCGCGGGGCAGCCCGGCGCGGGCCCAGGCGGCGCGGGCGCGGTGCAGGGGTTCCATGACGGGCTCCGCCGACAGCACGAAGGTGGCCCAGTGCATCGGGGCCATCCTGCGGGCGCCGAGGTCCAGGCAGGCCCGTACGGCCTCCTCCGGGTCGGCGTGCACGTCGCGCAGCCACCAGCGCGGGGCGTAGGCGCCGATCGGCAGGAGGGCGAGGTCGATGCCGGGGTGCCGGCGGCCGATCTCCGCGAACCAGTGGCCGTAGCCGGTGTCGCCCGCGAAGTACACCTTGCGGCCCGCGGCCGCGTCGGTCAGCATCCAGCCGCCCCACAGGGTGCGGCAGGTGTCGAGCAGGGAGCGCTTGGACCAGTGGTGCGCGGGGACGAACTCGAAGCGTACGCCGCCCAGTTCGGCCGACTCCCACCAGTCGAGCTCCGTCACCCGGGTGAAGCCCCGGCGGCGGCACCAGCGGGCGAGTCCGGCGGGGACGAAGAGCGCGGTGTCGCGGGGCAGCCGCCGCAGGGTGGGGGCGTCGAGGTGGTCGTAGTGGTTGTGGCTGATCACCACCGCGTCCACGGGCGGCAGTTGCTCCCACGGCACCCCGACGGGCGTCACCCGCGCGGGGGTCCCGAGGATCCGCCGGGACCACACCGGGTCGGTCAGCACCGTCAGGCCGCCGGTCCGCAGCACCCAGCTGGCGTGCCCGGCCCAGGTGGCGGACACCGTGCCCGGGGTCACCTCGGGCAGCGGGGCGGGCTCGTACGGCAGGTCGGGGATTCCGCTCAGCCCCTCGGCCCCGGGCCGGAAGGCGCCCTCGCGGGCCAGCCGGGCGAAGGCGCGCAGCCCGGGCAGCGGTGTGGTCAGCCGGTCCGCGAACGACCGCGGCCAGAGGCGGTGCTCGCCGAGCGGCCGGGGCGCGCCGGGCACCGTCACCGCCCCGGGCGCCGAGAGCCCGGGGGCCGGCTCGCGCCCGGCAGAACCGTACGCCGCCCCGGCCGCGGGGGACCCGGCTGCCACCCCGACCGCGGCAGGCCCGGGGGCCATCCCAGCCGCGGCAGGCCCGGGCGCCGTCCCGGCCGCGGGGGGCCCGGGGAGGGCCGGGTCGGGGGCGGGGGGGCGCGGGGGGCCGGCGGGCGTCGGGGGGCGGCGGGCCGGGTGGCCGGGCGGTGCGGCCGGGGCGGCTCCCGGCGGGGCGGTGGTGACGGGGGCGTCCGGCTGGTCCCTCATCGCGAAGTCTCCGTTCGGCGGCGGCCCGTCGGCGCGGGCCGCACTTCAGTCGGCCAGTCCGGCGAGCACCGACCCGAGCCGGTCGAGCGCGCCCCGTACCTGCGGCAGCGTCAGCGGGTCGCGGGCGCCCAGCGCGGCGAGCCGTTCCCGCGGGGTGGCTCCCAGCAGCGGTCCGGTCGACAGCCGTACGCGCGGGGCGCCCAGTTCGTCGGCGAAGCGCTGTCCGCCGGGTGTGGCCGTGCCCAGCCGGGCTCCGAGCCAGTCCTCCAGTTCCATGGCGTCCCCGACCCCCTGCCGGGCGAGGCCGGCACGCAGCGGGGTGAGGTCGGCGTACAGGTGCCGGCCCGCCTGCGGGGGCCGGGCGAGGGCGCCCGCGGCCAGCAGCACCCGGTGCGCGGCGGCGGCCACCGTGCCGTGCAGGGCGGCGGCCGCGTAGGCGCGTCCGGCGACGGCGTCGGTCTCGTCGAGGGCGTGCGCGGCGGCGACGGCGACGGGGCCGGCGACCAGGGCGCCGGTGGCGGTGAGGACGTCGAGGGTGCGGGCGCGCAGCCAGGAGCCGCCCGGGGTGCCGGGGAAGCGGACCACGGCGGCGGGCCAGCCGCCCGGGAGCAGTGCTCCGGCGAGGTCGACGAGGACGGCGGCCCGGTCGGGGAGCATCTCGGCGGGACTCAGCACCAGCGTGTCGTGCGGCCGGTGCACGGTGTCGCGCCAGCTCTCGTCGCTGACCACGAACAGCCCGGCGGCCTCGGCCGCCTCGCAGGCCTCGCGCACCAGCTCGGGCGGCGGCACGGTCGCGGTCGGGTCGTCGGCCACCGACAGCAGCAGGACGCGCGGGTCGCCGCCCTCGGCCCGGACCCGCCGCACGGTCTCGAGCAGGGCGTACGGGTCGGGTACGCCCCCGCACTCCGCCGGGGTCGGCACGTGGTAGGCCCGGCGTCCCAGCAGCCGGACCTGCGGGGTCCACCAGGCGGGACAGGGCCGGGGCAGCATGACGTCGCCGCCGTACGCGCCGAGCAGGGCCAGCAGCAGGGCGGGCGCGCCGGGCCCGGCCGCCACGTTCTCGGGGGCGGTGGCGAGTCCGCGCCGGGCCCAGTGGCGGCAGGCGGCCTCGCGCAGGTCCTGCCCGCCGCCGGGGGGTTCGGGGGCGGGGCGGTCCGCGGCGGCGGCGAGCACGGAGGTCAGCTCGGGCAGGACCGGCAGACCCGGCTCGGGGGCGGGGGGTCCGTACCTGACGGGTCCGCGCCCTTCCGGTGCCGGGCGGTGCCAGAGCCCGGCGAGCCCTTCCGTCATGCGCTCGGCCATCCCCGACACGTGCCCGCCTTCCGCCGCCACCACCGATCGACCCGCTCTTTATACGATTATTTACACCGATACGCCCGTTAACCGTGACGGCCCCGTCGGGCTTTTCCCCCTCACCCCTTCCTCCCCAGGAGGGCCAGCAACCGGGTCTGGGCGTCCGCGCCGGCCGGAACCTCCAGCGGCTCCGCGTACATCCCGCTCGCGGCGAGCCCGTCGGCGTACGGCATGACCTCCTTGATGGAGAACTCGACGAGGTCGGCCGGCAGCCGGTCGTCCGCGCCGATGGCCCGCGAGAGGTCCCAGGTGTGCACGACGCAGTCCGCCGTCAGCTCCGAGCAGTACGCCGATCCGCGCGTGGGCCCGTACGAGAGGGTGATCGTCCGGTCCAGCGCGCCGGGCGCGGCGAAGGCCGCGTGCCCGGCGGCCGCGGCCCGCTCCCAGGCGGCCGGCGGGTCGTCGCCCAGCAGGTCGCCGGAGAGTTCGTCGCCCACGTCCGCGACCGTGCGCCCCTCGGTGACCAGCGGCGGGATCCACAGCTGTTCGCCGGTGACGTGGTTGACCAGGTCGCGCACGTTCCACTCGGTGCACGGGGTGGCCGCGTCCCACTGGGAGGCCCCGACGGCGCGCACGCGCTCCCCGAAGAGCCGCAGCGCGGCGGCGTGCCATTCCAGCAGCGTCTGGGGCATGGGTCCCACCGTCCTTCGCCCCGAGGTCGGCCGCCCCCTGGGCCCCACGATCCTCGCCCCCGCCCCTCCCTGCCACCGACCCGGCCAAGGCCCGTCCCCCACAAGAGGGTTGTCCACATGACGAAACGCGTATCTCATATCGCGAGCAGATCGCCTACGGTGATCACCACGCCTTCGACGGCCTTCGACGACGAGGAGTACGCCATGACCGACGCCCGCGACGCCCACGAGAGCGCGCTCTACACCCACGGCCACCACGAGTCCGTGCTGCGCTCGCACCGCTGGCGCACCGCCGCCAACTCGGCCGCGTACCTGATCGGCGAACTGCGCCCCGGCATGCGCGTGCTGGACGTGGGCTGCGGCCCGGGCACCATCACCGCGGACCTGGCGGAACTGGTCTCCCCCGGCGGCCACGTCACCGCCGTCGACGCCGCGGCCGACGTACTGGAGCAGGCGGCCGCGCACGCCGCCGGGCGCGGACTGTCCGGAGCGGTCGACTTCGCCACGGCCGACGTCCACGCGCTGCGGTTCCCCGACGACTCCTTCGACGTGGTCCACGCGCACCAGGTGCTGCAGCACGTCGGCGACCCCGTGCGGGCGCTGCGCGAGATGCGCCGGGTGTGCCGGCCCGGCGGGATCGTGGCGGTACGGGACGCCGACTACGCGGCGATGACCTGGTACCCGGCGACGCCGGGCCTGGAGGAGTGGCAGAGCCTGTACCGGCGGGTCGCCCGCGCCAACGGCGGCGAGCCCGACGCCGGGCGCAGGCTGCTGTCGTGGGCGCGGGCGGCCGGCTTCACCGACGTGACGGCCTCCGCGACGGCCTGGTGCTACGCCACGCCGCAGGAGGTGTCCTGGTGGTCCTCGCTGTGGGCAGACCGCACCACCGCCTCCTCCTACGCCTCCGTCGCGACGGAGGGCGGCCACGCCACCCCGCGGGAGCTGACCGCCGTCGCCGAGGCCTGGCACGCCTGGGGGAAGGCCCCCGACGCCTGGTTCTCCGTCCTGAACGGCGAACTGCTGTGCCGCGCCTGAGGGACTACTGCGGCGGGCGCATCCGGAAGTCGTACTCCGGGGGCAGCGGGCGGTCCGTGAGGGCCGCCCAGACCTCGGACAGGGTCTCCTCGCCCTCCCGCAGGTCGGCGATCTCGAAGCCGTCCTCGAAGACCCGCCGGGCCGCGCCCACGTGCCCCTCGGCCGCCAGCAGCCGGGCGGCCAGCAGCCGGAACCGGCCCTGCTCGCGCAGCGACGGCCGCAGCCGGTCCCAGACGGCCCGCGCCGCCGCCGGCCGCCGGGCCGCGAGCAGGACGGTCATCGCCTCCCGCCCCAGGGCCGCCTCGGCCGCCGCCCACGACGCACCGCCGCGGCCCTGCTCCGCCAGGGCCGCGAAGGCCGCCTCGTAGCGGTCGGCGGCCCGCTCCGTGTTCCCGGCCAGGGCGTCGGCGGCCGCCAGGCAGCGCAGCAGCGGCCAGCGCGACGGCGCCTGGGCCAGCCCCCGCTCCCAGCTGCGCACCGCCTGGGCGACGTCGCCGGCGTGCCACTGGGCCACCCCGAGGTGGTACTCGGTCATCGGGTCCGCCGGGGCGGTCTCGAGCATGTCCCGCCAGTGCGGGGCGACCAGGCCCGGGCCGGGCGGCGCGTCCGCTTCCGGGGCCGGCAGCACCCCGGTGCGCCACAGCTCCAGCCAGGGCTCCTGCTCCTCCCCCAGGGTGGACTCCGGGAAGGGCGTGCCGGGCAGCTCGTAGCCCCCGCACAGCACTTCCAGCGCGCCCCAGCCCGAGCCGTCCGCCAGCCGCTCCCCCGGTTCGGTGTCGGCGTGCCCGCGCCAGGCCTTGTACGCCGCGTCCAGGGCCCCTGCCGGCAGTACCGCGTCGAGCGCCGCCGAGGCGGCCCCGCGCGCCGCCGCCCAGTCGGCCCCGTGCACCGCCGAGGGATCCGCCGACAGCGGCCCGTACGCCTCCAGCCAGCTGAACTCCGCCCCGGCGTCCAGCCGTACGTGCTCCAGCTGGGTCCGGGCCAGCCCGGCCTGGATCTCGGCGTAGCCACCCGTACCGGGCTCCGTCAGCCACTCCTGCCACCGCCGGCCGCCCGGCCCCGCACCCCAGGTGAACAGCTTCCGCCCCCGCAGCAGCCCGGTGGAGGCCTGCACCAGCCCGTACCCCTGCCCGTCCAGGGCCACGATCCAGGGCCGGTCGGCGGCCCCGCCCTCGACCTCGTAGAAGAAGTCGGCGGGATACGTACTCCCCAGCGGGTACGTCCGGTCGGCGCCCTCCCACTCCGGCACGGGGATCCGCCGCAGCGCCCGCTCGTACCCGAAGTGCCAGGCCTCCTCGGCGGGCGCCAGCACCCTCGTCCCGGAGCCCTCGGGAACGGCGATGTTGGACCACCAGTACACGGGGACGGGCCGCTCGTGCGGATTGCGCACCCGCACGCCCACGTACAGGTACTCGGATTCCGCGGGCAGCCACAGGTCCACCTGGAACGGCAGGTCCCGCAGCCGCTCCCACTCCCACAGCCGCACCATCACGCCCCCGTCGGGCGCCGCGACCAGCGCGGCGTGCAACGGGGAGCAGGACAGGGCGGTGTGCCCGGTGGCCCCGATGTTCCACTCGACGCCGCCGGAGAACCAGGCCCCGTTGAGAGCGAAGTGGGCGGGCTGGAACACCGGGTTGCGGTAGAGGAGTTCGCGGCCGCTCTCCAGGTGGACGAGCGAGTGGATCCGGCCGCCGAGCCCGGGCAGCACGGTGACGCGCAGCCGCCCGTTCTCGATGACGACCGCTTCGAACTCCCGCTCCGTGCGCCGCCGTCCGTACCCGTCGCGGATCCGGACGGGCAGCAGGGAGCGCAGCGGCTCGTAACCGATCTGCCGCGCCATGTCGCGCGGCAGTCCCCGCCGCGAGCGCTCGTCCAGCTCGTGCACGCCATCGGGGGCGCGCAGCGCGGGCAGCGGGTTGTCGGGGCCCAAGGGGGCGGCGGGAAGGATCAGCTGGGCACGTCGCACGGTGGTGGCCATGGGGGAATGGAACACGCGGGTGGGCCGCGTGCACAGTGGTTCCGCACATCACCACCGGTCAGGATTACGCAAAGGCCCCCACGACGAGGTCGGCGAGGAGGGCCCCCGCACGCGCGTCCGGATCCAGATCCGGGTCGTAGATCGTCACGTTGAGCCCGACGCACCGCGGTGAACGCGCCAACTCACCCAACAGCTGACCCAGTTCCTGCGGCAGCAGCCCGCCCGGGTCCGGGCTGTCCACGGCCGGCATGACGGAGGGATCGAGCACGTCGGCATCGAGGTGGATCCAGAACCCCGCCGTCTCCGGCGGGTGCAGCCCGTCCAGCGCCGCCCGCGCCACCGCACCGGCACCGCGCTCGCGGATCTCCCCGACGGTGTGGGCGGCGATGCCGACGGCGCGCAGCTCCGGCAGGTCCTCGTCTGCGTCCCGCAGCCCGAAGAGCCGCACGTCCTCCTCCCGCAGATAGGGCCCGAGCCCCTCCAAGTCGCTCAGGCCCCTGTGCCCCCTCCCCGTCGACAGCGCGAGCTCCTCGCCCCCGGCCGCCCCGACGGGCCCGTTGACGGCCTCGTTGCCGGGGTGCCGGAAGTCGGCGGAGCCGTCGATGGCGGCGAGCCCGTACCGCCCGAGCCGGCGCATCGCGAGGGCGGCGCCGAGCTGGATGGAGCAGTCCCCGCCGAGGACGACGGGGAACTCGCCGGCCCGCAGGTGCGCTTCGATCCGGTCGGCGAGGGTCACGGTGTACGCGGCGATGGCCTCGGCGTGGAAGACGCCGTCGCCCTCCTTCCACTCACCCCGGTCGTAGCGCGGCGGAACGACCACCCCGCCCTCCCGGGCACCGAGCCGCTGGAGCAGCCCTTGCTCGCGCAGCGCGCCGGCGAGCTTGTAGACCCCGGGCACGGTCCCGGGGGCGGGCGGCCGCAGGCCGAGGTTGGACGGGGCGTCGAGAAGTACGAGGCTTCGCATACGACCCATCCTGTTCCATGCGCCCCCGTCCGTCCCGGGTTTTCCGCCGTGCGGTCCCGCCCGGCATCACGAGGGGGCGGTCAGCGCCCACCGCTCGTGGTCCCGCCATGCCCCGTCCACGTACAGGAACTCCGGCGAGAGCCCCTCCAGCCGGAAGCCCCGCCCCCGCACCAGAGCGATCGACGCGGTGTTGCCCGGTTGGATGTTGGCCTCCAGGCGGTGCAGCCCCAGGCCGTCAGCGGCGAAGGCGTGTGCCAGCAGCAGGCCGAAGCCCTCGCCGAACAGCCCGCGCCCGGCGGCGTGCGCGAAGGCCCCGTAACCGAGCGCCCCGCACTGGAAGGCGCCGCGGACGATGTTGTTGACGTTGGCGAACCCGGCGATGTCCCCGCTGGCCAGCTCACAGACCAGGAACCCGCTCCCCGCCCGCTGGGCCGCGTACGGCTCGTACTCCTCCAGGGTCGCGGGCGGGAACAGCCAGGGCCGGTGCAGTTCGCGGCTCTCGCGGACCCGCGCGGTGAACTCGGGGCCGTCGGCGTGCCGGAAGGGGCGCAGACCGACCCGGGCGCCCGTACTGACGTACTCAGCGGAATAAGACATCGCCCCAGGCTAGGCACTGTGGCAGCATCCCGGTGTGATCATTTCCGCCGCCGCCCGCAACAACGCCGAGTGGTGCGCGGCGGTCTCCCGCAGCGGCCACTTCCGCGACGCGCTCTGGTGCAGCCCCCACCGCACCCCTCCCCTGTACCCCGACGCCGTCACCCTCACCCCGGATGCCACGGCCGCCGAAGTGCTCGCCGGGGTCGACACGGCCGCGCCCGGCTGCTCGGTGAAGGACAGTTTCGCCGCGCTCGACCTGGCCCCGGCCGGCTTCGAGGTGCTGTTCGAGGCGCAGTGGATGCACCGCCCGGCGGGGACGGCCGCCGCCCCGGCGGGCGGGCGGCTGGAGTGGGACGAGCTGGAGGCGCCCGGGGAGCTGGCCGCCTGGGAGGCCGCCTGGGAGGGCGAGGAATCCACCGGCCTGTTCCACGAGGGCCTGCTGCGGGAGGGGGTCGTCTTCCTCGCGGGCCGCGACGGGTCCCGGATCACCGCCGGGGCCGTCCTCAGCACCGGCGGCGGGGTCGTCGGCGTCTCCAACGTGTTCGCCCACGACGACGCGGACGCCGACGCAGCCTGGGCGGCGGCCCTCGACGCGGCCGCCCGCCACTGGCCGGAGCTGCCGGTGGTGGGCTACGAGCACGGCCAGGACCTGGACACTGCCGTGCGCGCCGGCTTCACGCCCCTCGGCCCGCTCCGGATCTGGCTGCACACCGCCTAGCGGCCGCCGGCTTCACTCCGTACCCAGCTCCAGCCGCGGCACGTCCCCCCGCTCGACGCCGAACACCTGTACGTACAGGGACAGTTCGGCCTCCAGCGCCCGCACCATCGTGTCCGCGCGCCGGAAGCCGTGGCCCTCGCCCTCGAAGGTGAGGTAGGCGTGCGGGACCGCCGGCTCGCGGCCGCGGAGGGCGGCCAGCAGGCGTTCGGCCTGCGCGGGCGGGCATACGGGGTCGTCGAGGCCCTGGAGCAGGACGAAGGGGGCTTCGATCCGGTCGGCGCGGGCCACCGGGGAGCGTTCTCGGCAGCGCAGGGGCAGGGTGGCCGGGGGGCCGGCCAGGCCGTCCGTGTAGTGCGACTCCAGGTCGTGGGTCTCCGCGGCGAAGCCCAGCAGGTCGAGCACCGGGTAGATGACCGCGGCGCAGGCGTACAGGTCGGTGGCGGCCAGGGAGGCGGCGGCCGTCCAGCCGCCGGCGCTGCCGCCGCGGATCGCGAGCCGGGCGGGGTCGGCGGTGCCCTCGGCGGCCAGGGCCCGGGCGACGGCGGCGCAGTCCTCGACGTCGACGACGCCCCACTGTTCGCGCAGCCGCTCGCGGTAGGCGCGGCCGTAGCCGGTGGAGCCGCCGTAGTTGACCTCGACGACGCCGATGCCGCGCGAGGTGAAGTAGGCGATGTGCAGGTCCAGTACGGGCGGGACGTGCTCGGTGGGGCCGCCGTGCGCCCACACCACGTACGGGGGCAGTTCGTCGTCGGGCGGCCGCAGGACGGGGTGGTGCGGCGGGTAGACGTGGGCGTGGATGTCGCGGCCGCCGGGCCCGGCGAAGGTGCGGCTCTGCGGCTCCGGGTAGTAGGCGGGGTCCACGGGGTCGTCGGCCCGGGCTCCGACGGGCCGCGCGTGCCCGGTGCCGACGTCCAGCTCGACGACCTCGTAGGCGCTGCGCGGGCTGGCGGCGACCCCGTAGACGCGGGTTCCGCTGACGGCGAGGGCCGGCTGCCAGGCGGTCCAGGGTCCGGCCGCGTCGACGAGGTCGCCGGTGTCGAGGTCGAGGACGCCGAGGACCGCGGAGCCCTGTCCGTGCAGTACGGCCACCGTCCCCTCGGGCAGCGGGGCCAGCCAGGTCAGGCCCGGCTTCCACAGGGCGCCGCCGAACTCCTCCTCGCGGGGGCAGAGGTTGACCGGTTCGCCGCCGTCCGGGTCGACCCGGTACGGGTTCCACCAGCCGGTGCGGTCGCTCACCGCGAGCAGGGTCCCGTCGGCCGCCCACGCCGCTTGGGCGACGGCCTCGTCCGGCCCGCCGAGCACGGTGCGGGGCGGGCCGAGCGTCCCGTCGGGGTGTACGTCGGCCAGCTCCAGTTCCGTGCCGTCCCAGGGCATCCGGGGGTGGTCCCACACCAGCCAGGCGGCGCGGTGCCCGTCGGGGGAGAGCTTCGGCCCGGTGCGGAAGCGGTGCCGGTCGTCGGTCAGCTCCCGTACGGCGGACCGGTCTTGCGCGGCCGACCCGTCCAGCGGTACGGCGGCCGCGACCCGGCGCAGGTCTCCCGGGCCGGGGCCGGTGAACTCCTCGAGCACGCACCAGACCTCGCCGCCACGCAGCACGGGGTCGGCCCAGCGCAGGCCGCCGCCGACGGCGGAGAAGGGGGTGAGCGGGCGGGGCCGCGCGGCGGCGCCCTGGGCGTCCGGCTCGTACGCGTACAGCCGCTGGTCGGCGTGGTGGACGAAGACCACCAGGGGCCCCCGGCCGGGTTGCTCGGCGCCCGCCCAGGGCAGGCCCCCGTACTCGGTGAGGCGGCTGCGCACGTTCCAGGGGGCGGGCAGTACCGACCGGGCGGGGCCGCCGTCGGCGGGCCGGCGCACCAGGGTGCGGCGGCCGCCTTCCTCGGGGCGGGGTTCGGTCCACCACACCTCGGCGCCGATCGTGCCCAGGTACTCGGGCCGGCCGTCGTGCGCGGCGGCGTGCGCGGCGGTGAGCGGGGAGGGCCAGCTGCCGTAGGGGCCTCCGACGGCGGCGGCCGCCATCACCGGGCTCCCATCACAGGGCCCGCAGTGCGCGGTCGAGGACGCGGACGCCGAAGTGGAGGGCGTCGACGGGCACCCGTTCGTCCACGCCGTGGAAGAGGGACCAGTAGTCGAAGCCCGGCGGAAGTCTGAGCGGGGAGTAGCCGTAGCCGGTGATGCCGAGCCGGGAGAACTGTTTGGCGTCGGTGCCGCCGGCCATGCAGAAGGGGACGACGTGCCCGTCGGGGTCGAAGTGTTCGACGGCCTCGCGCAGGATGCCGTAGGTGCGTCCGTCGACGGGGGCCTGGAGGGCCACCTCCCGGTGCTGGAACTCCCAGTGCACGTCGGGGCCGGTGAGCCGGTCGAGGGTGTCGGTGAACTCGGCCTCGCCGCCGGGGACGGTGCGTCCGTCGACGTGGGCGGTGGCGTGACCGGGGATGACGTTGAGCTTGTAACCGGCGCTCAGCATGGTGGGGTTGGAGCTGTTGCGCACGGTCGCGTCGACGAGGGCGGCGGCCGGGCCGAGCTTGCCGAGGAGGCCGTCGAGGTCGGTGCCGGGGGCGCGGGGGTCGACGGTGAGGCCCTGGAGGGCGGCGAGTTCGGTGATGCAGGCGGTGACGGTGTCGGTGAGGCGGACCGGCCAGTCGTACTCGCCGATGCGGGCGACGGCGGCGGCGAGCCGGCTGACGGCGTTGGCCCGGTTGGGTTTGGAGCCGTGCCCGGTGGTGCCGTGGGCGGTCAGCTTGATCCAGGCGGTGCCGCGTTCGCCGGCGGCGATGGGGTAGAGGGCCTGGCCCGGCCGGGGGTGGACGGTGAAGGCCCCGGACTCGCTCAGGCCCTCCGTACAGCCTTCGAAGAGGTGAGGGTGCTCGTCGGCGAGGAAGCCGGACCCGTCGACGGCGCTGTCCTCCTCGTCGGCGGTGTAGGCGATGACGACGTCCCGGCGGGGCCGAACGCCGTGGCGGGCCCAGGCGCGTACGACGGCCAGCACCATGGCGTCCATGTTCTTCATGTCGACGGCGCCGCGGCCCCAGACCACGCCGTCGCGGACCTCGCCGGAGAAGGGGTCGACGCTCCAGTCGGCGGCCTCGGCGGGGACCACGTCGAGGTGGCCGTGGACGAGGAGGGCGGGGGCACAGGGGTCGGTGCCCTGGATCCGGGCGACCACGTTGGTGCGGCCGGGGGTGCGCTCCAGCAGGACGGGCTCCAGGCCGGCTCCGGCGAGGCGCTCGGCGGCGTACTCGGCGGCGGGGCGCTCGCGGCAGTCGCCGCCGCCGCGGTTGGTGGTGTCGATCCGGATCAGGCCGGAGGTGAACTCGACCACCTCGGCGAGGGCCGTCTCGTCGACGCAGGCCCCCGCGGGGGCCGCGGCTTCTTCGTGGGCGCTCCCTCGGGGGGCGCCTTCCACCCGGTGCATGTCAGCCATACTGCTCCTCCACGGCCGCCGAGACGACCGTCGTGACCGCTTTGAAGGTCCGGATCCCCTCGTACATCGTCTCGCTGGTGTACGCGACCCTGCGTTCGCCGGAGCGCTCGACGCCGGGGACGACGGTCGCGGCCATCGACAGGTGCTCGGCGTCGAACTCGACCTCCACCGTGTGGGGGCCGCCGCGCACCGGCTCGTGCCGGACCGCGAGCTTGACCGCCTCGGTGGCGGCGGCGCGGATGTCGGCGGCGGTGCGGGCGGGCGTGCGGCAGACGGCCGCGTAGCGCGAGACGTGGTCCTTGACGGCGACGGTGCGGGCGTCGGGCGCGTATCCGGCGGCGTCGTCGCAGGTCAGGTCGTCGCCGGTGACGAGGATGACGGGGACCCCGTACTCGGCGGCCACGTGGGCGTTCAGGACGCCCTCGCCGGCGCGCAGGCCGTCCAGCCAGACGCCGGTGATGGAGTTGGCGAGGTAGGTGTGGGCGAGGACGCCTTCGCTGCCGGCGCCGGTGTGGTAGCCGACGAAGGCGATGCCGTCGACGTCGCCGTGCTGGACGCCTTCGACCATGGAGAGGGACTTGTGGCGGCCGGTGATCATCTCGGCGCGGGCGTCGAGCTTCTCCAGGAGGAGGTTGCGCATGGTCCAGTGGGCCTCGTTGATGAGGACCCGGTCGGCGCCGCCGTCGTAGAAGCCGAGCACGGCGGCGTTGACGTCGGAGGTGAACATGCCCCGGCAGCGCTCCCATTGCGGGGTGCCGGGCAGCACGTCGGCGGGCCAGGTGACGCCCGTGGCGCCTTCCATGTCGGCGGAGACGAGGATCTTCATCGGGCCCCCCGGTGGGTCGGGTCGCGGAGCCCCACCCTAGCCGCCCGGCACGCCGCCGGCCCCGGGCCACGCCCGGGGCCGGGCCGGGGTGCGCGGCGGGTCGCGGGGCGGGTCCCGGGGCGGCTCACGGCAGACGGGAATTCCACCCGAACCGGTGAGCCGTCCCCGGGAGTTGTCCCGTCCCCGGGCGCCGTCCGGCCGGCGGCGGCGTCCCGTCGGCGGCCCGAGGGCCGTCCGTCAGGCGCCGACTTCCTTGGCCAGGTTCTCGAGGACGGTGTCGTAGATGCGGCCGAGGCCCTTGGGGGCGAAGGTGCGCTCGAAGAAGCCGCCGATGCCGCCGGCGCCGTTCCAGACGGTGCTGACCACGGCCCGGGAGCGGCCCTCGCCCGCGGGGGTCACGGTCCAGGTGGTGACCATGGAGGAGTTGCGGTCCTTCTCCACGAGCTGGCCGTCGGTGGGCTCGGTGACCTCGAGCAGGCAGTCGCGCACGCGCTTGCTGGTGGCCTGGAGCTTCCAGTGGACCAGGGTGCCTTCGCCGTCCCCGCCCTCGCGCACCTCGTACTCGCTGAAGTGCTCGGGGAGCAGCTTGCTCCGGGTGCCGGTGTAGTCCGCCAGCGCGTCGAACACGGTGTCCGCGTCGGCCTCGATGATGCGCTCCGTGGTGGCTTCGACCTGCGCCATACCTGTTCCTCCAGCAGTCGTGAACGTTGCGGCGGCAAGCCAATCACCTCCGGGGCGGGCGCCCAAATCCGCCCTCCGCCGCCGGGCGGCCCCGGCAGCCGGCGGGTGGTGCCTCCTGCCGGGGGACGGGATGCCGGTGGCCATCCCGGCGGGCCGGGCGGGACGCCCCCTCCACGGGAGGCATCCCCTTCGGCGCGCGGCGGCTACGGCCCGTCGCACCGCCGCCACGGAGCGCGCCCGCCCGGGACCGTCCGCACGATCATGGGAACGTTTGTTCTATTCTCGGGTCCCCGTCACCGAGGAGGCATCCATGCGCTGGGAGAATCTGACCGGGACGCCGGGCAGCGGTCCGGCCGCCCTGTTCGGGGCCGGCTCCGTCGTCACCCGCACCTTCGACACCCCCGAGTTCCGCGGGATCACCTTCCACGAGGTGCGGGCCCGCTCGATCGTCAACCGCGTGCCCGGGGCCTCGCGGATGCCGTTCGAATGGACCGTCAACCCCTACCGGGGCTGCAGCCACGCCTGCGTCTACTGCTTCGCCCGCAAGACCCACGGCTACCTCGACCTGGACACCGGGATCGGCTTCGACTCCCAGATCGTCGTCAAGGTCAACGCCCCGGAGCTGCTGCGCCGCGAGCTGGCCGCGCCGCGCTGGGGCGGGGCGCACATCGCGATGGGCACCAACGTCGACTGCTACCAGCGCGCCGAGGGCCGCTACCGGCTGATGCCGGGGATCATCGAGGCGCTCCGGGAGCGCGCGAACCCCTTCTCGATCCTCACCAAGGGCACGCTGATCCTGCGCGACCTGCCCCTGCTGCGGCAGGCCGCCCAGGTCACCGAGGTCGGCGTCTGCGTCTCGGTCGGGTTCACCGACGCGGGCCTGTGGCGGACCGTGGAGCCGGGCACCCCCTCCCCCGCCGCCCGGCTGGCCGCCGTACGGGCCCTGACCGACGCGGGCCTCGAATGCGGGGTGCTGATGGCGCCGGTGATCCCCTTCCTCGGCGACTCCCCCGAGCAGCTGCGGGCGACCGTCGGGGCGATCGCCGCGTCCGGGGCGGTCTCCGTGACACCCCTGGTACTCCATCTGCGGCCGGGGGCGCGCGAGTGGTTCACGGCCTGGCTCGGCCACCATCACCCACACCTGGTCGAACGATACGAACGCATGTACGCGGGCGGTTCGTACGCGCCCACCTGGTACCAGCGCCGGATCACCCGCCAAGTCCACGAGCTCGCGGCCGAATTCGGCATCGGACCGGCCCGGCGCGGGCAGCCTCGGGCCCTGCCCGAGCCGGAGCGGCCCGCCGCCCCCGCCCCTGCCGGACCGACGCAGCTGACGCTGATGTGACCCCGCCGCGCGCACCGCCCGTGACCCGGACGCCTCCCGACGGGTCATCACATCGGGCCAATGCGCGGCCCAATCCCGTCTTCCCGCCACGGTTTCCGGGACGATTCCGCCCAGAACCCTCGGCTGGGAGGCCCCATGCTCCACCCCTCGAAGCTGCGCCCCGCGAAGAAGCGGGCCGCCGTCCTGCTGGCGATCTCCACCGTCGCCGCCGCACTCGCGACCCCCCTCACCGCCGCGCCGGCCGCGCCCGCCGAGGCGCCCGCCGCCGCGGGCCTGCGCTGGACCGGCTGCGCGACCCCCCGCTACCCGACGCTGCAGTGCGCCTCCCTCAAGGTCCCGCTCGACCACGAGCAGCCCGCCGGGCGGCAGATCTCCCTGGCCCTGACCCGCGTCCCGCACACCGCCGCCGCCTCCCAGGGGCCGCTGCTGGTCAACCCCGGCGGCCCGGGCGGCAGCGGCCGCGCGCTGGCCGGGTTCATCGCCTCGGCCCTGCCCAAGGACGTGGCCGCCCAGTACGACGTGATCGGCTTCGACCCCCGGGGCGTGGGCAAGAGCGAGCCCGCCCTCGACTGCGGGACCGGCCACTTCAACCCGGTACGGCCCGACTCCGTGCCGCGGGACGGGGCGACCGAGCGGGCCAACCTGGAGCGGGTGCGGTCCTTCGCGGTGTCCTGCCAGGAGAAGCACGCGGACGTGCTCCCGTACGTCGGCACCGTCTCGGCGGCCCGGGACCTGGAGGTGCTGCGCACGGCGCTGGGCGCGCCGAAGCTCAGCTACTTCGGCTACTCCTACGGCACCTATCTGGGCGCCGTGTACGCCAAGCTCCACCCGGACCGGGTCCACCGGCTGGTGCTGGACTCCGTGGTCGACCCGGGCGGCGTCTGGTACGAGGACAACCTCTCGCAGGACCTGGCCTTCGACGCCCGCCACAAGGCGTTCCTGGCCTGGGTGGCCCAGTACGACTCCACGTACCACCTGGGCACCGACCCGGCCCGGGTCGAGGAGCGCTGGTACGCGATGCGCGAGGCGCTGCGCGGGACGCCGGCGGGCGGGAAGGTGGGCCCGGCCGAGCTGGAGGACACGTACATGCCGGGCGGCTACTACAACGGCTACTGGCCGTCGCTGGCCGAGGCCTTCGCGGCGTACGCGGTCAAGCAGGACCCGAAGCCGCTGGTGGCGGCGTACGAGCGGCTGGGCGCGGTGGAGCCGTCGGCGAACAACAGCTACAGCGTCTACACGGCGGTGCAGTGCCGGGACTCGGCGTGGCCGCGGGACTGGAACCGGTGGCGGGCGGACATGTGGCGGACGCACGCCAAGGCGCCCTTCATGACCTGGAACAACGCCTGGTACAACGCGCCGTGCGCGTTCTGGCCGACGCAGCCGCTCGAGGCCCCGGACGTGACGAACACGGCGCTGCCGAAGGCGCTGCTGTTCCAGGCGACGGAGGACGCGGCCACGCCGTACGAGGGTGCGGTGAGCATGCGGGACAAGCTGGCGGGCTCGGCGCTGGTGGTGGAGGAGGGCGGCGGCAACCACGGCATCGCCCTGAGCGGCAACAAGTGCCTGGACGAGAAGCTGTCCGCGTACCTGAGGACGGGTCAGGCGGCGGACGCGACCTGCCGGGCGCAGCCCGCGCCGAAGCCGGCGACGGCGACCCGGGCGGTGCCGCCCTCGGCGGGCGGTGCGGCCCTGCACGGGCTGCTGGGCTTCCGCGGCTGAGGCCGACCAGGCAAGATCGTCCGCATGACTTCTCCTTCTCCGTCCGCTGACGACCACCTCACCCGCATCTCCGCGCCCGAGGGCGTCAGTCCCGGCACCGGGTACAGCCACGTCGTCTGGGGCACCGGGCGGTTCGTGGCCGTGTCGGGGCAGTGCGCCTTCGACGAGAAGGGGGAGGTGGTCGGCGAGGGCGACGCGGCCGCGCAGGCGCGGCAGGTGTTCGAGAACCTGCGGCGGTGCCTGGCGGCGGCCGGGGCGGGCTTCGAGGACGTGGTGAAGCTGACGTACTTCGTCACGGACGTGGCCCACCTGCCGGCGGTCCGGGCGGCCCGGGACGAGGTGATCGCCCCGGACCGGCAGCCGGCCTCCTCGGCGGTCCAGGTCGCGGCCCTGTTCCGCCCGGAGCTGCTGCTGGAGGTGGAGGCCTTCGCCGTCGTCGCCGGCAGCTGAGGACTGGACCGCTGCGCGAGATCCAGCCCTGCCGGCGATTCAGGCGCGGGGGTCTGGGGGCGGAGCCCCCAGAACGGGGTCCGGGGCGCAGCCCCGGGGAACGGGCGAAGGGCGGGGCGGGGAGCAGCCCGCGCAGCGGCACCGCACCCCGCCCGGCCAGGGCTCAGGCGTCGGGGTGCCCCGCCATCAGCCCGGCCAGGGCTTCGGTGGCGGCCTGCGCCAGCCGGGGGTGGGCCTGGGCACGGACCAGGACGTCGCGGGCCCGGGCGTCGCCGAGGGCGCCCAGGCCCTCGACGCAGGCCAGAGCCACCCGCCAGTACGGGTCGTGCGGGGTCAGCAGCCGCGACAGGGTCTCGATCAGGGCGGGGGCCGACTCGGGCGCCCGCAGCGCGGTCAGCAGCCGGACCGGGTGCAGGGCGTACGCGGTGCGCAGGGAGTTGGTCGCCAGGGCCGCCGCCGCGCGGGCGGTGCGGGGGTCCCCGAGGACGCCGAGCGCCTGCGCGGCGGCGGCGCAGCGGGCCGGGTCCCGGTGGTTGAGCAGCAGGACCAGCGGTTCGAAGGCCCGCCGGTCCCCGGCCATTCCGAGCCGGTACGCGGCGAGTTCGCGGGCCCACAGGGGCAGCCCGGCGGAGGTCAGGGAGGCGGCCAGGGCGTCCGGCGCCGCCGCGAGCAGTTCCGCGTACGCGGCCGAGCCGCCGGCCTCCGCCCTCAGGCGTTCCAGCACGTCGTTCACGCGGCCACCCTAGGGCCCCGCCGCCCCCGGTGGGCGGGGTTCCGGGGACCCGGCTGATCGATGATCGATGATCGGTACATTTGGGCGGTACAGGTCACATCTCCGCGCCCTGGCGGACCAGTTACCGGCCGGTTAGTCTCCTCCCAACACGTACGGACGCGGCCTGGTGACGCAGCCGCCCCGTACCAGTCGGTCCGTTCGCTCGACCGTTTCACCCGTACGGCTGGACCCCGGGACAGGGTTCCGCCGTCTCCACCCGCCGCGCCCCCGCCGCGCCCCATACCTCTCCGGGCGCACCGCCGGGTCCGCTCCGCACGGCTCTCCCGTACGGCATCCGCGCGCGTCGTGCGCCGCGCGCTCCCTCAGTCGTCACCCTCTTCCACTGGAGTCCCGCGATGGACCTTCCGTCCACGTCCAGTCAGTCCTCCCTCCGCACCGTCGCCGTCGTCGGTCTTGGCACGATGGGCACCGGCATCGCCGAGGTGCTCGCCCGGGCCGGCCGCGAGGTCATCGGCATCGACGTCAGCGAGGCCGCCACCCGCCGCGCCGCCGGGGCCCTCGCGGCCGCCACGGCCCGCTCGGTGGCCAAGTCCCGGCTCACCGAGCAGGAGCGCGAGGCGGTCCTGGCCCGCTTCCGCACCTTCACGGACCTCGGGGCCGCCGCCGAGGCCGACCTCGTCATCGAGGTGGTCCCGGAGGACTACGACCTCAAGCACCGGATCATCGGCGAGCTCGACGCGGTCGTCCGGCCCGACACGGTGCTGGCGACCGGTACCAACGCGCTGTCCGTGACCCGGCTCGCCGCCGAGTCCCGCCACCCGGAGCGGGTCCTGGGCATGCACTTCTTCCACCCGGCGCCGGCCATGAAGCTCGTGGAGATCGTCTCCAGCGTGCTGACCGCCCCGTCGGCCGTCGAGGCGGTCACCGAGCTGGCGGTGGAGCTGGGCAAGCAGCCCGTCGCGGTCGGCGACCGGCCGGGCTTCGTCGCCGACGGCCTCCTCTTCGGCTACCTCAACCAGGCCGCCGCGATGTACGAGGCCAAGTACGCCTCCCGCGAGGACATCGACGCGGCGATGAAGCTGGGCTGCGGCCTGCCGATGGGCCCCCTCGCCCTGCTCGACCTGGTCGGCGTGGACACCGCGCGCACCGTGCTGGAGGCCATGTACGCCTCCTCGGGCGACCGGCTGCACGCTCCGGCGCCGATCCTGGGCCAGCTCGTCGAGGCGGGCCTGACCGGGCAGAAGGCCGGGCGCGGCTTCTACACGTACGAGGCCCCGGGCAGCCCGGTGGTCGTCCGCGACCTGCAGACCCCGCTGGACGGGTCGCTGCTGGGCACGGGCCGTCCGGTCTCCTCGGTCGGCGTGGCCGGCTCGGGAACCATGGCGAGCGGCATCGCGCAGGTCTTCGCGCAGGCCGGCTACGACGTGGTGCTGGCCGCCCGCGGCGAGGAGAAGGCCGAGGCCGCGAAGGCCGCGATCGGGAAGTCCCTGGGCCGTGCGGTGTCCAAGGGCCGACTGACCGAGGAGGCCGCCGCGCGGACCCTGGACCGGATCACCCCGGCCGGGTCCCTGGACGCCTTCGCGGACGTGGACCTGGCGGTCGAGGCGGTCGCCGAGGACCTGGAGGTCAAGCAGCAGCTCTTCGCGGGCCTGGACAAGGTCTGCAAGCCGGGCGCGGTGCTGGCCACCACCACCTCCTCCCTGCCGGTGATCGCGGTCGCGCGGGCCACCTCGCGTCCGCAGGACGTGATCGGCATGCACTTCTTCAACCCGGCGCCGGCCATGAAGCTGGTCGAGGTGGTCCGCACGGTCCTGACGGCCGACGACGTGCACGCCACGGTCCGCGAGGTCTGCGCCAAGGTGCGCAAGCACCCGGTGGACTGCGGGGACCGGGCCGGCTTCATCGTGAACGCGCTGCTGTTCCCGTACTTGAACAACGCCGTCAAGATGGTCGAGCAGCACTACGCGGGCATCGACGACATCGACGCCGCGATGAAGCTGGGCGGCGGCTACCCGATGGGGCCCTTCGAGCTCCTCGACGTGGTCGGCCTGGACGTGTCGCTCGCCATCGAGAAGGTCCTGTACCAGGAGTTCCGCGACCCCGCCCTGGCGCCGTCCCCGCTGCTGGAGCACCTGGTGGCGGCGGGCTGCCTGGGCCGGAAGACCGGCCGCGGATTCCGTGAGTACGCCCGCCGGTAGGGGGACACCCCCCGATCCCGGGCCGGGCCCCGATCAGGATGCGTGGGGAGGGCTGCTCGGGTCCGCCGGACCCTCACGGCGGGCACACCCTCCCGAGCCCAGTGCGGGCCCTCCCCCGCATCCGCCCCCCTCGTACCCCCCTCCGGCGCGCGCGCCTGCGCGAATGAAGTACTTTCGCTCTATGTCCCAGCCCGCCAAGACCTCACCCCGCGCCACGTCGGCCGCCGACTCCCAGGAGAGCGCGGCCGGCACCCGGGCGGCCGCCCAGCGGCTCAAGATGCGCCGCGAGCTCGCCACCGCGGCGATGGAGCTCTTCGCGACCAAGGGGTACGAGGCCACGACGGTCGACGAGATCGCCGCGACCGCCGGGGTGGCGCGCCGGACCTTCTTCCGGCACTTCCGCTCCAAGGAAGAGGCGATCTTCCCGGACCACGACGACACCCTGATCCGCGCCGAGGCGGTCCTGGACGTGGCCCCGGCGCACGAGCACCCGCTCGACACGGTGTGCCGGGGGATCAAGGAAGTCATGAAGATGTACGCCGCCTCGCCGGCGGTGTCGGTGGAGCGCTACCGGCTGACCCGCGAGGTGCCGGCGCTGCGGGAGCGGGAGATCGCCTCCGTGGCCCGCTACGAGCGGCTCTTCACCCGCTACCTGCTCGCCCACTTCGACGAGACCGACCACCACGACGGCAACGACGACCCGCTGCTGGCCGAGGTGGCCGCCTCCGCGGTGGTGACCGCGCACAACCACGTGCTGCGGCGATGGCTGCGGGCGGGGGGCCAGGGGGACGTGGAGGCGCAGCTGGACCACGCCTTCGCGATCGTCCGCAAGACCTTCGGGTCGGGTATCGGCGCCGGACGGACGCAGGGCGTACCGGCGGGGGCCCCGCAGGCGGCGGTGCGCACGGAGGGCGAGGTCCTGGTCGCGGTGGCGCGTACGGACGCTCCACTCGACGAGGTCATGCGGACCATCGAGGAAGCCCTCAAGAACAAGTAGTCACGCTCGTCACAGCGGCCGCTCCCGTTCCGGGGGCGGCCGTTTTCCTTTGTCCGAGTTGCCCCTACTCGCGGGTAACTCTGATCGATCATCGCTCATCTGCGCAGGTCAATCGGCAAGTGAGAGAAATTTTTGGCACCCAGTGCCTTGCCGAGTGACACGGGGTGCCATACGTTGAATCCCGTCCGGATGTCCCCGCGGCCCACGCCCACTCGGTACGGAACGCGCCCCGGATGCCTGCGTCACCAGGCCCCGCTCCGCCCTCACCACAGGCGCGACAGCACCACAGCACCGCCGGACCGACGGCACCCTCGCAGCACCACACCACACGTAACCGCGCACCCGCGCATCCCTCAGCGCACCCTCATCAGCGCTTGCCGGAGGCTATACCGTGAAGGACATCCTGGACGCGATTCAGTCGCAGTCCGCCACCGCCGCAGACTTCGCCGCACTGCCGCTCCCCGACTCGTACCGCGCGATCACCGTGCACAAGGACGAGGCGGAGATGTTCGCGGGGCTCACCACCCGCGAGAAGGACCCGCGCAAGTCCCTGCACCTGGACCAGGTCCCGGTTCCGGAACTCGGCCCGGGCGAGGCCCTGGTGGCCGTCATGGCCTCCTCGGTCAACTACAACTCGGTGTGGACCTCGATCTTCGAGCCGGTTTCCACCTTCAGCTTCCTGGAGCGCTACGGGCGCCTGTCGGAGCTCACCAAGCGCCACGACCTCCCGTACCACGTCATCGGCTCCGACCTCGCGGGCGTCGTGCTGCGCACCGGCCCCGGCGTCAACTCCTGGAAGCCGGGCGACGAGGTCGTCGCGCACTGCCTCTCGGTCGAGCTGGAGTCCTCGGACGGCCACAACGACACGATGCTCGACCCCGAGCAGCGGATCTGGGGCTTCGAGACCAACTTCGGCGGCCTGGCGGAGATCGCCCTCGTCAAGTCCAACCAGCTGATGCCCAAGCCCGACCACCTCAGCTGGGAGGAGGCCGCCTCCCCCGGCCTGGTCAACTCCACCGCCTACCGCCAGCTGGTCTCCCGCAACGGCGCCGGCATGAAGCAGGGCGACAACGTCCTGATCTGGGGCGCCAGCGGCGGCCTCGGCTCCTACGCCACCCAGTTCGCCCTGGCCGGCGGCGCCAACCCGATCTGCGTCGTCTCCTCCCCGGAGAAGGCCGAGATCTGCCGGAAGATGGGCGCCGAGGCGGTCATCGACCGCAACGCCGAGGGCTACAAGTTCTGGAAGGACGAGCGCACCCAGGACCCGCGCGAGTGGAAGCGCTTCGGTTCGAAGATCCGCGAGCTGACCGGCGGCGAGGACATCGACATCGTCTTCGAGCACCCGGGCCGCGAGACCTTCGGCGCCTCCGTCTACGTCACCCGCAAGGGCGGCACGATCACCACCTGCGCCTCGACGTCGGGCTACATGCACGAGTACGACAACCGCTACCTGTGGATGTCCCTCAAGAAGATCATCGGCTCGCACTTCGCGAACTACCGCGAGGCGTGGGAGGCCAACCGCCTCATCGCCAAGGGCAAGATCCACCCCACCCTCTCCAAGGTCTACTCCCTGGAGGAGACCGGCCAGGCGGCGTACGACGTCCACCGCAACCTCCACCAGGGCAAGGTCGGCGTCCTCGCGCTCGCACCCGAGGAGGGCCTGGGCGTCCGCGACCACGAGATGCGCGCCCGGCACCTCGACGCGATCAACCGCTTCCGCAACGTCTGAGTCCGCTCAAAGGCCATAAGGATCGCCTGAGATGACAGAGCGCCAGAAGGACCGTCCGTGGCTCATGCGGACGTACGCCGGCCACTCCACGGCCGAGGCGTCCAACGAGCTGTACCGCCGCAACCTCGCCAAGGGCCAGACCGGCCTGTCGGTCGCGTTCGACCTCCCGACGCAGACCGGCTACGACCCCGACCACGTCCTCGCCCGCGGCGAGGTCGGCCGGGTCGGGGTCCCGGTCTCGCACCTCGGCGACATGCGCCGGCTGTTCCAGGACATACCCCTGGAGCAGATGAACACCTCGATGACGATCAACGCCACCGCCATGTGGCTGCTGGCGCTCTACCAGGTGGCCGCCGAGGAGCAGGGCGCCGACATCTCCCAGCTCCAGGGCACCACCCAGAACGACATCGTCAAGGAGTACCTCTCGCGCGGGACGCACGTCTTCCCGCCCGGGCCCTCGCTCCGCCTGACGACGGACATGATCGCGTACACGGTCAACCACATCCCGAAGTGGAACCCGATCAACATCTGCAGCTACCACCTGCAGGAGGCCGGGGCCACGCCGGTCCAGGAGATCTCGTACGCGATGTCCACCGCCATCGCCGTCCTGGACTCGGTGCGCGACTCGGGCCAGGTGCCCGAGGAGCGCTTCGGCGAGGTGGTCGCCCGCATCTCCTTCTTCGTGAACGCGGGCGTCCGCTTCATCGAGGAGATGTGCAAGATGCGCGCCTTCGGCCGGATCTGGGACAAGGTCACCAAGGAGCGCTACGGCATCGAGAACGCCAAGCAGCGCCGGTTCCGCTACGGCGTCCAGGTGAACTCGCTCGGCCTGACCGAGGCGCAGCCCGAGAACAACGTCCAGCGCATCGTGCTGGAGATGCTCGCGGTCACCCTCTCCAAGGACGCCCGCGCCCGCGCGGTGCAGCTGCCCGCCTGGAACGAGGCGCTGGGCCTGCCCCGGCCCTGGGACCAGCAGTGGTCGCTGCGCATCCAGCAGGTGCTGGCCCACGAGAGCGACCTGCTGGAGTACGAGGACATCTTCGCCGGCTCCCACGTCATCGAGGCCAAGGTCGACTCCCTGGTCGCCGACTGCCTGGCCGAGATCGACCGGATCCAGGAGATGGGCGGCGCCATGGCGGCCGTCGAGTCCGGGTACCTGAAGTCCCAGCTGGTCTCCTCGCACGCCGAGCGGCGCGCCCGGATCGAGGCCGGCGAGGACAAGATCGTCGGGGTGAACTGCTTCCAGCAGACCGAGGAGAACCCGCTCACCGCCGACCTCGACGGGGCCATCATGACCGTCGACCCGGCGGTGGAGGCCTTCACCGTCGAGCGGATCACCCGCTGGCGGGCCGAGCGGCAGGAGTCCTCGGACCGGCAGGGGAACGGCGACCCGTTCGTCTTCCCGACCGCCGGTCAGGCCCTGGACCGGCTGAAGGAGGCCGCCGCCGGGACCGAGAACCTGATGGAGGCCACCCTGGAGTGCGCCCGCGCCGGTGTCACCACCGGCGAGTGGGCGAACGCCCTGCGCGAGGTCTTCGGCGAGTTCCGCGCCCCCACCGGTGTCTCCTCGGCGCCGGTCGCCGTCACCGCGGAGGAGGGCACCCCGCTGGCCCTGGTCCGCGAGAAGGTCTCCCGGACGGCGGACGAGCTGGGCTCCGGCCGGCTGCGCCTGCTGGTCGGCAAGCCCGGCCTGGACGGCCACTCCAACGGTGCCGAGCAGATCGCCGTGCGGGCCCGCGACGCCGGGTTCGAGGTGGTCTACCAGGGCATCCGGCTGACTCCCGAGGAGATCTCCTCGGCGGCCCTGGCCGAGGACGTGCACTGCGTGGGACTGTCCATCCTGTCCGGTTCGCACAGCGCACTGGTCCCGGACGTCCTGGAACGACTGCGCACGGCGGGGGCGGGCGACATCCCCGTCATCGTCGGGGGCATCATTCCGAACGCCGACGCCGTCACGCTGAAGGCCGCCGGGGTGGCCGCCGTGTTCACCCCGAAGGACTTCGGCATCACGGAGATCATCGGACGTATCGTCGACGAGATCCGCAAGGCCAACAAGCTCCACCCTCTCAACATCGCTGAAAGCACGGAGGTCCCCGCATGACCACGCCCCTCTCCCCCGTGAACCGGCTGCGTCCGCGCCGCTCCTGCCTCGCGGTCCCGGGCTCGAACCCGCGGTTCCTGGAGAAGGCCCAGGGCCTGCCGGCCGACCAGGTCTTCCTGGACCTGGAGGACGCCTGCGCCCCGCTCGCCAAGGAAGGCGCCCGCCACACCATCGTGGACGCGCTGAACAACGGCGACTGGACCGGCAAGACCCGCGTGGTGCGCGTCAACGACTGGACCACCCACTGGACGTACCGCGACGTCATCACCGTCGTCGAGGGCGCGGGCCAGAACCTCGACTGCATCATGCTGCCCAAGGTCCAGGACGCCCAGCAGGTCGTCGCGCTGGACCTGCTGCTGACCCAGATCGAGAAGACCATGGGCTTCGAGGTCGGCAAGATCGGCATCGAGGCGCAGATCGAGAACGCCAAGGGCCTGGTCAACGTCGACGAGATCGCCGCCGCCTCGCCCCGCCTGGAGACCATCATCTTCGGCCCGGCCGACTTCATGGCCTCGATCAACATGAAGTCCCTGGTCGTGGGCATGCAGCCGCCCGGCTACCCGGCGGACGCCTACCACTACATCCTGATGCGGATCCTGATGGCGGCCCGTACGCACAACCTCCAGGCGATCGACGGCCCCTTCCTCCAGATCCGCGACGTGGACGCCTACCGCGAGGTCGCCGGCCGCGCCGCCGCCCTGGGCTTCGACGGCAAGTGGGTGCTGCACCCCGGCCAGGTGGACGCCGCCAACGAGGTCTTCTCGCCCTCCCAGGAGGACTACGACCACGCCGAGCTGATCCTCGACGCCTACGACTGGTGCACCTCCGAGGCGGGCGGCAAGAAGGGCTCCGCGATGCTCGGCGACGAGATGATCGACGAGGCCAGCCGCAAGATGGCCCTGGTCATCGCCGGCAAGGGCCGGGCCGCCGGCATGCAGAGGACGTCGAAGTTCGAGGTCCCCACCGCCTGAGGCGCTCCCGCAGCGTCGGGCGCACCCATCCCCAGTCCCGGGCCCCGCACGGCCCGGGCGAGCACCCCGGAGGGGGCACCATGCAGTTTGGCCGCACCTACGAAGAGTTCACCGTAGGCGACGTCTACCGGCACTGGCCCGGGAAGACGGTCACCGAGTACGACGACCACCTCTTCTGTCTGCTGACCATGAACCACCACCCGCTCCACATGGACAGCAATTACGCGGAGAACACGACCGACTTCGGCAAGAACGTCGTGGTGGGCAACTACGTCTACTCGCTGCTGCTCGGCATGTCCGTGCCGGACGTCTCCGGGAAGGCCATCGCCAACCTGGAGATCGAGTCCCTGCGGCACGTGGCGCCGACCTTCCACGGCGACACGATCTACGGCGAGACCACGGTCCTGGACAAGACCCCGTCCAAGTCCAAGGACGACCGCGGCATCGTCTACGTGGAGACCAAGGGCTACAAGCAGGACGGCACCCTCGTCTGCGTCTTCCGGCGCAAGGTGATGGTCCCGACCGAGACGTACATCAAGGCGCGCGGCGGCGAGCAGCCCGGCCGGCCTCAGCTGAAGGAACAGGGGAAGTAGCCATGGCACGACTCGCCCAGACCGCCGGGCTCACGGACGTCCAGCAGGAGATCCTCAAGACCGTCCGGGAGTTCGTCGACAAGGAGATCATCCCGGTCGCGACCGAGCTGGAGCACCGCGACGAGTACCCGCAGCAGATCGTCGACGGCCTCAAGGAGCTGGGCCTCTTCGGCCTGATGATCCCGGAGGAGTACGGCGGCCTGGGTGAGTCGCTGCTCACCTACGCGCTGTGCGTCGAGGAGATAGCCCGCGGCTGGATGTCCGTCTCGGGCATCATCAACACGCACTTCATCGTGGCGTACATGCTCAAGCAGCACGGCACGCAGGAGCAGAAGGAGTACTTCCTCCCGCGCATGGCGCTGGGCGAGGTGCGCGGCGCGTTCTCGATGTCGGAGCCGGGTCTCGGCTCGGACGTGTCGGCCATCACGTCCAAGGCGGTGAAGGACGGCGACGAGTACGTCCTGAACGGCCAGAAGATGTGGCTGACGAACGGCGGCTCCTCGACGCTGGTGGCCGTTCTGGTCCGAAGTGACGAAGGACACCCCGAGGGCACCGCGCCGCACAAGTCGATGACCACCTTCCTGGTGGAGAAGGAGCCCGGCTTCGGGGAGGTCCGTCCGGGCCTGACGATCCCGGGCAAGATCGACAAGATGGGCTACAAGGGCGTCGACACGACCGAGCTCATCATGGACGGACTGCGCATTCCGGCCAATCGGGTCCTCGGAGGCCAGACGGGCCGAGGGTTTTACCAAATGATGGACGGCGTCGAGGTCGGCCGCGTCAACGTGGCGGCGCGTGGCTGCGGCGTCGCGCAGCGTGCTTTCGAACTGGGTGTCTCCTATGCCCAGCAACGTCACACTTTCGGTAAGGCGATCGCCGAGCACCAGGCCATCCAGTTCAAGCTGGCCGAGATGGCTACCAAGGTCGAGGCCGCCCATGCCATGATGGTGAACGCGGCACGCAAAAAGGACTCCGGGGAACGAAACGACCTCGAAGCCGGGATGGCGAAGTACCTCGCCTCCGAATACTGCAAGGAGGTCGTCGAGGATGCCTTCCGTATCCACGGCGGCTACGGGTTCTCGAAGGAGTACGAGATCGAGCGCCTTTACCGTGAAGCGCCGATGCTTCTGATCGGTGAGGGAACCGCCGAGATCCAGAAAATGATCATCGGGCGACGCCTGCTCGAGGAGTACCGACTCCAGGGCTGAATGTCCCTTTTGCGGTGGATCATCCGATGATCCACCGCAGGAGAGTCACCAGCAGTCACTGGCCGACGGCCATCGACTCGGCTTCTGGCTTGCCCAGTTGTTGCGCGCAACCGATAGCATTCCAGTAAAGCCGCCGTCCCGTCCCCCCGTTTGCGGCGCGGCAATCACCCGCTACGAAGGTCATCCATGCCCCACAGCCAAACCTCTGCACACCGCGACAGCCTCACGGGCGTACGCCTCGCGCGCGGAGCATCGCCGTGGCTTCTGCCGACCGTCGCCACCGCGGCGCTCAGCCTCACCCGGGCCCGCAAGTCCGGACGCTGGGCCGCGGCGGCCGTGCCCGCCACCGCTCTCGCGGCGGGCATGCTGTGGTTCTTCCGCGACCCCGAGCGCGAGATCGCCCAGGGCCGCGTCATCTCGCCCGCCGACGGCGTGGTGCAGAGCATCATGCCGTGGAAGGACGGGCGCACCCGCGTCGCGATCTTCATGAGCCCGCTGAACGTCCACGTCAACCGCGCGCCCCTGGCGGGCACGGTGACGTCCGTGGAGCACATCCCCGGCGGGTTCGTCCCGGCGTTCAACAAGGAGAGCGAGAACAACGAGCGCGTCGTCTGGCACTTCGACACCGAGCTCGGCGACATCGAGATGGTGCAGATCGCCGGCGCCGTCGCGCGTCGCATCGTCCCGTACCTGCCGGCCGGAACCAAGGTGGAGCAGGGCGAACGCATCGGTCTGATCCGCTTCGGCTCCCGCGTCGACATCTACCTCCCGGAGGGCGTCGAGGTCGCGGTCGAGGTCGGTCAGGCCACCACCGCGGGGGTGACCCGAATTGACCGTGACTGACCCCGAGACTCCTGCCACCGGCTGGGTGCCCGAGTCCGCCGAGGAGGAGTCCGCCGAGGACGACATGCCGCTCTCGCTGCGGCTGTCGATAGCGGACACGCTCACCCTCGGTAACGCCACGTGCGGATTCATGGCGGTGTACTTCACCACCACCGGGATCCTCATCCCGCACCTCACCGGCAGCGGCGAGTCGGGCATGGCCCGGCACAGCGCGGCGACCGCGGTGATACTGATGCTCCTCGCGGCGGTCTTCGACCTCTTCGACGGCATCGTGGCCCGCAAGCTGCGCAGCTCGCCGATGGGCGCCGAGCTGGACAACCTGTCCGACCTGATCAGCTTCGGGCTGGCGCCGGCGTACTTCGTGCTGGTCTACGGCATGGTCGCCGACGACGCGCACCAGAAGATGTCGGCGCTCGCGGCGATCGTGGTGCTGCTGGCGGTCGTGCTGCGGCTCGCCAGATTCAGCTGCGTGACGATGAAGGACGGCATGTTCCAGGGCATGCCGAGCCCCTTCGGCGCGCTGACGGTCGTCTCGATCGTGCTGCTGGAGCTGCCGTTCGTCCCGACGCTGCTGGCGATCATCGGGGTCGCCTGGCTGATGGTGAGCCGGGTCGAGTACCCGAAGCCGCGGGGTGTCCTCGCGGCGGCGATGCTGAGCTGGATCGTCGGGGCGATGGGCCTCCTGGCGGCCTGGGCGTTCGACGCCCCGGGCGGCCAGCTGCTCCTCCAGACCGGCTGCGCGCTCCAGATCGCCCTGGCGGCGACCATCCCGCTGTTCGCGACGACCCGTCGCGCGAACACGTTCCGCCACAACCGGCGGGAGGCGCGGGCGGCCTCCCAGCCGTAGCTTCCACGTCGTACAAGGGCCCCCGATGTCGTCGGACGACATCGGGGGTTCTTGCGTTCGGCGGCTGACCGGATGCGCTAGGCCGGATACCACCCCCACATGATCCGCGCCCGTCTACGATGTCGCCGATCAACGGTGAAGTGCTTCGGGTGGGGAGAGTCACGTGAACAAGGCAATCATCGTAGGAATCGACAACTACCCTGATGCTCCGCTCTATGGCTGCGTTAATGACGCCAACGACGTGGCGACGTGCCTGTCGTTTCCGGAGTTCGACTTCGACTGCCTGCTTCTGCTCAACTCGAAGGCCACCCGCGGCAACATTGTCCGTGCGCTGTCCGAGCTCGCGTACGGACAGGAAGAGGGAGACACCCTCGTCTTCTACTTCGCCGGCCACGGCGCCGTTCTGGGGCAGGCAGGCTACCTCGTCACCCGCGACGGGCAGGAATTCGACCTGGGCATCTCCCTCAGCCACCTTGCACAGCTCATGGAGTCTGCCAGTCTGAAGTTCAGGCACGTGGTCACCATTCTCGACTGCTGCCACTCCGGCGCCGCCTTCTCCTGGACTGCCAGCAGGCCCCTGCAGGCGGGTGACATCGAGCGCGAGGTCCCCACGGTCAACGAGAGCCGCTGCATCCTGGCAGCCTGCCGCCCGGAGGAGGAGGCCCAGGAGGAACAGGCCCACGGGGTCTTCACCACGGCCCTGACCGAAGCCCTCATGGGCTCGGCCGTGAACTGGGACGGCGAGGTCAGCCTGCTCGGGGTCTACGAATACGTGGCGGGCGCCGTCTCGGCCGAGATTCAGACACCCGTCTTCAAGGGCGACATCGCCGGCACGGTCGTTCTCGGCAGCGGCTTCCCGCCCCGGGAGGGCCGCCCGATCGACAAGAACGAGCTTTCCCGCAACCTGGCCAAAGCCCATACGCTCGTCGATCAGTACCACTACCTCCAGCTCACCGAACTCAGTGAACGCAACGTCCGCCTCAAGTACGGCGCCAAGCGGTGCTCGGACGCTCTGGTCGATCTGGTCAGATGGTTCGACGACACCGAAAAGGCCCTGCCCGACGTCAAGCGGAACTCCGACTGGCAGGCCCTTGTCGGCCGAGTGCGGGAATTCCGCAAGAACCTCGCCGATCTCAGCGAAGGCGAGGAGACGGCCTTCGGCCGGGTGGTACGGCACCTCGGCCACGGCGGCTACGGACACGTGTGGCAGCTCGAAGGTCCCGATGGCAAGGCCTACGCCATGAAGGTGTTCCACGGCAACGAGCTGGACGATGAGGTGAAGGTTCGACGCTTCGCCAACGGCTACCACAACATGCGCAAGCTGAAGCACCCCTACATCGTCCGAGTACACGAGATGATCTCCGCGCCCTTCGGGTTCCTCATGGACGCCATCCCCGGCGACAACCTTCGCAAGGCGTACATCGACCGGTCCGATCCCGAGGCCGTCATCCAGCTGATGATCGACATCTGTGAGACCGTGCGTCACGCCCACTCACTCCACGTGCGGCATCGCGACATCAAACCCGAGAACATCATCGCCACCTACGACGCCCAGACCGGCCGGCTCCAGCCGTACCTCACCGACTTCGACCTCGCCTACCACGAGACCAACCGCACGGTGACCACCAACATCGGTGTCGGCGGTGTCATCAACTACGCCGCCCCCGAGCAGCTCTTCGAACCCAACGCGAAGACGGCCCGCAGCGAGACGGTCGACGTCTTCAGCCTGGCTCAGCTGATGTTCTTCGTGATCACGGGTCGGGACCCCAGCGGAGAGAACTTCACGAAAAACGTAGAGACCCTCACCCGCGAAGTGGGCAGCTGGATCGACGATCGCGCAGCGGACGCCCTGATCAGCCTGTACCGGGAGGCGACCGCCAAGGACCCCGGCAAGCGGCCCGAGAACGTGGGGGGCTTCGTTTCCGCACTTCGATACGCGGAGTCGATCATCCAGACGGCGAGTGGTACGGACGCCGTTCCGGAGGAAGACCTGTGCCGCAGGATCGGACACCTGTACGCGGGAATGAACGGGTACTCGGCCAGCGAGGGCGAGTGCCGGATGAACAGCCGGTCCGGCCAGGTCGAAATCGTCACCCGCCTGAAGAGCATCATCACGTCTGGCCGTGCGGTGCTGGAGATCGAACTCTCCGTGACCGCAAACATCCCCGTTCCGTCGCTGACTTCCGGCAAGGCGGCCCGTCAGTCCATAAACGCACGCCTGGACCGCATCGTGGGTCGATTCCCGGGTGTGAAGCGCAGCGCCGGCAACAAGGGGGCCTACCAGGTCTACCTCACGGTGGAGGAGGTGACCATGGACGTGTCGGGCGTGAGCCGGGTGGCCCAAGTGATCTCCGATGTCGTGGCCGGGATCGAGCAGTGGTGAAGTCCGGTAGCCCCGTCCCGACGTAGGCTTGATGTCGGAAAACTGCCAGCCCTGCCCAGGGTGCGACCGGGATGCTGGAGCCATGTACACCGACACCGACCGCTGCGTGCGGGCCGTGCGGTCGAAGGACGCCCGGTTCGACGGGTGGTTCTTCACCGCGGTCCGGACGACCGGCATCTACTGCCGGCCCAGTTGCCCGGCCGTGCCGCCCAAGGTCGAGAACATGAGCTTCCTGCCCAGTGCCGCCGCCTGCCAGCAGGCCGGTTACCGGGCCTGCAAGCGGTGCCGCCCCGACACCAGTCCCGGCTCGCCCGAGTGGAACGCCCGCGCCGACGCCGTCGCACGCGCGATGCGGCTGATCCAGGACGGGGTCGTGGACCGCGAGGGCGTGCCGGGGCTGGCGCTGCGGCTCGGGTACTCGACCCGGCAGGTCGAGCGGCAGCTCAACGCCGAGCTCGGTGCCGGGCCGCTGGCCCTGGCCCGGGCGCAGCGCGCCCAGACCGCCCGGCTGCTGATCGAGACCTCCGAGCTGCCGATGGGGGACGTGGCCTTCGCCGCCGGGTTCTCCTCGATCCGGAACTTCAACGAGACCGTCCGGGAGGTCTTCGCCCTCACCCCCGGCGAGCTGCGCCTGCGGGCGGGCCGCCGGGCGGGCGGGCGGGGCGAGCCGCGGATCCCGGGGACGATCGGCCTGCGGCTGCCGTACCGGGCGCCGCTCAACCCCGACAACCTCTTCGGGCACCTGGCCGCGACCGCCGTTCCCGGGGTGGAGGAGTGGCGTGACGGGGCCTACCGGCGGACGCTGCGGCTCCCGTACGGCTCCGGGGTGGTCGCGCTGACGCCCGGCCCCGACCACATCGGCTGCCGGCTCGCGCTGACCGACCTGCGGGACCTGACCATCGCCATCAGCCGCTGCCGCTGGCTGCTCGACCTGGACGCCGACCCGGAGGCGGTCGACGGGCAGCTGCGCACCGATCCGCTGCTGGCCCCGCTCGTGGACAAGGCGCCCGGGCGCCGGGTGCCGCGTACCGTCGACGCGGCGGAGTTCGCCGTACGGGCGGTCCTCGGGCAGCAGGTGTCCACCGCGGCCGCCCGTACGCACGCGGCCCGGCTGGTGGCCGCGTACGGGGAGCCCGTGCAGGACCCGCAGGGCGGGCTGACCCACCTGTTCCCCTCCCCCGCCGCGCTGGTCGGCATCGACCCGGAGTCGCTGTCGATGCCGCGCAGTCGCCGCACGACGCTGACCACCCTGGTCGCGGCCCTGGCCGACGGTTCGCTGCCGCTCGGCATCGACAGCGACTGGGAGGCGGCCCGCGCCCGTCTGTCCGCGCTGCCCGGGTTCGGGCCGTGGACCACCGAGGTCATCGCGATGCGGGCGCTGGGCGACCCCGACGCCTTCCTCCCGTCCGACCTGGGGGTCCGCAAGGCCGCGCGGGCGCTGGGGCTGCCGTCCACGCCCGCCGCCCTGACCGCCCGGGCGGGCGGCTGGCGGCCCTGGCGCGCGTACGCCGTCCAGTACCTGTGGGCCACCGACGACCACCCGATCAACCATCTGCCCGTAGCACAAGGAGCACCGTCGTGAGCAGCACCGTCAGCAGCGTCAGCAACAAGGTCCACACCGTCGTCGGCAGCCCGTACGGGCCGCTCACCCTGGTCGCCTCCGACGGGGTCCTCAGCGGGCTGTACATGACGGGCCAGCGGCACCGGCCGGCCGAGGAGTCCTTCGGCGAGCGGGTGGCGGACTCCGAGGAGCCGTTCCCCGAGGTGCGGCGGCAGCTGGCCGCGTACTTCGCCGGGGAGCTGACCGAGTTCACCGTGCCGGTGCGGCTGGAGGGGACGGCGTTCCAGCGCAGCGTGTGGGAGCAGCTCGTCCGGATCCCCTACGGGCAGACGTGGTCGTACGGGCGGCTCGCGGCGGAGCTCGGCAAGCCGAACGCCTCGCGCGCGGTCGGTCTGGCGAACGGGAGGAACCCGGTCGGCATCATCGTGCCCTGCCACCGGGTGATCGGCGCCTCGGGCTCGATGACCGGGTACGGCGGCGGCATCGAGCGCAAGGTGCGGCTGCTGGAGTTCGAGAGCGGCGTCGGGGCCTAGGTCAGATCACCACGAGCGGGGCGAGCAGGGCGAAGCCGGCGCCGGCTTCGACGGCGTAGGCGTAGAGGGACGGGTGCTGGACGGGGGCGGCGAGCAGGACCACGCTGTTCTGGGTGGCGGCAGCCTTGATCCAGTCGTCGTCGGCGCCCAGTCGGCCCTGGTACCAGCCCTCGCAGGCGCCGGGGCCGGTGACGGCGAGGACGTCGTCCTCGCGGCGGTAGAAGGCCTGCCAGCCCTCGGCGGGCGCGGACCAGCCCTCGAAGTCCTCGAAGGCGGACCAGCCGCCCTCGCGTATCGCGGTGTCGAACAGCCAGATCGGCATGCCCTCTTCGGAGACCTCGCCGCCCGACTGCTCGTCGGTGGTGAAGTGGACCATGGGGAGGGCGTCGGGCCCGTCGGCCGTGCTCGGCCAGGCGTACATCGTGATCATCTGTTGATTCTGCCCTGGTCGGAGGAGTCCAAGTTCGCGGGGTGGTTCAGGGGTTGACCGGCCGGCGGCCGTTCTCCAGTTCCACGGTGCCCTCGCCCGTCTCCAGGGCGCGGTACGCCTCCCGGGTGCGCAGGCCGAGCGATCCGAGGAGGTGGCCGGTGAGTTCGTCGGGTTCGACGAGCTTCCAGGAGAGCAGTTCCTCCTCCTGGAGTCTGATGGAGTCGAGCTGTACGGCGTCGAGGACGCCGCCGTCGTAGAGGTAGGCGACGAGCGGCGGGCGGCCGGCGCCGACGCTCCAGTCGACGGCGAGGAGCCGGCCGAGGGGGACGTCGATGCCGATCTCCTCGGCGCTCTCGCGCCGGGCGGCCGTACGGGGTGACTCGCCGCTGTCCGATTCGACCGTTCCGCCCGGCAGGGCCCAGCCCTCGCGGTAGTTGGGCTCGACGAGCAGGACCCGGCCCCGTTCGTCGCGGAAGAGGGCGGCGGCTCCGGCCAGCACCCGGGGCAGGCTCGCGATGTAGGTGGCGAAGTCATCCGTGGTGGTCACGCGGCCACCCTAACCGGCGGTACGGGCCGCCGGGCAGGGCGGGCCCGCGCGGAACCCGTTCAGGTGCCGTCGCCGTCCTCGCGGTCGCGTCCCCGGGATTCGGCGACGCGGCGCAGCCGGGGGTGGCGGGTCTGGCCCTGCTCGGTGATGGCGTCGCCGACCATGGCCTTGACGGCGTCCCGCAGCCCGTGGAGGGCGGGGTGGCGGGCGGGTCCCGCGCCGGGGTCCTCGCGGAGTTCCTTCAGGAGCGCCCAGCACAGCAGCAGCATGACGATCACGAAGGGCAGGGCGACCAGGATGGTCGCGGTCTGCAGGGACTTCAGGCCGCCCGCGACGAGCAGGACGGCGGCCACGGCGGCCATCAGGACGCCCCAGGTGACGACGAGCCAGGTGGGAGGGTGCAGGGAGCCGCGGCTGGTGAGGGAGCCCATGACCAGGGACGCGGAGTCGGCGCTGGTGACGAAGTACGTCATGACCAGGGCCATGGCGACCCAGGAGGTGAGGGTGCCGAGCGGGAGCGCGTCGAGCATGGCGAAGAGGGAGGCCTCGGCACCTTCCTTGACCTTGGAGGCGAGGTCGGCGGCGCCGGTGGAGTCGAGGCGGATGGCGGTGCCGCCCATGACGCAGAACCAGACGACGG
Organism: Streptomyces racemochromogenes; assembly: GCF_039535215.1. GTDB lineage: Bacteria > Actinomycetota > Actinomycetes > Streptomycetales > Streptomycetaceae > Streptomyces > Streptomyces racemochromogenes. The sequence goes on from NZ_BAAAWT010000001.1 coordinate 1,095,310, forward strand.
TGGCCCCGCTGGGGACGAGCAGGACGCCGATGAGGAACTCGCGGATGGTGCGGCCGCGGGAGATGCGGGCGATGAAGGTGCCGACGAAGGGGGCCCAGGACAGCCACCAGGCCCAGTAGAAGATGGTCCACGCGCCGAGCCAGGCGCTGTCGGTGAAGGCGCCGGTGCGGGAGGCCATGGGCAGCAGTTCGTGCAGGTAGCTGCCGACGCCGGCCGGGATGACGTCGAGGATGTAGACGGTCGGGCCGAGGACGAAGACGAAGAGCATCAGGGCGGCGGCGAGCACGATGTTGACGGTGCTGAGCCATTTGACGCCCTTGTGCAGTCCGGAGAAGGCGGACAGTACGAAGGCGGCGGAGAGCGAGGCGATGATGACCAGCTCGACGCCGGTGGAGTCCTCGATGCCGGTGGTGATGTTCAGGCCCTTGGCGACCTGGAGGGCGCCGAGGCCGAGGCTGGTGGCGGTGCCGAAGACGGTGGCGAAGACGGCGAGCAGGTCGATGGCCTTGCCGGGCCGGCCGGCCGCCCGCGCCTCGCCCATGAGCGGGACGAAGGCGGAGCTGAGGCGGTTGCCGCGGCCCTTGCGGAAGGTCGCGTAGGCCAGGGCGAGGCCGGCGATGCCGTAGATGGCCCAGGGGGTGAGGGTCCAGTGGAAGAACGAGTAGTCCAGGGCGGCGCGGGCGGCGGCCCCGGTGCCGGGGGCGGCGCCGCTGGCGGGGGGCGGGTGCAGGTAGTGGGTGAGCGGCTCGCCGACCCCGTAGAACATCAGGCCGATGCCCATGCCGGCGCTGAACATCATCGCGATCCACGCGAGGTTGCCGAACTCGGGCTCGGAGTCGTCGGCGCCGAGCCGGATCCGGCCGAAGCGGCTGATCGCGAGGACGACGCACAGGACGAGGAAGACGTCGGCGGCGATCACGAAGAGCCAGGCGAAGTTGGCCAGCACCCAGGCCAGGGCGGTGGAGGAGGCGGTGTCGAAGGAGTCCTTGCCGAGGGCGGCCCAGCCGACGACGGCGAGCACGGCGAGCACCCCGACGGTGACGACCCCGAGGTCGGGTGAGTCGTCCGCCGGACCCCCGGACCCCGTTCCGGGGGGGTCCGGACGTGCTTGTTCCAGTGATTCCGCGCTCATGGGGCCACACTATGCGGGGATATATCCCTATTTACGCGCATGGCGCGCCGCATGTGGCCCAGGCCACTCGTGGGCATAGGAGGATCCTCCGGATAAGCTCATGGTGGCGCGACTGCACTGTTCGATAGCAAGGGATAGCAAGGTGACGGACGGAGCAGTAACTGAGGCCGCGCGCGTGCTCATCGCCGCGGACAAATTCAAGGGTTCGCTCACGGCCGTTCAGGTCGCCGAGCGGGTGACGGCCGGCCTTCGCAGGGCCGTACCGGACGTGGAGGTCGAGACCCTCCCCGTCGCGGACGGCGGCGACGGCACGGTCGCGGCCGCCGTGGCGGCCGGTTTCGAACGCCGGGAGGTACGGGTCACCGGCCCCCTCGGCGACCAGGTCACGGCAGCTTTCGCCCTGCGCGACGGCACCGCCGTGGTCGAGATGGCGGAGGCCTCCGGGCTCCAGCTGCTGCCGGCGGGCACCTTCGCCCCGCTGACGGCGACCACGTACGGCTCCGGCGAGGTGCTGAAGGCCGCGCTGGACGCGGGCGCGCGCTCGATCGTCTTCGGTGTGGGCGGCAGCGCGACCACCGACGGCGGCGCGGGCATGCTGGCCGCGCTGGGCGCGGTGTTCCTGGACGCGAACGGCGAACCGGTCGGTCCGGGCGGCGGCGCGCTGGCGCAGCTGGCGTCGGCGGACCTGTCCGGGGTCGACCCCCGCTTCGCGGAGGTGGAGTTCGTCCTCGCCAGCGACGTGGACAACCCGCTGACCGGCCCGAAGGGTTGCGCGGCGGTGTACGGCCCGCAGAAGGGCGCCTCGCCGCAGGACGTGGCGGCGCTCGACGCGGCGCTGGCGCACTTCGCGGTGGTGCTGGAGAAGTCGATCGGCGCGAAGGCGGCCGAGCTCGCCGCCTCCCCGGGCGCGGGCGGTGCGGGCGGCATCGGCTACGGCGCGCTGCTGCTGGGCGCCAGCTTCCGCCCCGGCATCGAGCTGATGCTCGACGTCCTGGGCTTCGCCCCGGCGCTGGAGCGGGCCACGCTGGTCATCACGGGTGAGGGCTCCCTGGACGAGCAGACCCTGCACGGCAAGGCCCCGGCCGGTGTCGCGGCCGCGGCGCGGGCGGCGGGCAAGCCGGTGGTGGCGGTGTGCGGGCGGCTGCTGCTGGGGCAGGAGGCCCTGGAGGCGGCGGGCATCCGCAAGGCGTACCCGCTGACGGACCTGGAGCCGGACCCGGCGAAGTCCATCCCGAACGCCGGTCCCCTGCTGGAGCGCGTAGCGGAGAACATCGCCGCCGAGGTCCTCTGACCCGGGCCGGCCGTGGCCCCGAGGCCCGTCACCCCCTGCGGGGTGACGGGCCTCGCCCGTCCCCGGGGCGGAGCCGCGGCGGGGCCGGCGGGCTATGAACAGCCCCGCCGACGTCTGAGGCGCGGGGGTCTGGGGGCAGAGCCCCCGGGGAACGGGCGAAGGGCGGGTAGGGGACCGCTCCGCGCAGCGGTGGTCGCCCCGCTCCCGCACGCACCCGCACCGGCTACGCGGCGTGCGCCGCCCCGGCGGCGTCGAGCACCTCGGCCGTGGTCAGCACGCGGGCGAAGCCGCCGCCGTGGAGGTTGACCGCGGTGGCCGCGGCCAGTTCGGCGGCGGTCAGGGACAGGCCGTCCGGGCCGGCGAGGTCGAAGGTGTGGGTGGCGTCCAGCGGGACCAGTACCTCGTAGCCGAGGTTGCCCGCCATCCGGGCGGTGGTCTCGACGCACATGTTGGTCTGGATCCCGGTCACGACCAGCTGGCCGATGCCGCTCGCCCTGAGCCAGGCGTCCAGGTCCGGGGTGCCGTAGAAGGACGAGTTGACGGTCTTGGTGACCAGCAGCGCCTCCTGGCCCCGGCGGTCCTCGACGAGGTCCTTGAAGGCGTGTCCGGGGTGGTCCGGGGCCAGTACCGAGCCGGGCCGCAGCGAGGCGTGCCGCACCAGGACCACCGGGCGGCCGGTCTCCTGCCAGGCGTCCATGAGGGCGGCGATGTTCGCCTCGGCGTCCGGGTTGTCGCGCTTCCCCCAGAAGGAGGCGTCGTCGAAGCCCTTCTGGACGTCGATCACGAGCAGGGCGCTGTCGGCGGCGATCTCGATCGCGTTCTCTGTCATGGCTCCATCGTGTCCCGTCGGCCGCAGCCGCCCCAGGGGTCCCGGGTCTGCGAACCGATGAGATCCTGCCAGTCTGGCAGTACCGCCCGCCCGGGCTCTGGCACAGTGGCCCCATGCAGCGCGTCGCCATCGTCGCCCAGCCCGGGATCCGCGGCTTCGACCTCGCCGTCATCACCGAGGTCTGGGGCCCCGACCGCAGCCGCACCGGAGTCCCCGTCTTCGAGCTGCGCCGCTGCGCCCTGGACGACGGGCCGATCTCCCTGCCGGGCGGGCTGACCCTGATGCCCGACCGGGGCCTGGACTGGCTGGGGCAGGCCGACCTGATCGTCGTACCGGCACTGGCCGAACCCGCCGACCCGACGCCCGAGCCCGTCCTCGCCGCCCTGCGCGCGGCGCACGCCCGCGGGGTTCCGGTGGCCGCGCTCTGCGCCGGGGCGTTCGTCCTCGCCGAGGCGGGGCTGCTGGACGGCCGCCGGGCGGTGACGCACTGGTGGCTGGCCCCGCAGCTGGCGGCCCGCTACCCGGCGGTGCTGGTCGAGGAGGCCCCGCTCTTCGTGGAGGACGACGGGCTGTGGACCTCGGCCGGGGTGGCCTCCGGGATCGACCTGTGCCTGCACCTGGTCCGCGAGGCCCACGGCGCGGAGGCCGCCGCCGCCATCGCCCGCTCGATGGTCACCGGCCCCTTCCGCACCGGGGACCACGCCCAGTACCTGGACCGGCCCACCCCGGCGGCGGACCGCACGGCCGAGGCGCTGGCCGCCGTACGGCAGCAGGCGCTGCGCAGGCTGCACGAGCCGCTGGACGTGGCGACCCTGGCCCGCTGGGCGGGCATGTCCCCGCGGTCCTTCGCCCGGCACTTCACGGCGGCCACCGGCACCACGCCGCACAGATGGCTGCTGAGCCGCCGTCTGGACGAGGCCCGCAAGCTCCTGGAGCGGACCGACCATCCGGTGCCCGAGGTGGCCCGGCGCGCGGGGTTCGCCAGCGAGGTCACCTTCCGCCAGCACTTCGGTGCCTCCTTCGGGCTGAGCCCGCGCGCGTACCGGGCGGCCGCGGCCACCGCTCCCGCGGGCGGCGACAGTGTTAGAAATGGCTCATGACCGGACGTTCGGGTCGGCACAGGGAGACGCGGCCCGCGAGCCTGCCCGCACGCCTGTGGGCGGCCCGGCACAGCATCGCCGGACAGGTCTTCTCCGTCACCGCCGTCATCGTGCTGGTGCTGATCGCCGCGGCCGCGCTGGCCCTGGTGTTCCAGGCCCGTTACGACAGCGAGCGCGGCGCCCGGGACCGCTCGCTGGCCGCCGCCGAGGCCTTCGCGCACGCCCCCGGCCTGCCCGCGGCCCTGGCGTCGGCCGACCCGACGGCCGCGCTCCAGCCGCTGGCCGAGGGCGCCCGCCGCGGCGCGGGGGTGGACTTCGTCGCCGTCATGACCACCGACGGGGTCCGCTTCACCGACTCCAGACCCGAGCTGATCGGCCGGCGCGCCACCGGGGATCTCTCCCGGGCGGTGGCGGGCGCGTCCTTCACCGAGGTGTTCCGGGGGGATCCCAGTGACGCAGTCCGCGCCGTGGTCCCCGTACGGAACGGGCGGGGCGACGTCGTGGGGCTGGTCGCCACCGGCATCGAGGTGGAGAACGTGGGCGACGCCGTGGAGGGCCAGCTGCCGCTGCTGCTCGGCGCGGCGGCCGGCGCCCTGCTGCTGGGCACCGGCGGCGCCGCCCTGGTCAGCCGCAGGCTGCGGCGCCAGACCCGGGGCCTGGGCGCCGTGGAGATGGCCCGGATGAACGAGCACCACGAGGCGGTGCTGCACGCCGTGCGCGAGGGCGTGCTGATCGTCGGGGCCGACCACCGGCTGCTGCTCGCCAACGACGAGGCCCGGCGGCTGCTCGACCTGCCCGCCGACGCCGAACAGCGGTACGTCGGCGACCTCGGCCTGGACCCGCGCACCACCGAACTGCTGCTGTCGGGGCGGGTGGCGACGGACGAGGTCCACCTGGCGGGCGACCGGCTCCTCGCCGTCAACGTACGGCCCACGGAGCCGTTCGCCGGGCGGCCCTCGGGCAGTGTCACCACCCTGCGCGACACGACCGAGCTGGCGGCGCTGTCCGGGCGCGCCGAGGTGGCCCGGGAGCGGCTCCAGATGCTCTACGAGGCGGGCGTGCGGATCGGCACCACCCTGGACGTGGTGCGGACGGCGGAGGAGCTGTCGGAGGTGGCGGTGCCGCGCTTCGCGGACTTCGTCACGGTCGAGCTGCTGGAGCCGGTGCTGCGCGGGGACGAGCCCTCGTCGGCGGCGGGGGCGCACACCCGGATGCGCCGGGCGGCGATGAGCGGGACCCGCTCCGACCAGCCGCTCCAGCCGGTCGGGGACGTGATCCGCTTCGACGTGCCGACGGCTCCGATGGCCACGGCCCTGGCCGCCGGGCACGCGGTGCTGGCCGCCGACCTGCACGCGGCGATGGGCTGGCGGGCGCAGGACGAGGCGGGGACGAAGCAGGCCCTGGACTACGGCTTCCACTCGCTGATCTCCGTACCGCTCCAGGCCCGGGGCGTGGTGCTGGGCATGGCCAACTTCTGGCGGGCGGCCGACACCCCGGAGGCCTTCGACGAGGAGGACCTGTCCTTCGCGGAGGAGCTGGGGACGCGGGCGGCGGTGTCCATCGACAACGCCCGCCGGTTCACCCGCGAGCACGCGACCGCCGTGGCCCTTCAGCGGAGCCTGCTGCCCCGGGTGCTGCCCCGGCTGAGCGCGGTGGACGCGGCGTTCCGCTACCTGCCGGCGACGGCGGGGGTGGGCGGGGACTGGTTCGACGTGATCCCGCTGCCGGGGACCCGGGTGGCGCTGGTGGTGGGCGACGTGGTCGGGCACGGGGTGCACGCGGCGGCGACGATGGGCCGGCTGCGGACGGCGGTGCACAACTTCTCCACCCTGGACATGCCGCCGGACGAGCTGCTGGGCCACCTGGACGAGCTGACCGACCGGATCGACCAGCTGGAGGACGGGGAGTCCGGCGCGGGCGCCGAGGGCCCGGGCCTGGCCGGGGACGCGGAGGAGCCGCCGGCCGGGATCACCGGCGCCACCTGCCTGTACGCCGTCTACGACCCGGTGTCCGGGCACTGCACGATGGCCAGCGCCGGGCACCCCGGGCCCGCCCTGGTGCACCCGGACGGGCGGGTGGAGTTCCCCGAGCTGCCCACCGGGCTGCCGCTCGGGGTCGGCGGCATGCCCTTCGAGACGGCACGGCTGGAGCTGCCCGAGGGGAGCCGGCTGGTGCTGTTCACTGACGGGCTGCTGGAGGACCGCCACCGGGACTTCGACAGCGGGCTAGCGCTGCTGAGCGAGACGCTGTCGCGGCCGGGCCGCAGCCCCGAGCAGGCCTGCGCGGACGTGCTGTCGGCGATGCTGGTCCCGGTGCCGAGCGACGACATCGCGCTGCTGGTGGCGGACACCCGGCGGCTGGAGCCGGACCGGATCGCGGAGTGGGAGGTGCCCGACGATCCGGCGGCCGTCTCCCGGGTGCGGCGGGAGGCCGCCGCGCAGCTGCGGGACTGGGGGCTGGAGGAGGCTTCGTTCACGGCGGAGCTGATCCTCAGCGAGCTGATCACCAACGCCATCCGGTACGGGAACGAGCCGATCCGGGTCCGGCTGCTCCGCGACCGGTCGCTGATCTGCGAGGTCGCCGACGGCAGCAGCACCTCCCCGCACCTGCGGTACGCGGCGACGACGGACGAAGGGGGCCGGGGCCTGTTCCTGGTGGCCCAGTACGCCGAGCGGTGGGGCACCCGTTACACGGAGCGCGGCAAGGTCATCTGGGCGGAGCTGTCGTCGTCGGGCGGTGAGGCCCTGGTGCCGCTGGAGATGGACCTGGACGCCCTGGAGGACCTGGGCTGGTGAGGACCGCCCGACTCGTCACGGGGTGCGGGAGGTGCGGGCCAGCAGGACGGCCACGTCGTCCTGCGGAGCCTCGGGCAGCAGCCGGGCCAGGACGTCGTCGCACAGCTCCTCCAGCGGCCGGTCCGCCCGGCGCAGGGTCCGGGCGAGGCGGTCCATGCCCTCGTCGAGGTCCCGGTGGCGGCACTCGATCAGCCCGTCGGTGTACAGGGCGAGCAGGGTCCCGGGCGGCAGCGGGACCTCCTCGGTGCGGAAATCCCGCCCGCCGGTGCCCAGCGGGGGGCCGGGCGGCCCCTGGAGGAAGGCGACCCGTCCGCCGGGGGTGGCCACGGCGGGCGGCGGGTGCCCGGCGCGGGCGACGACGCAGCCGCCCGTCGCCGGGTCGTGGACGGCGTAGACGCAGGTCGCCATCTCGTCCTCGCCGAGGTCGGCCACGACCGCGTCCAGGGAGCGGAGCATCCGCGCGGGCGGTACGTCGTGGCGGGCGAGGGTGCGCACGGCCGTGCGGAGCTGGCCCATGACGGCGGCCGCGTGGATGCCGTGGCCCATGACGTCGCCGATGACGAGGCCGGTGCGGCCGCGGGGCAACTGGATGACGTCGAACCAGTCGCCGCCGACGTCGTGCTCGCTGGCGGGCAGGTAGCGGCCGGTGAGTTCCAGGCCGGGCACCTCGGGCAGGGCGCTGTTGGTGAGGCTGCGCTGGAGGGTGAGGGCGGCCTGGCGCTGGCTGGTGTACATGCGGGCGTTGTCGATGTTCAGGGCGGCCCGGGCGACCAGTTCGTCGATGAGGACGCAGTCCTGCGCGTCGAAGGGCTCGCGGGAGCTCAGCCGGGTCACGGCGACGGCTCCGAGGACCTTGCCGCGGGCGACCAGGGGCACCATGCGGGCCGATCCGAGGGTGGCGAGGTAGTCGCGCAGGGCGTCCGCGCGGGGGTCGGTGATCAGTGCGGGGATGTCGGAGGCGTACAGGTTCATGGGCACGCCCTCGGCGATGACGCGCTCGTAGACGGTCCCGGCGGGGATCTGGAAGGTCTGGCCGGGTGCGAGGCGGGAGGTGGGGGCGGCGGGGTCGGGGAAGGTGGCGGCGAGCCTGCGCAGCACCCCGTGGGCGGAGGCGGCGGCGACGGCGCTCTCGTCGGGGTCCAGGACGGTTTCGAGGAGCTGTACGTCGGCGGAGTCCGCGAGCTGCGGGACGAGGAGGTCGGCGATCTCCTGGGCGGTGCGGCCCAGGTCGAGGGTGGTCCCGATGCGGGTGCCGGCCTCGGCGAGCAGGGCGAAGCGGGACCGGGCCCGTTCGGCCTCCAGGAGGGCCCGCTGGCCCTCGGTGATGTCGATGAGGGAGGCGATCAGGCCGAGGGGACGGCCGCTGCCGTCGAGCAGGGGGGCGTAGGAGCAGGACCAGGTGCGGTCGTGGCCGGGGTCGGCGGGGGTGCGGCCGGTGCGGCGGACGTCGACGACGGCGGTGCCGCGTTCGAGCACCTGGCGCATCGTGTCCTCCAGGGCGGTGGCGTTGACGCCGGGGACGACCTCGCTGAGGCGCCGGCCGAGGTGCTGGGCGGCGGGGACGCCGTTCATCCGGGCGAGGGCGTCGTTGACGCGCAGGAAGCGCAGGTCGGGGCCGAGGGTGGCCAGGCCGATCGGGGACTGGGTGAAGAGGCTCTGGAGGGCGGCGAGGGAGTCCCGCATGCGCAGGACCTCGGAGGTCTCGACGGCGATGAGCATGGCGCCGGTGCGGCCCTGGGGGTCGGCGGCGGGGACGATCCACATCTCCATGGCCACCCGGTGTCCGTCGCGGTGGCGCACGGGCAGGGTGCCGACGACGGTCTCGCCGGCCTGGACCCGGCGGGTCAGGTCGTCGGCGAGCTCGCGGTTGGCCTCGGGGACGAGCACGGCGGTGCCGGGGCGGCCGAGGACGTCCTCGGGGCGGTGGCCCAGCAGGTCCTGGGCGGCCAGGGACCACTCCACGACGCGGCCGTCCGCGTCCTCCCGCCACAGGGCGATCGGGAGCAGTTCGCGCAGTACGCCCGCGTACCCGACCGCCGCCGCCGGCGGGTCGGGCACCTTGCTCGTCGACTGGTACGTGTCCAATGCACCGACCTCACCCCGAGGGGGCCCAATTCGTACCGATTCACCCTATCCGAGCCCCCGGCGCGGGGCGCTCCGCACGGGCCCGGCGCCGACGGAGGGGCCCCGGTCCGGGCTCGCCGGACCGGGGCCCGCCGGTCAGAAGTCGACCTGGGAGCGGACGTCCTCCCGGCCGACCGATTCGAGCTCCCACATCGTGCAGTAGAGGCGGCGGATGTACTCGATGTCCGCGTTCCGGGCGCGGGCCTCGCGCACCGGGTACATGACGGTCAGCTCGTACGATCTCTCGCGGTTGATGTCGCCGTCCTTGTCGCGCCACTGGCCGCGGCCCTCCTGGAGGGTCAGCCCGGCGGGGAAGCGCGGGGTGACCACGTCGGCGATGAACTTGTCGAACTCCTCGTCCGTGATCGGCGGGTGCCCGTCGTGCCGGCCGGTGCCGAAGTAGAGGTGGGTCGAGATGTACGGGCTGCCCGTCTGGGCGGTGTCCGCCTCGGCCGACGCCGCCGAGACGGTGCCGGCCCCCAGGGAGGACTGCGGGGCCGGCCCGCCGAAGGTGAGGAGGAGCGCCGCCGCCGCCAGCAGGCCGGCGGCGGGTGCGGAGATCCTTATGCTGCGCATGCAGTCGTCCAATCAGTCCGTGTGTCGTGCGCGGTCCGCGGACCGGCGGGTGCGCGGGACGCGCCGGGGCGGCCCCGGTGCGGTCCGGGAGGTCTGGGGGTGTACCGCGGGGGCGTCTCGTGACGTCCCGGCGGGGCTCGTGGGTCAGGCGGGCAGCGATTCCCGCAGGAAGGCCGCCGCGTCCCGCAGCGCTGCCGGGGCTGCCGGGGCCCGGTGCAGGGCCGCCGCCGTCCGGCGGAGGGTCTCGGTGGTGCGCACCGAGCCGATCGCGGCGGCTCCCGGGGCGACCCGCGCGATCAGCTCCTCCGCCTCGCGCCAGGCCCCGGCCCCGGCCAGGGCCGAGAGCAGCTCCGCGGTGAACAGGTGCCGGTAGGAGGGGCCCGGGGCGGTGGCCGCCCGGTGCAGCAGCGGGATGGCCCGGTCCCAGCGGCGCAGCCGGGCCTGGACCCAGCCCTCGTGGCCCAGCAGTTCGGCCTCGTCGAGCCACCAGGCCCAGTGCGGGTCCCGGCGGGAGACCCCGTCGAGGAAGCGGCCGCGGGCCCGGGAGATCAGCTCCAGGGGCTCCGTACGGGCTCCGAGCAGGGCCGTCGCGTGGGCCCGCCGGATCAGGACGAGGCCGGCGACGCGGGCCGGCAGCGGCCGGGGCCCGTCCGCCCGGGCGGCGGCCGCCAGGGCGGCGCGGGGCCGCCCGGTGTGGGTGGTGAGCATGCTGTGGTTCAGCAGGACCAGCCGGGCCGTCCAGCGGTCTCCGCAGAGGTCCGCCAGGGCCAGCGCCCTCGAGTTCATCCGGCCGGCGGCCCGGTAGCGGCCGGCGTCGAAGAGGATCCAGCCGATGACCTCGGTCAGCTCGGCGAGGGCCGCGAGCCGGTCCGGGCCGTACCCGCCGAGGGCCCGGGGGTCGGCCGACAGCTCCGGGATCCGGCGCACGGCCTCGCGTACGGCGGGCACGGCGGCCGTCGCACCCTGCCGGGCGTCCAGGGCCAGCAGGCGGCCGGTGGTGCGCACGGCGAGCCGGAGCGCCGCCTCGTGCTCCTCGGCTCCGCCGGGCGGGGCGGCCGCCGTCATGACAGCAGGCCGGCGTCGAGGGCGCGGGCGCGGCGCCGGCCGAGGTCGTCGAAGGAGGAGGCCACCTTGCTCAGCCAGTCCACCTCGTCGCGGAAGTCCTCGTAGGGGGGCCGCGCGGGGATGTCGCAGGCCTCGGCCCGTTCGGCCCGCTCGTGGGGCGGGCGGCTGAGCACGGCGCGCACCTGGAGCGCCTCGCCCAGCGGCGAGGTGGGGTCCTCCGGGAGCTCCAGGGAGCGGGCGACCCGGACGAAGTCCTCCAGGGAGAGGGAGGTGCGCAGGATCAGCTGGCCGTCGCGTATCTCGATGACGCGCCGGTAGAGGCGGTAGTGCGGGTCCCGGGGCGGCACCAGGTCGCGCAGCCAGGAGCGGGGCGGGTCCAGGGCGATGTCCGGGGAGGCCTCGTACAGGGCCCACCACAGGGGCCGCAGGCGGCGGTAGGAGCGGTAGCTGCGGGCCCAGCCGCGGGCCCGGGTGATGCGGATCCCCCAGGAGGGGATGGTCCAGCCGGCGATCTGGAGGAGGGCGCCGACGCTGCCGCAGGTCCACTGGATCGGGTCGAGCGCGGCCGCGTCGTAGTCCAGGCGCGTCCCGGCGATCTGGATGCCCCGGGTGACGCAGTAGACGAGGATCATGCCGGCGCCGACGGTGACGGTGCGCATGCCGACCTTGAGCCACTGCCGGTTGGCCATCGTGGTGAAGCGCAGCGACAGGCGGACCGTCTCGAACTGGCCGACGGCGCAGATCAGCAGGTAGAAGGACATGTAGAGGGCGTAGCTGCCGTGCTTGATGCTGAGCAGGATCGTGGAGGTGGCCGTCTCCGAGTGCGCCACGGGGCCGACGGCGAAGGACGCGACGACCAGGACGGCGAGGGCCGCGGCGAAGAACAGGACGCGGCGGCGCGCCGTGCGCCGGGCCTCGGCGGGCGGCGAGGACCAGCAGACGAGGACGACCTGCTGGGCGGCGGTCAGCACGACCACGGCGGCCTGGGTGATCAGCGAGGTGATGTTCGGCAGGCCGAAGAAGGCGGAGATGTGCAGCCGGAGCTGGTCCAGGTCGACCAGGAAGCTGATCCCGGAGCAGAGGAAGTAGGTGCACAGCGCCCACAGGGCGATGTCGTTCCTGCGGCGCAGCAGGTCGGGAAGGCGGTACGCGAAGGCCGCGAGGCCCACGAAGGCGCAGACCCACGCGAGGACGGTGTAGATCACGCGGGCCCCTGGTCGGGGCGGCCGAGCCCGCTCTCGATGCGGGCCACGATCTCGGCGGCCTCGTCGGGCACGCCCCAGGCGCGCTCGGTCCAGCGCTTGGTGGCGCGGGCCAGGATCAGCGAGGCCATGGTCTCGGCCTCCTGCTCCTCGTCGTCGCTGTAGCGGGAGCGCATGAGGACGCCGCGCACCGCCTCGGGGTCGACGTCCGAGAACAGCTCGCCGGGATCGCCCTGACCGGCCGCCGGGGAGGGTCCGGCACCGGGCTGGTCCAGCTGTACGGAGCCGTCGTGGTCGAAGGCTATGTGGGCGAGCTCGTGGGCGATGATGTGTTCCTTGTGCGACGCCGAAGCGGCCTTCTCGAAGGCGATGATGTCGAAGTCATCGGTTTTCAGCCATATGCCGAAGAGATGCCGCTCGGGGAAGGCCGTCGGAATCAAATGGATGGGCCGCCCGCGCTGCTCGCTGAGATATGCGTGGAGTTCGTCGATGCCGCAGCCGTGCTCCATGCCCCACTCGGAGAGCAGGGCCTCGCAGGTGTGGCGGACCTTCTTGAGACGGCGCCTGAGCCGTCTGTCCTCCGACGCCGGTAACCCGGAGCCAGGTAACTTCATCCCTCAGTCCTCCGGGGAACCCAGCGGTCGGACAATGCGGCCATGATGCCACACCCCAACTCGGCCCTGCTCAAGGCCAGTTCTATCCGGCCATTCACTTCCGGATTCCGGCTGCCGATTTCCCTTGACCAGGGATGACGGGGAGGAAATCGGCAATACACCGGAATTACCGGAAAGAGGCGGCCCTCCCGTCAGCGGCCCGCGAGCACTCCGGCGATGCCCCGCGCGAGGCAGGGGACCCGGTCGGCGGGGATGCCCGCGATGTTGACGCGCCCGGCGGTGGTCCCGTAGATGGCGTACTCCCGGCGCAGCCGGAGCATCTCCTGCGCCGTCAGCGGCAGCATCGAGAACATGCCGCGCTGCCGTGCGAGCGAGCGGGCCTGCGCCTGCCACCCCATCGCGGTCAGGCGAGCGGCCAGGTCCGTCCGGTTGGCTTCGATGCGGGCCCGCATCGCGTCCAGCTCCGCGCGCCACAGGTCCCGCAGCCCCGCGTCCTCCAGGACGGTGGTGACGACGGCGGCCCCGTGCTCGGGCGGCATGGAGTACAGGGTCCGGGCGGCGTTCTGCAGGGCCGTCTCGGCGTGCCGCACCGCCCGCGCCGACGCGCCGAGGACGATGGCGCAGCCGGTGCGGTCGCTGTAGAGGCCGAAGTTCTTGGAGCAGCTGACCGCGACGAGCATCTCCGGGACCCGTTCGGCCAGCAGGCGCGTCGCCGCCAGGTCGGCCTCCAGCCCGTCGCCGAGCCCGTGGTAGGCGAGGTCGACGAACGGGACCCAGCCGTCCCGGGCCGCCAGCTCCGCGAGCGCCGCCCAGTCCTCGGGCGCCGGGTCCGCGCCGGTCGGGTTGTGGCAGCAGCCCTGGAGCAGGACGACGTCGTCGCGGCGCGCCCCGGCCAGGTCGCGCAGGACTCCGGCGGCGTCGAACCCGCCCTCGGCGTCGCACCAGCCGAAGGTGCGGACCTCCAGGCCGGCGGCCTCCAGGATGGGGCGGTGGTTGACGTAGGCGGGGTCGCTGATCCACACCGTGGTGCCGGGGCGCGTCCGGCAGATCAGGTCGGCGAGCAGGCGCAGCGCCCCGGAGCCGGCGACGGTCTGGACGGCCGCGGCCCGGTCGGAGGGCCCCTGCGGGCCGAGCACCAGGTCCAGCAGGGCCCGGTTGAAGGCGGCGTTGCCGGAGAGCCCGCGGTACTCCTTGGACTCGGAGCGCTCGGCGAGGCGTATCTCGGCCTCGCGGACGGCGGCCATCACCGGGGTGCGGCCGGTGTGGTCGCGGTAGACGCCGAGGACCAGGTTGAGCCGCTCGGCCCGCTCGTCGGAGCCGAACTCGTACGTCAGGTCCCACAGCGGGTCGGTGGGCGGCGGGGGGAGGAGCTCAAGCATCTGCGGGGACCTCGGGGCGGGGGGCGGGACGGGCGGGGGCGGAAGCGGCGGGCGCGGAACCGGCGGGGGTGCGGCGGCGGTTGGCGAGCACGACGCCGGCGGTGATCAGCGGTACGCCGATCAGCACCGCCGGGGTCGGGGACTCGCCGAGGACGGGGACGGCGAGGAGGACGACGGCGACGGGGCTGAGGCTGCCGACGACGGAGCTGCGCTCGGCGCCGAGGCTGCGGATGGCGTAGGCGTAGAGCAGGCCGGCGCACAGCCCGACCCCCAGGCCCTGCACCACGAGGAACGTGGCGATGTCGCCGCCCGTGGCGTGCGCGAGGCCCGTCGGGAGCGCCCCGGTCAGGACCAGCAGCCCGATCACGGCGAAGGAGGGCAGGCACAGCAGGCCGATCGACCCGGCGGGGTCGAGGTCGACGTCCCGCAGCCCGACCGTGTACAGGGCCCACAGCCCGCTGGCGACCAGGAGGGTGCCGGCGCCCTCCAGGACGTCGGTGTCGACGGGGACGACGTAGCGCCAGACGAGGGCGGCCACCCCGGCCGCGATCAGCGCGAGCCCGGCGACCTGCGTGCCCTTCGGCAGTCCGTGGCCGCGGGCCGCCATCAGCGCGGCGACGAACAGCGGGACCATGCCGGGGACGATCGAGCCGACGAAAGCGGCCGAGGTCAGGGATCCGCCGTGCATGGCGGCGAGGAAGAACGGCACCCCCGCCCCACAGACGATCTTGAGTGCGGCGCCCGGCTTCACGGCGGCGATGCGGCGCCTGCGCCGCCACAGGGCCGGCGCCAGGACGAGCAGCGGGACGCCGAAACGCAGCAGGGCCGCGTCGGCGGGCAGGAGGCTGGAGGCGCTCAGGCCCCGGGCGCTCAGGGCGAAGGCCGCCCAGATCGCCACGGTCACCAGCAGCGCGGCCATGCCGCGCGCCTGCGGTGACGGTCCGCGCCGGGCGGGGTTGCCGGCCGGCGGGACCGCCGTGTCGTGAGGCGCGGCCGCGCCGGTGGTGTTGGTCGCGACCAAGGGATCTGCTCCAGCCTGTGAGAGCGGGCCGGTCCGGCCCGTTCGCGGGCAACGTTAGGGCTTTGGCCGGGGCAGCCGATTGCCAGTTCTGCCGCTCGGACATACGTTTGGGGCAGGATCTGCCAAGAAACGGCGGAGAAGCCCCCCGGAACGCCCGGGAAAGCCCTCGGGAGCAGTCGTGGACGCGGTCGACCTGCAGATCATCCGGGAGTTGCAGGCCGACGGCCGGCTCTCCAACCAGGACCTGGCGGACCGGGTCCGCCTCTCGCCCTCCCCGTGCCTGCGGCGGGTCCGCCGGCTGGAGGAGGCGGGGCTGATCCGCGGCTACACGGCCGTCGTGGACCAGGTGTCCTTCGGGCTCCCGATCACCGTCTTCGTGCGCATCCGCCTGGAACGGCACACGGCGGAGGCGGTCGCCCTCTTCGAGGAGCACGTCGCGGTGATCGAGCACATCCAGGACTGCTACCTGATGGCGGGCAGCAGCGACTACCTGCTCCGGGTGGTCATCGAGGACCTGGAGGCGTACGAGTCCCTCGTGCGCCACCGCATCCACGCCATCCCCGGCATCGCGTCGATCGAGTCGAGCTTCGCGTACGGCAGCGTCAAACAGTCCCGCACCTACCCGCGCCCCACCCCGGGGCGCGGGGCGCGGAACCCCTGACCGCCGCGGCGGGACCGCAGGACGCGGGCGGGTCGCCGCCCGCCCGTCAGGTGGCCAGCCGGGGCGAGCGGGCCGCGGCGGGGGCGGGGGCCGCCACACGAGGTGCCGGGGCCGCGGCCCGCGCGGGCGGTGCGGCGTCCGGCTGGGTGGCCGACAGGCGCACCGCGTGGGTGCGGGCCGCCCGGGCCATGACGGTCAGCGCCTTCACGTCCTCGGGGGCGAAGCGGCCCGCGGCGACGGCTGCCGTGACCGCCGCACCGGCGCGCTCGGCCACGGCCCCGTAGGGAGCCGCCGCCCGGCCGGGGCCCTCGGGCAGGTCGTGCGGGGGGAGCTGCTGCCACGCCTCGCGCAGGCCGCGGATCCGGGGGTGGTCCGAACCGGCCAGCTCCCGGCCCATGTCGCTGCGGATCCAGGTCTGGAAGGCGCGGCTGACGCCCTCCCCCGCCTGCCGGGCGTCCTGCGCGGTGGCGTACGGGGCGGGCGCCGCCGGGCCGTCGTACCGCTGGGACGGGCCCTGCGGGCCGGGCTGCGGCGGGGTACGGCCCGGCAGCCCCTGGCCGCCGTCGCCCGGGGGACGCCGCGCCGCCCGGTGCCGGGCGAGCTGGGAGCCCTGGAGGGCCGTGGCCATGAAGCCGGCGGAGACGTTCCCGCTCTCCGGCGGGGCGACCTTGGCGTCGAACGCGGCCAGGCGCTTCGCGTCGTCGCCCCGGCTGTCGAAGACGTTGCCGGGGAGCATGCGGGACGCGGCCCCCGTCACGTCGACCGTGTGCCGCCTGCCCCGCGCCTCGAACTCCAGCCGGTAGCCGAGGTACTGGCGGTCGTCGTCGAAGACCAGCTCCCCCCGTACCTCCCCGCCGGCCGAGCGGACGGCGGACTCCACGGGGTCGAGGGCCTGCGGGAGGCGGGAGACGCGGCCGAGGCAGGCCACGTACGCGTCGCCCTCGATGCCGAGGGAGTTGCCGTCGCTGTCGAGGGCCTCCAGGCGGACGCGGCCGTCGGGGGCGGTCACCGTACCGACCGAGCCGAGGTAGCGGCCCCCGTACGTCACGAGGCGGCCGTCACCGCCGTACTCGGCGTCGTGTGCGCGGCGCAGAGCCGTGTACTGGGCGTCGTTGTGGAGGACGAAGGGCGCGTCCTTGCCGACCATGAACACCCGGGCCTCGGGGTCGGCCTGGAGGATGATCTCCGCGTTGGCGATGGCGGCGCCGCCGACGCCGGCGATCACCCAGTCCTTGGCGACGGCGGGGTCGTACTCGCCGTCGCCGACCTCGTCGCCCATGAGGACGCGGCCGGGGGCGAGCTCGGCGGCCCGTTCCCATGCGGCGGTGGCCCGGAGCGTCTCGGTCGCGCCCGGGACCTTCGCGTCCGACGAGGCACTCAGGACGGCCGATACCGGCGGATCGGCCAGCACCTCCAGAGCGGCCGCCGCGCGGCCCTCGCCGTCCGGGAGGGCGAGGAGCCTTGCGCGGGCCGCCTCGGCTTCGGGGGTGCCCGCCGCGGTGAGGGCCTCGGCGAGGACCGCCGTCGCCTCCCGTTCGGTCGGTATCCGGCGGTCGGCGCCGGGGATGATCTCGGGCGGGATGCCGGTGGCGATCAGGGGGGCGCCCTTGACCTCCACCTTCACGGGGTCGGAACCGTCGGCCGGGACGATCTCGGCGATCAGGCGGCCTTCGGCGCTGACGCCCAGCTCCGCCCGGCCGTCGACGAGCGGGCCGCGCGCGGCGGCGGTGTCCTCCCAGAGCTGGAGGGCCGGCAGCGGCACCCGTTCCTGCGGGCCGGCGAACTGGTACGGGTCGCCCATGCCGCTCTGGCGCAGGTGGCGGACCTGGTCGGCGGACTGGACGATCGCCGTGATGGGGTCCACGTGCCAGCGTCCGCGGGCGTCCACGAGCAGGGCGCCGGGGTCGCGGCCGGCGAGGGCGGCACCACCGCCGATCATGATCTCGAACTCCGGGTACCGGCCCTCGGGGAGGTCCGCCTGCCGGGCGCGCAGTTCGGCGAGGGTCCGGGCGCTGAGCTCGGTCCGCCGGCTCGCGGCCTCCGCGGCGGCCCGGCCCAGCTCCTCTCGCGGCACGGGCGTCCCGTCGGGGCGCAGGCCGGGCATGGGGTACGCGTCTGACAGGGCCACCGGCTGCGGGGCCCGGGCGCGGGCGGCGCGGGCGGCCGTCAGGGCCTGGGCATCGGCGGGGTCGAGCTGCTCCAGGGGGAGGGCGAGCGCGTCCAGGGCGGTGCGTGATTCCTCGGGCAGGTGCCAGTGGACGACGTTCAGGCGTACTTCCACCGCATACGCGTCGTCAGCGTGGTTCGGGTCGTCCTGAGGGGTCCACGTGCGCAGCCCGGACTCGTCGACCAGTGCGGAGAAGCGGTCTCGCGCCTCCCTGCGCTCCGCGACCGTGATGTCCGCGTCGTTCATCCTGCGGGTGAGGTACGCGAACTCGCCGACACGGCCCCGGTCGGCGTCGGACAGCTCAAGCTCCGCGGGCAGGGTCGCACCCGGGGCCAGCAAGTCGGCCATGGGCGCCGGTCCGCCGACGGCAGCGCGCTCCCGTACGGCGAGGAGCTCCCCCAGCTCGCGGGCCAGGACCTGTCCGGCCTGATCGGGACGGAGCGTATCGGCGAACTGGACGACGTACCGGTCGGCCGTGGTGTTGGTGAAGGTGCGGGCCGCCGTCTGCCGAGGCAGTTCCGCCGTGTCCAAGCGCAGCTCGACGGGATTTCCGGCCGGATCACCGAGCAGGAAGAACCGCCGGCCGTCCCGCTCGGTGAGGGTGCCGCCCCGCAACCGCGCGGAATAGAGGTCCCTCAGCACCTCGGGCAATGCCGCTTCGGCCGCGGCGAGCAGCCGCCCTTCGCCCGTGCTCAGGTCCACTGACGTCCCCCCACTTGACCTGCCCATTCCAGTAGGATCATGTCATGTTGATCACTCGTTCGGCGCAGGAATCGCACCTCTACATGGATCTCCATGCCTGCGTGTGCGGTGCGAATCGGTTCGACCGCGAGCACCATGTCGAGGACCGCGACGGCGTGCTGGTCAGCGTCTACGAAGGCGCCTGCTCCGAGTGCGGCCGTACCCGCGTGTTCGAGTTCGTCTTCGCCGACGACCGTCCTGTCGCTCCTCCGGCCTTCGGTGGTCCCGAGCCCTCGCAGATCATCGACCCGGGCGAGTTCCTCTGGGTGGCAAGGCGGTTGTCACTCGCATCCGCGCAGCAGCTGCTGAACACCCCGAACGCCGAGCACCGCGAGATCCGGCCGACCGTCGCATACGCGGCCGCCGCCCTCGAAGAGGTCGTCAAGTTCCTTCCCGAGGAAGCCGACCGGATCCCCGAGGAACGGTTCACATCCGAGCTGGGCCGGGAGATGTACGCGCAGGACCCGTCGCGGTTCAAGCGCGCCTTTCTCGTCTCCACGCTGGAGCGGGACCGGAAGATCCTCGCCGGCATCGACCGCGTCAGCCCTCCCCTGGGCTGAGCGGTCCCTCCCCCGGTCACAGCGGCGGGTCCGGCTCCGCCCGGCGGCGGGTGAGTTCGGCGGCCGCCGGGTGGGCCGCCGGGGCCGTGGCCGCGGCGGAGTGGGTCAGGTACTGCTCGAAGGCCTCCGCGGCGCCGGGGGGCGCCGGGACGAGCGGGGGCGGGTCCTGGTGGGTGCCGGTCGCGCAGGCCGGGAGTTTCAGGTGCGGGACGAAGGCGTGCAGGGTGTTGATCCAGTCGGCCTCGGCGAGCTCGCGCCCGGGCGGGTCCTCCCCCGCGTAGGTGCGCGTCCAGCCCGTGTAGAGGGCGGTGAGGTGCTCGACGACCGCCGGGTGGCGGTACCAGCAGTGCGTGAGGGTGTTGTGGAGCTCGTACGTGGTGCGCAGCCAGTCGGCCCACACGCCGAGTTCCCTCAGCCGGGCCCGCCGGCCGGCGGGGTCCATGGCCGCCCACACCCAGCGCTGCGGCTCTTGCGCCGGGGCGCAGGAGGGGACGGCCGGCCACAGGGCGGCCGGGTCGGACAGGTCAGGGTCGGTCAAGGCCGGCCGCCTTCTTCTCGGGCCCGGGCTTCGGTCCGGACAGGAGCCTCCTGAGGTCCTTGTCGCGGAACGTCAGCCGCATCCGCACTTTGACCGGCGGCAGGTTGGTGTACTGCGCGATCGCCGTGAAGTCGGGGAGCTGCTGGAGCGAGTGGACCGGCGCGAGGTCGGTCTCGGTGGTCTGGGTCGTGGTGGAGTGCTCGCCCCGGGAGCGGCCGTGGCTGGTCTTCACGACCTCGGTGCGCCCGTACAGGCCGGAGAAGTAGCGCAGGGTCTCCAGGTCGCCGCAGCCGGGCAGGAGCATGCGCAGGCCGCTGGCGGACAGGACGGTGTTGGCCTTCTGCGTTCCGAGGGATTCGCGGAGCTGGGACAGGTCGTGCCAGACGGTCAGCAGGGTGATGCCCATGCCCCGTCCGGTGGTGAGGATGTTGGGCAGGCGGGGGTAGCGGAGCATGTTGCCGGCCTCGTCGACGAGGATGCCGACGCCCGGGTCGATGGGCGTGCCCGTGGAGTTGTACAGGGCTTCCGCGGCGTGGATCGCTCCGGCGATCAGGGAGCTGATGAGCGGGGCGAAGCGGTCGGCGTCGGCCTCGGAGGCGATGACGCAGATGGTGCCCCGCTCGTCGAGCCACCGCTCGAAGGTGAAGTCGGAGCGGGCGCAGGTCTCCCGGACCTCCTCGTCGGCGAAGACCCTGGCCAGGACGTTGAGGCTGAACTGGATGGAGCCGATGCCGTCCTCGTGCAGGCGCAGCCAGGGGGAGGCGTAGTCGTCGGCGACGTCGGTGTGGCCGTGCGCGAGGAGCACGGCGCGGACGTGGTCGACCGCGTCCTTGCCGAGGGAGATCCAGCGGCGCATGTCGGCGAGGCCGCCGCCGGAGAGGCGGGCGGCGAGCAGGATGCCCTTCAGGACGCTCTTGGCCTGGTCGACCCAGGGGGCCGCCCGTTTGTCGTCGCCCGAGGAGGAGGCCTCGGCGAGCCAGGAGGCCATGCGGTCGGCGGCCTTGGCGTCGGTGCAGTACTCGACCGGAGACCAGTGGTCGCCGGCCCGGCCGGGGATGCCGGCCGGGGCGATGACCCAGACCGGCCCGACGGCGCGGCGGCGCGCGTGGATGACGTCCAGGTCGGCCGCCTTGGTGGTGGTCACCACCAGGGGACCGGCCCATTCGGCCGCGTTCGGCAGGACCAGGCCGGTGGTCTTCGAGGAGCCCGGTACGCCGAACACCGTCGCGGAGATGTTGGGCTGCGCGGCGACGATCTTGCCGGTGCGCAGGCCCCGTCCGGCGGTGATGCGGTTGACGCGCCGGGCGGGGGCGTCGGGGGCGGCCATCTTCCGCTCCGTCTTCGCTCCGCCCCACTGGGCGCCGCCCGTGCGCCCTCGGGAGGACAGCAGGGCGGCGGCCTTGACGGCGGCGACGCCCACGGCCAGGACGAGGAGGGCGGTCAGGGTGTAGAAGAGCCAGGAGGGCGGGGCCGGGTGGAAGACGGAGCCGGGGCCCTTGGCCAGGGCGTGGATCACCGTCTCGGGAACGGTTTCCCCGCTGCGGGCCCAGCCGCGCCCCGACAGCAGGGCGGCGAGCGGTCCGGCCAGCAGGACGGCCCCGCCCACCGTGACGACGAGGCCGGCCCCGTACGCGGCCAGCAGGGTGTTGTCGTCCACCGTCGCGGTCGCCGAGGACCGGGTGCCACGGTCGGCCACGTCAGATCACCATCCGTTCATCGGTCTCGAACAGGTGCTGCTCGGTGCGGGAGAGGATGAGCTGCACGGCATGGGAGCCGCCGCCCCGGCCGACCTTCCACAGGGCCCGGCCGCGCTGCGCCGCGCCCCAGGAGCCGATCAGGTCGCACTCGGCCGAGGTCAGCCCGATCGCCTCGCGCGTGAAGGCGAGGGGGCGGGTGTCCTGGGCGAGCTGGATGCGGGTCTCGCAGCTGGAGATCAGGTCGCGGGCGATGGCGACGGCCTCGGAGCCGGCGGCGCCGACCGACTCGAAGTCGGACAGGCGGTGGGTGGCGAGGACCTGGATCGTGCCGGTCGCGCGCGACAGGCGCAGGTCGGCGTCGATCTTCTTGACCATGGCGGCGCCTCCCGAGCGCATCTGCCGCCACAGCTCGTCACGGATGACGATCCGGGGGGCCTGGCCGGGCCGGTCGATCGCCGACTGGGCCCAGGAGGAGACGCAGGACAGGACCATGGCGACGGTCTCGTCGCCGTAGGGGGTCAGCGCGCTGATGTCGACGCTCTGGATGGGGGCGGCCCAGTCCAGGCCGAGGGAGGTCTCCTGGTCGAAGAGGCCGCCCAGGTGGCCCGTCACCATGATGCCGAGCGCCGAGCGGATGGAGGCCATGGACTCCCGGGCGCGCTGGACGTCCCCGTCCCGGATGCGCAGTTCACGGGCCATCAGGTCGGTGGGGTCGCGCAGTTTGTCGTAGACGAGGGGAAGGGTGGGCGTACGCAGCGACGTGGTTCCGGACAGCTCCCCCGTCAGGTCGCGCACGGCGACGTCGAGTGCTTCCTCCTCCTGCGGTTCGAGGGTGCGGCGTAGCTGGAGTTCCAGGAGGGCCTTGAGGAGGGTGAGGCGGCGGCGGTGGATCTCCGTCAGCCGGCCCTTGAGGACGGCGGGGTCCTTGATCCGGTCGAGGTCGGCGCCCAGCGGGCCCGCGTCGAGGGGGTTGAGGCGGCCGGGCAGGCCGGGGCCGAGCCGGACCGGCTCGACGCCGAGGTGCCGGCACATCGCCGCGTACTCGCCCTTCACGTCCCCCGCGATCAGCGCCTTGTGCCCGAAGGCCATCAGGCGGAAGGCGAGCGCCTTGACGTGGGCGCTCTTCCCGGAACCCGGGATGCCCGTGATCATCACGTTCGGGTTGGTGACCAGGCCCCGCTGAACCCAGACGGTGGGGTGTGCCGAGAACGCCGCCGTGGTCAGCACGTTGTGCCCGATGTACGCGCCCACCGCGGGCAGGCTCGCGGCGTGCAGGAACGGGAAGGCCCCGGCCGCGTTGACCGTGGTGGCCCGTACGACCTCGGCGCGCGGGAGCGAGGCCGAACGGCCCGCGAACGGCCCCTTCCAGCCCTTCTTCGGAGCGACCCGCATGACGGAGGCCGGGTCCTCCAGGAACCGGGCCTCGCGCAGCTCGCGGGCGCTGGGCCCCTCGGGGCGCCGGGCCGCGGGTACGGCTCCGATCCCGGCGGCCTCCCGCAGCCCGGTCTCGGCCAGCAGGGTGCCGTCGTCTGCCTTGCGGCGGAGCAGCGCCATCAGAACGCCCCCCGCCGGTCCGGCAGGCCCTGGCCCAGGGGCAGGGCCCCGGCCGCGAAGCCGACGTCCTGGGTGCCCCACATCCGGCGCAGCTCCAGGTTGGCGGCGCCCGCGTCGGCCTGGAGCTCCGCGCACGCGGTCTCCAGCTCGTCGGCGTCGGTGACGGTGACCGACAGGATCGCCGTCATCCGGACCACGCCCTCGCCGGCCGCGCGCTCCGCGTCCTGGCGGCGCGCGATCATCTCGGCGCGGCGCTCGTCCTCGCTCTCGTCCCGGCCGGTCTTGGCGCGGAGCTTGCGGGCCGCGTTGCGCTTGGTGGTCTCGCGGGCGAGTTCGCTGCGCGCCCGGCGGGGGCCCAGCGGTTCGTACACGAGGGACAGGCTGCGGCGGGCGTTGGCCCGGGGGCGCAGCAGCGGCTGGAGGAAGGTCGCGTAGACCTGCGACTGGGGCCAGCCGCGCACCTGGTAGGAAACCGTCCAGGCGCCGTCGTGCCGGTAGACGCCCATGCCGGTCTCGGCGTACGCAGGCCCGGCGAGCTCGACGTCGACGCCGGGCGCCGCGCCCTCCCATCCCGGATTGGCCGCGGCGGCCTTGCGGGTCGCGAGCATCACCTGGGCCTCGGGGTCGTAGGCGGTGCGTATCGTCTGGGCGACCCCGCGGGGGTCCAGCCACTCCTCGACCTGGAGGCTCGCGCTGGAGAGGGCCTGTCCCATCGCGTGCAGTTCGCGTACGAGGACGGCGGCCGCGCCCACCTGGCCGCCGCCGGCCCCCTTGATGGCGAGGCGCGCGCGGGAGGCGGACAGGGTCACCGACAGGTACGTCTCACGGGCGGACGCCGACGGGCCCGCGCCCTCCATCACCTCGGTGAGCGCGGTCACGGCGGCTTCCGGGGCGTCCGCGCTGATGTGCCGGGCCGTCCAGGACGCCAGCGCGGCGCCGTCGTCGGGCAGGACGCGCTGGTGCACGCTCAGGCGGGTGACGGGCGAGTCCTCCGTGCAGTACGTCCGCAGGAGCGCCGCCCATCCGGCGACGCGGGTGGCCTGCCGGTCGGTGTCGATGAGTGCCAGGCCCGGATAGGTCACCCGGGCGACGGCCGTGTACGTCGCGGCGACCGGGTCGTGGCTGATGCCGAGCCGGCCGCCGAGGCCGTCCGGGGCCTCCAGGATCCGCAGCCGGGCCAGGGTGCCCGGCAGGTCCATGGGCTGCTCGCCCGTTTCCTTGCTGCGCGGGGCCAGTGCCCCGCTGTGGAAGATGTTCCGTCGGGTTGCCACAGCGATCTGGTGCCTTACTGCGAGGAGGATCCATTCGTCGGCGGACAGGCCCATGACCCGGCCGAAGGCGAGGCCCACGAGGAGGAGACTGACCGGGACGCAGACCAGGGCCGCCGTCCAGCTCCCGAGGTTGAGGGGCAGGAGCAGCAGCAGGGCCGCGGTGGCGACGAGCGCGAACCCGGGCCCGGACATGTGCCCGAACCAGCCGGAACGCTCCGACTGCCAGCCCCCGTAGGTGGGGTGACTCTGCGCCATCAGTTCTCCTTACCGGGCGGCGGCGGGGCCATGGGCTCCGTGCCGTCGTACATCTGCGTGGGCTCGGCGGGGCTGATGCCGATGCCCTGCCGGGGCGGTGGAGGGGGCACCTCCACGAACGAGCCCACGGGCGGGGCTTCGGGTGCCTCGGCCTCCGCCGGGTCCGCCCGGTCCTCGCGGTCCTCGCGGGACCGGCGCTGGGCGACCACGCCGTGCCGGCCACCGGCGGCGCCGTGGCCGAGCCCGGCGTTGGCCGCGGTGTTGGCCATGCCCGACTCCAGCGCGTCCTTTCCGGCGGCCGCGAACTGGAGCCCGACGGTGGCGGCCGAGATCCCCCCGGCGAAGGCGCCCTTGACCGCCCCGCCCGCGGCGGCACCGCCGCCTTGGGGGGCACCGGCGTCCATCAGGGGGGCTTCCCGCTCCAGGGCCTTGGTGTAGCCGCTTCCGCCACCGACCGATCCGGCGCCGCCGGACTGCCCGCCGGAGCCCGAGACGGATGACGAGCCGATCGAGCTCATCAGCCCGGACATCATCGAGGCGCCTTCGCCGTTGGTGGTGAAGGTCAGGAACTTCGCCAGCACCGGCCAGCAGAAGCAGGCGCCGAGGAAGATCACGAGCCCGACGATCACGTTCTGGACGCCGGTGCTCTCTCCCATCGCGAAGAAGCCGATGGTGAAGAGGAGGACGATGACCGGCTTCATGAGGATCAGGCTGATCATCGCGTTGCGCGCCGAAGGCCACCAGTTCTTGGTGGAGTCCGTGATCTCACCGGTCAGCACGATCGGCATGGCGACGACCAGGATCATGATCCCGGCCTGCCGCATCAGGATCTCGATCCACAGCGCGCCGATCGCCACGATGGTGACGACGCCGATGACGATCACGACGCCGACGGCGGCGGGCGCCACGGCCTGGCCCGTGACCGCCATGGTCCCGGTCACCCCCGCGACCCCGCCACTGGTGGTGAGGGAGGCGAACATGGTTCCGAGCTGCTGCTTCATCGCCTCGGCGGCGCCGCCCTCCTTGCCGAAGGAGAACTCGACCATCCACTCGGAGAGTTCGTCCGCGACCATCAGGCCCTGCTGCGTGAAGAGCATGTAGACGCTGCTGACGACGCCCCACTTGAGCAGGCCGCCCAGGGCGGTGCCGGCCAGCTCCCCGCGTTGGGAAACGGCCGTCTTCCCGAACTGGATCAGCACCAGGAAGGCGGCGAGCATCGCGCTGACCGCCATGGTGATGCCGAGCGGTTTGCCGATTCCCGCCTGGGCGAGGTCGATGGTGGACGACTTGTTGAAGAGGTTCGCGAACTCCCCCAGGAGCCACACCACGCCTTCGCCGATGTAGCCGGCGGCCTCCTTCAGGGCGTCACTGGCGAGCTTGGAGATCTTCCCCGCGGCCCACTCCCCGAGGGTCGGCGTGAGCGGATACTCCGGCTCCCACTTGTTCAGGCAGACCTTGAAGATGCCGCCCTCGTTCACGCATTTCGTGAGGGCTTCGTTCAGCTTGGGGTAGTTCTCCAGCTTGTGCTTGTCCTTGGTGGCCTCCTGCCACTCCTTGAGCCGCTTGAGCTCGTACTCCTTCTTGCCCTCGTCGTCACAGTTGCGGGCGGCTGTTCCGTCCGCGCCCTCGCAGATGCCTATGTCGCGTCCGGGGATCTCCCCCTTCTTCGCGGTCCGGCAGAGCTCCTGGTCGCGGATCACGCTCTCGTAGCAGTAGTGGCCCTGCTTGTCGATGCCGATCGCCCCCGAGGCGTTCGCCTCGAAGTCTTTCGGAACCGGCTCGGGCGGCCCGACCTTGGCGTGGTACTCCTGCTTGTCCTCGGCCATGGCGGGCGCCGACGCGGTACCCAGCATGCAGAGCAGCGTGGCCACCAGGACCACGAGGGCCCGGACCAGCGGGTGCGACGAAGTCCTAACCCGCACGCTGCACCTGCCGCCACCCGTCGCGCCAGGCGTACGGGGATTCGGGGAAGTACGAGACCGGGTGGCTCGAGTTCTTCACGTAGCCGGGCTGGTTGGTGATGCGCCACATCCCGTTCTGCCAGCGCAGGACCACGCTGGTGAGCTCGCCCTTCAGAGGGTTGGTGTCCGGTTTTCCGTCAGGTCCGGTCGCGTAGCGGTCGTAGGTCATCCAGACCTCGATCACGTCGCCGTCCTTCTCGCCCTCCACCGGCAGCGCGTAGTAACGCACCGCCTGTACCGACGTGGTGAAGGAGATGGCGGACGGCGTGCCGCCGGAGGGCGGCAGGCCGGCCTGCTCACGCAGCTTGCGCACCTCGGACACCTGCTGGTCGACGTAGCCGGGCGCGTCCGGCGAGACAACGGCCTCCAGCTGCTGCCGGGCCTTCTGGTCGTCCAGCCAGGCGTACTCCTCCCACCAGTACACCGCCGCGCTCACCGCGTCGACCCCTGAGTGCCTGAAGCCCGTGGCCACGCCGTTGGCGTGCCCGGTCGGCTTGAAGAGCTTCAGCTTCGGGCCCGTCTCGGGTGTCTTCGACAGTTCCGCTCCGGACGCCGACGGCCCGGCCGAGGGGCCCTTCGCGGGCGCCCCCGGGGCCGGGGCACCCGCCTTCGGGGCGCCGGGGCCGCCGTCGTCGTCCAGCAGTACGGCGGCGCCGTAGCCGCCGCCGGCCAGGAGGACCGCCGCGGCCACCGCGAGCCCGGCCAGGGTCAGCTTGGCCCTGCGGGCCTTGCGGTCGCCGTCCGCGCTCACTTGTTGCCTATCAGGTTGTACGCCATGAGCACGAGCGCCGAAGTGGCTCCGATCCCGCCCGCGCCGATCAGCGACGCCAGGACGCCCGTCTTGCCGCGCGCGGCGAGCTGCGCGTTGGAGGAGTTGTGCCCGACGGCGATGGCCGCCCAGGACAGGAGACCGCCGAGGACGGCGACCGCCAGGCCGATGCCCGCCGCCCAGCCCAGGACCGTCGTCACGGCGTTGTTCAGTTCGTTGGGGACGGTGGGGGTGAACTTCGGGACGGCGTCGGCGAGGACGTGCGTGGTCATGCTCATGGGGAGATACCTCTTAGGCAGGAACTTCAGGGGATACGGGGCGCAGGACCGCCGGCTGCGGGGCCGGCGGGAGCGGAGCGCCCCAGGACTCGTGGGCCGCGCCCAGGACGGCGGCCGCGACGCGGGCCGCCGCCTGCCGGGTGCGGGGATGGACGCGCCCCGAACGCAGGCCGCTGGAACGCAGGTTCGCGTCGTGCGGGAGGTGGACGACGTCGGCCGTCCGGCCGGAGAGCATCGTGGCGGCGGCCCGCGCGACGGGCGGCGGCCGCCCGTCGCCCGTGGCCACGAGCACCGCGACCGTCCGGTGCAGCGGCAGGTTCTCCGCCGCCATGGCCATCACGGCCTGCTGGAGGGCCTGCACGCCCTCGGCGGAGGCCGCCGCGCACAGGACGGGCACCGCGTACGGGAGCGCCAGCCAGGCCCGGGTCAGTCCGGGGAGGCCGGCGCAGCGGGCGGTGAGCAGGTCGTGCGTCACCGGGTGCGCCGTGTCGGCCACGACCGCCCGCCAGCCGCCGAGTGCGGCCAGTTGGTACCAGGCGGCGGGCTCCTGGGGGAGGTCGAGGGGCGGGGCGCTCCAGTCCCGGCCGTCGGTCAGGAGGTCCCAGGGGCCGGCGGGGCCGCTCATGGCGGCGCAGGCGGCCCGGGCGGTCTCCCGCGAGGCGGGTTCGCCGGGCGGGAGCGCGGACAGGCCGCGGCCGGGGGCGTTGCTCCAGGCGGGCCAGGGGGAGGCGAGGCGCGGGGCGGTGTCCAGCACCACCGTGTCGCCCGTGGCGGCGAGTTCGGACGCGATCAGGAACGCGAGCGTGGACCTCCCGGCCCCGCCCGTCGGTGCCAGTACCGGCACCGTCAGCCGGGCATCGGTCGGCAGCACGCCCAGGAAATCTGGACGTTTCCGCATCAATCCCCCCAGAAAAACGCAGCAAATAGTTGCCTGCGCAAACAAGATGATTCGAACATGGCTGGATCAAGCCAGGACGCACACTACATGCCCGATCTGACGGAACAGCAGAAGACACCACGGACCTGAGCAGTTGTCCAAAGTGGCATAGTGTCACGCATCATCAGGGAACCCGGCCCGCCCACCCGCCTGTTCGAGGCTTGGCCGAAACCATCTTTGGTGGAGCAAATAGCTGGCTTGGCCGCCGGGGGCGCGGGCGGACCGGGGGACCGGGGGGAAACACGTGACGTCGAAGAAGTGGATCTTTGCTGCCGCAGGGGGAATCGTCGCCACACCGGTGGCCATGGGCGTCGCCATGGTGCTGCTCGTGGCGGTCATCGCCCAGGACGACGGCGGCGGCGGGGGCACCTGGCCCACGGCGAGCAGCCTCAAGATCGGCGGGAAGGACGGCGTGCCGCCGCAGTACGCCCAGCTCATCCTCGACGCGGCCGCCCGCTGCGACCAGGGGCTGCCGCCGGCCGTCCTCGCCGCCCAGATCTGGGCCGAGTCCACCTTCAAGCCGGACGCCATATCCCGGGATCCGCGGACCGGCGCGCCGATCGCCTACGGCATCAGCCAGTTCATCCCCGACACCTGGGCCGTCGAAGGGATCGACGGGGACGGCGACGGCGACAAGGACGTCATGGACCCCAAGGACGCGATCCCCTCGCAGGGCTCGATGATGTGCAAACTCCTGCGGACCGCCAAAGCCCACCCCGGCTACAACGGATCGCCCGTCGAGCTGGCCCTCGCCGGCTACAACGCGGGCTGGGGCAGGGTCGACGAGTTCAGGGGCGTACCGCCCCGGTCCTTCGCGGGCGGGCAGACGTACGACTACGTGAAGGCGATCATGGAGAAGACCGTCCAGTTCACGGAGGCGAGCCCCGGCGGGCCGGTGGACATACCCCCCGAGTACTCCCTGCCCTCCGACACCCCTCCCCAGGTCCGCACCGCCGTGTCCTGGGCCCTGAAGCAGAAGGACGGCTGGTACCACCTCGGCGGGGACTGCACGAACGCCCACGGCCAGGACCCCGACCACTGGTGCGACTGCTCCTCCCTCATGCAGCAGGCGTACAAGGCCGCCGGCATCGACATCCCGCGGGTCACCTTCGACCAGATCAACCTGCCGATCCGGGTCGACCTCAACCACCCCAAGGCCGGCGACCTGGTGTTCAACCCCGGCAGCGACGGGAGCGAGGCCTCCCCCGGACACGTCGGCATGTACATCGGCGGGGCCGACCCCGACCAGGGCTTCGTCCTGGAGGCGCCGCGCACCGGGGTCCGCACCCGCATCGTCACGTACAACAGCTGGCGTCACTCCACCAACTACATGACCAAGGTCTCCGGCGTCCGCAGGGTCGTGAACTGGTGACCCGGAACCTCACGACCGCGGGGGACGCGCCGATGGACCAGCCCGAACTCCACCACCCCTGGGGCATCGTCAGCCCCTCCTTCTGGGCCGGCGCCGAGACCGCTCCGGAGGCGCCGCCCGCCGTCCCCTGCGGCCTCGCCGCGATCCACGCGGCCTCCGCGGCCGGCCGGCACGAGGACGCGCTGCTCCTCGCCGAGGAGCTGGACGCGCAGCTGACGGCCGCGCACGGCGAGGTCAGCCTCGACACCATCCAGGTGCGCGAGGTCCGGGGCTACCTCACCGATCTGGCCGGCCGCGCGCCCGAAGCGCTGGAGTGGTACCTCCACGCCCTCCGCCTGCGCGCCCGGCTCCACGGCCCCGACTCCCCCGACACCGAGGCCGCCGCCCGCCGCGCCTACAGCCTCTGGCGCACGCTGCCGCCCGCCGGGGCCCAGGACGCCGCCCCGGCCCTGCTGGCCGCCCTCACCGAGGCCCAGGGCCCGGACTCCCGCGCCGCGCGCCGGACCCGCCGCCGCAGCGCCGAGCTGGCGGCCGGCGCCTAGGCCGTGTCTTCCGGATCTTGCCGGTCAAGCCCGCGTCTCCCCCAGCTACCGCTGGGAGGGGCCCCCAGGTGCCGTGCATCGGCGCGTTGGCGGGGCGCCCTTGTACTGGACGTACTCGGGTGCACCGCCAACGCGGCGAGGTGCGGTGCCGGGCGGCGCGGGTCTGGGGGCACCTCCCAGCGGTAGCTGGGGGAGCAAGATCCGGAAGACACGGCCTAGGCCGCGCCCAGGGCGGTCTCGAATGCGGTATGGGCGGCGGCGTCGAAGAGGACGAAGCGGACCTCCTCCACCGAGGTGGGGGCGGACCGGACGGTCTGGATCGCGATGCGGGCGCCGTCGTCCATGGGCCAGCCGTAGATGCCGGTGGAGATCGCCGGGAAGGCGACCGTGCGCGCGCCCAGCTCGTCGGCCACGCGCAGGGACTCGCGGTAGCAGGACGCGAGCAGGTGCGAGCGGTCCTCCTCGCGCGACCAGACCGGGCCGACGGTGTGGATGACGTGCCCGGCGGCCAGCCGGCCGGCCGTGGTGGCGACCGCCTGGCCGGTCGCGAGGCCCTTGCCGTAGTGGGAGCGGCGCAGGTCCTGGCAGGCGGCGAGGATCTCGGGGCCGCCGCGGCGGTGGATGGCGCCGTCCACTCCTCCGCCGCCGAGCAGGGAGGAGTTGGCGGCGTTGACGATGGCGTCGGCCTTCTCGGCCGTGATGTCGCCCTGGACGAGGGTGATGCGGACCATCAGTGGGCCTTTCGCAGGTGGCGCCAGACGGCCTTGGCCGCGTTGTGGCCGGACATGCCGTGGACGCCCGGGCCCGGCGGGGTCGCCGAGGAGCACAGGAACACCGCGGGGTGGGCGGTGGTGTACGGGGACAGGGTGATCTTGGGCCGGAGCAGGAGCTGGAGGCCGGCGGCGGCGCCGCAGGCGATGTCCCCGCCGACGTAGTTCGGGTTGCGGGCGGCGAGCTGCGGCGGGCCGGCCGTGGCGCGGGCCAGGACGAGGTCCCGGAAGCCGGGGGCGAAGCGCTCCAGCTGCCGTTCGACGGCGTCGGTGAGGTCGCCGTCCCAGCCGGCGGGGACGTGCCCGTACGCCCAGAAGACGTGCTTGCCCTCGGGTGCCCGGCCGGGGTCGACCAGGCTGGGCTGGGCGGTGATCAGGAACGGGTTGCGGGGGGCGCGGCCGCCCGTCGCCAGCTGGAGGGCGGCGTCGATGTCCCGGCTGCCGGGGCCGATCTGGACGGTGCCGGCCCGACGGGGGGCCTCGGCGGTCCAGGGGACGGGCCCGTCCAGGGCGTAGTCCAGCTTGAACGCGGCGGCCCCGTAGCGGTAGCCGTCGTAGGCGCGGCCGAGGCGGGCGATCCGGGCCAGCGCGGTCGGCGAGGTGTCGAAGACGTACGCGCGGGCCGGCGGCAGATCGTCGAGCCGCTTGACCTCGAAGCCGGTGTGGACGGTCCCGCCGAGGTCGGTCAGGTAGCCGGCGAGGGCGTCGGAGACGGACTGCGAGCCGCCGCGCGGCATCGGCCAGCCGCCGGCGTGCGCGGCGAGCGCGAAGACCAGTCCGACGGCGCCGGTGGCGATCCCGTTCAGCGGGGCGATGACGTGCGCGACGAGCCCGGCGAACAGGGCGCGGGCGCGGTCGTCGCGGAAGCGGCGCATCAGCCAGCTGGAGGGCGGGAGTCCGGCGAGGCCGAAGCGGGCCAGGGTGAGGGGGTCGCGGGGCAGGGCGGTGCCGGGCAGGGACATGAAGTCCCGGGCGAGGGTGTCCCACCGGCCGAGGAACGGCTCCACCAGCCGCCGGTACGCGCCCGCGTCGCGGGGGCCGAGGGAGGCCGCCGTCTCCGCCACGGAACGGGAGAGCACGGCGGCCGTGCCGTCGTCGAAGGGGTGCGCCATGGGCAGCGGGGCGTGCAGCCACTCCAGCCCGTACCGCTTCAGCGGCATCGTCTTGAACACCGGCGAGCCGGCGCCGAGCGGGTGCACCGCGGAGCAGGGGTCGTGGCGGAAGCCGGGGAGGGTCAGCTCCTCGGTGCGGGCGCCGCCGCCGATCACGTCGGCGGCCTCGAAGACGGCCACCGAGTGCCCCCGGCGGGCCAGTTCGACCGCGGCCGTCAGACCGTTGGGCCCCGCCCCCACCACGACTGCGTCGAGAATCGACGGCACTGACAACAGCTCCTTCGTCCGGCGACGGCCACTGGCCCCAGCCTAGTCCGCCCGTCCACACCCGCCCTCTGCCGCGGTCACGCGCCCCGGAGCAGGTCGCGGACGCGGATCGCGGTGGCCTCGTCGCGGCCGACGGCGAACGGGAGGGCGTTGTCCCGGTCCACGCGGAAGGGGACGCCCTCGACGGTGCTCTGCGCGCCGCCCGCCTCGGCGACCAGCAGCAGCCCGGCCGCGTGGTCCCAGGCAGAGGGCCAGGTGAAGGCCAGCGCGTCCATCTCGCCGCGCGCCACCTTCAGGTACTCCAGACCCGCCGAGCCGCACGGCCGGGCGGCGATGCCGGGCACGTCGAGCCGGGCGAGGCCGCGCCGGTCCTCCTCGGAGGTGTACAGGGGGTGGGCGGTCGCCACGCGCAGCTTTGCCCCCGGCTCGGGCGAACCGCTGTGGATGCGGACGCCGTTGACGTACGCGCCCTGCCCGCGCACGGCGGTGGACATCTCCTCCAGGGCCGGGGCGAAGGTCCAGGAGGCGAGGAGCTCGCCGCGCAGGGCGAGCGCCACCAGGGTGCAGAAGCCGGATTCGCCGTTGACGAACTGCCGGGTGCCGTCGACCGGGTCGACGATCCACACGGGGGCGTCGCCGCGCAGTGCCGCGTAGACGTTGGGGTCGGCGTGCACGGCTTCCTCGCCGACGACGACGGAGCCGGGCAGCAGCCGGGTCAGGGAGGCGGTGAGGTGTTCCTCGGCCTTCCGGTCGGCGACGGTCACGAGGTCGTGCGGGCCGCTCTTCTGGTCCACCTCGTGCTCGGCGAGCTGCCGGAACCGCGGCATGATCTCGACCGCCGCGGCCTTGCGGACGGCTTCTTCCACCTCGGGCAGGCCTTGGGCCAGGAACTCATCGATCATGCCCCCATCACATCACGGCGGCCCGCCGATCCCCACCGCCCGGGCGGGCCCGCGGCCGGCAGGACACCGCCCGGGTGCGGGTCTAGCCTGGAAAGGGGCCGTCCGTGCGGGAGAAAGGCGGCGAACTCATGAGAGGACGGACCAGGGGTGCCGTGGCGGTGGCCACGATGGTGGTGCTCACGGTCAGCGGCGGTGGGGTGGCGTTCGCCGACGACCTGTCACCCAAGGACATCTACGAACGGGCCGCGCCGTCCACGGTGCACGTGATCGGGACCTACGGTGCCGGCACCGGGGTCGTCTACGACGCGGACAAGGGGCTCATCGTCACCAACGCGCACGTGGTGCAGGGCGAACCCTCCCTGCGGGTCGCCGTCGAGGACCGGGCGCCCGTGCCCGCCCGCCTGCTGGGCATCGACCCGTGCGAGGACCTCGCCGTGCTGACCTTCTCGCATGCCCAACCGGACCTCAAGGAAGCCAAGTTCGGCGACAGCAAGGACGTGGCGTTCGCCGACAACGTCACCGCCCTCGGCTATCCCGAATCGATCGAGGCGCAGGGCGCGCAGAAGCCGGTGTTCACCACCGGCGCCGTGCAGAACCCGGACGTCAAGGACTCCGCCCCGGACGCCACCCTGCCGCGCTATCCCTCGACCATCCAGCATTCGGCGACCATCAACCCGGGCAACTCCGGCGGGCCGCTGCTCAACGGCAAGGCCGAGGTGGTCGGGATCAACACGCTGTCCCTCCAAGGGGGAGGGACGCAGGGGCAGTTCTACGCCATCAGCAGCGACCACGTCCGGCCGCTGCTCGACCAGCTGGCCGCCGGCGACAGGAAGAACGACCCCGGCTGGCAGCTGGTGGACCTGAAGAACCCGAACCTGGCCGACTACTTCGCCGAAGAGGACGCCGCCAAGGTGGCGCAGACGCAGAAGGCGCTGAAGGACGTCGACGGCATGATGGTCGTGTACACCATGACCAACTCCCCCGCCTACAAGGCCAAGCTGGGCAGCGGTGACGTGATCACCGCGATGAAGGACACTTCCGTCGCCTCGCTCGCGGAGGTCTGCGACGTCCTGCAGTCGGCCGCCCCCGGCGAGACGGTACCCGTGGACGGGGTCTACTCCCCCGTCAACGCCGACGGCAAGGAGATGAAGTCCGGCGAGGGCTGGAGCACCGACCTCGTCATCGGCAAGGACAAGCAGTAGGGCTCCGCGGGCGGCCCGTCCGTCCGTCCGAGCAGATCCCGAGGGACCCGGCACGGCCGGGTCCCTCGCTGCTGCGGGGGCGCGGGAGCGGTGGGGTGCGGGAGCGGGGATGCGGGAGCGGGGACGGCAGGTGCTTCCGGGGCCTGGTCAAGGGCACCGCGGGTGGGCAATGATCGCGTCCGCACCACGCGACCGCACTTCCTTGCGTACTCCGCGTCCCCCACAGGAGGATGTCCATGCCCCGCACACCCCGCGGACTGCTCGCGACGGCCACCGCCGCCGTGGCCCTCTTCGGCCTCGCCGTCCCCGCTTCGGCCACCGCTCCCCGGCCGGCCGCCGGCGCGGGAGCCGCCCTCCCCCAGGGCCGCGTCTTCATGGTCAACCCCGTGCAGTCCTCCGGCGACCAGACGCTGACCGACGCCAAGGACTCCGCCACGGCCGTACCCGCCTCGGCCTACGCCACCGCGGCGCTGCGCAACCTCGACTCCAGTGGGGGCCTTTCGGGCAGATGGGCCTCCGTGCGCTCGGAGACCGGGGCGCCGGCGTCGGTCGCGGGCGCCGCACGCTACGACCGCTCCGACGAGCAGTTCGAGCAGGTCATGGCGTACTTCTGGGTCAACGAGGCGCAGGAGTACCTCCAGGGGCTCGGCTTCGGCGGCGAGCTGCCCGGCGCCAACGACCGCGTCCAGCCGGTCCGCATCAACCAGTGGGGTGCCGACAACTCCTTCTTCACCGACAAGAAGGCCGAGATCCGCTTCGGCAAGGGCGGTGTCGACGACGCCGAGGACGCCGAGGTCATCGTCCACGAGTACGGGCACGCCGTGCACAACGCGCAGGTGCCCGGGTTCGGCAGCTCCCCCGAGGCCGGGGCGATCGGCGAGGCCTTCGGCGACTACCTGGCGGTGGAGGTCGGCGACCACGCCGCCGCCGCGTACGGCTGGCCCCGCGCGGCGGACCGGGCGTGCGTCGCCGACTGGGACTCGACCCCGTACAGCCCCGCCCCGCACTGCCTGCGCCGCATCGACGGGACCAAGGTCTACGAGGACCGGGTCGGCGAGGTCCACGCCGACGGCGAGATCTGGTCGCGCGCCCTCTTCGACATCCGCGGCGCCCTCGGCGCCAGGACCGCCGACCGCATCATCGTGAACGCCCAGTTCCGCTTCGCCCCGGACACCGGATTCCGGGAGGCGGCGCTGGCCACGGTCGACACCGCGCGGAGCATGTACGGCCAGAGCGCGGCGGACGCCGTCACGGCGGCGTTCAAGTCCCGCCGGATTCCCGGCATCCAGTAGTCCCGGACCCGATCAGGCCACCGGCGCCCGCCCGTTCCCGGGCGGGCGCCGGAATGCACCGGTTTCGTCCGGTCAGCGGACAACGATCTCCGCTCTTCGGATAACAGCAGGTCAAATAATTGTTGCGTACCTGTCATTGAGGGTCTGCTCTCTGGCAATCTCCCCGGCGTCCCCCACGACACCAGGAGAGCGAGTGACCCACCCCATGTCCTCCACCCCCACCTCCCGCAACCGCACCCGGATGCTGCGCACCGCCGCCGTGGTCGCCTCCGCGGCCATGGTCGCCGTCGCCGCCCAGAGCGGCGCCGCCAGCGCGGCGGCCGAACGCGAGGCCGGCGCCACCGCCCTGACGCTGTCCTCCGCCGCCCGCACGCAGGCGATATCCGCCGCCCAGGGCGAGGCCGCCGGCACCGCCCGCGCCATCGGCCTGTCCGACGAGGAGCGTCTCGTCGCACGGGACGTGGTCAAGGACGCCGACGGCACCGTGCACACCCGCTACGAGCGCACCTACGCCGGAGTCCCCGTCCTCGGCGGCGATCTGATCGTCCACCAGAAGAAGGACGGCAGCCGCAAGACCACCAAGGGCACCGAGGCCCGGATCGCCCCGGCCGCCGCCCGCGGCCTGAAGCCCGCCCCGGCCGGCGCCCGGCAGGTGGTGTGGGCCGCCACCGGCAACCCGGTCTTCGCCTACGAGGCCGTCGTCACCGGCACCCAGCCCGACGGCACCCCCAGCGAGCGCCACGTCATCACCGACGCCGCGACGGGCGCCGAGCTGTACGCGTACGAGGCCATCGACACCGGGACCGGCACCAGCGGCTACTCCGGCACCGTGCCCCTCGCCACCACGCAGAGCGGGTCGGCGTACAGCCTGACCGACGGCGGGCGCGGCGGCCACAAGACCTACGACCTGGGCGGCGCCACCTCCACCGCGACCGGCACCCTCTTCACCGACGCCGACGACGCGTGGGGCGACGGCACCCCGGCCAACCGCCAGACCGCCGCCGTCGACGCCCACTACGGCGCGGCCGTCACCTGGGACTTCTACAAGAGCGAGCTCGGCCGCAACGGCATCGCCGGCGACGGCAAGGCCGCGTACTCCCGCGTCCACTACGGCAACGCCTACGTCAACGCGTTCTGGTCCGACAGCTGCTTCTGCATGACCTACGGGGACGGCGCGAACAACAAGAAGCCGCTCACCTCCCTGGACGTCGCCGGACACGAGATGAGCCACGGCCTGACCGCCGCCACCGCCAAGCTGAACTACAGCCGCGAGTCGGGCGGCCTCAACGAGGCCACCAGCGACATCCTCGGCACCTCGGTGGAGTTCTTCGCCAACAACGCCGCCGACCCCGGCGACTACCTCATCGGCGAGAAGATCGACATCCGCGGCAACGGCACCCCGCTGCGCTACATGGACAAGCCGAGCAAGGACGGCGCCTCCGCCGACTACTGGTCGAAGACCGTGGGCCGGCTCGACGTCCACAACTCCTCCGGCGTCGCCAACCACTTCTTCTACCTGCTCTCCGAGGGCAGCGGCGCCAAGACGGTCAACGGGGTGTCCTACGACTCCCCGACCTACGACGGCTCCACCGTCACCGGGATCGGCCGCACCAAGGCGTACAAGATCTGGTACAAGGCGCTCTCCACCTACATGACCTCCACGACCGACTACGCGGGGGCGCGCACCGCGACCCTGAAGGCGACGGCCGACCTGTACGGGGCCTCCGGCACCGAGTACCAGCAGGTGGCGGCCGCCTGGAAGGCCGTCAACGTCAACTGATCCCGGTCCCGTGCGGTGTCTTCTCCCAGCTGAACCGGGAGAAGACCAGCTGGTGCACCGCCCGCCAGGCCGCGAACCACCACAACACCGAGCAGAGCGGGGCGAGGAGCGCGTGCCACGGAGCACCGAGGCCCGCGCGCCTCGCCGCGGTGAAGGTGATGGCGGTCCAGGCCAGGACCGCCACGGCCTGCGCGGCCACGGACGGCAGCAGCAGGCCCGCTCCGACGGGCGACCAGGACAGGCCGCAGAGGCCGATCAGGGTCAGGGCGGCCAGCAGCGGCTGGACGAACGAGGTCACCGCGGCGCCCGCGACGACGCCGAGCAGGGTGAGCAGCCCCCGGGCGCCGAACCGGCGCACGGTCCGGCGGGGGCGGCGGGTGTGCACCACCGCCGTCAGCAGGAACCCCTTGAACCAGCGGGTGCGCTGGCGGACGTAGGGGCGGACGGCGCCGAGGGCCTCCTCCCAGGTGACCGAACCGATGGTCTCGGTGCGGTGGCCCAGGGCGGCGCAGCGCATGCCGAGGTCGGCGTCCTCGGTGACGTTCCAGGCGTCCCAGCCGCCGACGGCGCGCAGGGTGGCGGTGCGGAAGTGGTTGCTGGTCCCGCCGAGCGGGACCGGCATCCCCAGCCGTACCAGGCCGGGCAGTGCCAGGGTGAAGCGCAGGGCGTACTCCATGGCGAACTGCCGGGTCAGCCAGTTGTCCGCGGCGTTGTGGAAGAGCAGCTGCGCCTGCACGCAGGCCAGTTCCGCGCCGCGGGCGGCGAACCGGGCCGCGACGCGGCGCAGTTGGCCGGGGTCGGGCCGGTCCTCGGCGTCGAAGACCACCAGGAGTTCGCCGCGGGCCAGCAGCAGGCCCAGGTTCACCGAGCGCGGCTTGGTCTGCGGCGGACCCGGCGGAAGGCGGACGAGGCGGACGAACGGCGGCGGACCGGCGGCCAGCACGGCCCGGGCGGTCTCGGGGTCGTGGCGTTCCACCAGGACCAGCACCTCCAGCCGGTCCGGCGGGTAGTCCAGGGCGGCCAGGTGCCGGACCAGGCCGCCGATCACCCCGGCCTCCCGGTAGGCGGGCACCAGCACCGTGTAGAACGGCAGTTCCGCGTCCGGCAGCGGCGCGTCGTCCGCCACCGCGCGGGTGCGGCCGCGCCCCAGGCCGGCCCGCATGACCACCGCGTGCAGCAGGCTGTAGGCCGTCACCACCGCGCTGAGCAGAGCGAGTACGGCCATGGGGGCGGCCGCCAGCCCGGCCGTGGCGGCGGTGGCGACGACGGCCAGGGCCGCGAGCTGCCAGCGGGCGAAGCCGGACTTCGCCGCGAACTCCGGGTGCGTGCGGCCGAACCCGTCGGCCATGAGGTCGGCCACCGCCGCCGCGCGTCGCTCCAGGATCCGGTCCTGTTCCTCGGCTCCGGCCCGTGCCAGTTCCCCGGCCACGTCCGTGCCGACGGTCTCCGCCATGCCGCCCCTCCCCTCGTCCGCCTCCGCGTGCCGCTTCGATGATCGTCCGTACCGGCCGGGGGCGGGGGGCCGGGGTCCCGGCGGCGGGCGTCAGCGCCGCGTATGGACCGGGCCGGTCGCCGTCAGGGTCCCGTCAGGGGCGGGTCGCGGGGGCGCCGGTGCGGAGATGGTTCTCGGGTGGCGCCCCGGACGCCTCCCCGCGCCCGGGGCCCGGACTCCGTCCACGGTTCCTGAGGAGAGCCCCATGTGCCTGTTCCAGTACGACGACGACCCCGAGCCCGAGGAACGCGTCCCGGCCGGACTCCTCTACGTCCCCGTCCGGCCGGGAACGGCGCGGGTGGTGGTGCGCATGTTCCGGACCCCGCTGGGTGCGCGCACCGCGGTCGGGTTCACCGGCCCTGAGCTGCTGGCCGCCACGCTGGGTGCGGAGCAGCCGTGGATCCGGCTCTCCGGGCCCGCGCTGAGGGCGCTGGCCGAGCCGCTGGGGGTGGGGCTGCTGACCGTCGACCCGACGCTGACCGCTCCGGCGGTGTCCGGCGCGGCGACGGACGCCTCCTCCGGTGCCCGGACCGCGCCGGCCGCGCCGCGCGCCTCCTCGGCCCCGGCCGCCTGAGCGGGGGCGGGACGATGACCACACAGGTGGTGGCGCCGGCGTCCGGGACGGACGACCTCGGCGTCTGGCCGGCGTCCACCGACCGGCCGGCGCACGGCGCTCTGACGGTCGCCGGGGTGGAGCTCGCCGAGGTGGCGGAGCGGTTCGGGACCCCGGTGTACGTCCTGGACGAGGGGGAGGTGCGCGGGCGCTGCCGGGCGTACCGGGAGGCGTTCCCCGAGGCCGAGGTCTTCTACGCGGCCAAGGCGTTCCTCTCCCGCGCGATGGTGCGCTGGGTCCACGAGGAGGGGCTGGGCCTGGACGTCTGCTCGGCGGGAGAGCTGGAGCTGGCCATCACGGCGGGGTTCCCGCCCGAGCGGATCGTGCTGCACGGCAACGCGAAGTCGCCGCGCGACCTGGGCACGGCGCTGCGCCTGGGGGTCGGGCGGATCGTGATCGACGGCCCGTCGGAGATCGCCCGCATCGCCGCCGCCGTCGGGCCGGGCGGCCGCCAGAAGGTGATGGTGCGGGTGGTCCCGGGCGTCTCGGCCGGCGGCCACGAGAAGATCCGGACGGGCACGGACGGGCAGAAGTTCGGGCTGTCCGCCACGGACGGGTCCGCGGCGCGCGCCGTGGCCCGCGTCCTGGACCAGCCGCGGCTGGAACTCACCGGGCTGCACTGCCACATCGGCTCCCAGATCACCGAGACGGAGCCCTACCTCACGGCGCTGCGCCGGATGATCGCCCTGATGGCCGGCGTCCGCGACGCGCACGGGACGGTCCTGCCCGAGCTCGACCTGGGCGGTGGCCACGGCATCGCCTACCGGCCGGGCGAGCCGGTCCTGGACGTGGCCGCGCTCGCCCGGGCGCTGCGGGACGGGCTGGCCGAGGGCTGCGCCGCCGCGGGGTTGCCGGTGCCGCGGCTGGCGGTCGAGCCGGGCCGGGCGGTCGTGGGGCCGGCCGGGGTGGCCGTGTACCGGGTGCTGGCCGTCAAGCGCACCGGGGACACGCTGTTCGTCGCCGTCGACGGGGGCATGAGCGACAACCCCCGGCCCGCCCTGTACGGGGTCCGGTACGCGCCCCGGCTGATCGGCCGGGCCACGGCGGCCGCTCCCCGCGCGGCGACGGTCGTCGGCCGGCACTGCGAGGCCGGTGACGTGCTCGCCGCCGGGGTGGAGCTGCCCGGGGACGTCCGGCCCGGGGACCTGATCGCCGTGCCGGTGGCGGGGGCGTACCACCTCTCCATGGCGTCCGGCTACAACATGGTGGGCCGGCCGCCGGTGGTCGCCGTGCACGGGGGCACCGCCCGGCTCCTGGTCCGCCGGGAGACCTCCGAGGACCTGCGCCGGCGGGACGTCGGCGACTAGGGTCCGTCGTCAGCCGGCGTGCACGTGCGGGCGGCGGGCCCGGTCCGGTTCGGCCTCACGGATGACCTCGCGGGTGACGGGGGCGACCTCGCCCTGCCCGAAGAGGAAGAACCGCAGGAAGTTGGCCAGGGGGTTGCCCTCGGTCCACTCGAAGCAGATGTGCGGGCGCTGGCCGGTCTCGTCCCGGACGTGACGTCGTCAAGGCCGCCGTCGTCGCCGACAACTCCACGGCCACGTACGAGGTCAGGCCCGGGGACGTGCCGGCCGACGCGGTCACCTCCTCCGGCTCCGGCCTGGACCCGCACATCTCCCCGCAGTACGCGCGCATCCAGGTCCACCGGGTGGCCGAGAGGAACGGACTGCCCGTCGAGCGGGTCGAGAAGCTGGTCGAGGACCACACCGAGGGGCGGCAGCTCGGCTTCCTGGGCGAGCCCCGCGTCAACGTCCTGGAGCTCAACACCGCGCTCAGGGCGGCCGCGCACCGATGACCCGGGTGCCGGGTCAGTCGTGGGCGGGGCCCTCCAGGTTCTTGGTGAACCACTGCAGGGCGTCCGGGATCATCTTCTTGAAGTCCGAGGTCAGGTGCTTGCCGCCGGGCTGCTCGTAGTACTCGATGGCGACCGGCGGAACCGCCTTGGCCATCCAGCTCCTGACCACGCCCTTCTCGTACCCGTCGGCGCCGCCGGCCGTGACCAGCATCTTCACGTCGGCCTTGCCCTGCGCGACCAGCTGGTCGGGGCTGTTGGCCGCCTTCTCCGCTTCGTGGCCCTGCCACAGGCGGGAGTCGGGGGCGAAGTAGCCGTCGATCGGCACCGCGGCCCGGTAGACGTCCGGGTACTGGAGCGCGAGTTTGGCGCTGCAGAACCCGCCCGTGGAGGCACCCATGACGCCCCAGCTGTCGCGGCCCTTGAGGGTGCGGAAGTTGGCACGGACCCAGTCCGGGATGTCCTGGGCCATCCAGGTCGCCATCTTGGGCTGGCCGGGGATGTCCGAGCAGTCCAGCGCCTTCTTCTCGTCGCCGCTGAAGTTCTGCACCGGCATGACCATGATGAACGGATGGGCCTTGCCGGCCTTGGCCAGCCGGACGTCCTCCTCCTGGATCGGCAGCTCGCTGCCGGCCCAGGTGTTGTAGCCGTTGCTCTGGCCGCCCGCGAACAGGGTCAGCACCGGGAAGCCGGTCTTGGCGTACGCGGGGTCGTGGTACTCGGGAGGCAGCCAGACCCACACCTGGCCGGTCACCCCGGACTTCGGGCCGGCCAGCCTGGTCACCATGACCGGGCCGGCGGAGGTGTCGCGGGCCTTGGTCATGGCGGGAGGCGGACCGGCCGGCATCCGCACCCTGCCCTCGGCCGAGGGCGAGGCGGCCGGGGCGGCGGGACCGCTCGCGGCCGCCGGGGCCTTCTTCCCCTTCTCACCCTTCTCACCCTTGGTGGTCCCGCAGCCCGCGAGCGCGACGGCGAGGGCCACGACGGCGGCGCCGGTCACGACGGCACGGGAACGGGAAGGCTGTCCGAACACGGCGGGAACTCTCCAAGCAATGACGCGCCCGGTCCGTCCGACCAGGGGCGGTGGCCCCGTACGGAACCGCGCCTACGGCGGCCTCGTGCACGG
Organism: Streptomyces racemochromogenes; assembly: GCF_039535215.1. GTDB lineage: Bacteria > Actinomycetota > Actinomycetes > Streptomycetales > Streptomycetaceae > Streptomyces > Streptomyces racemochromogenes. The sequence goes on from NZ_BAAAWT010000001.1 coordinate 1,138,089, forward strand.
GCCGCGGTGGGCAGCTAGCGTCTGCCGTGGCATCTTAGCCTGATCTGTTCGAATGATCGGATGACCCCTGCCGCGCGCCCTCCCCTACCGGGCGGCATCTTCCGGGAGCAGGACGCGGAGGTCGTCCAGGGTCGCTTCGCGACCGGTGCGTTCCAAGGCGGCGACGCGGCGCGCATGGGCGCTCTTGACCTCGTCGAAGAGCTTCCTGATCTCGCGCGCGTTGCCTCGGGTGAACCGCTCGGGGTCGGCGGCGATCCGGGCGCGGACCGCCTGTAGCGTGGCGTCCGGAGTCTCGAAGCCGGAGCGCTCCGCCTGGTGGGCCAGGATGGTGAGCAGCTCCTCCGGACTGTAGGAGGGGAAGGCGATGGTGGCCGAGAACCGCGAGGCGAGGCCGGGGTTGACGTCGAGGAAGGCCCTCATCTCGTCGGTGTAGCCGGCGGCGATCACGACGACCTCGTCCCGGTGGTCCTCCATCAGCTTCACCAGGGTGTCGATCGCCTCCTGCCCGAAGTCGTGTCCCGTTCCGCCCGGGCGGGCCAGGGTGTACGCCTCGTCGATGAACAGGACGCCGCCACGGGCGCGTTCGAACTGCTCGGCCGTCCGGAGGGCGGTGCTCCCGACGAACTGGCCGACCAGATCGCTGCGGGACACCTCGACCACCTGGCCACGTGCCAGGACGCCGAGGGCGGCGAGCAGGGAACCGTACAGGCGGGCGACCGTGGTCTTGCCCGTACCCGGAGGGCCCGAGAAGATCAGGTGGCTCGGCATCGGGTCGGCGGGAAGGCCGGCCTCGCGGCGTCGCCGTGTGGTGAGGATCAGGTCGATCAGGTCGCGGATCTCCGCCTTGATGCCCTCCAGCCCGACCATGGCCGACAGCTCGCCGAGGATCGTGTCCAGCTGTCCGGCATCCCTGGCCTCCGCGAACCGTGCGCCGAGTCCGCGGTCGACGACTCCGTCCAGGTCTTCGGGCAGGAGCAGGATCAGTTCGTCCGGGGCCGGGGTGTCCTCCAGGTCCGCCAGCCTGAGCGCCTGCTGTTCGAGGGCGGCCTCGAAGATCCGCCGGGCCTCCCGCCCGTTTCCGAAGGTCTCGGTCCGCCGGGCCCGCCGGAAGTGCGCCGCCAGCTCGGCGCGCGCGGGTTCGGCGAGGAGGAAGCCGTACTGCCCGGTCAGTCGCTCGAAGATGCCGACCAGCTCGTCCGGGCTGTAGTCCTCGAACTCGATGGTCCGGGAGATCCGCGACTGCAGGCCCGGGTTGGCGGACAGGAACTCACGCATCTCGGCCGAATAGCCGGCGAAGACGACGACGACCTCGTCCCGGTGGTCCTCCATCAGCTTGACGAGGGTGTCGATCGCCTCCTGCCCGAAGTCGGTTCCGGAGCCGAACCGACGGGACAGGCTGTAGGCCTCGTCGATGAACAGCACGCCGCCGCGCGCCCTGTTGAAGACCGCGGTGGTCATGGCGGTCGTCTCGCCGAGGTGTGACCCGACCAGATCGGCGCGGGAGACCTCGGTGAAATGGCCGCCGGCTACCACGCCGAGCGCGGCCAGCAGCCGGCCGTAGACGCGGGCGACGGTGGTCTTGCCGGTCCCCGGGGAGCCGGAGAACACCATGTGCCGGCCGATCGCCGGCCCTTCGGGCAGCCCCGCCGCCCGGCGCTGTTCGGCGACCCGCAGGAACTTGACCACCTTGCGGATCTCGTCCTTGACCTCCCGCAGCCCGACCATGGCGTCCAGCTCGGCGAGGAGGCCGTCCACCGCCTCGGCCGTCACGGGCGCCACCGACCGGCCGGGCTCGGTACGCACGGACTCGGCGGGCACGGGCTCGTCACGTCCGGGCTCGTCACGTCCGGGCTCGTCACGTCCGGGCTCGTTATGCACGGACTCGGTACGTACGGGCTCGGTCCGTACGGGCTCCGCGGCCGCCGGAGGCGGGGCCTGTGCCGACGCCGCGGCCGTCTCCACGGGCGGGACGTCCAGGCGGTCTTCGGCTTTGTTGCCCTCCGCCACCAGGTTCCGGATCTCGACGTGGGAGCCCCGTGTGGTGATGATGCCCGGGCCGTCGGTGTCGGTGACCCGACAGCCCTGCAGCACGACCCGCGCCCCGGCGTCGACCGCGAGGCCGACCCGGCCGCTGCGCGCCACCAGGGTTCCGTCCATGATCAGGGATCCGTCGGCCGTGACGCCCACCCCGACGTCGGACTCCGAGACCATTCCCCTGATCAGGGCCAGCTTGCCCCCGTCGCCGGACAGGATCCCGTGCGCGCCGGCCCCCGCTACCTCCCAGTCGGTGAGGGTGGCGGTCGACTGCTCGTCCACCGAGACCCCGTGGCGCTGCGGGGCCCGGACGGTCATCCGGGCGGCGGTCAGTGTGCCGGAGCTCGTGCACCACACGCCGTCGATCGCCGGCTCCGCGACCAGGAGGCCGTGGACATCGGCCTGCCCGCTGTCACGGACCACCAGGCCGCATTGGGTGGAACGGTGGATCTCGCTGGCCCGGATGGCCGTCTGCGCGTGCTCCCGGACCAGGATCCCCGCCTGTCCGGCGTCCTCGACCCGGCACTGTTCGATCAGCGCGTTCACTCCCGAGGCCACGAGGATGCCGTGCTCCGCGGCCCCACGTACCAGGGTGTTGCGGACGCTGACCCGACTGCCGTCGCGCAGCGCGATCCCACAGCGGGAGGAGCCGACGACCTCGCTGCCCTCGATCAGGCCGGCGGCGTCGGAGTAGACGACGGCCCCCTCCCTCACGGTGCTGCGCTGCAGGAAGAGTTCGGATCCGCCCCAGGCGCTGACGGCGTTGCCCGACTTGGCGAGGAACTCGCAGTCTTCCACTACGGCCGTACCGCCCACCACGGCGAGCGCCCGGCCGGTCTCGTTCCAGTTCCGCAGGACCAGGCCCCGCAGCGTCATATGGCCTTCGACCTGGAAGTTGTACGAGGCGGCCCCGTCGATGACGACGGACCCGGGCCCGCCGAGCGCGGCGATGACGACCGTGCCCCAACAGCGGAGCGCGTCGATCCGGTAGTGGCCCGGCGCTACGTCGATCAGGACGGGTCCGGCAGGCCTGGGGACCTCCAGCGCGTCAAGGATCGTCCGCAGGCCCCTCGGGTCCGTTTGCGACACCAGCAACCTGAACATCTGCCCCCCGTTCACGGCGACGACCCGCGCTCCTGATCGTATGTCAGGAGGCGGGCACCCGAGGAGCCGGTCCGGCCCGGTGGGTCGTCGTCCGGCGGGTGCCGGACGACGACCCGAGCGGCCCCCGGCCGGACGACACGGAGGCGGGGGTGCACAGCGCGGCGGCGGCCGTCAGCACGAAGGCCAGGCCGGTCGCGAAGATGCCGTAGATCAGGTGCTTGGTGTTCTCGATCGCCTCGCCGTACATGGCGGTGACGAACTGGGTCAGCGTCGCCCCGCCGAGGCAGATCATCATCGCCAGGAACGCGCGGCGGCGCGGATTGTCCGCGCTGCGGCGCAGCCACCAGGCACCGGCCACCAGGAACGCGAACTGGAGGCCGAGCACCCAGCCGCCGCCGAGGGTCCGCAGGAATCCGGTGTAGAGGGCCAGCCGGTGCTCCTGGGTACCGGCCGGCTCGCCGGCGGCGACGGGGTACGAGCCGAGGTTGTCGGGCCGGGAGGCGGCGAAGTCGTCCAGGCCGCCGTCCGCGATCCGGAGCGCGACGCCCGGGTGCTTGGCGAGGTAGGTGCCGATGTTGGCGTAGGTGATGCGGTCCTTGACCTCGGGCCAGCGGGGGTCCTTCTGGGGCGCCTTCTCGCCCCACCAGTTCAGCCCGGCGTACTGCCCGAAGTCGGCGGGGAGCCCGAGCTCTACGGCGTCCTTGGCCGGGTCCGGGCTCTTGCCCATGATCCCGACGAAGATCATCTCGGTCCGGTTGATCTCCTTGAACGCCTCCATCTGGAACAGCAGCGTGTGCGTGCCCGCCGCGCCGATGACCAGCGCGGCCGCGAGGGGCAGCACCCGGGCGGAGAACCGGCCGGTGAGCCGGCCGACCGGCACCCTCGACCAGAGCAGGAGAGCCAGGAGGGGGACGGCCATGGTGAGCGCCTGCATCTTCGAGCCCACCAGGGTGACCGCCCCGACGGTGAAGAGCAGCAGCCCGCCGAGCCTCGCCCGGGGCGTACCGCCGAGATGGAGGGCTCCGACGGCGGCGAACAGCAGCCCGGTCAGCCCGGCCAGCTCACTGAACGGCGAGGCGGCGTACCCCGCCACCACCGAGTCCCCCACCACCAGGAACAGCGCGGCACAGACCAGCAGGCGCACCAGGAGCCGCCCGCGCAGCGCCACGGCGAACACCGCGAAGGCCACTCCCACCAGGACGCACCAGAGCAGCGCCTGGGCCCGGAGGTCGATCGCCCCCTCGTAGCCCAGCAGCCGGCTCAGCGGCCGGGCCAGCACGGGCATCCACTTGCCGCTGCCGGGATAGGTGTTCTGGGAGGTGCAGGCCTGCGGCTCGGCCCGGTCGTACCGGAAATTGGCGAAGTCGAACCACCACGAGGAGCCCTTGTCGACGTGGACGGAGGTGTCGAGGGCGCACATGCGGGAGGGACCGTCGCCGTTGTCCGCCATCCCGATCGGACCTCCGTGGAAGATCCGCACGGCCATCGCCACGGCCGCGGCCAGCCCGACCAGCGGCCCGAGGACCCACCCCCGGCCGAGGAGGCCCGCTATTCGTACATGCGCTCTCTGCTCACTCACCGGCGCATTTTAATCCACCTTTACCTGGCACCCGTGTCCACGTGTCGCCGGATCGGCCCGTGAGCGGTGTTCAGGGCCGGAAGGTGCGGCGATAGGTGTCGGGCGGGACGCCGACGCTGCGGTGGAAGTGGCGGCGCAGGGTGGTGGCGGTGCCCATGCCGGTGGCCGTGGCGATGCTGTCCACGGTGGCGGTGGTGGTTTCCAGGAGCTCCTGGGCGTGGCGGATGCGCTGGGCGTGGAGCCACTGCAGGGGCGTGGTGCCGGTGAGGTGTCTGAAGTGACGGGCGAGGTGGCGTGAGCTCATGCGGGCCTGGCGGGCCAGGTCCTCCACGGTGAGCGGTTGGTCCAGGCGCTCCAGTGCCCAGGGGAAGAGTTCTCCCAGAGGGTGGTTGCCCGGGGCGGGGAGGGGGGTGGAGATGAACTGTGCCTGGCCGCCGTCACGGTGGGGCGGGACGACCAGCCGCCGGGCGATCTTGTTGGCGTTGGCCGAGCCGTGGTCGAGGCGGACCAGGTGCAGGCACAGGTCCATGGCGGCGGCCTTGCCCGCGGAGGTGAGGACGTCGCCGTTGTCGACGTAGAGGACGTCCGGATCGACGGTGGCCTTCGGGTGGCGCCGGGCCAGTTCGCGTGTGTGAGCCCAGTGTGTGGTGGCGCGTCTTCCGTCGAGCAGTCCGGCCGCGCCCAGGATGAAGGCGCCCGTGCACAGGGAGGCGACGCGGGCGCCGGCCGCGTGGGCGGCGCGCACCGCCTCGACCAGCTCGGCGGGCGGCTCGCGATCCGTGTCGGCCCAACCGGGGACGATCACCGTGTCCGCGTGCGCGAGGTGGTCGAGGCCGTGGTCGGGTTCGAGGCGGAAGCGGTCGACGTGCGCCGCGCCGTTCCCGCAGAGGAGGAAGTCGTACCAGGGACTCACGATGTGGGTCAGGTCGGCACCGAAGACTTCAAGGGCTACGGACAGTTCGTAGTGGAGCATGCCGTCGGTGACGGCCAGCGCAACGGTGGGCATGTCCGAAACTGTACGCGTCATGTCGTTTCCGACGCTCGTGCGGGTGCTGCCGCGGGGACAGGATGGGGGTGTCAGACCGCGCCGGATGGCCGGCGCAGCGGATGTTCGAGTGCACGGGGAGCAGCCTCATGGGGTCAGGTCAGCTGGTGGCGGTGTTCGGCGCGTACGGACACACCGGGCGGTTCGTGGTCGCGGAGCTGGCAGCGCGCGGGTTCGTTCCGGTGCCCTCCGGGCGCAACATGCGGGCCCTGGGGGAGCTGGCAGACGAGTTCGGCCTTGAGGCCCGGGTGGCCTCCGCGGAAGATGCCGCTTCGCTGGAGCGGGCCCTCGCGGGAACGGTGGCGGTCATCAACTGCGCCGGGCCCTTCGCGACGACCACCGGCCCCGTGATCGAGGCCGCGCTCCGTGCGGAGATCCCGTATCTGGACGTGGCCGCCGAGCTCGAGGCCAACCTCGACACCTTCGCCCACTACCGGGACCGGGCCCGGGAAGCGGGAGCGGTGATCGTCCCGGCCATGGCCTTCTTCGGCGGTCTGGGCGACCTGCTGGCCACCGCGGCCATGGGCGACTGGACGGAGGCCGACGAGGCCCACATCGCCTACGCGCTCAGCAGCTGGCACCCCACCGCCGGCACCCGCCTGTCCGGTGCCGTCTCCCGCGAGCGCCGCGGCGACGTCCGCCTGCGCTACAGCGGCGGACAGTGGGAGCGGCGCACCGACGCCGCGCCCACGCTTCGGTGGACCTTCCCGGAACCGATGGGGGCCCGGGAGGTGATCGGGGAGTTCACGATGGCGGACGTCGTCACCGTTCCCCAGCACCTGTCCATCCCCGACGTGACCACCTACATGACCGTCGAGGCGGTCCGTGACATCGCCGCACCCCATACACCGGCCCCGACCGCCGCCGACCGCAGCGGGCGCTCGGACCAGACCTTCCTCGTCGACGCCGTCGTACGTTCGGGCGGAGTCGAACGCCGGGCCACGGCCGGCGGGCAGGACATCTACGCCGTTACCGCGCCCCTGGTCGTCGAGGCCCTCGACCGCGTCCTGACCGGCCGCACCAAGACCACCGGGGTCGCCTCGGCCGGCGAGATCTTCGACGCCCAGGACTTCCTCCGCACGCTCGCCCCGCACATCACGCTGGCCCTCCACCCACAAAACGCCTGACCGCACCCGCCTCCGGCATCCCACAAGCACACGCCGGGCTCCACGACCTCCTCGCCCCGTCCCGAACGATGTGGCGACCCCCACCAGTCACAGCTGTCCGAGTCCGGTTACCGCCTTCTGGCCAACGCCCGAGTCGGCGATCAAGGTACTGTGCTCCGTTCCGCTGAACACCGCCTGATGGGGGACGCAGAGCATGGAACTGACGGCAGAGATTGCCGCGTATCGGCCGGGCAAAATGCATCCGAAGTTCCTTGAGGAGTTCGCCGACCGCGTGAAGATCCACGACAGGAACGGGCCGGGCGGCGCCGTACGACTTGAGTTCGAGATACCCGTCGAAATGCTCGACCGGTTCAACGAACTGACGCAGCGGCGCAGCTGGATCAACATCTTTGGAGGGCCGAATTGAGATTCCGTGACCACCAGGAGCTCGACGTGACCGTCGTCGGGGTCGCGCCCGTAGGCGTGAAGGTCGAAGTGGACGGCGAAGACGGCGTCTTTGGCTTCGTCGACCAGGTCAAACACCCGTCGTGGTGGGACGCGAGCGTGGCACCACCGCGGGCGGGCGACAGGCTCCATGTCTGTGTCCTGGACGCCGGCCGCGAACCCCATCCCCGCTTCAGCGCGCTGGGGGACGACATCGACATCGCGCGAAGCCTGCGGGGGGATACCTGATCCGTGGGCTTTGGCCCGAACAGTGGGACACCGAGAATCTGGGCGCGTGGATCGAGGAAATGCACGCCAAGTCAAGAATCTGAAGTGGGCCCGCGCCCGTGGGCCACCTGGTCCTCGTATCCGTTGCCGGTATGCGCGAGAGCCTCGTCCGCCGTGGGAGCTGAGAGGGCCGACTCCAGGATCGGCCCCGCTCTGCGGGCGTCAGCGGAACAGCGGGATGATGTCGGAGCCGTACGCGTCGATGGTTGCTTCCCGGGCGTCGTGCATGTCGTAGACGGCGAACTGGTCCACGCCCAGGTCGCGCAGGGCGCGGAGCTTCTCGATGTGGGCCTCCGCCGGGCCCAGGAGGCAGAAGCGGTCGACGATCTCGTCCGGGACGAAGTCGGTGGAGGGGTTTCCGGCGCGGCCGTGGTGGCTGTAGTCGTAGCCCTGGCGGGCCTTGATGTACTCGGTGAGTTCGTCCGGGACCATGCCCGAGTGCTCCCCGTAGCGGGAGACCAGGTCGGCGACGTGGTTGCCGACCATGCCGCCGAACCAGCGGCACTGGTCGCGGGCGTGGGCCAGGGCGGCCGGCGAGTCGTCGGCCGTGACGTACGCCGGGGCGGCGACGCAGATGGTGACCGACGCCGGGTCGCGGCCCGCCTCGGTGGCGGCGTCGCGGACCGCCTTGACCATCCACTCCGTGAGGAACGGGTCGGCGAGCTGGAGGATGAAGCCGTCGGCCTTCTGGCCCGTCAGGGCCAGGGCCTTCGGGCCGTACGCGGCCATCCAGACGGGGAGCTTCCCGTCCTTGATCCAGGGGATGCGGATCGGGTTGCCGTCCACGACCGCCTCGCGGCCCTCCGCGAGGTCGCGGATGACCTCGATCGCCTCGCCGAGGCGGGCCAGGGTGTTGGGGGCGCGGCCGGCGACGCGCATCGCCGAGTCGCCGCGGCCGATGCCGCAGACGGTGCGGTTGCCGTACATGTCGTTGAGGGTGGCGAAGGTGGAGGCGGTGACCTCCCAGGTGCGGGTGCCCGGGTTGGTGACCATCGGGCCGACGTGGAGCTTCTGCGTGTTGGCGAGGATCTGGCTGTAGATGACGAACGGTTCCTGCCAGAGGACCGCCGAGTCGAAGGTCCAGCCGTAGCGGAAGCCGTTGCGCTCGGCACGCTTCATGAGGCTGACGACCTGGGAGGCCGGCGGATCGGTCTGCAGGACGAGGCCGAAGTCCATGCATGGCTCCTTGCTGCTGCGTGCGGGCTTGCGGGCTTGCGGGCTTGCGGGCTTGCGGCTTACTGGTACTGGCAGGTGGAGCGGTGGACGAAGGCTCCGTGGCCGGCCCGGCCGGTGTACTCGCGCCGGTCGATGACGATCTCGCCCCGGGAGAGGACCGTGTCGACGCGTCCGGTGATCCGCCTGCCCTCGTACGCCGAGTAGTCCACGTTCATGTGGTGCGTCTCGGCGGAGATGACCTGCTCGGCGTGCGGATCGTAGAGGACGATGTCGGCGTCGGAGCCGGGGGCGATGGTGCCCTTCTGCGGGTAGAGGCCGAACATCCGGGCCGGGGTCGCGCAGGCGATCTCGATCCAGCGGCGGCGGCTGATGTGCCCGTCCAGGACGGCCTGGTGCAGGAGGTCCATGCGGTTCTCCACTCCCGGCAGCCCGTTCGGGATCTTGGAGAAGTCGCCCCGGCCCAGCTCCTTCTGGCCGCGGAAGCAGAAGGGGCAGTGGTCGGTGGAGACCACCTGGAGGTCGTTGGTGCGCAGGCCGCGCCAGAGGGCGGCCTGGTGCTCGCGGGGGCGCAGCGGGGTGGAGCAGACGTACTTGGCGCCCTGGAAGTCCGGCTCCGCCAGGTTGTCGGTGGACAGGAAGAGGTACTGGGGGCAGGTCTCGCCGAAGACCGGCAGGCCCTTGTCCCGGGCGGCGGCCAGCTCCGCGACGGCCTCCTCCGCCGACACGTGGACCACGTAGAGGGGGGCGCCGGCGACCCGCGCGAGCTGGATGGCGCGGTGCGTGGCCTCCGCCTCCAGGAGGACCTTGCGGACCTCGCCGTGGTGGCGCGGGTCCGTCTCTCCACGGGCCAGGGCCTGTTCGACGAGGACGTCGATCGCGATGCCGTTCTCGGCGTGCATCATGATCAGCCCGCCGTTGCCCGAGGCCCGCTGCATCGCCCGCAGGATCTGACCGTCATCGGAATAGAAGACGCCCGGATATGCCATGAACAGTTTGAACGAACTCACGCCCTCCTCGACGAGTCCGTCCATTTCCTTGAGGGAGCGCTCGTTGACGTCAGAAACGATCATGTGGAAGGCGTAGTCGATCGCGCATGTGCCGTCGGCCTTCGCGTACCACGTGTCCAAGCCCTCTCGGAGGGAGTGCCCGGGCGTCTGCACCGCGAAGTCGACGATCGTGGTCGTCCCGCCCCAGGCCGCGGCTCTGGTCCCGGTCTCGAACGTGTCCGACGCGAAGGTGCCGCCGAACGGCAACTCCATGTGCGTGTGCGCATCGACCCCGCCCGGGATCACGTATTTCCGCGAGGCGTCGATCACGCGGTCGGCGGTCCACTGCTGGCTGCCCGCCGTCGCCATCGCCACGACCCGGCCGTCCTCGATCAGGACGTCCGCGTGGAGCTCGTCGGAAGCCGTGATGACGAGGCCGCCGCTGATCAGCGTACGGATGCTCATGTGCGTCCCCCTACTGGATGGTGCTCAGAGCCTGTTCGAGGATCCCGGCGCCCTCTTCCGCCTCGGCGACGGTGAGGGAGAGCGGCGGCGCGATGCGCAGCACGCTGGTGTCGTGCCCGCCGCCCTTGCCGAGGAGCAGCCCGCGCTCCCGGGCGGCCTCGAGGACGGCGGCGGCCGCCTGGGGGTCGGCCCGGTCGGTGCCCGGCTCCGTCAGCTCGATGCCGGCCATCAGGCCCCGGCCGCGGACCTCCCGTACGGCCGGCACGGAGGCGGTGACGGCGCGCAGCCGCTCCAGGAGGAGGCCTCCGACGCGGCGGGCGTTGCCCTGGAGGTCGTGGTCCAGCAGGTAGGCCAGGTTGGCCAGGCCGGCCGCCATGGTGACCGGGGAGCCGCCGAAGGTGGAGATGGAGTTGGCGTCGAGGCAGTTCATCACCTCGGCGCGGGCCACGACACCGCCGATGGACATGCCGTTGCCGATGCCCTTGGCGAAGGTGAGGATGTCCGGCGGGCCGTTCTGGGCGTGGGCCTGCCAGCCCCAGAAGTTGTCGCCGGTGCGGCCCCAGCCGGTCTGCACCTCGTCGCTGATCCACAGGATGCCGTGCCGGTCGAGGACCTCGCGGAAGGCCCCGTACAGGCCGTCGGGCGGTGAGGTGAACCCGCCGACTCCCTGGACCGGTTCGGCGATGAGCGCGGCCACTCCGCCGCGCGCCTGTCCCAGTACGTCTTCCAGGTCGGCGACCGCCGCGGCGGTGAAGCCGGCGTCGTCGAGGCCGGCGAAGGGGCCGCGGGTGCGGACCGCGCCGTGGACGTAGTACGTCTGGAGCGGGGAGAGGCTGGTCGGGGACCAGCCCCGGTTGCCGGTGACCGAGACGGTGGAGAAGGACCGGCCGTGGTAGCTGTTGCGCATCGCCAGGATCTGGTTGGAGCGGCGGTACGTGGTGGCGAGCAGCAGGGCGGTGTCGTTGGCCTCGGTGCCGGAGGTGGTGAAGAAGACCCGGGCGTCGGGGATGCCGGACAGGGCGGCGACCCGCTCGGCCAGCTCGATCATGGGCCGGTTGAGGTACAGGGTGGAGGAGTGGATGATCCGCCCGGCCTGTTCGGCGACGGCCTTGGTGACCTCGGGGAGCGCGTGGGCGGTCATCGTGGTGAGGATGCCGCCGAAGAAGTCGAGGTAGCGGTTGCCGTCGGCGTCCCAGACGTGGCGGCCCTCGCCGTGGGTGAGTTCGATGGGGCGGTCGTAGTAGAGCGCGAGCCAGTCGGGCAGGACGGTGCGGTGGCGGCTGTGCAGCGGGATGGGGTTGGTCACGGCTGTACGAGTCCTCCGTAGGCGTCGGGGCGGCGGTCGCGGTAGAAGGCCCACTGGTCGCGGACCTCCTTGATCAGGTCGAAGTCCAGGTCGCGGACGAGGAGTTCCTCCTCCTTGTCGCTGGCGACCTCGCCGACGAACTGGCCGCGGGGGTCGACGAAGTAGCTGGTCCCGTAGAAGTCGTTGTCCCCGTACTCCTCCTGGCCGACGCGGTTGATGGCGGCGATGAAGTACTCGTTGGCGACGGCGGAGGCGGGCTGTTCCAGCTGCCACAGGTACGCCGAGAGGCCCCGGGAGGTGGCGGAGGGGTTGTAGACCAGCTGGGCGCCGCCGAGGCCGAGTTGGCGCCAGCCCTCGGGGAAGTGGCGGTCGTAGCAGATGTAGACGCCGACCTTGCCGACGGCGGTGTCGAAGACCGGCCAGCCGAGGTTGCCCGGGCGGAAGTAGTACTTCTCCCAGAATCCCTTGACCTGCGGGATGTGGTGCTTGCGGTACTTGCCGAGGTAGCTGCCGTCGGCGTCGATGACGGCGGCCGTGTTGTAGTAGAAGCCCTCGCTCTCCAGCTCGAAGACCGGTACGACGATCACCATGCCGGTCTCGCGGGCCAGCTCCTGCATCCGGCGCACGGTGGGGCCGTCGGGGACGGGCTCGGCCCAGCGGTAGTGCTCGGGTTCCTGGACCTGGCAGAAGTAGGGGGCGTTGAACACCTCCTGGAAGCCGATGATCCGCGCGCCCTGGGCGGCCGCCCGGCGGGCGTGCGCCTCGTGCTTGGCGATCATCGACTCGGTGTCTCCGGTCCAGGTGGCCTGGACGAGTGCGGCGCGGACGACTTGGGCCATGAGCTGCTCCTCGCGACGGGAACGCCGGCTTCTACGCACGTAGACGGTGTGCGTAGGGAGTCGAAGGTAGGCCTCGTCACAGCGTGGGGCAAGACCGCCTTGCGCGATTGGAGTAGTCGATCACGTTACGTCGATACGTGGGCGTTTGCGGTCAGCAGACGGGCGGTTCAGGCCACCGGGATTCCCGCCACCCGCAGGGCGTGCGCCAGGTCGCGGTGCCGGGCTGCGGACAGGGCCCCGGCGGCGCGCAGCAGCCGGGGGGCGAACCAGTGCGGGTCCCGGCGGGCCAGGCCGGCCGCCTCCTCGGCGGTGCGCAGCCGGACGAAGGCGCCGAGCAGGGCCTGGGCCTCGCGGTCCCGGCCGGCCGCACCGAGGGCGACGGCGGCCTCGGCGACCTCGGCGGCGGGGCGGGCCACGCCCTGGCGCAGCAGCCCGTCGCAGTCGGCCTCCCGGCCCGCCGCGCCGAGGGCGGCGGCGGCCGCGGCGAGCCGGTCGGGCGGGAGGGAGGCCGCCTCCCAGAGCAGGGTGGCCCAGTCGGCGGCGAGTCCGGCGCGGCCGAGCTCGGCGGCGAGGGCGGGCAGTGCGGGGGCGGGCCAGGCGGCGGCCTCGCAGAGCATGGCGTGCGCCTCGCCGCTCCGGCCCTGGGCGCGCAGCGCGAGCAGCTCGGCGGTGAACCCGCCGCGCGGACCGGCCGCCGGGGCCGGGGCGGGGGCCGGGGCGGGGGCGTCCCAGAGGGAGGGCTCGTCGGGGATGGCCTCCGGTGCCGCCGGGCCGGGGGCCGGGCGGAGGTAGCGTGCGCCGCGCGGCAGCGGAGCGGGCAGGTCCGGCACGGCGCCGGCGGGCCGGACGGCCTCCCCGGGCGGCGCGGGTACCGCGGCGGCGTGCGGCGCCCCCGCGTACCGGGCTCCCCCGCCCCGCCGGCCGCCGCCCCGCAGCCACCGCCCGCCCTCCCGCTGCGCGGGCACCCCGGGCAGCACCTCGGCCTCCGGCTCCGGCGGCAGGAGCCGCGGGTCCGGCCCCGGGGTCGGGGTCGGGTTCGGGGCGACCGGGCCGAGGGCGGTCAGGCGGGCGTGCAGGTCCGCGTGCCGGGCCGCGGCGCGGGCCGCGTCGTCGCGGGTCCAGGCCAGCTCCCGGTTCAGGGCGGCCGCCTCCCCCGGGTCCGTCGCGCCGGCGAGGCGGGCGGTCAGGGTGCGCAGGGCCCGGTCCAGGGCGGCCCGCTGGCCGGCGGCGGTGTCGAGCAGGGTCCGCAGCTCCCCCGCGCCGCCGGGCAGGGCGTCCCACGCGGCGACCGCGGCCGCCCGCAGTGAGGCCGCGTACGCCGCCTCGCCGGCCGCGCCGCCCGGCTCGCCCGGCAGGTCGCCGAGCAGCGATTCCAGTACGTCCCACGGCGGCACCGCGACCCCCTCGAGGCACGCGCGCATCCCCTCCGGATCGCGCCGCAGGAACTCCCCGTACCAGCCGGTGCCGGGATCCAGTCGCTGCGTCAACCCCCGCAGGTAGTCCGTGAGTTGCCCGATCACCAGCGCAGTCGGCGTCTCCATGCACGCATTGCATCCCATCCGTGTTACGGGCGGGCTACGGACATCTCAAACCTTGACGGCGAACCCGCGTCCACGGCACTCCGGGCGTCGGCCCGCCCTCCGCGGGTCGAGCAGGCGGCGGCCAGCAGGGCGGCCGCGAGGAGGGCGCCGAGGAGTGCGAGGCCGAGGCGTGTGGCTGCGTTCATCACTGACACGCCTTCACCGTTCCCGGATCGGGGAACCTGCCACGCCCATTGGTCCGTCCGGCCGCCGGACACGCCCGCGCAGGGGCGGCTGCCGGCCCGCGCGGCCGGGTCGGGGACCCGGCCGCGCAGCACCACCGACGGCCCCCGCGCCGCCCGCGCCGAGCACGCGGTCGCCGTCACCGCGGGCGGCCCGAGGGTACTCACCGCACCGCGGGGGCGGCGGCTACGGCTTGCCGTGCGGCCGTACGACCATCGCCGAGCCGCCGCCCCTGCGGGTGGTCTCGGCCGCCGCCAGCCAGCGGCCGTCGGGCAGCCGCTGGACGCCGGTCGCGGCGCCGATCTCCGGGTTCTGCCGGAAGGCCTGGCCCAGGCCCTCCAGTTCGGCGCGCAGCGGGCTGTTCCACAGGCCCGGCTCCAGCTCGGTGGTGGTCTGGTTGCGCTGGCTGGCGCGCGGGGCCGCGATGGCGTCCACCAGCGGCAGGCCCCGGTCCAGGTGGCCGGTCAGGGTCTGCAGGACGGTGGTGATGATGGTGGCGCCGCCCGGGGAGCCGACCGCGAGGACCGGACGGCCGTGGTCCAGGACGATGGTCGGGGACATGGACGAGCGCGGGCGCTTGCCGGGGCCGGGCAGGTTCGGGTCGGGTACGCCGGGGGCCGCCGGGGCGAAGGAGAAGTCGGTCAGCTCGTTGTTGAGCAGGAAGCCCCGCCCGGGGACGGTGATGGCGCTGCCGCCGGTGGACTCGATGGTCAGGGTGTAGGAGACCACGTTGCCCCAGCGGTCGGCGACCGTCAGGTGCGTGGTGTTCTCCCCCTCGTAGGTGGTGGGGGCGGTCTCCCCCGTGGTGGCGCACGGGACCGGGTTGCGGGGGTCGCCGGGGGCCAGCGGGCTGGTCAGCGTCCGGTCGGGCTTGATCAGGCAGGCGCGGCTGTCGGCGAACCGCTGCGAGAGCAGCTCCCGCGTCGGTACGGACTCGGCGGCCGGGTCGCCGACCCAGCGGCCCCGGTCGGCGAAGGCGATCCGGGAGGCCTCGATGTAGCGGTGCAGGTACTGCGCCTGGGACAGCCCCGACAGGTCGGTGCGCTCCAGGATGTTCAGCGCCTCGCCGACGGTGGTGCCGCCGGAGGAGGACGGCGCCATGCTGTAGACGTCCAGGCCGCGGTACGCGATCTGCGTCGGGGCCTGCCGCTTGGTCGCGTAGGCGCGCAGGTCGGCGGTGGTGAGGTCGCCGGGGCGGACGTTGCGGGTGGCGGCCGGGTCGACGGGGGGTTTGCGGACGGTGTTGACGATGTCCTCGGCGATCGGGCCCCGGTAGAGCGCGCCGGTGCCCTTGCGGGCGAGTTCGGCGTAGGTCGCGGCGAGGTCGGGGTTCTTGAAGGTGGATCCGACCACGGGCAGTTGGCCGCCGGGCAGGAACAGCTCGCGGGTGGCGGGGAAGTCCTTGAAGCGGTCCTGGTTGGCCTCGGTCTGGGCGCGGAAGGTGCTGTCGACCGTGAAGCCGTCGCGGGCCAGCTTCTCGGCGGGGCGCAGGAGCTGGGCGAGCGGGCGGCTGCCCCAGGCGTCGAGGGCGCTCTTCCAGGTGGCGGGGGTGCCGGGGACGCCGACCGAGCGTCCGCTGGTCTGGCCCTCGGCGAAGGGGATGGGGACGCCGTTCTCCTGGAAGAGGGTGGCGGTGGCCGTGGCGGGCGCGGTCTCGCGGCCGTCGATGGTGTGCACCCGGCGGGAGGAGGCGTCGTAGTAGACGAAGTAGCCGCCCCCGCCGATCCCGGCGGAGTACGGCTCGGTGACCCCGAGCGCGGCGGCGACGGCGACGGCGGCGTCCACCGCATTGCCGCCGGCCCGCAGTACGGCGACGCCGGCGGCGGAGGCGTCCGCGTCGACGCTGGCGACGGCTCCGCCGTAGCCGGCGGCGACCGGCACCTTCGGCGGGGTCGCCGTCTGCGAGGGCGGGGCGGCGGCCCCGGTGGAGACGAGCGCCCCGGCGAGGGCGGCGAACGCTAACTGACGTGCGGCGGAAGCACGCATCCGGTTCCTCCAGTCGACTGCCTGTCAGACCTAGGAGCGGCAGCCTAGCTCCGCCCCGGCCCCCGCGTCATGACGGTGGTGTGACGGCTACCATCCGCCGCATGAACGATGACGTCCGCAACATCGTGCTCGGGGTGGTGGCCACGGCCATCAGTGGTGGTTTCGGCTGGTTCGCACGGACCTACCTCTGGCGTCGGGCGCTCCGCCGCAAGCAGGCGTTCTTCGGGCTGCCGGCCGGCTCGGACTGCCTGTTCGTGGTAAACCGCCAGATGGGCGGCACGGAGAACTCGCTGCACCGCAACGACGCCTTCGCGCTGCTGGAGATATCCGCCCTGATAAAGGACTGCGGGGCGACGGTGCAGGTCGTCACCCACCAGGCGCGGCAGGGTTTCGGCGAGCGCGCCGAGTTCTGCGTCGGCGGGCCCGCCTCCAACTCCCGTACGGTGGCGCACCTGCACTCGCTGCTTCCCGGTGTGCGGGTCGACGTGTCCACCGAATCCGGTCCGGACCGGGGGGCGATAGCCGTCGGCGGGGACACGTACCGCTGGGAGCCGGGCCTGGCCGAGTACGTGCTGCTGGCCCGGCTGACCACGGGGCCGGGTACGCGGCCGGTCTTCCTGCTGTCGGGGCAGACCGCCAACAGCAATCAGGCGGCGGCCCGATACCTGGCCCGCAACCACCAGGAGCTGGCGCGCAAGCACCACGGGAAGGCCTTCTGTCTGATGCTGAAGGTGGTCAACTCCGACGCCTACGGGCCGGACGTGACGGAGCTGGTGGCGGACGTCACCGACGCGGCGCGGACACCCGCAGCGGCAGCCGGGTGATGCCGTTGATGAAGTTGGAGACCAGCCGGCGCGGCTCCCCCGCGAGTTCGGGCGCGGGCATCGCCGTACGCCACTCCTCGTAGAGGGTGCGCAGCTGGAGCCGGGCGAAGTGGGCGCCGAGGCAGACGTGCGGGCCGTCGCCGAAGGAGACGTGCGGGTTCGGGGAGCGGCCGAGGTCGAGCCGGCCGGGGTCGGTGAAGACGCGTTCGTCGTGGTTGGCGGAGGCGTGGAAGACGACCACCTTGTCGCCGGCGCGGATCGGTGTCCCGGCGAGTTCGGTGTCGCGGGCGGCGGTGCGGCGGAAGCTGAGTACCGGCGGGTGGACGCGCAGGAGTTCCTCGACGGCCCGGTCCGTGCCGGTGGCGCCGGCGGCGAGCCGGCGGTAGGCGCCCGGGTTCCGGGCGAGGGCGAGGAGGCCTCCGGGTGCCGCGCCGCGTACGGTGTCGTTGCCGGCGACGGTGAGCAGGAAGAAGAACATCTCCAGCTCGGCGGGCTCCAGTCCGGCCTGGGCGAGGGCGGTCATCACGTCGTCCCCGGGGTGGGCGCGCTTGTACGCGGCGAGTTCGCGGGCGTAGCCGAACATCTCGCCGAGCAGGGCCGGGGAGCGCGGGTTCAGCGGCTTGCCGTCGGGGCCGAGGAGGGGTGCGGGGGCGTCGTCGGGGTCCTGGTAGCCGATGACGCGTACGGTCCACTCCAGCAGCAGGCCCCGGTCGGCGGGCGGCACGCCGAGCAGGTCGGTGAGGTTGAGCAGGGCGTACTCGTCGGTGACGGCGCGCACCACGTCGGCGGTGCCGTCCTCGGCGCCGTCGCGGGCGGCGGCGAGGAGGGTACGGGCGCGCCGGCGGGCCCGGTCCGCGAAGGCGTCGACGCGGGCGGGGGTGAAGGCGCGGGAGACCAGGCGGCGCAGCCGGCCGTGGTCGGGAGGGTCCTGGTTGAGCATGGTGCTGCGCAGGAACGGCAGGTCGGCGGGGTCGGGGTCGCGGATCTGGGTGGCCCCGAGCCAGGAGGAGTACGCGGTGTGGTCGCGCAGGACGCGGACGACGTCGGCGTGCCGGGTGACGGCCCAGAAGCCGGGCCCGGCGGGCCAGCCCTGGACTTCGGGCTCCTCCTGCCAGGCGACCGGGTGCCGCTCGCGCAGCAGCCGGTAGCGCTCGTGCGGGACGCCCTCGGCGTAGAGGCGGGGGTCGAAGACGTCGGGGATGCCGGTGGGCCGGGCGGCGCGTTCCATGGCCCACACGGTGGCGGGCTGCCGGGGACCCGCGCAAGGGTACGGGGATCACCGCGAAGGGCACCGGCAACGGGGAACCGCGCAAGGGCGCCGGGGGCCACCGCGAGGGGCCGTCAGCCCGTCCGGCCCCCGAACTCGCAGCGGGCCGCCTCCAGCGCGGTGTCGGTGCCGCGCAGCACCACGTCGAAGGCCGGGGCGAGGGTCGACAGGGCGCTGCACACGAGCTGGCGGCGGGCGGTCGGGTCCAGGCCGGCGACGGAGAAGGGGAGCCGTGCCTCCACCCGGTCGCGGGCCGTGAAGCCGACGCCGATCTGTTCCAGCCCCGCTTCGTCGACCGCGGGCAGCCGGGTGCCGAGCCCGGCTTCCAGTTCCGGGGCTCCGGGACCGGTGAGGAGTCCGGTCAGGCTGCCGCGGGGGCCGTCGCGGGTGTGCTCGGGCTGCGGTGCGGGCACGAGCCGTCCCTCGGGGGTGACGAAGTAGGCCATGGAGGTGCGGGCGGGCGCGGCGACGGCCACCTTGGCGGCCGCGCCGCTCTCGACGACCCCGGTCGGCTTGATCCCGCAGCCGGTGAGCAGCAGCGCCGGGCCGAGCAGGGCGGCGGCGCGGGCGGCGAGGGACCGCGTACGGCTCATGCGGTTGCCTCCAGCGGCATGTCGAGGGTGAACACGGCTCCCCCGTCGGCTCCGTTGGCGGCGGTCAGGGTGCCGCCGTGGAGGCGGACGTTCTCCAGGGTGATGGCGAGTCCGAGGCCGCTGCCGGCGGAGCGGGCGCGGGCGGCGTCGGCCTTGAAGAACCGGTCGAAGATGTGCGGGAGGACCCCCTCGGCGATGCCCGGCCCGCTGTCGGCGACCTCCAGCAGCAGGCGTGGCCCGCCGGGGTGCTCCTGTGTGCGTACGGCGACCCGTACGGGGGCCTCGCCGTGCCTCAGGGCGTTGCCGACGAGGTTGGCGAGGACCACGTCGAAGCGGCGCGGGTCGAGCCGGGCGCGGATCCCTCCGGGGAGGTCGGTGGTGACCCGGTCGTCGTCCCAGCGGCGGCGTTCCAGGGTCTTGCCGACGGCCTCGGCGACGTCCACGTCGTCGAGGTTGAGTTCGGCGGCGCGGGCGTCGAAGCGGGAGATCTCCATCAGGTCCTCGACGAGGACGGCGAGCTTGCCGGTCTCGGCGCTGATCAGCCGCAGGGCCTTGGCGGTGTCGGGGTCGAGGCCGGCGGCGTCCTCGTCGAGCACCTCGGTGACCGCGAGCATCCCGGCGAGCGGGGTGCGCAGTTCGTGGGAGACGTCGGCGGCGAAGCGGCGGGCCCGGGCCTCCGCCTCCCGCAGTTCGGTGACGGATTCCTCCAGGGCGCCGGCGGTCTCGTTGAAGGTGCGGGCGAGGCCGGCGAGTTCGTCGGCGCCCTTGACGGCGATGCGGGTGTCGAGACGGCCCCGGCCCAGGTTCTGGGCGGCGCGGCGCATGTCGCGTACGGGGCGCAGGACGCTGCGCGCGGCGAGCAGGGCGGGTACGAGGGAGATGGCCAGGCCCGGTACGGCGCCCTGTTTGGCGGCTTCGACCATGGCGTCGACGGTCTGCCGTTCGCTGGTGAGCGGCATGACGGCGTAGACGGTGACGCCGGTGGGCTCGCGGCTGCCGTCGCGGGTGAAGACGGCGGGCATGCCGATGGTCAGGTAGGGCTCGCCGCGGCCGTCCTGCACCCGCTGGAAGGCGCCGTGCGGGTTGGCCGCGACCTGCTCGCGCAGCTTCTCGGTGAGGACGGCTGAGGTGGTGGGGGTGCCGTTGGAGGAGGCGCGCAGGGTGCCGTACTCGCCGTAGACCACCCAGGAGTGGGGTTTGCCGCGTTTGCCCAGGTCGTTGACGAGGCGCTGGAGCTGCTGGCGGTCCATGGGCAGGCTCATGCCCTGGCCCTCCAGCTGGTCGCGCAGGGTGCTGACCGCGGTGTCCTGGCTCTGGGTCAGTACGGCCCTGCGGGCCTGCCGGTAGGTGAGGGCGGCGGTGCTGACGGCGCAGATGGCGGCGACGAGCAGGAACGCGGCGATCAGCCGGGTGCGCAGGCCGAGCGGCGGGAGACGGCGCACGGCCTAGAGGGGGCCGAAGCGGTAGCCGAAGCCCCGCACGGTCTGTATGTAGCGGGGGTGGCGGTCGGGGTCCTCGACCTTGTTGCGCAGCCGGCGTACGCAGGCGTCCACGAGCCGGGCGTCGGCGTGGTAGCTGTGCTCCCACACGTATTCCAGCAGCTGCTGCCGGGAGAAGACCTGTTCGGGTGAGGCCGACAGGTGGAGCAGGAGCTTGATCTCGCTGGGTGCGAGGGCGACGCGTTCGCCGTTCTTGGCGACGGTCAGTCCGGCGCGGTCGATGGCGAGTTCGCCGTGGTGTTCCACGCCGGGCGGGCCGCCGGGGCCCTTGAGGCGGCGCAGGACGGCCTTGATCCGGGCTTCGATGATCTCGGTGCGGGCTGGTTTGACGATGTAGTCGTCGGCCCCGGCCTCCAGGCCGACGACGATGTCGAAGTCGTCGCCGCGTGCGGTGAGCATGATGATGGGGACCTGGCTGGTCTCGCGGATCCGGCGGCAGACCTGTACGCCGTTGATGCCGGGCAGCATCAGGTCCAGGAGGACCAGCTCGGGGCGGAAACCCCCGATGAGGGCCAGTCCTTCCTCGCCGGTGGCGGCGGCGCTCACCTCGTGGCCGCGGCGGCGCAGGCCGAGGCCGACCCCTTCCCGGATGGAAGGGTCGTCCTCGATCAGTAGTACGCGTGGCATCCGGTCAGTATTCCAGGGTGGTTCATGGGGTTTCCTCCCGCTATCGGCCGGCCTTCCGGCGCAGGGAGTCCAGCAGGTCGGTGATCTCGGCCAGGCGCAGCGGCCGGGCGAGGAGTACGACGACCAGGGCGAGCGCGGCGGTTCCCGCTCCGGCGGCGGCGAAGGAACCGAGGCCGTCGGCGGCGCGGGCGGCCGCGTACGCGGCGCCGGCGGCGGGCAGGCAGGCGGCGAGCAGCCGCAGGTGGGTGGCGAGGGCGGTGGTGCGGCCCTTCGGGCGCGGGCCGAGCCGCCGGGAGAGGGCGCAGGCGGTGACGGCGGCGCCGCCGATGAAGGCGAGGGAGGTGGCCGCGGCCATGCCGGTGACGGCCCAGCGCACGGGCAGCAGCAGGTAGGCGGCGTAGGACAGGCCGGCGTTGAGGGCGACGATGACCAGGTTCAGGAAGAAGGGGGTGCGGGTGTCGGAGAGGGCGTAGAAGCCGCGGGCGAGCGCGTACTGGGCGGAGTAGGCGATCAGGCCGGGCGCGAAGGCGGCGAGCATGCCGGCCATGGCCGCGACCTCGGCGGGGGTGACCTTGCCGTATCCGGAGACGCAGTCCATCACCCAGGGGGCGAGTGCGGCGAAGAGCGCGGCGGCGGGGACCACGAGGGCGGCGCTGGAGCGCAGGGCGTACGAGACGTCCTCGCGGACGGCGGTGAGGTCGCCGTCGGCGGCGGCCGAGCTCATCCGGGGCATGAGGGCGGTGACCAGGGAGACGGTGATGATGCCCTGGGGGACGATCCACAGCTGGTAGGCGCTGGTGTAGGCGGCGTAGCCGTAGCCGGGGGCCCGGTCGCCGACGGTGGTGGAGAGCTTGGTCACCACCCAGTAGGCGAACTGGTTGCTGAGGACGAGCACGACCAGCCATCCCGCGTTGCGCAGGGGGCGGGTGAGGCCGCTGCCGCGCCAGTCGAAGCGGGGGCGCCAGCGGAAGCGGGCGGCGCGCAGCGAGGGGACGAGGGCGAGGGCCTGGAGGGCGATCCCGGCGGTGGTGCCGATGCCCAGCAGCCGGGTGTCGGCGGCGTCGAGGGCGTCGCGGCCGCCGCCGGAGGCGTACAGGAAGAAGCCGAAGACGCCGATGATGACGATGTTGTTGAGGACCGGGGTCCACATCATGGCGCCGAACCGGCCGCGCGCGTTGAGTACTTGGCCGAGCAGGGTGAAGAGCCCGTAGAAGAGGATCTGCGGGAGGCAGAAACGGGCCAGGGCGACGACCGTGGCGCGCTGGGCGTCCGTGTAGGAGGCGGGGGTGTACGCGTCCACGATCAGCGGTGCGGCGAGGACGGCGGCGGCGGTGAGCGCGAGGAGCGCCGCGGTGCAGGCGGTCAGCAGCCGGTCGGTGTACGCGGCTCCGCCGTCGCGGTGTTCCTTGGCTGCCCGGACCAGCTCGGGGACGAAGACGGCGTTGAGGGCGCCTCCGATGAGCAGCATGTAGAGGATGTTCGGGACGGTGTTGGCGACGGTGTAGCCGTCTCCGAGGAATCCGGCGCCCAGTGCGGCGAGGACCACGGCGGAGCGGACGAAGCCGGTGGCGCGGGAGACGACGGAGCCGGCGGCCATCAGCGCACCGCTGCGCAGCACCGAGGCCTTCGCCGGGGCCCCGGCCGCCGCAGTCGCGGGTGCCGGGGCCGCGGGTGCCGCGCCCGGCGCCGCGCTGCTGGTGGATCCGTACATCGGTCTTTCCCTTCGCCGAGCCGAAGACGGAGGGTAACCCGGTGGCCGGGTCGGGGCGAATTCACCTCCCGGTAGGGTCCTTTGGCCCCCGCCACGGCGCGGAAGGGCCCTTTTCCCGCCCCGGACGAGCCCGTTGGCCAATTCCGGACGGCCGGATTCCACAAGTCCCCGAATGTGACCGGACGGCAACAGTTCCGCTGCGGCCCATGTCACAACGGCCCCGGGGAGTTTTTGCGCGGAATGCGCAACCTAATGTGGCCGCGTTCGCTCCTTACCTGAGGACGACCGTTATTTCTTCGGAGGGGTTTTCGTTGAGCCGTACACGCCGCACCGCACTTCCGCGCCGCCGCACCCGTCACGCCGTGCTGGCGGGCACCGCGCTGCTGACCCTCGCCCTCAGCGCCTGCGGGAGCGGCGGTACGGACGGGAAGGCGGGCGGCGACGGCAAGGGGGGCGGGACGGAGAAGGGCCCGGACATGGCGATCTCGGTGAACCTCACGGGCGACCAGGTCAAGGCCGGCGAGCCGGTGAAGGTGACCCTCGCCGACGGCAAGTTCTCCCTGGTCAAGGTGGTCGACGGCAAGGGCGGGGAGCTGGCGGGGCAGATATCCGCCGACGGCCGGACCTGGACCTCGGAGCGCAACGCCTCCCCCGGCACCGACTACAAGGTCGAGGCGCAGAACACCGCCAGCCAGAGCGCGACCACCCAGTTCAAGACCTCGCCCGCGGACAAGGTGAACAAGGTCTCCATCAACATCCCGAAGGGCAGCACGGTGGGCGTCGCGATGCCCGTCTCGCTGGTCTTCGACAATCCGGTGAAGAACAAGGCCGAGGTCGAGAAGCAACTGAAGGTGACCACCTCGAACAACACCGAGGGCGCCTGGGGCTGGTTCAAGGACTATTCCGGGAAGGACCGGGTGGACTGGCGGCCGAAGGAGTACTGGAAGTCCGGCACCGACGTGAAGGTCGACATGCACCTGAACGGAGTGGACTCCGGTTCCGGCGGCGGGCTCTTCGCGCGCGATTACAACACCGAGTTCAAGATAGGCAAGGACCGCCGGATGGAGGTCAGCCTCGACACCATGAAGATGACGGTGACCGAGGACGGCCAGACGGTGAAGACGATCCCGGTCTCGGCGGGCACGCCCGGCGGCCAGAAGGCCTCCTGGTCCGGGAAGATGGTGCTGATGGCGAAGGAGGGCACCATCCGGATGGACTCCCAGACGGTGGGCCTGGGCGACTCCTACGACAAGATGGTCGACTACTCGATGCGGCTGACCTGGTCGGGCATGTACGCGCACGCCGCGCCCTGGAACTCCGCCAACTTCGGCCGCGTGAACTCCAGCTCGGGCTGCGTGGGCATGAGCGACGCCGAGGCCAAGTCCTTCTACGAGCGGGTGCAGGTCGGCGATCCCTTCGAGGTGGTCGGCAGCGGTTCGAAGGGCAACGCCGAGCTCGGCAACGGGTACGGCGAGTGGAACCTGTCGTGGGACCAGTGGAAGGCGAAGAGCGCCCTGGCCGGCGGCGGCTCCCCGCAGGGCTGACCGTACGGGCGGCCGACCGGCCCCTCCCCAATTGTTACCGCTACGTAACTTACTCACGGGTTACCTCGGGTAAGCCCCTCCCGTTACCGTCGGGTCACTTTTGGACACCGGCGCACGCGAGGAGCGATCGATGAGAACCCGCCCCACCACCGCAGCGGCCGTGGCCGCCCTGCTCGCGGCGACCGCGCTGGGCCTGTCCCCCCATCAGGCCCAGGCGGCGCCGACCGCCGCCACCTCACAGACCGGCACCTCCTCGCAGGTGCGCTTCCACGACATCCCCGGCTCGGGCGGCATCACCCTCAAGGGCAACGTCTTCACCCCGGCCGGCGCCGAGCCCGGCCGGAAGTACCCGCTGATCGTGCTCCCCACCAGCTGGGGCATGCCGCAGATCGAATACATCGCCCAGGCCAAGCAGCTCGCCGACTCCGGCTACGTCGTGGTGAGTTACACCTCCCGCGGCTTCTGGCTCTCCGGCGGGCAGATCGAGACCGCGGGGCCGGCGGACATCGCCGACGTCTCCGCCGTCATCGACTGGGCCCTGGCCAACGCCCCCGCCGACCCCGGCCGCATCGGCCTCGGCGGGGTCTCCTACGGGGCGGGCATCAGCCTGCTGGCCTCCGCGCACGACCCGCGCGTCAAGGCCGTGGTGGCCCTCAGCGGCTGGGCCGACCTCATCGAGTCCATCTACTCCGGCCGCACCCAGCACCTCCAGGCCGCCGGCATGCTGGGCGCCGCCGGCCACCTCACCGGCCGCCCCGGACCCGAACTCCAGCAGATCCTCGGCGACTTCCTCGGCTCGAAGCTGGAGAACGAGCAGGCGATGATCGAGTGGGGGAAGAAGCGCTCCGCCTCCGAGCAGGTCGGCCGGATCAACGCCAACGGCGCCGCGATCATGCTCGGCAACGCCTGGGGCGACACGATCTTCCCGCCCAACCAGTACGCCGAGTTCTTCGAGAAGCTGACCGGCCCCAAGCGCCTGGAGTTCCGCCCCGGCGACCACGCCACCGCCGAGGCCACCGGACTGCTGGGCCTGCCCAACGACACCTGGACCAACGCCCACCGCTGGTTCGACCGCTACCTCAAGGGCGAACGCAACGGGGTCGACACCGAAGCCCCCGTGCAGATCAAGTCCCGCAGCACCGACGGGTACGAGGGCTACGCGGACTGGAAGTCGGTCGGCTCCGGCGGCACCGAGAGGCTCCCGCTCACCGGCAGCGAGCACGTCTGGGCCAACGTCGACTCCGGCGCCAACGGCGGGATCCTCTTCCTCTCCAGCATCCTCGACCAGTTCGCCAAGGCCCCGCCGGCCGCCTCGATCCCGCTGCTCCCCCGCGCCTTCGCCGCCGTCTGGCAGTCCCCGCGCTACGAGGACGAGCGCCGGATCCGCGGCACCGTGCGCCTGCACACCACCGTCACGCCCACCAAGGGCGACGGCACCTTCGTCGCCTACCTCTACGACGTCGGCCCGCTCGGCATCGGCAAGCTCGTCAGCAACGCCCCGTACACCTTCCACGGGAAGACGCCCGGCCAGTCCTTCGGGGTCGACCTGGACCTCTTCTCCACCGCCTACGACGTCCCCGAGGGCCACCGCCTGGCCCTCGTCGTCGACACGGTCGACCCGCTCTACATCGAGCACAACCCCGCCGGCGCGCAGCTGACCTTCTCCTCGCCGCGCACCGATCCCTCGTACGTCTCGGTGCCGCTGCGCGAGCAGTGATCCGCGGCCGCTGCCGGGGGGCCGTCTATCTCCCCGGCAGCACCGTGCCCGGTTCGGCGGGCGCGACCTCGACCGCCCTGGTCTTCAGGCTGCGCCGCTCGCGCCGCGCGACCCAGGTGGCGAACCAGGACAGCAGCATGCACATGCCGATGTAGACCGGCGAGACGATCATCACGACGGGGATGAAGGGCAGGTCGTAGTCCAGGTTGGAGGCGATCAGCTTGCCCGCGTGCAGGAACTCCTCGTAGGTGATCAGGAAGCCCAGCGAGGTGTCCTTGAGGGCCACCACCAGCTGGCTGATGATCGCGGGCAGCATCGCCCGGACCGCCTGCGGTGCCAGGACGAAGGTCATCACCTGCGTCTTGCGCATGCCCAGGGCGTACGCCGCCTCGCGCTGGCCCTTCTCCACGGCGTTGACGCCCGTGCGGAACACCTCGGCGAGCACCGAGCCGTTGTACAGCGTCAGCCCCGCCACCAGGGCCGGCAGGGGCTGGACCTTCAGCGCCACGAAGATGAAGAAGATCATCACCAGGACCGGCATGGCCCGGAAGAACTCCACGCACAGGGTGGCGGCCCAGCGCACCGGACGGTGCACCGAGAGCCTGCCGGTCGCGAGCACCGCACCGAGCACCAGCGACAGCACGGAGGCGTACGCGAAGGCCTTCAGGGTGTTGCCGAGCCCTCTGAGCAGCAGCTCCTGGATGCCCTCGTACGCGAAGGGGCTCCACTTGGCGGCGGTGAACTGGTCGGTGTCGAAGAGGAGGTAGAGGATCCACGCCAGCAGGCCGAGGATCACCGCGGTCGAGAGGATCCCGTAGAGGAGGTGGCGGCGCTGGGCCCTGGGCCCGGGCAGGTCGTAGAGGGCCGTGGACTCCAGGTCCCCGTGCAGCGCGTGCGCGGTCATCGGGCGACTCCGTAGCGCTTCTCCAGCACGTTGAAGACCGCGCTGATGGACAGGGTGATGATCAGGTAGCCGACGGCGATCCAGACGAAGGTCCAGATGATGCTGTAGCCCAGCTCGTTGAGGGTCTTGTACGTGCCCAGCAGCTCGGTGACGCTGAAGGCGCCGGCGATGGCGGAGTTCTTCGCGAGCGCGATCAGGGTCGAGCCGATGGGCGGGATGACGGAGCGGAAGGCCTGCGGCAGCACCACCGTCCCCAGGGTCTGCCCGAAGGACATGCCCAGGCTGCGCGCGGCCTCGCCCTGGCCCTTGGGCACGGTGTTGATGCCGGAGCGCAGCGCCTCGCAGATGAAGGCCGAGGTGTAGCAGCCGAGGGTGAGGACGGCGAAGAGCTCGAAGGGCAGGACCAGTCCGAAGCGCGGCAGGCCGAGCATGACGGCGAAGAAGAGCAGGGTGAGGGGGGTGTTGCGCAGCACGGTCACCCAGACCGTGCCGAAGACGCGGAAGGAGCCGACGGGCGCGACGCGGAAGGAGGCCATGAGGAAGCCGAGGACCAGGGCGACGAGCGAGGCGTAGACGGTCAGCTCCACGGTGCCGAGGAAGCCCTCGCCGTAGAGCGCGAAGTTCTCGGTGAGTACGTTCACGGGGGTGCGCTCTCCCTTCAGCCCGCCGGGTAGCGGTCGATGGCGGGCGGCTGGGGGGCGGGCCGGCCGGAGAGGCCGAGGGTGGCCTCGTAGGCCTTCTTCCAGTCGCCGTTCTTCTCGTCGGCCTCCAGCGCGTCGTCGAGGGCGAGCCGCAGGGCGTTGTCGCCACGGGGGACGCCGATGCCGTAGGGCTCCTTCGAGAAGGGCTCGCCGACGACCTTGAGCTCCTCGGGGGCCTTGGCGGCGTAGCCGAGGAGGATGGAGTCGTCGGTGGAGACGGCGTCGACCTGGTAGGAGAGCAGGTTGTCCACGCAGGCCGAGTAGGTGTCGTAGGCGACGAGCACGGCCTTGGGGTACTCCTTCTGGAGCCGCTGGTAGGGGGTGGAGCCGGCGGCGGAGCAGACCTTCTTCCCGGCGAGGTCCTCGGGGCCCTTGATGTCCTTCTCGTTCCCGCGGACGAGGAGGGACTGGCCGGCCATGAAGTAGGGGCCCGCGAAGCCGACCTGCTTCTTGCGGTTGTCGTTGATCGTGTAGGTGCCCACGTAGTAGTCGATCTGGCCGTTCTGCAGGGCGGTCTCGCGGTTGGCGGAGGCGATCGTCTTGAACTCGATGGTCTTGGGGTCGAAGCCGAGCGAGGCCGCCGTCATCTTGGCGATCTCGATGTCGAAGCCGGAGTAGCGGCCGCTGGCGGGGTCCTTCTCCCCCATGTACGGCTGGTCCTCCTTGACGCCGACCACGAGGCGGCCGCGCTTCCTCGCCTTCTCCCAGGTGCGCGAGGCGGGCAGCGAGAAGCCGGTGTCGACCTTGTAGACGGGCAGGTCCTCGGGCTGGGGGCCCTTGACCGGGGGGCTGCCCGACTTGCCGCAGGCGGCGGCCGCGAGGATCAGCGCGGCCAGGGCGAGTGCGCGCAGGGTGTGCTTCATCGGGCCGCCCCTCAGTGCTTGAGGATCTTGGAGAGGAAGTCCCGGGCCCGGTCGCTCTCGGGGGCGGTGAAGAAGGCCTCCGGGGTGCGGTCCTCGATGACGCGGCCGTCGGCCATGAAGACGACGCGGTTCGCGGCGGAGCGGGCGAAGCCCATCTCGTGGGTGACCACGACCATGGTCATCCCGTCGCGGGCGAGCTGCTGCATGACCTCCAGCACCTCGTTGATCATCTCGGGGTCGAGGGCGGAGGTGGGCTCGTCGAAGAGGAGTGCCTTGGGGTTCATGGCGAGGGCGCGGGCGATGGCCACGCGCTGCTGCTGGCCGCCGGAGAGCTGGGCGGGGAACTTGTCCGCCTGACTGGCGAGGCCGACGCGGTCCAGGAGCTCCCGGGAGCGCTTGTCGGCCTCCTCCCTCCTGCGTCCCCGCACCTTGATCTGGGCGAGCGAGACGTTGGCCAGGACGGTCTTGTGCGCGAAGAGGTTGAAGGACTGGAAGACCATGCCGACTTCGGCGCGCAGGCCCGCCAGCTCCCTGCCCTCGGCGGGCAGGGGGTGGCCGTCGAGGGTGATCGTGCCGGACTCGATGGTCTCCAGCCGGTTGATCGTCCGGCAGAGGGTGGACTTCCCGGACCCGGACGGTCCGATGATCACCACCACCTCCCCGCGGCCGACGGTGAGGTTGATGTCCTGGAGGACGTGCAGATTCCCGTAGTGCTTGTTGACGTTCCGCAGCTCGATCAACGGATCGACGGCCATGCGCTGCCCTGCCCACTTGTCGGTGTCGAGGTCAGCGCAAACTATCCAGCCGTCGGGGGTACTTCGCTCCGACACGCCAAAAAGGTACATAAAGTACATTGACCTATAGTGGCCCGCGCCGGCCCCCCGCTCAGCCCTCGGAGGCCTCGGCGTAGGCCTGGCTCAGCTCGGGGGAGCCGGTCATCGCCCAGGACAGGCCCGACTCGATCACGTTGAGCTCCCGCCCGGACGCGAGCCGGATCACCGGCCGGCCGTTGGGCCAGACCCGCCAGCCGGCCCCCGGGAGGCTGCGCACGATCACGGTCCCGAGGTAGAAGCCCGCGTCGTTGCCCAGCCAGGGCACCGCCTCGGGGTCCCGGCGCCAGCGCGGCATCAGCTGGTCCAGGGCCTCCAACGAGGCCGGGGTCTCGTCGAGTTCCAGTCCGGCCGCCCTCGCCTGCGACCGCAGCATCTCGCACTCCGAGAACAGCTCGGCGACGTCCTCGTGATCATCCCCGAGGGTGGCGGCGAGCCCCGCACCCTGTTCCGTTTCGTTCCGGTTCAGCCAGTTCGCCAGGAAAGGGATGTCCATACCGACCAGCGTGGCAGCAGGATCCCCGGCTGGCCACAGGGCGCGCCCCGATCCGTCCGTCTTCTAGACGTCCAGGTCGACGACGACCGGGGCGTGGTCGGAGGCGCCCTTCCCCTTGCGCTCCTCGCGGTCCACGTAGGCGTCCTTGACGGCCTTGGCGAAGGGCTCGTTCCCGTACACCAGGTCGATGCGCATGCCCCGGTTCTTGGGGAAGGCGAGCTGGCGGTAGTCCCAGAAGGTGTACGGGCGGTCGTACTTGAGCGCGCGCGGCATGACGTCGGCCAGGCCGGCGGCGCGCAGGGCCTCCAGGGCGGCCCGTTCGGCGGGGGTGACGTGCGTGAGGCCCTCGAAGACGGCCGGGTCGTACACGTCCTCGTCGGTCGGCGCCACGTTGAAGTCGCCGAGGACCGCGAAGGGGCGGCTGCCGGCCGCGTCCTCGGCGATGGCGGTGGCCAGGGCGCCGAACCAGTTCAGCTTGTAGCCGTAGTGGTCGTGCTCGACCTCGCGGCCGTTGGGCACGTACACGGACCAGACGCGCACCCCGCCGCAGGTGGCGGAGATGGCGCGGGGCTCCTGGACGCCCTCGTAGTCGGGGCCGCCGGGCAGCCCCACGACGACGTCCTCCAGCCCGACGCGGGAGAGCAGGGCCACGCCGTTCCACCGGCCGGTGGCGTTGACGACCGACTCGTAGCCCAGCTCGCGCAGCTCGGCGGCGGGGAACTGCTCCGCGGAGCACTTGGTCTCCTGGACGCACAGCACATCCGTGCCGGAGCTCTCCAGCCAGGCCAGCAGGCGCGGCAGCCGGGCGGTGATCGAGTTGACGTTGTACGTGGCGATACGCATGTACACCAACCTACCGCCCGGCACCGACAGTCAGAGCGCGGCGCTCTCACCTGCGCCGAGGCGGCTGTGCGGGGCGCCGCCGAAGGTGTCCAGGGCCATGTCGTAGATCGGCCGGGCGATGTCGGCGAGGTAGGCGTCGTGGATGTCGATGGCCCGGGCCGGCTTGACCTCGCGGACGTAGTCGATCACCTCGGCGACCTTGTTCCACGGCGCGTGGACCGGCAGCATCAGCGTCTGGACCGGGACGCCGGGCACGGTCAGCGCGTCCCCGGGGTGGAAGAGGGAGCCCTCCACGAGGTAGCCGACGTTCGTGACCCGCGGGATGTCCGGGTGGATCACGGCGTGCAGCTCGCCGTGGACCTGGACCTCGAAGCCGGCGGCGGTGAAGGCGTCGCCGTGGCCCACCGTGTGCACCCGGCCCGGGTAGGCGGCGGCCATCCGGTCCGCCACGCTGCTCAGGGTCCACAGGGCGGCGGCCGGGTTGGCGTCGAGCGCCGCGCGCAGCCGGCCCTCGTCGAAGTGGTCGGGGTGCTCGTGGGTGACCAGCAGGACGTCCGCCCCGAGGCCCGCGTCCGGTTCGCTGAAGGCGCCCGGGTCGATGACGAGCACGCGCCCGTCCTTCTCCAACTGGACGCAGGAGTGCAGCCGTTTGGTGAGCTTCATGATCCCACCATAGGCCGTGGCGGGCCTACGGCACGGTGGTGGAGACCACGTAGACGCGGGGGGCCGACGGGTTGGTGAAGTCGACGGTGACGTCGCGCGTGGGACGCGGGTCCCCGGCCTCCACGGTGACCCCGGACCACTGGTGCTTCGGGCTCCAGCTCCAGCCGGCCACCTTGGCGTCGCGCTCGGAGACCGACACCCCGGCGGTCAGGGCGTCCCTGCTGGTGCCCACTCCGGCCAGGAAGGTGTCCAGCTCCGCGGGGGTCACCTGGAACTGCACGTACAGCCGGCTGGTGTGCCAGTTGTTGGTCTCCAGGTAGCCGACGTGGGAGGCCATCAGCGGGATCGGCACCTCGTAGATGCTGCGCTGCACCTTGGAGGGCCAGTCGGTGCGCACCTTGACCGCGCCCACCCGGGCGGCCTTGTCCCGGCCGCTCTGGCGGCTCTGCTGCGCCGAGACGAACAGGTACCCCGCCGGGACCCCGATGAGCAGGACGATGATGATCGCGGTGACCCAGCGGCGCCGTACGGTGTGCCGGCGGTCCTCGCGCTCCTCGGCGGTGGGCGGCTGCGTACCGCCCGCTTCGGGCGAGGAGGCCTGGCGGGGCAGGGAGGGCGGGGTCACTGCTGTTCCTGATCCTTGGGGTCCGTGGGGGCCGTAGCGCCGCGCCGGCCCAGCTGCGCGTAGCGCTCGTGCCGCTCGACGCGCCGGCGGGTGGCGCGGCGGAAGCGGCGGGCGACGAGGCGGGCGAGGTCGGCGGCGCCGACCATGCCGGCCTCGGGGCCCAGCTGGGCCTTGGCGATGCGGGCCTCGGGGCGGTAGCCGCGGCCGGTGAGGTGGCGGCGGAAGGCGTCCCGGGCGGGGCCGATCAGCAGGTCGTCGGCGGCGCTGACGCCGCCGCCGATGACGAAGCAGGACGGGTCGAGGGCTGCGGCGAGGTTGGCGATGCCGACGCCGAGCCACTGGCCGATGTCCTGGAGGAGCTCGACGCACATGGCGTCGCCCTCGCGGGCCAGCTCGGTGATGAGGGGGCCGGTGATCTCCTGGACGTTGCCGCCGACCCTGGCGATGATGTTGTACGCCACCGGGGAGTCGGCGGCGGCCAGCTCGCGGGCCTCGCGGACCAGGGCGTTGCCGGAGCTGTACTGCTCCCAGCAGCCGCGGTTGCCGCAGGGGCAGCGGTGTCCGCCGGGGACGACCTGCATGTGGCCGAACTCGCCGGCCACCCCGAAGCGGCCGCGCTTGACCTGGCCGTCCTCCAGGATGGCCCCGCCGATGCCGGTGCCCAGGGTGATCATGACGAGGTGGTCCTCGCCGCGGCCGGCTCCGAAGCGCCATTCGGCCCAGGCGGCGGTGTTGGCGTCGTTGTCGACCATGACCGGGACCGCGAGCCGGGACTGGAGGGCGTCGCGCAGCGGCTCGTCGCGCCACGCCAGGTGCGGGGCGAACAGGACGCGGGAGCGGTCCGCGTCGACCCACCCGGCGGCGCCGATGCCCACGGCGTGCACGTCGTGCCGGTCGGACAGGTCGAGCACCAGCTCGACGATGGTGTCCTCGACGACCTTGGGGCTCTTGGACTTGTCCGGGGTCTCGGTGCGGATCTTCTCCAGGATGACCCCGTCGGCGTCGACCACGCCCGCCATGACCTTGGTGCCGCCGATGTCGATGCCCACGGTCGGGACGCGCGGGGCGGTGCGCAGGGAGCGGCGCTCACGGGTCCCGACGGTCCGCAGGACGGTGCCCCGCGCCGCCCCCCGGTGGGCGAGCGTGAAGTCCCGGTACGTGCTCATCGAGTCGTTTCGTCCCTGTCGGTGGCCGGATCGGATGGGGTGGTCGCCCCTGATTCTGCCACCCGCTCCAGCTCGTGGCTCAGCTCCTCCAGCTCCGAGCCGCCCGCCATCTGCCGGGTGAGCTCGTCCAGGGTGATCGAGTCGCGGGTGTGACCGCCCGCCATGGCACCCCGCTTGAGGAGCACGAAGCGGTCCCCGACCAGGTACGCGTGGTGCGGGTTGTGGGTGATGAGGACCACGCCGAGGCCCGCGTCGCGGGCGGCGGCGACGTACTTGAGGACCACGCCGGACTGCTTGACGCCGAGGGCGGCGGTGGGCTCGTCCAGGACGAGGACCTTCGCGCCGAAGTGGACGGCGCGGGCGATGGCCACGCACTGCCGCTCGCCGCCGGAGAGGGTGCCGATGGGCTGGTCGACGTCGCGCAGGTCGATGCCCATGCGCAGCAGCTCGGTGCGGGTGGTCTCGCGCATGAGGTCGACGTCGAGGCGGCGGAAGGGGCCGCGGCCCTTCGTCGGTTCCGAGCCGAGGAAGAAGTTGCGCCACACCGGCATGAGGGGGACGACGGCCAGGTCCTGGTAGACGGTGGCGATGCCGTGGTCGAGGGCGGCGCGCGGGTTGGCGAGCTCGGTCTCGGCCCCCTCGATCTCGAAACTGCCGGCGTCGTGCCGGTGCAGCCCCGCGATGATCTTGATGAGGGTGGACTTGCCGGCGCCGTTGTCGCCGAGCACGCAGGTGATCTCGCCCGCCGAGACCTCCAGGGACACGCCGTGCAGGGCGCGGATGTTCCCGTAGTACTTGCTGACGTCCGTCAGCTTCACCAGTGGCGTGCTCATGCCCGCGCCTCCGCCCGCTTGCGGACCCATGCGTTCAGCAGCGTGGCGAGCAGCAGCATGGCGCCCAGGAAGAACTTGAACCAGTCGGGGTTCCACTGCGCGTAGACGATGCCGTTGCTGGTCATGCCGAAGATGAAAGCGCCGACGGCCGAGCCGATCGCGGAGCCGTAGCCGCCGGTCATCAGACAGCCGCCGATGACGGCCGCGATGATGTAGAGGAACTCGTTGCCGACGCCCTCGCCGGACTGGACCACGTCGAACGAGAAGAGGATGTGCTGCCCGGAGATCCAGGCGCACAGCGCGACCCCCATGTAGAGGCCGATCCGGGTCTTGACCACCGGGACGCCGGTGGCGCGGGCCGCGTCGGCACCGCCGCCGACGGCGAAGATCCAGTTCCCGGCGCGGGTGCGCAGCAGGATCCAGGTGGCGACGGCGACCAGCACCAGCCACCACAGGATGGTGACCTTGAGGGTGACCGAGCCGACGTTCCACTGCGAGGCGAACAGGGCCCGCGCCGAGGAGAAGCCCTCCATGTCGGCGATCGTCTTGGTGGACACCGAGCCGCTGATCAGCTTGGTGAAGCCGAGGTTCAGGCCGGTCAGCATCAGGAAGGTGCCGAGCGTGATGATGAAGCTCGGCAGTTTCGTGCGGGTCAGCATGAACCCGTTGAAGAAGCCGATGGCCAGCGTGACCAGCAGGGAGACGAGGACGCCGACCCAGACGTTGGCGGTCATCTGGTAGCTGAACATCGAGCTGAACAGCGCCGACGTGGTCACCATGACGCCGGCGGAGAGGTCGAACTCGCCGCCGATCATCAGCAGGGCGACCGGAACCGCCATGATGCCGATGGTGGAGGCCGAGTACAGGACCGTGCTCAGGCTGGAGGGCTTCAGGAAGCTGTCGGCGGCGAAGCAGAAGAAGACGAAGACGGCGGCGGCGCCGACGACCGCGCCCAGCTCGGGCCGGCCCAGCAGCCGCCGGACGTACGAGGTGGGCGCGAGCCGTTCGTCGGCCGCGGGGGCGGCGGCGCTCATCGGCTGCCCCGCTTGATGTACTCCTCCAGCTTGGCCGCCTCGGCCGCGGTGACGATCTGCGGGCCGGTCAGCACCGGGCGGCCGCCGCCGAGCACGTCCGCGTTGTAGCGGTAGAGCCACAGCAGGTCCACGGCCTGGTAGCCCTGCAGGTAGGGCTGCTGGTCCACGGCGAAGCCCAGCGCCCCGGACTTGAGGTCCCGGGCGACGGACTCGTTCAGGTCGAAGGTGTCCACCTCGGCCTTGCTGCCCGCCGCGTCCTTGGCCTTGACGGCCGTGGGGGCGAAGGGCGCGCCGAGGGTCACGATGGAGTCGACGGAGGGGTCCGCCTGGAGCTTGGCCTGGACGGCGGCCTGCACGGAGGGCATGTTGGTGCCCTCGACGTACAGGTTCTCCATGCTGCCGCCGAAGGTCTTCTTCGCCCCGGCGCAGCGCTGCTCGTGGCCCACGTTGCCCTGCTCGTGCAGGACGCAGACGGCCTTCTTCTTCCCGCGCCTGGTCAGCTCGGTGCCGACGGCCTCGCCGGCGATCTCCTCGTCCTGCCCGATGTGGGTGAGCGCCCCGTACGCGGCGGACTGGGCGGAGCCGGAGTTGACCGTGACCACCGGGATGCCGGCCTTGACGGCCTTGGCGATGACGTCCTTGAGGGCCTCGGGCTTCGCGAGGCTGACGATGATCCCGTCGACCTTCTGGTCGATGGCGTTCTGCACGAACTGGGCCTGCTGCTGCGCCTGGTCGTCGTGGGAGTAGACGAAGTTGATGTTGTCCTTCGCGGAGGCCTCCTTGGCGCCCTTCTGCACGATGTCCCAGAAGGTGTCGCCGTCGCCCGCGTGGGTGATCATCGCGAAGGTCCAGCGCGGCGTGGACACGGCGGGCCGGCCCGCCTCCGCGGCCTTCGCCCGCTCCTCGGCGCGCTTGCCGCCCGTGCTGCTGCAGCCCGTGAGGGAGGCCCCCAGTACCGCCGCGAGCACGGCGCCGACGACGCGTACCCCTGTCCGAACCCTAGCCACGTCCCCGTGCCCTTCCCTCGTCCGTCATCAATCGGTCATTACGGTTTCAGCCGCCCAGTATCCGCCACAGTGGACCATGAAGGGTCATCGGGGCATGCGCGGGCAGATTGACAGGTCCCCCGTACGGGGCCACGTTGAGTGCATGCGCATCGGGCTGATCGGAACGGGCCGGATCGGCTCCTTCCACGCGGCCGCACTGGCCCGCCACCCGGACGCCGGCTCGCTGCTGCTGGCCGACGCCGATCCCGGGCGGGCCGCGCGGCTCGCGGACCGGCTGGGGGCGACCGCCGCCCCGACGGTCGACCAGGTCTTCACCTGGGGCGTGGACGCCGTGGTGGTGGCCTGCGCGACGGAGGGCCACGCCGACCTGGTGGTCCGGGCGGTGCGCGGCGGGCTGCCGGTGTTCTGCGAGAAGCCGGTGGCCCCCGACCTGGCCCGGACCCTGGCCGTGCTGCGCGAGGTGGGGGCGGCCCGGGGGCTGCT
Organism: Streptomyces racemochromogenes; assembly: GCF_039535215.1. Taxonomy (GTDB): domain Bacteria; phylum Actinomycetota; class Actinomycetes; order Streptomycetales; family Streptomycetaceae; genus Streptomyces; species Streptomyces racemochromogenes. Next base: position 1,174,440 of record NZ_BAAAWT010000001.1, read on the forward strand.
CCAGGTCGGTTTCATGCGGCGCTTCGACGCGGGCTGCCGGACCGCCCGCGAACTGGTCCGTTCGGGTGCCCTGGGACGGCTGCACACGGTGCGCACGATGACGGCCGACCCGGCGCCGCCGCCGGCCGAGTACCTGGCGGCCTCCGGGGGCCTGTACCGGGACTGCCTGGTGCACGACTTCGACATGGTCCGCTGGGTGACCGGGCGCGAGGTCGCCGACGTGTACGCGACCGGTTCCGACAGGGGGCCGGCCCGGTTCCGGGAGGCGGGGGACGTCGACACGGCCGCCGCCGTGCTCACACTGGACGACGGGACGCTGGTCACCAGCACCGGGACCCGCTGCAACGGCGCCGGGTACGACGTGCGGATGGAGCTGGCCGGGGAGCTGGACCAGGTCTCCTGCGGGCTCGACGACCGGACCCCGATCGCCTCGACGGAGCCGCACGGCCCGCCCCCGGCCGGCAATCCGTGGTCCGGGTTCCTGGAGCGGTTCGCCCCCGCCTACGAGGCCGAGCTGGCGGCGTTCGTACGGCTGGTGCGCGGCGAGGGGGACAACCCGTGCGACGGGTTCCAGGCGCTCGCCGCGTTCCGGGTGGCCGAGGCCTGCGAACGCTCCCGGCGGGAGCGCCGGCCCGTACGGCTGGAGGAACTCCCGGACCTGTAGGGTGCGGGCGCCGGCGGACATGCGGGCCACAGTAGGCGGGCTGATCAAGCCCGCAGGAGCCGTTTACCGGCCAATCGCGGCCGGCGGGGGCGGGGCGGTCAGCGCGCCGCGCGGCGTCCCCAGGCGGTGCCGGCCAGGACCAGCGCGGCTCCGGCGAGTCCGGCCGGGCCGAGGTGCTCGCCGCCGATGGCGATGCCGGCGGCGGCCGCCCACAGCGGTTCGGTGCCCAGCAGCAGGCTGACGCGGGACGGGGAGGTGCGGCGTACGGCCCACATCTGCACGAAGAAGGCGAACAGCGTGCAGAAGACGGAGAGGAAGGCGAGTCCGGCCCATTGGGCGGGGCCGAAGTCCGCGGCGGCCGTCCAGGGCCGGTCGCCGGTCCCGGGGACGGCCGCGAGCAGGGCGAAGACCAGTACGGCCGCGCCCAGCTGGACGGTGGTGAGGGAGAGCGGGTCGGCGTCCTGGACGGCCTTGATCCGCGCCATCAGCAGGACGTGCAGGGTGCGGGCCAGGGCCGCGCCGAGGATCAGCAGGTCGCCGGGGCCGGGTGCGGTGAAGCCGGCGCCCTGGGTGAGCAGCACGACACCGGCCACCGAGACGGCCGCGGCCCCGAGGAAGGCGGCCGAGGGCTTCCTGCGGCGCACGGCGGACTCGGCGAGCGGCGTGAAGATCATGGTGAGGCTGATGATCAGACCGGCGTTGGTGGCGGAGGTGTGCACCACCCCGTAGGTCTCCAGCAGGAAGATCCCGCCGAGTACGAGGCCCAGCACCGCCGCGCCGCGCAGCTGGGCGGGGCCCAGCGCGCGCAGCCGCCGGCGTCCGGCGAGGACCAGCACCGGGAGCACGAGCGCGAAGCGCAGCACGAGGACCGCGATCACGGTGTGCGCGGTGGTGATCCCCTTGGCGGCGAGGTAGCTGCCGCCCCAGACGACGGCGACCAGCAGGACGGGCAGGTCCGCGAGCCAGGCCCGGCGGGGGGCGAGGGCGGGGGCGGGGGCGGTGAGGGTGGTCACCGGGCGGCTCCGACGGGTGGAGGGCGTGGAGACGTCGGCGGCTCGCACGGGTGCGGGCCCACGGTAACCGAGTGGATCTTCCCGGTCGACCGGTTAACCGGGGCACCCGCGGAGCCCCCTCCCCCGCTCAGTCCGCGAAGGTGCCGAAGGAGGCGCGGCCGGTGGGGCGGTAGGTGTGGATGGCGGTTCCGCTGCCGGTGGTGCGGGAGGCGGTCAGCTCGAAGGCCGTGGGCAGGCCGCCGGTGGGGAAGAGCCGGCGTCCCGCGCCGAGGAAGACGGGGAAGACCAGCAGGTTGAGCTCCTCGACGAGGTCGCGCGCGAGCAGCCACTGGGCGAGCTGTCCGCTGCCGTGCACCTGGAGCTCCCCGTCCATGCCGTCCTTGATCCGGACGATCTCCGACTGGAGGTGCTCCCCGTCCACCACGGCGGCCGGTCCCCACTCGGGGTCCTTGAGGGTGGTGGAGGCGACGTACTTCGGCAGTCGGTTGAGCTTGTTCGGGACGGGGTCGGCCGGGTCGTCGTGGAGCGGCCAGTACGAGGCGAAGATCTCGTACGTCCGGCGGCCGAGGAGGAAGGCCTCGGCCCGGCCGAAGAGCTCGTTCACGAACTCCCCCATGCCCTCGTCGGCGAACGGCACGAGCCACCCGCCGTACGCGAACCCGCCGCTGCGGTCCTCGTCGGGGCCGCCGGGGGCCTGCATCACTCCGTCGAGGGTCAGGAAGGTGGTCAGGGTCAGCTTGCCCATGGCGCGGCGCTCCTTGTGTCGTCTGCTTCTCCTCCTCAGACTCCCGCCGGTGCCCGCACTCATCGGTGCGGCGCGCGTGAACGCCGGGTCGGATTCCCGCCAGCGCCGTCGGCCTCCCCCGTATTTCATTGAACCCGCAACCAAATGCAGGGAACGGATCGGGGAGGAACGACATGAACGGCAACACGGTGGCCCTGGTGACGGGCGGCAGCCGGGGCATCGGAGCGGCCACCGCGCTGCGGCTGGCCGAGGACGGCTTCGACGTCGCGCTCACCTACGTCAACGGCGCCGGGGCGGCCGCCGAGGTCGTCGGGAAGATCGAGGCGCTGGGCCGCAGGGGCCTGGCGGTACGGGCCGACGCGGGCGCCGCCGACGGCCCGCGGACGGCGGTGGAGGAGGCCGTACGGGCGCTGGGGCGGCTCGACGTCCTCGTCAACAACGCCGGCGTCGGGGTGGTCGGCCCGCTCGACACGCTCGGCCCCGCCGAGGTGGACCTGGTCCTCGGCGTCAACGTCCGGGGCGCCTTCCTGGCCGCACAGGCCGCGGCGGCGCACCTGGGCTCCGGCGGACGGATCGTCACCATCGGCAGCTGCATGACGGGCCGGGTCCCCGGCCCGGGCGGCACGCTGTACGCGATGAGCAAGGCGGCCATGACGGGCCTGACGAAGGCGCTCGCCCGGGAGCTGGGCGGGCGCGGCATCACCGCCAACCTGGTCCACCCGGGCCCGACGGACACGGACATGAACCCGGCCGACGGCCCCTACGCGGACGCGCAGCGCTCACTGACGGCGCTCGGACGCTACGGCACCCCCGAGGAGGTGGCCGCCATGGTGTCCTTCCTCGCCGGGCCGGACTCCGCGTACGTCACGGGGGCGGAGTTCTCGGTGGACGGCGGCCACGCCGCCTGAGGGAACGCCTGTGGGGGCGCACCGCGTACGCGGTGCGCCCCCACAGGGCTGTGCCCGGGCCCCGGGGGTGTCGGCCCCCGGGGCGGGTCACGGGGCGGGGCGGGTCAGCCGCCCAGCTCCTGGTGGCGGGCGGCGTGCGCGGCCGCGCCGGCCTCCGTCAGGGAACCGAACAGGCGCAGGCGGGAGAAGCCGCCGTCCGGGAAGATGTCGATCCGTACGTGGGTGCCGACCGCCGGGGCGTCCAGCACGAAGCGGTGGTTGGTGTCGGGCTGCAGGCGGGTGCGCGGCAGGAACTCCGTCCACTCGCCCTCCTCGCCCGTCTTGATCGACAGCGAGGCCCAGCCGGCCGAGTTGCCCTTGAGGTAGGCGGTGTCGATCTCCACGGCGCGGATCTCGGACTCGGCGACGAGCTGGTAGCGGATCCAGTCGTTGCCGTTGTCGCGGCGGCGGGCGGTCTCCCAGCCGTCGTCCATCTTGCGGGAGCGGCCCGGGTTGATGGTGTTGGTCGGCGGGGAGTAGAAGCGGTTGGACGCGTCCTCCACCGAGCCGCCGTTCTCCAGGGCGACGACGTCGAAGGTGCCCAGCACGGCGAGCCACTTCGGGTCGGGGCGTACCTCGCCGTAGACGCGCAGACGGGCGATGCCGCCGTCCGGGTGCTGGTTCAGGCGCAGGTGCGTGAAGCGCTGCTCGACGTCGACCTCGAAGCCGTTGGCCGCGTGGCCGCCGACGGGGGTGCGCTCGACGAGGGTCGTCCACTTGACGTCGTCGGAGAGCAGCTCCGCCTCGGTCGGGGAGCCCTCGACGGACGCGCCCTGGATGGACACGGCCTGCGGCATGTTGCCGCGGAAGTGGGCGGTGTCGACGACGATGCCGCGGATGACGCCGGGGGCGCCGAGGCGGATCAGGGCGTAGTCGTGGTCCGCGGCGGTCGGCCAGGGCTGCTCGGCGGACACGCCGCGGCGGCGGCGGGTCTCCCAGCCGTCCATGACCTTGCCCTTGTGCCCGAAGTGCTCGGGGTCGAAGTGGCCGGCCTCGGCGATCAGCAGGTTCTCGCGCTCGGCGAAGAACTCGTCGTTGGCGGCGATGACACCGGCGCCCAGCTCTCGGGCGGCGAGGTTCGCGTACTGGGTGAAGGGGAACTCCGCGGTGCGGTAGTCCGCGTACGGGTCGCCGCCCCCGTACGGGTTCGCGTTACCGGTGAAGGAGGGAATCGCCACTGTCAGTTCTGCCTTTCGAGGAGGAGGCCCGTGGGCTCGGTCGGGGTACCGTGGTCGGCGATCTGCGTGCCGCGCAGCCAGGTGGACTTCACGACGCCGTGCAGGGTCCTGCCCGCGTACGCCGTGACCTGGTTGCGGTGGTGCAGCTCGGCCGGGTCCACGGTGAAGGTCTCTTCGGGGGCCAGGACGGCGAAGTCGGCGTCACGGCCGGCCTCGATGGCCCCCTTCTGCGCCAGGCCCGCCAGCGCGGCGGGGGCGGTGGACATCCAGCGCACGACCTCTTCGAGAGTGCGGCCGCGCTTGCGCGCCTCGGTCCAGATGGCGGGAAGGCCCAGCTGGAGGGAGGAGATGCCGCCCCACGCGGTGGCGAAGTCGCCGGTCTTCAGGTCCGCGGTGGAGGGCGAGTGGTCGGAGACGATGCAGTCGATGGTGCCGTCGGCGAGCGCGTCCCAGAGGACGTCCTGGTTCGCGGCCTCGCGGATGGGCGGGCAGCACTTGAACTCGGTCGCGCCGTCCGGGACTTCCTCGGCGGTGAGGGTGAGGAAGTGCGGGCAGGACTCGACGGTGATCTGCACGCCCTCGGCCTTGGCCGCGGCGATCAGCGGCAGCGCGGAGGCGGAGGACAGGTGCAGGACGTGCACGCGGGCGTTCAGCCGCCTCGCCTGGTCGATCAGGTTCTGGATCGCGGTGTTCTCGGCGTCCTGCGGGCGGGAGGCCAGGAAGTCGGCGTACTTGGGGCCCGGCTTCTGCGGGGCGGACTCCAGGTGGTGCGGGTCCTCGGCGTGCACGATCAGCAGGCCGCCGAAACCGGTGATCTCGGCGAGCGAGGTGGCCAGCTGCTCCTGGTCCAGCAGGGGGAACTCGTCCACGCCGGAGGGCGACAGGAAGCACTTGAAGCCGTAGACGCCGGCGTCGTGCAGCGGCTTCAGGTCCTTGACGTTGTCCGGCAGGGCGCCGCCCCAGAAGCCGACGTCCACGTGCGCCTTGGAGCGGGCGACCTCCTGCTTGACGCGGAGGTTGTCGACCGTGGTGGTCGGCGGCAGGGAGTTCAGGGGCATGTCGACGATGGTGGTGATACCGCCGGCCGCGGCGGCGCGGGTGGCCGTCCAGAAGCCCTCCCACTCGGTGCGGCCCGGGTCGTTCACGTGGACGTGGGTGTCCACCAGGCCGGGGAGCAGGACGTCGTCACCGAAGTCCTCCAGCCGGGCTCCGACCGGTACCCCGGCGTCGTGCGCCAGCACGGCCGTAATCTTCCCGCCGGCGACGGCCACCGAGGCGGCGCGCGTCCCCTCGGGGGTGATGACGCGCGTCGAGCGCAGTACCAGTTCCACTGCCACGTCGGCCACCGGAACCTCCCCATCTACTTCCACAGAGCGAAATTCAACGTTCTGTTGACGGAGTCTTCACCCCGATGCGGGGCCAGTCAAGAGCGCCCGGAGGGACTGCTGACACGTTCTCACCGCGATTGGATGTTTCCACAGGATGGAATTAGGATTTCACTATCCAGAATGTAGCTACCGCCACCTGGGAGCGGGCGGGTAACTTCCCGAGGACGTCCACCACCAGGACAAACCACCTCTGACCGGCGAGGACGGCGAGGGCCCGGCTCTAGGGCCGACGTCGACCGACCGGTAGGCTGCTTCCTTGCCTGCCAGCACCGAAAGGACCGCGCCGTGCCGACGTCCAGCGCCAGCACCACCGACGCTTCCGCCAAGCCCACCGCCGGCGGCGGTGGCGTCCAGTCCCTCGAGCGCGCCTTCGATCTGCTCGAACGCATGGCCGATGCGGGTGGCGAGGTCGGCCTCAGTGAACTCTCGGCCGCCAGCGGCCTGCCGCTGCCGACCATCCACCGCCTGATGCGCACCCTCGTCGCCTGCGGGTACGTCCGGCAGCAGCCCAACCGACGGTACTCCCTCGGACCGCGCCTCATCCGCCTCGGCGAGTCCGCGTCGCGGCTGCTGGGCACCTGGGCCCGCCCCTACCTCGCCCGCCTGGTCGAGGAGACCGGGGAGACCGCGAACATGGCCCTGCTCGACGGCGACGAGATCGTCTACGTCGCCCAGGTGCCGTCCAAGCACTCCATGCGCATGTTCACCGAGGTCGGCCGCCGCGTCCTGCCCCACTCCACCGGCGTGGGCAAGGCCCTGCTGGCGCACACCCCGGCCGACGAGGTCCGCGCCCTGCTGGCCCGCACGGGGATGCCCGCCGCGACCGAGAAGACCATCACCACCCCCGAGGGCTTCCTGGAGGCCCTGGAACAGGTCCGCCGCGTGGGCTACGCCGTCGACGACAACGAGCAGGAAATAGGAGTCCGCTGCCTGGCCGTTTCGGTGCCCGACTCGCCGACCGCCGCCGCGATCTCCATCTCCGGCCCGGCCGGCCGGGTGACGCAGGCCGTGGCCGAGTCCTTCGTACCGATCCTCCAGGGGGTCGCCGCCGAACTGTCGGTGGCCCTGCAGAGCCAGACCCCCGCCTAAGCCGTGTGACGGGAGCCCCGGCACCCTCCCCCTGTGGGGGTGCCGGGGCTCCCGCGCGTGCGGGCCGCGGGTGGGCTCAAGCCGCCGGGAGCGAGGCGGACGGCGGCTCGGCGGCGGCCGGGGCGCCGGGGGTGAGGCGGCCGTCGGCCATGGTCGCCGTACGGTCCATGCGCTCCAGGTGGGCGTGGTCGTGGGTGACCAGCACCGTGGCGGTGCCCCGCTCCCGGGTGAGGGTGACCAGCAGGTCCAGGACCGCCGCGCCCCGCTCGTGGTCCAGGGCACTGGTCGGCTCGTCCACCAGCAGCACGGCCGGCTCGTTCATCAGGGCCCGGGCGATGTTCACGCGCTGGCGCTGGCCGCCGGACAGCTCGTGCGGGCGCTTGCCGGCCTTGTCGGCCAGGCCCACCGCGTCCAGCAGCTCCAGGGCGCGGCGGCGAAGCTGCCGGGAGGGGCGGCCCGACACGTGGGCCATCACCTGGAGCTGCTCGGCGGCCGTCAGCGAGGCCAGCAGGTTCGGCTGCTGGAAGACGATGCCGATCCGCTCCCGGCGCAGCGCCGACTTCCCGGCGGGCCCGAGCCGGCTGGTGTCCCGGCCGGCCACCACGACCCGGCCGGAGTCCGGGGTGACCAGGGTGGCCGCCACCGCCAGGAGGCTGGACTTCCCGGAGCCGGAGGGCCCCACGATCGCGGTCAGGGAGCCCGCCGGCACCTCCAGGGACACCGCGTCGAGCGCGGTGAGACGGCCGTCCCCGTCGGGGTAGGTCAGCGTCACGTCGTCAACGAGCAGGGTCATCGGGCGCTCCCCAGGGCGGTCAGCGGGTCGACGGCGGTGATCCGCCGGATGGACAGGGCCGCGCCCAGCACGCCGAGCACGATCATGATCGCGGCGGGGGCCAGCACGGTGGCGGCGTCCAGGACGAAGGGCACGTCACCGCCGCTGATCAGGGCGCCGATGGCGGCCGCGAGCGCGGTACCGGCCCCGGTGCCGATCGCCAGCATCACCACGGCCTGGCCGAGGGCGTCCTTGAGCAGGTACGGGGTGGAGGCGCCCAGTGCCTTCAGGACCGCGACGTCACCGCTGCGCTGGATGGTCCAGACGGTGAAGAAGGCCCCTATGACCAGGGCGGAGATGGCGAACAGGAAGCCGCGCATCAGCTGGAGCGAGCCGTTCTCGGCCTGGTAGGACCCTATGGCGCCCAGGGCCTCGTCGACGGTCAGGGTCTTCGTGCCGGCCGCCGCGTCGCCGGCCGCCCAGTCCGTGCCCCCGGAGCCTTCGAGGGCGACGACCGTGGCGGTGGTGTCCGGGGAGGCGGCGGGACCGCCGACGCGCTGCCAGTCGGCCAGGTCCGTCCAGACGACCGGGGTGTGGCTGTAGGCGGCCGTGCCCGAGACGGCGGCGACGGTCAGCTCCTGCGTCCCGATCCGGACCCGGGCCCCGGCGGTGAGCCCGCCGAGCTCCTTGGCCGCCTTCTCGGTGAGGACCGCCCGGCCCGGACCGAGCCCCGTCCCGGCCGGAGCGAGCCGGCCGTCCGGCTCGACGCCGAAGGCGGAGACGGCGGCGGTGCGCCCGCCCGCGGCGGCGTTGACGGTGCGGATGCCGAGCGGCTGGGCGGCCCCGACGCCCGGCCGCGCCCGCCAGGTCTTCCAGGCTGCCTCGGGCAGCTGGGACTGGGTGAAGGAGACCTTCTGGTCCCCGGCGGGCGCGGCGAAGGCCAGGTGCGAGGCGGGCAGGCCGGTGACGGCCGAGACGTTCTCCCGGGCGAGTCCGGAGGTGAGTCCCGACAGCAGGCCGACCAGCAGCGTGATCAGCAGTACGACCGAGCCCATGAGGGCGAAGCGGCCCTTGGCGAACCGTAGATCTCTCCATGCGACGAACATGTCCCCCACCTTGGTGTCGCACGCGGGCCCCGGGCATCGCGCCACGGGAGGCATCCTGGTATCGAAGGTGGCATCCGGACATCGAACTTTCGGTTGACCGGGGTCCCCGGCCGCCCGCTTACGCTGGTCGGACGATGTCTGCCGCACCGCCCTCCCGCCCCCTGACACCCGTCACCCGCGTACTGCGGCTGTGCCTGCACGCGCTGCTGCTCGGGCTGCTCGCGCTGGCCTCCGCCCGCGCCGTCGCCGGTTCCGCGCCGCGGGCCGGCTGGGTGACCGGCCTGTGCGTGCTGCTGGCCGCCGTCTACGCGGCGGGCGTGCGCGCCCCCGCCGTGCACCGCTCGGCGCGGGCCGCCGGGCTGTGGCTGGCCGGGGTGGGGGCCGTGTGGGCCGCCCTGCTGGTCCTCTCCCCCGACGGGCTGTGGGTGGCCTTCCCGCTGTACTTCCTGGAGCTGCACCTGCTGCGGCTGCGCTGGGCCCTCGCGGCCGTCGGGGTCACCGCCTGCGCCGCCATAGGGGGCTTCCTCGCGCACGGCGGCGCCCTCACCCCGGGGGCCTTCCTCGGGCCGCTGCTGGGCGGGGCGGTGGCCGTCGCCACGGTGCTCGGCTACCAGGCGCTGTACCGCGAGAGCGAGCGCCGCCGCGAGCTGATCGAGGAGCTCATCGCCACCCGGGCCGAGCTGGCGGCGGCCGAGCGGGGCGCGGGGATCCTCGCGGAGCGGGAGCGGCTCGCGCGGGAGATCCACGACACCCTGGCCCAGGGCCTGTCCTCCATCCAGCTGCTGCTGCGGGCGGCCGAGCGGGCGCTGCCCCAGGACGCGCCGGCCGCCGACCACATCGCCCGGGCCCGGCAGGCCGCGCAGGACAACCTGGCCGAGGCACGCCGCTTCGTACGGGCCCTGACTCCCCCGGACCTGGAGCACGGCTCGCTGGCGGCGGCGCTGGAGCGGCTGTGCTCGGGGGCCCCGGGCCCGCGCGTGCGCTTCTCCGTCAGCGGCGCACCCCGGGCGCTGCCCACCCCGTACGAGGTGGCCCTGCTGCGGATCGCCCAGTCGGCGCTGGCCAACGTGGTGCGGCACGCGGGGGCCGGGCGGGCGGAGATCACCCTGACCTTCATGGACAGCTCGGTCACCCTGGACGTGGTCGACGACGGCCGGGGCTTCGACCCCGCCGGCGTCGCCGCCGGCGGTGACGGCGGCTTCGGCCTGCCCGCGATGCGGGCGCGGGCCCAGTCGCTGGGCGGGCTGTTCACCGTGGAGTCCGACCCGGGCCAGGGCACCGCCGTGGCCGTCACCCTGCCGCTGCCCGTGGAGGCCTGACCATGACCATCCGGCTGCTGCTCGCCGACGACCACCCCGTGGTGCGCGCCGGGCTGCGCGCGGTGCTGGACACCGAGCCGGACTTCGCGGTGGTCGCGGAGGCGGCGACGGCGGAGCGGGCGGTGGAGCTGGCCGCGTCCGAGCCGGTGGACGTCGTGCTGATGGACCTCCAGTTCGGGGCCGGGATGCACGGCTCGGCCGCCACGGCGGCGATCACCGCCCGGCCGGGCGCGCCCCGGGTCCTCGTCCTGACCACCTACGACACCGACGCCGACATCCTGGCGGCGGTGGAGGCCGGCGCCTCGGGTTACCTGCTCAAGGACGCCCCGCCGGAGGAGCTGGCGGCGGCGGTGCGCACTGCGGCGGCCGGCCAGTCGGCGCTGGCCCCGGCGGTGGCGCTGCGGCTGATGGACCGGATGCGCACCCCGGCGGAGGCGCTGACGAAGCGCGAGCTGGAGGTGCTCCAGCTGGTCGCGGACGGGCTGTCGAACCAGCAGATCTCCAAGCGGCTGTTCCTGAGCCAGGCCACGGTCAAGTCCCACCTGGTGCACGTATACGCCAAGCTCGGCGTCGACTCGCGCACCTCCGCGGTCGCCGCGGCCGCCACCCGCCGGCTGATCCGCACGCCGTAGGAGCCGTCCTCACGGGGGTTGTCCCCCCGCTCGGACACCGGGAGGCAGGCGGGTGGCGGGGCCGCCCGGCCGGAAGCATTCGGGGGGTCGATCCCCGTACGCGAAAGCGAGCCCCCGATGTCCGCGATCCCCGGCACGACCGAACGGCACGACCTCCCCGCCCCCACCGCTCCCCCGGCCGCACCGCCTACGGGCTGTGGCTGGCGGCCGTCGCCGCCGGAGCCTTCGAAACCGTGCTCGCGGTCGGCCGGATGGCCGCCGGCGGCACCGGCTCCGCCGGGGAGATCGGAACGGGTCTCGCCGTCCGGCTCACGGTCTTCACCCTCACCGTACTGTGCGCCCGGCGGATGCGGGGCGGCGCCCGGTGGGCACGGGTCACCCTGGCGCTGGGCCTGGGCGTGCTGGGCACCGCCTCGATGGTCGTGCAGCCGCTCGGCTACCTCGCCGACGGCGGCTCGGTCGCGGACGCCCTGGCCCGGGCGGGCGCCCTCGACCTGGTCTTCGGGGCCAGCCGGGGCGTGCACGTGGCGGCCGTGCTGGTGGCCGTGGCCCTGATGTTCCGGCCGGCGGCCAACGCGTACTTCCGGCGGACCGCCCGGTAGGGCCGCCGCTCAGGCCACCCAGTACGGCCGCTCGACCCCCGGGGCCAGCGGGACGCCGTCGTGGAAGGCGGCCGCGAGGCGGCGCACGCCCTCCTCCAGGCGGTCGGCCGGCAGGGTGTACGGGATGCGCAGGCGGTGCTCGAAGGTGCCCGGGTCGACGCCGAAGCGGGCCCCGCGCCCGATGTGCACCCCGGCGGCCGCGGCGCGTTCCGCGAGGGCGGAGCTGACCGGTTCGCCGAGGTCCACCCAGAGGGAGAGGCCGCCCGGCGGCAGCCGCCAGGACCATTCGGGGGTGTGCCGCTGGAGCGCGGACACCAGGGCGGCCCGCTGGGCGCGCAGCTGCGCGAGCCGGCCGGGCAGGGTCCGGTCCAGGTCCTCCAGCAGCACGAGCGCCACCGCCTGGTCGAGTACGGAGCCGGTCATGTCCGCGGAGACCCGTACGGCGGTCAGCTCGGCGATCAGCTTCGCGGTGGCCCGGACCCAGCCCACCCGCAGGCCGCCCCAGTGGGTCTTGCTCAGCGAGCCGATGGTGATCACGTGGTCGGCGCCGGACCGGGGGGCGAGCGAGGCCAGTGGTGTGGGGGCGGGCACGTCCAGGGCGATGTCGGCGATGGTCTCGTCGACCACCAGCCAGGTGCCGGTGGCCCGGGTCGCCGCGAGCAGCCGCAGCCGCTGCTCCTGCGGCATCAGGGAGCCCGTCGGGTTGTGGAAGTCCGGGACCGCGTACGCCAGGCGGGGCACGGTCTGGCGCAGCGTGGACTCGGCGATCTCCATGTCCCAGCCGGTGTCGGAGACGGCGATGGACCCGGTGCGCAGTCTCGCGTGGCGCAGGGCGTCGAGGGCGTTGGCGTAGGTGGGGTTCTCGGTGACCACCCGGTCCCCGGGCCGGCAGAGCAGGCTGACCACGAGGGCGAAGGCCTGCTGGGCCCCGGCGGTGACCAGGATCTGCTCGGGGCGGGTGGGCAGGCCGCGGCGGGTGAAGCGGTCCGCGACGGCCGCGCGCAGGTCGGGCAGTCCGAAGGGGTGGTAGCCGGGGGTGCGGGTGAGGGCGGGCAGCTTCGGGGCGGCCCGGGCGAGGGCGTCGGCAAGGCTGCCCTCGGGGGCGCCCATCGCGGCGATGGCGAGGTCGATGCCGGGGTCGCCGTCGGCGCTGTAGCCGCCGGCCCCGACGAGGGCGTGGGCGCCGACGGGTCCGTGTCCGTCGGGCAGCTCGGTCCAGGTGCCGGAGCCGCGCCGGCTGCGTACGTAGCCGCTGCCGCGGAGGAGGTCGTAGGCGCCGGTGACGGTGGCGCGGCTGGCGCCGACCGCCTCGGCCAGTTCGCGTTCGGCGGGCAGGCGGACGTGCAGGGCGATCCGGCCGTCGAGGATCAGGGTGCGGACGGAGTCGGCGAGGGCCCGGTATCCGGGTCGGGCCAGTACCTCGGGCGGGAGCAGTGCCGCGAGCTGGCGGCTCCCGATCGTCCTGTCCGCCGTATGGACCACTCGCCCGTTCGCCATGCCAACCTCCCCTGATTGGCTCTGCCCGCCAGGCCAATCCGGGTCCAGACTCGCGGTATTGGCCCCCGATTGGCAAGGAGTGCTCCGCGATGCCGTATGACGTGTTCACCGATCGTGACGAACGGGCCCTGGTGGCCGCCGCGGAGAACCGGGTCTGCGAGCCGCTGCGGATCGGGGTCGCCCTGGCCTCCGTACGGCGGCTGCTGGCGGGGCTGCCACCCTTTCGGGGGAAGGGGCGGCGAGAATCGCTGACATGTCAGCAGTCGAACGTTCCCGCGAAGCCCTCCCCGGCCGGTCCGCTGCCCCAGTGACCTCCGCGTCCGGGGAGGCCCTCCCCCCGCCCCCTCCCCTGATCGCCGGCCTGCTCCTGGCCGCGGGCGGCGGGCGCCGGCTGGGCGGGCGCCCCAAGGCGCTGCTCCCGTACCGCGGGCGGCCGCTCGTCGAGAACGCCGTGCGCGTGCTGCGCAAGGCCGGCTGCGGCCCGGTGCACGTGGTGCTCGGGGCCTCGGCCGCGGAGGTCCGCGAGCGCGCCGACCTGGCGGGGTGCGTGGTCGTGGACAACCCGGACTGGGCCGAGGGGATGGGCTCCTCGCTGCGGGTCGGCCTCACCTCCCTGGCCGGCACGGGGGCGAGCGCGGCGCTGGTGTCGCTGGTGGACCAGCCGGGCATCGGGGCGGCCGCGGTGGCCCGGGTGCGGGAGGCGTACCGGTCGCCGTCGAGCCTGGTGGCGGCGGCGTACGACGGGGAGCGCGGGCATCCCGTGCTGTTCGGGGCGGACCGCTGGGCGGACATCGCGGCGACCGCGACCGGGGACCAGGGTGCGCGCGTCCACCTGAGGAACCACGCCGCCGAGGTCATGCTGGTGGAGTGCGGGGACGTCGCGGCCGCCTTCGACATCGACACCCCGCCCGACCTGGCGCGTCTGGACTGAGCGGGGCGTGACCGCGATGGCACTGAGGGCCACCGGCAAGTGGAATCTGTCGACTCAGAGAATCTCGACATCAACAAACCATTGAACTTCCACCATGAGGAAATTACTATCCACTGGTCAGAAGCGCCCTGAACCCCCAGACGGCGCCCGCGACCGTTACCCGGAACTCTCCACACCCGACGGCACTGCGTGCCGTCTCGCGCGAGCATTCCCCCGCGGCCGCCAGGCACCGCCGCTGAAGGAGTGACAGATATGTCCGCACCAGCGCCGTCCCCGCTGGCCATCGTCGACGCCGAGCCCCTGCCCCGGCAGGACGAAGTCCTCACCGAAGCGGCCCTCGCCTTCGTGGCCGAGCTCCACCGGCGGTTCGCCCCCCGCCGCGCCGAGCTCCTCGCCCGACGCGGCGAGCGGCGCGCCGAGATCGCCCGCACCTCCACGCTCGACTTCCTCCCGGACACCGCACAGGTCCGCGAGGGCGACTGGAAGGTCGCGCCGGCCCCGGCCGCCCTGAACGACCGCCGCGTGGAGATCACCGGTCCGACCGACCGCAAGATGACCATCAACGCCCTGAACTCGGGCGCCAAGGTCTGGCTCGCCGACTTCGAGGACGCCTCCGCTCCCACCTGGGAGAACGTCGTCCTCGGCCAGCTCAACCTCATCGACGCCTACGAGCGCCGCATCGACTTCACCGACGCGCGCACCGGCAAGGCCTACGCCCTGAAGCCCGCCGACCAGCTCGCGACCGTGGTCATGCGCCCGCGCGGCTGGCACCTGGAGGAGCGCCACCTCAGCTTCGAGGGCGGTCCGGCCTCCGGCTCCCTCGTGGACTTCGGCCTCTACTTCTTCCACAACGCCCAGCGCCTGATCGACCTCGGCAAGGGCCCGTACTTCTACCTCCCGAAGACGGAGTCGCACCTGGAGGCCCGCCTCTGGAACGACATCTTCGTCTTCGCGCAGGACTACGTGGGCATCCCGCAGGGCACCGTCCGCGCGACCGTCCTCATCGAGACCATCACCGCGGCCTACGAGATGGAAGAGATCCTCTTCGAACTCAAGGACCACGCGGCGGGCCTGAACGCGGGCCGCTGGGACTACCTGTTCTCCATCGTCAAGAACTTCCGGGACGGCGGCGCCAAGTTCGTCCTGCCGGACCGCAACGCGGTGACGATGACCGCCCCCTTCATGCGCGCCTACACCGAGCTGCTCGTCCGCACCTGCCACAAGCGCGGCGCGCACGCGATCGGCGGCATGGCGGCCTTCATCCCGTCCCGCAAGGACGCCGAGGCCAACGCGGTCGCCTTCGCGAAGGTCAAGGCCGACAAGGACCGCGAGGCCGGCGACGGCTTCGACGGCTCCTGGGTCGCCCACCCCGACCTGGTCCCGATCGCCATGGCCTCCTTCGACGCCGTCCTGGGCGACAAGCCCAACCAGAAGGACCGCCTCCGCGAGGACGTCTCGGTGGCCCCCGGCGACCTGATCGCGATCGACTCGCTGGACGCCAAGCCCACCTACGAGGGCCTGCGCAACGCGGTCCAGGTCGGCACCCGCTACATCGAGGCCTGGCTGCGCGGCCTCGGCGCCGTCGGCATCTTCGGCCTCATGGAGGACGCCGCCACCGCCGAGATCTCGCGCTCCCAGATCTGGCAGTGGATCAACGCGGGCGTCGTCTTCGAGAACGGCGAGCGCGCCACCGCCGAGCTGACCCGCAAGATCGCCGCCGAGGAGCTCGACGCGATCCGCGCCGAGGTCGGCGAGGAGGCCTTCGCGGCCGGGAAGTGGCAGCAGGCCCACGACCTCCTGCTCCAGGTCTCCCTGGACGCCGACTACGCGGACTTCCTGACGCTCCCCGCGTACGACCAGCTGGTCGGCTGACCCCGGGCACGGCCCGCACCACCCTCTTCGGCTGAATCGCACAGCAGTCGAGTACGGCTCCGCCCCCGGCACCGAGATGGTGCCGGGGGCGGAGCCGTGTCCGGGGAGCCGCGTTCGCGCGGGCGGGACGGGCGGTCAGCCCTTCGCGCCCCTGCCGCCGCCGGTGAGCACGTCCTTGCGGACCTGGGCGAAGGAGGCGTCCAGCTTCCGCTTCATCCAGGGGGCCAGCGGGCGCTCCACCAGCCGGTGCACCAGGTAGGCCGCGACCATCATGATCACGGTCACCGCGATCAGCGTCGGATACGGCTCCAGGTACCGGCGCAGGCGGGTGATCAGCTGCCAGCCGATCATCTGGTGCAGCAGGTAGAGCGGGTAGGTGAGCGCCCCCGCGACGGTCAGCCACTTCCACCGGATCCAGTTGAACGCACCCAGCGCGGCGGCGATCACGACGCCGAAGGCGACCGTGGTGCAGAACAGCGTGAGGGTCCAGGAGAGCCGGTGCTGGGTGCCGTACTCGTATCCGCCGGCCACGCCGCGCAGCGAGTCCTGGGCCATCAGCCAGCAGAATCCGACGATGCCCCAGAGCAGCAGGTTGGGGCCGAAGCGGTACATCAGGAAGATCGCGATGCCCGCGATGAAGTACCAGGCGTAGGTGGGCTGGACGATCACGGTGAGCAGCGGGAAGTTCGACGCGCTCGCCATCAGCGCCGCGACGCCCCAGATCCCGCAGAACGCCAGCACCCGGCGGTAGGTAAGGCCGATCGCGACGAGTACGCCGAACAGCAGGTAGAAGCGGAGCTCGGCCCAGAGGGTCCAGTAGACCGGGTCCAGGTTGTCGACCCCGACCGGCATGTTGGCCATGCTCAGGTTCGTGAGGATGCGCGAGAGGGTCGGCCGCTTGGTGTTGTCGCCCCAGATGGTCGGCACGATCAGCAGGCAGACGGAGGTGAGCAGGACCGCGACCCAGTAGGCGGGGAAGAGCCGGACCACGCGCGAGGTGACGAAGTCGCCGACCGAACGGCCCCAGCAGGACATGCAGATGACGAAGCCGCTGATCAGGAAGAACAGCTCGACGCCGGTCCAGCTGTACGCGCCGACCAGGTGGCCGGCCGGCATCAGTTCGCTGGGCTTGCCGTGCCAGATCTGCGGGAAGCGCTCGACTCCGAGCCAGTGCCACAGGACGACGCCCATCGCGGCGATCAGGCGGAGGCCGTCCAGGACGTAGAGCCGGGGCCGTTTGCCGGCGGCCGGCGCGCCGCCTCGCACCTCCTCCGGCTGGGCCGCCGGGGGCGGCGACATGGATACCGGCGGGGAACTGACGTCGGAGACCATCGACAACGCTTTCGGGGGCCGGTGCGGAGGTACTTATCAGTACAATTTCAGATGCAAACCCGGTCACCATATCATGGGCCGATCCCGGCCCGGCCGCCCGCCTCCCCCACCCGAGAGGGGGTCCCGGTCAGGGGCGCTGACGGCACCTCAGTTCACCGGGGCACCGGGGGCAACGGGTAAGGTTGCCCGCCGCGGGCCTTGCGACCTGGCCCGGCCGACCGGTCACGGCGCCGGTGGCAGCCGAGTGGCAGCACCCGCCGACATCGACACCGAATGGACTCGTCCCATGCGTAGCGCGCCCGGAACACGGCGTTCGGCGGGAGCCGGCGACGGCGACCCCCGGCTCTTCGACTGGCTCCGGGGACGGGCGCCGCTGGCCCTGGTGGCGGCGGCGGTCGCGCTGCTCGCCAACGTCTACTACCAGGCCCGTCACTCGGGGAACGTCGGCCTCGACAACGAGTGGGTCATCAAGGCCGCGGACGTCTTCAATCACGGCAGGCCCCCGTATGAGGAGGAACGTTTCCTCTACCTGCCGCCGGGCGTCCTCGCCGGCGTGCCCTGGCTCTGGTTCTCCCTGAAGACCCGGCTGGACCTGCTGCCCTTCGTCGGCATCGCCTTCGTCCTCACGGGCTGGATCCTCTCGCTGCGAATATTCGGGGTCTCGGCGCGGAGCCGCCTGGCCGTGCTCGGTGCGATCGCGCTCTGCTTCCTGGAGCCGTTCACCAACGTCGTGCAGATCGGCAACTGGACCTCCGGTTACGTGATGGCCCTCCCGGCGGTGCTGCTGCTGGCCGCCAACCGCCGCTGGACGGCGGCCGCGGTGGTGTTCGGCGTGGCCATCAGCATCAAGCCGATCCTCGCCCCCGTGGTGCTGGTCTTCCTGATGGCCCGCCAGTTCAAGGCCTTCGCCGTCGCGATCGTGGTGCCGGCGGTGATCGCGGTGGCGGCCGGCGCGATGATGCCCCAGCCCACGCTGTTCCTCACCAAGACGCTGCCCTACCTGCTCGGCGGACAGGGCGGTTTCGCCGCGCCGTTCGACGCCTCGGTCTCCAACGTCCTGACCCGGCTGGGCCTGCCCGAGGGCGTGGCCGGGGCCGCCGGCCTGGCCGCGGCGGCCCTCATGATCGTGCTGGCCTGGCTCCGCTGGCGCCGGGGCGGCCACGAGGGCCTGCGCCTGGTGGAGACCAGCGCCATGCTGATGCTGGCGGCCTTCCTGGGCACCAAGCCGTCCTTCGACCACTACACCCTGATCGTCCTGGTCCCGATGGCCGCGGCCGTGGTGGTCCCCGGCGCGGCCTCGCGCTCCCCGTGGTTCTGGATCGGCTACGTCCCGATGGTCAACGGTCTGACGCTGCCGTTCGTCTCCGCCTGGAACACGTACAACTACCGCGTCCTGGGCACCAACCTGGTCTCGGCCGCCACGCTCGCCTCCCGGGCCGTGGGCCGGCGGCCCGCCGGAGCCGCCCCGGCCGGCGCCGCTCCCGGCCGTACGCAGGAGCGGCAGCGGACGCCCTCCGGCGTCTGACTCGAAGCACACCGGAGCCGGGCCCGTGCCAACGGGCCCGGCTCCGGCGCGTTCACGCACGGCCGTGCCCTGACGCGGCCCCGGCGCCCGACCGACCGGTCGGACGTTACTGCATCGTAACCTGACTGTACCTAGCGGTAACAAGCGGGCGCGTGCCACCTTTCCGATGCCACCGGCGCCGGAGGTACCCCCACTTTCCAAGCCACGCACCGAAGTTGTTGGCGACTTCGGCGTGGCCGACCGCAGGAGTTCCGCAGTGATCGGATTCCGAAAGGCCGGCGAGGGCCGTGCGGCCCCTCGTCGTGTGCGACGACTGGCCGGCGCCGGGATGGTACTGCCGCTCGCGGCCGCGCTGCTCGCCGGCGGAGCCGGGACGGCCGTGGCCGGACCCGGGACGGGGCCCACCGCCGTGGTGTCCATGGGCGACAGCTACATCTCCGGCGAGGCCGGACGCTGGAAGGGCAACAGCCTGACCAACAGCGGGAGCAGGAACGGCACCGACCGGGCGTGGGTCAGTGGCAGCTCCTACGATCCCGCGAAGGTATACGGCACCACCGCGGGCGGGTGCCACCGCTCCGACTCGGCCGAGGTGCTGAGCGCCGGAGCCGTCGCCGAGACGGCGGTGAACCTGGCCTGTTCCGGGGCGGTCTCGCAGAACGTCTTCCGCGCCTCCAACGGGGGCGTGGCCTACAAGGGCGAGGCGCCGCAGGCCGACCAGCTCGCCGCGGTCGCCGCGAGCCGCGACGTGAAGGTCATCGCGCTGTCCGTCGGCGGCAACGACCTGGGCTTCGCCGACATCATCAAGGACTGCGCGTACGACTTCGTCCTGTGGGGCTCGTACTGCTACGACGACCAGCAGGCCGGGGTCGACCAGAAGATCGACGGCGTCATGGCGAACGTCGGCAAGTCGGTCGACGAGATCCGCGCCGTGATGCGCCAGGCCGGGTACGCGGACGCCTCGTACCGGATCGTGCTCCAGTCCTACCCGTCCCCGATCCCGCGGGGCGCGGAGAACCGGTACACCCAGAGCGACTGGAGCCGGCTCAACACCGGCGGCTGTCCGTTCTGGAACCGCGACTCCGACTGGGCCCGCGACTCCCTCGTGCCGCAGATCGCGAACCGCCTCAAGGGCGTCGCGGCCGCCAAGGGCGTGCAGTTCCTGGACCTGCGGGACATGCTCCAGGGCCGTGAGGTCTGCGCGAAGGCCAGCAAGCAGGTCAGCTCCACCGTCCCGGCCTCGGCGAAGACGGGCGAATGGGCGCGCTGGATCGACAACAACGAATCGCAGGGCCTGGTCCAGGAGTCCATGCACCCCAACTACTACGGCCAGCTGGCCGTCGGCCGCTGCCTGGCCCTGGCCGTGGCCCAGCCCGCCAACTCGGCCTCCAGCTGCAAGAACACCGCCGGGGGCGACCACACCGGCATGTTCCTGACGGCCGCTCCGTAAATCGGAGGTGGACGCGCGGGGCGGGCTGTCATGATCAGGCCATGGCAGTCCGTCCCGCGCGTCCCAGTCTCTACATCTCCGTCGACATCGAGGCCGACGGCCCGATCCCCGGCCCCTATTCGATGATCAGCTTCGGCGCGGCCGTCGCCGGCCGCCAGGACGGGGCCGTGTACACGGCCGCCGACCCGGAACGGCACACCTTCTACCGGGAGCTGCGCCCCATCAGCGACCGGTACGTGGACGCCGCCCTCGCCGTCAGCGGCCTGGACCGCGAACGCCTGCTCCGCGAGGGCGCCGACCCGGCCGCGGCGATGGCGGAGTTCCGAGCGTGGGTGCGGGAGGTCTCGGCCGGGGCGCAGCCGGTGATGTGCGGCTACCCGGCCTCCTTCGACTGGACCTTCCTCTACTGGTACCTGATCGAGTTCGGGGACGACAGCCCCTTCGGCCACTCCGGCTGCCTGGACATGAAGACCCTGTACGCGGCCAAGGCCCGGGTCCCCCTGCGGGCGGCCGTGAAGGGCCGGATGCCCCGCGAACTGCGCTCGCAGCGCCGCCACACCCACCACGCGCTGGACGACGCGGTCGAGCAGGCGGAGCTGATGAGCAACCTGATGCTCTGGCAGCCGGACACGGACCTCCCGTAGCTGCCCCGAAGCCGTCCTAGGCCGCGCGGTCCGGACCCGTCAGGGCCGCCAGGGCCGTGGCGAAGGCCGCGCGGCAGCGGAGCCAGTCCGGGTCCGGGGACGGCGCGTGCAGGGCGGCGAGCTTGGGCAGGAGGTCCGCCGAGAAGGCCCGGGCCGCCTCCGCCGGGAGCAGCGACGGGAGGTTGTCGATGGCGATCACGTCCACCGGCGGCCCGCCGCCCGGCAGCCTCCGCGCCGGGGCCGTCCAGTCCGTGAGGCGGTCGTAGACGGGGAGCAGGTGCAGCTCCGATCCGGTGTCACAGGTGATGTCGGCGATCACCGACAGCCGCCGGGGGCCCCCGGCCTCCAGGTCCGCCGGGGTGAGGAAGGGCGGCACCGGACGGGTGGTCAGCACCGCGTTGACCAGGATGTCGTGGCCGAGCAGCGCGGCCCGGTCCAGGCTGCGGGTCGCGGTGCGGCCCCAGCGGGTGACCGGTATCCCGGCGGTGGCGAGGGCGTCGCAGGCGCCGCGCCCGCTGCGGCCGCCCGCGCCGATGACCAGTGCCCGCAGCCCGTCGGGGGCCGCCGCGCGCAGCCGGGCGTCCAGCTCGGGCCGGGGCAGCGGGACCAGCGGGGTGCTGAGGGCACCGCGGGCGTGCAGGGCGGCCAGCGCGGCTCCCGCGTACCCGGCCCAGTAGCCGAAGGCGGCCAGCCGACGGCCCTGCGCGTCGGCGAGGTACTCCAGGTCGAGCAGGGTCCCGCCGCCCGCCGCGAAGCGGCGCAGCAGCGCGGGGGCCTGCGCCTGGCCCTTGTAGGCGTGCCCGAAGTAGACGTGCCGGTGGTGCAGGAGCTCGGGCGTCGGCGGGAGCTCCTTGAGGCCGAGGACGTACGCGGACCCGGGCGCGGCCCGCGACCAGGAGCCGGCCGGCGCGGTGCGGCAGCCGGCGGCCTCGTAGTCCTCGAGCGGGAAGACCCGGTGGCCGGACTCCTCCACGGTGATCCGTACGCCCTGCCGGACGAGCCGTAAGGCGTCCTCGGGGGTCAGGGGGGCGCGGCGTTCGGTGGGCCGGGTCTCGGCGCGCATCCAGAGCTGCGGTGTTTCGGGCATCGCTTTACCACCTGTCCGGTCGGAAGGGGTGGGCTCATGCGATGTCTTTCCGCGTCCTTGACGCGGTACGCCGGGCGGGCGCAGGAACTCCGGGCCCGCGGGCACCTCCCGCCCCACCCGGTGACCTGCGGCTCACAGTTCCGGCAGCAGGTCCCTCAGGGTGCTCCGTGAGCCCTCCGCGTGCGCCGCCCGGAAGGCCTCCGGGGTCATGCGGGCCCGCAGCGTCCGCTCGGCGCGCGGGGTGCAGGCGGCGGCCGGGCGGTGGCCCGCGACCGCGCCGAGCAGCTTGGCGGACTCCTCGTAGTGGCCGAGGCCGGCCTCCAGTTCGGCCAGCAGCTCCGTCGAGAGGGCCTGCCCCAGCCGGTCCCCGAGGGCCAGCTGGATCTCCAGGGCGGCCACCAGCCGGGTCCGGGCCAGCGCGGGGCGGTCCTCGCGCCGCTGCACGAGCGCGTGGGCGTAGTCGGACCAGGACCGGGCCCACAGGTCGGCGGGGACGTCGTCCCCCGCGCCGTCCCCGACGGGTGCGGGCCCCGGGCCGGTGTGGGCGAGCGCCATCGCGAGGGCGGCCCGCAGCACCTCCCGGCCCGGCCCGAACTCCGGCTCCGGCGGCAGCTGGCCGAGGGCGTCACGGAACTCGTCGCCGGCCTCGCCGGGCCGGTCCTGCCACAGGGCCGCGGTGCCCCGGGCATGTGCAAGGTAGGCCAGAGCGGTGTCCTCCCCCTCCAGTACGGCCGCGGTCCAGGCCTCCACCAGCAGCGGATCGGCCGCCCCCGCCGGGCCGAAGGCGGCGGCCAGCCAGGCCGCCAGGCACAGCGCGCGGGCCGGCCGGGGCTCCGGGTGCAGGGCCAGGGCCCGCTCCAGGTGCCGGCGCCCCTCCGCCTCCAGCCCGCAGGCCGACCAGAGGAACCACAGGGACACGGCCACCTCCAGCGCCCCCGCCGGTCCGGCCTCCGACAGCGGGTCCATCGCCCGGCGCAGCTCGGGCAGTTCCCGCAGCGCCAGGGCGCGTGCCTGGGGCTGCGCCCCCGACCGCCACAGCCAGGCGGCCCGTTCGGCGATGACCCGACATCGCTCGTGGTGGCGGCGCTCGGCCAGCGCCGCCTCGGTGCCCGGGGCGTGCGCGAGCCGCCGGGCCTCGTAGGCCCGTACGGACAGGGGCAGCCGGTAGCGGCCCGGCTCCCCGGGCTCCGCGAGCAGGGCGGGGGCGAGCCGGCGCAGGGTCTCGGCGGCGTCCTCGGGGCCGAGCTCGCCGAAGCCGCAGACCTGCGCGACGGCGGCCTCGTCGAAGGAGCCCGCGAAGACGGACAGCCGGGTCCACAGCAGCCGCTCCCCGGGCGAGGACAGCCGGTGCGCGCGCAGGAGGTCGGTGCCGCCGGGGCGGTCCGCTCCCTCGGCGAGGAACCCGAGCGGGTCGGCGGTCAGCCGGTGCAGCGCCTCGGCCGGGCTGTAGCGGCCGGCGCGCCCGGCGGCCAGCTCCAGCGCGGCGGGGATCCCGTCGAGGGCGCGGCACAGGGCGGCGACGGCGGCGGCGTTGTGGTCGGTGAGCTCGAAGGAGGGGTCCGCGGCGCGCGCCCGCTGCGCGTAGAGGCGTACGGAGGCGTAGCCGGAGACCTCGGCGGCGCCGGCGCACCCGTCGGCCCCGGCCGTACGGAACGCGTCGGCTCCGGCCCGGTCGGGGAGGTCGCGGGAGGGCCGCCGACTGGCCGGATCGTGTGGCTCCGGCGGCAGGGGAAGCGGGCCCACGAAGACCTCC
The DNA here is from genome assembly GCF_039535215.1 of Streptomyces racemochromogenes. Lineage (GTDB taxonomy): Bacteria > Actinomycetota > Actinomycetes > Streptomycetales > Streptomycetaceae > Streptomyces > Streptomyces racemochromogenes. The sequence goes on from NZ_BAAAWT010000001.1 coordinate 1,197,983, forward strand.
GCCCCGTCATGGAACCCGAGAGTCCGCTGCGAGGTGGCCAGAATTCGCACCTGCGGCAATCGAGCCAGCAGCCGGCCCGCCAGCACCCCTGCCCGCTCCCCGAGCCGCTCGCAGCCGTCGAGCACCAGCAGCGCCCGGCGGCCTTCGAGCCGCCCCTCCAACTCCCGCGCCAGGGTTCCCCGCGGCGCGGACAGGCTCGCGAGAGCGGCCCACACCACCTCCGCGCCCTCCTCGCGGACCAGGGCGCGAGCGGTCCGCGCGGCCAGCCGGGACTTGCCTATTCCCGCTGGTCCGACCAGGCTGACCAGGCGTTCCGTACGGAGCAGGGCAGCGGTGCGCGCGAGCTCGCGCTCCCGCCCCACGAAGCTCGACGGTTCGGCCGGCACCGCGTGGCGCAGGTTCGAGCCGGGGTTCCCCACACGTCCTCCTCCCGATCTCCTCAAGGCCCACTCAACCGCCTGGTGGCACGGCCGGGCCCACGAGGAGAGATGATCAGCCGAAAGCAGGGTTGACCGGCCCATGGCCGGGAGAACCACCAGGGGAAGGTATGAACTCGGCCATTTCCGCCATCGACGACACCGACCGGGCGCTCGTCCACGCACTCCAACTCGCCCCGCGCGCGAGCTGGGAGCGCCTGGCCCAGGTCCTCGGCGTGCGTCCCGAGACCCTCGCCCGCCGCTGGGAGCGGATGACCGCCGCCGGCGACGCCTGGGTCTGCGGCCTCGGGCTGCGCACGGGCAACCAGGCCCCCTGCATGGCGTGGGTCGAGGTGACGTGTGCGGCGGGCGCCGCTCCGGCGGTGGGCGCGGCCCTGACCGGCGACGCCCACACCATGGGCGTGGAGCACACCACGGGCGACCGCGACCTGCTGGCCTTCGTCGCCGTGCCGGACCTGCACATGCTGTACCAGTACCTCTCCTTCCGGGTGCAGCGGATACCGGGCGTGGTCGGCACCCGCTCCTCGATGGTCACGGCCGTGCACGCCTCCCCCGACCGCTGGCGCCTGGACCAGCTGACGCCCGCCCAGGCCGACCTGCTGACCGGGCGCGGCCGCCGCAAGGGAGCCACCGCCTCCCCGGCGCCCGTCGCCCCGATGCCGCAGGAGGACCGGCCGCTGGTGCTGGCACTGGCCGCGGACGCGCGGCGCAGCGTGGCCTCGCTGGCCCGGGAGTCGGGCATGAGCGAGTCGACCGTACGGCGCCGCCTGGGCCGCCTTGAGGCGGGGCAGAGCCTGCGCTACAGCTGTGCGATGGCCGCGGGGCTGACGGGCTGGCCGGTGTCCGCGACCGTGTGGGCGGAGGTGCCCGAGCACGAGGTGGCCGACTGCGCGGCGGTGGCCTCGGGTCTGCGCGAGACCCGGACCTGCATGTCCGTCAGCGGCCGCTGGAACTTCATGATCGGCGCCCGGCTGCGCACCATGGAGGAACTGTCGCGGTACACCGCCGACCTGACGCGGAGGATGCCGGGGCTGCGCGTGACCGACACGGCGGTGGCCCTGCACGTACGCAAGTCGCAGGCGCAGGAGCTGGACCGCACGGGCCGGCGGGTGCGGACGGTCCGGCCGGACATCTGGGCGGACACGACGCCGGTGGCCTGGGACGAGGCCCTGCCCTACGGGACCGGCCGCCCGCACGGGACGGCGTAGGAGGGTGGTCGCGGGGGCGGCCGCGGGCGCCTTCACGGGCGTCGGGTCCGCGGCGCCCGGTCCGCGGTGCCGGGCCCCCGCGGTGACGGCGGGTGCGGGGCCTCGCCGACGCGCGGCGGCGCGCACGCCACACCCGCAGTGGGTGACGTACGCGCCGCCGCGCGCGGCGCCCGGGTCCGGCCCGGCGGGCCGGGGCGGCGGGCTCAGTGGACGAAGGCCGGCTCCGCCGCGGCCTCCGCGTCCTCCGCGGCCGCGTCGCGCTTCGCACCGAGGTGGTTGAAGGCCAGGTTGAGCAGGATCGCCACCACGCAGCCGGTGCTGATGCCGGAGTCGAGGACGACGAGCAGGTCCTTCGGGAAGGCGTGGTAGAAGCCGGGCGCGGCGATGGGGATCAGGCCGATGCCGACGGAGGCGGCGACGATCAGGGCGTTCTCGCCCTTCTCCATGGCCGCGCCCGCCAGGGTCTGGATGCCGCTGGCCGCGACCGAACCGAAGAGGACCACGCCGGCGCCGCCGAGGACGGGCAGCGGGACGACCCCGATCACGGAGGCGGCCATGGGACACAGGCCGAGCAGGATCAGGATGCCGCCGCCGGCGGCGACGACGAAGCGGCTGCGCACCTTGGTCATCGCCACGAGTCCGATGTTCTGGGCGAAGGCGCTGCACATGAAGCCGTTGAACAGCGGGCTGAGCGCGCTGCCGAGGGTGTCGGCGCGCAGGCCGCCCTCGATGGTCCTCGCGTCCGCGGGCCGGCCGACGATCTTGCCGAGGGCCAGGATGTCGGCGGTCGACTCGGTCATGCAGACCAGCATCACGATGCACATCGAGACGATGGCGGCGACCTGGAACTGCGGGGCACCGAAGTGGAAGGGGGTCGGGAAGCCGACGACGGAGGCGTTCTTGACGGCGTCGAAGCTGGTCATGCCCAGCGGGAGGGCGATCAGCGTGCCGGCGACCAGGCCCAGCAGAATGGAGATCTGCTGGAGGAAACCGCGCAGGAACTTCCGCATCACCAGGACGATCGCCAGGGTGAGGGCCGCCATGCCGATGTTCTTCATGGAGCCGTAGTCGGCGGCGGCGCGGTTGCCGCCCTGCGACCAGTTGAAGGCCACCGGCAGCAGGGACACGCCGATCAGGGTGATGACGGTGCCGGTGACGACGGGCGGGAAGAAGCGTACGAGCTTGCCGAAGTAGGGGGCGGCTATGAACCCGACCACTCCGGCGACGATGATCGCGCCGAAGATGATGGGGATGGCGTCGCTCCCCTGGCCCTTGCCGATGGCGATCATCGGGGTCACACCGGCGAAGGAGACGCCGTTGACGAAGGGCAGCTTGGCGCCGATCTTCCAGAACCCGAGGGTCTGGAGCAGGGTGGCGAGCCCTGCGGTGAAGAGCGAGGCGCCCATCAGGAAGGCGGTCTCGGCGGCGGAGAGGCCGACCGCCGGTCCGACGATCATGGGCGGGGCTACGACACCCGCGTACATGGCCGCCACGTGCTGGAGACCGCTCGTGAACATCTTCAGCGGAGGCAGGGTCTCGTCGACCGGGTGCTTCTCCTCCGGTACTGCGACTGCATCTTTGCGAAACCTGGGCGTTGCGGCCACGGCTTCCTCCGGTCGGTTAAACACGTCGGCAGGGACGTGGGTGTCATGGAGGTGGTGCGAAAGCGTGCTGGTCCAGCCTGTATGGAGTTGTGGGTGCTGCTACTTCTCGTCCCAAGGGGTGCGGAATCGATTCGCCCAAAATCGGCTCCACGCGGTGGCCCCGCCCCGGTCAGGGGCCGGCGGTGCCGTGGCAAGCACGCGGTGTACGTGTCGCCTGCGGTGTGAGTGTGCGGGTGTGCGGGTGCGACGAGTCATCGCCGCCGGGCGGTCGTCGCGCGGATCACCGCTCCGGTGGCGCGGTGACCGCTCCCGGGAGCGCCGTCGGATCTCTCCTCGGGCGCTTCCCGGGAACGGCTGCCGCGGACCCCGCTCGGGTCCGCGGCCGCCGGCCGGGGGCCGTCCCCCCCCGGCCGGACTCCTGGGGTTCCCCCCAGCGGTCGCTGGGGAGATCAGCCCTGGGCGGAGATCCGCGCCAGGCGCTGGGCCTCCTCGCGGGTGGAGACCGCGATGGCCTCCTCGTCCGCGAAGAGCAGCCGGTTGTTCTCGACGATCTGCTTGCCGTTGACGAACGAGGCGGTGACCGGGGCGGCCGCGCCGAAGACGAGCGCGGTGACCGGGTCGGCGATCGAGGAGTGCAGGAAGGTGTTGAGGTTCCACAGCACCAGGTCGGCGTTCTTGCCGGCCTCCAGCGAACCGATGTTGTCGGCGCGGCCGAGGACCTGGGCGCCGCCGTAGGTGCCCAGGCGCAGCGACTGGCGCGCGTTGAGCGCGGCCTCGCGGTGCACCGGGTTCAGGCGGTTGATCAGCAGCGCGTTGCGCAGCTCGGTGTGCAGCTCACCGGACTCGTTGGAGGCGGTGCCGTCCACGCCGAGGCCGACCGGTACGCCGGCGGCCAGCATGTCGGGGACGCGGGCGATGCCGGCGGCCAGACGGGCGTTGGAGGACGGGCAGTGCGCGACACCGGTCTTGGTGCGGGCGAACGCGGCGATGTCGGAGTCGTTCATGTGGACGCTGTGCGCCATCCACACGTCCTCGCCGAGCCAGCCGGTCGACTCGAAGTAGTCGGTCGGGCCCATGCCGAAGAGCTCGTGGCAGAACTTCTCCTCCTCGACCGTCTCCGAGCCGTGCGTGTGCATGCGCACGCCTAGGCGGCGGGCCAGCTCGGCGCCCTGCTTCAGCAGTTCGGTGGAGACCGAGAAGGGGGAGCACGGGGCGACCGCGACCTGCGTCATCGAGTCGGCGGAGGCGTCGTGGAACTTCTTGATGGTCGCCTCGGTGTCGGCCAGGGCGCCCTCAAGGGTCTCGACGGCGTGGTCCGGCGGCAGGCCGCCGTCCTTCTCGCTGCGGTCCATGGAGCCGCGGGCGAGGGTGAAGCGGACGCCCATCTCGGACGCGGCGCGGATGATCGCGCCGGAGAGGTCGCCGGAGTTCTTGGGGTAGACGTAGTGGTGGTCCATCGCGGTGGTGACACCACCGCGGGCCATCGCGGCCAGGGAGCCCTGCGCGGCCACGTACGCCATCTGCTCGTCGATGCGCGCCCAGGTCGGGTACAGCGCGACGAGCCAGTTGAAGAGGTTGTGGTCGGTGGCCAGGCCACGCGTGATCCACTGGTAGAAGTGGTGGTGCGTGTTGACCAGACCGGGGGTCACGAGGTGCCCGGTGCCGTCGATCCGGCGGACGACGTTGTCGAGGTTCTCGGGGGCTTTGCCCGCGCCGATGGACTCGATCTTGTTGCCGGCGATGACGATGTGACCCGAGGCGTACTCGGTGTCGTTCGCGTCGACGGTAGCGATCGCACAGTTCTCGATGACGATGCGCTCTACGGCGCTGTCATGGGCTGCCGGTGCCATGGGACTTCCTCGTGCTTTCAGTGGCGGTGCGGGCACGGCAAAACCCAGGGGATTTGAGTGCCGGAGCCGGGGGCCTGACAGCTGACAGTACTGCCGCCCCGTGTGCTGGTCCGGGTGCCGATTCAGGAAGTTGTGGGGGTGTCGCGCCCCGGGGCCACTGCGGAGCCCCGGGGCGCGCGTGCACTGCTCAGAGGTTGGTCATGTCCACGGGGATACGGGCGTCAGCGCCGTCGCGGAGGACCGTCGCCTCGATCAGACCGTACGGGCGGTCCGCGGCGAAGTAGACCTCGTTGTCGTTCTTGAGGCCGAAGGGCTCCAGGTCGACGAGGAAGTGGTGCTTGTTCGGGAGCGAGAAGCGGACCTCGTCGATCTCCGAACGGTGGTTGATGATGCGCGAACCCATCTGGTACAGGGTCTGCTGGAGCGACAGGGAGTAGGTCTCCGCGAAGGCCTGGAGCATGTGCTTCCTGGTCTCGGCGTAGGACTTCTCCCAGTTGGGCATCCGCTGCTCGTCGTCGGTCCAGTTGAAGCGCCAGCGGCCCGACACCTGGGTGGCCAGGATGCGGTCGTACGCCTCCTGCAGGGTCGTGTACTTGTCCTTCACGTAACCCCAGAACTCGGAGTTCGTGGAGTTCATGACGATCAGGTCCTTGAGGCCGGAGATGACCTCCCAGTTCTGGCCGTCGTACGTGATCTGGGTGACGCGGGTCTCCATGCCCTTGCGGACGAAGGAGTGGTTGACCTCGTCGGCGCCGATGAACTTGGAGTTGGCGTCCGAGGTCGCGATGCGGTCCCAGGCGTACTCTTCGATCCGGATGCGCGCGCGCTGGATCGGCTCCTGGCTGTTCACGAACCAACGCGCCAGGTGGATGCCGAACTGCTCGGCGGACTCGATGCCGTACTCCTTGGCGAACGCGTACACCGTGTTCTTGGTGGTGTCCGTCGGGAGGACGTTGGCGTTCGAGCCGGAGTAGTGGACGTCGTCCATGTCGCCGGAGAGGGCGACCGAGACGTTCAGGTCCTTGATGTGGTGGGTGTCGCCGTCCCGCGTGATCTTGACGACGCGGTTCTCTGCCTTGCCGTACTGGTTCTGGCCCAGAATCGTGGCCATGCTAGCTCCCTCGGTAAACGGAGTAGCCGAACGGGTTGAGCAGCAGCGGTACGTGGTAGTGCTCGCCCGGGTTCACCGCGAAGGTGATGGTTACCTCGGGGAAGAACGCACCGCTGTCCCTTACGCGGGGGGCGTCCTGCTGCGCCTCGGCTTGCTTCTTCGAAAAGTACGTCTCGGTCTCGAAGTCGAGACGTACGTGTGTGGTGCCCTCCGGCAGGGCCGGCAGGTCCTTGCAGCGTCCGTCGGCGTCGGTGGCGCTGCCGCCCAGGGCCGCCCACTCGCCGTCGAGGCCCGCGCGGGCCGACAGGGAGATGGCGACGCCCTCGGCGGGGCGGCCGATGCTGGTGTCCAGGATGTGGGTGGACACCGACGCGGTGGTCTCGGTGCTCATGGTCACTCTCCTTCTGCGAGTTCGGCGAGGCGGGTCAGGCGGATCCGGTTGATCTTCACGAGCTCGCCGCGGGCGATCTCTCGCTCCTGCTCGGCGCTGTTCTCGATCCGGACCTTGACCGCGTCCCGCATGAACTCACCGGTCGCACCGGTGGCGCAGATGAGGAAGACGTGGCCGAACTTCTCCTGGTAGGCCAGGTTCAGCTCCAGGAGCTCGGTCTTGAGCTCCTCCGAGGCACCGGCCATGCCACGCTGCTCGCGGGCGGAGGTCGGGTCTCCCGGCTTCGGCCGGCCGATCGGCGCGTGGCCTCCCATCGCCTCGCCCAGGTCCTGCGCCGTGAGTTCCGCCATGGCGGACTCGTTGGCGGCGAACAGGGCGTCGGCGGTGGCGAAGGGGCGCTGGGCGAGCATCTTGCTCCCCCACGCCGAACTGGCGCACACCTCGTGGAGCTCGGCCGTGGCCGCGCTGTCGTCCAAGGCGTTGAACCGGGTGAGACCCGGGGTCGGACTCGAAGTCACGGTAGGCCTCCGTGGCCTGTTGTTGCTTGACGGGCTGCGCATAGCTAACGCCCTCCACAACACCGCGTCAACACTTTGTTGAAACTTCCCGTACACAAAAGCCGCCGCCCGGGTGAATTGGGCGGCGGCTCGTCACCACGGGTTATTCAGCCCTCACCCTTGGCTGTCTTTTCGGGCTTCGTTTGAGCTGCGGCGTCCCGGTTCAAGTAGTTGTAGACCGTGAAACGGCTGACGCCCAGGGCGCTCGCGACCGTTTCCACACCGTGCCGCACCGAGAAGGCGCCCCGCGCCTCCAGTATCCGCACCACGTCCTGCTTGGCCTTGCGGTCGAGCTGCGCCAACGGTACGCCGTGGCGGCGCTCCAGCACGGCAAGGATGCGGTCCAGCGAGTCGGAGAGCTGGGGCAGGCGCACGGCCAGCAGCTCCTGGCCCTCCCACGCGAGCACGACGTCGTCGGGCTCGGCCAGGGCGGGGTCCATCATCTCGCCGCCCATCGCGTCCACCAGCGGCTTGACCGCGGCGACGAAGGGGTGGTCGCGGGGCTCGGTCATGCGCCGTCCTCCCCGATCACGTTGACCTGGAGCGAGACGCGGGTCGCGCCGGCGTCCAGGGAGTCGCGCAGCAGCGCGGCGACGGCGGTCAGCACCCGGTCGGAGTCGCCCTCGGCGGTGTTTCCGAACGGGCCGACGTCGACCGCGTCCAGCTCGGCCTTCTGGATGACCTCGCGGGCGGCCACGGCGTGGGCGGGAGCCTCTTCGAGGTCGAAGGGCTCGGTCGTGAACTCAACTCTCAATCGCACGCCGCCAAGCTACCCGGCAGTCCTGAGATTCCGGGAGTCCGCACTTGACAAGTACGACGGTCGGCTTGCAGTCTTCCATCAAGCAGAAAATAACTTCCGCAATACGGAAGGAGCGCATACCCCTCATGGGATACACGGACCAGCGCTTCGATGTGAACCTGTCGATCCTCTTCACGGAACTCCCGCTCCTGGAGCGCCCCGCGGCCGCCGCCGCGGCGGGCTTCACCGCGGTCGAGCTGTGGTGGCCCTGGATCGAGACCCCCACCCCCGCTCAGGAGGAGCTGGACGCCCTCAAGAAGGCTCTTGAGGACGCCGGCACCCAGCTGGTGGGACTGAACTTCTACGCCGGCCGGCTGCCGGGCCCGGACCGCGGCGCGGTATCGGTCCCCGGCGAGGAGTCGGACCGCTTCAACGCCAACATCAACGTGGCGGCGGACTTCGCCGCCTCGGTCGGCTGCAAGGCGCTCAACGCCCTGTACGGCAACCGCGTCGAGGGCGTGGACCCGGCGGTCCAGGACGAGCTGGCCCTGAAGAACCTGGTCGTCGCGGCCCAGGCCGCGGACCGGGTGGGCGCGATCCTCCTGATCGAGACCCTCAACAAGCCCGAGTCGCCGCTCTACCCCCTGGTGAGCGCCCCGGCCGGCATCGAGGTGGTGGACAAGGTGAACGAGGCCACCGGCCTCGGGAACGCCAAGTTCCTCCTCGACCTGTACCACCTGGCGATGAACGATGAGGACCTCTCCGAGGTCATCGAAAAGTACGCCGCCAAGACCGGGCACGTCCAGATCGCGGACAAGCCGGGACGCGGTGCCCCCGGCACCGGCGAGCTGCCCCTCGAGGACCTCCTCGACCAGCTGAAGAAGGCCGGCTACCAGGGCTTTGTCGGCCTGGAGTACAAGGCCGCCGACGCCGCCGCGTCCTTCGACTGGCTCCCGGCCGAGGCCCGGGCCGCCAAGTAAGAGGACGAAGTCCGGGCGATCGGCCAGGCACCTCACGCACTTTTCGTACGAAGCATTAAGAGAAGGACCCTCATCATGAGCAACTCCGCTGCGCTCCCGAAGATCGCCTGGATCGGCCTCGGAATCATGGGCTCCCCCATGTCCGAGAACCTCCTCAAGGCCGGCTACTCGGTCACCGGCTTCACCCTGGAGCAGGACAAGCTGGACCGCCTGGCCGCCGCCGGCGGCACCGCGGCCGGCTCGATCGCCGAGGCCGTCGCCGACGCCGACGTCATCATCACGATGGTGCCCGCCTCCCCGCAGGTCGAGGCCATCAACTACGGCCCGAACGGCATCCTCGAGAACGCCAAGTCCGGTGCGCTGATCATCGACATGTCGTCGATCACCCCGCAGACCTCCGTCGACCTGGCGAAGAACGCCGCCGAGAAGGGCATCCGCGTCATCGACGCCCCGGTGTCCGGCGGCGAGGCCGGCGCCATCGAGGCCGTGCTGTCGATCATGGTGGGTGGCGAGCAGGCCGACTTCGACGCCGCGCTCCCGATCCTGGAGACCCTCGGCAAGGTCATCGTGCTGTGCGGTCCGCACGGCTCGGGCCAGACGGTGAAGGCCGCCAACCAGCTCATCGTCGCGGTGAACATCCAGGCGTGCGCCGAGGCCGTCGTCTTCCTCGAGAAGTCCGGCGTGAACCTCGAGGCCGCCCTCGACGTCCTCAACGGCGGTCTGGCCGGCTCCACGGTCCTGACCCGCAAGAAGGACAACTTCCTGAACCGCGACTTCAAGCCCGGCTTCCGGATCGACCTGCACCACAAGGACATGGGCATCGTCACCGACGCCGCCCGCAACGTCGGTGCGGCCCTGCCGGTCGGCGCGGTCGTCGCCCAGCTGGTCGCCTCGCTGCGCGCCCAGGGTGACGGCGGCCTGGACCACTCCGCGCTGCTGCGCGCGGTCGAGCGCCTCTCCGGCGCCCAGGTCTGATCCCCGCGGCGGCCAGCTCCCCCGGGTCGGCCGCCCTCCCCCCGCCCTGACGGGGGCCTGAGTTTCCGGATGGTGCCGGTGCTGACACCTGTCCTGTCGCGCCCAAGTGCCGGCACCGTCCGGATCACCTCTCCTCTCTCTTTCTTTTAAACAAACTGTTGACGTCGAGTTCACGCCGAAATTAGGCTGTTCCGCATGACGGAAGACGCTTTCCGTCAGCAGTTACCCGTACGGAAGGTCACCATGTCGAAGCGCACGCTGACGACCGAGTCCGGCGCCCCGGTCGCCGACAACCAGAACTCCGCCACCGCCGGCGTCGGTGGCCCGCTCCTGATCCAGGACCAGCAGCTCCTGGAGAAGCTCGCCCGCTTCAACCGCGAGCGCATCCCGGAGCGCGTCGTGCACGCCCGCGGCTCGGGCGCGTACGGCTACTTCGAGGTGACCGACGACGTCACCGCGTACACCAGCGCGGCGTTCCTGAACACCGTCGGCAAGAAGACCGAGACCTTCCTGCGCTTCTCCACCGTGGCCGACTCCCTCGGTGGCGCGGACGCCGTCCGCGACCCGCGCGGCTTCGCGCTCAAGTTCTACACCGAAGAGGGCAACTACGACCTCGTCGGCAACAACACCCCGGTGTTCTTCATCAAGGACCCGATCAAGTTCCCGGACTTCATCCACTCCCAGAAGCGCGACCCCTTCACGGGCAAGCAGGAGCCGGACAACGTCTGGGACTTCTGGGCGCACGCCCCCGAGGCCACGCACCAGATCACCTGGCTGATGGGTGACCGCGGCATCCCGGCCTCCTACCGCCACATGAACGGCTACGGCTCCCACACCTACCAGTGGACCAACGCCCAGGGCGAGGCCTTCTTCGTCAAGTACCACTTCAAGACGAACCAGGGCATCCGCTGCCTCTCGGGCGAGCAGGCCGCCGAGCTCGTCGGCCAGGACGCCAACTCGCACCAGACCGACCTGCTCCAGGCGATCGAGCGCGGCGTGAACCCGAGCTGGACCCTCTACGTCCAGATCATGCCCGCGGCCGAGGCCGCGGACTACCGCTTCAACCCGTTCGACCTCACCAAGGTGTGGCCGCACGCCGACTACCCGCTGCAGCGCGTGGGCCGCCTGGTCCTCGACCGCAACCCGGACAACGTCTTCGCCGAGGTCGAGCAGTCCGCCTTCTCCCCGAACAACTTCGTCCCGGGCATCACCGCCTCGCCGGACAAGATGCTCCAGGGCCGCCTGTTCGCGTACGCCGACGCCCAGCGCTACCGCCTCGGCGTGAACCACACCCAGCTGCCGGTCAACGCCCCGAAGGCGACGAAGGCCGACAACTACGGCCGCGACGGCGTCATGGCGCTGCGCAACGGCTCGCGCCACGACAAGAACTACGAGCCCAACTCGTACCAGGGCCCCGCCGAGACCGGCATAGCCCTCGGTGCCCCGAAGGCCGTCTCCGGCTACACGGGCACCCACGAGGCCCCGGCCCACACCAAGGACGACGACTTCTTCCAGGCCGGTGAGCTCTACCGCCTGATGTCGGAGGCCGAGAAGCAGCGCCTGGTGGCGAACATCGCCGGCGGCCTGTCTCAGGTCACCCTCGAGGACGTCATCGAGAAGAACCTGGCTCACTTCCACGCCGCGGACGCCGACTACGGCCGCCGCGTCGAGGAGGCCGTCCGCGCCCTGCGCGACGCCTGAGCCGACAAGCTGCACCGGGGGCCTGACGGGAGGTCAGGTCCCGGGTGCCGAGCCCGCACCGCGGACCCGGATGAGGGGTGGTACGCGGTGGGGGCAGGACGAGGACCGTGGCGGGCGAGCGAGCCAGTGCGGTGGTAATGGGTTCCGAGGCCCGTCTCTTGACCTGAGGGAGACGACGCCGGAGTTCTCGTCGCCCGACCGCCACGGTCCCAGCCACTCCTCTGTACAGAGGGGCCACGCACAGGGCCCCCTCCGTATGGAGGAGAACCTTCCGACTCCGCCCGGCGGTGCGAACGTCCTGTCGCGCCAGCCTCGCTCCGTCGGGCGGTAACAACCAGAGAGCCGAGTCACGGACGGTCCCGTGACTCGGCTCTTTGCCGTTCACCCCACCGAGCGGGCCGCCGTCCGGATCAGGTCCAGGACCGCCTCGGGCCGGGACAGCATGGGGGTGTGCGAGGACTCGACCTCGGCGACGGTGGCCCCCATCCGCTGTGCGCAGAACCGCTGGAGCTCCGGGTTGACCGCGTGGTCCCGCGTGGCGACGAGGAACCAGCTGGGCCGGGTCCGCCAGGCCGGCTCGTCGAGCCTGGAGCCCAGGACCTCCGCGCGCGGGGCGCCCTGCGTCGCCCACACCAGCTGCTGCTCCGCCTGGGGCAGGTCCCCGCAGAAGTGGGAGATGCCGTCACGGGCGATCCAGATGCGCCCGTCCTCGTTGTCCAGGTGGGAGAAGAGCGGCGGCGGGTCGAACTTCCCGATCAGCTCCTCGGGGGACTCGCCGGCGTCCGGACCCAGGGCGGCGACGTAGACGAGCCCCTTCACCCGCTCGTCCGTACCGGCGGCGGTGATGACGTACCCACCCCAGGAGTGCCCCACGAGGACGGCCGGCGCGCTGACGCGCCCCAGGGCACGGTGGACGGCGTCCACGTCCCCTTCCAGGGAGTCCAGGGTGTTCTGCGCGGAGACGACCTCGTGGCCCTCGCTCTGGAGGACCGGGATCAGCTTGCTGTAACAGGACCCGTCGGCCCACAGCCCGTGGGCGAAGACGATGCTCGGCTTGCTCGGCGACATGTACGTGCTCCTCCGGTAGGACGACCGCGCCCCGCACGGACTCCACAGCCCGCCGGCCACCCCCAGCAGTCCACACCAGTCCCCGCCGCCCCGCATCCCGACGGCCCCCTCACTCACGCCCACGGGCCCCGTACCCCCCAACGCCCCGCGGCCCCCGCCCCTCCGGGTGGAGGAACGGGGGCCGCGGGGTGCGTACGGGGTGTGATCAGACCTGGAGGGCCTTGATCGCGGTCGGGGCGTGGCCCGGCTCGGTCGCGAGCTCTTCGAACTCGGTGACGTCGCTCATGTCGACCGTCTTGCTCATCGCGATGTTGGTGACGCGCTCCAGGATGGCCTCGACGACGACCGGGACCTGGAACTCCTGCGCCAGCTTCTTGGCCTCCTCGAAGGCCTCGCCCAGCTTGTCCGGGTCGGTGACGCGGATGGCCTTGACGCCCAGGCCCTCGGCGACCTTGACGTGGTCGACGCCGTAGACGCCGATCTCCGGGGTGTTGATGTTCTCGAACTCGAGGTTGACCTCGAAGTTGATGCCGAGGCCGCCCTGCGCCTGGCGGATCAGGCCCAGGTAGGCGTTGTTCACGAGGACGTGGACGTAGGGGACCTTGTGCTGGGCGGCGACCGCCAGCTCCTCGATCATGAACTGGAAGTCGTAGTCGCCGGAGAGGGCGACGACCGGGACGTCCGGCTGCGCGGTGGCGGCGCCGATGGCGGCCGGGATGGTCCAGCCGAGGGGGCCGGCCTGGCCGCAGTTGACCCAGTGGCGCGGCTTGTAGACGTGCAGGAACTGCGCGGCCGCGATCTGGGAGAGGCCGATGGTGGTGACGTAGCGGGTCTCCGGGCCGAACGCCTTGTTCATCTCCTCGTAGACGCGCTGCGGCTTCATGGGGATGTTCTCGAAGTGCGTACGGCGCTGCAGGGTGGCCTTGCGCTCCTGCGCGGAGGCGGCCCAGGCGGAGAAGTCGGGGAGCTTGCCCTCGGCCTTCCACTCCTTGGCGACCTCGATGAAGAGCTCCAGGGCGACCTTGGCGTCGGAGGCGATGCCGAAGTCGGGGGCGAAGATCTTGCCCAGCTGGGTGGGCTCGATGTCGACGTGGACGAACTTGCGGCCCTTGGTGTAGGCGTCCAGGTTGTAACCGGTGTGACGGTTGGCCCAGCGGTTGCCGATGCCGATGACCGTGTCCGACTCCAGGAACGTGGCGTTGCCGTAGCGGTGCGCGGTCTGGACGCCGACCATGCCGGCGGCCAGCTCGTGGTCGTCCGGGATGGTGCCCCAGCCCATGAGGGTGGAGATGACCGGGATGCCCGTCAGCTCGGCGAACTCGACCAGCAGGTCGGAGGCGTCGGCGTTGATGATGCCGCCGCCGGCGACGATCAGCGGGCGCTCGGCCTCCAGCAGGAAGCCCAGGGCCTTCTCGGCCTGGGCGCGGCTGGCCTGCGGCTTGTAGACCGGCAGCGGGGTGTAGGTCTCGGGGTCGAACTCGATCTCGGTCAGCTGGACGTCGATCGGCAGGTCGATCAGGACCGGACCCGGACGGCCGGAGCGCATCAGGTGGAAGGCCTGCTGGAAGACGCCGGGGACCTGCGCCGCCTCCAGGACCGTGGTGGCGGCCTTGGTGACGGGCTTGGCGATGGTGGCGATGTCGACGGCCTGGAAGTCCTCCTTGTGGAGCTTCGAGACCGGAGCCTGACCGGTGATGCAGAGGATCGGGATCGAGTCCGCGATGGCGGAGTACAGGCCGGTGATCATGTCGGTGCCGGCCGGGCCCGAGGTACCGATGCAGACGCCGATGTTGCCCGCCTGGGCACGGGTGTAGCCCTCGGCCATGTGCGAGGCGCCCTCGACGTGGCGGGCCAGCGTGTGCGCGATGCCGCCCACGTTCTTGAGCTCGCGGTAGAACGGGTTGATCGCAGCACCGGGCACGCCGAACGCTTGTTCGACACCCTCGAGCTTGAGGATCTCAACTGCGGCAGCGGCGGCTGTCATACGAGGCATCAGGTTCTCCTGCGGGTCTGGCGGTCAGACTTTTTCCGTCATCCGGAATTTTTGTTCTGCTATACGGAACAAGCTAAGGCGCGACTTCGCGCACGTCAAGGCGCCGAGGCACCCCCGAACCCACCAAAAGCCGCATTGCGTTCGGTGAGTTGTACAAATGACCGGGCCCGGAGCCGGATCGGCGTGAATCGGCCGGTCCTCGTCCCGCCGGGGTTGCCGGTGGTGGAGCATGGAGCCACGCACAGCGACGGAGGGGGTCCAGGTCTCATGGCGGAAGCGGTACCGGTGCGCTGTCCTTCGTGCCGGCGCGAGAACGGTTACAGCGTCCCGGTCTATCCCTGCGCCTGCGGGAGCCCGGTCGCACCGCCCCTGGACCTGGCCGCCCCGGCCGTCCCCCTCACGCACCGCAACTGGTCGGAGGCCTGGGTGACCGTGCGCTGCGCGGCCTGCGGGCGGGAGAGCGAGTGGCCGCACCCGGAGGTCGGCTGCGGCTCCTGCGGGACGGTCGTACGGGTGCCCGTGCATCCGGTGGAGCGGCCGCCGGCCGGCCGGGGAGGCCGGGGAGGCCGGGGCGTCTGCCGGGGACACCGGCGCGTCGGGCGGGGGCGCGGCAGCGGGCGCGCGGGACGGCGTACGGCGGGACGCGGGGCGGGCGGAGCCCGGCGACGGTGCGGGTGGCCCGGGCGACCCGGAGGGTGCGGGCGGCGCCGGGCCCCGGACGGGCGCCCCCGCCACCGGGCAGCCCGCGGTGTCGCGGCCGGCGTTCCGGCCCGTGACCATCCGTACCGCGCGGGACGCGGTGGTCACCGCCGCGTTGTACCTGCGCTGGCTCGGCTTCCAGGACGTGCGCCAGCCCGACCAGGTCCCGATCCCGTCGGCGGTGGTGGACCTGCGGGCGCCCGGGGTGGTGGCGCAGGTGGACCCGACCACGGCGCCGGCCGGGCTGCGGGCGGTGGAATGCGTGTGGCTGAACGGCCTGACGGCCTCCGCCACCAGCGTCTACTTCTCCCTGGCCGGGTACACCGAGGAGGCTCGGAGCCGGGCGGACGACCTGGGGATACCGCTGTTCGTGATGGACCTGACGGGCATGCCGCAGCCGGTCAACGACCCGGCGGACCGGCTGGTGGGAATGGGGGCCTAGGCTCTGGGGCTGTTGATGTCCGTATCGACGTTCGACGTCTCGGACGCCATCTCGAACACCGTCCCGACGCCCCTTCCCCCGCCGAGGAGAGCCCGATGAGCCTGTACGACATCCCGCTGACGACCCTGGACGACGAGCCCACCAGCCTGGCGGCCCACCGGGGCAAGGCCATCCTCCTGGTGAACACCGCCTCCCAGTGCGGGCTCACCCCCCAGTACTCGGGACTGGCCCGGCTGCAGTTCAAGTACGAGGAGAAGGGCTTCACCGTCATCGGTGTGCCCTGCAACCAGTTCGGCGGGCAGGAGCCGGGCACCGCGGAGGACATCCAGACCTTCTGCGCGGCCGGCTTCGGCGTGACCTTCCCGATGCTGGAGAAGTCCGAGGTGAACGGCGAGAACCGGCACCCCCTCTACCAGGAGCTGGTGAAGACCCCGGACGCCGAGGGTGAGGCGGGGGACATCCAGTGGAACTTCGAGAAGTTCCTGATCTCCCCCGCCGGCGAGGTCGTCGCGCGCTTCCGCCCGCGCACCGAGCCCGAGGCCCCCGAGGTCATCGCCGCGATCGAGGCGCAGCTGCCGGGCTGAGGCCCCTGGGCCGCGCAGGCCGCAGGCCCGTGGGCCTCGGGCGCGTGGGCCTCGGGCCGGTACGCCCGTAGGCCCGTACGCCGTACCTAGCCCAGGTCGGCCTCGTCGTACTCGCGCGTCGAGCCGGCCGCGGTGAGCTCCCGCAGCTCGACCCGGCGGATCTTGCCGGAGACGGTCTTGGGAAGCTCGGCGAACTCGATGCGCCGGATCCGCTTGTAGGGGGAGAGGACCGCCCGGGAGTGCTCGAAGAGCGCCCGGGCGGTCTCCTCGCCGGGCTCCCAGCCGGCGGCGAGGGTGACGTACGCCTTCGGCACCGCCAGGCGGAGCTCGTCGGGGGCGGGGACGACGGCCGCCTCGGCCACGGCCTCGTGCTCCAGGAGGGCGCTCTCCAGCTCGAACGGGCTGATCTTGTAGTCGGAGGCCTTGAAGACGTCGTCGGCGCGGCCCACGTAGGTGAGGTAGCCGTCGGCGTCGCGGGAGGCGATGTCGCCGGTCCGGTAGAGGCCGTCGGCCATGGCCTCGGCGGTGCGCCCGGGGTCGTCGCGGTAGCCGGTCATCACCCCGGCGGGGGCATGGCGCAGGTCCACGCACAGCTCTCCCTCGACGGGGGACTCCTTGCCGGTGACGGCGTCCAGCAGGACGATCTCGTACCCGGGCGCGGGGCGGCCCATGGACCCGGGCTTCACCTCGGCGCCGGGGAAGTTCCCGACCTGGAGGGTGGTCTCGGTCTGGCCGAAGCCGTCGCGGATGGTGATGCCCCAGGCGTCCCGGACCCGTTCGATCACCTCGGGGTTCAGCGGCTCGCCGGCGGCGACGGCCTCGCGCGGGGGCTTGTGCAGCTTGGTGAGGTCGGACTGGATCAGCATCCGCCAGACGGTGGGCGGGGCGCAGAAGGTGGTGACGCCGCCGCGGTCCATCTCGGCCATGAGGCGCTCGGCGTCGAAGCGGGTGTAGTTGTGGACGAAGACGGTCGCGCCCGCGTTCCAGGGGGCGAAGATGTTGGACCAGGCGTGCTTGGCCCAGCCGGGCGAGGCGATGTTGAGGTGGACGTCGCCGGGGCGCAGCCCGAGCCAGTACATGGTGGACAGGTGTCCGATCGGGTACGAGGCGTGCGTGTGCTCGACCAGCTTGGGGCTGGCGGTGGTGCCCGAGGTGAAGTAGAGCATCAGGGGGTCGGTGGCGAGGGTGACGCCGTCCGGGGTGAAGTCGCAGTCGGTGGCGTACATGTCCTCCAGCCGCCGCCACCCGGTGGGGACCTCGGTCCCGGCGGCGACGCGGGTGTAGGTGCCGGGGACCTCGTCGAACTTGTGGGTGTCCTCGGCGCGGGCGATGACGTGGCGTACCCGGCCGCGGTCGACCCGGTCGCGCAGGTCGGCGGGGCCGAGCAGCGGGGTGGCGGGGATGACGACGGCGCGCAGCTTCATCGCGCCGAGCATCACCTCCCACAGCTCTCTCTGGTTGCCGAGCATGACGAGGATCCGGTCGCCGGCGGCGACGCCCTGGGCGCGGAGCCAGTTGGCGGCGGAGTCCGACCGGTTCGCCATCTCCCCGAAGGAGACGGACCGGCTGGTGCCGTCCTCCTCGACGATGCGCAGGGCGTCGGCGCCGTTGCCGGTCGCGATGTGGTCGAACCAGTCGAGGGCCCAGTTGAAGCGCTCGGGGCGGGGCCAGGTGAAGCCGGCGTGGGCGGCGTCGTACTTCCCGCGGTGTTCGAGCAGGAAGTCCCGCGCGGCCTGGAAGCTTTCGGTGGCGCTGTTCTCCGTCATGAGAGGCATCGTGCCGCGCCGGGAGGGACCTCCACCAGGGCGGCGTCAGCCGTGGATTGACCCGAAGCGGACGGGCCCGGGCGCGCCGCCCATCGCGGCGAGCAGGGCTTCGCCCTCGGCGACGATCTCTTCCTTCTCCTGCTTCTCCTCCTTCCCCGGCCGTGTCCGCGTACCGAAGAGCTCGACGGTCAGGCGCGGCCGTCCGCCGGCGTCGTCGATGCGCCAGAGGCCGGCGAGGAACCCGTCGACGAGGAGGGTGCAGTGGGCCTGGTTCCCGGTCCAGCTGCGGCCCTTGGCCTGCGGGGGGATCACGCGGGAGCGGTCGGCGTGGGAGAGCAGCAGGTTGTCGAACTCGGGGAGGAAGCGGGGCGGCGCCGGGGTGCCGGCGTCGGGGCGGGGCGCGTCGGGCAGGTCGAAGAGCTCGATGCCGTTCTCGTCGCGGAAGGCGGCCAGCCGCGGGCGCAGCCGCTCGAAGGCCTCGCGCAGCCGGGTGAGCCCGGCCCAGGTCTGCATGTCCTTGACGGAGGCGGGCCCGAAGGCACCCAGGTAGCGCAGCACGACGTCGTCGACGCCGTCCGCCGCGCGCTCCTGCGGGGTCTCCCCCACCCAGGCCTCCACCGTCGTCAGCCGCACCTGCCCGCTGCGGCCCCACACCCCGCGCGGGGTGACCTGCACGAGCGGGAGCAGGCAGCGGGCGGCGACGGCCAGCGCCTGCGGGTCGGCGGAGGGCCACTCCAGCAGCAGCTCCTCGCGGATCTCCCCCATGGTGCGCGGCTCGGCCTCGACGAAGGCCCGGGCGCGCCGGGCGAGCCGTTCCAGGTCCACGCCGACGAGCCCCTTGCGGAAGTAGCCGACCTCCCGGTCGCGGGCCCCCTGCACGAGCGGCCGCAGTCCCAGCGCGTCCCGGACGGTGTGGGTGTGGATGGTGGACCGCATGGTCACCATCCGGACGACCTTCCGCTCCTCCATCAGCCGGGCCAACGCCTCCGGCCGGAACCCGGCGAGCCGGGCGTGGAGCTGGAAGTAAGGGGGTTTCACGTTCTGCGCCTGGAGTCCGAGCAGGTGCGCGACGGCGTCCTCGGGGGACATCTCGGCGCGGCTCAGCAGCAGCTGGCGGGCGAGCGTGGCACGGTTCAGCGCGCGGGTGTCGAGCACGGGATTCGTCCTGGAAGCCATACCGGCAACCTATCCCCGATAGCGGACACCCTCTGTCCGCAACGACCCGACCGGCAATTCTGCCGAACCACCCAACCGCCGCCCCTCCCGCGGTCGGTCCGCGTCAACGCTCCAGGACGACGTCGAGGTGCTCTTGCACCCGCTCGAACAGGTGCTACGGGATGTATCCGGAGATCTCGGCGAGGGCCGCCCAAGCGCGTTCACTGCGGCTCGGCCCCGGTCCGGAGGAGCGGGGTGAGCAGATCGACCGCTTCCTCCCACGGGAAGCGGTCGGCCCCGCCGCCGGACTTCGGGCGGTGGGGCTCGTAGCTGCCGATCAGCACGCCCATCTCGCGGAGCTCGTCGATACTGCGCCGGTAGGCCCGGTGGGCGGCGAGCGCGGTGTTCACATAGGGCAGCAGGACCGTGGGGATGCCCATGCCGGGGGCTTCGCAGAGGATGCCGAGCGCGAGGTTGTCGGCGAAGCCGGCGGCCCACTTGTTGACCGTGTTGAACGTGGCCGGCGCGACCGCGATGGCATCGGCCCGCGGGTAGGTCCGCGCCTCGCCGGGCGAGCGCCAGGCGGACCGGACCGGGTACCCGGTCCGCCCCTCGATCGCCCGAGCGTCGAGGAACTCGAGACCCTGTGGTCGGCGGGGCGGCGTACGTCCTGGGCGGCGCAGGTCTCGGCGATCCGCCGGGCCCGGTAGACGTCGACGAGGTGGCCCCTGCTGTGCGTAGGGGCGGGCGGGTTACACGCACAGTGCGGTTCGGCTGTCGGGTACCGGGTTGTGGCGCAGCGCGACCGGGTGACCGGAACCTCACAGGACCACCCCGTTCAACCACATCTTCCGCTTCCTCTTTGCCCTCTGGGCAGCAGATGAGCCGCGACCACGCCACTGTCTTGAAGGGGCCGCCACTCAGCGAGCAGGCTGTTCCCGCAAGTGGGCCAAGACCTCCGCGACCGACAGGTCGTAGTGGTCCTTGTCTCCTTCCCAGCGGGCCATGACCGCGACCGCCGCATCGGCCATATCCGCAGGCAACCCGGCGGCGCGGAGCGTTTCGGCGATGTCCTCCATCTCCGGAGCCCAGCGCCAGGCGCGTGCGGCCACGCTGGGCAGGTATCCAGGGGCCGAGAGGATGTTGGACGCCATCACCTGTGCCTCGGCCGTGAGCTCGTCCCCGACGCCATGAGCATGGGCCAGCGCGTGGGCCACGCCGGCGAGGGTTCGGGCGGCCTTCTGGTAACTGGCGAACGCCATCTTCAGCGCGGAGGCTGAGCCGATGCCGCCGCTCGCGCGGCGGACGTGCAATGCGGTGTCCTTGAACACGGGCTGCACCGTGTCCACGGCCTGGGCTTCGCCCGCGAGGTAGAAACGAGCAGCCCGCCGGCCACCGGGCGGCGGGCCGAAGACCGCACCGTCGAGGACCATGGCGCCCGGATTCAGGAGGGTCAAGGTCGTCACTGATTGCCTCCTGGCGGGAGCTGAGCGGGCATGCGTTCCTTATGGGCAATGATCACCTCACGCAGGCCGATCGTGGCAGGTGATCCGGCTGCGCGTTCACGAGCAGGGCATGGCGTTTGTGCGGAGCGCGCTACCGCCCGGCAAGGCCCTGGGAAGAGTCCGACGCCGGCTGGTATCGGTCGAGGTTGGCGCGGACTCGGTTGAGGTAGGGCTGAATGCTTCGGAGTTCGGCGCCCTGAAGTTGTACTCGCCAGGTGGAGATTCGGTAGCCGGCGGCGAGGTTGAGGGCCCGGTCACCTGGGATGCTTTCGAGTTCGGGGGCTATCGCACACAGCATCCTGCCCACGGCGGGGATGGAGTCCTCGGGGCTGAAGGGCGGCTTGGGGATGGCCTTCTGCTTGGCGGGCGGCAGGTAGTAGCGAAGGACTCGGGGTGTCCAGCGGGCGATGCCGTACTCGTCCTTGGCCGGGTCGCTCAGCAGGGGGTCGAATTCGCTCTCCGCCTCGAGTATGGCGGCCACCAGGGCGGGCGTGACCTGCGGGACGTCGCACATGGTCCCGGCCTCGACGATCAGGTGCCGATACTGCCGGGGAATGCCCGCGTCGGTTCGCAACCACCGTCCGTCATCACGCAGTCGGACCTCCACCATGGCGGCAGGCATGTCGGGCAGCCGGTCCGCTGCCTGGGCGCCCTTCGATGGCACGGAGTCGCCGGAGGCGAACACGCCGAGCATCACGACAGCCGTCGCCAAGGCCGCGGCAGGGCCGGCGAGCTTGCGCAGCACCCGCCACCGCGACTTCGACTGCTGCGGAGAATCGCGTGTCTCGACCTGGGCGTTGGGCGTCGACGGCGAGGAGACCGAAGGTGGGCTGGTGGAGAGGACGTGCGTGTGGATGCGGCGCTGTTCCCATTCCTCCGGGTCGCCGCCGCAGGCGTTGACGAAGGCCGCCAGCACGGCGGCGCTGGGCAGGCGTTGACCGGCAGCCGCGGACGCCAGCGTGGAGGCCGAGAAGTGGGTCCGGGCGGCGAGTTGGCGGTAGGACGGGCTACCCGCCCGCCGCCTGAGGTCGCGCAAGTCGTGGGCGAATCGGACAACAGGCCCCTGCTCGGGGTCCAGCGGCTGCTCTTGGCGTCCCACCTCTCGTTCCTTTCTCTCCTTGGAGCGTCCGGAAAGCCGTTGTCCGGCGATTGTCCGGTGTCTGTCCGACGAGGCCGACGGGCCGGGACACGCGGCGCGATGCCGGTTTGAATGTGCGCGGCGCACGGCTGGCGACGGTGAGGGGCCCGGGCGTCCGTACGCCGCGAGGCCTTGCGCCCCGGGAGCGCAAAAACCGACCCCGGCCACCACCGGTACGGGGCGGAGCCCTGACGTGAAGGAAGACCTCGGTTGCGACATGCATGAGCACATCCAACCGGCGCGTGTTCGATCCGGATCCGGTTTCGAGCCGATCGAACCTGTGCGGTACTTCACAGTCGCCGTACCTGCCCGCGTCGTCCGCGACCGGCGGCCAAGCCGCCCCTTGTCGCAACTCGATATCCATCCCAGTGAGATTCAGAGGTTCTTTCCGTGTCGAATCCGAATTCGTCTTATCCGAACTCCTCAGCGGGCGCGGAATGGAGGCCGAAGCGTGGTATGCGGTGGCAGCGCTACAAGGTGACGCGCCCGGCCTCCTCGCAGGACCTGGCGGGACTGTGGGGGGCGATCGTCGCCGTGGTGGCGCTCGCTCTGTTCCTTGGCTGGGCGCTCGACATGAAGGGCGGAGCGGTGATCGTCTTCGCGATCCCACTCATCTCGTCCTGGTTCGACTCCCGGCGGCTCCTGTTCTACTTCAACACCGCCCTGGTGCGGATCGGCAATGTGATACTGCCGTGGAGCGATGTCACTCAGTTCGTCGTGGTGATCCCCCCGGACGGTGAACGCGCCCTGATCGGGGTCCGGTTGCGGCCGGGCATGACGCTGCCCGCCGGAGCGACCGTACCGCCGCCGAACCCGGCCATGCCGGCACCGCTGTACGTATCCGCGCAACGGCACAAGGTCGATGTGGCCAAGATGGTCGACAAGGCACGCAAGTACGGCCCGCCGCACATCCAGATCGTGGTCGCCGAGCCGTCTGGCGAACGCGTCGTCTCCTGAAAGCCCGTCATCGGTTACCTGCGCCCGTCCGGGTCCGTCATCACCCATGACGGAGCGGATCCGAGGAAGGTGGCACCATGTCCGACACCGGCCCCACGGCCTCGATGGTCGAGGCGTTCGAGTCTCAGCGTGACCGGCTGCGCGCGGTCGCCCACCGCATGCTCGGGTCACAGGCCGACGCCGAGGACGTGGTCCAGGAGGCGTGGCTGCGCCTCTCCCGCCAGGACACGGCGAGCATCTACAACCTCGGCGGCTGGCTGACCACCGTGGTGGGACGGATCAGCCTTGATGTCCTGCGATCGCGGCAGGCCCGTCCCGAGGCGTCCTACGACGACCGGCTGCCCGAGCTCGTGGTGACGCTCGACGATGCCGCCGCGCCGGAGGAGGACGCGGTGCTCGCCGACTCGGTCGGGCTCGCGCTCCTCGTCGTCCTCGAGTCGCTCCGGCCCGACGAGCGGCTGGCGTTCGTGCTGCACGATCTCTTCGCCGTGCCGTTCGACGAGATCGGCCAGATCCTCGGCAAGTCCACCGCCGCCGCCAAGATGCTGGCCAGCCGCGCCCGCAGGAAGGTGCGGGCGACCGAGCGTCCGGCCGGCGGCGGGCGGGGGCAGAGAGAGGTGGTCCAGGCCTTCTTGGCGGCGGCCCGCGGCGGCGAGTTCGAGGCGTTGCTGCGGCTGCTCGACCCCGAGGTGAGGCTGACCGTCGACACCCCCGACGGCGTGGTCGTCGTCCTCGGCGCCACCAAGGTCGCCGCCGGCGCGCGGCTGGCCGCCGGTGCGGCCGCGTTGGGGCGGGCTGCGCTCGTCAACGGTCTGCCCGGGGTCGTTTCCTGGCGGGAGGACGGCTCCCCGCTCTCGGTCCTCGCCTTCACCGTCGTCGACGGGCGGATCACGGACATCACGGCTGTGACCGACCCGGCCAAGCTCGCTCTGACGGACCTGCCGGACCCGCAGTGAGCGGGGCGAGGCGCGGTCCGGCGGCGCAGCGCCGCGCCGGACCGCGCCGGTGGTCAGGGGCGTCAGCCGTTGCCGCGGGGTGCGCGGGCGCGCTCACGGAGGGAGACGCGGTTGCCGTCCGGGTCCGCCGTCTCGATGCGGACGCCGAAGCCGTAGTCCTCCGGCTCCGGCTCGTCGAAGATCACCCCGCGGTCCCGGAACACCCTGAAGTCCGCGCGCAGGTCGTCCGACTCCAGGATGACGGGTCCGGGCGCGGCGCCCGGCGCCGTCGGCCGGCCCGCGGCGGCGGGGTCCTCCCACAGGAGGAGCTCGACGGGGGTGCCGGGAAGGCCGACGGTGAGAAAGCGCCCACCGGGGTTGGGGTAGTCGATGCGCTTCTCCAGGCCGAGTTGCTCGGTGTAGAACCGCAGGGCGCGGTCCTGGTCGGTGACGTAGAGCGTCACGTACATGATGTCGGTGAGCATCGTGGGGTCCTTCCGTCCGCGGTCTGTGTCACCTCACTGACGGACCCCGGCGGACGAAGGTAACGGGCGGGCGGACCGGTGCGAGCGGTGACCGCGGTCCTCTGCACCCCCGGCTTGGACGGCACCGCTACGGCATGGGCTTCGAAGCCCCGTTCACGAGACCGACAGGATCACCGGGCCGCCCTCCCCGTCGATCCGTCGTGTCCAGCCCGGCGGGAGGTGGAGGGAGCGGGACGGGGGGACGTGGGTGGGGAAGCGGTGGTGCCAGAGGGGGCGGCCGTCCTGGTGGGCCTGGAGGAGGGGGGTCGGGAGGGGGGTCGTGGCGCGGAGGAGGAGGGGGCGGGTGGCCGGGGTGGGGAGGTGGTTCGGGGTGATCCAGGTGAGGGGGGACTCGGGGAGCAGGCGGGGGCCGGGGGTGGGCCAGGGGGTGCCGGTGAGGTGGGCGAGGACGGCCGGGGCCGCGGCGGTGCCCTCGGCCGCCGCGGTGGCGGCGGGTTCGGCGCCGTGGAGGGCGTTGCCGATGGCGAAGACGCCCGGGGTGGTGGTGCGGAAGGCGGGGTCCACGCACGGGCCCCGGGTGCCCGGGTCCAGGGTGATGCCGCCGCGGCGGGCCAGTTCGTGGTCGGGGATCCAGTCGCCGGTGAAGACCACCGTGTCGCAGGCGATGACCCCCGCCCGGCCGTCCTGGTGGCGTACGGCGACGCCCGTGAGGCGGCCCCGGCCGTGGAGGGCGGTCACGGTGGTGCGGGTGAGGAGGGGGACTCCGGGGAGGGCGGTGCCGCGCGGGTGTTCCGTGAGCATCGCCACGGCCTGCGTTCCCGCGCGGCGGAGGGCGCGTGCCGCGTGGCGGGACACCGGTTCGGCTCCGACCAGTACGGCCCGGCGGCCCGCCGGTTGGGCGTACGCGTGGAGCGACCGCTGGAGTTCGCCGGTGGTGAGGACGCCCGCCGGGCGGGTTCCCGGGACGAGGCGGGCGCTGCGGGGGCGTTCCCGGGCGCCGGTGGCGAGGACGACGGCCCGGGCGGTGATCCGTTCCAGCCCGGCGGGGCTCGTGGTCTCCAGGGTCAGCGGTCCCGCCCAGCCGGTGGCGGTAACGCCGGTGCGCAGGGCCACTCCGGCGTCCAGGGCGGCCGTGACCGCGCGGCGTGCGTACTCCGGGCCGTGCAGCCAGGGCCGCGGGGGGCTGCCGAAGCCGCCGTGGTGGCAGTGGCGGGGTACGCCGCCGGGCTGCTGGTCGCGTTCCAGGACCTCGACCCGGCCGGCGCCCGCGCGGGCGGCCCGGGCGGCGAGGGCCAGCCCGGCCGGGCCCGCCCCGATGACGAGTACGTCCACCCGTCGGTCGGTGGTGTTCACGGGCGGGCCTTCGACTCGAGCAGGGCGCGGACCTCGGCCCCGCAGTGGAAGCCCTGGCAGCGGCCGGCCCGGGCGCGGGTGCGGCGGCGCAGGCCGTCGAGCGAGCCGGGCGGGACGGTGGAGGCGAGCGCGTCGCGGATCTCCCCGCGGGTCACGCGCTCGCAGTGGCAGACGATCCGGCCGTACTCGGGGTCCGAGGCGATCAGTTCGGCGTCGCGGTAGGGGCGGGGGAACGCCTCGCCCAGGTTCGGCATGCGGAGCGGTTCGAGGTCCTCGGCACCGGAGGTCGGCAGGCCGCCCTCCGCGAGGAGGTCCACGACGTGGGCGGCGATGGCCATCGAGGCCGTCAGGCCGGTCGAGCGGATGCCGCCCACGGTGACGTACCGCTGGGCGGGGTGGGCGCGGATCGCGTAGTCCTCGGAGCCGGTGGCGGCCCGCAGTCCCGCGTACACGGCGGTGACCTCCTCGTCGAGGAGGGCGGGCAGGATCCGCCGGCCCTTCTCCCGCAGCAGGGCGAGGCCTTCGGCGGTCGATCCGGTGGCCGTCTTGTCGTCGAGGTCCTCGGCGGTGGGGCCCAGCATGACCTTGCCGTGCACGGTCGGCGCCACCAGGACCCCCTTGCCGAGTGCGCCCGGCACCGGCAGCAGGATGTGGCGTACGAGGTCCCGTGCGAGCGCGTCGAAGACGACGAGCTGGCCGCGCCGGGGCGTGACGGTGAAGTCGTCGTGGCCGAGCAGCCGGTCGATCTCGTCGGCGTACAGGCCGGCCGCGTTGACCAGGTGCCGGGTGCGCAGTGGCCCGCGGCCGGTGGCCAGCAGGTGCGGGTCGCCGGAAGTGACGGCGTCGACGCGGCAGTTGAGGTGGAGGTCGACGCCCGCGCGGACGGCCTGGGTGGCGTACGCGAGGGTGGTCGTCCAGGGGCAGATGACGGACTCGCCGGGTACGTCGAGGGCGCCGAGGACTCCGGGGCCGAGGTGCGGCTCGCGGGACCGGACCTCCTCGGCGGTGACGATGCGGGCGTCGTGGTAGCCGTTGCGCCCGGCCTTGGCGGCGAGCGAGGGGAGCGCGGCGTGCTGTTCGCCGTCCCAGGCGACGAGGAGCGCCCCGAGCGGCTCGACGGGGATGCCGTTCTCGGCGGCGTACGCGGCCAGGCGCCGGCTGCCGTCGCGGACGAGCCGGGACTCCAGGGAGCCGGGGACGGCGTCGAAGCCGGTGTGCAGGATGGCGGTGTTGGCTTTGGAGGTGCCGTCGCCGACGTCGTCGGAGGCGTCGAGCAGGGCGATCCGCAGCGGGAGCCGGGCCAGTTCGCGGGCGATGGCCGAGCCGACGACGCCGGCGCCGATGACGGTGACGTCGTACGCGCCGCCGGGCAGGGCGCCGCGGGTGGTGACGCTCACGCGGGGCCGTCGAGCAGGGCGGCGACCGCCGTGCGGAAGCGGGCCCGGCGTTCGGCGGCTTCGTCGGCGCCGGCCCTGGGTTCGTAGACGGCGGCCGGCTTCCACTGCGGGACGGCGTCGCGGACGGTGAGGGCGGGGTCGAGGCCGAGGCGGGCGACCGCGCCGACGCCGAGGGCGGTGGCGTCGGGCAGGGCCGACACCTCCACCGGTATCCGGAGCAGGTCGGCCTGGGCCTGCATGAGCAGGGCGGAGCGGGTGAGGCCGCCGTCGACGCGCAGGGTGGTGAGCGGGGTGCCGAGGTCGGCGGCCGCCGCGTCGGCGAGTTCGGCGACCTGGGCGGCGATGCCGTCGCACAGGGCGTGCACCAGGTGTCCCGCGGTGGTGCCGAGGCCGAGGCCGGTGACGGAGCCGCGCAGGTCGCCCCGCCACCAGGGGGCGGCGAGTCCGGCGAGGGCGGGGACGAAGGTGACGCCGCCGGAGTCCGGGACGCCGGCGCCGACGGTGTCGAGGTCCCCGGCGCCGGAGATCACGCCGAGGTCGGTGAGCCAGCGCACGGCGGAGGCGGCCGTGTACACCTGGCCGTCGAGGCAGTAGCTGGTGCGGCCGCCGATCCGCCAGGCCACGCAGCCGACGAGTCCGGTGGTGCTGCGGCGCGGCCGGGACCCGGTCTGGGCGAGCAGGAACGCCCCTGTGCCGTAGGTGCACTTGGCGGTGCCGGGGGCGGTGACGCTCTGGGCGAGGAGGGCGGCCTGCTGGTCGACGAGCAGCCCGGTCAGCGGCAGTTCGGGGCCGAAGGCGGTGGTGGTGCCGACGCGGGTGTCCGCGTCGACGACCTCGGGCAGCGCCTCGCCGTCGAGGCCGAAGGCTCCGAGGGCTTCCGGCGACCAGCCGAGGGTGTCGAGGTCGAGCAGCTGGGTGCGGCCGGCGGTCGCGGCGTCGGTGACGAACGCGCCGGTGAGGCGGTGCACCAGCCAGGCGTCGCTGGTGGTGACCACGCCGCGCCGCGTCAGGTGGCGGCGTATCCAGGCCATCTTGGGCGCGGCGAAGTAGGGGTCGAGCGGCAGTCCGGTGCGCTCGCGCAGCATCTCGGCGTGCGGGGCCAGTTCGGTGCACAGGCCGGCGGCGCGCCGGTCCTGCCAGACGATCGCGTCGGTCAGCGGCTCGCCGTCGGCGGGGTCCCAGGCGAGTACGGTCTCGCCCTGGTTGGCCAGGCCCACGGCCGCCACGGGCTCGCCGGCGGCGGCCAGCGCGGCCCGTCCGGCGTCGACGACGGAGTCCAGCAGTTCGGCCGGGTCCACCTCCACGCGGCCGTCCGGCAGGTGGCGGGGGCGTACGGGGGCGGAGGCCGAGCCGATGATCCCGCGGTCGGGGCACAGGACGAGGGCCTTGGTCCCCGAGGTGCCTTGGTCCACTGCGAGCACCGGGCCCGTCATCACCACTCCGCTCCGTCCGCATGCCGGCAGGTCCGCCGGTCGGAAGCCTCCACCAGCGCAGGACGCCCGTCAAGATCCTTCCGCTCCTCCCCCGTCCCGGCTGACGGACAATCACCTCTGCGGAGTGGCTTGAAACTTGCCATCGAAAAAGTTTCCGGGTGAGATCCGCCGCACCCGCTCTATAGTGATCGCCGATCAACGGGCGGTAACGGGGCCGCCCGTGGCTCAACTGCGGGGGTCCGCCGAACAGTCAGCTCATGGTTCACGCATCCCTGGGGCTGGCCCGACTCCGCCGGTGCGGCGATCGGACGCCAGACGGACCGACCCGTCCCTCCATGCGATCCGAGGACCGATGACCACGATGACCGCAGTACGCGCCGGCTCCGGCCGCACCTCGCCCGGGACCGGGTGATGGCGGGCGGCGATTTCCGGCCCGTCTACCACCCCGCCGGCCTCGACAACGACCTGCGCGCCGCCGTACAGGACCTGCGCACCGGCCGCTGGCTGTCGATGGCGCGGCTGCTGGAGCGCACGGACGGCTGGGGCCTGTGGACCCAGCGCACCCAGGTGCTCGCCGCCGTCGCGGCCGGCTCCGACGTGGTCCAGGCCTGGCGGAGCGAGCAGCCCACCAGCATGGCGGCGACCGTCATGCACACCCGGGTCGCGGTGGAACGCGCCGTCCGCGCCCACCGCGCGGGACATCCCCGTACGCACGAGCTGTGGCAGGAGGCCTGGCAGTCCTGCCGGACCACCGCCCGCCTGAGCCCCGCCGATCCCGTGCCGTGGGTCTGCCTGCTCGCCCTGGCCCTCCTCGACGAGGACCGCCGGATGGACGAGCACCGGCTGCCGCCGCCCGGCCCGATGCTGCCCCCCGGGCCGTGGGGCATCCTGGCGCAGGCCGACGAGCGGGACCCGCACAACCGTGAGGCCTACCACCGGATGCTCCAGTTCGTGTACGCGGGCGCGCCCGGGCCGCGTCCGCGTACCGAGGCCGCCAATTTCGCCCGCTGGGCGGTCGCCACGGCCCCGCCCGGGTCGGCGGTGCACCTCCTGCCGCTCTACGTGCACGTCGAGCGCTACCGCCGCGAAGGCGGGCAGGAACGCGCCCTCGACCTGCACTGGGTCGCGGAGGACGCCATCCGCGACGCCGTCCACGCCCTGGACGCCTGGTTCCCCTACGCCGACCCGGCGCTCGCCTCCCCGCTCGACCTGAACCACCTCGCGCACGCCCTGTGGGGAGCGCACCGGTTCGAGTCGGCGGTCCGGGTCTTCGACGCGATGGGCGGGTACTGGACCACTCTGCCCTGGGCCCTTCGGACCCGCGACCCCGCCGACGCGGCGCTCGCGGAGGAGGTGTTCCTGCGCGCCAGGTCCCGCAGCCTGGCCGGCGGGAACTGACGCCCCTCGCCCCAGGCACCCCCCACCCCCGCTCCGTCTCCCCCCGTCCCCCGCTCCAACCCCCCTCGGAGGTATCCCCGTGTCGCGCACCACGCCGGCAGCCCGCCCGGACCACAAGGCCCCGCCCCACCAGGACGAGGAGGAGCGGCTCAGAGAACTGGGCTACCAGCCCGTACTCGCCCGCCGGATGGGCGGCTTCGGCAACTTCGCCATCAGCTTCTCGGTCATATCCGTGCTGTCCGGCTGCATGACCCTGTACGGCTTCGGCCTCGGTACCGGCGGCCCGTCCGTGATGCTGTGGGGCTGGGCCGGCGTCGGCCTCTTCGTCCTGTGCGTGGGGCTGGCCCTGGCCGAGGTGACCAGCGCCTACCCGACCTCCGGCGCGCTCTACTACATGGCCGACCGGCTCGGCGGACGCCGCTGGGGCTGGTACACGGGCTGGCTCAACCTGCTCGGCCTGCTCGGCGCCATCGCCGGAATCGACTACGGCGCCGCCCTGTTCACCGGCGCCTTCCTGAACCTCCAGTTCGGCTTCGTGCCCACCCCCGGCTCGACGTTCCTGATCTTCCTGGCCATCCTGCTGCTGCACGCCGTGCTCAACCTGTTCGGCGTCCGGCTCGTCAGCGTGCTCAACTCCATCAGCGTCTGGTGGCACCTGGCCGGCGTAGCCGTGATCGTCGGCGCTCTGGCCTTCGTACCCGACCGCCACCAGTCGGTCTCCTTCGTCTTCACCGAGTTCGTCAACGACACCGGCTGGGCCAACCCGCTCTACGTCGCGGCGATCGGCCTGCTGCTCGCGCAGTACACCTTCTCCGGCTACGACGCCTCGGCGCACCTGTCGGAGGAGACCTCCAACGCCTCCGTCTCCGCGGCCAAGGGGATCGTCCGGGCCATCTGGGCCTCCTGGATCGCCGGGTTCGCGCTGCTCGCCGGGCTCACCTTCGCCATCCAGGACTACGCGGCCGTCCAGGACAGCGCCACCGGAGTGCCGCCCGCGCAGATCTTCCTCGACGCCCTCGGCTCCGGCGGCGCCACCGCCCTGCTGCTCGTCGTGATCGTCGCGCAGATCTTCTGCGGCAACGCCGAGGTCGCCGCGGCGAGCCGGATGGTCTTCGCCTTCAGCCGGGACAACGCCCTGCCCGGCTCCGCCCTGTGGCGCAAGGTGAGCGGCCGCACCCAGACCCCCGTCCCGGCCGTCTGGCTCTCGGTCGCGGCCGCCGGCGTGCTCGCGCTGCCCTCGCTGTGGTCCGCCACCGCCTACGGGGCCGTGACCGCCATCAACGTCATCGGCATCACCCCGGCCTACGCCATCCCGATCTACCTGCGGCTGCGGGCCGGGGACCGGTTCCAGCCCGGGCCGTGGAGCCTCGGCCGCTGGGGCAAGCCGGTCGGCTGGGTCGCCGTCGGGTGGGTGGCCCTGGTCACCGTCCTGTTCTGCCTGCCGCAGAAGTCCCCGGTGACGATCGACTCGATGAACTACGCCGTGATCGCCCTGGCGGTCGTCCTGGTCCTCGCCAGCGTGTGGTGGTACGCCGCCCGGCGCTCGTACGGGACCCCGGCCGCCTACGGCACCGCCCGCGAGCAGGCGGACATCGCGGAGGGCATCGTCTGACCCCCGGGTCCCGCGGAGCGGCGGGCGGCGCCGGGAGTGCCTCAGCGGCGCCCGCCGCCCGGGGCGGCGGCGCCGGGGACCGCGGCGCCCGGGGCGGGCGTCCCGCGGTAGCGGGCGTTGACGACCGCGGCCCTGGCCAGCGCCGCGGGGTTCATGAAGCGCGCCGGACCCATCAGGCGGGACCCGAAGTGGTGCATGTGGCGCGCCATGGCCTCGTCGCGGGCCGCCGCCGCGAACATCAGCCGCTCCAGGGGGTTGAACGGGCGGGCCTTGGCGTAGTCGACGGCCAGCGCCTGGTGGCCGCGCAGCCGGCGCCGGTGCGTACGGGCGTACGCCGCGAGCGAGCGGTCGAGGTCGCCCCGGCCCGCGGCGGCCGCGGCGACCGCCCCGGCCAGCCAGCTCCCGGACTCCAGCGCCCAGCCGCACCCCACGCCCCACAGGGGGTCGCCGGTCAGGGCGGCGTCGCCGATCAGCGCGAGGCCCGGCGCGGTCGGCTCGCGGGTGAGGAGCGGGTAGTCGACGGTCCCGATGATCTTGCCGATCCGCTCGGCGGAGTCGAGGTCCGGCGCCTCGGGCAGGCCCCGGACGAAGGAGCGGAAGCTGCCCTCCAGGTCGTCGCGGAAGGCCGGCAGCCGCTTCTTGTCCGGGAGCACCGCGACGACCGTCACCCCGTCGTCGTTGGGGAACGCGTACGCCATGTCGGGCTCCAGGAACCAGGCGCGGCCCAGCCCCCCTTCCAGCGTCAGGCCGCGGAAGTACGCGATGTACCCGAACCGCGCGTTCTCGTGGCTCCGGGTGGGCACCCCGGCGAGCTTGGCCACGGCCGAGTCCTTGCCGTCGGCGCCGACCACGAGCCGGGCCCGGATCTCCCGCTCGCCCCGCGGCGTCCTCGCCCGCACGCCCACGGTCCGCCCGGCTTCGGTGACCAGCCCGGTCACCTGGTGGCCCAGGAGCAGGTCGACGCCGGGGGTCTCCCCCGCCCGGGCCCTGATCAGCGGGTCGAGGGTGCTGCGCCGGACGTTGTACCCGTACGGCAGCGCGGGCCCGGCGGGGGCGGAGCGCGGATGGATCCATCCCCAACGGGTGTACCAGCGGGCCTCGTTGCGGACGGCCCCGGCCTTCTCGAGAGCGGGGAGGAGCCCGAGTTCGTCCAGTACCGGGGCGGCGTTGGCGGTCATGGAGTGGGTGCACAGCACCTTGTACGCCTCGGGGTCCGAGCGTCGTTCCAGCAGTGCGACGCGGACACCGCGCCGCGCGAGCAGGATCGCGGCGGTGCATCCGGCGAGGCTGGCTCCGCTGATGACGACGTCGTGGCCGTCTGCCGCGCTCTCGGGCTCGGTCATGCGCTGATCGCCCCCTTCGGGGTGTGGTGCGGTCGTGGGAGTGGCGCAGTGTGGAGCTGTGTGGTGCCGCCTCAACTGCAGTCGGGAGCAGCCCTGTTGTCAATGTGCCCTTTGGAGCATGATCGTCCGGTTGTCCGGTGTGGTACGGCTCAGCCGCTGGACACGGCCCGGCTCACCGCCTCCAGTCGGCGCAGGCCGGTGCGGCGTTGGAGGAGGGCCAGGGCCGTCACGCCCGCGCCGAGTGCGAGCCAGCCGGGCGGGCCCGCGGCCATGACGGCGCCGGTGAGCAGTGGCGGGCCGACGGCCTTCTGCGCGGAGGAGGAGATGCCGGCCACGCCGAGGTAGGAGGCGCGCGCCTGGCGGGGGGCGAGGGAGACGGCGAGCTCCCAGGAGGACACCGAGCGGACCAGCTCGGCGGCGGTGACCAGGGCGGCCGCGGCCAGCAGCGTCGCGGAGGCGGTCCAGGGTCCGTGCTCGGGGGTGAGGGCGAGGAGGGCGCAGGCGCCGAGCAGGAAGAGCCCGTACCAGGCGACGGCGGCCGCCGCCTGGCGGGGTGCGCGGACCTTCGCCGACACGGGGAGCTGGAGGGCGACGACCAGCACGGTGTTGAGCACGAGGAAGGCGGGGACGACGGCGTGCGGTGCGTCGGTGTGGTGGACCAGCCACAGCGGGAGCCCGACGTCGAGGAGCGAGGCGTCGAGGTTCATCGCGGTGTCGAGGAGGACGAAGCGGAGGTAGCCGCGGTCCCGCCAGGGTCCGGGGGCCGGGGCCTTCGGCCCGGGCGGGCCGTCGCCGGGTACGGGGGCGACGACGCGGCCGTGGCCGCGGGGTTCGCGCGTGCGCCACACCAGGGCGGCGGCCGCCAGGAAGGACAGCGCGTTCCCGAGGATCAGGACCTCGTACGCGCCCCGGGTGCCCACGGCGAGGCCGATGGCGGCGAGGCCCGCGCCGACGGCGCACCCGGCGTTGGCGGCGCTGCGCGACAGGGCCTGGTAGGTGGTGCGGCGTTCGCCCGCCACCCGGGTCGCGAAGAGCATTTCGAGAGTCTTGGCGGCGCGGTCGCCGAGGCAGGTGAGGGCGACGATCACCAGGAGCGCTTCGAAGCGGGTGACGACGAGCATCGCACCGAGGGTCGCCAGGCGCAGCAGGTGACAGGCGATCAGGAGGGGGCGTACGGGGCACCGGTCGGCGAGGTGACCCGCGAGGGGTGAGCCGGCGATGCCGGCGACCGCGCCGGCGCCGAGCAGCAGGCCGAGCCGGCCGGCGTCGAGGCCGACGACGAAGGTGAAGAAGAGCACCGAGGCGGCGGCCCAGATGCCGCTGCCGGTGCGGTCGACGAGCTGGCCGAGCAGCATGATCCGGGCGTCGCGGCCGCCGGGCGGCCGTCTGAGCTGTGCGATCAGTCCGCCGCCGCCGTCGGCGTCTCCGGCCGGGTGGTGGTCCGTGTCGCGTCGCCGTTCCGTGCCGAGCCGCCGCATGGCTGGCCTCCGTCTCCCCCGTGGAAAGTATCTCGATGTCGAGATACCTCACGGCAGCCTGCCCGCCATTCATCTCGACGTCAAGATATTTCCGGCCGGGCCGCGCCTCCCCGGCGTCAGGAGCGGAGCATGCGGGCGATGGCCCGGGAGGCCTCCTCGGCCTTCTCGCGCGCCCCGTCGCCGCCCTCGGCCGCGGCGTCGGCGACGCAGGAGCGCAGGTGGTCCTCCAGCAGGGTCAGCGCGAAGGACTGCAGGGCCTTGGTGGCGGCGCTGACCTGGGTGAGCACGTCGATGCAGTACGTGTCCCCCTCCACCATGCGCTGGAGGCCGCGCACCTGGCCCTCGATGCGGCGCAGCCGCTTGAGGACGTCGTCCTTGTCCGTACGGCGGGCGGGGTCTGCGGGGCGTGCGGAGAGTGCGGTGTAAGCGGTCACGGCGGTCGGATCCTTCCCGTTTGCGTCTCCTGCGTCTCGTACGTCTGGTGCGCAACCCCCCGGGGGGTATCCGGGCGCGCTCGCTCAGTGGGAGTGGGCGCCCGGCTCCTCCGGCGCCGCGGGGGCCGCCGCGGGCCCGGCGGCGGCGCCGCCCGCGTTGACCGTGAAGGCCGCCGTGCGCACCTTGCCCTCGTGCTGGAAGTCCAGGAAGAGGCGGTACGTGCCGGCGCTCGGCGCGGTGGCGGTGAAGGAGACGTCCGGGCCGGGGCCGCCCTCGTTGGGGTGGACGTGCAGGTAGGCGAGGTCTCCGTCGCGCAGGGCGACGAGGTGCCCGTAGGCGCCCAGGTAGGGCTCCAGGTCAGTGACGGGCTTGCCGTCCTTGCTGACCGTGAGCTTGAGCTCGCCGGCCTTGCCGGGGTCGAGGGTCCCGCCCAGGGCCACCCGGTAGCCGTCCACCTCGGCCGCGTTCAGGGCCGGCGGCATCGGGGCCGGCGCGTACGCCCCGGGGACCGAGAGGTCCGCGCCCAGGGTGACGTTCTTCGCGCCGGGCCCGTCCGGGGCGAAGTCGGCGAACGCCTTGTAGGCGCCTGCCGCGGGCAGGTCCACGGGCGCCGACCAGGTGCCGTCCTGCGCCCGCACCGGGTGCAGGTGGCGGTAGACCGTCAGGTCGCGCGAGGCCACGATGAAGTGCAGCTCCTTGCCGTGCTCGGTCTTGTACCCGGTGACCTTGCGGCCCTGCGCGTCCTTGACCGAGAACCGCAGTTCACCCTGGCCGGCCGCGATGTTCGGGGTGTCCAGGCTCAGCGTGTACCCGCCTTCCGAGACCTGGAGTCCGCCGGCCGCCGGCCCCTGGGCCGCCGCCCCCGGGGCGGCGTCATGGCCACCGTGGCCCGCGGGCGCCGCCGCGGATCCTCCGGGCCCCCCGGGTCCGGTGGAGGCCTGCGCCGCGTGGGCGCCGTGGGCCGGCTCGGCTGGTCCGCCCACGGGGCCCACGCCCGCACCCACCCCGTAGGCGGTGCCGAAGGTCGCCGCCAGGGCTGCGGCGAAAACGGTGATCTTCACTCCGGTGTTCATGGCTGATCTCCCCTACGACGTACGTACCAGGGCCGCATCCAGCGGTTCCCTGCACTTCAAGATACCCCCCAGGGGTATCAAGTCAAGCGGGAGGGACACTTGCGGCGCATACCTCTGGGGGGTATATCTGGAGTCAGGCCAGATACCCCCAGCGGGTATCGGCGACTGAGGTCCGATCTAGGAGAAACACATGTCTTCCTGCTGCACCCCCGAAGGCACCTGCGGTACGAACGCCGGCGAGACGACCACCACCGTGGCCGTGGTCGACACGACCGCCACCGTCTACCGCGTGACCGGCATGTCCTGCGGGCACTGCCGGACCGCCATCACCGCCTCGGTCGGCGCGCTCGACGGGGTCGTCTCCGTCGACGTGGACGTCGACGCGGGCCTGGTCACGGTGACCACCGCAGGCGAGCCCGACGACGCCGCGGTCACCGCGGCGGTCGACGACGCCGGCTACGAGCTGACCGGCCGGGCCTGACACCCGGTCAGTCCCCCGACCCACCCGGCCGCCGGGGCCCCGTCCGTCCCACCGGGCCCCGGCCCCCACCCCGCGCTCGAACGAGGAGCAGCACTCATGACCACCATCACTCCCGGCGCCGCCCAGGTCGAGCTCGCCATCGGCGGCATGACCTGCGCCTCGTGCGCGGCACGCATCGAGAAGAAGCTCAACCGCATGGACGGCGTCGAGGCCACCGTCAACTACGCCACCGAGAAGGCCAAGGTCACCTTCGACGCCGACATCTCCGTCGCGGACCTGATCGCCACCGTCGAGGCCACCGGCTACACCGCGCAGGAGCCCAGGGCGCCGCGCACCGACGGCGCCGCCGGCCCCGAGGGGGAACAGCCCGAGCACGACGAACTCGCGCCGCTGCGCCAGCGGCTCGTCACCGCCGTCTCGCTCGCGGTGCCCGTCATCGCGATGGCGATGGCCCCGGCCCTCCAGATCGACTACTGGCAGTGGCTCTCGCTGACCCTGACCGCGCCCGTCGTCACGTACGCGGCCTGGCCCTTCCACCGCGCCGCCTGGACCAACGCCAGGCACGGCGCGGCCACCATGGACACCCTGATCTCGGTGGGCACCATCGCCGCGTTCCTGTGGTCGCTGTGGGCGCTGTTCTTCGGCACCGCCGGCACCCCCGGCATGACGCACGCCTTCGAGTTCAGCATCGCCCGCACCGACGGCGCGGGGAACATCTACCTGGAGGCCGCGGCCGGCGTCGTCGCCTTCATCCTGGCGGGCCGGTACTTCGAGGCCAAGTCCAAGCGCAAGGCCGGCGCGGCCCTCAAAGCCCTGCTGGAACTGGGCGCCAAGGAGGTCACCGTGCTGCGCGGCGGCCGCGAGGTGACCGTGCCGACCGCCGACCTCCAGGTCGGGGACCGCTTCCTGGTCCGCCCCGGCGAGAAGATCGCCACCGACGGCACCGTCGTCGAGGGCTCCTCGGCCGTCGACGCCTCCATGCTCACCGGCGAGTCCGTGCCCGTGGAGGTCTCCGCCGGCGACTCCGTCACCGGCGCCACGCTCAACGCCGGCGGCCGCCTGGTCGTCGAGGCCACCCGGGTCGGATCCGACACCCAGCTCGCCCGGATGGCCCGGCTGGTCGAGGACGCCCAGAACGGCAAGGCCGCCGCCCAGCGGCTCGCCGACAAGATCTCCGCGGTGTTCGTCCCCGTCGTCATCGGACTGGCCCTGGCCACCCTCGGGTTCTGGCTCGGCACCGGCTCGGGCCTGGCGGCCGCCTTCACCGCCGCCGTCGCCGTACTGATCATCGCCTGCCCCTGCGCCCTGGGCCTGGCCACCCCGACCGCCCTCATGGTCGGCACCGGCCGCGGCGCGCAGCTCGGCATCCTGATCAAGGGTCCCGAGGTCCTGGAGAGCACCCGCAAGGTCGACACCATCGTCCTGGACAAGACCGGCACCGTCACCACCGGCCAGATGACCCTGCTGCGCGTGCACACCGCCGACGGCACCGACGAGGCCGAGGTGCTGCGCCTCGCCGGAGCGCTGGAGCACTCCTCCGAACACCCCATCGCGCAGGCCGTCGCCGCCGGCGCCGCCGCCCGGGTCGGCACCCTGCCCACCCCCGAGGACTTCGCGAACATCCCCGGCCTCGGCGTCCAGGGCGTCGTCGAGGGCCACGCGGTCCTCGTCGGCCGCGGCAGGCTCCTGGCCGAATGGGCGATGGAACTGCCCGTGCACCTGGAGCGCGCCAAGTCCGAGGCGGAGGCCGCCGGCCGCACCGCCATCGCGGTGGCCTGGGACGGCGAGGCCCGCGCGGTCCTGGAGGTCGCGGACGCCGTCAAGGACACCAGCGCCGAGGCGATCCGCAGGCTGCGCGCCCTCGGCCTCACCCCGATCCTGCTGACCGGCGACAACAAGGCCGTCGCCGAGACGGTGGCCCGCGAGGTGGGCATCGACGAGGTCATCGCCGAGGTCATGCCGCAGGACAAGGTGGACGTCGTCAAGCGGCTCCAGGCCGAGGGCCGCAGCGTCGCGATGGTCGGCGACGGCGTCAACGACGCGGCCGCGCTCGCCCAGGCCGACCTGGGCCTGGCGATGGGCACCGGCACCGACGCGGCCATCGAGGCCGGCGACCTGACCCTCGTACGCGGTGACCTGCGGGCCGCGGCCGACGCCATCCGGCTCGCCCGCAAGACCCTCGGCACGATCCGCTCGAACCTGTTCTGGGCCTTCGCCTACAACGTGGCCGCCCTGCCGCTCGCCGCGGCGGGACTGCTCAACCCGATGATCGCCGGTGCGGCCATGGCCTTCTCCTCGGTCTTCGTCGTCGGCAACAGCCTGCGTCTGCGCGGCTTCCGGGCCGCCACCGACTGAGGAGTCCCCGTGGCCGGTTACTCAGAACACAAGGACGACGTCATCAGACGGCTGCGGCGGATCGAGGGCCAGGTCCGCGGCGTGCAGCGGATGGTCGCCGAGGACGTCTACTGCGTCGACGTGCTCACCCAGGTCTCCGCGATCAACGCCGCACTCCGGTCCTGCGCCGTGACCCTCCTCGACGAACACCTCGCCTGCTGCGTCACCGAGGCCGTCGCCAGGGGCGGGGACGAGGCGGACACCAAGGTCGTCGAGGCGACCCGGGCCATCGCCCGCCTGATCCGCACCTGACGGGCCCCTCCCCCGGCCCCTCGGCCGCCGCCCCTCCACCGGAACCCCCGGTGGAGGGGCGGCGGCCGTCCGGGGCCCGCGTACCTGGCCCGGGTATGCCCCCGGCGCCGGGGCGGGCCGTACGATGAGCCGCTCGCGAGGGGGAGGTCCGAGAGGGATGCGCGTACGCCGGCTGGGAGAGCTGGAGGCCGAGATCATGGACCGGGTGTGGCAGTGGGAACGCCCCGCCTCGGTCCGCGAGATCGTGGACGACATAAACCGGGTCCGCAAGGTCGCCTACACCACCGTCATGACCGTGGCGGACATCCTGTACCGCAAGGGCTGGCTCAGCCGCGAGAAATCCGGCCGGGCCTGGATGTACGAGGCGGTGCGCAGCCGCGAGGAGTACACCGCGGCGCTGATGCAGGACGCGCTCGGCGACAGCCAGGACCGCAGGGCGACGCTGCTGCGGTTCGTGGAGCGGATGTCCCACGAGGACGTGGAAGCCCTGGACGAGGCGCTGCGCGCCGCCCGCACCGACCGGCCGGCCGAGGGGCGCGGCCGGTGAACCACCACGTCCTGCCGCCCCTCGGACTCGCCCTGGTTACCGGTCTGGTGCTGCCGTTACTGCTGGTGCGCGCCCGCTGGGCCCAGCAGGTGCCCCGGCTGGGGCTGGCCGCCTGGATCGCCTGCGGCGCCGCCTTCGCGCTGTCCACGGCCCTGCTGCCGGCGCAGCTGCTGCTCCCCGCGGAGACCAGCCACCGGCTCGTCGACGCCGTGCTGACCCTGACCCCGCCCTCCCGCGGGCGGCTGGCCGCGGCCACGGCGCGCGAGGCCCTCGCCGCGCTGGCGGCCCTGGCGGTGCTGGCGGTACCGGCCACCGGTTTCGTACGCGAACTCGTGCGGGCGCGCCGGGCCCGCACCCGGCACGCCGAACTGCTGCGCCTCGTCGGCCGGTACGACTCCCGGCTCGGGGCGACGGTCCTGCAGGACGCGCGCCCGGCGGTGTACTGCCTGCCGGGGCGGTCGCGGCGGGTGGTGGTGTCCTCGGGGGCGCTTGAGGTGCTGACGGAACAGGAGCTGGCCGCGGCGCTCGCCCACGAGCGGGCGCACATCGGCGGCCGGCACCACCTGCTGGTCGCGGCGGCGGGCGCGTACTCGGCGGTGTTCCGCCGGCTGCCGCTGGCCCGGATCGGCGGGCGGACGGTGCCGCTGCTGCTGGAGATGGCGGCCGACGACCGGGCGCTGCGCGGCTGTTCGAGCGACGCGCTGGCCACGGCGCTGTACGCGCTGGCCTCGGGGCGGGCGCCGCGCAGGGCGTTCGCGGCGGGCGGGCCGTCGGCGGCGCTGCGGATGCGGCGCATCCTGGGGCCGCGCCGGGCGGGACGTCCCGTGCTGCGCGGGGTGCTGGCGGTGGGCGCGGCCGTGTCGGCGGTCGTTCCGCTGGTGGTCGCGTGTTGTTGGACGTCCTGACAGCGGATTGCGCTCGTCCTCTCTCCGGCCCCAACCCGGTTAGCCCCAACCCGGTTAATTACTAAGCCAATTCGTAGATTTCCCGCCGCCCCCGGCCACTCGAATTGCCCGCTATTCTGAGCGCGTGCGGGCTCAGGACCGGTACGGCGAGAGGTGCGGAAAGAATGCTGCTGGCTGACGTGCGGACGGCAGCGCCCGGTGACGCGACGGCGATTTCCCGGCTCCTCGCCGAAGCGATTCGCGACGGCTACGGCGAGACCCTCGGGGAAATCCGGGTCGGCCGGCTGGTGTCGGACCATTGCGCCCTGCCCCGCATTCGAGCGGAAATTGGAATTCCCGGCGGAGCTCCCGCCTGGCTGGGCTGGCTGGTCGCGGCCGACACCGACGGCACCGTGGTGGGCGCCGTCTCGGGCGGCGTGCCGGTCGACGCCGAGGGCGAGATCTACGCCCTGTGCGTGACCCCGGCCCGGCAGCGGGAGGGCGTGGGCACGGCGCTGCTGGAGGCGGCCACCGACCGGATGCGGGCGCACGGGGCCGCGTACCAGCGGATCACCCTGCCCGGCGAACAGGCCCCCGCACTCCCCTTCTTCACCCACCACGGCTTCGGCACGCTCACGCCGGTCAGGCTCGGCCGCAGCCTCTGACGGCCGCCGCCCGTCCCGCGCCGGGGCGTGGCAGATCCACGCCATCGCGTGTTCACGCAGCCCGCCGCTCTGGCCCCGGACCTCCCGCCCAGGACAGGATTTCCCCAGCGGTGCGGTCCCGGCGGCACGGGAGCTCCGCCCGCCCCGGACGGCTGGACCGAGCGACCCCCTGGAGGAGCGATGAACACACCGAGCGGCGTCTTTTCCCCGCCCCGACCTCCGGTCGTGCCCGCCCCGTCCCTGCCCCTCGCGCCGGCCGCGCCCCTCGCGCCGGCCGCGCGCACGGCCGCCGTCCCGTCGTACGCGGGCTTCCTGCCCGGCCTGGAGTCGGCCGCGCCCGCCGACGAGGACTCGCTCTGGCTCCAGGACGCCCTGCTGGGCCCGCACAGCGCGGACATCGTCCGCTACCTGGGCCTCGCGCGGGACTGCGGCGGCGGCCCGGTGCTGGACCTGGGCTGCGGCGCGGGGCGGCTCGCGGTGCCGTTCGCCCGGCAGGGCTTCCGGGTCGAGGCCGTGGACCGGGACGCCGACAGCCTGGAGCGGCTGCGGGCCTGGGGCAGGCGGATCGGGCCGCACGTCTCGGAGCGCCTGGTCACCACCCGCGCCGACCTCGCGGGGCTGCGGCTGCGGGGCGGGTACCGGCTGGTCCTGCTGGCCGGGGCGATGATCTCCGCCGTGCCGCCCGGGGCCCGTCCCGGGCTGCTGCGCGAGATCGCCGCGCACCTGGAGCCGGGCGGCGCGCTCGCCCTGGACTTCACGGCGCACCAGCTGCGCGGCCTGGCGCAGGACCCCTCGCGCACCTGGGCGTTCCAGGTGC
Organism: Streptomyces racemochromogenes; assembly: GCF_039535215.1. GTDB lineage: Bacteria > Actinomycetota > Actinomycetes > Streptomycetales > Streptomycetaceae > Streptomyces > Streptomyces racemochromogenes. Next base: position 1,239,825 of record NZ_BAAAWT010000001.1, read on the forward strand.
CGCGGTTCGACGGGGTGGAGGAGTGGACGGTGGCCCGCCAGGAGTTCGACCTGGACGGCATGCGGGAGCACATCACCTACCACTCCGTCCGGACGGGCAAGCCGGGCAGCGAACGGGTGGTCACGGCCACCCGGAAGTGGATCGTCGACCCGGAGCGGCTGACCGCCGAACTGCACGGGGCGGGCCTGCGCGTGGAGCGCCGCCGCGGTCACCGCGTGGACGAGCGGACCCAGAGCGTCCTGCTCGTCTGCCGGGCCCGGGACTGACCCCTCGGCCGCCGTTCCGCGAGGTCGGGCAAGAGGTACGATGCCCACAAAGGTTTGATCGGACCAGATCGCGGATGGTGGCGGGGAGATGGCTGTCGTGGAGGAGTCGACCGGCCGCGAGGCGGTGATCCAGCGCCTCCGCGACGTCGGGCTGCGGGTCACCGGGCCGCGCCTCGAAGTGCTGCAAGTGCTGTCGGCGGGCGGCCACATGGACGTCGAGTCCCTCACCGCCGCCGCCCGCGAGCGGCTCGGGACCCTCACCAGCCAGGCGGTCTACGAGATGCTGCGGCACTTCCTGGAGACCGGGCTGGCGCAGAAGTTCGACCGCCCCGGCCTGCCGGCCGTCTTCGAGATCGCCGGCCCGCCCCACCAGCACGCGCTGTGCGTGCGCTGCGGCCGGGTGGAGAACGTGCGGGCGGAGGTGCCCGAGCCGGCCGGCGACACGATCCGCGCGTGGCGCATGGGCGAAGGCGCCGAGATCACCTTCAAGGGGCTGTGCCCCGACTGTCAGGCCGCGCCGCGCGACTGACGGCCCACCCCCGGCCGTCTCCCGTCGGCCGCAAGGGAGTTGGCGCGCGGAAGGTCCCGTACCACCCCCGCCGGAGCCCCGTCCGGGCCGGCCGGAAGCGCAGTCGCGCACCTCAGAGGCACCCTGTGACGCCCGTCACATCCCGTTCGCGGGGACGGGAGCCCTCCCATAGGTATGTGCCAAAGTGTGACTGTCGATTCGTAAGATGAGGGGGTCGCTTCGCGATGGCAACGGGCGACGGCAGGGACGGCATCCAGTCCGCCGACAGGGTGCTGGCCTTCTATCAGGAGCTGCGCCTGCGCGGGGTGTCCGACCTGAACGAGGTCTTCCGGGAGCTCGGCATCGCGCCCGAGGAGTACGAGAAGTGGCGCGCCGAGCTGACCTCCCTCGGCCTGATCGTACCGACCGGCACCACCCACGCCACCCGCGCCGACCTCCAGTCCGGCGCCTGGGAGCCGGGGCCCGACGCGGTCACCGTGATCGACCCCGAGATCGCCCTGCTGCGGATGCTCCAGCGCGAACGCGAGCGGCTGCGCGAGCACCTCGACGAGTCCGACCGGGCGTACAGCGCGCTGGAGAACCTGGTCGGACGGTTCCTGCGGCCCGGCTCGCTGAACGCGTCCGACGTCGAGGTCGAGATCCTCGACGACTACGGCCGGATCCAGCAGGTGCTGGAGGACATCACCGACGTCATCCGGCACGACCTGACGTCCATGCACGTCACTGCGCTGGTCCGGGAGGTCGCCGACCGGGTGCTCAGCCGCGACCGCCGGCAGATCGACAACGGGGTGCGCATCCGGGCCATCTACCACCAGCGCATCACCACCTCGCCGGAGGCGGTGGAGATGCTCCGCCGCCGGGTCGAGGCGGGGGTGGAGATCCGGCTCTCCCCCGCCGTCCCGATGAACATGATCATCGCGGACCAGCAGTTCGCCGTGCTGCCCGTACACCCCGAGGACCGCGCGGCCGGCGCGATCCTCGCCCGCGGCCCCGCCCTGGTCCGCTCCTACCTCGCGCTGTACGAGCACTGCTGGCACGCGGCCACCCCCTACGGCGACGACGTCGCGCCGGAACTCGGCGGCGACGGCCTTTCGGAACAGCAGCGGGCCGCCCTGAAAATGCTCGCCTCGGGAATGAAGGACGAGAAGGTCGCACGAAATCTCGGGGTGTCCCTGCGGACGGTGAGCCGCATGCTGTCCGAGCTGATGCAGGAAATGGGCGCCTCGAGCCGTTTCGAGGCCGGCGTACGCGCCCAGCGGCTCGGCTGGCTGGACTGATTTCACAGGACACGCACCGGGAAAACGAAAAGCCCCGCGTCCGCGGGAGGCGGTCACGGGGCTTCGGCCCGCCCGCCCGAGCGGGGCAGGCCGGGCGGGTCAGGGCCTTCAGTCCCAGCCGTTGCCGTCCGCGCGGGACACCGCGCCGACGGCGACGGCCCCGGTACAGGACGGGCGGACGAGAGCGGCGTGACGGGAGTTCGCGCGGATTCCGGTGGTGCGCACGACGGACATGATTCCTCCAGGAAGTCTGAATATCGATTCCATCTCCGCGGATCCGTGCCGCCGGTATTCCGTCGAAGACATCTCCATTCTCATATGGATTCCGCGCCCGGACCACTTTCCTGTAGCGCCTTTAGGGCGGATCTGGAGTTCATACAGACGTTACACCTGCACACCTTTGGTCAGCTCAAAAGAGCTGTTAGGGTGGCCCTCCGGCCTTCTCGGCCCTCCAGGGGAGAGGCGTCGGCGAGGCAGGAGCGTGCCGCCGCTCCTGCCTCACTCACCTCCGGCCCCCACCGCTCCTCGCGCAGCACGTCCCGGTAGACCTCCAGGGTGCGCGCGGCCGCGGCCCGCCAGCTCATGCTCCGCGCGTGGCGCACCGCCGCCCGCCCCATCCGCGCGGCCTCCTCCGGCCGCCCGGCGAACCAGTGCAGCCAACGGGCGTACTCCAGCGGGTCGTTGCCGCGTACGAGCCGTCCCGTCACCCCGTCGCGCACGGCGGTCGGCAGCCCGCCGACCGCCGACGCCAGCACCGGGGTCCCGCAGGCCTGCGCCTCCAGAGCGACCAGCCCGAAGGACTCGCTGCGCGAGGGCACCAGCAGCACGTCCGCCGCCCGGTACCACTGCGCGAGCTCCGCCTGCGGCACCGGCGGGCAGTGCCGCAGTACGTCCGACACCCCCAGCTCTCGCGCCAGCTCCCAGGCCCCGCCGCGTGGCCCGGCCCCCGAGTCGCCGCCCACCACCGGGACGATGGTCCGCCGGCGCAGCCCCGGTTCCCGGCGCAGCAGTTCGGCGACGGCCCGGACCATCACGTCCGGGCCCTTCAGGGGCTGGACGCGGCCCGCGTACAGGGGGACGAACGCGCCGGCCGGCAGTCCCAGCCGGGCCCGCGCCGCCGCCCGCCCCCGGCCGGGCCCGAAGGTGCGCAGGTCGACCCCCGGCCGGACGACCTCCGTGCGCCGCTCCTCGGCCGCGTACAGCTCGCGCAATGCCCGTGCCTCGTCGGCGGTGTTGGCGATGAGGCGGTCCGCGGAACCGACGACCTGGTGCTCGCCGCGGATCCGCAGCTCCGGCTCGGGGGCGTCGCCGTCGGCGAGGGCCCCGTTCTTCACCCGGGCCAGGGTGTGCGCGGTGTGCACCAGCGGGATCCGCCAGCCGGCCGCGGCGATCCGGCCCGCCTGGCCGGAGAGCCAGTAGTGCGAGTGGACCAGGTCGTAGCGGCGCTCCCGCTTGAGCAGCGCCAGCGAGAACGGAACGACCAGGGCGGGCATGTCCTCCTTGGCGAGGGCGGCGCGCGGGCCGGCCTCCAGGTGGTGCACGCGTACGCCGGGGCCGAGGGCGTCCGGGGAGGGGCGGGCCTCGCCCCGGCAGCGGGTGAACAGGTCCACTTCGACGCCGTGTTCGGCGAGCGCGCGGGACAGCTGGACCATGTAGACGTTCATGCCGCCCGCGTCCCCGGTGCCGGGCTGGTGCAGCGGCGAGGTGTGGACGCTGAGCATGGCGACGCGCAGGGACACGTGGAGCTCCTACGGGCAGGGGCCGCGCCCGCCCCGCACCGCCGGGCGACCGGCGCGCGGTCACGCGGCGAGGAAGGGTTTCTGTCGTGGTGCGGTGGTGCGGTGGTGCGCTCGCGCGGGGGGCGTGCGGCGTCGGGCGGGGTGTGGGCGTCGGGCGCGGGGTGCGCGTCGGGCGCGGGGTGCGCGTCGGCCCCGGTGTCGGCGTCGTGCGCGCCGGGCCCGTGGTGTGCGTCGTGCGCGGCGTGCGCGTGCCGTCGGTGCGGGAGGCGCGCCGCGGCCCGGCGCTAGAAGCCGAACACCGGTCCCGATGGCGGGGCCAGGCGCGTGCCCGGGGCCGGCGGGACGAGGGCGGCGGCCGAGACCGGGCCGCCCGGTCGCGTCCTGAGGGCGGCGGCCAGCCGGTCCGCGCCCTCCGGCATCACCGGGCGCGCCCACGCGCCCAGCGCCCGGGCCACCGCCAACTGCGCGGCCAGCACCGGCAGGTGGCGGCCGGCGCCGGTGGGGCGGTGGGCCTCGTGCGCGTTGACGTGCCCGAAGTCCGCCGCGGAACGCACCATCTCGTCGAGCAGCGCGACCGCCCTGCGCGGGTCGAAGCCCTCCGGGGAGTAGGCCTCGCGCAGGTCCTCCAGCCCGCGCAGCAGCCGGCGCTCCAGCAGCTCCCAGCCGGAGCCTGCGGGAAGGGCTTCCGGGGCCCGTCCCGCGCACTCCTCGCGGACGGCGGCGAAGAGCCGGGCGAGCCAGCTGTTCCAGCTCTCGTCCAGCTCCCGGCGGGCGGCGGCGAGCCGGTCGGCGCGGAAGGCCGTGCGGCGGCCGAGCGGGCGGGCCTGCAGGACGTGCCGGCGCAGGGTGTCCGAACCGTACTCGGTGATCAGGTCCAGCGCCCAGGCCTTCGGGCCGGAGCCCCGGACGAGCGCCTCGTCCTCGATGAGGTACGCCTCGTTGACGCAGAAGTGCTGGGGCAGCTTGAGCCCCTGGGCGAACAGCACCACCGGCAGCAGCACCGCGTGGCAGAAGGCGTGGCCGAACCCGCAGAAGTGGACGGCCCGTTCGGGCAGCGGCCGGTCACCGTGGCCGAAGAGGTGCATGGCGGCCGCCTCGAAACAGCCGTCGATCCGGTGCTCGGGGAACCCGTCGACGGGGACGGGCAGCCCCCACCCGGCGGGGTGGGACACCGCGATGTCCGGCAGCCCGTCCTCCACGAGCGACTCGCACAGCGCGGCCAGCCTCGGCGGCAGCCCGGTGCCGGCCCAGTACTCGGCGAGGGCCTCGCGGTACGGCTCCAGCGGGACGTACAGCCGCCGGCAGCGCCGGAGCGAGGCCGGGGAGTCGCACAGGGCGCAGCGCGGCTCCAGCAGGTCGCCCCCGTCGTTGGGGCGGGCGCACTCGTGGCACATCCCGCCCTCGCAGGCCGCCGCGCAGTGCGGGCAGGTGCCGGTGACGTGTGCTCCGTGGAGCCAGCGTCCGCAGGGCTCGCAGTACGGGGTCAGGCGGGTGCGGGCGGCGATGACGCCGTCCGCGTGGAGCTGCCGGAAGAGCTCCGTCAGCCGGCCCCGGTAGCCCTTGTCCTGGCGGGGTCGCACGACGTGGTCGAACTCGACTCCCGAGCGCAGCCAGTCCGACGTGATCGCGGCGCGGTACCCCTCGGCGACCTCCTCCGGTTTGCGGCCGGCGCGGAGCGCGCGGACGTGGACGGAGCTGTCGTGGTCGGCGGTGCCGGTGGTGAACCGGACGGGTTCGCCCTCGGCCCGCAGGAACCGGGCGAGTACGTCGGCGGCGACGTACGGTCCTGCGAGATGGCCGACGTGCAGTTCGCCGTGGGTGGCCGGCGGGGTCGCGGTGATCCAGACGGGGGTGCTCATGGGACCTCCTTGACGCTGTGGTGCGAAGGACGCAGCGAGGCTCGGAACGGAAGGGACAGCGGGTGCCCAGCCAAGACTGACAGAGAAACGGACCGCCCGGTCTGGTATCGGCTTGCGCGTTCGCGCCGTTGCGTGGACACGCCAGCGGACCTCCCCACGGCCGGTGCGCGGCCGGTGCGCGGCCGGTGCGCGGCCCTCAGGCGGCGCAGTCCGCCGGCACCCGCAGCCCCCGCACCACCTCGGTCCACAGCTCGTACGTGGCCAGCGCCCACAGCGCGAGCGCGTCGCCGTCCGAGGGCCGCTCCAGCTGGCGGGCCAGCAGGGTCCGCACCCGGTCCGGCCGGACCTGCCCGGCCCGCGCCAGCCGCTCCGCCGACAGCAGGTCGCGTACGGGTTCCAGCAGCGGCCCGCCGGGGGCGAGCATCGCGGTGACCGGCAGCGCGAACGGCTGCCGGGGCCGCCGCCGTACGGCCCGGGGCAGCAGCTCCCGGCCCGCCTCGGCCAGTGCCCGCCGGTCCTGGAGCAGGCGCGGCGGCAGGGCCCGGGCGTGCGCGGCCACCTGCGGCCGGCAAAGCGGCGTCCGCGCTTCGACGGCCGAGGCCATGCCCAGGTGGTCGAGCCGGCGCAGGTGCCGGGACGGCAGCCGCCAGCGGCCCTCGAACGCGGTGACCGCCGCCAGCCGGTCTCCGCCCGCCGAGCGCAGTTCCCGTTCGACGCGGTCGGCGGCCGAGCCCTCCTCCTCGATGAAGGCCCGGTAGTCGGGCGTGTACAGGTACTCGCGCAGCAGCCTCGGCGCGGCGGACAGCCCGTCCGTGTAGGCGGCGGCCCAGTCGGCGACGAACGGGCCCGTGCCCGCCACCCGCGTACGCGCGTCGGCACCGAACAGCTCGTCGGCGCCGTCCCCGGTCAGGGCCACGCTGTACCCGGCCCGCCGCACGGCCCGGAAGAGGGCGTACGTGCTCAGCGCGGCCGGATCGGCGTCGGGCTGCCCCAGGTGGCGGGTGGTGAGGGTCAGCAGCGACCCCAGCTCGGCCGGGTCCAGGGCGACTTCGTGGTGGACGGTACGGGTGTGCCGGGCCACCGCGCGGGCGTACGCGGCCTCCCCGTCGGGCCACCGCCCCCGGTAGCGGAGGTGGAAGCCGTGTGGGGCGGGCGCCCCCGCCTCCCGGGCGTACTCGGCCGTCAGCGCGGTGACCAGGCCCGACGCGAGCCCGCCGCTGGTGAGGACGCACACCGGCACATCGGCCCGCGCGAGGCGGCGCACCTCCCGGCGGAGCACGTCCGCGGTGGACCGGCGTCCCCGCTCGGGGGCCGGCGGTGCCGGGAGCCGCCGCAGCGCCGCCGGTCTGCCCGGGTGCACGACGGCGGTCACGCCGGGCGGCAGGGTACTGATGCCCTCCAGGGCGGTCCGGGCGGTGATCGGGGTGCGCAGGGCGAGGACGGTGTCGAGGCTGTCCGCACGCGGCGCCGCCCGCACCCTGTCGAACGCCAGCAGCGCCGGGATCTCGGAGGCGAACCGGAACGCCCCGTCCGCGCCCTGGTGGTAGTGCAGGGACCTGCCGCCCATGGGGTCCACGGCCAGGACCAGGCGGGGGGCCGCGCGGACGTCGACGACGGCGACGGCGAACATCCCGTCGAGGCGCTGCGCGAATCCCGTCCCGTACTCGGCGTACAGCGCGGGCAGCAGCGTGCCGTCGCACAGGTCGGGGAAGCGGTGGCCGCGGGCGGCGAGTTCGCGCCGCAGCTCGGCGTGGTTGTAGATCTCCCCGCCCAGGACGGCGACCACCCCCGGCAGGTGGGCCAGCCGGTACGGCTGCCGCCCGCCGCGCGGGTCGGTCACCGCGAGCCGGTCGCAGCCCAGCGCCCACCCCGGCCCGCGCAGCACCTGGTGCCCGTCGGGGCCGCCGTGCCGCTGCCGGGCCGAGACGGCCGCCAGCTCGGCCGGGTCGGGTGCGGCCGCGCCGGCCGCGAGCGAGCCGAAGATCCTGCCCATGCCGGACGCCTCCGCTTCCCACGCGTGCGTGGTTCCCTCGACGATGTGGAGCAGTCAGACCTGCGCGTGGCGTACAGGCGACATGTCGCGAGTACGCCAAAGGGGCCGCCTTGCGGCGGGTGCCCGAGCCCAACACGCTGATCACATGGAACACTTCGCGACCGATCACACAGACCGCAGCGCCCCCGAATCCCTGCTGGTCGTGGCCGCGCACCCGGACGACATCGAGTTCTGCGTCAGCGGGACGGTCATGCGGTGGATCGCGCAGGGCACCACCCGGGTGACGTACTGCATCGTCACCGACGGCGGTGCGGGCGGCTACGACGAGCAGCTCCCGCGCCAGGCCATGGGGGACCTGCGCCGGGCCGAGCAGGTCCACTCGGCCAAGCGCAGCGGCGTCGACGACGTCCGCTTCCTCGGCTACCCGGACGGTTACGTCGAGGCGAGCGTGGAGCTGCGCCGGGACCTGTGCCGGGTGATCCGGCAGGTCCGGCCGCAGCGTGCCGTCATCCCGAGCCCGGAGATCAACTGGGGCCGGATCGCGGACCTGCACCCGGACCACCGGGCGGTGGGCGACGCCGCCCTGCGGGCCGTCTACCCCGAGGCGCGCAACCCGTTCGCGCACCCCGAACTCCTCAAGGAGGAGGGCCTGGAGCCGTGGATCGTGCCGGAGCTGTGGCTGATGACGGGGCCGACGCCCAACCAGTACATCGACGTCACCCCCGTCTTCGACCGCAAGGTCGAGGCCCTGCGCATCCACACCTCGCAGACCGCGCACTTCGACGACCTGGCGGGGCTGCTGCGGGAGTGGCTGGGCGAGCACGCCCGGGCGGCGGGGCTGCCCCCGGGCCGGATGGCGGAGGCCTTCCAGGTCGTCAGGACCGACTGACCGGCCGGGGGCCTTCCCGGGGCCGGGCCGCGTGCGCCCTGTGGGGCGTACGGGACCCGGCCGTCGTGCTGTCCGGGGTCACCGGTAGACGAGCAGTTCCGCCTCGGCCGCGCCCGCCAGTTCGTAGCGGGTCGCGACCAGGGGGCGGCCGGAGTAGAGGCGGATCAGCGTCGCCGCGTCGCCCCGGAAGCGGGCCGGGGGCCGGCCCGGCACCTCGTTGCCCAGGACCAGCGGGCCCCCGGGGCCGCCGGTGTCCGCGACCAGCCGGGGCGTGTCCCGTTTGCGGCTGACCATCCGCAGCAGGGGCAGGGCCAGCGGCAGGCTGTCCCCGGCGTACGCCCCGGGCTCCCCGAAGGCCGCGCGGACGTCGCCCGCGTGGATCCACTCCCCCAGGGCCACGGCGTCGAGCGTGCCGTCGCCCCCGGCGATGACCGGGCCGGCCTCGCCGAGCCCGCGCTCCAGCTCGTCCACGATCCGCGCCAGCGGCCACTCCGCGCGTTCGGCCACGTCGGCGGCGTTGGCGGCGGGCAGGAACACGCCTTCCTCCAGCCGGCCCTCCACGATGCGAACCAGGGCGGCGCCGCAGTGCGCGAGCACGTCCCGTACGGTCCACCCCGGGCAGGCGGTGCGCAGCCCGAACGCCGACTCCGGCGTACGCCGCAACAGCGGGAGCAGCGCGTCCCGTTCGGTGCGCAGCAGCCGGTCGGGCAGCCACGGGTCGCGCACCTCGGCGTCGGCTTCCACGGCCGCTTCCATGATGGCCACGGCCGTCAGTAGCGGTAGTGGTCGGGCTTGTACGGGCCCTCGACCTCGACGCCGATGTACGCGGCCTGCTCGGGGCGCAGGGTGGTGAGCTTGACGCCGAGGGCGTCGAGGTGGAGGCGGGCGACCTTCTCGTCGAGGTGCTTGGGGAGCACGTAGACGTCGGTCGGGTACTCGGACGGCTTGGTGAAGAGCTCGATCTGGGCCAGGGTCTGGTCCGCGAAGGAGTTCGACATCACGAACGAGGGGTGGCCGGTGGCGTTGCCCAGGTTCAGCAGGCGGCCCTCGGACAGCACGATCAGGACCTTGCCGTCGGGGAACTTCCAGGTGTGGACCTGCGGCTTGACCTCGTCCTTGACGATGCCCTCGATCTTCGCGAGGCCGGCCATGTCGATCTCGTTGTCGAAGTGGCCGATGTTGCCCACGATGGCCTGGTGCTTCATCTTGGCCATGTCCGAGGCCATGATGATGTCCTTGTTGCCGGTCGTGGTGATGAAGATGTCCGCGGTCTCCACCACGTCCTCGAGGGTGGCGACCTGGTAGCCGTCCATCGCCGCCTGCAGCGCGCAGATCGGGTCGATCTCGGTGACGATGACGCGCGCGCCCTGGCCGCGCAGCGACTCCGCACAGCCCTTGCCCACGTCGCCGTAGCCGCAGACGACCGCGACCTTGCCGCCGATCAGGACGTCGGTGGCACGGTTGATGCCGTCGATCAGCGAGTGCCGGCAGCCGTACTTGTTGTCGAACTTCGACTTGGTGACGGCGTCGTTCACGTTGATCGCCGGGAAGAGGAGGGCGCCGGCCTGGTGCATCTCGTAGAGGCGGTGGACACCGGTCGTGGTCTCCTCCGTCACCCCCCGGATCCCGGAGGCGAGCTCGGTCCAGTTCAGGGCGGAGCGGCCCAGGAGTTCGAGGACGAGGGCCATCTCCTCGTTGTCGGCCGTCGACGGGTCGGGAACGGCCCCGGCCTTCTCGAACTCGACGCCCTTGTGGACCAGGAGGGTGGCGTCCCCGCCGTCGTCCAGGATCATGTTCGGGCCCGCGTGCCCGGGCCAGGTCAGCGCCTGCTCCGTGCACCACCAGTACTCCTCCAGCGTCTCGCCCTTCCAGGCGAAGACGGGGATCCCCGCGGCCGCGATGGCCGCGGCCGCGTGGTCCTGCGTCGAGTAGATGTTGCAGGACACCCAGCGGACCTCCGCGCCGAGGGCGACGAGGGTCTCGATCAGCACGGCGGTCTGCACGGTCATGTGCAGGGAGCCGGTGATGCGGGCGCCGGCCAGCGGCTGCGCCTCGGCGTACTCCTCGCGGATCGACATCAGACCCGGCATCTCGTGCTCGGCCAGGGTGATCTCCTTGCGGCCGAAGGCGGCAAGGGAAAGGTCCGCGACCTTGAAGTCCGTGAACCCGTCAGACATGGGAAGTGCTCCTTGAACTCGTCCGGCGCCGGAGGTCATCGGCGGCCTCCGGCATTGAAGTAGCCGGCCTCGGGGTGGTGGATGACGATGGCGTCGGTGGACTGCTCGGGGTGGAGCTGGAACTCCTCCGAGAGGTGGACGCCGATCCGCTCCGGCCGGAGCAGGTCGGCGATCTTGGCGCGGTCCTCCAGGTCGGGGCAGGCCGGGTAGCCGAGGGAGTAGCGGCAGCCCTGGTACTCGGTGCGGAACATGCCGTCCATGGCCGCCGGATCCGACCCGGCGATGCCGAGCTCGGCGCGGACGCGGGCGTGCCAGTACTCGGCGAGGGCCTCGGCGAGCTGGACGGAGAGGCCGTGCAGCTCCAGGTACTCGCGGTAGGAGTCGGACTCGAACAGCCTGGCCGTGGCCTCGCCGATCCTGGAGCCGACGGTGACCACCTGGAGGCCGACGACGTCGGCCTCGCCGGAGTCCTCCGGGCGGAAGAAGTCGGCGAGGCAGAGCCGACGCCCGCGGCGCTGGCGGGGAAAGGTGAACCGGGTGCGCTCTCCCCCGTCCTCGTCCAGGACGATCAGGTCGTCGCCCTTGGAGACGCAGGGGAAGTAGCCGTAGGCCACGGCGGCCTCCAGGAGCCGCTCGGTGTGCAGCCGGTCCAGCCAGCCGCGCAACCGGGGCCGGCCCTCCGTCTCGACGGACTCCGCGTCCTTGAGGCCCCACTGGCCCTTGAAGAGCGCCTGCTCGTCGAGCCAGCCCGCGTACTCCTTGAGCGGGACGCCCTTGACGACCCGGGTGCCGAGGAACGGCGGGGTGGGCACCCGGTTGTCGACGGCGACGTCGGAGCGGGCGCCGGACTCCTCCGGCTCGTGCACGTCGAGTACGGCCGCCCGCTGCGGTACGCGGCGCTGCTTGAGGGGCGGGAGTTGGGCGCCGGGGACGCCGCGCTTGACGGCGATCAGCGCGTCCATCAGCCGCAGGCCTTCGAACGCGTCCCGGGCGTAGCGGACCTCGCCCTCGTAGATCTCGTGGAGGTCCTGTTCGACGTAGGCGCGGGTGAGGGCGGCGCCGCCGAGGATCACCGGGTAGTCGGCCGCCAGCTTGCGCTGGTTGAGCTCCTCCAGGTTCTCCTTCATGATCACCGTGGACTTCACCAGCAGCCCGGACATGCCGATCACGTCGGCCTTGTGCTCCTGCGCGGCCTCCAGGATCGCCGAGACCGGCTGCTTGATGCCGATGTTCACCACGTTGTAGCCGTTGTTGGTCAAGATGATGTCGACCAGGTTCTTGCCGATGTCGTGGACGTCCCCGCGGACCGTGGCCAGCACGATCGTGCCCTTGCCCTCGTCGTCCGTCTTCTCCATGTGCGGCTCGAGGTAGGCGACCGCCGTCTTCATCACCTCCGCCGACTGCAGGACGAACGGCAGCTGCATCTGCCCGGAACCGAACAGCTCACCGACGACCTTCATGCCCTCCAGCAGGGTGTCGTTAACGATGTCCAGCGCCGGCCGGGTCTGGAGTGCCTCGTCCAGGTCCGCCTCCAGGCCGTTCTTCTCGCCGTCGATGATCCGCCGCTGGAGCCGCTCCTCCAGCGGCAGCGCCAGGAGCTCCTCCGCACGGCCGGCCTTCAGCGACTTGGTGTTCACCCCCTCGAAGAGGGCCATCAGCTTCTGCAGCGGGTCGTAGTCACCCTCACGCCGGTCGTAGATCAGGTCGAGGGCGGTGCTGACCTGCTCCTCGTCGAACCGGGCGATCGGCAGGATCTTCGACGCGTGCACGATCGCCGAGTCCAGACCCGCCTTGACGCACTCGTCCAGGAACACCGAGTTCAGCAGCACCCGGGCCGCCGGATTCAGACCGAAGGAGATGTTCGACAGACCCAGCGTCGTCTGCACGTCCGGATGACGGCGCTTGAGCTCACGGATCGACTCGATCGTCGCGATCCCGTCCTTACGGGACTCCTCCTGCCCCGTGCAGATCGTGAACGTCAGCGTGTCGATGAGGATGTCCGACTCCCGGATCCCCCAGTTCGACGTCAGGTCCTCGATGAGGCGTTCGGCGATGGCGACCTTGTGCTCGACCGTGCGGGCCTGGCCCTCCTCGTCGATGGTCAGCGCGATCAGCGCAGCACCGTGCTCCCGCGCCAGACGGGTCACCTTCGCGAACCGCGAGTCCGGCCCGTCACCGTCCTCGTAGTTGACCGAGTTGATGACCGCACGCCCGCCCAGCTTCTCCAGCCCCGCCTGGATCACGGGCACCTCGGTCGAGTCCAGGACGATGGGCAGGGTGGAGGCGGTGGCGAAACGCCCCGCCAGCTCCCGCATGTCCGCGACACCGTCACGGCCCACGTAGTCCACGCACAAATCCAGCATGTGCGCGCCCTCACGGATCTGGTCCCGCGCCATCTCCACACAGTCGTCCCAGCGGCCCTCCAGCATCGCCTCACGGAACTTCTTCGACCCGTTCGCGTTCGTCCGCTCACCGATCGCCATGTACGAGGTGTCCTGCCGGAACGGCACCGTCTGATAGAGCGACGCCGCACCCGCCTCCGGCTGCGGACTGCGCTCGGTCACCGCCGTGCCCCGCACCCGCTCCACCACCTGCCGCAGATGCTCCGGCGTCGTACCACAGCAGCCGCCCACCAGGGAGAGCCCGTACTCACGGACGAAGGTCTCCTGCGCGTCCGCCAGCTCGGAGGCCGACAGCGGATAGTGCGCGCCCTGCTTCGTCAGCACCGGCAGGCCCGCGTTCGGCATGCACGACAGCGGGATCCGCGCGTTGCGGGCGAGGTAGCGCAGGTGCTCGCTCATCTCCGCCGGACCCGTCGCACAGTTCAGACCGATCATGTCGATCCCCAGCGGCTCCAACGCCGTCAGCGCCGCACCGATCTCCGACCCCAGCAGCATCGTGCCGGTCGCCTCCACCGTGACCTGGACGATCAGCGGGAGGTCTCCCATGCCGCACCAGTCCAGTGCCCGTCGCGCGCCGATGACGGCGGCCTTGGTCTGGAGGAGGTCCTGGGTGGTCTCCACGAGCAGCGCGTCCGCGCCGCCGCGGACCAGGCCCTCGGCGCTCTGCTGGTAGGCGTCGCGCAGGGGCTCGTACCCCACGTGCCCGAGGGTGGGCAGCTTGGTGCCGGGGCCCAGGGACCCCAGCACCCAGCGGGGCCGGCCGTCCCGGGCGGTGTGCGCGTCCGCCGACTCGCGGGCGATGCGGGCTCCGGCCTCGGAGAGTTCGTAGACCTTGTCCTCGATGCCGTACTCGGCGAGCGCGGACAGGTTGCTGCCGAAGGTGTTGGTCTCGACGCAGTCCACGCCGACGGCGAAGTAGGCGTCGTGGACCGAGCGGACGATGTCGGGGCGGGTCAGGTTGAGGACCTCGTTGCAGCCCTCCAGTCCGAGGAAGTCGTCCAGGGCGGGGTCGGCCTCCTGGAGCATCGTGCCCATGGCGCCGTCCGCGACGACGACGCGTCTGGCGAGTTCCTCCCGCAGTGACCGTCTCATTCCAGAGCCCCCAGGTGTGTGGACAGTTCCGTCGCGGTGGCCGGGCCGTAGGCGGTGCGGAGCCGGGCCAGCAGCGGTTCGCGTTCCAGGCGGTACTCCTGCGTGCCGGTGTGGTCGAGGACGGTCGCGGCGACCGCGCAGCCCAGCCGGGCCGCGTACCGCTCGGCGACGCCCCAGGCCGTCCCGGCGAGGAAGCCGGCCCGGAAGGCGTCGCCGACGCCCGTCGGGTCGACGACCTCGGCGACCGGCACGGCGGGGACGGTGAGGGTCTCGCGGCCTTCCGCGCGGATCCGTACGCCGTCCTCGCCGCGCGTGGTGACCCAGGAGCCGACGCGCCGCAGGACCTGCTCCTCGGTGAGTCCGGACCGCTCGCACAGCAGGGCGGACTCGTACTCGTTGGTGAACAGCCGCTGCGCGCCGTCGACCAGTTCGCGCACCTCGTCGCGGTCGAGCCGGGCCAGCTGCTGGGAGGGGTCGGAGGCGAAGGGGATGCCGAGTTCGCGGCAGCCCCGGGTGTGCCGGAGCATGGCCTCGGGGTCGTCCGGGGAGACCAGGACCAGGTCCGGCCGGCCGTGGCGGGTGACGACCTCCCGCAGGTCGATCTCGCGGGCTTCGGCCATCGCGCCGGCGTAGAAGGTCGCGATCTGGTTCTGCTCCCGGTCGGTGGTGCAGACGAAGCGGGCGGTGTGGCGGGTGTCGCTGACGCGGACGGAGTCGGTGTCCACCCCGTGGTCCTTGAGCCACACCCGGTAGGGCTCGAAGTCCCCGCCCACCGCGCCCACCAGGGACGGGCGCAGTCCCAGCACGCCCAGCCCGAAGGCGATGTTCGCCGCCACCCCGCCCCGTCGCACTTCCAGGTTGTCGGCGAGGAACGACAGGGAGACCCGGTCCAGCCGGTCCGCGAGCAGCTGGTCCGCGAACCGGCCGGGGAAGGTCATCAGGTGATCGGTCGCGATGGACCCGGTGACAGCGATGCGCATGTCAGATCCCGGCGGCCTTGCGCAGCGCGTGCACGCGGTCGGTGCGTTCCCAGGTGAAGTCCGGCAGTTCGCGGCCGAAGTGGCCGTAGGCGGCGGTCTGGGCGTAGATCGGGCGCAGCAGGTCGAGGTCACGGACGATCGCGGCGGGGCGGAGGTCGAAGACCTCGGTCACGGCTTCCTGGATCCGCTCGTCGGGCAGGGTGCCGGTGCCGAAGGTCTCGACGAAGAGGCCGACGGGTTCGGCCTTGCCGATGGCGTAGGCGACCTGGACCTCGCAGCGCACGGCCAGGCCGGCGGCGACCACGTTCTTGGCGACCCAGCGCATGGCGTAGGCGGCCGAGCGGTCCACCTTCGAGGGGTCCTTGCCGGAGAAGGCGCCGCCGCCGTGGCGGGCCATGCCGCCGTACGTGTCGATGATGATCTTGCGGCCGGTCAGGCCGGCGTCGCCCATCGGGCCGCCGATCTCGAAGCGGCCGGTCGGGTTGACCAGCAGCCGGTAGCCCTCGGTGTCCAGCTTGATGCCGTCCTCGAGGAGCCGGGCGAGGACGTGCTCGACGACGAACTCCCGGATGTCCGGGGTGAGGAGGGAGTCGAGGTCGATGTCGGCGGCGTGCTGGGTGGAGACCACCACCGTGTCCAGGCGGACGGCCCTGTCACCGTCGTACTCGATGGTGACCTGGGTCTTGCCGTCGGGGCGCAGGTAGGGGATCTTCCCGTTCTTGCGGACCTCGGTCAGACGGCGCGAGAGGCGGTGCGCGAGGTGGATCGGCAGCGGCATCAGCTCGGGCGTCTCGTCCGTGGCGTAGCCGAACATCAGGCCCTGGTCGCCGGCACCCTGCCGGTCGAGTTCGTCGCCCTCGCCCTCGACGCGCTGCTCGTAGGCGGTGTCGACGCCCTGGGCGATGTCCGGGGACTGGGCGCCGATGGACACCGACACGCCGCAGGAGGCACCGTCGAAGCCCTTCTTGGACGAGTCGTAGCCGATGTCGAGGATGGCGCCGCGGACGAGTTCGGCGATCGGCACGTACGCCGTCGTGGTGACCTCTCCGGCGATGTGGACCTGGCCGGTGGTGATGAGGGTCTCGACCGCGACGCGGGACGCCGGGTCCTCGCGCAGGAGGGCGTCGAGGATCGTGTCGCTGATCCGGTCGGCGATCTTGTCGGGATGGCCTTCCGTGACGGATTCGGAGGTGAACAGGCGCCTGCTCATGCCTGGACCGCCTGGGCGGTGAAGAAGTGGGTGCGGATCGCGTCGAGGGTGCGGATCTCGTCGACCTCCAGGGTCTCCAGCTGGATGGCGCGGCCGCTGTGCTGCTCCAGCAGGAAGACGAACTCGACGAAGGACAGGGAGTCGATCAGCCGGGTCTCGATGAGGTCGAGGTCGCCGGCGATGTCGTCGAGCTCCTCGTGGCGGGCGAGGAGCCAGTTCTTCACGAGCTGCAGACCGTCGGACATGGTGTCTCTCCTTGAAGTGCTGTGTACGGGTGGGGTGGGGGGCGCGGGGGCCGGGGCGGGCTCCGGGGCGGGGCCCGGGGCGGGGAGGGGCTCCGGGACGGCGTTCGGGTCCAGTACGGGGGCGGCGACCGCCACCGCGTAGTCCACGTCGTGGCTGATGGTCACGGTGATCCCGGCGATGCCGGAGCGCTCGGCCATCTCGGCGGCGGACCGGTGGAGTTCCACGAGCGGCCAGCCGCCCTCGGAGCGCCGCACGATGATGTCCCGCCAGGGCAGGAACACGGCGCGGACGCGGAGGGTCTTGAACGCCGCCTCCTTGGCGGCGATCCGCCCGCACAGGCTCAGTACGTCGAGCTTGGCGGCGGTGCGGCAGTCGGCGAGTTCGCCGGGGGCGAGCATGCGCTGGAAGAAGTCCTCGCCGTAGAGGCGCAGGAGCCGGCGGACACGGGTGACGGACACGATGTCCATGCCGAGGTTCGCCCAGCCCAGGCCGCCCGCCGGCGGGGCGACGACGGGTCGGGTCGGCATCTCAGATCGCCGGCCCGGCGGCGTTCGCGCGCAGGACCGCGGCGGTCGCGGCGCCCCAGCTGCCGTGGCGGCGGGTGAGCGCGGACAGCCAGCGCTCCAGTCCGAAGGCGACGCAGCTGGTGAAGGCGGGGCCGCCGCCGGAGGCGAGGGGGATCTCGCACCGGTCGCCGAAGAAGTTGCGGTGGGTGTTGACCGAGGCGATCGCGAGGTCCTCGTACAGGAACTCGTGCTTGACCGGGGTCAGGCGCTGGAGGACGGCCTTGGAGCTGCCCTTGTCGAAGAAGGGGTCGCAGGCGGCCTCGCGGCTCAGCGGCAGGTCGAGGGCCTCGGCGAAGGCGTGGATCCGCCGGGTGAAGGTCGCGAGGTGTCGTTCGGCGTGCTCGCGGGTGCCGATGGCGACGATCTCCCGCATGCGGAAGCCGAGCTGGCGGCGCAGTCCCTCGTAGTGCGCCTCCTTGCGGAAGCACCAGCCGACGACGGTGACGAGCTCGTCGTCGGCGGCCGGGCGGCCCTGGTGGTCGATGTAGACGGCGTAACAGGACGCGGACGGCAGGCCGAGGGCGGCCGGTTCCAGCGCGTCACAGGGGAAGCAGCCGGTGTCGGCGCAGAACTCGCTGGTCTCCCGGACGTCCAGGTTCAGCGGGGCCGCCACGACGGCCTGGTGGGGGAAGTTGTCGTAGTAGTCGAGCCGGGCCAGGTCGGCGGCGGGCAGCAGCGGGGGCATGGTCATCGAGCGGGCGCCCGCCTGGACGCCCCAGTTCTCGAAGGTGTCGTCGAGCAGCCGCAGCAGGGCGGTGCCCTCGGGGCCGAGCGACGGAAGGCCCGTGGTGGCCGGAGCGGTGGTGGTGGCGGTGGTCATGGCGGTCATGGCGGTCATGGGGGAGTCACCTCTCGGACGGCGGTGGGCCGCTCAGACGACGGGCAGGACGTCGTCCGTGAAGATCCCGGTCTTCAGGAAGAATCCGAGCGGCTTGCGGATGGTCTTGCGCTCGAAGGGCCGGCGGCGCTCGTCGGCGACCAGGGCGTTGCGCAGGCCCACCGGGTCGGCGATGCCGGCGTCGCGGTAGACGTGCGGGTTGTAGAGGGAGTTGAGGCTGTAGACGACGTACCGCTTGAGGTAGGCCTCGACCTCGGCGACGCGGGCGGCGGGGACGGCCTGGCGCATCCGGTCGAAGAGCAGGGAGACCAGTTCCCGGCCGAAGGCGATGTGCCTGGACTCGTCCTGGTGGTGGATGCGGTTGACCTCGCGGATGGTGTGGCAGAGGTCCTCGTCGCGCGCCATCCGCGTGTTGTAGTGGTCGACGAGCTCCTCGAAGAACAGGATGCGGGCGAAGACCAGGAAGTTCTCCACCTCCGGCTCCCAGGCGGAGTCGGCGCGCAGGGCGGTGGAGCCGTAGATCTTGTCGCCGTAGCGGCGGCAGAACTCGGCGAAGAACCACATGTGCTCGTTCTCCTCACCGATGAAGTGGTGGAAGAAGTCCGAGGGCACCTCGAAGCCGGGCATGTGGATGCGTCCGACGACCTCGATGAGCAGTTCGCGGATGCCGTGCACGTTGAGGCTGTAGAAGTTGATGCTCTCCCACTTGGAGAGGCGCCGGAGGGTCTCCTCGCCGAGCTCCTCGTGGAAGGGGGTGCCGTAGACGGTGAGCAGTTCGGGGGTCATCCACATGCGGCCCTCGTCGAGCTGCTCGGGCCAGTCGAACTGCTGGTAGGGGTTGTAGTACTCCTCGATGGAGCGGTGGCTGAGCCGTTCCAGGACTTCAAGGAACCGGTCGGTGACCGGCAGGGGGGCGCTGACGCCCATGGTGACTCCTCGGGGTGTGGGGTGGCGCGGGCCGGGTGCGGCGGCTACGGCCGGACTTCGTAGACGGCGTTGACCGGGGTCTCGGTGGCGCGGCGCCAGCGGGTGAAGCCGGCCTCTTCGGCGATGCCGCGGAAGGCCGTCTCGCCCGAGTGGTTGCCGAGCGCGTGGGGGCCGTGCTGGGCGACGGCCACGGGCAGGCACATGACGGCGGAGAGGGCCATGAACATGCGGGCGGCCGGGGTCTGGGTGCCGATGTCGTCGGGCGAGACGTTGGACTCGACGAGCATCCAGGTGCCGTCCGCGTCCAGGGACTTGTGCACGTGCCGGGCGGCGGAGACCGGGTCGCCCATGTCGTGCAGGGCGTTGAAGAAGGTGACCAGGTCGTAGCCGGTGCCGGGGTAGTCGTCCGCGGAGGCGACCTCGAAGACGACGCGGTCGCCGAGCCCGGCCTCGTCGGCGAGGCGGCGGGCGATCGAGACGGCCTCCTCGGAGTAGTCGAAGCCGTGGACGGTCGCCTGCGGGAAGGCCTTCGCGATCAGCAGGGTGGTGTGGCCGACGCCGCAGCCGACGTCGGCGACGGTGCCGCCGGCGGCGAGCTTGGCGGTGACCCCGGTGAGGGCGGGCAGCCATTCGGGGACGAGGCGGTGCTCGTAGGTGGGCTGGAAGAAGCTGCCCATGCCGGTGTCGAGGGCCGGGTCGTGCTCCGCCCAGCCGACGCCGTCGCCGGTGCGGTACGCGTCGACGAGGAGGTCCTCGGTGCCGTAGAGGGCCTTGAGGGCGGTGAAGAACCCGGCGGCGAAGGTGACGGCGGTGGGGTCGGCCAGCACGGGGACGTGGTCGGCGGGCAGCGTGTACGCCCCGGCGCCCGGGTGGCGCTCGACGTATCCGGCGCTCAGCTGGGCGTGCAGCCACTCCTCGGCGTAGCGGGTGCTGATCCCGGTGCGCTCGGCGAGCTGGGCGGGTGTCAGCGGGCCGGCCCCGGCCAGCGCCCGGTAGAGGCCGAGCCGCTCCCCGAGGGCGACGGTCAGGCCGCGGACGGCGGCGCCGGCGTCGCTGATGACGCGCTGGTGGAAGTCGTGGACGGCGGTCATGCTGCCTTCACCTCGGCGGTCGGGAGGTCACAGGTGAACAGGAAGGAGCGCGGGACGCGGGGGACCTCGCGGGCGGGCACCGGGTAGGGCCAGCGGCCGAAGTCGGCGCCGTCCTCGCCGGGCTGGCGGACCTCGCGCACGTCCCAGCCGCATTCGGTGAGGAGGGCCTCGGGGGTCTCCGTGCCGAAGAGCCACGGGTTGCCGTCCTCCTCGAGGCAGTTGAGGAAGGGCCGGGAGAGCGGGTTCTGCAGGGCGGCCTTGCTGATGACGTCGCCGAGCAGGACGGATCCGGGCGCGGAGTGGCCGGCGAGGGTGGAGATGAGGCCGCGTACGGCGTCCTCGGGGAGGAAGAAGAGCAGGCCCTCGACGACCCACAGCACGGGCTGGTCGGCGCGCCAGCCGGCCTCTTCCAGGGGCCCCGTCCAGTCCTGGGTCAGGTCGACGGGGACGGTGACGCGGGTACGCCCGGCCGGGTCGGGTTCCCCGGCCAGCATCTCGGCCTTGGCCTCCAGGAGCGCGGGCCGGTCGAGTTCGTAGACGGTGACGCCTTCGGGCCACGGGAGCCGGTAGAAGCGGGTGTCCATGCCGGCGGCGAGGAACACCACCTGGCGGATGCCGTGGTCCTGGACGGCACGGACGATGGCCCGGTCCAGGTAGGTGGTGCGGATGGCGAGGAACGGCACGGTGCCGGCGCCGGCGTAGCGCTCCAGCAGGTCGAAGCCGATGGTGTCGGCGACGGTGCGCGCGTACGGGTCGGCGAACAGCCGGTCCTCGCGCTCGGTTTCCAGGGCCCGCGCGGCGGCGGTCCACTGGGCGGTGCGGGATACGGCCTCCACGGGAGGCTCCCTTCACTCGTGGGGTGGGGGGATGTCAGGCCGGGGAGCCGGCGCGGACGACCGGGTCCTCCGCCGCGGCGGGGTGCGGCGCGTCGCACTCGGCGGGCCGCCGCTCGAAGATGCTGTGCAGGATCATGCTGAACACGACGTTCCCGTCGGCGTCGGCCAGCGTGCACCTGGGCTGGACGACGCCGGTGCGCGGGTTGAACGGCGAGGGGCGCGAGCCCAGGATCTCTACGCGCGCCGTGAGCACGTCCCCGGGGCGGACGGGCCGCAGGTAGCGGATCTCGTCCACGCCGGGGGAGCCGGTACAGGCGCTGTAGGCGAGGAGCCCGTCGACGTAGCGGCGCATGAACATCGAGGCGCTGTGCCAGCCGCTGGCGATCAGGCCGCCGAACGGGGTCCGGGCGGCGAGCTCCGGGTCGGTGTGGAAGGGCTGCGGGTCGAAGCGCCTGCCGAACTCCAGCACCTCCTCCGCCGTGACGGTGACGGAGCCCAGTTCGTGGACGTCACCGGTCCGGAAGTCCTCGAAGTAGCGCATCACGCAACCCCCTTGACGGAGAGAAACAGTTCCTCTGGCGTGAACCAATCTACGAATCAGCCGATTATTTTGTCAACCCAAAAGAAGACCGCATCGTCTGTTCTATCGCAGTGCCTGTTCCACGTCCTGCCAGAGGTCCTCCGGGTCCTCGATCCCCACCGACATCCGGACCAGGCCCGGACCGATGCCGGCGCGCGCCAGCGCCCCCTCGTCCAGCTCCCGGTGGGAGGTGCTGGCGGGGTGCGTGACCAGCGTCTCCACCCCGCCCAGCGAGAGCGCGAGCCGCGCCAGGCGCACCCCCTCGACGAAGGCGCGGCCCGCCTCCCGGCCGCCGCGCAGGTCGAAGGAGAGCAGCCCCCCGCCCCCGGAGAGCACCTTGCGGGCCATCGCGTACGAGGGGTGCGTTCCCAGCCACGGCCAGTGGACGGCCGCCACCGCCGGGTGGGCCGCCAGCCGCTGCGCCAGCACGCCGGCGTTGGCGCAGTGCTCGCGCATCCGCAGCGGCAGCGTGGCGATCCCGCGCAGCGTCAGCCATACGGCGAACGGGTCGGCGCTGGCGCCGAGTTCGACGGTGCGCGGCCACACCTCCCGGCGCAGGGCGTCGTCCGCGAAGACGGCCGCGCCGCCCAGGACGTCGGAGTGCCCCGCGAGGTACTTGGTGGTGGAGTGGAGCACGATGTCGGCGCCGTGCTCGATCGGCCGGCACAGGACGGGCGAGGCCAGGGAGTTGTCCACGGCGCTGATCACCCCGAGGCGCCGGGCCGCCGCCAGCAGGCCGGGCAGGTCGGGGACCTGGCCGGTGGGGTTGGCGATGGTCTCCAGGACCAGCAGCCGGGTGCGGGGCCCGGCGAGCGCCTCGAACTCGCGCGCGTCGTCACCGCCGATGTGGTCGACCCGTACCCCGTAGCGCTCCTTCAGGTCGCTCAGCGCCGCGTACGTCCCCCCGTACAGGCAGCGCTGCGCGATCACCTGGTCGCCGGGGCGGAGCAGGGCGAGGAGCACCCCGCTGATGGCGCCCATCCCGGAGGCGAAGGCGATGGCCGAGGCGCCGCCCTCCAGTCCGGCGAGGGTCCGTTCCAGGGCGCGGACGGTGGGGTTGCCGCGGCGGCTGTAGACGTAGTCGCCGTCGGGGCCCGCCATGGCCCGGGCCAGTTCGTCGGCGGAGTCGAAGGCGAAGGCGGAGGACTGGACGAGCGGTACGGACAGCGGGCGGCTGGCGGGGACTTCGAGCTCGTGGGCCACGTGCACCGCGCGGGTGCGGATGTCCTTCATCGGGGGTGCCTTTCGTTCGGGAGCGGGTCCGGGAGCGGGGCCCCGGGGTACGGGGCGGGGGTACGGGGCGGGGGTACGGGGGGCGGCGCACGGGACGGGGGTACGGGGCCGGGGGGTACGGGAAAGGGGTCGCCCGACGTCCGGGACGGACGTCGGGCGACCCCTCGGGTGCGTGCGGGCGGTCCCGTACGTCACACCCCCGCCGTCTCGCTGCGCGACGCCGGGGCGTCGGCGGCGGGAGCGGCGGCCGCGGCCGCGGGCCCGTCGCCCTTCATCGCGAACAGGGTGATCACCGCGCCAGCGGCGGCGATGACCGCGGCGCCGATGAAGGCGGCGCTGAACCCGTCGGTGAGGGCGGGCAGGTTGCCCAGCTCTCCGGCGCCCTGGGTGGTGGCGAGCGCGGTCAGCGCGGCCAGGCCGAGGGCGGAGCCCACGTTGTAGGTGGTGTTGACGATGCCGGAGGCGAGGCCGGCCTGCTCCTGCGGGGCACCGGACATGGCGGCCATCATCGCCGGGATGTACGCGAGCGCCATGCCGAGCGCGGCGACGAGCGAGGCGGGCAGGACGTCGACGAGGAAGGTGCCGGTCGGCTCGACGGCCGACAGCCAGACCAGCCCGGCGGCGAGGGCGAACAGACCGGCGACGATCAGCGGCTTGGCCCCGAAGCGGCCCATGAGGCGGGCGGTGATGGCCGTCATGAAGATCATCAGCAGCACCGTCATGGGGAGCAGCGCCGCGCCGGAGGCGAAGGCGCCGTAGTCCAGCACCTGCTGGAGGTACAGGTTGAGGAAGTACCACATCGGGATCCAGGCGGCGCCGAGCAGCGTCATCGCGAGGTTGGCCGAGCCCAGGCGCGGGATCCGCCACACGCTGAGCGGCATGAGCGGCTCGCGGACGGTCCGCTGGATCACGAAGAAGAGGGCGAGCAGGACGGCCGCGCCGACGAGCTCCAGTACGGTGGCGGTGGCGCCCCAGCCGGTTTCGGGGGCCCGGACGACGGCGAACACGGCGAGCGCGAGCCCGGCGGTGACGGCGGCGGCGCCCAGGACGTCGACGGAGCCGCGGCGGGCCTGGACGGCGGGCAGCAGCCCGGTCGCGGCGAGGGTGGCGACGCCGATCGGGACGTAGATGATGAAGACCCACGGCCAGCTGACCCATTCGGTGAACACGCCGCCGAGGAACACGCCGGCCGTACCGCCGGCGGGGGCGGCGGCGCCGTAGAGGGCCATCGCCTTGCCCAGCTCCCTGGGGTCGTGCCCGAAGAGCATCATGAGCAGCGTCATCGCCGAGGGCGCGATCAGCGCGCCGCCGACTCCCTGGACGGCCCGGCCGGCGATCTCCACCGAGGCGCTCTGCGCGGCGGCGGCGAGCACCGAGCCCGCGATCATGACCACCCAGCCGGTGGCGAAGATCCTGCGGGCGCCGAACAGGTCGGAGAGCCGCCCGCCGAGCAGCAGTAACCCGCCGAAGACGATGACGTAGGCGTTGAAGACCCACTGGAGCTCGCCCTGGGAGAAGCCCAGGTCCTTCTGCATCTCGGGGAGCGCGACCCCGATGATCGAGGTGTCCATGATGACCATGAACTGAGCGGCGGCAAGCACGCCAAGTGCCCACCAGCGCCGGGGATTGACGGTTGACATTGCCCTGACCCTCCTCTGACGTATACCCCTGGGGGGTACCTACGCGCAGCAACGTAGCATACCCATGGGGGGTATGTAAGAGCGGTGTGGGAACGCGAAGGGACCCCGCCCCGGCCGAAGCCGGGACGGGGCCCCACAGCGGGTCGGCCCCGCCGTGCTAGCGGGCCGTCAGGGTCGCCGCCACCCCCGCCGGAACGGGCGCCAGACCCGCCGGGCGGCTGGTGAAGGACCCCCGGCCCTGCGTACGGCCGCGCAGCCGGGACGCGTACCCGAACAGCTCGGCCAGCGGCACCGTCGCCGTGACCACGGTGGTCCCGGCCTGCCCGGCCGAGCCCGTGACCCGGCCGCGGCGGGCGGCCAGGTCCCCGAGGACCGCGCCGACACCGTCGTCCGGAACCGTCACCGTGACCTCCGCGACCGGCTCCAGCAGCTCCAGCCCCGAGGCGCGCAGGGCGTCGCGCAGCGCGAACCGGCCCGCCGCGCGGAACGCCATCTCCGAGGAGTCCTTGGAGTGCGTCGCCCCGTCGGTCAGGACCACCCGCACGCCCGTCACCGGATGCCCGCCGAGCGGACCCTCGGCGAGGGCGTCACGGCAGCCGGCCTCCACGGCCCGCGCGTACTCCTGCGGAACCCGCCCGCCCGTCACCGCCGAACGGAACTCGAAACCGGGCTCCTCCAACGGCTCCACGTCGAGCACGACGTGCGCGAACTGGCCCGCGCCGCCGTCCTGTTTGACGTGCCGGTACACGAATCCGGTCACCCCGCGCACCACGGTCTCCCGGTAGGAGACCCGCGGCCGGCCCACCACGACCTCCACCCCGTGCAGACGGCGCACCTTCTCCACCGCCACCTCCAGGTGCAGCTCGCCCAGCCCGGACAGCACGGTCTGCCCGGTCTCCGCGTCGGTCCGCACCACCAGGGAGGGGTCCTCCTCGGCGAGCCGGGCCAGCGCGGAGGCCAGCCGCCCGGTGTCCGTACCCCGGCCCGCCTCGACCGCGACCGACACCACCGGGTCCGCCACCACGGGCGGTTCGAGCAGCAGGGGCGCCTCCGGCGCGCACAGGCTCGTCCCCGCCCGCGCCGACTTCAGCCCGACGACGGCGACGATGTCACCGGCCACCGCCTCCTCCCGCTCCTCGTGCCGGTCGGCCTGCACCCGCAGGATCCGCCCGACGCGTTCCGTCCGGCCCGTCGCCGGATCCAGTACGGAGTCCCCCTTGCGCAGGGTTCCCGCGTAGACCCGCAGATAGGTGAGCCGGCCGGTCGCCGTCGCCGTCACCTTGAAGGCGAGCGCGGCCAGCGGCTCCGCCGGGTCGGCGGCCCGCTCCCGCACCGGCGGCATGTCCCCCGGTGCGGGCAGGTACGCCACCACGGCGTCGAGCAGCGGCTCGATGCCCCGGTTGCGGTACGCCGAACCGCACAGCACGACCACCGCGTCCCCGGCGAGGGTCAGCTCGCGCAGGGCACGGGCCAGGGTCGCCTCGCCCAGTCCGTCGCCGGCGCAGAACTCCTCCAGGGCCTCCGCGTGAAGTCCGGCCACCGTCTCCTCCAGCAGCCGGCGCCTGCGCCGGGCCTCCTCCAGCAGCGGCCCGGGCACCGGCAGTTCCTCGTACGAGCCGTCGCCCGCGCCCCAGAGCAGCGCGCGCATCCGCAGCAGGTCGACGACGCCGGTGAAACCGTCCTCCCGGCCGACCGGCAGCTGCACGGCCAGGGGGACCGCGCCGAGCCGCTCCCTGATGGAGCCGACGGCGGCGTCGAGGTCGGCGCCCGCCCGGTCCAGCTTGTTGACGAACGCGATCCTCGGCACGCCGTGCCGGTCGGCCTGGCGCCACACCGACTCGCTCTGCGGCTCCACGCCGGCGACGGCGTCGAAGACCGCGACCGCGCCGTCGAGCACCCGCAGGGAGCGCTCGACCTCGTCGGCGAAGTCCACGTGGCCCGGCGTGTCGATCAGGTTGACCCGGTGGCCGTCCCAGGCGCAGCTGACGGCCGCCGCGAAGATGGTGATGCCGCGGTCGCGTTCCTGGGGGTCGTAGTCGGTGACGGTGGTGCCGTCGTGGACCTCGCCCCGCTTGTGGATGGCGCCGGTGGCGAAGAGGATCCGCTCGGTGACGGTGGTCTTGCCGGCGTCGACGTGGGCGAGGATGCCGAGGTTCCGCACGGCGGCGGTGGTGACGTTGGTGTGACGGTGATCGGTGCGCATGGCCCGGGCCTTTCGGTGCCTGGGTGGGAAGAGGGCAGCGCGATTCCCGGGACGCCGCTCCACCCCGTGGCGGGGTGCAGCGTTCAAAAAGGGGTGCGTCACGGGCGTACGGTGACAGCCGCGCGGCTGTTACCGCGCGCTTCGGGACACCGGGATCACGTCGTACCGGCAGGGGGGAACGACGGCGGCGGTGCGGTTCGTACGCATGGCCCGGTTCCCCTTCTCTTCGCTCGGCATCGGCGGGCACCGCCCTGGCGGCGGCGCGCACCGCGACTGTAGGCGGCGCGCGCCGGCCGGGGCACCTGGTTTTTCAGGCGCGGCCTTTCAGGCGAGCAGCCGCTCCCGCAGCCGGGCCGTGGTCTGCGGGGTGATGCCGACGGCCTCGGTGAGATAGGCGGACGGGGACCCGTAACGGACCGTCAGGTCGGCCAGGACCAGCTCCATGACGGTGGCCGGGGCGCGGCCGTACGAGGGCCAGCGCATGGTGCGGCCCGGGTTGGCGGCGTGCCAGTCGGCGGTGAGGCGCTCGGTGGCCAGCTCGGTGAGGGCGAAGTCGGCCAGGATCTGCTCCTCGGACACGTCGAGCAGGGTCAGCACCAGGGCGGCGATCAGGCCGGTGCGGTCCTTGCCGGAGGTGCAGTGGAACACGGCGGGGCCGGGGCCGTCGGCGATCAGCTCGACGGCCCGCCGGATCTCGTCCACGCCGTCCTCGGCGACCTCCGCGAAGCGGTCGGCGAGGTAGCGCCAGGGGTCGAGCGCGGGGTCGATCTCGGCCTGGTCGTAGGGGCGGTGCTCGATGCTGAGGTTGGCGTACGTGAACCGCTCCGGCTCCGGTATCCGGCCCTTGGCCTCGATCTCCCAGGGGTAGCGCAGGTCGATCACGGTCCGGACCCCGAGCCGGAGGAACCGCTCCCAGTCGGCGCCCCCCAGCTTCCCGAGGGAGTCGGCCCGGTAGAGGCACCCCCACCGGACGGCCCGGCCGTCGGCGGAGCGGTAGCCGCCCAGGTCGCGGAAGTTGTGGAGGCGGTCGAAGGGGATGTGCCGGGTGCCTTCGGCGGCGGTGGCCTGGGTCAACTGTGGCTCCTGGGGCGAGGGTTGGCGCTGGCTGCGACCTGGCCAGAATGCCTCAGGCGTCACCGGATTCCGGACGCTGGGGGGACGTGATCTCCCACACCCCGTCCGACTCGGTCGCGGTCCAGCCGGCGGGGAGTTCGACGGGCTCGGGGAGGGTGACCCCGGTCAGTGCGACGGGGCCGTGGAAGATGACGCCGCTGAGGGAGAGCCCCGTGTGGAAGTCGGCTTCCTCAATGGTGAAGGGGCCCTCGAAGACACTCCCGTCGAAGCCGATGTCGCTGAGGAACTCGCCCCCCAGGAAGCGCACCGGGCCCCTGAAGAGGGTGCCTCCGAAGCTGGCCCCCGCCGTCTCCGTCTTCGAATCGACCCACTGGAACATGCCCTCGAAGACGGCTCCGTCGAAGGAAACCCCTCCTGCACACAAGGTGTTCTTGACCAGCACCGGGCCCCGGAAGAGCGTGCCCGCGAAGAGCACGGGGTCCTTGAACCGGTTCGTGTCGAAGCCCGCCAGGCCCTGGAAGGAGGCATGACCGAAGGAAGCCACGCCGTCGAAGCGGGCGTTGCGGAAGACCGCCTCTCCCTCGCAGCTCAGGTACTCGAAGTCCGACGTGGCCTCGAAGCGGGTACCGCTCGCGGACAGCGGACCCTCGCACACGGCCCGCGCGAAGGACACCGACTCCCGGAACACGGACTCGCCGAGCGCCATCCGGCCTTTGAAGACCGCCCTGGCGAAGTCCGCCCCCTGCTCCACCGTCATGTCGCTCAGCTGCGCCTCGTCCTCCATGACGGCCCGCTGGAAGGAAACTCCGCAACGCCAGGCGACCCCCCCGAACCGCGCCGCCTTCCGGAACACCGCACGCTCGAAGGCGGCCGCGCCCTCGAAGGTGGCCCGCTCGAAGCCGGCCGGTTGCTCGAAGACGGCCCGGTCGAAGTGGGCGTCTCCCGCGAAGACCGCCGAGGCGAAACCGGCCGCGCCCGCGAACACCGCGCGGGAGAAATCGACGTCCCCGAGGAAGGCGGCTCCCGCTTCCACCCAGCCGTCCTCGAAGGTGGCCCTCGCGAACGCCGCCGACCCCAGCCTGACCCGCCCCGTCCCCGGGTCCCGCACCGCGTCGAGCATCCGCCCCAGCAGGCCGTCCGCGAAGACCGTCCCCCGGAAGTCGACGACGGAGCCCGGCCGCAGGGTCCGCAGATAGGTGTCCTGATCCGGGCGCGACAGGTGGGCCAGGCAATAGACGTGCCCGGGCACCCTGACACCGGTGCAGCCCGCGGGGACGGCGTCCGGGGCCCGGAACACGCAGCGGGGCCAGACGAGCTCCGCCTGCCGGTACGTCTCCGCGTCGGCCAGCAGCTCTGCCAGCAGGTCGGAGTCCCCGACGAGGACCCATCCCCCGGCTTCCTCCCCCGGCTGCTCGAGGGGACGCAACGCCAGGGGGCCGAGGAGCTCGTGGAGCTCCTCGTACAGCAGGGGGGAGACCGCGACCACGAGGCGTCGTGCGTGCCCGGGGCCCCCGGACGCGAGCAGATCCCTGATCACCGAGCTGTCCAGGATCCGGTCGGGATCCTCCGCCGTGCCGCCGGCTTCCCCCGTTGCCAGGGCCACGGCGAGCGGCGGGCGCAGCCCTTCCGGCTCCCCGTCGCCGAGACGGGCCAGGGCTCGGGGCAACGCCGCCAGTACGAACCCGGCCCCGCTGTAGGCACCGGGCCCGGACAGGGAGAACCGCAGCCCGCGCTGCAACCCCCCGGCCACCCGGGCCTCGGCCATCTCCCGCAGCAGGATCGCGCCCAGCTCCGCGGACGTGCGTGAGTCCCCGCCGACCCGCATCGCCAGGGTGACACCGGTCCGGTACCCCCGCTCGCCCAGCGCCTCCTGGAACCCGTCCTGCGCGAGCAGCGCCTCCGCCACCAGGAAGACCATCCGGTCGGGCCGGACGGTGTGCACGACACCGATCAGCCCGCCCTGGGGGGAGTGAACGGGGCTGCCCCGGAAGTGGATCCAGTCCTGCGCCTCCGGTGAGACCTCGATGATCTCCGCGTTGCGGACGCGGCTGCTGATCCGTACGCCGCCTGCGGCGGACTGCCAGTCGTGGTCGTCCGCGTAGCCACGGACGACCACCGTCGCCTCCCCTCCCGGGGCCAGCGTCTGCCAGACCGGCGGCGTGAAGACTTCCGGGTCCGCCAGGGCCTCCTCGCTCTCCAGCAGCAGTACCCGCGGGCTCGCGTCGTCCCACCAGACGGGCCGGCAGGCGGCCTCCCTGCCGTCGGGGGTGCCGGCCCAGGCGACGGTGTCCCGGGGGCTGGCCGCGTCCGCGGCGGTGAGCACCAGGCGGGGGGTCAGCAAGGTGCCGACCTCGCGCGGCTCGGCGAGGGGTTCGAAGCGGACCCGTACGACTCCCTCGCCCACCCCCGGACCGGGGCCCGGCCGCTCGGCGAACGGCAGGGATTCCGCCGGGACCCGGCGGCGGCCCTCCGCCCCCGTCGTGACCCGGGTCGCGGAGAAGTCGGGGCCCGTGCCCCGGTGGCGGTACATGAACTCCCAGACGCGGCGGCGCACCAGTTCCCGTACGGCGGCGACGTCCCCGCGCAGCTGGGAGCCGAGCAGCACGTCCCGTACCCCCGGCAGGAAGTCGAACTCCGCGTCCTCCGGCCGCTGCTGCCCCTCCCACGGGGCGAAGAGCCCCCCGAGGGCCACCTCCGCCAGGTGCCCGTGCTCGGAGTCGCGCAGCAGGGAGCGCCGTACGAGGGTCATCACGGGCAGCGTCAGCGGTACGGCGGCCAGGTGGGCGGCCAGCTGCTGGGCGGTCGGGGAGGCGCTCGCCCGGAACCGTTCGACCGCCTCCAGCGCGGTGGCGGCCCGGCGCGGCGGTGCCGTGCCGGGGGCGGGGGCGGCGTCCAGGCGCAGGCAGGCGAGGCGGCGCCAGCGCCCGTCCCCGGACACCGTCCGCACGAGCCGGGCCAGGCTGCCGGAGGCGAGCCCCACCACGGGGACGACGGGCCCGCCGCCCCGCGCCCGCCGGGCGGCGGGCACCCGCTGCCAGGAGCGGGTGGCGGCGGCGGGCCGGTCGGAGCGGACGGCGAAGGGCACGGGCCGCACGGCGCCCCGGGTCCACAGCCGTTCGGGCAGTACGTTCAGCACGGCCACGGCGTTGTGGGCGCTCCAGTGCCGCAGGACGCGCAGCAGCGGGGTCTCCTGCCAGCCCCCGGCGACGGTGTCGGAGACGAGCAGGATCAGCCGCCGCCCGGCGGGGTCGGCGAGTTCCAGCGGGTTGCGGGGCGGGCCGCCGCGGCCCCGGGCGAGCATCGGGGTGTCGCCGGGGGCGGTGCCGGTGAGCTGCCAGGTTCGGACGTCGCGGAAGACCCCGCTGCGGGTGAACACCCCGCGCAGTTCGTCCACCAGGTCGCTCCACAGGAGCATCGAGGGGTGGGCGTCGACGACGAGGGCCAGGTCGAGCCAGCGGCTCTCGGCGGGGCGCAGGACCGGGGTGGGGACCATCGCCTCGATGCTGCGTTCCACGGTGAGCTGCTCGTCCAGCTCCTCCCCCGGGCCGCCGATGGCGCGGCGTCCGACGGGCCGTAGCGACCGCATCAGGGCGAGCGGGTCGTCGAGGGAGGCGGTGCGGGGCAGCCGCAGCGGTACGCCGCGCCGCGCGGGCGCGTCGGCCGCCGGCTCGGCGGGCCGCTCCGGCCGGGCGCGGACGGCGGGGAACAGCTGGACGGCCCCGGCCGCGTCCGGGCCGGCCCGCCCGGCACCGGATGCGGGCCCGTCGGGGTGTGGGGGCGGCTCCGCGGTCCCGTCGGGTCCCTCGGGGCCGGGCGGACGCAACCCGCCGTCCGGGGACGCGGCGGCGGCCGGGTCCACGCGGGCGGCCAGCCAGAGGATGTCGGCGATCTCCTCGGGGCCGACGGCGGTGCGGGGCGCGGCACCGTCCTCGGCGCCTTCGGCGAAGGCGGCGAGCAGCCTCTCGATCACGCGGTGGGCCCGGTGAGGTGCTGCATGACGGTGGCGAGGAAACGGTCCCGGTCGGCGGGCGCCGACCAGGCTCCGGCCAGGCGTAGCTGGATGGCGTTCAGGAGCTGGTCGGTGGCCAGGTCGCCGTCCTCGGCGCGTTCGAGGAAGCTGCGTACGAGGTCCTGGTACTCGGCGGCGTCCTCGCCGGTGATGTCGACGCCGAGCCGGCCGCGCACGATGCGGGCGAGTTTCTCGGGTCCGGGCGCGTCCAGGTGGAGGCGGACGCAGCGGCGCAGGAAGGCGGGCGGGAAGTCGCGTTCGCCGTTGCTGGTGAGGATGACGACGGGGAAGTGGCGGCACTGCACGCGGCCCTGGGTGACGGCCACGCCGGCGTCGGGGTCGTCGTCGGTGCCGATGGCGACGGTGGGTTCCTCCTTGGCGAGGCGGGCCAGTTCGGGGATGACGAAGCCGCCGTCCTCGAAGACGGTGAGGAGGTCGCCGGGCAGGTCGATGTCGCTCTTGTCGATCTCGTCGATGAGCAGGACGCGGGGGCCGTGCTGCGGGAGGAGGGCGGTGCCGAGCGGGCCGAGGCGCAGGTAGCGGGCGATGGAGGGCACGGCGGCCGGCTGCTCCGCCGGGTCCGGGAGCCGGGCGCCGGGGACGCGGACCTGTTCCAGGCCGGCCTCCTGGAGCCGGCCGATGGCGTCGTAGAGGTAGAGGCCGTCGCGCAGCACGGTGCGGCTGGTGATCGGCCAGTGCAGTACGGGGCCCAGGGCCAGGTCGGTGGCGATGCTGTAGGCGAGGGTGGACTTGCCGACGCCGGGCTTCCCGGTGATCAGCAGCGGCCGGCGCAGGTGCAGGGCGGTGTTGACCACGTCCTTCTCCGCCTCGTCGGGGACGTAGCCCTCGCCGCGCCTGCGGGTGCGTTCCCAGGCCTCGCCGGAGCAGCCGGGCGGCGCGTAGGCGGGGTCTGGTTCGCCGGTGAAGTCCCGCCAGGGCGGCGGTGGTCCGGCTTCCAGCCGGGTGCGGCGCTCCTCGCCGGGGCCCGCGCCCCGGTACAGCCACCAGTCCTTCGCCACTGCCTGTGCCTCCATCGTCTGTTCGCGGGTGGTGCGTTCGGGTCGGGCCCGTGGCGGGCCGGTTCTCGGGCTGTCGTGGGCGGTGGGGTCAGGTGGCCAGGGAACGGAGGTGGACCGTGTCGTCGGGATCGTCCCACAGGAGCACCAACGGGTCTCCCCCTTCCGGTCCTTGGCCGGCGGCCGCCCGGCGCACCTCGCGCACGCGGGCGGGCAGGGCGAACACCGAGGGCGCCCCCGGCCCGGCGTCGGGGGCGAGCAGCGCGGGCAGTCCCCCGGGGGGTGTTCCGCCGCCGCGCCGCCACACCGCGACGGGCACCCCGCCTTCGAGGAGGGCGTCCAGCAGGGCGGCCGTACGGGGGCCGCCGACGTGCCCGAGGACGCAGGCGGGCGCGGGCGCCGCCCCCAGCCGCAGTCCGAGGGCGTCGGTGACGTCGGGGTCCTCGACGGTCCGTACGGCGTCGGGGTGCCGGCCGTCGTGGACGTGGAGCCAGCGCCATTTGTCGAGCCATTCGGTGCGGGTGTCCTCGCGTTCCTGCGGGCAGCGCACCACCACCTCGTGGACGGCGCCGAGCGGGCGGGTCCGGCCGCCCGGTCCGCGGCGGGGTACGGGCCACTGGTCGAAGTCCGTCTCCAGCAGTTCGTAGGGGACGTGGAACTCGATCCGCCCGATGCCGCCGTGCGGCTGCCCGCCCGCGGCGGCCTCGGCGAGGCGGCGTACGAGTTCGGCGCGTACGGCGGCCAGTTGGACCGGGCTGCCCTCCGACTCCCAGACGTGACGGGTCCGTTCGCCGCGCAGCCACATCCGGGCCAGCAGGCCGTCCTCGCCGCCGGGCGGGGACTCCAGGCGCACGTGCAGGGTGGCCTTGCGGGCGGGGGCGGGCGGCGGGCGCAGGGCGGGCAGGCCGAGCCGCTCGCGGGTGTCCCGTACCCAGCGTGCGAGGGCGGCGGCCCACTCGGGGTCCTCGGGGCCGCCGCCGGGTCCGCCGCCGGGGCGGGCGGTCCGGTCGGCGAGGAAGTGCACGAAGGGCACCGCGAGCGGCATCCCGGTCCGGCCGCCCTGCCGTTCGTCGAGGTCGGCGACCACCTCGAGGAGGGTGTCGGCGGGCAGTCCGCCGTCGACGGGGGTGGTGCAGCCGGCCGCCTTGAAGGCCCAGGCGTAGGCCTCGTAGGCGCAGCGCGGCAGGTCACGGCCCTCGAACAGGTCGCCGAGCCCGTCCCAGCCGGTCTGGTCGAGGCGGGGGGCGCTGGGCAGGGACGGGCCGGGCGGGCCGCCGCCGGGGCCGGCGGGGACGGCGGGGCCGTCGTCGGCCGGGGCGGGGAGGGCCTGGGCGGGGAGGGCCGGGAAGGAGGGGAAGTCGAGGAAGGAGTTGGCGTCCCAGTCCCTGTCGACGAGGAACTGCGGCAGCTGCCAGCTCTCGCCGCGTTCGCGCAGTCCCCGGAAGGCGAGGTGGATGCTGCGGGCGGCCTCGGGCAGGAGGGCCGCGCCCTCCCCCACGGACCGGTCCCCGAGTTCGCCGAGCAGGGCCTCGGTGAAGCGGCCCGCGCCCCGTTCGGCGTCGTTCTGCGCGGCCTCCCCCACGCGGGAGGCGTACAGGCGGAACTGGCGCCGCCCGGGGACGGTGTGGCCGCCGCCGTAGTCGGCGCTGCCGAAGTTCCAGCGGCTGTCGCGGGGCGCGTCGACGCGGCAGGCGTCCACCAGTGCGGCCTGGAGCGGGAACCGCCGCTGCTTGACCAGGTCGGTGCGCCACCACCGCAGGGCCGAGTCCAGGTTGAGGTGGCGGATCTGGCCGGGGCGGGCGTCGGCGCAGGGCAGCATCAGCTCGTGGTCGCGCCCGAGGTAGCCGTGCCCGGCCCAGAAGATCCACAGGAGGTCGCCGTCGCATGCGGGGAGTTCGTCGAGCAGCGCGGTGCGGGCGTTGGTCTCGGTCGCGGGCCGGTACGAGGCCCGCAGCGCGGCCAGGCCCTCGGACGCGGACCAGTCGAGGGTGTCGGGGTCGTCGAGCGGTGACAGCAGCAGCCGTACGTTCGCGGCGGGCACCTGTCCGGGACCGGTCAGCCACCGGGCGAAGCGCAGGGCGTCCCGGGCGGGTCCGCGCAGGTTCCAGTGGTGGCTGACCTCGTACCGCTCGACCCCGGCGACGAGCGCGAAGGCGCGCCGGGGGTCCACGTCGGTGTGCGGTCCGCCGGGGGCCGTCACGCCATCCCCGCTTCGGTCACCGCCCGTTCGACGCGCTCGTAGAGGGACTGCTGTTTCCAGTAGGCGCTGTGGCTGGCGGGGAAGGGCTGGCGGCTGCGGATCTCGTGGTCGCTGACGCGGGGGTCGCCGGGGAAGACGGGCGCGGCGAGGTAGGACAGCACGTCCTGGCGGTCGTACACGTTGAGCCAGCGCGGGAAGCCGTACGGGAGCCGGCTGCCGGGGGCGAGGGCGGTGAGGGCGCCGAGTTCGTAGAGGTACGGGGCCTGCGAGCCGACGGTGACGAGCAGTTCGGCGCCGGGTACGGGTACGCCGTCGGCGGCGGCCAGGGCGAGCAGGTCCACCAGGGCGATCCCGCCGAGGCTGTGGCCGATCAGTACGGTCGGGCCGGGCCGGGCGGTGATCCGTTCGCGCAGGTACGCGCGCAGGCCGGCGCCTCTGGCCTGGTAGCGCAGGATGTCGCCGAGCGCGGGGGCGGCACCGGCGGTGAGGGGGCCGCGCCAGGCGTTGAGCAGGGGCTGCGTGGTGACCCGCTGCGCGAGCCGGCCGAGGACGGCGGCGGCCCGGGCCCCGGGGACGCGGGCGCCGCCGCCGAGGCGGGTGGTGAGGAGCTCGACGAGCCGGTCCCGTTCGGCGGCGGTGCAGTCGGCGTCGGTCCCGGCCTCGGCGAGGGCCCCGGCGGTGACGGCCCGGGCGAGGGAGGCGGCCAGCTCGCGGGCCTGCGGTTCGGCGGTGGCGCGGGCGGCGGCGCGGGCCGCTTCGGCGGAGCCGGCGGCGCCCTCCAGCGCGGGCCGGAACCCGGCGGCGAGGCCGGTGCCGTCGAGCAGGGCGCGCAGCTCGCCGGGGCCGTCCGCGTCGGGGGCCCCGGCGAGCCGGCGCAGCAGCTCCAGCACCGCTTCCCCGGCGGGGCGTAAGCCGGGCATGGCGAAGGGGTCGTCCTCCGGGCCCGCGTCGGCCCAGCCGGCCTCGGCCAGGACCCGCAGCTCGCACAGCGGGTCGGCGAGCAGCAGCCCCCACTCGGCGGCCTCCGCGCCCCCGTCAGCGCCCTCCGGCGTCCCGGGTACGGAGCGTACGCCGGCGCCCGACCGCGCGCCGAACCGCTCGCCCCAGAAGCACGAGTCGATCTCGGCCCCGGGGAACCGCTCCCCGAGCCGCTCCCGCACCAGCGCGAACAGCGCGTCGTGCCGCTCCCGCCGCACCCCCGTACCGTGAACGAACAGAAACCGCATGGCCGCCCCGCCCCCTCGTCGCTCTCCCCCGCCCGGCACGATAGCGCCGAGTCCGCGAGGCGGCGTACCGAATGGCCGGTTCGGGCGCCCTCGACCGTGAAGGAGCATGTGGGTGGATCTGAGTTCGGTGGTCATCGCGGTGGCGGGTGTCGCCGGAACCCTGGGCGGGTCCCTGCTGACGCAGCGGGGTGCGGAGCGGGCCAAGCGCCGGGAGATAGAACTCGTGCGCGCCCAGGAGGAGATCCGCGAGAGCCGGGCGCTCCGGCGCACCTGTTACGCCGAACTCAACAGGGAGTCGCGGCAGTTCGCCACCGCGCTCAGCCACCACCTGCACGTCATGCGGGAGCGGACCGTGGAGGACGCCGACCGGGTCGCGCTCGACGCGGCGAAGGGTGCGCACCGCGACCGCTACTCGGAGGCGCAGATGGTCGCCCCGGACGCGGTGCTCGTGACGGCGAGCGCCGTCAACCACGGCCTCAACACGGTGTACGGCCAGGTCAAGCGGCTGGAACGGGACGAGCCCGCGCCGGGCGAGACGATGAACACGGCGGCCCGCCAGCAGTACGCGCTCTGGGAGTTGCTGCGGACGATGCGCACCGCCATGCGCCATGACCTGGGCGTCGCGGACGACGACTGACGCGTGACCCCCGCCGGCCCGGCCGGTGCTCAGAGCTTGCGCGCGAACAGCAGCCCGTCCGCGATCGGGAGGAGCACGGACTCCACCCGGTCGTCGGCGCGGACGTGGGCGTTGAACTCGCGCACGGCCAGCCCGTTGCCCCGCGCGGCGGGGTCCGCGGCGGCGCCGCCGAAGAGCGCGTTGTCGGCGAGGAGCAGGCCGCCGGGGCGTACGCGGGGCACCAGTTCCTCCCAGTAGTCCCGGTAGCCGCCCTTGTCGGCGTCCAGGAAGACGAGGTCGAGGACGGGTTCGGCGGGCAGGGCGCGCAGGGTGTCCAGGGCGGGCGCGAGCCTCAGCTCGATCCGGTCGGCGACCCCGGCCTCCTTCCAGGCCTCTTGCGCGATCGCGGTCCACTCCTGCGAGACGTCGCAGGTGAGGACCCGTCCGCCGGGGAGCAGTCCGGCGGCGAGGGCGAGGGTGGAGTAGCCGGTGAAGGTGCCGACCTCCACGACGCGGCGGGCTCCGGTCAGCTTCGCGAGGAGGGTGAGGAGGACGCCCTGCTCGTGCGGGATCTGCATCACGGACCGGTCGCCGAGGGCGCGGGTGCGCTCGACGAGCCGTCGCTGCACCCCGGTCTGCGGCTCGGCCTGGGCGAGCAGGTACGCGTACACCTCGGGGGTGAGGGGGACCGTCTTCACGTCTTCGGGCTGCGGGTTCACGGCGTACGTCCTCTCGGGGTCAGTCGGGCGGGTTGAGCTGCGCGGGCAGGGGCTTGCCGAGGGGACCGCGCGGGATCCGGTCCACGAGGCGCACCAGGCGGGGTTCGGCGCCGAGGCCGCGCGCGGCGGCCCGTACGCCGTCCGCCGTCAGGGGTCCGCCTCCGGCGACGAGCACGTCGTACGCCTCCTCGTGCGGCGGGCCGGCCGGGCCGGGGACCCGTACGCAGGCCACGTCGGCGCCGGGGAGCGCGGCGCGCAGCCGGGCGGCGATGGCGCCCAGGTCGTACCGGACGCCGTTGACGCGTACCAGCTGGGCACGGCGGCCGAGGCGCAGGAACAGCCGGTCGCCGAGGCGGCGGACCACGTCGTCCATCTCGTGCCGGTCGGGCCGGCTGCCGTCGGGCAGCGCGGACAGCCGGGGCCCGGTGACGGTGAGGGGGCCCTCGGCGCCGGTGCGGGGGGCGGCGAAGGCGACGTCGTCGAGCAGCGTCCAGGGTCCGGCGGGGTCCCAGCCGGTGCGGTGGGCGACGGATCCGGTCTCGGTGGAGCCGAGCAGCTCGATCAGCGCGGCGCGCGGGTCGGTCGCGAACCGGCGTGCCTCCGGCGGGAGTTCGGCGCCGCCGTGCAGGAACGTGAGCTGTTCGAAGGAGGCGGTCCAGCGGGGGTGGCGGGCGAGGGCGCGGAAGGCGGCGGGGATGGCGACGACGGCGATCCGCCGGGCGGGCACGGCTGGCGGCGGGCAGTCGCCGGCGGGCCAGAACCACACGGGCAGCCCGGTCACGGCGGGGAGGAACACGCCGGCGGCGGCCCCGTAGACGTGCCGGGGCGGGGCGAAGGCGACGATCGCCTCGGGCGCGTACGGGGTGAGCAGGCGGGCGGTCCGTTCGGCGTCGGCGCGCAGCAGGTCGCCGGTGAAGATCCGCCGGACGGGGTCGCCGGTGGCGGCGTCGGAGGCCTGGAACTCGTACGCCCGGCCGGCGAGCCCCTCCCGGGCCTCGGCGGCTTCGGCGGGCGTGAGCCGGTCCCACGGCAGGTGCCAGGGGCCCGGCGGCCCGTCGGGGGCGGCGGTGCCGATGCCGGGGCCCTCCCAGAGGGCGTCGAGGGGCAGTGCGGGGTACGGCGGTTCGAGGGACATGTGCGCGTCTCCCCCTGTGCGTTCGGGTTCCGGGGCGGGGGCGGACCGGCACCCCGGGAGCCCTCAGGGGCACAACGACGCGGGCCCCTCCGGGGACACGGCGGGTCCTACACACACCCCCTACCCATCACCTGTGACATGTGAAATATTACCTGCGCCCCGGCCCCGAACTCCCCGAAAGGGCAACTCCGTTGCGCAGACTCGCCTCGGCGGGTGCGGCGATATCCCTCGCCGTACTCGCCCTCCTGCCCGCCCCCGCCGCCCTGGCGGCCACCGCTCCTCCGCCCACCCCGCCGACGGGCGGGGCCGAACAGGCCGCCGCCCCGCCCCTCGCCCCGCTGGAGCTCCAGCGCCAGGCCCTGCGCCGCCAGGCGCTGGAGGGCATCGCGGCGGGAGGTTCCGGCGACCGGGCCGCCACCCGGGCGGCGGGCCCGCTCCCCCGCACCGCGAAGATCGGCGACCAGTACGTCGAACTCGCCCAGCGGCGCAAGGACAAGGTGTTCGTCATCCTCGCGGAGTTCGGCGACCAGACCGACCCCCGCTTCGGCGGCACCCCCGGCCCCCTGCACAACACCATCGGCAAGCCCGCCCCGGACGACAACCACACCCTCTGGCGCAAGGACTTCGACAGGGGTTACTACCAGCAGCAGTTCTTCTCGCCCACGCCCGGCTCGGCGTCCCTGCGCGCCTACTACAACCTCCAGTCCTCCGGCCGCTACGACATCGACGGCAAGGTCACCGACTGGGTCAAGCTCCCCTACAACGAGGCCCGTTACGGCACCGACACGTGCACCGAGGTCGGCCAGTGCCGCACCAACTGGGACCTGGTCCGCGACTCCACCACCGCCTGGTACGAGTCCGAGCGCGCGAAGGGCCGCACCCCCGAAGAGATCAAGGCCGAACTGGCCCAGTACGACGTGTGGGACCGCTACGACGCCGACCACGACGGGAACTTCGACGAGCCCGACGGCTACCTCGACCACCTGGTCGTCGTCCACGCGGGCAAGGACCAGACCTGGGGCGGCGGCGCCCAGGGCAAGGACGCGATCTGGGCGCACCGCTGGTTCGCGTACTGGAACCAGGCCGGCAGCGCGGGCCCCGAGGGCAACAAGGCCGGCGGCACCCCGGTCGGCGACACCGGGATCTGGGCCGGCGACTACCTCACCGGCGGCGAGAACAGCGGAGCGGGCCTCTTCTCCCACGAGTTCGGCCACGACCTCGGGCTGCCCGACCTCTACAGCTCGGACGGGGACAACGGCGTCAACTTCTGGTCCCTGATGTCCTCGGCCTCCTACCTGGGCAAGGGCCCCAACACCACGGGGCAGTTCCCCGGCGACCTGGACCCGTGGAGCAAACTCCAACTCGGCTGGCTGGACTACACGGAGGCCGACGCGGGCCGCAGGACCCGCGCCACCCTCGGCGTCTCGGGCTACCACACCGACGACCCCCAGGCCCTCCTGGTCCACCTCCCGCCCTCCACCACCCGCACCGAGCTCACCGACCCCTACGAGGGCGCCCGCCAGTGGTGGAGCGGCACCGGTGACTTCATGGACAACACCCTGACCCGCCCGCTGGACCCCGCCGCCGGCCCGGCCACCCTCACGGCCCGCGTCTGGTACGACCTGGAACAGGACTTCGACTTCCTCACGGCGGAAGCCTCCGCGGACGGCGGCAAGACCTGGACCATCCTCCCCGGCACGGTGGGCGGCACCCCGATCCCCCCGAAGGGCATCTCGGGCACCTCACCGTCCTGGACCACCCTCACCGCCCCCCTCCCCGCGTCCACCACCCACCTGCGCCTGCGCACCACCTCGGACAGCAACACCCACGGCCGCGGCGTCACCCTCGACGACATCCGCGTCACGGCGGCCGACGGCCGCACCCTCCTCCAGGACGGCGCCGAACAGGGCGACAACGGCTGGACCCCGCTCAAGTGGTCGCGCGCGGAGGGCCGCACCGGCACCACCGAACACCCCCGCGCCTACTTCGCCGAGTACCGCCGCCACACCGGCTACGGCTCCTTCCTCAGGACGGGCCCCTACAACTTCACCTCCACCGACCAGCGGGTGGAGTTCTACCCCTACCAGCAGGGCGTCCTGCTCTGGCTCTGGGACACCGCGTACAGCGACAACACCACCAAGGCCCACCCGGGCAACGGCCTCATCCTCCCGGTCGACGCCCACCCGGCCCCCCTGCGCTACCCGGACGGCAGCCTCCTGAACGCCCGCGCCCAGACCTTCGACGCCCCCTTCTCGACCCGCCCCACGGACCGCATCACCCTCCACAAACCGGGCACCTCCCTGACCGTCCCCTCCCGCCCGGGCGTCCGCGTCTTCGACGACCACCGCGACACGTACTGGAACCCGGACCTCCCCCAGCTCGGCGTCAAGGTCCCGGACACCGGCACCCGCATCGAGCTCA
Source organism: Streptomyces racemochromogenes (assembly GCF_039535215.1). Taxonomy (GTDB): domain Bacteria; phylum Actinomycetota; class Actinomycetes; order Streptomycetales; family Streptomycetaceae; genus Streptomyces; species Streptomyces racemochromogenes. The sequence goes on from NZ_BAAAWT010000001.1 coordinate 1,280,814, forward strand.
CCAAGGAAACGACCACCCGCACCACCCTCCAACTCACCCCCTCCCCCTGACCCCACCCCCCACACGCCCGCCCCGCCGGCCCTCCCGGCGGGGCGCTCGCGCGTACGGGGCCGGGGAGCTGTGAGGACGGACACGCCCTGGTAGGGAACCCGCGGGCGGCGGGAGCCGTTGGGGGGTGGTGGCGATCTTTGGGAGTGGGGTATGACCGGCAGGGCCGTGCGGGTGTGTGTGCTGGCGGGGGTCTGTTGTGCGGTTGTGGTGGCCGGGGTGGCCTTTGCCGTGGGGCGGTTCGGGACCGTGGCCGTCGGGGATGCCGGGCGCGGGAGTTACGTGCAGGGTGAGCGGGTGGGGGACGAGACCGCTGCCGAGGCGCTGGAGGGGCTCGTCGAGGGGGGTGGGGAGCGGCGGGCGGCGCCCGACGGGGCCGGGTGGAAGGTGTCCGAGCCGCTCGAGGCGGGGGTCGTCGAGGCCGAGCCGGCCATCGGGGCGTTGTTCTCGCCCGGGATGGACTGGGACGACGAGCACCACTGTTCCGGGAGCGTGGTGCATTCCGCCGGCGGGGACCTCGTCGTGACCGCCGCGCACTGCGTGTACGCGCGGGGGTTCCGGACCAATCTGGCGTTCGTGCCCGGGTACGCCGAGGGGAAGGCGCCGTTCGGGGTGTGGGTGCCGACGCGGATCGACGTGGATCCGAGGTGGGTGGAGGAGGCGGATCCGGATTACGACGTGGCGTTCATCCGGGTGCGCCGGCCCGGGCATGCCGGGCAGCGGCTGGAGGACGTCACCGGGGCGCACCCCGTGCGGTTCGGGCAGCAGCTGCCCGCCCCCGCCCGGCTGGTGGGCTACCCCAACGACGCCGAGCAGCCGTTGGGGTGCGCCAACACGGCCGTCGCCGCCGGGTCCACGCAGCTGCGGCTGGACTGCGCGGACGTGCCCAACGGGACCAGCGGCGGCCCCGTCCTGACCGCGGCCGGAACCCTGATCGGGGTGATCGGCGGCCGCGATGGAGGCGGGGACGAGGTGACGTCGTACAGCAGTTACTTCGGGGACGGGGTGCGTGAACTGTACGAGCGGGCCGTGCGGGGGTAGTCAGGCGGGGCCGTGGTGCGGCGGGTAGGCCGTCGTCGTGCGGGGTGAGGTGGGCAGGCGCCACTTCGACAGGACGCGCAGGACCGTGGCCGGGGCGAGCAGGGTGTTCGGCGGGGTGGAGAGGGACAGGACGCCGAAGAACGGGGCCGAGAGGGCGGGGTCCGTGTTCGCGCCCGCCATGACGCGGGACATGTACGCCTGGAGGACGCGGGTCGCCCGGTCCGCCGGCGGGCCCTCGGTGCCCGGGTAGCGCAGGTCCTCGCTGGTGGCGATCTGCCAGGCGACGTTGGCCGCGGTGACGGTGTGCCGCTGGACGCGCCGGGTCCCGGCCGGGATCTGCGCGGTGGGCAGGGCCCTGACGGCGTCACCCAGGGCCTGGGCGGTGATGGCGGCGACGGTCATGCCGTGCCCGTAGACCGGGTTGAAGCGGCAGGCCGCGTCGCCGACGACGAGGAAGCCCTCCGGCCAGCGGTCCATGCGCTCGTAGTGGCGCCACTCGTTGGCGGTGGCCCGGAAGCCGGCGGGCGGGGCCAGCGGTTCCGCGTCGCGGATGGCGTCGTAGAGGGCGGGGCTGCGCAGGGTGCGGGCGAAGCCGAGGAACTCGGGGTCCTTGGTGGGCGGGGCGTGTTCGCCGTTGCCGATCAGGGTGACCAGCCAGCGGTCCCCCTCCAGCGGCACCAGCACTCCCCCGCGCGGGCTGTCGGGCCGGCCCTGTACGTACATGCCGTGCCAGCGGCGCCGCGGGTCGTCCAGGGCGGCCTTGGGGATGGCGTACGGGCGGCTGGAGTAGCCGAGGTGGGAGTCGTAGCGGGTGACCGCCGGGGCGGGGTAGCCGAGGGCGGCCAGCCAGGCGGGGGCCTTGGAGGTGCGGCCGGTGGCGTCGACCACGAGCGCGGCGGCGAGGCGGCCGCCGTCGCGGAAGGACACGCCGGTCACCGAGCGGTTGCCCGGGCCGCCGACGAGGCCCGTCGCGAGCCGGCCGCCGAGCATCCGGATCCGGCCGTCGCGCAGTACGGCACGGCGCAGCGTCCAGTCGAGGAGCTCCCGGCTGCCGATCAGCATCCCGGCGCCCGGTACGTGCCGGAACCAGTCGGAAGGGCTCAGCCACAGGAAGTCGCGCGGCGACTCCAGCAGGGCCGCGCCGGCTTCCAGCAGCTCGGCGGTGGTGCCGGGCAGCAGCTGCTCCATCAGCTCGACACCGCGCGCCCACAGCACGTGCGCGTGCCGGGACTGCGGCAGGCCGGGGCGGAACTCCGGCCCGTGCAGGGACAGTTCGTCCCGTTCGACGACGGTGACGCGGGCGAACCGCCCCGCCAGGACCCGTGCCGTCAGCAGACCGGCCAGGCCGGCCCCGAGGACCACGGCGTGGTCCCCGGGGGATTCTGTGTGGTTGTCCGGAGTGTCGTCCATGGGACGAGTGTCCGGCCGTCGGGGCGGCCCGGGTCAGGCCCCGGCCGGGGCGGACGGTTGCGTGCCAGGGCGTGGCGGGGGCGCGGACGGGGCGGAGGGGGCGGCCGGGGGCGCGTGCGGGGGGCAGGCGGAGGGGGCGTGGCGGGGGGATCGCCCAGGGGATCGGCGGGGCGCCGGCTGGCGGCGCCGGGGGCCGGCCGGCCAAAGAGGCGGCACCTGAGGCCCCGTGAGCTTCTTTGGACGCGGCCCACGGGCGCTCGCCTGCCGCGTCGCCGGCGCCTCCTCGGGCCCGCCGCGGCCACCCTACTCGGCGGCGCCCGCCGCCGACACCAGTACGTCCCCGGCCGCGACCCGGCTGTAGAGCACGCTGCGGCCCGCCCGTCGGCGCAGGATCAGCCCCGCCGCGAGCAGCACCTTCAGCTGCCCGGCCACCGCGCCCAGGCTGTACCCGGTCAGCGCCACCAGCTGCGTCGTGGACTTGGGGCTCTCCAGCAGCACCAGCACCCGCGCCCTCACCGGCCCCAGCAGCCGTACGAGCGCCTGCGGCGCGGCCGGCCCGGGACCCGGCTGGGCGAGCTGGCCCGCGCACGGGTACACCAGCGCGTGCCGGTGCGTACCGGTCCAGGCGACCCAGCCGTGGGCGTGCGTCACCGGTACGAAGACCAGCCCGGCGTCCCCCGACAGCTCGCGCGGCCGCCGCTGCTGGAGGTTGACCCGCAGCCGCCCGCCGCCCAGCCATGCCATCCCCGGCCGCATTCCGGAAAGGGCCGCCGCCCAGCCCTCCCGGCCGAGCTGGCTGGTGCGCACCAGGACGTCGGCCTCCGCGGTCCGGCGGCGCCGCTCCCAGTCGGGGCGTACGGCCTCCTCCCAGACCCACTCCAGCAGTTCGGCCGTCCTCGGGCCGAGGCCGCGGGCCCGGTCGAGGCCCTCGGGGAGCCGGCCGGTGGCGGCGCGCAGGTCGGTGCGGACCACCGCGTCCGGGGCGGCGCGGACGGTGGCGAGCTCCTCGGCGAAGGCGCGGCCGTCCCGGTGGGCGGGCGGGGTCAGGTACCCGGCGATCCACAGACGGCCGAGGGCGGCCCGGACGAGGGCGGCGGTGAGGGGCTCGGCGGCCAGGTGGGCCCGGTAGTGCGGGAGCCGGTCCGCGAGCCAGGCCCGCTCGGCGGGGTGGGCGGGGGCGCGGCGCTCCAGGGCCATGAGAGCGGCGGTGGTCTCGGCGAGGGGGGACACCACGAAGCGGCTGCGCGCGAGCGCGTCGGTGTCGATGCGCCACCATCCCATGGGTACTGCCGCCAGTCGGTGTCCGGGCCGCCGGTCCCTCCGGGGGCTGCCCCGATCATGCCGCGCCCCCCGGCCGGGGTGTACGCGCGGCCCCGGGGCCGGGGGCACCGCCGGGCGGTGCGGCCCGGGGCCGGGGGCTGTACGACCCGAGGGCCGGGGGGTGCGGCCCCCGGCCCGCCCCGGACCGGTTCAGCCGGCTTCGACGGTTTCCGGCGCCGGGGGAATACGGCTCGGGATGTCGAACTCCGGGTACAGCTGGAAAGTGCCCTGGCATGCGGTCAGCAGCCACTTCCCGTTTTCCTTGGACATCACGTAGAGCGGGGAGTTGGGGTGTCCGTCGGGCTTCCCGTCCAGGGTGTAATGCTGCCCCTTGAGCTTCACCGCCGCCACATCGGGACGGATGAACAGCACGTCGATCAGTTCGTAGGTGACCGTGGCGTTCTCCATGGCCCCGGGCAGGACTCGACGGGTGAACTCCGCGATCTCCGCCAGCCCGGTCAGGATCCGCCCGTGCGGTGCGGTGTAGATCGCGTCCTCACGGAAAAGGGCCAGGAATTCGTCGACGAGTTCATATTGCTGAGAATGCTGCACCGGGCGACCACTTCCCTGATCGCCTCGATGTCCTGCTTCTTCTGCTCGTCAACCGGCTTCGTCGTGTCCATGCGGATAAGTATGAAAGGGGGTCCCGTTCCACGGTCAAGCGGCCTTTAGGGGAACACGATCGTCCGTGGATGCCGCGACAAGCCCGCGGGAGGGGCGTGCGGACCGCCGGGGTTTCGCGTCCGGGCGAAACTCTGGGACCCGCACGCCACCCGTCGCAGACTCCCGGCATGTCGCGCAGCTACCGCTCCCTCCTCCTCCGCACCCCCGAGTTCGCCCCCTTCTTCCTCGCCGCCTCCCTCCGCGTCGCCGCGTCCACCACCGGCGGCCTCGCCCTCGGGGTACTGGTCTACGACCGGACCCGCTCCCCGCTGCTGTCGGCCCTCGCCATGTTCGGGCCGTCCCTCGCCCAGGTGCTCGGCGCGACCCTGCTGATGGCCGCCGCCGACCGGCTGCCCCCGCGGGCCGCGCTCGCCGCCCTCGCCGCTCTCGCCGCCGCCGGGACCGGGCTGCTCGCCGCCCCCGGGCTGCCGCTGTGGGCGGTGTTCGCGGTGCTGCTGGGGCAGGGGCTGGCCGACTCCCTGGCCGGCGGGGTCCGTTACGGGCTGCTCACCGAGATCCTGCCGCCCGGGGACTACCTCCTCGGCCGCTCCCTCCTCGCCGTCGCCGCCGGTGTCACGCAGGTCGCCGGCTTCGCCGCCGGCGGTCTGCTGCTCGGCGCGCTGTCCCCGCGCGGGGTGCTGCTGGTGTCGGCCGGGCTCGGGGCGGCCGCCGCGCTCACGGTCCGCTTCGGGCTGCGCCGCCGGGCGCCCCGGGCCGGGGGCAGGCCGTCGCCCGCCGAGACCCGGCGCGTCAACCGCCTGCTGCTGTCCGACCCGGCCCGCCGGACCCTGTACCTCGCCCTCTGGGTGCCGAACGGCCTGATCGTCGGCTGCGAGTCCCTGTTCGTCCCGTACGACCCCGCCCACGCCGGGCTGCTCTTCGGCTGTGCCGCCGCCGGGATGCTGGCCGGGGACACCGTCGCGGGCCGCTGGCTGCCCGAGCGGTGGCGCACCCGTCTGGCGGCCCCGCTGCGGCTGCTGCTCGCGCTGCCCTACCTGGTGTTCGCCCTCCAGCCGGGGCCGGTCCTCGCGACGGCCGCCGTCGCCGTGGCGTCGACCGGCTACGCCGCCGGGCTGCTGATGCAGGAGCGGCTCGTACCGCTGCTGCCCGAGGGGACGCAGGGGCAGGCCCTCGGGCTGCACTCGGCCGGGATGCTCACGATGCAGGGGGTGTGCGCGGCCCTCGCCGGGGCGGTGGCGCAGTACACCTCGCCGGCGGCCGCGATCACCGCGCTGGCGGCGCTGTCCGTCGTGGTCACCCTGGCACTGGAGCCGGGTCTGCGCCCCGATAGGCTGCGGATCCGTCCGCCGCATTCCCCTTCTCCCCTTCCCCGAGGTACCGCGCAGTGAGCTCCGCAGCACCCCCCGCACCGGTGACGGTCGTCGGCCTCGGCGCCGACGGCTGGGCCGGGCTCACCGCCGGCGCGCGGTCCGCGCTGGCATCGGCCGAGGTGCTGATCGGCGGCCCCCGGCAGCTGGACCTGCTCCCGGCCGCGGACTGCGCCGGGCTGCGGGTGGCCTGGCCGAGCCCGCTGCGCCCGGCCGTGCCGAAGCTGATGGCCGAGCACGCGGGGCGCCGCGTCGCCGTACTGGCCAGCGGGGACCCGATGTTCTACGGGATCGGCCGGGCGCTCTCCGAGGAGCTGGGCCCGGACGCGCTGCGGATCCACCCGCACCCCTCGTCGGTGTCGTACGCGTGTGCCCGCCTGGGCTGGCCCGTGGAGGACACCGAGGTGGTGACGGTGGTCGGCCGGCCGGTGGCCCGGCTGGCGGCGGCGCTGCACGAGGGCCGGCGGGTGCTGGTGCTCAGCGCCGGAGCGGCGACCCCCGACGAGATCGCCGCTCTGCTCCGAGAGCGGGGCTTCGGCCCGAGCCGGATGCGGGTGCTCGAACAGCTCGGCTCCGAGCGCGAGGACGCGTACGAGGGCACCGCGGCGGACTGGCACCGCGCACCCGGCGACCCGCTCAACGTGGTCGCCGTGGAGTGCCGCCGGGACCCGGCCGCCGGCGTGCCCCGGCTCGGCGCCACCCCCGGCCTGCCCGACACCGCGTACGAGCACGACGGCCAGCTCACCAAGCGCCACGTGCGGGCCGCGACCCTGTGCGCGCTCGCCCCGGCCCCCGGCGAGCTGCTCTGGGACATCGGCGGCGGCTCCGGGTCGATCGGCATCGAGTGGATGCGTACGCACCCGTCCTGCCGGGCGGTGGCGATCGAGCGGGTCCCGGAGCGGGCCGGGCGGATCAGCCGCAACGCGGCCGCGCTCGGCGTTCCCGCGCTGCGCGTGGTCGTCGGCGCCGCCCCGGCCGCCCTGGACGGGCTCCCGGCCCCCGACGCGGTGTTCATCGGCGGCGGCCTGACCGCGCCGGGGCTGCTGGACGCGGCCTGGGCGGCGCTGGCACCCGGCGGCCGGCTGGTGGTCAACACGGTCACCCTGGAGTCGGAGGCTGTCCTCGCCGAGCGCTACCGGCGCCACGGCGGCGAGCTGGTGAAGCTGGCCGTCGCGCACGCCGTGCCGGTCGGCGGTTTCACGGGCTGGCGTCAGGCCATGCCGGTCACCCAGTGGTCGGTCACGAAGACACAAGGAGAAGCAGCATGACCGTGTACTTCATCGGCGCGGGCCCCGGCGCCGCCGACCTGATCACGGTGCGCGGCGCCCGGACCCTGGCCGCCGCCCCCGTCTGCCTCTACGCGGGCAGCCTGGTCCCGCGCGAGCTGCTCGCCGAATGCCCGGACGGCGCCCGGCTGGTGGACACCTCGCAGCTGAACCTGGACGAGATCATCGCGGAGTGCGTACGGGCCCACGGGGCGGGCCTGGACGTGGCGCGGCTGCACTCGGGCGACCCGTCCATCTTCAGCGCGGTCGCCGAGCAGATGCGGCGCCTCGACGCGGCCGGCATCCCCTACGAAGTGGTCCCGGGCGTACCGGCGTTCGCCGCCGCCGCGGCCGCCCTGAAGCGGGAGCTGACGGTCCCCACCGTCGGCCAGACCGTGATCCTGACCCGGATCGCCCAGCAGGCCACGCCGATGCCGCCCGGCGAGGACCTGGCCACGCTCGGCCGCAGCGGTGCGCTGCTGGTGCTGCACCTGGCCACCCGGTACGTCGACCGGGTCGTGGACGAACTGCTGCCGCACTACGGCGCCGAGTGCCCGGTGGCGGTGGTGGCGATGGCCAGCCGCCCCGACGAGCTGATCCTGCGCGGGACCCTGTCCGACATCGCGGCGCAGGTGAAGGCGGCCGGACTGGTGCGGACCGCCGTCATCGTGGTGGGCCGGACGCTGGGCGCCGAGCAGTTCCGCGACAGCCACCTGTACTCGCCCGAACGCGACCGGCATGTCTGCTGAGGCCGGCGCAGCGCCGGCCGGCCGGCACGTCCTGATCCTGGGCGGTACGACGGAGGCCCGCCGGCTGGCGGAGGCGCTGGCGCGCGAGACCCCGTACCGGGTGACGAGCTCGCTCGCGGGCCGCGTCTCCGCGCCCGTGCTCCCGCCGGGCGAGACCCGGATCGGGGGCTTCGGCGGCGTCGAGGGACTCGCCGGCTGGATCACCGGCCACGGCGTCACGCACGTGGTCGACGCCACCCACCCCTTCGCGGAGCGGATGAGTTTCCACGCGTCGCAGGCGCAGGCGCTCACGGGCGTGCCGCTGCTGGCGCTGCGCCGCCCCGGCTGGACCCCGGGGGCGGGCGACGACTGGACGTTCGCGGACTCCCTCGCCGACGCGGCCGCCGTGCTGCCCTCGCTCGGCGGGCGGGTGTTCCTGACCACCGGCCGGATGGGCCTGCACGCCTTCGCGCACCTCACCGGCACCTGGTTCCTGGTGCGTTCGGTGGACCCTCCCGCCGCGCCGATGCCGCCGCGGCTGGAAGTGCTGCTGGCGCGGGGCCCGTTCGGGCTGGAGGAGGAGCGGGAGCTGCTGGCCCGGCACCGGATCGACGTGCTGGTCACCAAGGACAGCGGCGGCGACGCCACCTCCCCCAAGCTCACCGCCGCCCGCGAGGCCGGGATCCCGGTCCTGGTCGTACGCCGGCCCCCGGTCCCGGAGCACGTGCCACGGGCCGCCTCGGTGGGGGCGGCCCTGGACTGGCTCCGCCGGAACTGACGCCGGCCGCGGCCCGGACGGTCCGCCCGCCCGGGCGACGGCCGGCGCCCCGTCAGCCCAGCCCCAGCCCCAGCCCCAACGCCGGTCCCAGCCCCAGCCCCCGGCTCACGGGTAGCGGCGCGGCGTCCACGTCACGTGCGAGCCGTCGGGCCGCCGCGTGACCTGGGTCTGCGAGGAACCGATCAGCAGGATCGTCCGCATGTCCACCTCGGACGGCTCCAGTTCGGCCAGCGTCAGCACGCGCACCGACTGCTCCGGGCCGCCCACGTCCCGTGCCACGACCACCGGGGTCTGCGGCGCGCGCAGCTCCAGCAGCAGCTCCCGCGCCTTGGCGACCTGCCAGGTCCGGCTGCGCGAGCCCGGGTTGTACAGGGCGAGCACCAGGTCGGCGGCGGCGGCCGCGCGCAGCCGCTCCGCGATGACCTCCCACGGCTTGAGCCGGTCGGAGAGCGAGAGGGTGGCGTAGTCGTGGCCCAGCGGGGCCCCGGCCGCGGCGGCCGCCGCGTTGGCGGCGGTCACGCCCGGCAGCACCCGTACGGGGACGTCCTCGTACGGGGCCTGCCCGGCGACCTCCAGGACGGCGGTGGCCATGGCGAACACCCCGGGGTCGCCGCCGGAGACGACGGCCACCCGCTTGCCGCGCCGGGCGAGGTCGAGGGCGAACTCGGCCCGCTCGGACTCCACCTTGTTGTCGGAGCCGTGCCGCACCTGGCCCGGCTTGACCGGCACCCGGTCCAGGTAGGTGGTGTAGCCGACGAGGACCTCCGCGTCGGCCAGCGCCCGCCTGGTCTCGGGGGTCAGCCACAGCGGCCCGGCGGGCCCGGTGCCGACGACCGCGACCTCGCCGGGTCCGGAGGGGACGCTGCCCGGGTTGCCGATGCGGCTGGGCACGACGGCGACGGCGAAGTAGGGGACGCTGTCCGGGTCGGTGTCCGCGAGGACCCCGGTCCGCTCGCCCTCCATCGTGGCGCGCTCGACGTAGCGGGCCTCGGCGAGGCGGCCGCTGCCCTCCATGGCGCGCCGGACGGCGGGGAAGGTACGGCCGAGCTTCATCACGACCGCCGAGTCGGTGGCTGCGAGGCGCGCGGTGAGCTCCTCCTCGGGCAGGGTGCCGGGCAGGATCGTCAGCACCTCCTCGCCCTCCACGAGCGGGGTGCCCAGGCGGGCGGCGGCGGCGCTGACGGAGGTGACGCCGGGGATGACCTCGGCCTCGTACCGGTCCGCGAGCCGCTTGTGCATGTGCATGTACGAGCCGTAGAAGAGCGGGTCGCCCTCCGCGAGCACGGCGACGGTGCGGCCGGCGTCGAGGTGCGCGGCCAGGCGGGCGGCGGAGGCCTCGTAGAACTCCTCCATCGCGCCCTGGTAGCCGCCGGGGTGGTCGGTGGTCTCGGTGGTGACCGGGTAGACCAGCGGTTCCTCGACGTGGTCGGAGCGCAGGTGCTTCGCGGCGATCGAGCGGGCGATGGAGCGGCCGTGGCGGGCGCTGTGGTAGGCGACGACGTCCGCCTCGGCGATCACCTCGACGGCCCGCAGGGTCATCAGGGAGGGGTCGCCGGGGCCGAGCCCGACGCCGTACAGCTTGCCCTTGGTGTCCTGACGGTCGCTCATTCTTCCTCGCTCGCGATGGCGTTGACGGCAGCGGCCGCGATGGCGCTGCCGCCGCGCCGGCCCCGCACGATGAGGTGGTCGAGGCCCGAGGGGTGGGCGGCGAGGGCGTCCTTGGACTCGGCGGCGCCGATGAAGCCGACGGGCACGCCGATGACGGCGGCGGGGCGCGGGGCGCCCTCCTCGATCATCTCCAGCAGCCGGAACAGGGCGGTGGGCGCGTTGCCGACGGCGATCACGGAGTTCTCCAGCAGGCCCCGGTCGCGCCAGATCTCGAGGGCGGCGGCGCTGCGCGTGGTGCCCGTCTTCGCGGCGAGGGCGGGCACGGCCGGGTCGGAGAGGGTGCAGATCACCTCGTTGCCGGCGGGCAGCCGCTTGCGGGTGACGCCGCTGGCGACCATCTGCACGTCGCACAGGACCGGCGCGCCGGCGTGCAGGGCCGCGCGGGCCCGCAGGACGACGTCGGGGGTGTAGCCGAGGTCCTGGGGGAGGTCGGTCATGCCACAGGCGTGAATCATGCGCACCGCGACCTGGGCGACCGATGCGGGCAGCCCGGAGAGGTCCGCCTCGGCGCGGATCGTGGCAAAGGACTGGCGGTAGATCGCGGCGCCGTCCTTCTCGTACTCGAACACGGTGTACTCGCTCATTTCTTCACTGCGGTGCGGGTGGTGTGGTGGTGGTGCGTGCGGCCGTGAGGGCGGCCGCGAGGTCTGCGAACGGGGTGGGCCGGCCGTCGAGTTCGTACCCGTCGGGGGTGGCGACCAGGTCCACCCAGGCGGTGCCGCGCGGGTGCCCGCACCGGCGGGCGCACCCGGACCAGTGCACGGGCAGCGCGGCCGCGGAGTGGTCTTGTCCTACGACGGCACGCGCGTCGGCGCGCACGTCCGCGAGGGACTTGGCGCACCCGGGCCTGCCCGTACAGGCGGTGACGGACTGCCAGGGCCCGCCGGGCCCGGTCACCAGGCCGGCCGCCTCCAGCGCGGCGCGGCCACCGGCGGGGCCGCGGGCGCCCGCGCCGGGCAGGACGACACTGCGCCACGGGGTGACGCGCAGCCCGTCGCCGGCGGCGTCGGCGACCTCGGCCAGCACCCGCCACTGGGCAGAGCCGAGCCGGCCGAGCGGGGGCAGCACGCACAGCGCGTCGCCGTGCACGCCGGGCCGGGGCGGTTCCGCGTGCGGCCAGGCCACCTCGGGCAGCCGGTCGGCGGCGATCCCCGCGGCGGCCAGCCGCAGGGCGAACTCCCCGTCATCCAGGGCGTTTCCGTCGGGCAGCTCGGCGACCCGCCAGGGCCGGGTCCCGGCCGCGTCGGCGGCGTCGAGGAAGTACTCGGCGGCCAGCAGCGCCGCCCTGGGCGCGTCGACCGCGGCCACCTCGACGGCCCCGGCCGCGGCTCCGAGCCGCACCAGCACCCGGTCGCCGCCGCGGCCGCGGCCGTCGCCGTCGCCGTCGCCGTCGCCGAGCACGGTCACGTCGGGGTCGAGGGCGGCGACGTCCCCGCGCCCGTCGTCAAGGGCGAACAGGAACCGCCCGGACAGGCCCGTCGCCCGGGCGCCGGCGCACAGCAGGCGGTCCAGCTCCCGGACCCCCCGCACGACGCGGGGCCCGCCCAGCGGGGAGGCGACGACGTTGCGCACCCGCTCGTGGGCGGGCGCGGGCAGCAGCCCGGCGCCGTCGAGGAGCTCCGCGAGGCCGGCGCCGCAGCCGTCGGCGAGGCCGCGCAGCTGGACGTTGCCGCGCGAGGTGAGTTCCAGGTGCCCGTCCCCGAACCGGTCGGCGGCGAGCCCGAGCACGGACGCCTGCGCGGTGGTGAGCAGCCCGCCGGGGATCCGGACGCGCGCCAGGTACCCGTCGTCGGCGGCGTGCAGCCGCAGCGCGCCGGGACAGGCGTCGCCGCGCTCGCGTATGGCGGGTTTGTCCCGCGACGCGGCGGAGGGGGGCTGGGGCATGGCCGCGAGCATACCCACGATTCCCCACCCCCGACCTGTGGCCGTCGCCACCCCGACCAGCACCTCCGCCCCACCCGCACCCCCCACCCCACCACCCCCGGACCACCGGACCACGGCCCCGAGCCCCCCCGCCCCCGACCCCCGGCACAGCCCCGAGGCGAGCCCGGGCCGCAGCCGCGAGGCGAGCCCGGGCCCCAGCCCCGAAGGGCCCCCGGGGCGCGGCCCCGGGGAACGGGCGAAGGGCCGGGCGGGGAGGAGCCCGCGCGGCGGGGCCCGCCCTCGGCTCCCGGCGCACCCGCCCCACGCGGGCCGTGCGGCACCACCGCGCCCACCCCCACTCCCGGCCAGGGGAAAGGCCGCCTAAGATGACCTTCCGACGGGCCGTTCGGCCCGTCACCGCCGAGGACGGCGACATGGGAGGAAGCCCGGTGCGATTCCGGCGCGGTCCCGCCACTGTGAACCCCGCGGAGCGATCGGCCGGGTGAGTCAGGAACTCCCGCCGTCCTCACTGCCCGGGGCGCGGAAACCCCGAGGAAGGCCTGCCGCCGCATGATCCTGCTGCTGTCGACGTCCGACACCGATCTGCTCAGCGCCCGCGCCGCGAACGTCGCCGGCGGCCCCGTGCCGTACCGGTTCGCGAACCCCTCCCGCCTCCCCCTGGACGACCTGCCCGGTCTGCTCGACGGGGTCGGGCTGGTCGTCGTACGCCTCCTCGGCGGCCTGCGCGCCTGGCAGGAGGGCCTGGACGTGCTCCTCGCCGCCGGCCAGACCCGCCCGGTGGTCGTGCTGACCGGCGAACAGGCCCCCGACGCGCAGCTGATGGAGGCCTCCACGGTTCCGATCGGCATCGCCGCCGAGGCGCACCGCTACCTCGCGCACGGTGGCCCGGCCAACCTCGAACAGCTGGCGCGTTTCCTCTCCGACACCGTGCTGCTCACCGGCCACGGCTTCGAGCCCGCCGCCGCCTCCCCCACCTGGGGCGCCCTGGAGCGCCCGGCCACGGAGGCGACCGGCCCGCAGGTCGCGGTGCTGTACTACCGCGCGCACCAGATGAGCGGCAACACCGCCTTCGTGCACGCCCTCTGCGACGCCGTCGAGGCCAAGGGCGGGCGGCCGCTCCCCCTGTACGTCTCCTCGCTGCGCACCCCCGAGCCGGAGCTCCTCCAGGCCCTGTCCGGTGCCGACGCGATCGTCACCACCGTCCTCGCGGCTGGCGGCACCCGCCCCGCGACGGCCTCCGCCGGCGGGGACGACGAGTCCTGGGACGCGGGCGCGCTCGCCTCCCTGAACGTGCCGATCCTGCAGGCCCTGTGCCTGACGGGTTCGCGCGGCGACTGGGAGGAGAGCGACGAGGGCCTGTCGCCGCTCGACGCCGCCACCCAGGTCGCGGTCCCCGAGTTCGACGGCCGTCTGATCACCGTCCCGTTCTCCTTCAAGGAGATCGACGAGGACGGCCTGCCCGCGTACGTGGCCGACGCCGAGCGGGCCGCGCGCGTGGCCGGCATCGCGGTGCGCCACGCCCGCCTGCGGCACGTCGACCGCCGCGACAAGAAGATCGCCCTGGTCCTGTCCGCGTATCCGACGAAGCACTCCCGCATCGGCAACGCCGTCGGCCTGGACACCCCGGCCAGCGCCGTGGAGCTGCTGCGCACCCTCATCTCGCACGGCTACGACTTCGGCCCCGCGGCCGAGATCCCCGGTCTGGTCTCCGGCGACGGCGACGAGCTGATCCGCGCGCTGATCGAGGCCGGCGGCCACGACCAGGACTGGCTGACCGAGGAGCAGCTGGCCCGCAACCCGGTCCGCATCCCCGCCGCGGACTACCGGCGCTGGTTCGCCGAACTCCCCTCGGACCTGCGCGAGAGCGTCGAGGAGCACTGGGGCGAGGCACCCGGCAACATGTTCGTGGACCGCTCCTCGAACCCGGACGGCGACATCGTCCTCGCGGCCCTGCGCCGCGGGAACCTGCTGATCCTGATCCAGCCGCCGCGCGGCTTCGGCGAGAACCCGATCGCGATCTACCACGACCCGGACCTGCCGCCCTCGCACCACTACCTGGCCGCGTACCGCTGGATCCAGGCGGCGTCCGAGGACGGCGGCTTCGGCGCCGACGCGATGATCCACCTGGGCAAGCACGGCAACCTCGAATGGCTTCCCGGCAAGAACGCGGGCCTGTCCGCCTCCTGCGCGCCCGACGCCGCACTCGGCGACCTGCCCCTGGTGTACCCCTTCCTGGTCAACGACCCGGGCGAGGGCACGCAGGCCAAGCGCCGCGTGCACGCCACCCTCGTCGACCACCTGGTGCCGCCGATGGCCCGCGCGGAGTCGTACGGCGACATCGCGCGCCTGGAGCAGCACCTGGACGAGTACGCCCAGATCAGCTCCATGGACCCGTCGAAGCTCCCGGCGATCCGCGCGCAGATCTGGACGCTGATCCAGGCGGCGAAGCTGGACCACGACCTGGGTCTGGAGGAGCGCCCGGACGACGACGGCTTCGACGACTTCCTGCTGCACGTCGACGGCTGGCTGTGCGAGGTCAAGGACGCCCAGATCCGTGACGGCCTGCACGTCCTGGGCGGCGCCCCGACCGGTGAGGCGCGGGTCAACCTGGTCCTCTCCATCCTGCGGGCCCGTCAGATCTGGGGCGGCACCTCCGCCCTGCCCGGCCTGCGCGAGGCCCTCGGCCTCGACGAGTCGGCGGCGACGCGCACCGCGGCGGACACCGTCGAGGAGACGGCGCGCGCGCTGGTGCAGGCGATGGAGGACGCGGGCTGGGACCCGGAGGCGGTGCCCTCGGTCGCCGCGGACCACCCGCGGGCCGTCGCGGACATCCTCACCTTCGCGGCGAACGAGGTCGTCCCGCGCCTGGCGGGCACGACGGACGAGATCGCCCACGTCGTGCGGGCCCTGGACGGCGGCTTCGTCCCGGCCGGCCCGTCGGGCTCCCCGCTGCGCGGCCTGGTCAACGTCCTGCCGACGGGCCGCAACTTCTACTCGGTCGACCCGAAGGCCGTGCCCTCGCGGCTGGCGTGGGAGACGGGCCAGGCCCTGGCGGACTCGCTCCTGACCCGCTACCGCGCCGACCACGACGGCGAGTGGCCGGCCTCCGTCGGGCTCTCCCTGTGGGGCACGAGCGCGATGCGCACGGCCGGCGACGACGTCGCCGAGGCCCTGGCGCTGCTCGGCGTCCGCCCGGTCTGGGACGAGGCCTCGCGCCGCGTCACCGGCATCGAGGCGGTCCCGGCGGACGAACTCGGCCGTCCCCGCATCGACGTGACGCTGCGCATCTCGGGCTTCTTCCGTGACGCGTTCCCGCACGTCATCGGTCTCCTGGACGACGCGGTCCGGCTGGCGGCCTCGCTGGAGGAGCCCGCGGAGGCGAACTTCGTCCGGGCCCACGCCCAGGCCGACCTGGCCGCCCACGGCGACGAGCGCAGGGCCACCACCCGCATCTTCGGCTCCCGCCCCGGCACCTACGGCGCGGGCATCCTCCAGCTGATCGACTCCCGTGACTGGCGTACGGACGCCGACCTGGCGGAGGTCTACACCGTCTGGGGCGGCTACGCGTACGGCCGCGGCCTGGAGGGCCGTCCGGCGCGAGCCGAGATGGAGACGGCGTACAAGCGCATCACCGTCGCCGCGAAGAACACGGACACCCGCGAGCACGACATCGCCGACTCCGACGACTACTTCCAGTACCACGGCGGCATGGTGGCCACCGTGCGCGCCCTGCGCGGCACGGCCCCCGAGGCGTACATCGGCGACTCCACCCGCCCGGAGACGGTCAAGACCCGCACCCTGGTCGAGGAGACCTCCCGCGTCTTCCGCGCCCGCGTGGTCAACCCCAAGTGGATCGAGGCGATGCGCCGCCACGGCTACAAGGGCGCCTTCGAGCTGGCGGCGACGGTCGACTACCTCTTCGGCTACGACGCCACGACGGGCGTGGTCGCGGACTGGATGTACGACAAGCTGACGCAGACGTACGTCCTCGACCCGGCCAACCGCGCCTTCCTGGAGGAGGCCAACCCGTGGGCCCTCCACGGGATCGCGGAACGCCTCCTGGAGGCCGAGTCCCGCGGCATGTGGGAGAAGCCGGACCCGCAGGTCCTGGAGGCGCTGCGCCAGGTCTACCTGGACACGGAGGGCAACCTGGAGGGCGAAGCCGAGTAGGCGGACGCCCGTGCGAACGTCACCTGAAGCGGTGAACTCCCCCTTGTCCGGGAGGCGCCGCGGGTAGGGCAGTGCTGATCTCGTGCGGGGGCCGGAACGCCGGCCCCCGCACCTTGACGAAAGGCCGGCCCCGCAGTGACGCAGCCGTTCCGCCTGCCGGAGTTCTACGTGCCGTACCCGGCGCGCCTCAACCCCCACCTGGAGGAGGCCAGGGCCCACAGCAGGCGGTGGGCGCGGGCGTTCGGGATGCTGGAGGGGTCCGGGGTGTGGGAGGAGTCGGACCTCGACTCGCACGACTACGCGCTGCTGTGCTCGTACACGCACCCCGACTGCGACGCCGAGGCGCTGTCCCTGGTCACCGACTGGTACGTGTGGGTGTTCTTCTTCGACGACCACTTCCTGGAGATGTTCAAGCGCTCCCAGGACCGGGCCGGCGCGAAGGCCTACCTGGACCGGCTGCCCGCCTTCATGCCGATGGACCTGGCGGAAGGTTTCCCCGAGGCCTCCAACCCCGTCGAGGCCGGGCTCGCCGACCTGTGGGCGCGTACGGTCCCGGCCATGTCGGCGGACTGGCGGGAGCGGTTCTCGCTCTCCACGAGGAACCTGCTCGACGAGTCCATGTGGGAGCTCGCCAACATCGGCATCGGCCGGGTGGCGAACCCCCTGGAGTACATCGAGATGCGCCGCAAGGTCGGCGGGGCGCCCTGGTCGGCCGGCCTGGTCGAGTACGTGGCCGCCGAGGTGCCGGCGCGGGTGGCGCACTCACGGCCGCTGGGCGTCCTGCGCGACGCCTTCTCCGACGCCGTGCACCTCAGGAACGACCTCTTCTCCTACCAGCGCGAGGTGGAGGACGAGGGCGAACTCTCCAACGCCGTCCTGGTGCTGGAGACCTTCCTCGGCTGCACCACCCAGCAGGCCGCCGAGGTCTCCAACGACCTGATCACCTCCCGGCTCCAGCAGTTCGAGCAGACCGCGCTGACCGAACTCCCCCGCCTCTTCGCCGAACACGCCCTGACGCCCGCCGAGACCGCGGCCGTGCTCGCCTACACCAAGGGCCTTCAGGACTGGCAGTCCGGCGGCCACGAGTGGCACATGGCCTCCAGCCGCTACATGAACGAGGGCGCCCGGGCCACCGGCCGGACGACGCTGCCCTTCCTCCCCTCCGGGCTCGGCACCAGCGCCTTCGACCTGCGTTCCGCCTTCACCCGCCGCTCGATGGAGCTGCGCCGCCGCTCCTTCACCCACGTCCCGTACCAGAAGACCGGCCCGCTGCTCCTCCCCGACATCCGGATGCCCTACGAGCTGCGCCTGAGCCCGCACCTGGGACAGGCCCGCGAGGGTTCGGTGGCGTGGGCGCGGCGGACGGGGCTGCTGGACGCGCAGCCCGGGGACCCGGGTTCGGCGATCTGGGACGAACAGAAGCTGCGCGGCTACGACTTCGCGCTCTGCTCGGCCGCCATCGCCCCTGCCGCGACCGCCGCGGCGCTGCTGCTCAACGCGTGCTGGCTGACCTGGGGGACGTATGCGGACGACTACTACCCCGTGGTGTTCGGGCGGACCGGCGACATCGCGGGCGCCAGGGCGGCCACCGCGCGGCTGGTCGCGATGATGCCGCCGCAGGACGGCGGTGCGGGGCCCGCGCCGGTGACCGTGCTGGAGCGGGGCCTCGCCGACCTGTGGGCGCGCACCGTCCGCGGCATGGCCGCGGCCGCCCGCGCCGAGTTCCGGGCGACGATGGTGGAGATGCTGGAGAGCTGGGTGTGGGAGGTGGAGAACCGGTTCCACCGCCGGGTCCCGGACCCGGTGGACTACGCGGAGATGCGCCGTCTGACGTTCGGCTCCCGGATGACCATGTACATGTGCCGGCTGGGGCAGGAGGGCCGGGGCATCCCGGACGAGGTGTACCGGTCGGGCACCATCCGGTCGCTGGAGAACGCGGCGGCCGACGCCGGGTGTCTCGTGAACGACATCTTCTCCTACCGCAAGGAGGTCGAGTTCGAGGGCGAGGTGCACAACCACGTCCTCGTCACGCGGAACTTCTTCGGCATCGGCTACCCCGAGGCGCTGCACATCTGCCACTCCCTGCTGGTGCAGCGCGTCGAGGAGTTCCAGCACATCGCCGCCGACCGGCTGCCCGTCCTCTGTGACGACCAGCGGCTCGACGCCGGGGCGCGGGCCGGGCTCGACGCGTACGTCGGCGGGCTCCGGGACTGGCTCGCGGGGGTCCTGCACTGGCACCGGACGACCCGCCGCTACCGGGACGAGGACCTGCGGCCGCCGGTCGACGCCCTGTCCACGCTGGTCCTGGGCAGCGGCTTCGGCATGGCGGCGGCCCGGATCCCGGGACGCTGAAACCCGCTGGTGGACGCTAGAACTCGTCGGAGGTGTGCGGCAGCGGCCCGGTGCGCAGCGCCGCGTCGAGGGCGGCGGCCGCGCCGGGGCGGTGCTCGGCGACGAGCCCTGCGGCGACGAGTTCCGCGACCCGGGTCCCGCCCAGGTAGCAGGCGGCCAGCTCCCGTACGTCCAGGGACAGGTCGGGTTCCGCGCGGGCGGTCTCGTACGTGGCCCCGCCGGGCCCGGCCTTGAGCCGGAACCGGCCCGCGTTGGCGGGCAGCCGGGCGTCGGTGAGGTCCAGGACGAGTTCCACGGGGGCGGCCCACGACCGCCCGGTGAGCGCGGCCCGTACGTCGACGAGCCGCAGCCACAGGGCCGGGTACTGGGCGGTGACCCTGACCTGGTCCCGGTCGGCGGCGAAGTGCAGCAGCGGGTCGTCCGGGGGGCGGCCCCACGCGGAGACCTTGCCGGTCAGGTCGAGGGAGGCCAGGCACTGCCACAGCGCGGCGGCGACGGCGGGGGTCTCGGCCTCCAGTTCCTCGACGCGGACGAGGCCCGGGCGGCCGCGGGCGGGCGGCGCCCCGTCGTCCTCGTGCTTCGTGCGGTAGAGGACGTAGCCCGCCACGGGTTCCCCCGGTTCCCCGAGGGCGATGATCCGGGGCGGGCCCAGCTCCTCGTCCTCCTCGTCCTGTTCGCAGAGCCACTCCTGGGCCCAGCGCTCCGCGCTCCGGCTGGGCCGGCCGGCCCGGGTCCGGCGGGCGGCTTCGTGGAAGGGGGCGATGACGGTGGGGACCTCGTCGGGGTCGACCAGCCGCAGCGGGCGCGGGTCGGGGGCGATGCGCAGGGCGAGGGGCCGGGTGGAGTCGATCTCGATGGTGGCGCCCTGGGTGGCGGCGCCGTAGCCGAAGCGGCCGTAGATGGCGGCTTCGGAGGCCCACAGGACGAGGAGGGGGCTGCCGTCGGCGCCGGCGCGGCGCAGCTGTTCGTCCATGAGGGCGGTCAGGACGCCCCGGCGGCGGTGGGTGGGGGCGACGGAGACGAAGGTGAGGCCGGGGCCGGCGAGGTCGGTGCCGCCGGGCACGGAGAGGCGGAAGGGGTGGGCGGCCATGAAGCCGACCAGTGCGTCGCCGTCGTAGGCGCCGAGGCGGGCGCAGCGGGCGAGCAGGCGGTGGTGCCGTTGGCGTGTCTGCGGTTCCGGGCGGTCGTGGAAGACCAGGTAGGCGAGCTCCTGAGCGCGGTCGATGTCGGCTTCGGGTACCTCGCGGATGTCCACCATGATCCGGAGACTAATCGGTCATCGCGGACCGCTCGCACCATATTGGCCGGATCTGCCCGTCCGGCCGGTCCCGATGCCGGGTCCGGCCGGTGTCCGGGCCTGTCGGCAGGGGCTCTCAGCGGGTGACGGGGCCGTTCCAGCCTGCCGGGACGTGACCGATTCGTACCCGTTGGGGGTGGTCGCCGACGGGGACGGAGACGCGGGGCGTCCCGGTGGCGAAGTCGATGGCGGTGACGCGGTCGGCGCCGCTCTCGGAGATGACGCAGGCGGTGCCGTCCCCGTTGACGGTGGCCCAGTAGGGCTTCGCGGCGGGGACGAGCGGCCCCTCGGCGAGGGTGGCGCGGTCGACGACGGTGGCGTAGTCGTCCATGGTGCCCGCGACGCAGAGCTTGCGGCCGTCGGGGCTCATGGACATGCCGTGGTGGCGGGAGTCGTTGACCCACTTGGTGCGGTCGGCGGGGGTGGCGGGGTTCTCGGGGAGGGTCTTGACGCGGGTGATCCGGTCGGAGGGGACGTCGTACTCGACGAAGCCGTTGAAGAAGGAGACCTGGAAGTAGAGCTTGGTCTCGTCGGGGCTGAAGGAGACCGGCCGTACGGCGTCGGAGAGGTCCCCGCGGCCGAAGGCGTCGAGGCGTTCGCGCATGTCGATGACGCGGACGGTGCGGAAGGTCTCGGTGTCGACGACGGTGATCTTCCGGTCGCCCTTGGTCCAGTCGAGCCAGGGTGCGTCGAGGGCGGAGGTGACGTCGCCGATCGCGCTGTTCCAGAGGTACCGGCCGCCCTGGGTGAAGGTGTTCTCGTGGGGTTTGTCGCCGGTGGTGAAGGATCCGGTCTGCCGGCCGGTGGCGATGTCGAGGACGTGGACGGTGTTGGCGGTCGAGGCGGAGACGGCGACGCGGGTGCCGTCGGGCGAGACGGCCATGTGGTCGGAGCGGTGACCGGCGACGGGGAAGCGCCAGTTGATCCGGCCGGTGCGGACGTCGATGGAGACCACGTCGGCGAAGCTGGGGCGGGAGACCACGACGGCGGAGCCGTCGGGGGTGGTGTACATGTCGTCGACGAACTGGTCGTGGCCCTCGCCCGCCGTGGCGCGGATGCCGAGGAAGAAGCCGAGCCTGACGGGGTTGAGGTAGATCTCGCGCAGGCGTTCCTCCTTGTCGGGGACGACGTTGATCCGGCCGACGCGGGCGAGGTCGCCGGTGGAGGCGAGGACGTCGGCGGTGCCCTCCCAGTTGTTGCCGACGAAGAGCACTTCGCGCAGGCCGCCGTCCGGCGGGGTCGCCGCCCGCGAGGCGGGGCCGAGGGTGGCGGCGAGGCCGGCCAGCGCCAGGGCGCAGGTGAGGCGGAGGGCGCGTGCGGGGGTGTGACGGGTCCGGGACATCCGCTCAACTCCGATACGGGAAAGCGCTGTTACCGGCCGGTAAAATAGGCGGGACATGCGGAAGGCGCAACCCCCGGGAGGGTCGCGCCTTCGCTCATGTCAGGGGGTCGCCCCTTCAGGCGACCGAGCCGATCCTGCCGATCACCGTGTTCGAGGTGTCGTGGTGGATCGGGATGTGCGCGCCGGTGAGGGCGGCTCCGCTGCCGCCGCGGCGGTTCGCCACGATCTCGGCGGCGATGGACAGCGCGGTCTCCTCCGGGGAGCGGGCGCCGAGGTCCAGGCCGATCGGGGAGCGCAGCCGGGCCAGTTCGAGTTCGCTCACGCCGACCTCGCGGAGCCGCTTGTTGCGGTCCTCGTGGGTGCGGCGGGAGCCCATGGCGCCGACGTAGGCGACGGGAAGCCTGAGGGCCAGTTCGAGCAGCGGTACGTCGAACTTGGCGTCGTGGGTGAGGACGCAGAGCACGGTCCGGCCGTCGACCCGGGCGGTCTCCAGGTAGCGGTGCGGCCAGTCGACCACGATCTCGTCCGCCTCGGGGAAACGCTTCTTCGTCGCGAAGACGGGCCGGGCGTCGCACAGCGTGACGTGGTAGCCGAGGAACTTGCCGATGCGCACCAGGGCGGAGGCGAAGTCGATGGCACCGAAGACGATCATCCGCGGGGGCGGGACGCTGGACTCGACCAGGACCTTGAGCGGCTCTCCGCAGAGCCGGCCGTCGGCGCCGATCTCCAGCACGCCGGTCTTCCCGGCGTCGAGCATGGCGCGGGCCTCTTCGGCGAGGGTGCGGTCCAGCTCGGGGTGGCCGCCGAAGCCTCCCTCGAAGGTGCCGTCGGGGCGGACCACGAGGGCGCGTCCGGTCAGCTCGGCCGGGCCTTCGGCGATCCGGGCCAGCGCGGCGGCCTCGCCCTGCGCGGCGGCACGCAGCGCGGTGGCGAGCACCTCCCGCAGGGGGGAGCCCACGGGGACCGGGGTGACCAGGATGTCGATGATCCCGCCGCAGGTCAGACCCACGGCGAAGGCATCGTCGTCGCTGTAGCCGAAGCGTTCCCGCACGGTCTCGCCGTCCTCGATCGCCTGCCGGCACAGCTCGTAGACCGCGCCCTCCACGCATCCGCCGGAGACCGAACCGATGGCCGTGCCCTCGCCGTCGACGGCGAGCGCGGCTCCGGGCTGCCGGGGAGCGCTCCCGCCGACCGCCACCACGGTGGCGACGGCGAAGTCACGTCCCTGCTCGACCCACCGGTTCAGTTCTTCGGCGATGTCCAGCATGTGCGGCCTCCTCGGAGAGGTTTCGGGTTCCAGTATCGGATGCGTGGAGGGTCAGGTGGTGCCCACGGGCCTCGCCCTACTTGACGCCGAGCCACGCCTCGATGGGGTGGAGGGCGAAGAAGACCAGGAAGACACCGGTCAGGACCCACATGAAGGCGCCGATCTCGCGGGCCTTGCCCTGCGCGACCTTGATGGCCACGTAGGAGATCACACCGGCGGCGACACCGGGGGTGATCGAGTAGGTGAAGGGCATGATCACCACGGTCAGGAAGACCGGGATGGCGGTGGCGGCGTCGGCCCAGTCCACGTGGCGGGCGTTCTGCATCATCATCGCGCCGATGATCACCAGGGCCGCGGAGGCGACCTCACCCGGGACGATCTGGGTGATCGGGGTGAAGAAGAGGCAGGCGGCGAAGAGCAGACCGCTGACGACGGAGGCGAGACCCGTGCGGGCACCCTCGCCGACACCGGTGGCGGACTCGACGAAGACCGTCTGGCCGGAGCCGCCGGCGATGCCGCCGATGGCGCCACCGGCACCGTCGATGAACAGCGCCTTGGACAGGCCCGGCATGCGGCCCTTGTCGTCGGCCAGCTTGGCCTCGGTGCCGACGCCGATGATGGTGGCCATCGCGTCGAAGAAGCCGGCGAGCACCAGGGTGAAGACGATCATGCCGACGGTCATGACGCCGACGTCGCCCCAGCCGCCGAACTCGACCTTGCCGAAGAGCGAGAAGTCCGGCATCGAGATCGCGGAGCCCTCGAGGGTCGGCGGACCGTTCTTCCAGGCCTTCGGGTCGATGTCCAGGACGGCGTTCAGGATGGCCGCGAGGACGGTGCCGCCGACGATGCCGATCAGGATGGCGCCGGGGATCTTGCGGGCCTGGAGCATGAAGATGCCCAGCAGGGTGACGCAGAAGAGCAGGACGGGCCAGCCGGCGAGCTCGCCGACCGAACCGAGCTGGACCGGAGGACCGAACTCGGGACCCTTGCCGACGAAGCCGGCCTTCACGAGTCCGATCAGGGCGACGAACATGCCGATGCCCATGGTGATCGCGTGCTTGAGCGCCAGGGGGATCGCGTTCATGATCATCTCGCGGAGGCCGGTGACGACCAGGAGACAGATCACGACGCCGTACATGACGCACATGCCCATGGCCTGCGGCCAGGTCATCTGCGGGGCGACCTGCGAGGCCAGGACGCCGGAGACGGACAGGCCGGCGGCGAGGACCAGCGGGACCTTGCCGATGAAGCCCATCAGGAGGGTGGTCAGGGCCGCGGCGAAGGCGGTGGCCGTGATCAGGGCCTTCTGGCTCATCGTGTCCCCGGCGACGTCCTTGCCGGAGAGGATCAGCGGGTTGAGCAGGAGGATGTACGCCATGGCCATGAAGGTCGTGACGCCGCCACGAATCTCATTGCCGACGTTCGACCCTCTGTGGGTGATGTGAAAGTAACGGTCGAGCCAAGAACGCCCAGCGGGGTTCAGAGTGCCGTCGCCGGCCTCTTCCGCGGTGGTCTTGGGCTCCACAGACGACTGGGTCATGGTGCCTAACTCCCAAGGTTCAAAGGGGCACCCGCATGAAGATTGGAGACGCGGGATTTGGGAAACTGCGTTGGCTGCACGACCCGGGGTGACGGCCCGAGGCGACGCGAAAGGTGCACTGCGTGTACTGCGGGTAGTGCGGGGGTGACCGCTGGTACTACGTGGGGGTTTGTGCAGGGGTTCTGCTCTGCCGAGTGACGGGGGACCGCGAGCGGTGCGGTACCGCGTACTTCTTGCTCCGGGCGGTGTGGCGTGAAGTGTGACGTTCCCGAGTCACACCGCCCGGAAATCCGAGGGGTGGGGTCCGGGGGCCTGGCGGCCCCCGGACCACGCCGTCCTAGAGGGTCCCGGTAAGGGCTTCCGGACGGATCGGCGTCTTGTTGAGCTCCAGACCGGTCGCCTGCCGGATCGCCGCGAGGACGGCCGGGGTGGACGAGAGGGTCGGGGCCTCGCCGAGACCGCGAAGGCCGTACGGCGCGTTCGGGTCGGCCAGCTCCAGGACGTCGACCGGGATGGTCGGGGTGTCCAGGATGGTCGGGATCAGGTAGTCCGTGAAGGAGGGGTTGCGCACCTTCGCGGTCTTCGGGTCCACGATGATCTCCTCCATGACGGCCACGCCGAGACCCTGGGTGGTACCACCCTGGATCTGGCCCACCACGGAGAGCATGTTCAGCGCCTTGCCGACGTCCTGGGCGGTCGCCAGCTCGACGACCTTGACGAGGCCGAGCTCGGTGTCCACCTCGACGACCGCGCGGTGCGCGGCGAAGGTGTACTGGACGTGGCCGTCGCCCTGGCCGGTCTTCAGGTCGAAGGCGACCGTCGGACGGTGGCGGAACTCGAGCTCGAGGTCGATCGCGTCCTCGCCCTCCAGGATGTCCGCCAGGTCGGCGAGCACCTCGCCGCCGTCGGTGACGACCTTGCCGCCCTCCAGGAGCAGCTCGGCGGTCGCCCACGCCGGGTGGTAGGAGCCGTTCTTGCGGCGGCCGATCTCCAGGACCTTCTCGCGGACGGCCTCGCAGGTGTTCTTCACGGCGCCACCGGTCATGTACGTCTGCCGGGAGGCGGACGTGGAACCGGCGGAGCCGACCTGCGTGTCGGCCGGGTGGATGGTCACCTGCGTGACACCGAGCTCGGTACGGGCGATCTGCGCGTGGACGGTGACACCGCCCTGGCCGACCTCCGCCATGGCCGTGTGGACCATCGCGACGGGCTCGCCGTTGATGACCTCCAGGCGCACGCGGGCGGTGGAGTAGTCGTCGAAGCCCTCGGAGAAGCCGACGTTCTTGATGCCGACCGCGTAGCCGACGCCGCGGACGACGCCCTCGCCGTGGGTGGTGTTGGACAGGCCGCCGGGCAGCGCGCGGACGTCCGCGTGCTCGCCGGCGGTCTCCCACTGGCGCTCCGGCGGCAGCGGGCGGGCCTTGACCCGGCGCAGCAGCTCGGCGACCGGGGCCGGGGAGTCCACGACCTGGCCGGTGGGCATGATCGTGCCCATCTCCATGGCGTTCAGCTGGCGGAACTCGACCGGGTCCATGCCCAGCTTCGCCGCGAGCTTGTCCATCTGGGCCTCGTACGCGAAGCAGGCCTGGACGGCGCCGAAGCCGCGCATCGCGCCGCAGGGCGGGTTGTTCGTGTAGAGCGCGATCGCCTCGATGTCCACGTCGTCGATGACGTACGGGCCCACCGAGAGGGAGGACGCGTTGCCGACGACGGCCGGGGAGGCGGACGCGTAGGCACCGCCGTCGAGCACGATCTTGCACTTCATGTGCGTGATCTTGCCGTCCTTGGTGGCGCCGTGCTCGTAGTACAGCTTCGCCGGGTGGCGGTGCACGTGGCCGAAGAAGGACTCGAAGCGGTTGTAGACGATCTTGACCGGCTTGTTCGTGGCCAGGGCCAGGAGGCAGGCGTGGATCTGCATCGAGATGTCCTCGCGGCCGCCGAAGGCACCGCCGACGCCCGAGAGCGTCATGCGGACCTTCTCCGGCGGGAGGCCGAGGACCGGGGCGATCTGCTGGAGGTCCGAGTGCAGCCACTGGGTGGCGACGTACAGGTCGACACCGCCGTCCTCGGAGGGCACGGCGAGGCCGGACTCGGGGCCGAGGAAGGCCTGGTCCTGCATGCCGAAGGTGTACTCGCCCTCGACGATCACGTCGGCCCGCTTGCGGGCCTCCTCCACGTTGCCGCGGATGATCGGCTGGCGGTGCACGATGTTCGGGTGCGGGACGTGGCCGGCGTGGTGGTCGTCGCGGCCCTCGTGGATCAGCGGCGCGTCGGCGGCGAGGGCGGAGGCCTCGTCCGTGACGAGCGGCAGCTCCCGGTAGTCGATCTTGATCTTGGCGGCCGCGCGGCGGGCGGTCTCCGGGTGGTCGGCGGCCACGAGGGCCACCGGCTCGCCGTGGTGGCGTACCCGGCCGTTGGCCAGGACCGGGGTGTCCTGGATCTCCAGGCCGTAGTTCTTCATCTCGGCCGGCAGGTCGTCGTACGTCAGGACCGAGTAGACGCCCGGCATGGCCAGGGCCTCGGAGATGTCGATGGAGACGATCTCGGCGTGGGCGACGGTGCTGCGCAGGGTCTGGCCCCACAGCA